>NZ_BAWJ01000005.1 GCF_000586475.1 Psychrobacter sp. JCM 18903 | reverse complement strand
TTCGATAAGCTTAGTTTGTTTGTACCAACTTAATCTACTCTTTCTCATATGACTATCCTAGATTATTTTACTTATCTAGGACAGCCCCTTAAATATTATTGGTTTTTTTTAGTATGGATCAAGCGTATTTTTAAATGAAAAGAGCTTGAATGACCAAATAGATTGTTCACTAAAGTATGAGTCCTTTCGATTCACATTTATAGTTCTTTAGCGTAAGAGTCGATAGAGTAAATGTTAAGACTAAAGGGGTCTACCAGTGATCTCCATATGAGCTGTACATCAAGCATAAAATAAGGCTTGGCGCATGACAGGGGGAAGATATTTACCTAATCCACGTATAGCGGGCAGCTCTTTTGGTCTTTCTGTTACGGCATGATTTGTTTCAGCGATTGACGTAGTTTGTGAGTGTAAATAAGACTGCCATTCTTCAGCACTTGGCTTGCTAAAGTGGCGGATACGTCCCAGCATTTGCCGGAATTGTGTACCAAAGCGCCCAGTATTGTAGGGTAGATTGTACTTGCGACAGATCACCTGTAATTGTGGTGCGATACGAGCATAGTGACTGGCTGGCATATCAGGGAAAATATGATGCTCGATTTGATGCGATAAATTACCCGTCAAAATATGAAACAGCTTACTGCCTTGAATATTGCTGGAGCCAAGAATTTGACGCACATACCAGTCGCCTTTAGTCTCATCGGCATCGAGATGGGTATAGATATGGGCTTGTTCGGTAAAGTGTCCACAGAATATCACCGCCCATGTCCATAGATTACGAACGATATTGGCAGTAACATTACCGCTCAGTGTCGTCATAGCACTACCTCGACCTAATGTCAGCCCTGCTAACGTGGGTAGCACAATATGATCTTTGCCTACTTGCCGGGCTATTTTGGCGAATAATGCGCGAGATTTCTGTTGCATGGTTTGGTGTCGATCAGGGGAGTCTGCGTATTCGTCGACACTGATTTGAATATCATGAAAGGCGACCGCCCACTCAAAACCTAGAGCCAATATCGCCGTTTTGAACATATTATGGCGGTCGCTTGGCGTCCAAGGTTGCTCATCAGTCACGCGAATTAAGTGATAGCCAACATCATGGTCACGACCAACGATATTGGTAAAAGTATGATGCAAGTAATTATGAGAGTGTTGCCACAATGGGGCAGGACAGACAATGTCCCAATCAAACTTTTGGCTGTTGAGATACGGGTGCTGCATCCAGTCATACTGACCATGCATGACATTATGCCCAAGCTCCATATTGTTTAGAATTTTGCTGAGACTCAGTAGTGAGGTGCCCAATAACCAAGTCGAGACTATTTTACGTTTTGACTGCAGGCATCCAGCCGCTGCCAGTAAGCCACGCGCTGTCATTTCACTATAGACTACCGCGGCATACACTCGTTTAATGTATCGTGCGTCATCACTACCTAACGAATCCATCACGCTTCGGTAAAGCACATTTAATTCATGAGCGAGGGCATCAGATTGCGCCTTTGGTAAGGGCGCTCCTGTCAACGTTGGGTAGCGAGTCAACTGCTTTGCTTTTTGCTGTTTTGCATCAGTTAGTGGGGTCAAAACTGGTACAGCAGATTGTGCAGTAGTGACGGGTGGTAGCAAGCGCATAAATAATCCTTAACCGAAATGGTACGGATAGTCGGTACTGGGTTCGGTTCAATAAGTTGTTTAAGTTTTTGCCGTAGGCTATAAGGTAACAGCAGGCTGTGTTTCTATCTTACGAGCCGTTATGAGTATTTATTTTTATCACCGTGTTGCTAAATATCTAGCACCACATCAGTCATGGCAATGTTGATGCAAGTTTGAATAGATTCATAACCATCACTGCTCATTTTTCCTGTGTGAATATTTTTGACCACACCGCTGACTTTATTGCAGCGACACAACTGGCAGATACCTTGTCTACAACCATGCGCTAAGCGAATTCCTGCGTCCTCTGCGGCATTCAATAATGTCGTGCTACTGTCAAACTGCCGTTGCCTCGCCCGTAAATAAACAGTATGTTGTGCTGCGTGTTTTTTTCTATCGAGCGCCTGTTTGTTATCAAAATTGAAATCAGGCAACGCATGACCAAAGTTTTCTACAATGATATTATCGCGCAGGTTTTTATTGTGCGGTAAGGTTACCTTCGCCGCTGCTTTATATAAGCCAGTCAACAGAGTCTGTGACCCGCATGCAAATATTTGCGTATCTGCCAGTGGCAGGTTTAATGCCAACAAACTGTCTACGCTCAAGTGTCGCTTGCCAGCCAAATAAGTATCAGATTTCTCGGTATTGACCAGATGATAGGTGAAAGCTGGATACGCTATGCTCAGTTGTTGCCATTGGTTTTTGAACGGGAGCATTTCAGTGCGACTGTAATATAGCAACGTCACCTGATGTCCGTTGTCCAGTGCTTGCGTGATGAGCCCTAACATGGGCGTAATACCGCTGCCACCCGCGATAAATAATAAAGAAGCAGGTTTTTCGGCAGCTGATGTTGTCTGTACCTTTATAGATGATTGTGCCAAAGTGAAAGAGCCACTGGGGACACTACTATTGATGACACTGCCAAGTGCCATATGTTTGGTTAAATAATCCGAAACCAAGCCTTGTGGCTTCATAGCAATAGTAACCGCAAGATAAGGGGGTTGCTTTTTACTAGCGCCACTATTAGTACTATTATTGATAGCAGCATTTTGCCACCAGAGCGGTTGATGCGCCAAACCTAATAATGAATAGCTGCGCTGATGATACACACCTTCAATAAGAACGCTTAAGTTAAGATGTTGCCCACCCTGCCAACCACGTTGCGAACCCACTAATTGCCGTCGAAAAGCATGATTGGTCTCAAATCTGAGCGCTATTAAGTCATCGCTAAGGGTATACCGCGCAACAAGGCGCAGCTTTGGGACAGTGAAAGACCAAAACGGCTGTAAGTGTGATCCAATAAAATCGATAAATGCATGTTGAATCATTTCAGGGCGATAGCCGTTGGTCATATTATCAGTACCTTTGTTAATACTATCAAAATGATTGACGTCATAAATATTGTGTTCACCTGTGCACCAATTTAGCAGATATCACTTAGGTCAGGTCGAGTGAATCTGTTAAGTTATCCTAACATGCTAACGGCTATTGATTAAATTTGCGAAAGTTTTGATGCTATTTTTTGTGGTCTTTATAAAACAGTTATAAGTCAGAATGTTAAGCGAAACGGTTCGATAGTAGGTTTCGTTACCGCTTTTAGCTAGAAAGCTGAGCACTCTGTGACAAAAGCCGTAAAACAATCGTTAAAACAATCTGTTGGCTTGCAGGGTATGCGCCACAATGCGATAATGGCTTATAATTTGTAACCCTGATTTTGAGGTGCAGCACGCTTGGCATCATTGCTAAGTATGATTTGCTCGCCTCTTTTATGCAGTCTATCGGAGTGTTAATGGCTCAATATATTTACACGATGAACAACGTGTCAAAACTTGTTCCGCCTAAGCGTGAAATCTTAAAAAATATTAACTTATCATTTTTCCCAGGTGCCAAAATTGGTGTCTTGGGTATCAATGGTTCAGGTAAATCAACCTTGCTACGCATTATGGCGGGCGTGGATACTGAATTTAGTGGTGAAGCACGCGCGCAAACTGGCACCAAAATTGGTTATCTGCCGCAGGAACCACAGCTTGATGACAGCAAAGACGTACGCGGTAACGTCGAAGACGGTATGCGTGAAGCATTAGATGCGCTCGCACGTTTAGATGCCATTTATGCAGAATACGCTGAGCCTGATGCTGACTTTGATAAGCTTGCTGAAGAACAAGGCAAGATGGAAGACATTATTCAAGCGTGGGATGCCCATAACTTAAATACTCAGTTAGAAAAAGCGGCTGATGCCCTACGTCTGCCACCTTGGGATGCGGATGTGAGTAAGCTGTCTGGTGGTGAAAAACGCCGTGTGGCACTATGTCGTTTGCTATTGTCACGCCCTGATATGCTGTTACTTGACGAACCAACCAACCATTTAGACGCCGAATCTGTTGCATGGCTAGAGCAGTTCTTACAGAACTACAGCGGTACAATCGTTGCCATTACCCATGATAGATATTTCCTAGACAACGTCGCTCAGTGGATTTTGGAGCTAGATCGTGGCCATGGCTATCCGTATGAAGGTAACTATACTGAGTGGCTCGAGCAAAAGAACACGCGTTTAGAGCAGCAGAATAAGCAAGAAGAGTCATTTGCTAAAGCACTGAAAAAAGAGCTGGATTGGATTCGCAAAAACCAAAAAGGTCAACAAGCCAAGTCTAAATCTCGTGTACAGCGCTTTGAAGAGTTGAACTCAACAGAGTTCCAGCAGCGTAATGAGACAGCTGAAATTTATATTCCGCCCGGTCCTCGTTTAGGTAATAAAGTCATTGAAGTGAATAACATCTCCAAATCATTTGGTGATCGTCTGCTTTATGAAAACCTAAGCTTTAACGTGCCAGCTGGTGCGATCGTCGGTATCATCGGACCAAATGGTGCGGGTAAAACCACGCTATTTAATATGATTACCGAACGTGATACGCCAGATACGGGTTCAGTCGATTTGGGCGAAAGTGTCAAAGTTGCCTATGTTGGTCAGGTACGTGACAACTTAGATGACAGCAAAACCGTTTGGGAAGAAGTGTCTGACGGTCTTGATATTATTACGGTTGGCGATTACACCACGCCAAGTCGTGCTTATATCGGTCGCTTTAACTTCAAAGGCTCAGATCAGCAAAAGCACGTCGGTCAATTGTCAGGTGGTGAGCGTAACCGTTTACAGCTAGCTAAGACATTGAAGCAGGGCGCGAACGTCTTGCTCCTTGATGAACCGTCAAACGATTTGGACATTGAAACCTTACGTGCGCTAGAAGATGCGATTCAGGTCTTCCCAGGTACGGTCATGGTCGTCTCGCATGATCGCTGGTTCCTTGACCGTATCGCGACTCATATCTTGGCGTTCGAAGATGAAGGCCCAGTTTGGTTCGATGGTAACTATTCTGAGTTTGAAACGTATCGCAAAAAGACGATGGGTGATGCTGCCACTCCTAAGCGCATGAAATATAAAAAGATTTCGACTTAGGACTGTTGTTTAAAAGGTAGTTACTTAAAAGATAGTTGTTAAAAAAAAAGCTACTTAGAAATTTCAAATTTGAAGATAAAAAAGACCTCTAATCAATTAGAGGTCTTTTTTTGCTCGATATATTTAGTTTAGCTCATTAAATATTATAGCTGGTTGCAGATTAACGCTTACGCCCAAATTTACGCTGCTTTTTATTACTAATCTCAGTAATCGCATGGGTAATTTCTTCTTCATCTAAGCTGGCGACTTGCTGCAAAATCTGCATCATGTCAGGCGTTAGCACGTACTTAGCATGACTAGCAATATCATTGATACGATGATCAAAGGTCAATACGCCAGTTTCATCATCTTTTTGCAAGTAATCAAGACGAGTCAAGGCACTGATGAAGCTGGTGAATAAGGCGCGGTCAAAGAAATCAGGAATATCATCTGCATATAGTACAGATAAGCGCTGACCCAGCAGATGACACAGATCAACGACTTCGCTTTCGGTTAGATTGCCTGAGCCTTGCTGGGCGAGTAGGGCAAGCGTCATAAAGTAACGCTCAAGGCTCTGTCCGACAGGCGTCGCTAGCACTTGCAGCTGCTGATAGCATTTGCTGTTTGACTCAGGGACGCTGAGTACGCCATCACTCAATTCGACAATTAGACCATGCGAGAGTAGGCTGTCGACTTTCTTGTTTAAGGTATCAGCTAAGCCATGTGCTGGGTAATATAAGAACAGCTCGCTTTGTAAAAATGGATAGAGTTGCTTAGCAATATTGTCCAAACGACTGCGTTCGATACGGCCGTTACGCGCCACTAATGCTGATAAGAAAGACAGTAAAATAAACACATGCAGGATATTATTACGGAAATAGCTGAGCAATGCCGCTTGTTTACCGGCAATCTGAATGATGTCTCCTAAGATATGCGGCGTACGTTCAATGAGCTTTAGCTTGATACCATAATCAATAATTTGCTGCGGACTCATATCTGTAATGACGGTATCATCTGAGTAGGACAACTGCTGAGCAAGACCTTGATAAAGGGCAATTTGCTCACGGCAGATTTCTTCATCTAAAGCCGCTTTAGGCGCTGATAATAATACCAATGATAATAACGAAACGGGCGTCACAACCGCCGCCTTATTGATGTGCTGCATGATTTTGACGCCGATGTTATCGACCATCGCGCTGGCTTTATCATCGAGCGGGGTATCGGTGCGATCCGTCGGCAAGCTATTGGCTGGCACATCGAATTTTGTCATAAAGTCGCTAAGATGCAGTGGTGTGCCAAAGCTTAGATGTACATTACCAAAGATACGCTCAATTTTACGACCAACTTTGAGTAAGCCTAGTAAAGATTCAGATTCTTTTGGCTTGCCTTTTAGCTCACCAACATAGGTGCCACCTTCCATAATACGCTCATAACCGATATAAGTCGGAATGAAAACCACTGGCTTCTCAGAATGACGTAATTGACTGTGCACTGTCATTGCTAGCATGCCCATCTTCGGTGGTAATAAACGTCCTGAACGCGAGCGACCACCCTCGATAAAGTATTCAATCGGTGTGTTACGCGTAATAAGGGTGTGCATATATTCGCGGAGGACGGCAGTATAAAGTGCATTGCCACGAAAGCTACGACGTATATAAAAGGCAACTGCGCCGCGTAATAATGGTCCTAATACGGGTACATCTAGGTTGTCACCAGCAGCGACATAAGGAATGCTCAGACCACGCTTGTAGATGACATAAGATAGCAATAGATAATCGACATGGCTACGATGACAAGGCACATAAACCAGCTCATAGTCAGTCGCAAGCTCACGTACGCGCTCGAAATGATGGACTTCTACGCCATCATAGAGTTGCGTCCATAACCACGTTAAAAACTTATAAAAACCGCGCACGATGGAATGTGAATAGTCATTGACCATCTCATTGGCATAACCTTTAGCCAAGACACGGGCTTCACGTACACTGATACCGGATTCTACTGCTTCTGCCTCTATCGCATGTTTGATAGCTGGTGAATACACCAGCTTGTCTACTAAGTTGCGTCTGTCTGATAAATCAGGACCGAGCATACTGGCACGCTGCTTGTCTAAATAAACCGTAAGCCGCTGCTGTAGCATACGTACCAGTTCACGATTGCTGTCAGCGGTCGCTACCAAAGCATAATTTGGTGCTTCGTCAGCATCGCCCACGCTACTCGTGATGTCTAAATTGCTGTCTTTTGCAGAGCTTTCTTTTACATCACCTTCTTTTATAGAGTTCTCTTTTGAATCAACGGCTAGTGAATCAAAAATAGAAAACCCTTCTTCATCACCTTTAAGGCTATCGTTGATAAGGTACGTAGATCTTGAGGTGGATGGAACTGTACAAAGGTGTCACGTCCCATTACTCCGATATTAAAGAGCTGCTTGGTGATGCTAGGGTCTTGCCAGTTGTCAGCGGTCAGCAGCTTAAACAGTGAATCCTCTTTTTCTGGGGCGCGTCCCCATAAAATAGAGACGGGTACCAAACGTACTTTTAGCTCTGGATGTTGCAATACAGCAGACACCAAACGTGACAGGCGCGGCGATAGCTGACTGTCTTTAGCGCTTGGATGGTTCAAAAATATGATGGCTGCGTTTTCTTTGATATTATGGGCGGCATCATGTACCCCAACCAATGCTGGCGGTAGGTTGTGCTCTTGCGTCTGCAGGTCAATCAAAATACTGTTGGAACGCGAATAATCTTGCAACACATAAAATCTTAGCGTTTGATCGTCTGTATCGAACTCAGGTAATTCACCCAATAACTTAGGTTTAACAGCGACATCGAGTAGCTGCCCCGATAGCTTGCGATAAATTTGATTAATCGGCGCATTGGAATAAGGCTTGGGGGCGATTGGATTGACGTCAGTATTAGAAGCGCTGTCGGTTGTGACTGGCGCTTTAAAAATCCGTTTTTGTAAGAACTTCGGTATCATAGTCAGTATCAAAAATAGTCAAATATGTTGCGCTTATGATGCCATAAAAGCCATCAAAGCGATATATAGTGTCTGTATATACTACTAATATTAATACGGTCTGGTTACTATATAGTGAGTTAAGCCGCTCTTAATAAGCTCAAATAATTGAAAGTTAATGTATTTAGCGCAATAATAGTTCGGCGACAACCAAGAGTCACATAGAGTAATTATGTTTAAATCTACCCTTTAATATTATTGATATAAGCTGAAATATTATGACACCAGCGATTAATCTTGCCAAACAACGCGCTCTGAACTATCAATTACACGACTATGTCCATGACAGTAATGCCGCCTCTTTTGGCTTAGAGGCGGCAGAAAAGCTAGGCGTGGATGTGTCACAAGTGTTCAAAACCTTGGTGGTGTCGACAGAGACTGGTGCGCTTGCCGTTGCTATCTTACCCGTGGATAAAACGTTAAACTTTAAAAAAATGGCTAAGGCGCTATCTTCGAATAAATTGCTGACCTGCAAAAAGGTGCAAATGGCGGATCCTAAGCAGGTAGAGCGTAGTACGGGCTATGTGCTAGGCGGCGTCAGCCATTGGGACAAAAAAAGCGCTTGCCGACTATCATAGACAGCTCGGCTGTAGAGCAGACAACGATTTATGTCAGCGGTGGTCGCCGTGGTTTAGAAATTGAGCTGCCACCAGCACAATTAGCTGAGACCCTTGCTGCTTGCTTTAGTACTATTATTGATGACTAAAAAGTTACTGATGACTAAAAATCATTGCCGCTAACGGGCTGTTCAATCAATCCTGAAACGATGGCTAATATTTTACTCCCTCACTCATATTTTATAAGGACATATTCATGCCACATTTAACCATTCAAATGACGCCCAATGTCAGTATTGCTCATGAAGAATCATTGCTTAAAGCGTTAAATAAAGCGTTATGGAACAGTGGGCACTTTGGCACGCCGACTGATATTAAAGCACGGATTGTACCTATTGAGACATTTTTGGTAGGCGTTGAAGATGATGAGCAGGCGTATGGCTTTATTTATGCGCATCTAAAACTGATGACTGGTCGTGACATGGTGATTCGTAATCAGCTAGCAGGGCTGCTGGTGACGGCGATAGAGCAGGAGATAGCGCAGAGCAATCAGGGCGAGCAGCCTTACAGATATGTGTGGAAGTTGAAGAAATTAGCGCGGTGTATCATAAAAAAATGCTGGGTAGCTAAAATGCTGATATCGTCCAAAATGACGATTCATCAATCGTTATAAGTACTCACATAGCGATTTACTAGCATACGTGGGTAATATCATTACCTCAACCTTATAACCAGCCGTTTTGCCTTCAGTCGCCATCAAGTTGCGGGCAATACGTAAGCGATATTCTCCGGTTGCGGGTAGCAGCCTTGATACACGATACCGCCTTTGCTACCATCTTGCGTACCGTTTGGCATATGTAATACGCCGACATTGGCGGTCTCAGGCGTACCAGTAAGTGGTGCAATATTAATAACGGCATATTGCCAGCTGGTGGCATCAAAGCGATACCAGCGCTTATCTTCATGGGGGCTTAATTTGCCAGTGATCGTGCTACTGATCGCGCCTTGGGCAAATTTAATAGGAGTGTCAGGGTTTTCAGCCAGCTCCGTAGCACTAGTTGCGCTAAAACTGATCAGTGCTGTACTGAGCAGTAGCACTCGTATAAATGATGAGGCTAAAGACGTTTTTTGATAATCAGTGGATAACATGATTGGCTCCTAAAATGGCCGTTTATCTATAATGAGTTACTCGTTGTCTCTCATCTATGATTTATATTTATTATCGATAGGCTTTAATGAGAACGTCTGTACTTTTAGTTAAGCATAAAAAAGCGCCTACATGCTAGGCGCTTTTCTTATTAATTACTGCTTAATTGTGATGCTATCTTAGTCTAGAAAAGCAAAGTTCTCAATCTTCATTGCTGTCATGCTGTCACTTGGTGCAACCATGGCTTCGGCATGCCCCGAGGTACGTGGTAACAACTTATCAAAGTAGAATTCAGCCGTTTGGATCTTAGCTTTGTAGAATTCTGGGGATTCAGTGCCGCCGTTTTCTAGCTTGTCATAAGCGACTGCTGCCATACGCGCCCAATGATAACCCATCATGACATAACCTGAGTACATCAAGAAGTCATCTGATGCAGCTGAGATGATTTCACGATCTTTACGTGCCATTAGCATCAAGCGGACAGTCAATGTATTCCACTCAGCACATAGCTTGGTGAGCGCCCAAACAAATTTACGCATGTCTTTATCAAGCGCATACTCGCCACACCATTTCATGATGCTTGAGGTGTAATCGCGGATGATTTTGCCTTTAGACTGCAAGATCACTTTACGACCGAGTAAATCCAATGCTTGAATACCAGTCGTACCTTCGTACATGGTGGCGATACGAGCATCACGAGCAATCAGCTCCATGCCCCATTCTTTGATATAGCCATGACCACCATAGACTTGCTGACCGTGTTTGGCCGCCTCGATACCTAGCTCAGTTAAGAAGCCTTTCAGGATTGGTGTGTAGAAACCCAATTTGTCATCCCATTTTTCAAACTCTTCATCATCGCCATTGATGATACCTTGTGCCATTTTATCGGCATAGCGCGCAGAATGATAAATCATTGAGCGGCCACCTTCTGCAAAGGCTTTTTGGGTCAATAGCATACGACGTACGTCAGCATGGTTGATGATGGCATCAGCAACTTTTTCAGGCTCTTTTGTGCCTGATAAGGTACGCATAGAACGGCGATCTTTTGCATACGGCAGCGCGTTTTGGAATGACAATTCAGTATGAGCCAAACCTTGGATACCAGTACCAATACGGGCAGTATTCATAAAGGTAAACATGGCTTTTAGACCTTTGTTCGGCTCACCAATTAAGTAACCAACGGCATCATCAAAGTTTAGTACACAAGTAGCCGATGAGCTAATGCCCATTTTGTGTTCGATCGATCCACAAGTCACGCCATTACGCTCGCCAATTTCACCTTCAGTAGTTGGTAAGAATTTCGGTACGATAAATAATGAGATACCGCGTGTGCCTTCTGGTGCATTTGGCAAACGTGCTAAGACAATATGAACGATGTTTTCCGTTAAATCATGCTCACCACTTGAGATGAAAATCTTAGTACCGCTAAGCTTATAAGAGCCGTCATCCTGTGGAATGGCTTTAGACTTAACTTGACCCAAATCCGTACCACATTGTGGTTCAGTCAAGCACATGGTGCCTGCCCAAGAGCCTTCGACCAATTTATGCAAGTAGGTTTCTTTTTGCTCATCGGTACCATATTGCATAATGGTATTGATACAGCCAGTTGATAGACCAGGATACATTGCCCATGGCCAGTTCGCCGTGCCGATCATTTCAGCTTTAATTAAGTTCAATGAGGTCGGTAAGTTCATACCGCCGTACTCTTCAGGGTAAGAAATACCTTGCCAGCCGCCTTCTACAAATTGATCATAAGCTTCTTTAAAGCCTTTAGGGGTTGTGACCACACCATTTTCAAAATGACAACCTTCAGCATCTGCTGGTTGATATAAAGGTGCTAAGACATTTTCAGCAAAATCTGCCATCCCTTGAAGAATCATATCAACGGTTTCAGGATCGGCATTTTCGCCATTGTCCAAATCTTTATAATGAGTTTGAAAGTCCAAAACATCATTTATTAAAAACTTGATATCACGTAAAGGTGCTTTGTAAGTTAACATAGTCGCTCTCTTTAGTTATTCGCTATCATAAATGGCTAGCTCGGTATTTGAGCCACGTTTCATGTAAAAGGGT
Organism: Psychrobacter sp. JCM 18903; assembly: GCF_000586475.1. Taxonomy (GTDB): domain Bacteria; phylum Pseudomonadota; class Gammaproteobacteria; order Pseudomonadales; family Moraxellaceae; genus Psychrobacter. The sequence goes on along the minus strand of NZ_BAWJ01000005.1, from coordinate 177,242 downwards.
GTTTAATTATTTGGGGTAAGAATAGACGATATCACGGCTCATCATTCAGATTTATCAAAAACAGCTCATCCATTTTGATTGCCGTTAAGGCATCCTTGATAAAAAACAGCTGTCGCGGCGTTACTGTCAGTATAAATCTTCTGTAGAGACAAATATATAACTAATAACTAATATTCATAATTGATATTTTAAATCAAAACATTAATTTATGGATCGATGGGTTCGGTTTTTATTATTGTCTGTGGTTAAGTACTTATTTATGATAGATGTGACCGTATCAGAAAAACATTTTTTAACTGCATTTACGATATAAGGAAAGCCAATTATGAGCGCATCCAAGCGCGAGGCAACGCGAGCATCTTGGCTGACAGCGTTATTTGCTCGCATAAAGGCTTTAATTGATGGGGAGCTGGCGCATTTGCTGACAGTGAACCGTAGTAAGAGACCGTGGCATATGCCGATTATCGCGGCTATTGCATCAGTTTCCCTGTGTTTGTGGGCGCTTATTTTGATGCTTTATCGTCAGGTATCAAAGCGTCTTTGGGGGCGATGGTTATTTTGAATATACCGTTAGTGGGCAAGCTGCCGTATCGATTGGTGACAGTGATGGCTTGGGGTTTTGCCATGTCGCTGTGCTTTGCGCTCGGTCTAATTGCTCAGCAAGTCCCGCTATTAAAGCTGCCGATATTTACGCTCATGGCGTTTGGTATTGTGATTTTTGGACGTTATTATCGTCAGCCACCGCCAGCGGGACTTTTTGTGATGATGGCAGGTGCTATTGCGCTATTTATACCGTTGCCTTTGGAAGACATCTTACGTGCAGCTGGACTGGTGATGCTTGGCAGTAGCTTTGCTTTAGTGATGGCATTGCTGTATTCGTTATTTTTACTGGCGACGCGCCCAGCGACGCCGACGCCTACTTATAGCTACGAGCTAGATACCATTACTGAAAGTGTGATTGTCGCCAGTTTTGTCAGTTTAGCCTTACTCATCGCCGTCACTTTACAGCTGTCTAATCCCTATTGGGCAGCAGTTAGTTGCTTTTTAATTATCCAAGGTATTCATTTGCGTACCATGTGGATTAAGCAAATACATCGTTTACTTGGCACAGTATTGGGTGTGGTTTTGGCGAGTTGGATGTTGTCTTGGGGATTGTCAATATGGGGTGTCGCACTGGCGATACTGACGATGATGCTTTGTATCGAGACGTTGGTGGATCGACATTATGGTTTGGCAGTCATATTTATCACGCCGCTGACGATATTTATTGCAGAATATGGCAGTGGCCTACCGCTTTCTGAGTCCGCCTATCAAGAAGTGATTCGCACGCGCCTTTTTGATACCGTGATTGGCTGCTTGGTGGGTCTGAGCGGCGGAGTAGTAATGCATTCAACCAACTTACGCATACCGCTACGGCGTATCGAAAACTGGCTACTGGCGCGCTTTGGCTAATTGATGAGTGTCAAACCACCAGTACGTTTGAAATAAAGTATTAAAAAAGTCGCATGAGCTGAGTTCATGCGACTTTTTTATGTCAATTTTCGATTAACGGCTGTGTAGCGTTTCGGTCGCTTGCGCAACATCGATCGTATGACCTGTCCAACGCTCAAAGCTTAGCGCTGCTTGTCCTATGAGCATGCCATAACCATCAGAAATCTGTGCGCCACGCGCAGAAAAATGCTGCAGAAACGGCAGCGTGCGTCCGTACATCATGTCATAAGCATAGTCACCGTTTAGCGTGTCGCTTAGTGGTAGCGTATCTGCTGATAAACCAATAGAAGTCGCATTGATGATAATATCAAACTTTCCATTTAAATCCGCCGTGCGACAAGTTTCAATTTGCTGCTCATGAATAGCAGCGCTTGCCGCGCTAAGCTCAGTGACTAACGCTGTTGCCTTGCTCAGCGTGCGATTGGCAATCGTAAGATGTGCGATACCGGCTTCAATCAATGGCAATATCACCCCACGTGCTGCGCCGCCTGCACCAATGAGTGCCACGCGAGCACCATTCAATCGCCAACCCAAACTTACGATGTGATTGACCAGTCCTTGTCCGTCAGTATTATCGCCATACAATGCCTCGGTGATGAGCACGCCACTTTTCACCAGCGCTTTATTTAGTAACAGTGTATTGACTGCGCCTGCAACTTTGGCATGCTCCGATAAACACCGCGCGCCGCGCAGCAGTCATAAGCGATTTGTTTAAAAGGTACAGTCACGTTGCTCCAACCCCGCCGCCCTGAAAAAACGCCTCAAGCACCGCGGTAAAACTGGCTGCATCATCGGGGCAATATTGGCGTTGATAGCTAATCTCAATGCCCGTCTGCGCTGCAAATAACGTATGAATTTCAGGAGATTTGCTGTGGGTAATGGGATTGCCGATAACGATAAAATGCTGGGTCATAATAGGTCTGCTTGCGATAAGAGGCAAAAAATAATCAGTGGAAGGGCATTGATATACAATCATCATAAGGGATAATGCGATATTTGACAAATCAGTGGTCTAACGAGTAAACACTTGAATAGGTAGGTTTTTTGACAGATTAGGTCTTTAACAAATCTGTACTGTCTGGGAGCGTTATCCGTAACGTAAAGGGTGGTCAAGTGTTAAGCAGTTGGGTAAACTAGAGAGTATGAAAATTTTATATTGATATTTTGGCAGTTGCATAACCATCAGTAACTGAACTGTCAAAAACCAAGTCATAGGAAACGGACATAACAAACTGAGTCATAAAATACCAAGTATAAGAACGCTTGTTTATAAAATATAATGTCCATTATCAGCGGCTTATCTGCCTGCTCGTTAATACTATTTTGAGAATCATCTAAAAGTGTGAGTAAATTGCCCATGTGGAATAATAGCCTACAGACCCTCTTGGTTGGTACGATAATGGCAGTCGGCGTGTCGCTCAGTGGCTGTGATAGCAGTAAAGACGACGCCCAAAACCAAGATGCCGATATGAGCGAGCAAACCGTCGCTGACGATGCGCTAGTACAGGACAATGCTGCGCCGAACGCCGATTTAGACGGCGCTACTGCTCAGCAAGGTACACAAGTGAAATATGACGTTGCGGGATGGGGCACTAAAAATGTAGCGTCACTGAACGTCGATAATTTAGATGAGATCAAAGCGACTTTTGGCAAGGTCATGAGCACTGACGAGAACAGCCTCGACTATGCCAGTAATCCAGCCGCCAAATATCGCTTTATGGATACTGATGCGCCGTATTTGGATCTGATTGATTCTGAAAAGTATCTCGAACTCGGCTGGTACTTTGCCAATCCTACTGACTCTGATAAAGAAAAAGAGATAAGTCAAAACCATGCCGAAAAAGCGCATAAGCTTGCCCGCCAACTGATGGGTGATGAGGGCGGACAACTGATTTCTGATATGCTTAATGGTCAAATTATCAAAAATAAAGTCATCGGTGGTCAAAAAATAGAATTGGCAAAATGTGAGTTCTATAGTTGTATGCTGGTCATCAATAAATCTGCTGCCCAAACAGATAAGAAGTAAGCTGTGCTCGCTATCATGCCGCTCAATAATTGGCTATGCATACATCCATCAAGTGCTACGACGGATATCTCAGACACAGTATCGCTAGACAATCGTGGGTTGGCATATGGCGATGGGTTTTTTACCACGATGGGGGTCATCGATGGGCAGATACTGTGGTTGGCTCATCATCAGCAGCGCCTTGTTTCCCATGCTGAAGCTTTACAACTTGAATTAGACAGTCATTCTGTCATGGCTTTATTGCAGACGCATGCCGAGCAACTACAACAAGGCATGCTGAAACTGATGGTGACTCGCGCCGTGCAAGATGTCCGTGGTTATGGCTATGTGCCAACCACATCTGGTAGCGCTTGTGAGATTTGGCTAAAATCCTCTGCGATGACCGTCACTACGACTGAGCAATTACGCTTGCCTGATGGGTGCTCAATCCCGATGCAGCCTATCAGTTCTGCCATTTGCCTATCTTCGCAGCTTGCTTGCTTACCGCCACCATTAGCCGGACTCAAAAGCCTCAACTGCCTTGATAATGTGCTGGCAAGTGGTGAGTTACAAGGCATCAAAGCCCAAGTATCGGAAGACAATATCAAACCCAGCATCGGCGAAGGTCTGCTACGTGACATGAGTGGTCGTTGGTTGAAGGTACGATGAGCAATGTCTTTTATCAATTATCAGAGCAGCAATCCTCAAAATCCGCAAGCCATTTAGACATCAATAAAAATGATCCGAATTATTTAGACCAAGGTCAATGGTATACACCTTCGATGGCGCAAGCGGGCGTCGCTGGCGTGATGCGACAAGTGCTTATCGATGCGTTATTGACTAGCAAACATCCCGTCATTATCAGATCATTAAAAGATGAGGATTTGCCACAGTTAAGCCAGCTGTTCTTTTGTAATGCACTGCGCGGTGTCATGCCAATGAGTAGCCTGACGTTATTATCGGGTGAAATGGTGAGATTTTAAGCGATTGAATCATATTTAAAAAATATTAAACTTGGTATCAATGAAGTCATCTGGGTACAAAACAACTTCTTCATTGCGATACATATCTCGCACTTTTAATAGTGCGTCTTGCTCGTTCTCTGCGTTAACTTCTACGATATTATTCAACGTCTCGACAATCTCTATCTGAAGAGCTCTCTTCAGTTTTTTATCTACTTTCATAATTACTATCCCCGATATACGCTTATCAAAATTTCTTGAGTATTTATATATTCTAGGTTAGCAAAGGCGCTTAAAAAGAAGTGATCGTCTTTTGTTACGTAGACTTGTGCGATAAGGAAAATCGATCAATGATAGTATTTTGATAAGGAGAGATATCCATGGACTACATCTACGAAGATGAACGAATACCTTTACAAATCCGTCGACTATTAATTTTTGATGAGATTTGCAAATTAGCAAAAAAACAACCTGATGAAATTATTCATTTATCAAGATTCACTGAATTATCGCTTGGTGTTATGTATTTGAAAGACTTTAAAAAATTTATTGCGTTTGGCGGCGTGTTTGAGTACGCAGAAACAAGAGAAGAAGTTATCGAGCAGCGTATTAGAGTTTTTCCTAACGATGAACCAGTCACACGTGCGCTGACAGTTAACTTAAAGCAGTTTACTAAACCTGCGCGTACAACTATCCAGCTGGTCTGGTATTGGAACAACTACGTTAAAAATAGAATGCATGCTTACGTCGATTATCGAGAAGAGCACTTTTTTAAAATCAATGATGAAATTGATGGAGAGTATCCACCGCATAAGTTTCATGACCGTCTCGTTGCAACGGCACGTTTACCTTTATGGGACGATAGAGAGGCGTTAATTGCAGATGTATACCGTAATAATAAAGGGCAACCAAGACCTGAGCGCTTCAATGAGAAACGTTTAATATAATTTGCAATAACGCCCACGACCAGTAAATTCAATAATACCTCTATCGCGTAATACTTGTAATTGTCGGCGGATTTTATCTTTAATGTGATTATTTTCAGGATGTTTACGCTGTAATTCATCAGCAAACGCATAAACTTGATTGAGAGAAAAATTAACGTTCAGTTATCAATACATTGCCAAACATCCAGTGTCCAACCACGCGGAGCTGTAGATTGCTTACGTAGAAACAAGGTTTTTTGAAATTGCTCGGTGACATTATCGCGTGGTATGACTTGCTGGTTTTTCACCAAAAATACTTTCCCTGATTCGGGCACTTGTCGTAAATCAATATTGCAACCAACCCAACCGGCACGTTTGGCAGTGACTGATAAAGGCTTACGTTTGACAATCATATCAGGCTTAAAAAAATGCTTAGGAATAATCAGGAAGTTGTTAACGCTATATTCTTGAGAATAGGTTAAAAAGAAAAAGTTAGGATTATTGTCGCTACTGATACGCTCAATCATGGTGTCATAAGCGCCGTCATTGATAATGTTGCTTAACTTTGCTTGCTTACTTTTTAGCTCATATTGCTCATTACAATTTGCACAATAAAAGTCAGCGACAGGCTGATTGTTAGTAAATTCCGCCAATGGCTCGGTATTGCAACTAGGGCAGTAACTTTGCTTAGCAACCCAATCTTCACTGAGTACTCTAATGATTTGACTAGGCGACTTGTAATTTTTGGCAAGATTTTGATTAAAATGTAGATTCATAACCAGTTTTCGTTATTAAAGAAAAGGAAAAACAATAAAAGAAGGTAGAAATATTAGCCCATATCAGCAGGCGTAAATACCAAGATAATTCATAAGCTAAGCAAATACCATTGAAAATCGCACGGTTCAGTGCTAAATTCTAGCAAACTTCTGCCTCGCGAGTTGCCATGAGCAAGCCTACATCTGAAACGCCTCCTGAACGTCCTAATGAAACGCCATCGAATAAACCAGATAGCAGTGTTGAGGAGCGTGTCGATACCACACTACCAGACACGCAACCAGCAGTTGATGGAGTAGAGGAAACGCCAGCGACAGATGTGTCACTCATCAGTGGAGCGGCTAAGCCACGCGAATATAAAGCCGATAATCAATCGTTCTTTATGCAGCGTGGTTATCAAGTGTTGCTAGTGCTGGGGCTTATCGCTGCGTTTTTCTTAGTGATGGTCTATCAGACATTGTTTGGGCGGATTGAGCAGCCAAAGCAAATGGTCACCATTGAGCAGGGTCAGAGCTATTATGCTTACTGCCGCAGTGGCAACAGCAAATCCCGCTGTTTTCTGCCACGATTGCCAAGCTCTATATGAAAACACAAGTCGATGGCCCTTACATGCTGGTATTTATCAATTACCTGAAAATCCTACCTTTGCTGAAACGCTACATATACTTGGGCAAGGGGTAAAAGCATCGATGGTAAAGGTGCAAATCATCGAAGGCAAAACCTCTAAAGATTTATATCAGACGTTACGGGATAATAAAGGCATCAAAAAAGAGGTGCTGACCGACGATAGTGGCAATGATAGAGACAATGCTGGTATTGCTCAAGCGTTGGATTTGGTTGGTATATTGCCAAATGAAGTGATTAATAGTAGCGACCCTATCGTCAATCACAATCTTGAAGGTTGGTTTGCCCCTGATACTTATTATTATGGGGAAGGCAGCACTGATAAGCAGGTACTGACCGATTTATATAAGCGTCAACAGCAAGTATTGACTGAAGCGTGGGAAAATCGTGCGCCCAATTTGCCTTATAAGACGCCTTATGAGGCGTTAGTGATGGCCTCTATTATCGAAAAAGAAACCAGTGTGGCAGAAGAGCGTCCTTTGGTCTCTGCGGTGTTTAGAAATCGTTTAGATAAAGGCATGCGAATGCAGACCGATCCGACCATCATCTATGGTATGGGCAGTCGCTATGAAGGCAACATTCGCCGTAAAGACATTGATGAAAAAACGGCTTATAACACCTATCAAATGGATGGCCTACCGCCAACACCTATCGCGCTACCATCTGCTGCCTCTATCGAAGCGACCTTGCACCCAGCAGATAGTGATGCATTGTACTTTGTAGCGACGGGTAATGGCGGGCACAAATTTACCAATAGCTTGGCGGCGCACAATCAAGCGGTAAAAGAATATCTCGGCGTCATGCGTGAGAAAAAATCACAAACCCCGCCGCAGTAATTCAATCCTCTATCTTTTCTCAAAACCTATCGTGAACTGAGCGTTATGCAACTGTCTACATAACGACATAACGACATAACGCTCATCAATGACATAAGGTCATATCATGTCAGTACCTATACAAAACCATGTATCTCAAACAGTCCAGTCGCAAGCAAAGCAGCCCAAAACAAGTCAGCCCAAAGCAAGCAATGACATCAATGATATCGCACTCAATCAAGGGCGCTTTATCAGTTTTGAAGGTACTGAGGGCGTAGGAAAAACGACTGCCATTGAGCAGCTGTGCACACGCTTAGACGATAGTAATATTGCGTATCTGCGTACCCGTGAGCCGGGTGGTAGCCCATTTGCAGAACGTTTGCGCGCTATATTATTGGACCCTGCGACCGACATCAATGATGATACAGAGCTATTGCTACTATTTGCGGCGCGCTGCGACCATATGCAGCAGGTGATTCTGCCAGCGCTACAACGTGGGACGTGGGTAATATGCGATCGTTTTACCGATTCTACCATTGCTTATCAGGGCTTTGGGCGGGCACATGGCGATGCGGTGGTACGAGCCAAAATTGAATCGCTTATCGAGCAGTTTGTGCCGCACCTACCTGAGCTGACATTGTGGCTGGATTTGCCCGTATTAGAAGGTATGACACGCGCTAATAAACGTAGCGCCGCTGATAGATTTGAGCAGCAAGCGACCGAGTTTTTTACTTGGGTGCACAAAGGCTTTAACACGCTGGCGACTCAGCACCCCGAACGGATACAGCGCATTGACGCATCAGGCACAGCCGATGAGGTGAGCGCGCGAGTATGGCAGGCAGTACAAGGCAGATTTGATGTTTAGTCACTGATTTTATAAAGCCATCACCTAGCCAAATAAAAAGCCCCAACATTGCGTTGGGGCTTTTGTGTTCTATAAACTGTGATATTTTATAAAGTATCAAAACAGTCATCAAGATATTGTCAAAACTGTGTTAAATCAAAGCTGTGGCAATGATCATTTATCCTGTTTATTCACCGCTTTATTATCTGAAATTTCTTGAACATTGTCTTTGTTAATAATATTGTTTTTAGTGACATCGCCTTTAGTGATATCGACATCAGAGCTTGCATTGGTTGTATTATCTTGACCAGAGTCGGGTAAACGATTTGGATCAAGCGCGCCCTTCTTAGTTTTAGGTGCGTTGCCATTACCATTCGTACGGCTGCTGTTAGACACTTTATTTTTAGGCATTGCCTTCGAAGTCGCTGTCGAGTTGGCTGACATGACGCCTTTATTAACGACGTCAATAAACTCATCTTGTGACGCTATCACTTTGTCATTTAAGGTGTCTGACGTGGTTTTAGTTTCAGCATTGCTGCTCGAATGGTTTGATATCTCGTTATCTACATTTTGCTCAGCGACTTTCTGCTCAGTGATTGCCTGCTCAGCAATTATTTCTTTAGCGCTGTCGCTATCAGTGGCAGTGGGTTGTTCTGTTGCATCAACACTATCATCGCTCAGCTCTTTTTCTTTACGCTTTTCAGGTGCTTTTGAGCTGGACTCAAAGTTAGCATCAGCTGCCAGTCGCGCCTGCTCTTGTTTAGGTGTCACGTCGACAGGTTTTGGCTGTACTTCATCTTCCACTACCAGTGAGATGAGCTTGCGATCGCGTGGCACGATGCCATCAAACTTATCGGTAATGACGTGTAGCTTGCCTTCTTTGTCAATTGTATACAGCGGCACGAATTGCTTATTGTCGGCTTTGTATTGCTCAAAGCTATAGCTGTCAGTGATGTTGGTAATCTTGATACGGGCTTTTTTCGACAGCATGCTGGCAAGTTTGGTATAGGTGACGTCTTTGCCAAATAGCCACTGCGAGTGGAAGTTACCTTGCTTATCATCGCGCTCGCTTTTGACCTTTTCGTCGCTGAACTTGAGACGGTACAATTTGCGCTCACCAAATTCATGACGATAATGAATCTCAGACAAGGTATTCATCTCTTTGTCCATACTCATGGCAAACAGACGACCGATACCGATCAGGTCAAGATGATGATCGGCATGATCAGAGATAGGATTGCCAAAATAAGTACGCAGACCGCTCATGCGTGCGCGGGCAATATTGGTATAGTTGTTGTGTGCGACGATGACATCAAAGCCCTGATCTTTTAGAGAAGTTGCTACCAAAAGCGCAATGGGATTTGAGCCGACAATAAGAATACCATTGGTCTCAGGCTCACGGACACCCAGCAAGTTGCCGACTATTTTCGCCCCCAAGCCCTGAATCATAACCGTGCCAATAATGACCATGAATACTAAGGGCACGAGCAGTTCAACACCTTGGATATCGTATTCTTGCAGACGAATAGCAAACAGTGATGAGATGGCTGCAGCGACGATACCACGTGGCCCAATCCAACTAATCATCAGCTTTTCATTGGTCTTTAAGTTTGAGCCAATAGACGATGCCCAAACGGATAAGGGTCGCGCCACAAACATGACGATAGCAAGTAACACCAGACCTGCGAAACCAACGCTAAGTAAGCTTTCCAGCTCTACACGTGCTGCAAGGATAATAAACAGCACAGAGATAAGAAGGATGGTTAAAGATTCATTGAACTCTAAAATCGTATCGCGTGGAAATTTTGGCCAATTCGCCAATGCCACGCCCAATACGGTGACTGTCAATAGCCCAGATTCATGCTCTAAATGGTTCGATACTGAAAATAACACCAAGACAAAGGCGAGCGTAAAGACATTGCGTAAAAATTCAGGAATCATATGCCGACGCATCAAGAAGGCAAGCAGCCAAGCGCCTGCCATACCCATCGCTGTCGCTAATACCACGATTTTGGCAAACAATAAGATACTGCTGGCTTCGCCGCCTGAGATGATGTATTCATAGACCAAAACCACGGCAATAGCGCCGATTGGGTCAATGATGATACCTTCCCATTTGAGGATATTAGAGATCGTCTTATTGGGACGCACACTACGTAATAGCGGCATAATCACCGTTGGACCCGTGACGCACACGAGCGCACCGAACAGCAAAGCAATCAGTGGATCGACATCGAATAAGAGATAAGTCGATAACGCCACGATAGCAATGGTGATAAGTACACCGACCGACACCAGCATTTGCACTACGGTGCCATGCTGTTTAATCTCGTCAAACTCTAACGTCAGAGAGCCTTCAAATAGGATAATCGCCACGCCCAAAGAGATGAAGGGGAACATCAGCTCCCCCAGCACCAAGTCAGGATCGAAGACTCCCAGCACTGGGCCCACGATAATGCCAATCAGTAATAAAAATAAAATGGACGGTTGCTTTAAATACCAAGCCAACCATTGGGCAGCAATGCCAATCCCAACCACGCCAGATAATAATAGGGCGGTATCCATAAATTGATCCTTTTATAATCTTGTCGTATTTTATAGCTATCAACCGCTTTTTTAGAGTAGCGGCTGCCAGTAGTATAGTAATAAGTTGACGCTACTCGCTATAGAGACACATCTCTATAAAACGTAAGCGACGACAATGGTATCCATCATGAATCACAACATGAGCCAGATATGATATAACTACTATAGAGTAGTAAAGACAAAAGCATTGCTAGAAAAAATCGTCAATCTCATATAAATCGTATATGGCATCAAGCTCGCTCAGTCTATTATTGATAGTACTGTCACGCGACTTTTTTTATCCATTTATCTTGAATCGACCATCGCATTATTCTAGTGATGCAAAAGATGAAAAATAAGGGTGATAATAGCCAGCTTTATAAAACAATAGTCAATAATGATTATTTATAGACTTTAGTTTGCTTAAAAATTTATTTGGCTTGCTATCATAACATGCTTTTATTTCATGCTGAGCAAGGCCGTATCTAGTACGATATCAGTAGGCAGCGGTAAAAATATACAATAACTGGGTCAAATAATCGCGCTTGGGTTATTCTACATGATCGGAATAATGACAAAATAGCACGATGACTTATCATACAGTAGCTGCCTTTATCATGCACCTAGCGAGGATTATCATTGTTTTGGGGTGTTTATATAAGGAAAGGCTAATGGTCGATGGCATAAGGGTATAAAAAACAGTAATCTAATAAACGACTAGATGGCGACTAAAAAGGTTGGCCGTCATAACATTCAGTGCCGATGCAACGTTTGTCATATACGGATTTGGTTAAAATTAAAACATCGTATACACGTCACTAGCGATAGTAGCCAAAACATAACCATTAAAAATAACAACGATTACTTATATGGAGGACAACATGCCTATCAATATGCTTACAGCGCAATCTAAGTTTTATGTGCCGCATTGGTTAAAACGTAGTGCGCTGGTGCTTGCTGTCAGTACCTCGGTGGTTACTGGCGTCACTGCCACCGCCATGGCGAGCGCTCAAGCTGTCGTCACCACGGCGGATTTTTCTGACTTAGTACAGCAAGTTACCCCAGCCGTTGCCCGCGTAAATGTCACCAAGACCGTCAGCGAGGCTGAGCTTGCCCAAGCCCAAACAGCCGAATTGTTACGGCAGTTCTTTGGTGATCGTTTACGTATTCCTGATCAGGCTGCCACGCCAGCGATTGAGCATGCTTATGGTACTGCCTTTTTTGTCACAGCCGATGGTTATATGCTGACCAACCATCATGTGGTGGAGGGCGCTGATAAAATCACTGTCACTCTTAACGATAGAACGGAGCTTGATGCAACCTTGGTTGGTAGTGATGAGCGCTCTGATGTGGCAGTGCTAAAAGTCTCGGGTAACCAATTTCCCGCTTTGCCTATCGGCGACTCAAATGCTCTGAAAGTAGGGGAGCCAGTACTAGCCATTGGTTCGCCATTCGGTTTTGATTACTCAGCATCGGCGGGCATTGTCAGTGCTAAATCACGCAGTTTTTCACGCGATACCAGCGTGCCATTTATCCAAACAGACGTGGCATTGAACCCGGGTAACTCAGGTGGTCCACTATTTAATCAGCGCGGTGAAGTGATTGGTATTAATTCGCGTATCTTTAGTGGTACAGGTGGTTACATGGGTCTGTCGTTTTCCATTCCGATTGATGCGGCGATGGATATTTACGAGCAGCTAAAAACCGATGGCGAAGTGGTGCGTGCTTATTTAGGTATTTATCCGCAAGACATCGATCGCAATTTAGCAGAAGCTTATAACCTAGATCGTCCTCAAGGTGCACTACTGACAAGGGTATCACCAGACTCACCTGCACAAAAAGCTGGTCTAAAACCTGGCGATATCATTTTGCAATATAATGAAGTGCAAATTATGCGCGCCTCAGATTTATTAAACTTGCTCAATCGTGCCAAACCGAGCGATAGCTTCCGCGCACAGATTCAGCGTAATGGTAAGCAGATGACCATCAGCGGCAAACTCACTTATGCGCCCAATGATGTGAGAGCACAAGGCGGCGATCAGCAGAATGATGAGGTGCAGTTAGGCTTGCGTTTACGTAACTTGACCGCTGATGAGCAAGCAGAAATCGCAGTGGATAATAAGACGGGTATTTTGGTCACCACAGTTGACCCAACGGGATTGGCGGCGCGCTCAGGTCTATTGGCAGGTGATGTGATTACCAATTTCCACCAAAAGCCAATTAAAAAGGTCACGGATTTTTCAAGCGCCATCTCATCATTGCCCAAAAAAGGCGTAGTGACCATTGAAATTATCCGCCAAGGTATTCCCGCGATTATTGGTTTACGTATTGAGTAAGCTTTGATAGCTTTGATAGCTTGGTAGGAGTAATGGGTAGTCGGGGCAGCAATTGAGCATGGCATAACAGGCGCGTCAATAATTCTACTTGTCTATGATAGAGCTCGACCCCTATAATGGCTGATTTTTTTACCCATGACTTAAAATAATCTAACACTGTCACTAACTTATTCATGGAGCGACTTATTTATCGCTCTATACGTTCTAATATAGGGTAAGCCAGTTGCTCGGCTCATACCCTCCCGTAACCATCAGGTAATTATGACTGACCATGCTCTTTATATCCTAAGTATCTCTACGGTAGCAGTATTGCTCGCGTATATTATACTGTGGTCAGGATTACAAACGTTCAATGCCAATCCTACCAAACGTTTTATGCGTATTTGGTTGAAGTTGGCACTCTACTATGCTGCCTATACTATGCCCGTTTGGGCTTTGCTGTTGGTGATAGGTTGGTCGCAAGACATGCTGCCGATACTGGCGCAGCTATCACTATCACTCGTGCTAGTGGCTGTATTTGCAATGGGGTTCTATTTTTATACCGTGGTGATACAACCCAATCGTTTACGTTTAGATCATCATGCAATCGACTTAGATTTATCCACACCGTTGACGGTTGCCGTATTGGCTGATTTACGCATAGGCTTGTATAGCGGCAAGCCGCGTCATATCCGTAAACTGGTTGCTACCATCAATGCGTTACCAGCAGATGCGGTGCTGATTACGGGCGACTGGTTGTATTATCCAAGTGCTGATTTAGTGGGTCAGCTCATGTTGTTTAAAGGGGTTAATAAGCCTATTTATACAGTGATGAGTACCTCAGACTTGCGTTATCAATCGATTAATACGACCAAGCAAGGACAGCCGTTATTAGAAGATACGTTGTCTAGTGCCTTTGATGTGCTTGATATCAGCTATATTGGTCAACAGTGTACCTCGCTGCCACTCAAATGTACTGGGGCTACTAATGCGCTTCCAGTAATGCCCAGTGCGAGCTATTCTAAAAACAATAAAGAGGGTTTTAGACAGCAAAATTTGGAAAATAGCCCAACCGTCGCCGTGCTTTGCGGCTGGCAAGATGTTCCTAAACAATTTGCTGATATTGAAGAGGCAAATGCGTCTGATAAAGCCGCGCTTGGTGCTGAAATTGCTAATACCACGAAGCCCGTCATCATCTTGGCTTCACGATTTGATAGTATTAGTGATTTGCCAAAATCCTTACAGCCACGACCACTATTGATTACTGGGGCGGCAAAGGCGATTCAAAAAAATATATGGTTGGCACAAAAACAAAAAAATATTGAGCGTAGTAGCGAGCAGTCAACCCTGTTAAACAATAGCCGCATGGGTAAGCAGCGAGGTTTATACCAACATGGCAGTGCGCAAATCTTTGTCAGTAGCGGTATTGGTACACGAGGGTTGCCTTTTCGCTTGTATCGCCCCACTATCGATGTGTTGACGATTCGTTAACATGACTCAAAAGACTTATCAGTGCTGATTCATTGCGCTAAACTGAGAGTTGAATAATAAGGCTGTTGGTTTATAGGTTGTAATGGTATGTCAGCAATTCAATTGATCGAACGTTAATTGATTGATAGCGGTCAAATCAAAATATGCTACACTAGCAGGCGTTTTTATTATTCTATTTTTAGTACTAAATAAGCGTTGTCGGTCATTGGCAAAATAAGGCTAAGACGAATTTTAGTATCTATATTGCGAACGCTTTTATCATAGAAAAAGATTGATCATAAAAAATACTTAGCATTAATATCAAGCAAGATATTGCCAATGTTGCCTATGAATGTACACAATATGAGTGCAGGCGTAGACATAATCATTGACACTTGCCAACGACCTATCATGTGACAGCTTTGAAAAAAGCTAGGATAATACAGTAAGGCACGGTTATGAGCACAGCATACGACGAGATCAAAACCCGACTACAAGGCTCAATGGTAGCCTTGGTAACGCCCATGCATCCTGACGGCACGGTTGATTATAAGCGTCTGGCGGATCTCATAGATTGGCAGATTGAGCAAGGCACGCATTGTCTCGTTGCCGTTGGTACTACTGGCGAGTCAGCGACATTATCTATGCAAGAGCACAGCGATGTCATTCGCTACTTTGTTCAGCATGTCAAAGGTCGTGTACCAGTGATTGCTGGAACAGGTGCCAATAATACGATGGAAGCCATTAAGCTGACCCAAGATGCTGCCGACGCTGGTGCAGATTGTGCGCTATTGGTTGCGCCTTATTATAACAAGCCGCCACAAGAAGGCTTATACCAACATTATAAGGCTATCGCGCGCGCGGTGAATATCCCGCAGATGCTTTATAATGTGCCAGGACGTACGGTCGTTGATATCGCACAAGAGACCGTAGAACGTCTGGCTGATATCGATAATATCGTCGCGATTAAAGATGCCACAGGCTCTATCGCTCGCGGTGAGCAATTGATCAAAGCAGTTGGCGATAGAATCGTCGTGCTATCTGGCGATGACAGTACGGCGCTTGATTTGATGACATTTGGTGGTAAAGGTAATATCTCAGTCACTGCCAACGTCGCCCCGAAAGCGATGAGCGAGACTTTTACAGCGGCGCTTCGTGGTGATTTTGATGCGGCTCATAAAGCACATGATGTGGTCAAGCATTTACACCGTGACTTGTTTATTGAGTCAAGTCCTATCCCAGCCAAATATGCGCTTCATAAAATGGGTATGATAGATACTGGTATTCGTCTGCCTTTGGTATGGTTGGCTGAACAACATCATGCCACTATTGATGACGCCTTGGTGCGTGCGAACTTATTATAAAATGATGCGTGTAAATGCTAACTCAGAGAGATAATATGATGAAAACATCATCACCGACTGCAAAAATATTCCCTGCGCTGCTGACCTTAATATTGGGAAGTACCTTAGTATTGAGCGGTTGCCAAAGTGCTAAAAACTTACTTGGTAAGCGTGACAATGGTAGCTTAGAATATCAGCAAAGCAAGAAGCTTGTGCCAATAGAGCTGCCTGCTAACAAAGAACCAGCGCCTTTTGTACCTTTGTATGCAACTCCTAATGCTGGTGCAAATACGCTGAAATTACAGAACGAATCAGGTAATCAGTACCAGCTGCCGAAGCCTGAGCGCGCTGTCAGTAGTCTTTCGAATTGAAGCTATTTCCTTATTTATACCGCTGACATTTTACAGTGATTAATGTAAATATTATTCATTCTGTCATACAAAAATCAGCGGTCGCTGCGCGTTTTTACCACATAAGCTTGAACGAACAGGAACTCCCATAATGCAAAAGCAACAACTGCTGTATAAAGGCAAAGCCAAATCTGTCTATGAAACTGAAGATAATGATCTTTTGATTCTACATTTCCGTGATGATACTTCAGCGCTTGATGGTAAGCGTATTGAGCAATTAGCACGCAAAGGTGTCGTTAATAATCGTTTTAACGCTTTCATCATGCAAAAACTGGCTGATGCTGGTATCGAAACGCATTTTGAAAAGCAATTGTCTGAAGATGAAGTATTGGTCAAGCGTTTAGAGATGATCCCAGTTGAGTGCGTGGTTCGTAACTTTGCTGCGGGCAGCTTGGTTCGTCGTTTGGGCTTAGAAGAAGGGCAAGCATTGACGCCACCTACTTATGAGCTGTTTTATAAAGATGATGCGCTGGGTGATCCAATGGTCAATGAGTCACTTGCTGTGTCTCTTGGCTGGGCAACCGAAGCACAACTGGCAAAAATGGAAGAGCTGACTCATCAAGTAAATGAGGTGTTAAAGGCGCTATTCGAAGCAGGTGATTTGATACTAGTTGATTTCAAACTAGAATTTGGTGTGTTCCATGACCGTATCGTCTTAGGGGATGAATTCTCACCAGATGGCTGCCGTATTTGGGATAAGACGACTAAGAAGAAGCTGGACAAAGACCGCTTCCGTCAATCATTAGGCGATGTCATTGAAGCTTATGAAGAAGTGGCTAACCGTATTGGTGTGCCATTAAGCTAGATATTTGATTGGCACTGCACTGCAGGTCAATCTTTAGCGTAAAAAAAACTGAGCCATGTGCTCAGTTTTTTGTGATTTTAAATTAATCTTCGTGTTTATCTTACGACTAATAATATAAAGGCTTTGACCTAAAGGTAGTCGTTATTATCAAATATGGCTATTCTGAATAGCTCCACTGCTATTTGATTTACTTCATTATTATCTAAAGATAAGAACAACCTCTATTAGAATAGTTAAGGTTGGAGTTATAGGATTTATTATAAAAACAAGAGTCCTAAACCAATCACAACACCACTGACAATCAGCACGATGACACAAAAACCCATGATATCTTTGGCTTTTAGACCTGCGATCGCCAGTGCTGGTAATGCCCAAAATGGCTGAATCATATTTGTCCAAGCATCACCCCATGCTACAGCCATAGCAACTCGTGACGGATCACTGCCCAACATTTCCGCCGCTTCTAACATGATTGGTGCTTGTACTGCCCATTGTCCACCACCTGAAGGAACAAAAAAGTTGACGAGTCCTGCACTGAGGAAAGCAAAAAGTGGTAGCGTCTCCGCTGTTGAAACGTTGACAAACGCTTCTGACATCACACCTGCCAACCCCGAAGCTGTCATCATTCCCATAATGCCTGCATAAAAAGGAAATTGGACGATGATAGCGCCTGCACCTTTAACCGCTTCTTGAACTGCAATCAAATACTTGCGAGGTGTACCGTGAAATATAATACCAAGAAACAAGAACATAAAGTTAACCAAGTCGAGCGTTAGAGCAAAACCGTTCTGTGCGAAATAATACACGATAAAGGCGATGCCCAATACGCCAATGACCATTGATAAAATCCAGCTATTTTCTAAGCGTTCTGCTGGTGTCATATCCGATTTGGCTGGCAGATCCTCAGGGATAGGATCTACTAGAAGTTTTGGATCTACCGTAATCGTATCTTCTTTTTTTGGCATCATCAGACGGTTTAATAAAGGGACGATAATAACCAATGCTGCGACGATAATTAGGTTATAGCTAGCAAAGATGGTCGCACTTGTTGGAATAACACCGATTTTATCAACGAAGGGATGGCCTGCTGTTGCAATGGATAATGGAATCGACCCAGAGAATCCGGCATGCCAAATGATAAATCCAGAATAGGCGCTGGCAATCAATAAACGGTAATCGACATTTTCGACACGCTTCGCCAGCTCTTTGGCAAATAATGCCCCAATGACCAAGCCAAATCCCCAATTAATCCAGCTTGCTGCAAGCGATACTAAGGTGACCAGTATAATCGCACTACCTGGCGAGATTGCGAAACTGGCAAGTTTACCCAGCCCTTTTTTAAATATGGGGCTGCTTGCTAATACAAAACCAGTTACTAGCACCAACACCATTTGCATTGAGAATGCCAGCAAAGCCCAGAAGCCTTCACCCCAAAACGCCACCATCTGTACCGGTGAAGAGTCGGTTAAACCTAAGCCCATTACAAAAATAACCAAGGTTAAAATAATGACGAACAGAAATGGATCTGGTAAATATTTTTCCATCAAGCTATTCGAGAAGCGTGTAATCCCTTTCATTTTTTGACTTCCTTTTTGTCTAAGTTTACGTTTCATTCCTCATTCCAATGTTACCTCATTCTTCCTTTTTTATGCTTATTCATTCAGCAAAAATCATCTTTTTGAATGCTATATCGACCTTGCAAGGTTTGTTTAAACATTCCTTAAACACTGTGTGCCATACCTTGCTGTATTTTTATGCTAACTTATTAATTATTCCATGATATAAAAAGCATAAAAGGTCATTACTAATGTCAACGCCTCAAACTTCCACGGCGCAGCCTACTATTTTAGAGCCATCATGGTTTACTCGACCAACCTGTGTGGTCGCTGCTGATTTAATAGGTAAAGTGCTGTGTAGAAAGCTGTTAGACACGGATGGCACGCCTAAAATAATACGTATGCGCATCTCAGAAACTGAAGCTTACATCGGTGTGAGCGATCCCGCTTGTCATTCACATGCTGGCAGTCGAACGCCGCGCACTGAAATCATGTATGAGCAAGGTGGCGTTTTTTATGTGTATTTGACTTATGGCGTCCATCATATGCTCAATTTAATCAGCGGTGCTATCGACTCCCCTGAGTCGGTGCTGATACGCGCAGGGTTTTTAGCAGAAGATAGTGACCGCCTACGAGATGAGCAATTATTGAGCTTAGATCAACAACTGATTCATCCCAAGCAGTTCGCTGGTCCCGGTAAGCTGACCAAGCGTTTACAAATCGACCGTGACTTGTATGGCAAATCCATTCATCCAGCATCAGCCGTTTGGATAGAAGACGACGGTTGCAAGCCGCCAGTATCGCTGCGTCCACGGATTGGCATTGATTATGCGGGCGAGGCAAAAGAGTGGTTATTACGCTACATTTGGACAGACCATCCTTCGTTATCCAAAAAATAGTAAGATTGATAGTTGATGGCTGTTTTTCTAAATAGACTGGAAGGAAGTAATACATGTATAAACTGACCGTTTTTATTCCAGATACAGCATTAGAGCAGGTCAAGTCCGCTTTATTTTCGGCGGGCGCTGGGACGATTGGCAATTATGAACAGTGCTGTTGGCAAGTGCAGGGGACAGGGCAATTTAGGCCACTGGCAGGCAGTAATCCGAATATTGGAGCACATGATCGACTGGAAACCGTTGAGGAATGGCGAGTAGAAATGGTAGTGGCTGATGCTGATATTAAAGAGGTCGTCGAGGCGTTAAAGCAGGCGCATCCTTATGAAATGCCTGCCTATGATGTGATTGAAGTATTAGACTTTTAGGGTCAGCTCTCAGTCTTTTTTGATTTTAATCACGTTATAACTCGGATAGCCAAGCTCGATTTTGTAATCTTCACTGCCGCGTTTGGCTTTTACTTTTATTTTACTGTCACCTTTTTTGTATTTGACGTCTTTGACTCGATAACCCATATTGCTGACTTTATTCGCAGCCCTTTGCTCGATAGCAGGCTGATAAAGCTCTTTATCAATGGAGTTGATGGTCTTCTTGTGCTTTTTGTAGACCTTACTGTCTTTATAAATGTCTTCGTAAAGGTCGCCGTAAGCATTATAACCAGGTGCGGTGACACAGCCAGTCGTTATCGTCAGCAACACTGCAATCATACTAGTGCTAGTAGTGGTTTTTAATAAAGTATGGTGGTTCATCAAATCCTCTTATGATGTCAAAGATGTTTTTGCGTCTCTTATAAAAAGGGTCAAATAAACCAAGGGCTGGCTTATTTGACCAAAGGCATCAAGTAGTCAATGATGCCAAAAACTTTATTTAATAGCTTTATTTTACTTATCTCATTTTTAATGCACTTAAATATAGTCGGTTCAATATAATTTAGATTCAAGGAAGGCAAGCGAAAATACTATAAATAGTAGACTAAGCGAGCCTGACACCGTATCTGATTTATATAGGATTGACTATAACTATCAATTGAATGGAGGATATGCTCTAGTCTTTTTCAATCTTAATCACATTTAAGTTTGGGTAACCAAGTCGTATTTCATATTCTTGCGAGCCGCGCTTGGCTTCAATCTCGAACACGCCGCGTCCGTTCTTTTCTTCCAGCTCAATGTCGTTGACCCGATAACCCATGCCTTGTATTTTATTGATTGCACGTTGCTTAATTGCTGGATAACGCGAGTCTCTTTTAATGCTATCTTCGATATCGTCATTCTTATAGTGCTTATTATTCTTATGCTTGCCATTATTTTTATATTTGTCTTTCTTGTAATGGTCTTTGTCATATCTATCGTCTTGCCAAACATTAGACCAAGCTTTTTTATTTGAGCTAATAAGCTTTAGATCAGGATACGTGTATTTTAGCTCGTATGCTTGGTTGTTCTTTTTGGCATAAGCGGTCATTATGCGATTGCCACGGTAGTTATCGGATTTGATATCCATAACCTGATAGCCTTTACGGCGCAGATCAGCGCGTAGCTTTTGACTAATACGGTTGTAGTCAGCGTTACCATAATCATCATTACCACCATATACTGGATAATTATCATATCCTGGACCGACGACGGTACACCCAACTGTAGTGCCCAATAATGCAACCGCAAGACCAGTAGATATAACGGTCTTAAATGAGAAAGGCTTTAGAGTTTTCATGATCCAATATCCTATAATATTTTTAAATTACCCGTCGCATCATTGCTGGTGATAGCCGAGCATGTACGCACTCTATAAATTTTTCATATAATCGTATTCATAACTTACTGGCAAATTAATTATTACCATCGTCATTACCATTATGCGCTTTGAAATATTTTCTTACATTATCTATCATAATGGACAAAGCTTGATGATTAGTGTCTTTTGCGTTAATAAGTTGTAATCAAGGTAACGAATATGAATCATGTAAGCATATGCTTACACGAAATGACGCTTACGCGACTTAACATCAGGTTAGGAATTAGGCATTATAGTCACACGGCATTAGGGAATGTGACTCAAGGATTGAGTTGACCGCATTAAGGATAATGATTCACTTATTAGCATCAGGATGATAATGATAAGTGGAGTAAGGACACATACCCTTTGCTGCTATCAGTAGTTAATGCTGGTAGTTGTAGTAAAAAGGGCAGGATGCCCAGTATCACAATATGCTGAATCTTATGCAAGGATGCATGGGAAACAGTGGTGATAGGTAACATGGATGGTTAACAATAAAACCGCATAACAGTTAATTGCTATGCGGTTTTATCGTGTCTGGACTTTGAGTTTTATCTTTTAGAATTATTTGATATAAATCAAGTTGGTGATCAGTCCAGCATAAAAAAACCGCATTAGAAACTAATGCGGTTTTCGTTTAAATAATCTGCTTATAAGATTTTTATCTTAATACTTCTTACAAGCATGATTATCTACTAGTATTTATGTTCAGTACGCCATGCGTCTACTTCACGTTCAGCATCATCTTTGCTGTGACCATAACGTTCTTGAACTTTTCCGACCAATTTATCACGGCTACCTTCAACGT
Source organism: Psychrobacter sp. JCM 18903 (assembly GCF_000586475.1). Lineage (GTDB taxonomy): Bacteria > Pseudomonadota > Gammaproteobacteria > Pseudomonadales > Moraxellaceae > Psychrobacter. Next base: position 154,863 of record NZ_BAWJ01000005.1, on the reverse strand, counting down.
GTAATAAATCATCATCAGTAAGATCAGCCCATTTTTGTTTTACTGAGCCTTTTATTTGGTTCCATTCACCTTTTAGAGTATGTTCGTTCATTTTTATGTTCCTTCTTTTATTATAAAATTGGTTATTGAGACAATTATTCCATCTGTCTTTAATCGACATTTTACTCAGCTGCTATCAGTACTTATGAATCAGCTAACTGGTGATATCTAATATAAGTGCTCACCATCGCCATGTCTGTATATGCAATGTTGAGAGTGTTGCTCCATTATTGAGATCTGCACAGCTATGTTATGCATCGTCCATTTGTGTAATGAATGAAGTGTTTTATCAGTGACATACGTAAAGAGGATTAACAAGTCTGGCGATGATTTATAAAAAATGACGTCGTAACACGCTGTAAATATAGGAATAAAAAAGTAGCTGTCATCATAAATGTGGCGGCTATTTTTTATAATTGTTTTAGGATGGGTTAAAACGAATCATCAAGAATAAGTAAGGCTAAACATTTAGTGATAGACTTCTTGTTTAAATGGCTATAGCCTTATAGTTGAAATAACAATTGTTTTATAGATTAAGTTGGGGCAGGTTGATAGTGAATGTACTTGATAGTGTAAGTGCTACAAAACCGGAAACAAAACGAGAGCTGGCAAAGGCGAAAACGCGTCATACGTTACTCAAAAGTGCCTTGCAGCTGTATAGCGTAGAGGGCGCTTTTGGTATGAGTATGAATAAAATCGCGAAAGGCGCAGGTATTGCTCAGCCAAGTTTTTATAATCATTTTGATAGTTTAGATGCGTTGCAGCAGGTGTTAGGCGAGCAGCTTAAAGACAATTATTTATCGCCAATGCGCATGGCGTGGGTAGATATGCTTAAAGACTATCCAACGCTGTCTAAAGAGGACTTCAATGAGCGTTGTCAGGAATGCCTAACATTGATTTTTGATGCCGCTTTTCAAAACATCACTTTATTTCAACGTTTGCTCGAAGACAGTCTGCGCTTTGATTCAAACATAGAACGTAACGGGTTGGGAAGTCTAATCATAGAGATAAGAGACGAGTGGACTAAGATATTTATAGAGGGATTGCAGTCAGCTGAGTGCTCTTTTGACGAATCTGACGTTCATCTCTGTGTCGATATCGCTGCCGCTCAAGTACATGAATTGATATTGGGCTGTCATCAACAGCGTTATTCACGGCAGCAAGCCATTGAGATATTGTGCAAAAACTTTGATGGCGTCTTTAGCCATTTTTTCACCAAAGAGAGGCACAGAGTAAATAGCTAGTCATTCAGCTTATCAATGTTGCACTTTGACTAATTCTCAGTGTTTTTAAGATTGTTAGGGTGAGTAAATTTAGCAACCATATTAAACTTATAAAACGGAATTTATATAGTGAAAGCGATATAGTCGATTCAATTTAAAAGTAGTACAAGGCAACCGAGTGTAGATGTCTATTTAATACTTCAAACGAGATTAACGCAGTAATACTTTTATAGTGGAATGACTATAGTAAAAAATAACAGGGAGCGCGACATGGCTAGTGAAAAGAGTCACACGGATGAACAAACACATTTTAGAACCTGCAATTTATGCGAAGCAATGTGCGGTATTGAAATAAAGCACGATGGAGCAAAGGTATTATCGATTAAAGGCGATAAAGATGATCCATTTTCTAAAGGGTATATTTGTCCAAAAGCGACTGCTTTGCAAGATTTGCATGAAGACAGTGATCGCCTGCGTCATCCCGTTGAGAGAACGGCTAACGGTTGGAAAGAGATTAGTTGGGCTGAGGCGTTAGATAAGGTGGCAGCTGGTATTCAGTCGGTACAGAAAAAACATGGTCAAAACGCTTTCGGGATTTATTTAGGCAATCCTAATGTCCATAATTTGGGCGGCATGTTAACCATTAAGCATCTATTAACCAGTATTAAGACGCGCAGTCGCTTTTCTGCGACTTCCATCGACCAGTTGCCGCATCACATTGTTAGCATGCATCTGTTCGGGCATATGCTGCGCATCCCTGTGCCTGACGTCAATCGTACCCAATATATGCTTATTATCGGCGGTAATCCGCTGGCGTCTAACGGTAGTATTATGACAGCGCCAAATATGCGCCAAAAGCTAAAAGACATCAAAGCCCGTGATGGCAAAGTAGTGGTCATCGACCCAAGGCGCACCGAAACCGCCGACATTGCTAGCGAGCATCACTTTATTCGTCCAGCGACCGATGTTTTGCTCTTGCTTGCCATGCTCAATGAAATTTATCTCCAAGGGTATGCGGACAAGGCACGCGCTAACAATAATAGAGCCGCGCGCTCGCGCCAGAGATTGCACGCATTGCAGACTTTGCAAAAGACTATAGCGCCGAGTCCGTCGCTGATATTACTGGCATTTCGGCAATTAAGATTAAACGACTGGTCAAAGAGTTTTGTGAAGCCGAAAGCTCGGTCTGTTATGGACGCATGGGCGTTTCGGTGCAAGAGTTTGGCTTGCTGAGTCAGTATCTCATTATGCTGATTAATATTGTCACAGGTCGTTTGGATGAAGTGGGTGGCATAATGTTCCCCAATCCTGCGGTTGATGTGGTCAATAACTCTGGCCCAGGTTATTTAGGTAAGCGCCATAGCCGCGTGAGTAACTTGCCTGATTTTAATGGCGATTATCCCGTCGTGGCAATGGCGGATGAGATGTTGGTAGAAGGGGCGGGGCAGCTAAAAGGATTTATGACTGTCGCGGGCAACCCTGTACTCAGTACGCCGAATGGTGAAAAGTTAGATACGGCTTTTGCCAACTTAGACTTTATGGTCGCTATTGACTACTTTGTCACAGAAACCAGCCGTCATGCGCATATCATTTTGCCGCCGGTATCGCCGCTAGAGCGCGATCATTATGACGTCACCTTTAACAATTTTGCTGTCCATAACGTCGCCAAATATTCAAAGGCATTGTTTGCTAAGCAAAGAAGTGCCAAACATGACTGGCAAATCTACTTAGGGTTAGCAAAACGCTTGGATAAAAAAGCCGTACTTGCGACCAAAGTCGAACGCCTAACAATAAAAGTTTTGGGTCCGAAATTTGTGCTTAATCAAGGTCTGAAACGTGGGCCTTATAAGGGTCTCAATCTAAAGCAATTGAAGAAAAATCCGCATGGAATTGATTTGGGATCGCTCAAAACCATGCTGCCACAAGCGTTAAAACACAAAGACAAGCAGATTCATCTTAATGTTGATTTTTATCGAGCAGATTTAGAGCGGGTGCAGGAGATGATGCAGGACTATGATGACAAGCAAATTCTATTGATTGGTCGTCGTCATGTACGCAGCAATAATTCGTGGCTACACAACAGCTATCGCTTGGTAAAAGGTAAGCCGCGCTGTACTTTGATGCTGCATCCTGAAACGGCGAAACAGTACGGTATTGAGGATGGTCAAAACGTAAAAGTAACGTCGCGTGTGGGTAGTGTCACGATCGTAGCAGAAGTGACGGATGAGCTGATGCCCAAAGTGGTGAGTATCCCTCATGGGTGGGGTCACGGCCGTAAAGGGGTAAAACAAAAAATCGCTCAAGCGCATGCGGGCGTCAGTGTCAATGATTTGACAGACGATACCTTAATCGATCAGCTAAGTGGCAATGCGGCAGTCAATGGCGTCCCAGTACAATTGCAAGCAATCGCGCCAGAAGCGACTGATTTGGAGACGGCTGATTCTGACGTTGATTTCGATATGGAATCAGGGAGCGCTGCATAAAATAGTTCTAAAATAAAAGTCTTCCATATAAAGAAAAAAGGCGCTGACTTATATTGGTAGCGCCTTTTTTACGTTTCTTATTCTTACGTTTCTTATTTTTACGTTCCTAAGCCAACAAAATCAAAATCGACTTGCGGTGTCTCACCCTGTATTAATAAACTGATCGCCTTTGCAGAACCGCAAGCATGGGTCCAGCCAAGCGTACCATGACCTGTATTGAGCCATAAATTATCAAAACTAGCATCCACATTATGACTGCCATGACGGACTTGACCCCTATGCGCGCGCCCAATTAACGGCACATTTGATGGAGTCATTGGACGTAGCCCTGTCCAATATTGCACAGAATTGGCAATGATACCTTTCGGGAATAACTGCTGCACACGGCGCGTGATGGCTTCGCAGCGTGTGCTATTCAAATCCAAATTGTAGCCGTTAAATTCTGCCGTTCCAGCGACGCGTAACTTGTCGCCAAGGCGTGATGTCACCAGCTTAAACTCATCATCAATGAGACTGACAAAGGGTGTAGATGCGGGGCGCGGGGTTGATTTGATAAGTAGCTGAGTAGCCTTTGGCTGGAAATATCGGCGCATGTATTCCCAAAGGTCTTAGTAATGACACACTATAGCTACCGAGGCTAGTACATGGCTGTCTGCACTAAAGGTTTGCGCGTTTTCTCCCTTAGGTTGAATGGTAATACTATGTACATGCGGGCGAGCAGAATGGGCGTCAGTGTTTAACGCCAGAATCTCGGTATCGTATAAAAACTTCACGCCAGACTTTATGCAGCGCTCGGCTAAGCGCTGGGTAAATAAATGGGCATTACCCGATTCATCACGGCTGGTATAAGTCGCACCTTTTAGCTTATGAGCAATAGGGTAAAGCGCAGGCTCTAAGTTAACGGCATTATTGATATCGATGATATGACGCTCACAGCCTAACGCTTGCATGCGCTCCGTTGGCGCAATAGCGGCATCAAATTCCGCTTGATTGGTATAAAAATGCATAATACCGCGCGTTTGCTGCTCGTAATCAATACCAATATCAGCACGCAGCTGTTGTAGTGCATCTCGTGAATACAAGCCCAAACGTACCATTTGTACCAGATTGGCATCGGCTCTATCTGCACGGCATTCTTGCAAAAACTGCATCGCCCACTTAAGCTGTGCCTTATCAGCACGCAAGCGATACAACAGTGGTGCATCCTCGCGAAACAGCCATTTAAGCGCTTTCATTGGAGCCGCAGGGTTTGCCCAAGGGGTTGCGTGCGAGACAGATATTTGCCCACCATTGGCAAATGAGGTCTGCATACCAGCAGCTGGCTCACGCTCAATGACGGTCACATCGTAGCCTGCTTGGCGAAGATACCATGCGGTGGTCACGCCCACCACACCCGCTCCGAGTACCGCAATATGGGTCATAGATTACTCTGCTGCTTTTTTAGTAAAAATGTTTTGACGAGTGCTGCTTATTACGCATCACTCATCATGTCGTACTATTTTTGGCGTGCAACATCGGCTTGCAGCGCTGGCGGTAAGTCTAATATCGTAAGCTCACTATCGGCTAAATGCTCTGGACGGGCAACGACCAATGCTTTAAAACCATTACCATTAATAGTGTCATCGGCAATCGCATTAACCACATGAATTTTTTCTAGCTTGTCACCGGCTGCTGGCACCTCGCCTGCGCCGCTGACATAATGTAAAAACGCTTTTGGCGCTGCCTTAAAATAAATACGGGCAATCACTTCTTGACCAAGATAGCAGCCTTTGTCATAGTCCATACCGCCGCGCTGATGCAGACGCAGCTCTTGTGGCTGAAACAGACCTTGGGTGGCAGCAACTATCCAATAGTTGCCAATGGCAAGACTCGCTTGCATCCACGCTTGGGTATAGGCTGGCGTATTGTGGTCTTCTTGATGGCTAAAGGTTGGCACGTCATCAAGCACGCAAGGATAAATGGGCGCGGGCGCACTGGTGTCAAATTTTGAAAAGGCACCGAACTTTTTTAAATGGGCTTGAAAAGCCTCAGCGCAATCGGCACTGATAACCACATCATAATGCTTTTCGGCTTGTTTTTTTATCCAAAGACCAAAGTCAATGCGACCTTTTAAATTACTAAGCGCCGTTGCTTGATAACTGAGTCCGAGCTTGGTGACATCAGAGGTGAGCTGACCTTGTAAGAATTTTTCCGCATCTTCACCTTGAATTGTTAGTTGAACAAATTGTGGCAATGTTGATGAGAGTGTCGATACGCTTGATTGAGTCATTATTATTATCCTATTCATAAGTAGCTATCGTTATAAGTAGTTATAGCCTCAGATATTGTGATGAACACTGAGTTATTAAAGTAATTGCTAAAGTAGATATTGAGGTTTTTACCATCTAAAGATACATGGTCATCAAACCAAATTTAGTTAAAGCAGAGTACCACAAAACACTGTGTGATAAAAAATGTCCGCTGTAAGACATGAGCGAATCTATCAATTAGTCACAGCACCGCATTTACGAGTGAAGCGATTGGTTAAAGCTGGCGAGTTACGGTACAATGTTAGCTCTAGAATACACCCAATTTATCACGGCTGACGAGGAAATTATGAGCTTACCCAATTGCCCAAAATGCGATGCTGAATATACGTACGAAGATGGTGCGTTACTGGTATGTCCATGTGTGCTCATGAATGGACGGCGGCAGAGTCTGATGCAGCGCAAGCTGAAGAGCAAGACGCGGTCATTCGTGATGCGGTCGGAAATGAGCTGCAAGATGGCGATACCGTCACCGTGATTAAAGACTTAAAAGTCAAAGGTTCATCGACCGTTATTAAAGTCGGTACCAAAGCAAAAGGTATTCGCCTGCTGCCCGATGCCTCTGATGGTCATGATATTGACTGTAAACTTGATGGTTTTGGCCCAATGAAGCTTAAATCATCTGTGGTCAAAAAAGCATAAATTATTAAATGTGCTTTAAAAATCTGCTAAGCATTAACAATAAGCCGCAAAATTATTTTTAATAAAATAAGACAGAACCAATATTAAAGAAATAATAAGTAGAGAATGATTATGAGCACTAAAAACGAACAGCTATTTGCGCAAGCTCGCAAACATATTCCTGGCGGCGTAAACTCGCCAGTCCGTGCCTTTGCTGGAGTTGGTGGTACGCCAATTTTTATGCACCGTGCCAACGGTAGTAAAATCTATGACACCGAAGACAATGCTTATATCGATTACGTCGGCTCTTGGGGCCCAATGATTTTGGGTCATGCCCATCCAAAAGTCATCGATGCGGTCAAAAAAGCGGCTGATGATGGTCTAAGCTTTGGTACACCAACGCCGTTTGAAACAACCGTTGCAGATAAGATTTGCGAGATCGTTCCTAGCGTTGAAATGATCCGTATGACCAGCTCAGGTACAGAAGCAACCATGAGCGCGATTCGTCTAGCACGTGGTTATACCCAACGTGACAAAATCGTTAAATTTGAAGGCTGCTATCATGGTCATTCAGACAGCTTACTGGTAAAAGCAGGCTCTGGTATGCTCGATATCGGTGAGCCAACCTCGAAAGGCGTGCCTGCTGATTTTGCTAAGCACACGATTACGATTCCTTATAATGATTCGCAAGCGATTAAAGATTGTTTTGAGAAATGGGGCGAAGAAGTCGCTTGCGTTATCTTAGAGCCAATCGCGGGCAACATGAACATGGTCATCCCTACGCAAGAATTCCATGATACGTTGCGTGCCGAGTGTACCGCCAATGGCGCAGTGCTTATCTTTGATGAAGTGATGACGGGCTTTCGTGTTGGACTTGGTGGTGCACAGGCACATTTCGGCATCGACCCTGATTTAACTTGCTTTGGTAAAATCATCGGCGCAGGTCTACCTGTTGGCGCTTTCGGTGGCAAAAAAGAAGTCATGTCTTGTATCGCCCCACTTGGCGGTGTCTATCAAGCGGGTACGTTATCAGGCAACCCGCTAGCGATGCGTGCTGGTATTGCGATGTTTGAAGACTTAACGGCAGATGGTTTTTATGACGAGTTAGCAGCAAAAGTTGATCGTCTAGTAGACGGTTTTCAAGCGGCGGCTGACAAACACGGCATCAACATGCGTACCAATAAATTGGGCGGTATGTTTGGCATGTTCTTTGTTAAAGACAATGAAACTGACACGCCAAAGAATTTCGATGACGTGACAGAGTGCGATATGACGGTGTTTAACACGTTCTTCCATGGCATGCTCGATCGCGGTATTTATCTGGCACCGTCTGCTTATGAAGCAGGCTTTATGTCAATTAAACATAGCGATGAAGACATTGATATCTCTATTAAAGCGGCTGACGAGATTTTTGCAGAAATGGCAAAAGCGTAACTGTTTATTCAGAACCTTATTTATTCAGAACCTTATTTATTCAGAGCCTGGTTCATTTAAGACCTGTTTTAAATGTATGTAGTTACAAGAACCAGTATGAGAGATCATGCTGGTTTTTTTTGTCCCCAATATTTATCCTTTTGTGATTTTCACTATAAGAGATAAAGGTTTTTTGACGATGACTGCATAAATTAAAAAACTAGGACGGAGACAATTCCTTCTTTGGGTGATTGCAAAATAAACAATAAATTATGCTATTCTGAGATGAATCAAGATAATTGAGCAAGGATGCTAACTGATGACTACAAGCACTAATGATATGCCTAGCAGTAATACGCCACCGCTATGGCAAGCCTCATATGAGAAATATGGAATAAGAAATAATTTAGATGTATTAGAGGGAAAGCACAACCTGCTAGATTTATTGCAACCCAAGATAGATCAGCATGGTAATTCTGTGGCTTTTAGTATGGGGCCCGCCACCCTTACCTTTGCACAATTGGATATTGCCAGCCGCCGTTTTGCTGCTTTTTTGCAAGCACAAGGAATCAATAAAGGCGACCGGGTCGCTGTGCAATTACCCAATATATTGCAGTATGCCGTGGTGTTACTTGGTTGTCTGCGAGCAGGCGCGGTATTGGTGAATGTCAATCCGATGTATACCCATTATGAATTGGCGCATCAGCTGACGGATGCTCAAGCTAGTGTGCTGATTGTCCTCGATGGTATGACCTCTGCTTACGATCAGTTAGATGATGCAGTCAAAGCGCAACTGTCATTGGTTGTACATTGTTCCGTCAATCCAAATGCTGGACCTGCTGATAACGATATTGCCTTGCTTACCCAACTTGAACTGTCGACCGATACTACTCGTCAATTCAATAAAACCAGCCAAACCACAGCCGATAATGCTGCAAACTATATCTCAGAGCATAATATAAGCTTTGCCCATATTATGAGTGCATACCACGCTGAACAATATCAGCCTGTTACTATCGAGCGTGAAGATTTAGCTTTATTGCAATATACGGGTGGCACGACCGGCAAGCCAAAAGGCGCGATGCTCACGCATTACAATGTCATGGCCAATGTCTGTCAGTGTTATGCGATGTTTGGTCACGCGATTGAAGCGGGTCGTAGCGAGCAGATCAAAATACTGAATCCGTTGCCGCTCTATCATATCTTCTCATTTACCGTTTGCGGCTTACTAGGCATTTATGGCGGCTGGGAAGACATACTGGTCACCAATCCGCGTGATATCGATGGACTAGTCAATACCATCAAGCAGCATCGTCCGCATGTTATTCCTTCGGTTAATACCTTATTTATTGGTATGCTGCATCATCCAAAGTTTGCCAACCTTGATTTTAGTCGCTTGGCACTATCTATTGGTGGCGGCACCGCAATCATCAAAGCCGTATCTGATCAGTGGCAACAAGTCACTGGTATGATTATCAATGAAGGTTATGGCATGTCCGAAACTGCACCAGTTATCTCTTTTAATCCACCTGGTATAGATCGTTTTAATGGTAGCGTTGGTCTGCCACTTGCGATGATGGATATTAAAATCATTGATGAACAAGGTGCAACTTGTGCAATAGGTACACGGGGCGAGGTTTGTATTAAAGGCCCGCAGGTCATGCGTGGTTACTGGCAACGAGACAATGCAGATACTTTTACAAAGGATGGCTATTTTAAATCAGGTGATATTGGTGTGCTAGATGAACATGGATTTTTGACGCTGGTGGATCGCAAAAAAGACATGATACTGGTTTCAGGATTTAACGTCTATCCAAACGAAGTGGAAGCGGCATTGACAGAGCATCCGAAAGTACTTGAAGTCGCGGTGGTTGGTATTGCAGATGAGCACAGCGGTGAAGTACCCAAAGCGTTTGTGGTCAAAAAAGATTCGAGTTTGACGGTAGAGGAGCTACAAGACTTTGCAAGTGAGCGTTTGACAGGTTATAAACGCCCGCAGTCATACGAGTTTATCGATGAATTGCCCAAAACTGCGGTAGGAAAAATATTACGTAAGTCTTTACGTTAGTTGGGCTAGGGGCGAGTTATTATCGTCCAATTTTATCAAATTTACGGTCTTTTAAGCTGAGTCTACCGCGTAGGACATCACTGTACATACGAAAGTCGCTAGCAAAGCTTTTTAGCGGGAATTTGAACGAGGCAGGTTTGTTTTTTTCAAAGAAAAATGACCGACCCAAGCGCAAGCATATCCAGCAGCGATGCCTTTAAGTAATGGTTTTGGCGAAGCAGTTTTGACCGACTTTGCGAGTCCCAATAAGCCAAAGCTACTACCGGCGAAATGTAAGCGGCGACAAGCCATGTTTTGATGTTCAGCTAAATAGAAGTCATAAAATTTTTGCTTTGTTGGACTGACGGTTGTCATCATGTTTTTTTTGGCATTGCTGACCGCTTGAGCATCGGCGTTTTTGGTAGTGTTTTGTGTGGTCGTTTGATTCATTTGTTTAGCTTCCTTGCTAATAGTTTCTTGAGTATAGATATTAGGGCGAGTAATTAGAAGGCTTTCTGTTTTACTAAAACGGCTAGTCGGTCATTAAGTAACTGTTATTTATTATAATATTGGTCGTTTTTAATGTAGCAAAACGCTATCTTTAACACAAGCAATGGATGTTTATGGCGCATTTGTTATTTTGTGAATGATACGCTTGCTGCTTAATTAGCATTTGGGTCACTTGCCAGTGTTTGGCATAAATGCTTTAATGGCGAAAATTGCGTCAAATACGTGAGCCGCTTTGCGTAAATGGCACTATTTGGTGCAGCTACGATGTTTATATGACTCAATCGTCTAATTTTTAGCCCATATCCTCTCCCTTTTATCCAACACGGTAACGATTCCTCTTATGCCTATTGACTACCTTACAAATCCGCCGCTTGCTGATGATGAAATGATGGCAGCCATTGATATCGGTTCCAATAGTTTTCATCTGGCCATTGCGCGTCTTGACCATGGTGAGGTGCGAAAAGTCGTTTCTATGTCTGAAAAAGTCCAGCTCGCCGCAGGCTTGGATGAAAATAATATCTTAAGTGCGGCAGCTGCACAGCGAGGTCTTGACTGTTTGAGCCGATTTGTGGCACGTTTGGATTCGGTACCACCCGAACGCATTCGCGTGGTTGCGACCAACGCTTTACGTCAAGCCAAAAACGCCAATGACTTTATTGCCCGTGCCAATAAAATATTGCCGAAACCCATTGAGATTATCGCGGGACGAGAAGAGGCACGCTTGATTTATTTGGGCGTCTCACACACCAATGCCAGTAGTGACAAGCGTTTGGTCATCGATATTGGTGGCGGTTCGACAGAGTTTATCATTGGTCAAGAGTTCGATCCGCTGTTGACCGAGAGTTTGCAGATGGGCTGTGTCGCCTTTACCCAGAAGTACTTTGCCGATGGTCAAATCACGAAAGAAGCCTTTAATAATGCGATATCAGCCGCTCGCAAAGAAGTGTTAGCGATTCAGGGTCGTTATCAAAAATTGGGCTGGAGTAGTGTGGTTGGCTCGAGTGGGACGATTAAAGCGGTACGTAATGTGCTGGTCTCTAAGGGCTGGCTGATGAGCAAGAGCGCATCACTTATAAAGGTGTCAAAAAGTTAGAGAAACTGTTGCTTAAAATTGGCAACGTCGATGACATCGATTTAGAAGGCGTTAAGGAACATCGCAAAGCCGTCTTCCCAGCAGGCGTTGCGGTACTGCGTGCAGTCATGAAAGTGCTGGGTGTCGATACCATTAGTTACTCAGATGGTGCACTACGTGAAGGTGTGATGTACGACATGCTTGGACGCTTTGCTAGCGAAGATGTTCGTGACCGCAGTGTGCTGGCGCTGATTAAGCGTTATTCGGGGGACAAAAAACAAGCCAAACAAGTGGTGAAAACCAGTCGTCATTTATTTGAGCAAGTGAAGGAGAAGCTCGCCCTTACCAATGATGATTGTGATTTACTCAGACGGGCGGCTTTCTTGCATGAGATAGGATTGGCCATCAGTCATAGTAGTTATCATAAGCACAGCGCGTATTTGCTTGAGTATTCTGATATTCCAGGATTCTCGCAAGTCGATCAAAAGCGCATGGCACAACTGATGCTCAATCATCGTCGTAAGCTCAAAGCCGATATGTTAGAGCAGACCTGTACTATCGGTGGTAATCAGCTTGTTTATCTTTGTCTGCTGCTACGTTTGGCTGTACTGGCGCATCACAGCCGCAGCGATCATGAATTACCAGAATTACAGTTACAAGCCATGGATGATCATTGCTGGCAAATCACCGTTGCCGATAGCAGCGAGCACTATGCTTTCTTATTGCCGGATCTGCATACTGAGATTGAGCAGTTTGCTAAATGGGGCGTGACGCTGAGCGTGGTTGAGGGCTAGATAGCGCTGGTTTGTACTGAGCGATCAACACGGTGCTGTTACTATTGTAATGAGTATGCTATAGATTAACGTAACAAAAGCGGCTTTGTCAGTAATGTCATGCCATTTAAGATGTGCTACTATAGCTTCTATTGAGTTTACAACTGTACTTTCATTATCTAAAAATCGATAACGATATTATTCTTAAACATAAATACATTAAGTATAATTATTAAAGGGAAGCGTCTATGAGCACTGTCTGGGATAGTGTGCAGCTTGCACGGCACGCCAAGCGTCCATTATTTATGGACTATGTTAATCAGCTGTTTACCGAATTCGATGAGCTGCACGGTGACCGTGCTTTTGCTGATGACAAAGCCATTCTTGGTGGTCTGGCGCGTTTTGATGGTCAGCCTGTGATGGTAATTGGTCAACATCGCGGTCGCAGCACCCGTGAGCGTATTGCTCATAACTTTGGCATGGCCAATCCTGAAGGCTACCGCAAAGTGATTCGTTTGGTCAAAATGGCTGAGCGTTTTAATATCCCTGTGATGACCTTTGTGGATACCCAAGGCGCTTATCCGGTATCGGCGCTGAAGAGCGCGGACAAGCGCAAGCCATTGCCGAAAGTATCGCTGTTTTTTCTAGCCTAAAAGTGCCTATTATCGTGACTATCATCGGTGAAGGCGGCTCAGGTGGGGCGTTGGCTATTGGCGTTGGTGACAAAGTCAATATGCTACAAAATAGTATTTATTCGGTTATCTCTCCGGAAGGCTGTGCATCTATCCTGTGGAAAACAGCTGAAAAAGCACAAGATGCTAGTGAAGCCTTGAAATTAAATGCGATTAATTTATATCAGATGGGGCTGATTGATGCGTCATTGAAGAAGGTGAAGGCGCACATATCAAGCCGCAGCCAGTCATGATCGCCTTGAAAGCACTGATTGCTGAGCAGTTAAATGAGATTAAAGATTTAGACGCACACGCGCGTTGTGAGCTGCGTTATGAGAAGCTGAAAACCTTTAACTCAGAAGTGATGTTGCCTGCTTAATTGGTCGCTATGACACCTCTGTTACAAAGCCTCTATTCATGGACACAAAGCTTTTCATATTAGAGACTGAGTCTTAATGCTAAAATAAAAACGTGTCATTTTATGGCGCGTTTTTTGTGGCTGTTAATATAGGTGCTAACTGACGCTGTAACTGATGTCGTAGCTGACGTATGAGCAGATTCATTTATATGTCAATTCATGTATGCATGCTAAATAAATAAGGCTGATTATGACCAGCAGTGCAATCCTCTCGCATCCTATGAAGCCAATCGCAGACTTGCCTGTCGATGCCGATCTGGCAAAAGCATTATTGAGTAGTATGGCTGAATATGGTGAACAGCTGCACGGTCGACGGATTTGGCTGGCGTGTAGTGGTGGTCGTGATTCATTAGCATTGGCTGCGCTGTGTGTGCAGCTCTATCGCCAAGGTAAGTTGCCATTTTTGCCACAATTGCTGCATGTGAATCATGGTTTGCAAGCAGATAGTGAGACTTGGGCGATGCATGTCGCTCATTGGGCAGCAGTGCAGCAGATACCGTGTCGGATTTTACGTGCGCAAGTGAATGGTTATGATGAGCAAGCCGCAAGGCAGGCTCGTTATGATGTCATGCGAGCGCAACTCAATCAAGATGATGTATTGCTCTTAGCGCATCATGCCGATGACCAAGCAGAGACGGTGCTGATGCGGCTGATACAAGGCGCTGGGTGAATGGTCTGTCTGGTATGCAGCCGTGGCGTATCCAAACGCAGGGCGCACAACGTATGGCGTTATGGCGACCTTGGCTGACGGTCAAACGCGGCAATATCAGCAGTTATGCTCAGCGCCTAAAGCTCCCTTATATTGATGACCCAACCAATGATGCTGGCGATAATGTACGTAGTGGGCTACGCCTTGACATTATGCCAGTATTGGCGACCTATAATTCCAATGTCATTGACAATATCGCCCGTAGCGCACAGCTATTGCGTGATGCCCAATTGATAATCAATGCACAAGCGGCAGAAGATTTACAGCAGATAGAGGTAGCATCATTACAGCTATCGTCTGCCCAGCGTGTGCTAAATATAGACAAGCTACAAGCATTACCCATTTATCGTCAGCGCCAACTATTGCATCATTGGCTCGGTCAAGATGAACCGTTACCGCCTGCTAAGCAGCTGGTCGATGATGTATTTATGCTAAGCCAACGTGGAGATGCTGATCACCAAACGGCGCTTTTTTGGCAAGCTCGCAAGCAGTCCTATACGATTTGCCGCTATCGTCAGCAGCTTTATCGTTTAAGCAGTGAGTGGAGCAAGTGGTTAGCATTACCGCTTACCAAACAGATTCAACCCTTATCTAATCTTGTGGTGGCTGATGCGTATTCAGCGGCTGCTCAGCCTGTATCAGTTACCTTACGTAGTGATGATAACTTTATTTGGCAAGTGCAAATGATGCCAGATGCCTTGGTAAAGCTATTAGACAGCGATCAAGATGATGAGAGGTTTGAGATTACCTTTGCACCATTAGGTCGTCAGCAGCGTGTGCAAACTGCATTGGCATCACGTCCACAAGCGGGCAAGAAACTATATCAAACGCTTGGTGTACCTGTATGGTTGCGCGAGAGTTTGGTGGTGGTCAGTGCCGTATCCGTACAGCAGGATAAAGAGTGGCCATTATTGCTGGTTTCACCTTTTGAGAGCTGGATACTAGGGACGAGTAGATCGCTAACAGACACGACAGAAAATATTGGCGTTTTAGACAGTGCTATTAGAAGCAATGTTATTAGAAACAGTCTAAGCATCAATAACGCTTTTTAATATTTGTAACCTAAGCCTTTTAGGAGGTCAGGTTATCTAGGGCTAGGGCATCAGGACATCAAGTTTTCTAACCATTTTGATATCTATTATTTGCGTGCTTTTGTAGCATTCTTCACTCTTTTCGCCATTAGCTCCAAAGCCAAATTTTTGATAGAAATCAATAGCAGCCACATTATTTTCTAATACCCATAAATAAAAATGGGCATGGATATGAGATTCTAAGAGAGCTTTCAATGATACTGTCATTAATTGAGTGCCTATACCCAATCCTTGATAATCGGGCAAAACATACAACGTGGTAATTTCATAATTTTTATTATTAATGAAGTACCCAATAAACCCCAAATTATGATGATGAGCATCATATGCTATCCAGACAATAACATCAGGATGCGCCATTAACTCCTGCCACATTTTTGTCTTATTACATAAGTTGTTTTTATCATTGATATAGGACGCTGGTAGCAAATCTAAATAGGCGGCATGCCAACTTTTGAAGTGAATGTTAGCAATGTCTGCATAATCCTCAGGGTTGGCTTTACGAATGAAAAACATATTACTCTCCGTCACTGATTTTATATAATGCCCTTGTTAATCTAACCGTTTGGTTGTGCCATAGTCCATGGCAATTAAGTGATTCAACGGAGCTTACAGCCGGGTTAGATGCCGTCAATTTATCAAACGATGCCAGTAGCAGTATGGTAAACTGAGTGTCATTTTACCTATCATTATGTTAGTTTGAATACCTTTGGATTTTTGAATAGGAGACATGTATGTCAGTATTAGATAATAAGAAAATCAGCTTTATCGGTGGCGGAAATATGGCGCAGGCTTTGATTAGCGGGCTTGTCAGCTGCGGTGTCAAACCGAGTTTAATTACCGTTGCTGATCCTAGCAGTGAAGCGCGCGAGCAATTGGCTGCTAAAGGATTGAACACGGTTGATCCAACTGCTGATGCAAAAGCTGCCGTTATCGATGCTGACATTGTGGTACTGGCGGTCAAACCGCAAGTGATGAAAGCAGTGGTCAGTAGCTTTGCAGATGCCTTAGACAAGCAGCTGGTGATTTCAGTGGCAGCAGGTTTGTCGACTGAGCTTTTATCTGACATGTTGGGTGGCTATGACAATATCGTCCGGGCGATGCCAAATACCCCTGCAATGATTCAAATGGGCGCAACGGTCTGTACGGTACTGATAATATTTCTGCTGAACAAAAGCAATTAGCAACGGCGGTGATGGAAGCATCAGGATTGGTCATGTGGGTCGATAATGAAGAACACATGCATGCGGTAACCGCCGTATCAGGTTCAGCACCAGCATATATGTTTTACTTTATTGAATCGATGATCGATGGGGCAGTGGCTTTAGGTTTGGATAAAGAGCAGGCTTCAGCGCTCGCTATGCAAACCATGCTAGGCGCGGCAAAAATGGCGATGAATAGTGAAGATGCACCTGCTGAATTGCGTCGCAAGGTCACCTCGCCAAATGGGACAACCCAAGCCGCCGTTGAGTCAATGCAAGCCAATGATATCGGCGGTCAAATCGTTGAGGCTATGCAGGCTTGCTATGACCGTAGCCAAGCATTGAGTGAAGAGATGAGTAAATAATCATCCATATATCAGCGCGTTATTTGCTACAAGCGAATGACGCGCCTGAGCCGTAATACTAAGCAGCAATATTAAGCACCAATATTAAGCACCAATATTAAGCACCAATATTAAGCACCAATACCAAGCAATGACAGTCGTCATCCCAAAACCTGTTAATAATGTCACATTGAGTAGCACTTCATGAACAACATGTTATTTCAAATCTTTGATTTGGTCACCACCTTCGCCATGATGTTGGTGTTTATTCGCTTTATGCTGCAATTTGCAGGGATGGATGCCAGTAATCCCATGATTGCGCCTGCCTATAAAGCAACGCATATTGTCGACGTGTTTGGGCGTATTTTTCCAACCGTCGGGCAAGGGCGTATCAGTATTGCGGCTATTGTCCTGATGTTTTTGATTCGTTTAATCGATATCTCTGGAAAAGCAGCACTGACCCATAAAGGTATCGCTCCTGTACCGTTATTTTTCACTGGTACTATCAGCTTGGTATTAGACTTTTTACGTATGTGTCGCTATCTCGTCATTGGTTCCATCATTGTCAGCTGGATTGTGGTATTTACCCAATCTCAGCATCCGATTATTGGTATTATTGTCGATTTAGCGGAGCCAATCTTGGCACCATTTCGTCGAATCACACCAAACTTGGGTATGATTGATTTATCACCAATGGTCGCATTCATTGCTTTTATTTTGCTTGAGATGTTTATTGGTGGCTTTGCCGCGAGCTTCATGCCAATGTTGGGTTGAGCTGGATTAATGGTCACTTGAAAGCTGCTATCTAAAAAAGGGCGTTCTATGAGATATAGAGCGCCCTTTTTTATTAATTATTTAGAGGTTATGTTGAAAGTCTATAAAACGATTGGGTATTAATTGGGCTTGGTCATTATTAGGGTGCGGTGCATCAGCGGCTCGCAGCGTCTGGGTAATCCAGCTGTCTGCTGCCTTTACTGCATCGATAAGCGCATCACCCATTGCTAAGCGCCCAGCGATAAAGCTGGCAAGCGAACAGCCAGAGCCATGAAATTCGCCCGTTAAGCGCGGCAAGGTGCTTTTATGTACCATCTCACCCTTTATGTACAAATACTGCTCTATATCGCCGCTATCAAAGTCGTGTGAGGTCTTTACCAATACGGCATAGGTGCCTTGAGCGCATAATTTTTGCGCGCCAATATGTAAGTCTTGCTCACCGCTTAATGCGCGTAGCTCATGAGTATTCGGTGTGATGAGGGTCGCGTATGGTAACAGCTCCCTAAATGCGCTAACGAGCGTCTTTTCATCGCCCAAACTGCCACCACTATTGGCAACCAATACGGGATCTAATACAAATGGCGTATCAGCGGCGATAAGGCGCTCGGCAAACAATTGAGTCAGCATAGCGATATTATCAGTCGTACCCAACATACCTGACTTAATAGCTGCAACAGGCAAATCATCGAGCACTGCGGTGGCCTGATCCTTTACCAAATTTGCTGCACAAGCTTCAAACCCAAAGACTTGCTGCGAGTTTTGTATGGTAATAGCTGTACAAGCAATGGCAGCATGCGCACCTGCTTGACCGATGGCCTCTATATCCGCTTGTAATCCAGCGCCGCCTGAGGGATCTAATCCTGAAAAACACAGTACCACTGGTCGCATAAAAATTCCTTTGACATAATCTACAATGAGTAACAAATACTATAGACACCCACTGCTAAAAAAGCCATAGTAGGTGAGAGATGGTATATAGACAATCCATCCATCAATTAACAACAACCCAGAGCGTGCTGACTAACTTAAACATCGTTTTTACTGGTTTTTATTGATATTTGAGCTGCTCAAGAGGCTATGAAACCCCATAAAGAAATAAATATGATAAAAACTGCATTAAATTTGTAGACAGTGCTTGCAATTCGTTTTGGCTTTGCTATAATACTCGCCCACGGGATAAGACGTATTATCAGCAATAATACTATTTTTTAGAACTTAAAAAGTCTTACGTCGTTTGGTGAAGTGGGTGAGTGGCTGAAACCAGTTCCCTGCTAAGGAACCATACGTTTGCGCGTATCGAGGGTTCGAATCCCTCCTTCACCTCCATTTATTCGGTTTTTAGTAGAGTAGTGACGCAGCATAAAAGCGTTAATAATCTTCCGTTTTATTAAAGCAAAAAATAATTTGATTTTAATAAAAAAAGATATTGACACAAGCGAAATTATCTATATAATAACCAACCTAATTTGCTGCAATTGTTTCTTAACAACGCAGTAAATGATGTGCAAAGTACGCGCTTGTAGCTCAGTTGGATAGAGCACTTGGCTACGAACTAAGGGGTCGGGAGTTCGAATCTCTCCAAGCGCACCATTTGCATTATCATTTCTTTAACCCAGTTAAAGAAACCTTAAAATAATCGCCTGTCTTATGACAATTTGGCGATTTTTTTATGTCTGTAATTTTTGTGTGATAGTCTGATGAGCTGATGAGTCATACGACATGGTTATACCACATTGTTATATGACTTACGGCATCTTAGGATAATGTACGATAAGACAGTGAATTACGGTACAATAGAGCCACTATTCACTGCTTGCTATGAGCTTGTACCATGTCAAAGAGTTTACCTAAACGACCTACCAAATCTGCTGCTAAAACGAAAGCATCATCACACCATGCTTCTGACGTTGAAGAGCTAACGATTGCTAAACCTGGCACCCGTATGGCAGCCATTCTCTATGATGGCATGTTAATTTTAGCGTTGTTGTTTTTGGTCGGTACCCTGCTAACCGTGATTGGTACATTGCTGACCATGAATACCGGTACAGACTCTTCTCAAGCGCAGTCGCTGCCAACGTGGTATCAAAACGTGATTATGACGCCGTCTTTTATACTGACGTTAGTCGGATTCTATGGGATATTTTGGCGTCGTGGTGGGCAGACATTAGGTATGCAGACTTGGCGGTTAAAGACGGTCAATAGCAATGGTCATTTGCTAACGTGGGGACAGTCATTTAAGCGGATTTTAGCGGCCAGTATTATGCCACTTATATTTGGTATCATTGGTAGTGTCATCGATGGCTCGCGTGCTGTTTTATTGACCAGTGCCTTTTTGGGCTTTGTCTTTAACTATGCTTTTTGCCTCTTTAACCCACGTGGTCTCGCAGTGCAAGATATGCTATCGAATACCATTACCTTAAAAATGCCAAAAACAGAGAATGAAGGACTATGGCGGGTGATTAGAAATCGCAAGCAAGGAAAATAAACCACATTATCATCGCCATAGCCTGTTCATACATTTTAAGGTCTGTTAATACACTCTAAGCGTTACAGGTTGACGGTTTGTATCAGCCATAAAGTATAGCCGACAAAGAATAAGACCAAGGTTGACCCAGAAGTGCGACCGAATGGACGCTTACTCATAAAGGCAAACCCGCACAATACCAAGAGTAACAAGGTGACCAATCCCATCGCCACTATATCGCGTGATAAGATAATTGGACTGACTGTGATTGGCGCTATAAGCGCTGCGAGACCAACGACGCCCAAGGTGTTAAATATATTAGAGCCAATAATATTACCCAGTGCCATGTCGTGTTCGCCTTTACGGGCGGCTGATAGGCTCGATACCAGCTCAGGTAACGATGTCCCCACAGCAACAATCGTCAATCCAATCACCAGTTCGCTAACGCCCCACAGCGTTGCCAATTCTACTGCACCCCAAACTATAGCTCGTGAGCTAATGACCAGTAAAAGCATGCCGATAACTAAGCTGATGAGTCCCCGTGTTAGGGTTTGCTCGATATGTTCAGCATCGACGCTTTCTGCTATGGGTTCTCCTTCGTGCTCATGGTTGCCTTCACGTAAGCTTAGTACAATCTGAATGCCTAAAGTCACGACCAGCAGCGCTATCAACACAATCGCATCTGCTTGGTCTAATTGCCCATCACGCAGCTGCCATGCGGCGACCATAGTAATCAATACCAATAGAGGTAAATCACGCTTGATGATGCCCTTACGAATGATAATAGGGCTAATCAATACGGTTGCACCCAATACCAGCGCAATATTGATGATGTTTGAGCCATAAGCGTTGCCTAATGCCAAATCAGGGCTGCCTTCTAGTGCCGCCAATACTGACACGACCATCTCAGGGGCGGATGTACCCACACCCAAAATCAACACACCGATTAAGAAACTAGGGACGTTGAATTTTTTGCTAAGGCAGTGGCGCCATCAACAAAAAGGTCTGCACTCCAAACAAGAATAGCTAGTCCGATCAATACTGCAATAACTGCCAACCACATCAGTTTGTTTCCTTATTAGTGTTAATACCAAACCTAAAAATACGCTTAGCCGTGCCAAATTCATTTAGCCTAAAAACATAGCGCTGACATTTATTTTTCTGACGACTTCATTTTTTAAGAGTGGTATAAAATGTGAATTTGCCATATAAAAATGGCATAAAAAAAGCTGAATCAGAATGGAGATTCAGCTCTCATATTAGCATAGCGGTTTTGGTTGGATAATAAGAATAACTTCAACAGCTTAGTCGATTATTTATCCTTGCTTTATCCAAAAATCTTCGGTGTTCTGGTGCTTTAAGCCACTTGTACTGGAATGATGTTTGCTGTGTCTTTTACGGTGTTGTCTTCGTTGCAATACACCAGTTTTGGCTGGTAGGTTGCCGCTTCTACTTCATCAAAATGAGCATAGGCACAGATGATAACGATATCGCCTAAATCTGCCATGTGAGCCGCCGCACCATTTAGCGAGATGATACCAGAACCCGCTTCAGCGCGGATAGCGTAGGTGCGAAAGCGCTTGCCATTGGTCACATTGTAGATATCGATAGACTCATTTTCGCGCAGACCAGCAAGATCCAATAAATCACCATCGATACCGCATGAGCCTTCGTAATGAAGTTCGGCATGGGTGACGCGAGCACGGTGTAATTTGCATTTAAGCATATTAAGTAGCATAGGTTGCTTCCTTAGCGTAACTGAGATTAATGATTCAAATCAAAAGGTTAATGGGGGATAACTTGCTAAAATAAAAGGCTATTATAGTTAAAGCATGATTTTATTCTGGCAGTTTGAAGCCATTAATTTGTGAACGTGCTTTTTCAATATCGCCATTTAGTAATAATGGCAGCGCTTCAAATGCTGCTGTCAGAGCGCTATCAATGGCAATCTGTTCATCGGGCGCAGCTTTTGAGAGCACATGACCACTAACTTTAGACTTATGACCAGGATGACCAATACCAATACGCAAACGATGGAAGTCGTTGCCGATATGAGGGGTGATATCACGCAGACCATTATGACCGCCATGACCACCATTCGTCTTAAGTTTGATACTGCCAGCTGGAATATCGAGCTCATCATGAGCAATCAGTAACTCATCATTTTCAATGCCATAAAATTTCACCATCGGCACCACTGACTGACCAGACTTATTCATAAAGGTGAGCGGCATCAATAGACGTACGTCATGCCCATGAATCTGCCCACGTCCTGTGATTCCATGAAATTTTTTATCATGAGAGAGGGTAATGTTGAACTGCTGAGCCAAGTGATGGACAAACCAAAACCCTGCATTATGACGTGTAAACATATACTGCTGACCAGGATTACCAAGACCGACAATAAGCTTTATGGCCATAAAAACACCCTGCTTAAATTGAATAAATGAGGCATAAGATTTGCGATTATGCTATTTATTCATAGCATATCTGTTATTTTTCAAACCTTACTTACAAAAACAGCAGGAGATATTTATCACCTGCTGTTTTTTGACTAAACAAACCTTGTATTACATAGCAGACGCTAGGTTGCGTGCTCTATGTAACCGTGGTTTATTATTCGCCGTCTTTGTCTTCAGTACCTTGCTCAGTAGCAGGTACGTCAGCAGCATCAACTTCTTCAGCGTCTGCGTCAACTTCTTCAACCGTTGGTGGCTGCATGTTAACGATAGTACGGTCGTGGGCATCTTCCATGTCAAGATCAAAGATAATAACGCCTTCAGGTAGTTTGATGTCTGATAGACGGAATAGATCACCGATTTCCATGCCTGATACGTCAATTTCTAGGTATTCAGGTAATTGTGATGGTAGGCAAACGATTTCGATATCAGATACTAGCGTTGATAGAACACCACCAGCTTTAGTACCAGGCGCTTCTTCACGACCAGCAAAATGCACAGGAACGTTCATGTTGATTTTCTGACCTTTCACAACGCGCTGGAAATCAGCATGCATTGGGAAGCCTTTAGCTGGATGGCGTTGCAAGTCTTTGATAACTGCTTGATGCTCTACACCATCAACATTGATTGTCAAAATGTGTGAGAAGAAAGCTTCGAATTCAAGTGACTTTACTAGCTCGTTGATCTTGATAGAGATAGACGTTGGCTCTTCGTTACCACCATAGATGATAGCAGGAACTAGATTCTGCTTACGTAGGCGGCGGCTCGCACCTTTACCTTGTTGCTCAGCAGAACGATCAACAGCGTTTAGTTCAAAATGATTAATGCTCATGGATATAATCCTATAAAAAGAATGATGAAGTGTCTGGTCATAAAAAAGTGGATTTGCGACCAATCCACTAATACGTGATGATAGCTAACATTTATGATTGCTAACAAAATTCACAATTGCTAAATGTAGCCATTTGCTCATCATAACGATTTTTTGGATAGTCATTATCATGACAATCGTTACTTTTGGGCATGATCAGCACTTTTGAGAATGCCAACCTAATTAAATCGAACAAATGGTCGGCACAGGCGCGCATTATACGTGATTTTGTAGTAATAATAAAGACCTACGCAAAATGACTGTGCAGCACCAATAGGCAAAAAAGCGTCAAGTAAAGATACTTGACGCTTTTTTTTAAACTTAAGCAGTGTTTTATAACGAGCATTACCAACAGAAAGTAGAGCGAGTGCTCATTAAAAGTCTAAGCGTCAAACATGGCGCTGATAGATTCTTCGTTATTGATACGGCGTAAGCTTTCAGCAAGCATCGGTGCGATACTCACTTGGCGAATTTTGCTACAGGCTTTTGCCGCTTCAGACAATGGAATCGTATCGGTAACAACGACTTCGTCTAGCGCAGATTCACTGATATTTTGTAACGCGTTGCCTGATAGGACAGGGTGCGTAATATAAGCCAATACGCGACGTGCACCGTTTGCTTTCAATGCTTCAGCTGCTTTACATAGCGTACCTGCGGTATCAACCATGTCATCAACGATGACGCAATCACGATCACGAACATCGCCGATGATGTGCATGACTTGCGATTCATTGGCACGGGCACGGCGTTTATCGATAATCGCCATGTCAGTATCGCCCAACTGTTTAGCCATAGCACGCGCACGCACCACGCCACCAACGTCAGGAGAGACAACCATGATGTTGTCGTAATCTTGTTTTTGTAGGTCGTTAAGCAATACAGGCGTGCCGTATATATTGTCTACAGGAATGTCAAAGAAGCCTTGAATCTGATCTGAGTGCAAATCAACCGTCATCACGCGATCGATACTCACGATGTTTAGCATGTCAGCGACGACTTTAGCAGAGATAGGCACGCGAGCTGAACGAGGGCGACGGTCTTGACGGGCATAACCAAAGTAGGGCATGACTGCTGTGATGCGACCCGCACTAGAGCGACGCAGCGCATCGGCCATCATCATGATTTCCATCAAATTGTCATTGGTTGGTGCACAAGTTGGCTGCATGATAAACACGTCTTTACCGCGCACGTGTTCTTTGATTTCTACGGCGATTTCGCCATCAGAAAAACGCGTGATGTCAGCTTTACCAAGAGGTATATGGAGATGATCGGCTACGGTTTTTGCTAATTCAGGGTGGGCATTACCCGTAAAAATCGCCAAATAAGGCATGACAGAAGTCCTATTGATTGACTCAAGCAGCGACCGCTAAGCAGTGTCAAACTGCTCAAATTCAGAAAAGAGTGGTGAAAAGTTTTGATGACTACTATTACAGTAAAAAATGGCAGGGGTAGCTGGACTCGAACCAACGGATGTCAGGATCAAAACCTGATGCCTTACCAACTTGGCTATACCCCTGTAATGTCTAAGCTGTGTACGTCGATATCTAAAAGCAACTTTTAATAAAAGTCATTGTTAGAATAGCGTCACGACCTGTTCGCTATATTATAAACGGATAAACCATTTAAAATATAACTGTTCCCTAGCGGTGTCCATTGCGAACTATACCGAAACTGGGATAACGTTGTCAATGTCAATAAGATAAGCGGCTATTTATAAACCACCTATGATCACTGCATATCAAACGCTTCGTACTAAAAAATGGCAGGGGTAGCTGGACTCGAACCAACGGATGTCAGGATCAAAACCTGATGCCTTACCAACTTGGCTATACCCCTATTGAGGCGACCTATTATAATTAAATTTTCAGAATTTGCAAGTCATTTGCGCCTTTTTATGGCTTTTATTAAAAAATAGGTCAAAAACAAACCGAATATGGGGTCAACAAAGCGCTTTACGCTGTATTTATAATCATTTTATCTTCGCACTACAGCTCAAATCTAATTCATAGATGACGAACTAAATAGGCAGAACAAGGCGCCTCTTCAATCCACTTTGCTAAAAGTGCTTTGTCAGTAACCACGCTTGCATCCAAAGGTAAAAACACTGCGCTACCAGAGCCCGTCATTCGTGCTGTGCCGAGTGCTTGCGCCTCTAACCCTTGTAAGTAACGTAATGCTGCGCTGACGGCAGGGGCGAGGCTCGTCACCACTGGCGTAAAGACATTGTGATAGGGCGTGGTCAGAGTTTGTACATAGTCATTGAACTGGTTTTTGATGGTTTCAATTGACAGCTCGGCGATATCTCGTTGTAGCTTGGGATGCGCAAAAAGCTGGGCAGTATTAACGTGAGCATTGGGGGTCAATACTAAATATTGCTGGTCGGGCAACTTGATTGCGGTTAACTGCTCTCCAATACCCATCGCAATCGCATCTTGCCCAAAGATAAAAATCGGCACATCTGCGCCAATAGCGGCAGCAATTTTTATCAGCTTATCTTGCGTCAATTTAAGCTGCCAAATTTCATTAAGTGTCATCAATGTCGTTGCGGCATTGGATGAGCCGCCACCCAAGCCTGCACCCATCGGCAAATGCTTATCTAAAGCGATATGCACAGGTGCTAAATGCTCAGGTAAGGTGTCTGACTGTATGGCAGACGCTAGCAATGCACGTGCTGCTTTAAAAATTAAGTTGTCTTCTATATCGACAGTTATAGTCTCTGCACCAGCCAATATTAGCAGTTGATGACAGAGCTTATTGGCATCCAA
Organism: Psychrobacter sp. JCM 18903; assembly: GCF_000586475.1. Taxonomy (GTDB): domain Bacteria; phylum Pseudomonadota; class Gammaproteobacteria; order Pseudomonadales; family Moraxellaceae; genus Psychrobacter. The sequence continues at coordinate 128,608 of NZ_BAWJ01000005.1, read as the reverse complement.
TTTACTATTTTCCGTAGATTCACTATCTACTGTAAAAATTACGGCTTCATCTATGACTGAGAAATGCAAATAATCGCCCCAATCAAGCAGGCGAAACACGGTTTGCAAATTATGATAACCATCAGCACGCTTACCTGTGATATGCAAAAATAGATTAATCTTTGCCGGTGATAAGCGGGTGATGGTGGAAGTAGGCGTAGCGGCTAGGTTTTTAATCATAGTTCTTAATGATTGTTCTCAGTGATAGTTTTTAATCATAACTTTTCGCCATAACCATCAGTTATAGACAGCTATGTTAATAAATATTGACGATTTGATAGTTATAGTCAAGTTCATATAAATTCGATACATCGTCAGCCTCGCTAACCATACTAATGTATAGCTCTCAATCGGCTTCCTTGTATCGGAATCATTTGAATTCAACTATATTTATTCATCATTCAATGACGTCTTAATGATTGATCGTCATTACCACCTTATTGCCTTGTGGCAGCACGGCACTGATTTTATTTGGTAACTTATCGGACCCTTTATAGGTGAAGCTTGCGGTCCATTCACCATTGACTGAGCTGATTAAACGATTCTGATCATCGAGCTGTGGTGCGCTATCGGAAGGCGCCGGGCGACCAGATATCCAATAGGGCATTTGTGAAATAGGCGCTTGCCATCCTGTGGCCTTTTTGAGCAAAGTCTCAGGATCATCAGCAGTTAAGGTACCTGTTTTTTCGCTGACTAAAGTGGCGGTTTGACCATTATACTCGATGTTGGTTTTACCAATACCGAGCGCGCCGATCAGCTCAATGGCAAAGCGATCATTCTGCTGCCCCCATGCATAGAACGCACTACCACCTTGAGTGCCTGTGGTGTCATTGGCGGGCATCGTTACACCGATTTTGCCAGTGATATTAAAGTTCTCAAGCTTTTGCGGTGGCTCAGCGTTTTGACCTTGTAAGGTCGCGCTGGGTTGGTTAGTAGCGTTTGCTGTTTTTAGTGATTGACAACCAGACGTGATGACGAGCGCGGTTGTCACGGCAGCGAATAGCACCAATTTATTAGGTTTATTAGCATGGACCAATACTGACATGATGTTTCCTCAAAGATAGACAAATTTACGAAATCATTGTTTCGAAAATAGATTAGCTTAATGGTTGTATGTTACTCAGTTATGCGTGGCTGTTAGTATCTTATGAGTGCCTTGTAATCATAGCACGCAACGATTTATCCACTATAAAATGACGGGTCAGTAAAGTTGTATACGGTCATTGATATTGTGTTGCCCAAATGAGAAGCGCTGCTGCAAGTCTGCGAGTAATGCCTCGACTTTTTCATTGTTGCCTAAACCTTGATAAGCGCGTAGTAGTAAGCTGCCAGAGCGTAAGGTAGGAAACACGTCGTAAGGGGTCTGCAGGTAGTCGATGACTTGTTGATAGTTTTCATTGGCCAATGCATTGCCAGCCAGCACATTCAGCGCTTGCAAGTGCAGCTCATTGTCATAACGTGGGTCATCATAGCGAATTTGAATGATGGCGGTGGCCAATGCCAATCCTTGTTCCGAACTGCGTTCATTGGCTAGCAATAACTGCGCGTAACTGAGCTGGTAGGAGAGGTTGGTTGGGTCAAGTGCTTGCAGATGATTAAGCAAGGTGCGCTTAACGATATAGTCGTCTTTGTCGTCAAGGAGCTGGGCGCGTGCAAACAAGAGCATCTCATTATCAGGATACTTGCGAGCAGCTTTGGTTAGTAGGCGCAGAGCTTCTTCGGACTCATTTTGCTGCCATAAAATATCGGCTTGTAGCACAAAGGTATCTGGCGCAAAGACGTTGAAGTCTTTACGCAGCTTTTCTAAAGTAGCAATCGCCGCATCTACATCGCCGTTAAGCAATTCAAAAGCCACTACTTTTCTACGAGCCTCTAATACCAAGTCTTCTTGCATGACACCGTTGAGATAGTATTTGGCTTGGTCAAAGTGCTGCTGACGCTCGGCACTGATGCCAAGGTAATAATAAGCTTGATCAAGGTAAGCGGGGTTTTTTGCGAGCATATTGAGTAGCTCATCGGCACTGTTATATTCTTCGATGTCTAAGCTCACCAATGCAGCCAACAGAGTAATCTCGGCATCATCCGCAAAGCGACCATGGGCATCCAGCAATAATTGCCACGCTTCTTGGCTTTGCTTTAAGTCAAGCAAGTAGCGAATCTCATACAGATAGAGACTTTTACTATCGGGATTACGCAGGCGTGCTTGGCTCACATAATTGACGACGGTTTCAGCCGTGACGATTTTGCGCAGTATGTCTGCCTTTAGCGTAATAAAAGGTACATAGTCAGGCTGGCGTTCTAGCGCCCGATTGATATGGACAATGGCAATCTCAGGCTCGTTAAATTGGTAAAGCAACCCTGCTTTCAATACCGACAATGAGGCATTCTGCTCGCTATCTAGTGGTTGCAAAGCGGCAAGTAATTCACGTTTGTCTTCATCATTGTTTGGATAGATACCGATAAGGATTTCGCTTAAGTCCGCTCGAGGATCATAAAGCAAAATACGATTCAAGGTTTCGCCAGCTAACAGATAATCGTGAGCTCGCAGAGCCAAATGCGCCACATAAAACCAAGCAGGCACGTGATCCGGATTTTGGTCTTGCCATGACTTGGCAAATTGTAACGATTTCTCAACCCTTTCAGTGCGTAAAGAAAGGCTGAGTGCTCTTTCAAACACGGCAGTTGCATCTTCTTTAAATGCTTGCTGCTTATAGATGGTAATCGCTCGTTGTTTATCACCGCGATCGGCTGCGAATTCTGCATCAAGCAGCGCATACAGCTAGGCTCTTTGAGCTCAGGTTGCCATAAGGTAGTTGGCGCTAACCCATTAATATTGGCGACATTTTCTATTGGTTGTGTATTGGCAGGAGCAATTGCTGGTAGCGTTGAGCGGCTATTATCAATACCGTCGCTACGGACTGCCTTGTCGTTCTTATCAATACCGTCGCTACGGACTGCCTTGTCGTTCTTATCAGTAATGGCTAGTTTGGGTACATGGGCTTCGAGCGAGATATCAGGATGACTGGCATGAACGGAAGACGATCCTAAGCATAGGCAAAAGGCCAACGACAAGGTTAGCTTATAACGCTGGCACAGACGTTCGATAACTGCATGCAATAGAGCACGCAGATTAGATTGGTCGTCGTGCGCAAGTTGTGATCGAAATAATGACCCAAAAAAATCATAGATAACCGTATTCGCCCATTGTTCATCTATATCGATAAGACAATTTTATTTTAATCATTTCAAACTAACTATTGGTAACGAGTACCCATGCCTGACATTATAAAAGCAGACTGATGGGATAAACAATAGTGCCCGTGTTACTCCGTCATTAATAGCAGCCGCTCTACCAAATCTTTGCTAACAAAGTAGGATTGGCTAATAACCTGTATCAACGGGGTCTTTCATTGGTTGTAAATCTTAGCCTAAATATTGTGAAAATATAACAAGTTAACGTCAAGTAAGCGAATGATTTCTATCCATTTCTATAAGCGCTCGCTAAAACATAGATATTGGTTTTAACAATCGTATCGGTAGTTGATTTGTTACTCATGCGCCCAGATACAAGCAAATAGCTATCATCGATAGCTGAGTGTTAATTAAAGCTGGCAATAATGATATAATAGGCGGCTTTTAGAGTCTTCCTTTCAGCGCTGTCGTCTACAACTGTCTTTTAAAAATAATGAGATAGCGTGGGCTGGCAGGTGAGCGTCATGTTTATGGTCTATCAATAATGAGATTAGTGGTCATTGGGGTCAATCACAAAACTGCACCAGTCGCTCTGAGAGAGCGCTTGGCGCTTGTGGGTGACGATGTGAATATCGCTCTCAAACAATTAGAGGCCTTTACTGATGGCAGTGTGATTGTTTCGACTTGCAATCGTACGGAAATCTATGCGCTCGTGCCGCAGCTAGCAGAGCCGCAAGATGTTCCCTCTTTGTCTGCTAATGGCGCGGTCGGTGCTCAGACATCTTCGGCGGCCATTAGTGCTCATATCTTAAAAATTAAAGCATGGCTTGCTGACTTTAAGCAGTTGTCACTGTCTGAGATTGATCCCTATCTTTATGTGCACCGTGACACTCACGCGCTGACCCATTGGCTTAGGGTCGCCGCAGGGCTTGACTCTATGATATTGGGTGAGCCGCAGATACTCGGTCAAATCAAACGCTCAGTACAGCTCGCGCAAGAACAAAAAGCGCTGAGTAATCAGCTTGGCTGGATTATCGATCAAGTATTTGCTGCCGCCAAACGCGTCCGTAACGAGACCCAAGTGGGTGCTCAAGCGGTATCGCTTAGCTATGCGGCCGCCAAATTGGTGACGCAAATATTTGATGATTTACCAGTCGCACTTTGCTGGTGGTCGCGGCAGGCGAGATGAACCGTTTGGTTGCCACCCACATTGCTGGGCTTGGGGTAGGTCGTGTGATTATTTGCAACCGCAACCCTGAACGCGCTGAAGCGCTGGCAGTGGAGCTGCGCCGCGCAGGTCACTTGGTAGAAGTCAGACCTTTGCAAGAGTTACCACAAGTTTTAGCAGAAGCCGATATCGTTAGTAGCTGTAGCGGTAGTATGGATGTGTTGATCGATAAAACCATGACTTTGCGCGCGCTGAAACATCGTCGTTATCAGCCTATGTTGATGATTGACTTAGCCGTACCGCGTGATATTGACTCGACCATTAGTCGTATCGATGATGTTTATCTTTACTCTGTCGATGATTTACAACACGTGATCGCTGGCAATATCGAACAGCGTAGGCAAGCGGCAGTCGATGCCGAACTGCTCGTTAGCCAATTAGTCGTTGAGATGGATCGCAGCTTTCAAGTGCGCCAAGTTGGTAAAGACATTCAGCAGTATCGCACGCATACGCAGGACCAAGTAGATAAACTCCTGCATGAATCCATTGCCAAGCTACAACAGGATAATGCCAGCCCTGAAGATATTATCATTGAGCTGTCACGCCGTTTGACGCAGACGCTAACCCACGCACCATCGAAGCTTATGCGCAAGGCTGCCCGTGAAGGGATAGTGAACTGCTAGACTTTGTAGTGTCTGGGCTGCAAGAGGCTCATCGCGGACGTCGATAGCCATTATTGACTGATCAAAAAAACATAAGTGGCGCAAACGTTATTATTGCGCAAACATATCGTTGTCAACCTGCATTATCAGTGCTAATATCAAGCTGTTATGAGTATATTAAGCGATGATAATCTTTTGTTATACGCGAGCGGTTATTTTCTAAAAACCTTAGTGTATATGTTCTCGTTTGATGCCTATTCATCTCATCAGTTGTTAGTGACCATTATCAGCCTACCACCGCGTAGCCCTATAGTGGCGCACCTGTTCTGTACGACTTTGTCTAAAATCAATAAAAACACGGCGTGCAAAACACAATCACCAACGGCAATAGCGCTAGGATAAAGTGCTATATCGTCAACCCTGCGTCATGCTCTCGACTATTACCCAATATTAATATTCAGTTAATACTACCTATAGTAGTATCTAGCTGCTATGCAATCTAACGACTATGCTATTGGTCAGCAATGCTATTTGATAGCCATATTATTTAACAAAAACGTTATTTGACAACCATGTTATCTAATAGAAGCATTATTTGGTTAAGTTGACGAACAGTAGGTGTGTAGATTGGTTAGCGTTATTAAGGCAGGTTGGTTTAAGAGAGTATCTGGATTTTGCTATAGCCAATGCTTGAGAAAAATTAAACTATCTAACTATAAACTAGGAGCTTCCTATGACTGCATTACGTCAAGATATTGATCCAAACGGCTTATTAGAATACTCAGTGGTCTATACTGACCGCGCCTTAAACCACATGTCAAAAGTCTTTCAGCAAGTGATGAATGACTTATCTAGCGACCTAAAATCCGTGTATAACGCCGAAGCAGTGGTCATTGTACCCGGTGCTGGTACTTATGGAATGGAAGCCGTTGCACGCCAATTGGCTAATGATGAAGATTGTCTCATTATTCGTAACGGTTGGTTTAGCTATCGCTGGACGCAAATTTTAGAAAAAGGCAAAATCGCCAAGTCGTCTACGGTATTGACGGCACATCGTGAAGAGGGTGAGTCACCAAAACCATTTGCCCCCGTTGATATCGATGAAGCCGTTGCTAAAATTAAAGCAGAGAAACCAGCAGTGGTCTTTGCGCCGCACGTCGAAACCTCATCGGGTATTATTTTATCATCAGACTATCTCAAAGCGCTAAGCGTGGCTGTACATAGCGTTGGCGGTTTATTGGTCATTGATTGTATCGCTTCAGGTTGTGTGTGGTTGGACATGAAAGACTTGGGTATTGATGTTCTCATCAGCGCCCCGCAAAAAGGGTGGAGCAGCACTCCGTGTGCAGGCTTAGTCATGCTAAGTGCTGCGGCAATCGAAAAAGTAGACAATACAGAATCAGATAGCTTTAGCTTAGACTTAAAGCAGTGGTTAAATGTCATGCGTGCCTATGAAAATGGCGGTCACGCTTATCATGCTACTATGCCAACCGATAGCTTACGTCAATTCCGCGATACTATTTTAGAGTCAAAAGAGATTGGCTTTGATAAATTGCGTGATGCGCAGTGGCAATTGGGCAACCGTATTCGTGAAGTATTAGCCGCTAAAGGCATTGAAAGCGTTGCGGCGAAAGGTTTTGAAGCGCCAGGCGTCGTGGTTGCTTACACCGATCGCGATGATATGCATAAAGGCAGTGCGTTTGCCGAAACAGGCATGCAAATCGCTGCTGGTGTACCGCTAAAAGTTGGTGAGCCGGATAACTTTAAAACGTTCCGCTTAGGTTTATTTGGTCTAGATAAATTGACTGATGTAGACGGAGCAGTACAGCGTTTTGAAACTGCACTTGATGAAGTATTGGCAAAATAATATCTTTATCTCGTAAGATGTTTTTTAAGTAAAAAATACTGAGCCGTGTAACGAGGGTTCAGTATTTTTTTACCTATTTATTATATTTTATAATATAATGTATTTATATAAAACGAAATTCAAAACTGTTTTGATAAAAATTGGCTTAGGTAAATATTATGAGTATACAAATAGATTGGCAGGCCTTTACGCCAATTTCCTTGGTAGGCGGTCTGATGCTAGGCGTTGCAACGGTCATTTTGCTATTGGGCATTGGTCGTATTGCGGGTATTAGTGGTATTTTCTCAAGTCTTCTTAAGCCCAAGCGCGTCGAGATGTGGCAGGTGTTATTTATACTTGGTCTTGTTATCTCGCCATTATTTTATGGTCTGGTAAAACCGTTGCCCGATATAGAGATTAGTCGCTCTTTGCCACTGCTTATTGGGGCAGGATTACTGGTTGGTTTTGGCACACGTTTGGTTCAGGTTGTACCAGTGGACATGGTATTTGCGGTAATGCGCGACTGTCGCCACGATCAATGGCGGCGACGGTGACCTTTATGTTATTTGGTATTGTGACCGTTTATATTGGTCGTCATGTCTTGGGTTTGATTTAAAAACCACATAGACAGTACGTTGCGAAGATAGCGATGACTATTGTTTATATCGGATGGTTATAACCGCTTGGATTAACACATTAGGTGCGAGAAAAAACATGCTAAAAAATATAATTGGATTACTGGCAGGGTTATTATTTGGCTTTGGACTGCTGATATCAGGCATGACCGACCCTGTTAAAGTACAAGGCTTCTTGGATGTCTTTGGTGCGTGGGATATTTCTCTGGCACTGGTGATGGGCGGTGGCCTAATGGTAGCGATAGTCGGCGTACAATTGGCTAAGCGTCAAAAGACCAGCTGGATTGGGTCATTAATTGAGATGCCAACCAAAACCACTATTAATAAAAAATTGTTAATCGGCGCGATGCTATTCGGTATCGGTTGGGGCTTAGTCGGTATTTGCCCAGGTCCCGGTATTGTGCTGCTCGGTACAGGACAGTGGCAGGCTTATGTCTTTATTCCTGCGATGATAGTTGGGATGCTAATTTATCAATGGCTTGAGCCAAAACTGAATTAGTAATAGAGTAATCTTCTCAAAAATTTATTCTTAGTTCAAGTAACAAAAATCTCATTTGGCTTATTGACGCTTACCAGCTACCTATTTAATATAAAAGATCTGAGGAGAATGGAATCAAAAGGGAGAAGTACTTGAAAAGAGGAATAATAGCTACCCCTGGTATTATTAATAGATTACCGAAAGGCTTTCAAATGGTAGGAAGTCTTTCTTTAGATGAGATGCGCTATTATGCTTTACTGGGATAGTGTAGTGATTCCAACCAATAATTTAGTGCATATGGGCTTACCTCAAGAAGAAGCCTTCATATCAGCTGGAGCTATAGAACGTCCCAATGTTGCTTTCAATGGATCGTATGAAGGTGATCAAGTTACAAATGCTGTGCTTTCATGTCAAGGTATAGTTGCTAAAGAGCTAGTCAAAGACAAGAAGATAGATTGGGTGATTCAACAGTTTAATGATGAACTTATTATTTTAGATGACTATATTGAAGAAAGAAATACTCTTCGTATAGACCTAGCTTCTTGTCTCCCTGTCCCAACAGGAGAAATAAATATTCACGATATTCTGAATTTTAAAGAACTTAGAAAAACTGAGTTTATTGCACTTCATGAATATTTAGATGAAGTTTATCAACAAGCATTATTATTTCCTGATCAAGCTTTAGCATCAAAAAAAGCTATTTCTAACCTTACAAGAGCTATAGAAGACTTAGATAAAGTAACCCAAGAGGGTTTCAAAGAGTATATGAAGCATAACCTATCAACAGTATTTAATCTTTATAAAGATAAGATAGGTGAGGGTGTAATAATGGATTTAACTGTGGCAGCTTTGATGGGCAGCCTATAGTACCAGCGGTAACAATTGGTGGTATTGTGTCCGCCACTATAAAAGTAAGTATGAATTCGACTCAAACATTTAGACCAGCAGATAAAAATTTAAAGCTGGCCTATCTATCAAAGCTAAGAAAAACGGTTTATATAAGTGAGCATTGAATTAAAAAAGGTCAGCGATATATCGCTGACCTTTTTGATGCGGTGATTGATGACATCACTTAATAAGTTGCCGTTTTATTTTACACTTGCCGTTACTTTTGGCGTTTCGTGTGCTAATGACTTGGCCGCTTGACGCAGCTCAAATTTCTGCACTTTACCGGTGCTGGTTTTTGGAATTTCAGCAAAGATAATATATTTGGGCACTTTAAAACCCGCCAAATGCTGCTTGCAGTGCTCCATCACATGGTCGCGCTGCAAGGTGCTGCCTTCATGAATTTCGATAAAGGCGACAGGTACTTCGCCCCATTTATCATGCGGCGCGGCGACGACCGCACAGCTTTGGATTTCTGGCATTTTATATAAGACGTTCTCGACTTCGATACTAGAGATGTTTTCGCCACCTGAGATGATGATATCTTTGAGCCTGTCCATGATTTTGATATAGCCGTCAGGGTATTTAATGCCCAAATCACCAGTACGGAACCAACCGTCAGCAAAGGCTTCTTCGGTCGCTTTACGGCTTTTTAGATAACCTTTCATCACCATGTTACCGCGTAGTGCCAGCTCGCCCATTTCTTCGCCATTCGCGGCAACCGGCTCCGTGGTGCCTTGTTTAAATAGCTCAAAGCCAGTCATTAAATGTGACGTTACGCCCTGACGTGATTTCTTTTGCGCACGAGTAGCGACATCCAGTTCATCCCATTCTGCTTGTTCCGCGCAGACGGTGACTGGACCATAGACTTCGGTAAGACCGTAAACGTGCGAGATATGAAAGCCCATGGCTTCCATGGCAGCGAGCATGGTTTCAGACGGCGGCGCACCAGCGACCCAGCCTTTGACTTCATGATTGATGGCGTCTTTATATTCAGCTTTGCCGCCAGCAATCATATCGTGCACCACAGGCGCTGAGCAATAATGCGTAACTTTATACTTGGCAATCAGCTGCAAAATCAAATCAGCGTCAATCTTGCGCAAGCAGACATTGACGCCCGCACGTTCGGCAATCGTCCACGGAAAGCACCAACCATTACAGTGAAATAATGGTAGCGTCCATAGATACATCGGGTGCTTGGGCATATCCCAATCTAAAATATTGGAGACAGCGTTGAGTGTCGCGCCGCGATGATGATAGACCACGCCTTTTGGCTTGCCAGTGGTGCCAGAGGTATAGTTGAGGGCGATAGCATCCCATTCATCGAGTGGCTTTTCCCAATTATCCAAACTGTCTGAGCTGGCGATTAATGCTTCGTAGCTCATTTGTCCAAAACGTTCAGTATTGAGCGCCGCATCTGTCGCATGAATCACGATGAGATTGGGAAAGGCTTCATCGATAATCTCGGCATGCTCAGCAAACTCGCTGTCTAGAATTAATACTTTGGCTTCTGAGTGTTGCAGACAAAAGGTAAGGGCATTGATGTCGAGGCGGGTGTTCAGTGTACAAAGCACGCCACCTGACATGGGCACCCCAAAAGCGCATTCGATCATCGCTGGGGTGTTCGGCATCATGACGGCGACAGTGTCATTTTTATCGATGCCTAATTTGCGTAGACCATCCGCCAATTGACGACAACGATCATAAGTCTGTTGCCACGTTTGCGTCAGATTATTATGTGTTAAATCGTCATAAATGATGGCAGTTTTATCGGGATAGACCTGAGCACTACGGATAATAAAGTCGATAGGGGTAAGCGGTTGGTGGTTGGCAGCATTTTTGCCGAGACCTGTGTGGAAGTCTGTCATGGGGATAGTCCTTTATCTTGCTGTTATAATTCGGTGAATACGCTACAAACTTGCTATAAAGTTGGCTTCGCCATTTATCACGATTTGATAAGTTATTAATATTTTTGCTGACCTTCCTTGTAGCAACTCGCCGATAGGTGACTCACGGTAAATATTTGTTCGTCCATTATAGACAATGCTCTGTGAAAAGCGAGTATGTTTTTAGTGCTTGCTTATATTGGATCGCATGATCAATTAGCCGAATGCACATAGTGTTCACTCATCAGTCGCTTGTCTGCATAGCTGATGATAATGGCGGTGTGTTACGATACCAGTGATGTTAAATCCTATCGCTTAACTATTTCTAAAAGCCTCATTTTTAAAAATCTTAACTTTTAAAAAGCCCGGCCAGCTTTAACAAGCATTTCCACAAACCATTCATAAGGAAAATGATATGTCCGCCAGCCGCACTGCCAATACGATTGAAACTGCTAGCACCAATGAACACTATCCGCATTTATTTGAGCCATTAGACTTGGGCTTTACGACGCTAAAAAACCGCATGGTGATGGGCTCAATGCACACGGGGCTTGAAGACCGTTTTTATAATTATGGTAAGCTAGCGGCGTATTTTGCTGAACGTGCCAAAGGTGGCGTGGCGATGATGATTACGGGCGGTATTTCGCCCAATCGCGAAGGGTGGTTACTCCCTGCTGGTGGCACGATGAATAGCAGAGCGGACGTGATTAACCATCAGCGTGTGACTCGTGCGGCGCATAAATATGACAGCAAAATCATCATGCAAATTTTGCACAGTGGTCGTTACGGCTATCATCCGTTTGTCGTCTCCTCTAGTCCAATAAAATCACCAATTTCACCCTTTAAGCCGCGTAAGATGAGCATTAAAAACATCGAACAAACGGTAAAGGATTATGCCCGTTCGGCTAAACTTGCCAAGCAGGCTGGTTATGACGGTGTGGAAATCATGGGCTCAGAAGGTTATTTGCTCAATCAGTTTTTATCGCGTCATGTGAATCAACGTACCGACGAATACGGCGGTGATATTCAAGGTCGCATGAAGCTGGCGGTCGATGTCGTCAAAGCCGTACGCGAAGCTGCTGGTGAAGATTTTATTATTTTATTCCGCTTGTCAGTGATTGATCTGGTCAAAGACGGTAATGTCATGGACGAAGTTATCACCGTTGCCAAAGCGTTAGAAGAAGCGGGCGTGACCATCATGAATACGGGTATCGGCTGGCATGAAGCGCGTGTACCGACGATTGTCACCAGCGTACCGCGTGCCGCGTTTGTTGATTTTACCGCTGAAATTAAAAAGCATATTAGCATTCCCATGATGGCGGCTAACCGTATCAATATGCCAGACACCGCTGAGGAAATCGTGGCTAGTGGTCAGGCCGATATGATTCAAATGGCGCGTCCATTTTTAGCCGATGCCCATTGGGTCAATAAAGCCAAAAATGGTCAGACAGATCGCATTAATACCTGTATCGCCTGTAACCAAGCGTGCCTCGATCATACCTTTGAAAACAAACGCTCGACTTGTCTGGTCAATCCACAAGCGTGTTATGAGACAGAATTAGTTTATAAGAAAACCAAAAAACCTAAAAAAGTCGCCGTCATCGGTGGCGGTGTCGCTGGTATGTCAGCGGCTCACGTCGCCGCGTTACGTGGGCATGAGGTTACCTTATTTGAAGCAAAAGATATCTTAGGAGGACAGTTTAACTACGCCAAAGTTATCCCTGGTAAAGAAGAGTTCTTTGAAACCATCCGCTACTATATCAATGAGCTTGAGCATTTAGGCGTTGAGATTAAACTCAATACCAAAGTCGATAAAGCCATGCTTGAGAAAGCCAAATTCCACCATGTCATCGTCGCCACAGGCGTTGTCCCTAGAAGCCTAGCTGGCAAACTGGAAGGCGCGGATTTGCCACAAGTGATGAGCTATGCTGAATTACTCTCTGGTGAAAAATCAGTTGGTGACACCGTCGCTGTCATCGGTGCTGGCGGTATTGGCTTTGACGTCAGTGAATATCTGACCGCCAAACATGGTCAGCCGCTTGATGAGCTAGGCCCTGAATTATTAAAAGATCCAAGCTATCGTCCAAAAGCGCAGTCTATCGAAGAGTGGCGTGAAGAGTGGGGTGTGACTAATGATACCAACTATCAAACTGACGGTGGACTGATTAAGCCTGAAGCCATCAAACCTATCCGCCAAGTGTACTTGATGCAGCGTACTAAAGGTCGCTTGGGCAGTGGTCTCAATAAAACCTCGGGCTGGGTACATCGTGCCCATGTCAAATCACACGGCGTCATCCAAGTATCAGGTGCTCAGTACGATAAGATCACTAATGAAGGCATTTGGATCACCAATAACCAAGGTCAAAGCCAGTTGCTACGTGTCGATAGCGTCGTGGTCTGTGCCGGTCAAGAGTCTGTGGTTGAGCTGATGCCAAATGTTGGTGATGCACCAGACGCCCAATATCATCTAATCGGTGGTGCTAAACTGGCCGCTGAACTGGATGCTAAACGTGCTATAAGAGATGGTGCTGAGGTTGCGGCTGCGATTTAGGCTTAGTTCAGAAGTAATGAGAGCGGCAAGATAGATTATCTTGCCGCTTTTTTTGTTAGATAATATAGACTTGCTCAGTGTATAGATGATCGTAAAAAGCTATAAGTATCTTTAAATTACTATTTGGATAAAGGCTAAGAGGTATGAGAAAGGAACACTTCCAATTTGGTGACGTAAATTTTAAATGGGGTGATAAGTTATCTGATATAAAAGCTCAGCTTCCTGAAAAAGATACGGTAATGCATTCTTATGAAGAAAGCTATATGCCTGAAACAGTCACTATAAAACTGTCTGAAATGTGGTCTCTTAAAGTTGCTTACTGTCATTTTAGTGCAGCAGATGATGACCGATTGATAGATTCAATATGGATCAACATCCCAGCACAACTATTTAATAGACAACCAGTGATTAAAAAGCTAATAGCATATTTAGGATCAGAGTCAAACTACTCCTCCGATAGCCATTACTGTAGTGGCAACGTAGTAGAACACTGTGAATGGATATTTGATAATTGTGTCATTGGCGTTAGCATGTATGGTGGCGTACGAGAGGAAGACGACGAAAGAATTATTGGCTGTTTATCTATATCATTAAGTGATGTAGAGCTTTTAGATTCATTGTATTCAAAGCCTATACGTGATGTAGAGTATAAAATGGCTGACGAGGTTGATATCAGCACTATCCAATCTTTTCAGACACAGCAAGCACAGAGTATGCGACGGTCAAGGGAAAGAGAAGAGTTTCCGAACCATCCTGCTGCTTTCGTCATCCGCGCATTCGATGGATTTCACAAAGAGGCACTGTTTCAAACGCCATTAGCGGTTCAATCAATCATAACTGAATCTGAAGTTTAATCTATGACAGGAGATTATTATTTATCGAACTATTGGCAAACTGTAAAACTAGAGAATAATATTTCATCTAAGTGGACTAATCTATTACCCACTAAGTCTTTTGGTGTCTGCTATGTTTCGATAGGAGGTCTGCTAATTATTGACGAAGATAGTAGACCTGAGACAAAAGTATTTGTTGAGCATATTGAAAAAATAATTAAGTCTAAGATAGCGTATCACGAAACATATGACTGTTAGGTTACCTAAGTTAATATCTGGCTCATCATTATCATTGGCTCATGTTTTCAATATCACCTAATGTGAGACCAGTTTCCTGTGTGCTATAAATAACGATACCTTCATCGTCAATTTTACCATTCATGACCAATCTACCAATGCGATTGCTGGCTTCTTGATTGCCTTGATCGGCGGCTTTTTTGTACCATTCAAAAGCTGTGTCATAGTCTTGAGGGACGCCATAGCCGTTTTCGTAGAGACCACCGATATTAAGTTGTGCTAAATCCAGACCTTGAGCGGCAGCTTTGGTATACCATTCCAATGCTTCGGTATAGCTTTGTGGCACGCCGTAGCCGTTTTCATAAAGATTGCCAATATTGTTTTGAGCATCAAAAGATCCATTGTCAGCAGCTAATACATACCACTCCATTGCTTTTTGGTAATTTTGCTCAACACCACTACCTTCATAATACATGATGCCTATACGATATTGAGCATCAGAATCTCCTTGGTTAGCAGCTTGCTTAACCCATTCAAATGCTTTTTGATAATTTTGATTTACGCCCAAACCTTCATCATACATTATACCTAGATAATGTTTAGCAGGTGCGTAGCTTGATCGGCAGCTTTTTGAAATAATTCAAAAGCTTTGTCATCATCTTCAGGGACTGAGTCACCTTCGTAGTAGGCTACTCCAAGTTCATATATTTCAGCAGCAGTGTTTTGATTGGAAGTATCTTTGTATTTGATGACTCTGCTGAGCAAGCAGCAGCCATTAAGCCACTAGAGAATAACGTGGCCAGTAATAAAGACTGAATTAAAGGGGTGATTTTTCTTTGATACATTAAAACCTCGCTAGGAAATGCTATTGAAAAGACTGATTTGGACTAATCTGCTCGTAAGTTTTACCTTTAGGTGCGAGTATGTAATCGACCTCTTTTTGAGATTCATTCGGTTGGCAGTAAGGCATGTTTTCTATGTATTCAAATACTGTTCCGTAGCGATGAATACCATCGGGTAAGGGTTTTAGATAAATATTACCCATATTAATAATCACGGGAGTTTTTGAGTTATTACCTTTAGGTTTTGCCATACCGTTAATTGCAAACAGACGCCGTTGGTAACCTTGGGTATCGATCATAATACTGACCTCCTCAGCTATCGCTTTAAAATCATCTGTGCTTATTTCATCTGAGTTTATCTTTTGCATTGAATGTAGTTCAAAACGGCCTGTATCATCAGAAGTGCTTTGAATGTCATCTGTTAAGTAAACGGTGATATTGCCAAGTGGCTGATCAGTTTGCCTGTCAAGTAGCTGTCCTTTTATAGAAGGTGTGACATAAAAGGCCTCAGGTTCTTGCGCAGTACAAGATGAGGTTACTAAAGTAGTCAGCCAAAAGATACTGAATAATCTAACTTTACTAGACGGCTTCATGGTCCACTCCATCTGGTAGTGGAATGCAATTTACCTCTTTTTGCGACTCATTAGATTTTCAAAAGCCTAGAGTCCGCATTTCAAGAGCTTTTACTGCTCAAATATATAAGGATAGTCAAATTCTCTATAGAAATTTATTGTATATTTTTTTTGGTCGTCCAAACCTCCAATAAATACTGATAATGGTTGCTTATCTAATGGTGTATACACAGTCTGTTCTAAATCAGGGTTATTAGAGTTTAAACATATTGCTTGTCCATTTTTTAAAATGAAATACTTTTTACTTGTAGGCTTAATTCTAAGCAATACATAGCCACCTCCTTGCCTACTAGGGTCTAGGATAGCTAACTCTTCCATTTTTATATGATCCAATTTCATAAAATCCCCACTACTCATAGCTGAATCAAACAGTGGCATAAAACAAAGATCACCATTTTTGTTCTGTGAGACCTCAATGTCTCCTTCTATAGGTGGGCTATGCGCAGGATTACTTATAATACAACCAGATATACTGGTTAGCACTAATAAAATAATTGACTTTGTCAGATAAGAACTAAAAAGGTTTGCTATTTGACTCAAACGCTTTGTTTTGCTTTTTTGTTTAGTTAATTGCATTTAGAGAGTCCTATATATTAAACATTAATAAGTGTTTAAAAAGCTTAGTGCAGTAATTCCTACTATTTGGTAATCACTGTATCCACCACTATTTTATAATAAGTTAAATTTGTGTCATCATAATTAGTAGCTCTAATAGAGCTTTTGAGCTTACCAAACAAGTTTTTTTTCATAGCCCAATAATCTGCAACGATAGACGCTTGTTGTTCAACTCCATAATCGAGTAAATTCTTTCGAGCATCAAGCTCATATGCATATGCACCGTTTCCTAACCCAATCCTACTTGGAAGCTCTATTAATACTTGCGAAGTACCAGCACGAGTTAATACAGCTTGTCCATTTTGATATTGCCAAACGTGCGTCATCTCATGTATAAAGAAATGCTTACTGCCATCTGAAGCTAAAGAAAAATCTTTTTCATGGACATCAGGAGCAAAATATATGTTGCCATTGGGAGTCATGGCTACTCTTTTACCCTGAAAAAATGCCCATTTTTTATCGTAGATGTGTACCTTAGTGTAATCTATATGATTACTAAACATTTCTTTAGCTAGGTTTTTTTCACCAAAAGTCAGCTCTCTTCCAGTCTCAACCTCTATGCATTTATTACTATTGTTATCAGCTCTAGTTAAATGGTAGCTACCGCAGCTAACCTCTCTTTGTGCCATGTTATTCGTCCTCATCTACCAATAAATAAATACTTACTTCAGCAGGATGGTTTGCTTCAATTATTTCAGTAAAACCATCTTCGTCAGTCTGACCTTCAACCAACTTACCATCGTAATCTAGCCGATATTTAACATAACTTAGAGGCTGTTGAGTAATTTTATCTAGTAATTGAAATTTATCGTCATAGGTTTCATTAACCACCGCTTCACTGAACAAGTCACTCATATCCGACTTCGGAAACACCAAAGGCGCTTCCTGCGCAATACTACCCACATCAAAGTCAGACTCCGCAAACGACTGCTGACTAGCAATCAGCTTAGCGCCGCAGCTAGTGACATCACCGCCACGTGCAATAGGCGCACCATCGACAATAAAGGATGCATCACCACTAAGAATGGTGGTGACCTTTTTGCATTTTTTACAGATGACTTTATCGCCTTTACGCGCGACAGGGATGCCGTTATGAGTGGTGTGCGGTGAGCCGGAGATGACCGTCCCACCGTGAGAGGTCTTTGCGCCGACGGTGATATAGGCTGCCATAGTGCTACCTTACTTAAACGTTTAAAGTTTGAACTTTTATAGCGGATCTATTATTTGCATCACATTATAGATGGCTAAAGCGTAAAATATCAAACTTAAGTTTGTCTAAGGGTGTGACCTAGACAGCAAGCCTAATCTGTACAAAGTATAAAGGCGATTGAAATATTGACGTCAATAAGAAATTGAGACTCTTTACTAATTATCAATAACAAGCAAAAATCTAACCTTCCATCTCACCAGTCAGCCATTTAGACACATCATCAATTTGTGCTGCCAACTCAGTATGCGCTCTACCTAATTCATCAAGCTTTGTTTTGATGTCGACTTTATTGTATTTAGCGTCAGTCAGCGTGTTTTTTAATAGCTCAATTAATTCAACATTTAGCGCATCAGAGAAAATAACCACATCGCGTATCACTGCTTGCTTCACATCAAGGTGCAAGTCAATAATGCCCCAATCAAAGCGCGTCTCAATATGATGGCTGAATTCAGGTGTCTTACCAAAGCGCCAATCCCAATCTGCCATTTGTTGATAGTATTTTTTTAATGACGGCTCTTTTGCAAGTGTGGCTTCATCCAATTCTTCGACTGGCGTAGTGTCGCCATAATCAGTGTCACGATAATATTCACAAAAGGCCTCGATAATCGCATCGGATAAGATCTCGTGATTGATGTCTGCATTAAACTCAACCAAATTGGCGACACGAGAACGTACGGACTTGATGCCTTTGGCTTTCAGTTTCAGCGGATGCGGATTGAGATAATCGCCCAGCTTTTGCATATTGGCATTGACCAATAATGTGCCATGATGAAAGCTGCGATCCGCTGCATGTTTAAACGCGCTGCCTGATATTTTCTTGTCACCAACTTGCATGTCATTACGCCCAGATAAATCCGCGTCTATGCCCAGTTTCTTTAACGCATTAATAATGATGGTAAAGTTCGCTTCTTGGTCGTAGTCGGCTTTGGGCGATAAAAAGGTAAAGTTGGTATTGCCCAAATCATGAAATACCGCGCCGCCGCCACTCTGCCGCCGCGCCAAAAACACATCATCGGCTTCCATCTTATCGATTTTGCATTCCACCCATGGGTTTTGCGAGCGCCCGATGACCACGGTCTCGCTATTGCGCCATAAGAATAGCGTGTGCGAGTCGGGATTGAGCGTATTAAATATCCAATCTTCGGTCGCGAGGTTAAACCAAGGGTTGGTCACGGCAGATTTTAAGATGCGCAGTTTCATGACTTGTCCTTTTGGGCAGAGATTTTTAGTTTGGCTTTTATAAATAAGTACTGTCATTGTTGCCGATGCGAGATTGGATTTCAATGGGTGTGTGGTATGGGAGCGGTTTAAGTCTGAGGTTTTAAGAAGTTAACTTATTTTTAGTCTTTCTGTTATGATTATGACTGATATTAAGTAACAAATAGCATTGGTTCAAACCAGCTAACTGATGCATAAGAAGAGGTTTGGTTATGAATGAAAGGATAAAAAACTTAGACACTCCTAAGAAATGTGAGATTTTTGCTAAAAATGCTTTGAATGCAGGCAGAGAAGATTTGGTAAAACAAGCAAAAGAACGAGCTATTCACTTAAAAGCTGAAAATTATGGTGCTGAAACGTCGGCAGAGAAAGAAGCTATAAAAGCAGTCTATGCTTATGAAGAGGTGCTAAGTGCCAAAAATGGTAAGAAAACACGCGCATCTAGAACTTGGCCAATGATTCAAAAATACGGAATAATTAATGCTGTCGAGCGCGCCGTTGATCGTAAATCTGAGACAAAAGGTTATACCGCATTATTAGAGATGGGTTTGGAAGCCTATGCTTTCGAAGCAGTAATACTTCGCTATCCTGAACTGTTTTCCGACAGTGCTGTAGAAATATCTCAACGACGAATGAGCGAGTGGAAAGAAAATGTTTAAAATAAACACAGTTTTAACTTAGTTGGAGAGTTATGCATGCAAATAGATTTGGCAAATTGGATATCTGTGTTTATAGCTTTAATAGCAACGGCCTCAGCTGCCATAACTTATGCGGTCTACCGTTCGTCAACCGATCCAGAAATTATTGTTTATGTAGATACAGATAAAAAGCGACCCTCACTTATTATTTTAATTATTGAGAACATAGGTAAAGGGCCAGCAGAAAATATAAGTTTTGAAACGTCTAGAGATTTACCTGAAAAAGCTTTCACTATAGAAGAACCTCAGAGCATGCCAAAAACAATGATGTCTGGGCCTATCGTAGATGGAATTCCTTTCTTAGCCCCTAGCCAAAAAATTATTATTTCTTGGGGGCAATATGGAGGGCTAAAAAAATATATTGGAGGTAAGAATATTATAGTTAAAGCTAAGTACAGAAGAGCTAATTCTATGTCTTGGTTTAATAGATCATCGAGTTCGTCTCAGCTTTTCGTTGAAGCATTTCACGGAACAGATATTTCTGATTCAAACTGGGATAAGAAGATTTCAGAAACTTTAATAAAAACTAATGAGCAATTACAAAATATTGATAAAGCAATTAAAAAATTAGGTTCAGGGGAAAGCTAGAATTTACTCACAAATATTAAACCTCACACACAAGTTACCGTTAGCCTTACTCCTATTAGTAGAAGCGTGTATGTTAGGTCAGCGATAGCGTAACCCAACGTCTAATACTTGTCTAAATAAAAACAGCATTATTTCCAACCAAAAAAACGCCCTTAAAGACCTTTTTCATCCAACCAAATTCCATGACTACAACAACACCCTACCCAAAATCTTCCCTTAAAATACTCGCCATATTACGTTCAGCAAGTCCGGTGATAAAGACATACGGATTAACGCCTGCGCTACCGGGGATTAACGCGCCATCTTGCACGTATATATTTCCGTGCCCTTTGACGCGTCCAAATTCATCAGTCGCCAAACCCAAGACACAGCCGCCAAGCGGGTGATAGCAGAAGTTATCGCCGAAGCCTTTGGTGAATAGCAAGCTCGATGTCGAGCCGCCGTTGGCGTTGGCGAGTTTTTCGATCAGCTCTTTAGCAGCGTTCACCGAGTACTTGTTTTGCTTACGTTTCCAGTTGAGCTTGACGGTTTTTGAGGTCTTATCATAGTAATAGTTACCGCGTTCTGGATTGTCAGTGATGGCGAGATAGAGCGTCGTCCACGTCTCAAGTCCTAACGGTAATGGCGCGAGTTCGGCAAAGATTTTGTACTTCGAGCCGCCTCTATCACCGTCCCACATATTGATACCTTTGACCGGAATGGTGGATTGGGTAGTGCCAGCCGCGTGGACGAAATTGCGTCCCGTCATGATGTTACCGTTGGGTCCCCAATATTGACCAATATGCTCGTTTAGCTTATTAAGCTTACCTTCAGCTTGGCTTTTAAGCAGTAACTCTGAGGTGCCCGTACTGCCGGCATTAAGGAAGAGTTTATCGCAAGTGTAATGCTCAACTTTATCGATGCCGCCCATCATATTGATGACATGGACTTCTAAACGCAGTTGGTCGTTATCGAGCGCTTGAATAGTATTAACTTTACGCAAGGTTTTGACCGTGACATTGCCCGTAGCTTCAGCGTCTTTTAAGTAGGTTAAATCCAGTGAAAACTTGCCAGCGTTATTGCCATAGATGACTTCACCGCCAAGGCCAGATTTATACACTTCGCTGCGCGCTTCCTTTTGCATATAGTCAAAATCGTAGCTATTACCGAAAAACTCTGTTTTTAGTCCCGCTTTTTCGGCTTGGCGTTCAGCTGAACGAGTAAATTCGTAATGCTCGGACTCATTGAAAAATGACTCAGGGATTTGGCTGACTTTTAATGCTCGCATAGCACGCGGGAAATAAGTGTCGTACATCTCATCAGCATCAATCCAAGGGAACGTTTCTTCAAAGTGCGAGCGTCTTGGCTGAATGGCAATCGCGCCATTGACGATAGAGCCGCCGCCGTAAGCACGCCCAGCGAAGACTTTCATATCCTCATATTCGATTAAATCTAAAACTCCAGGATATTTTCTGATAGGAATTGGAATCGGGATAGGGGCGTTTGGCATATTGCTAAACCAGCTTGAGCGTTTATCGGCGCTAATCATTTTGCAAAAGGTATTATATTCGGGGCTTCTATCCCAGCGCATCCCCATCTCAAGGATTAAAACCTTGTGACCTTTTTCGCTGAGTCGTAGTGCCGATACCGCGCCACCATAGCCACTACCAACGATGATATTAGGAAAATGCCCAGCTTGGATGACTTTACTCGGTAGCTTTGGCTGCTTGGCAAGCATTTGGCAACCACTCACCGCAGCGGAGGTGCTGATAGCGCCTAAGCTTAAACCCATGGCTTTAATCAGTTGGCGTCGTTGCATGGTGTATCCTAATTTGATATTTAAGCTAAAAAGCCCGTATGAAATAATATTAGCTTTCGACCGCAAAGGTGCGCTAAGCCAAGCGAGCATCATATTAGCAAACATAGGTTGCGTTATTATTTCAGTCACACGATTGCTGTAATACTTATAGATAAATCAGGCTTTCATTCAACGATTATTCTTGCCAGATTTTAGTCAATGTCTTAGCCAGTCACTTAGTCAATTGTTTTTAGAGTGACGTGTAAACTTGACCGAATAGAGAATTTCGCTTATTATCTTGTTTCAATGTACTAGAACACAAATACATTCAATTATTCTTGTCCTTAAAAAAGCTAAATCATTTGGCAAAAATGCCAATACTAATACTCCATTTAAAACGATAAGGCTTAACTATGACAACGCAAAATACCGCCACTGGCTACGGTTTACATCAATCAATTTTGCCCAATGACGATGGTTTATATGGCGAATTTGGTGGCAAAATTGGTCATCCTGAGCTGGCCAAAGCCATGGCAGAAATCGAAGTGGGTTTTCGTGAAATCATTAAAGACGATGATTTTATCGCTGAGATGAAGCGCTTGCGTGAGACCTATGTTGGTCGTCCAAGTCCTATTTATCATGCGCAGCGTTTGACGGAGCATTGCGGCGGCGCGCAGATTTATTTTAAACGTGAAGATTTAAACCATACGGGCGCGCATAAGATTAATCACTGTTTGGGCGAAGTGTTATTGGCCAAGAAATTAGGCAAAAAAAAGGTGATTGCGGAAACGGGTGCGGGGCAACATGGCGTAGCGTTGGCAACCGCAGCGGCCTTGATGGGCTTAGAGTGTGAGATTCATATGGGTGTGGTCGATATTAAAAAGGAGCATCCAAACGTCAGCCGGATGAAGATTTTGGGCGCCAATATCGTACCAGTCTCGCGTGGTGCTGGTACGCTAAAAGAAGCGGTCGATAGCGCCTTTGAGACTTATTTGAATGAGCTTGATACCAGTATGTTTGCGATTGGCTCGGCACTGGGACCTGCGCCATATCCTGAAATGGTCAGCTACTTTCAGTCAGTGGTCGGACATGAAGCGCGGGCGCAGTTCTTAGCAACGACGGGTAAGCTGCCCAATAAAGTGGTCGCTTGTATTGGCGGCGGCTCCAATGCTATTGGTATGTTTAGTGGCTTTTTTGATGATAAAAGTGTAGAAAAAATAGGCGTGGAACCCGCAGGTGAAGGTCTGGATACTCCTAATCATGCGGCGACAATGTCGCTCGGCGTGAAAGGTGAGATTCATGGTTTTAAATGCTACGTGCTGCTCGATGAAAAAGGCGAGCCAGCTCCCGTACATTCGATTGCCTCCGGTCTTGATTATCCAGGGGTTGGACCACAGCATTCACATCTGCGAGATTTAAAACTGGCTACTTATGAGTCGGCAACTGATGCTGAATGTCTAGAAGCGTTCATGGCATTGTCGCGCCTTGAGGGTATTATTCCTGCCTTAGAGTCGGCACATGCCATCGCTTATGCGATGAAAATTGCCAAAGATATGTCAGCGGATGAGACGATTTTGGTCAATTTGTCAGGCGCGGCGATAAGGACATTGACTTTATTTTGGATAAAGTGAATTTGTAGAAGAAATCAGCGATAAATACAGAAAATACAACATCAATCGAGCAATTAAAAAGTTATCATCGAGGTTTTTTTACTGTCTAACGCTTGATAGGATCACCCCATGTCTAACCGCGACCTCATTATTTTTATCACCTTATCCTTTATGTGGTCGCTGTCTTTTATTTTTTATCGTATCGGCGTGCCTGAATTTGGCTCGTTAGCTTTTGCGAGCCTTCGTGTGGTCTTGGCTGGGCTGACCATGCTGGTTTTTGTTTTAATCAGCCCAAAAACAGAGAGGGCATACGGGATAATTGGAAAGTGTTGACGCTGGTTGGATTATTTTCTGCGGCTATTCCCTTTATCCTGTTTGCATTTTCAGCGCGCTCGGTAAACGCAGGGGTGTTGGCGGTGCTTAATGCGTCTGTGCCGATGATGAGCGGTTTCATCGCCAGTACCTTTTTTAAAGACAGGCTGTCAAGAACACAAATTCTCGGTTTAGTCATCGGTGTTATCGGTGTGATTATTTTGATGAGTGAAAACTTATTTGGCGGTAGCGGGCAGGGCGCTGAGTCAAGTTCAGGGTTGCTGCCAATGGGCTATGCGTTATTGGCCTGTGTCGGTTATGCCGTCGGTGCCAATATCACCAGAAACTACTTATACAATGTCTCACCAGTCGCTATTACCGCAGGTTCGCTCATCATTGCCAGTATTATCATGTTGCCGATAGCAGTCTACGAATTCCCATATGGTAAAAGCATTAGCCTTACTGCTTGGGTTTCAGTCATTTGTATTGGCGTATTTTCAACAGCCATTGCCTTGATTTTTATGAATCAATTGATAAAAAGTATTGGTCCTATGCGTGCAACCAGTATTACCTTGGTGATTCCGATTTTTGCGATTATATTGGGTTACTTATTGCTTGGTGAAGCATTGGACACACCTGCGATCATCGGCTCGATGGTGATATTGTTTGGCACTTACTTGTCTTTAGAGTTGTCCATTAAAAAGATGCTCAAGTTGTAAAAATCTCGATTGGGTCATCGTTCAACACGCCCTAAGTAGACTTTTGACTAAGAGGTTATGAGTACATGTTATTTATAGATAATATTATTTTACTATTTATGTTTTTAAATGATTAAAGCCATTCGCTTAATAGGCTAATAAGAGGCGTTGAATAATGAGTATTATCAATACCGATATCATGCCATATTGATATTTTTATTGGTCATTTTTCCTTGGAATTATCACGTTTGCCCCCTATAAAGACTACGGATTATAAATAGCGTATTAAAAAACGAGCGCGCTATTTATTCATTAATAACAAACCAATCATTATGGTTTTATAACAACAAATAAGGCTTTTTATGGCACACGATAATTTATTTGAACCCGTAAAAATGGGTACGCAAACCCTAAAAAACCGCATCATCATGGCACCGTTGACACGTCTGCGTTCGATCGAACCTGGTGATGTACCGACGGCACTTGCTGGAGAGTATTATTCACAGCGTGCGAGTGCTGGGCTTGTTATTACTGAAGCGACGCAGGTATCTTTTCAGGCAAAAGGCTATGCTGGCGCGCCGGGTATCCATACTCAAGATCAAATCACTGCGTGGAAAACTATCGTTGATAATGTCCATGCCAAAGGTGGCAAAATTGTCGTACAGCTATGGCACACAGGATTGGTCGCGCATGAAAGCGTGCAGCCTGATGGCGAAGCGCCGATTTCAGCGTCTGATGTGCATGTCGGTGTGCGTACGTCATTGCGTGATAGCAATAACCACGCCATCCGTGTTGAAGCGACCACGCCACGTCCAGCCACCCTTGACGAGATTAAGCAAGTCATCGCTGATTTTGCCCAAGCGACCAAAAATGCTAAAGAAGCAGGCTTTGATGGGGTAGAGATTCATGGTGCACACGGTTATCTATTGCATCAGTTTTGGGTTGAGCAAACCAATCAGCGTGATGATGAGTATGGCGGTAGCCGTGAGAATCGTGCGCGTCTGACTCTTGATGTCATCGATGCTTGTGTTGATGCGTGGGATGCTGATCATGTGGGTATTCGTATCTCGCCACTTGGCACGTTTAACAATGTAGAAGCAGGCTACAACGAAGACGAAAACATCTGGCTAGTTGAACAGATCAACAAGCGTGGTCTGATGTATTTGCATCTCTCTGAGCCTGATTGGGCAGGTGGTACGCCTTATAGTGATGCATTCCGTCAGCGTGTCCGTGATGCTTTTGACAATATGATCATCGCTGCTGGTGGCTATACTGCTGAAAAAGCGGAGAAAAACATCAAGGAAGGCTATATCGATGCGGTTGCTTTTGGCCGTGATTATATCGCCAATCCTGATTTGGTTGAGCGTATCCGAGAAGGGGCGGCGCTCAATGAGCAGCATCCAGAGAGTTTTTATGGTGGTGGTACTGAAGGCTATACCGATTATCCATTCCTTAACCAAGCATAATGGATAATCAGCTGCCCTTATGATTAGCTAACCTTAAGGTGTGTTAAAAACACCCTCAGCGTTAGCCGATACATAAGCACATAATAAAAAGCCACCTGACGCAGACTGTCAGGTGGCTTTTTGATGCCTGTATTTTAACTATTTAACAAAGTTGCCCGTTTGGTAATCCCGAAACGTTTGGCGGAGCTCTTCTTGGGTGTTCATTACAAAGGGACCATAACCTGCGACTGGTTCACCGATAGGTTCGCCGCTCAATAGTAAAAGCTTGACTGGTGCTTGCTTGCCATTTTCGGTAGCAGGATAATGCAGCTCAATGTTATCAGTAGCCAGTGTTTGCTGAGCTTGCCCATCAGTGCGGTGCTGAGTTGGCGCATCAAATTGAATCAAATTGCCAGCACTGACTGACGTACCATTGACCAGTAGTTCACCTTCTTGTACTAGCAGTAGCGTATTGTGGGTGTTGGGCACTTTTAGCGTCGTCGCGCCCGCAGTATGCAGTTCAATATCCCATAAGTTAATCGGAGTAAAGGTATTTGCCGCGCCTCTGATTTCTTGCCACGCACCAGCAATGATAGCCGCCTTACCAATCGTCGTTTGGTGGTCAGGGTTGCTGCTGTCGATTAACTCAACGATAGGCAGATCTGCCGTTTGATGCTTTGATAGTTTGGGTCGGTCAGTTTGTGCGCACTTGGCAAGTTAACCCACAGTTGCACCATACTAAAGACGCCGCCGCATTGACCGAAAGCCTCGGAATGAAACTCTTCGTGCATGATGCCACGACCTGCGGTCATCCATTGCACATCGCCTTTTTGAATAATCCCTTGCCCGCCTACTGAATCGGCATGACTGACTTCACCTTCGTAGGCGATAGTGACGGTTTCAAAGCCTTTGTGTGGATGCTGTCCGACTCCATGCGGCTGTGTTTTATAATTGGGGTTCGGATCAAAGGTCGTTGGTTTGCCATAATCGAATAATAAAAAAGGGTCGGTATGGCTATAATTAAAATGAGGGTTATCGTCAAGATGGTTGATTAAGGTCTTTACATAAAAGCCGTCACCTACCCAGTGCGGCGCTTTATCACCATGAATATTTTTAATAGGACGCATTTATTACCTCGTCAGACGAAACATGTTTTTTAATAAAAAAGTTCTGTTAAGTTACGCTACATTTATAGCTACCTATATTGTGTTTATTTTAATGATTTATCAAGGGTTAATATAGATAAAAGGCAACTTAAGTAGAATAAAAATAGGGATATCTCATTAGGCGTGGTGGGCATTTAGCCATGACACTATCTATAAGTGCTGTTTATAAGTGCTGTCTGTAAGCACTGCCGATGTAGCACTGTTTATGATTAAGAATGCTACATCGTTATAATTAAATGAGGCTAAACCACTTCACCGCAGACAAAGCCACTGGCCCATGCCCATTGGAAGTTATAGCCGCCAAGCCAACCAGTAACGTCCAGCACTTCACCGATAAAGTATAAGCCCTCCTGCATGTTGCTTTGCATGGTCTTTGAGGAGACTTCATCAGTTTTTACGCCGCCGCGGGTCACCTCAGCGGTACGATAGCCTTCTGTACCAGAGGGTTTGAGCTGCCAGCCATTCAAAGTCGCGCCAAGCTCCGTCAGCCGCTCATCTTTAATATTGGCAAGTTCGGTGTCTTTGATATCCTCCCAAAGGTGCGTTTGTAGCGCGGCAAGCAGCTTTTTTGGTAGCTTATTACTGTCATCGCCGCTATCGGTATAGTCCGCTACGACCGTCCGAATCAGTTGCTTTGGGTGCGATTTTTTGTGCGCAAGGAGCAGCGCTGTCATGTTGATATTTGGCAGCAGGTTGATACTAATGGTCTCGCCAGTGTGCCAATAGTTTGATAGTTGTAGCATAGCAGGGCCTGACAGCCCGCGATGGGTAAACAACATAGGCAATTTAAAAGAGATGCGCTCATTGCTAGCGATGACTGGCAAACTAATACCAGCCAAAGATCGGATAAGCTCACCCGTTTTATCCGTAAAGGTAAAAGGCACTAAGCTGGCATCGGTTGCGATCAGCGTGTGCCCAAATTGCTGCGCCAATTCATATCCTAAACCACTGGCTCCCATCGTTGGAATAGACAGTCCGCCCGTGGCGACCACGAGTGACTCGCAGCGGTAACCTGTTTGCGGCAGTTTTGTTTGATTGGCGGATTCTTTTCTCTCTTGCTTTTCTTTTTTACTAAGCTGCTTGCTGGTCAGTAATTCAAATTTGGCGTTTTTGTCATTTTCGATAGCTTGCACACTGTCAATCTGCGCATTCAGCTTTACTTGTACACCAGCTGCCGTACATTCCGCGAGGAGCATGGTCAAAATATCTTGCGCTGAATCATCACAAAACAGCTGACCATGTTCGCGCTCATGGTAAGGGATTTTATGTGCTGCCACCATACCGATAAATTCCCAGCTGGGATAACGACTAAGCGCGGATTTACAGAAATGTTGATTGGCACCGATGAAGTGTTCAGGCTCGACATAGTAATTGGTAAAGTTGCAGCGTCCGCCACCTGACATGAGGATTTTTTTGCCCGCTTTATTGGCATGGTCTAATACTAGCACGCGGCGACCACGGCGACCCGCTGTGAGCGCACAGTATAACCCTGACGCGCCAGCGCCGATGATGATGACATCATAGTGGGTGTATTGTGATGCATTGCGGTGATTGCTCATGGTAGTCTCATAAAATAATGGGTTTAAAAAACCAGCCACCAAATCCGTCATCGAATCAACAACGCCGATTGCTTATCTTTATAGCAGCAGGTCAATAAGAGGGTTTAGTGAAGGGTGTATTTTGGCGTCGTATCTCGCGTGTAGCTATTGTCCATATTTCATACAAGGTTACAAGGATTAAATGTCATATCATTATCTGATATCTGAACGGTGATGCCTTTATTTATGCCAAAATCAAAATTTGTGCCAAAATCAAAACATGTTTTAAATTAGTCAATAGCAAGATTAAAAGCGAATAGATGCAAAACCACACCTCGTCAATAAATTTTATCATGGGTGATCAAGTATACCGCTATATAGGCATATTGTTATGAACGGCTGTTGATACCTTGCAACCGTTCTGCTTATTTGTCAAACTAACCGTGAGTGTCACACATTATGGAAGATGACCCTTATCACCTGTACAGGCAGTCGTTTTCGACCGTTATGCGCGCAGGTCATAATAATTAAAAAGGACAAATACGATGACTCAAAAATCATTCCCCATTGCGGCCGAATTTATCGCTGCTGCCAATACTACCGCTGAACAATACCGCGAAGACTACGAAAAATCTATCGAATCACCTGAGGCTAATGATGCTTTTTGGGCGAAGCGTGCCGAGCTGATCGATTGGATAAAAAAACCGACCAAAATCAGCAATGTTAATTATGATTTGGATGATTTTCGCATAAAATGGTTTGAGGACGGCGAGTTGAATATCTCTGTCAATTGTCTCGACCGACATGTCAAAAAAAATCCTTACAAGCCTGCCATTATTTGGGAGGGCGATCACCCTTCACTGCACAAAATCATCTCCTTTAAAGAGCTACATCAAGCGGTCTGTCGCTTGGGTAATTCCATGCGTAAGCTTGGGGTCAAAAAAGGCGATCGCGTGACTTTATATATGCCGATGATACCTGAGGCAATGATAGCGATGCTGGCATGTACGCGTATTGGTGCGGTGCATTCCGTGGTCTTTGGTGGCTTTTCTGCTGAGAGCTTGGGCAATCGCCTGATAGACAGCCGCTCAAAAATCATCATTACGGCTGATGAAGGCTTACGTGGTAATAAGCATACGCCGCTCAAAGCCAATGTCGATCGGGCACTAGATATGGATGGCACTGACAGCGTCACCAACGTCATAGTCGTTCATCGTACGGGCAATTCTGTACCGATGAGTGGTCGCCGCGATGTTTGGTATCATAACTTGGTCGATGGCGAGTCAGAACATTGCGAGCCAGAAGTCATGAATGCCGAAGACCCACTATTTTTATTGTATACCTCTGGCTCTACTGGCAAACCTAAAGGTGTGCTGCATACCACGGGCGGCTATATCACTTATGCTCTCTCTACTTTTCGAGATGTGTTCGATATTAAAGACGATGACGTCTACTGGTGTACTGCGGACGTAGGCTGGATCACAGGTCATACTTATGCAACCTACGCACCGCTTGCCAACGGTACGACGACGGTGATGTTCGAGGGTGTACCAGAATATCCCACATGGGCACGCATCGGCCATATCATCGATAAGCACGATGTGACCATTCTGTACACTGCACCGACGGCGATTCGAGCGATGATGAAGGAGGGCGATGTCTTTGTGCGGGAGTCTGATCGTTCAAGTTTGCGGCTACTCGGAACAGTCGGCGAGCCGATCAATCCAGAAGCATGGGACTGGTATTACCATGTCGTCGGCGGTGGCAAGTGTCCGATTGTAGATACTTGGTGGCAAACTGAGACAGGCGGCATCCTCATGGCACCGATACCAGGCACGGTCGCCCTCAAGCCGGGTGCAGCGATGAATCCTTTGTACGGTATCAAGCCAGAGATTGTTGATAGTGACGGTACCATGCTAGAAGCTCTGCTGAAGGAAACCTAGCAATTAACAGCAGTTGGCCGGGGCAAATGCGTACCATTTATAATGACCATGAGCGTTTTTTACAGACGTACTTTAGTGAGTATCCCGGTTATTATTTCACTGGTGATGGGGCGCAGCGTGACGAAGATGGACATTACTGGATCACGGGTCGCGTCGATGATGTGCTTAACGTCGCAGGGCATCGTCTGGGAACAGCAGAAATTGAGAGCGCCGTGGTCGCGCATCCTGCGACAGCGGAGGCCGCCATTGTCGGGATGCCGCACGAGATTCGCGGTATGGGCGTTTGTGCCTTTATTATTCTAAAATCGGGTGAAAAAGAGACAGAAGCGCTAAAGGCTGAGCTGAATCGACATGTTCGCGCTGAGATTGGTCCGATTGCTAATTTGGATGCTATTCATATCGTTGAGGCGCTACCCAAAACCCGCTCGGGCAAAATCATGCGCCGTATTTTACGTAACCTTGCAGCAGGGCAATATGTTGGTCTGGGTGATTTGTCTACTCTTGCGGATAGCTCGGTGATTAATCAGCTGGTTGAGGTAGTCAAAGCTGCGCGAGGAGAGTAGGATAAATTATCGATAATTAGATATTGCTAAAAGCAGGTTCAGTAAATAGACGATTAGCGTTCAGAAAAGTCATGTTATTAAAACTAGCATGGCTTTTTTACGCAGACGATATTGATATCAACAAACTTTAAAGGTCCAATACTTTCTATAACCATCTTATCTAACGATAACCATATTATCTAAAACGTTCCTACTATTATCACTCCCTTTTTTATCCAACATTATATGAGGCCTGCTGTCATTATGACCAATCACTCTTTGCCCGCTGTCGCTACCCAATCACCAAAAATCGCTATCATTGGTGGTGGTTTAACAGGGCTGTTTACCGCTACTCTATTAGAGCGTACCTTTGCTCAAAACATAGCACAAGATAGTGCGAAAACACCCTTACCGCAAATTATTGTCTTTGAAAAGTCACGTAGCGTAGGGCGTTTAGCCACTCGATATCGTACTGATAGCCACACTGGCAAAAACTGGCAATGGGCATTTGGAGCACAGTTTTTTACGGCTAAGACGGCAAGTTTTAAGCAATTCATTACGCCTTGGTTAGAGACGGGATTGCTACAGCCGTGGTGCGCGCAGGTGATCGATTTAACACCAGCGAATCATGATACTCAATCGCCTGATATCCAAGCGCCCGATATTCAGAGTAAGGAGCAATGGAACACCACGCAAGCCCGCTATATCAGTACGCCAAAAATGACCAGTTGGGGGCGTACACTGGCTGATGAGTTGCAGTACAGTACTATAAAATTTAAAACCCGCGTTGCGCCATTGGCTCAATATGACAGGTCTATAGCGGCACAAAACGATAAAAAAACTGAGCTATTTGACGAGACTGGTGCGAGTCTAGGGCACTTTGACTGGGTGATATGTACCGCGCCTAATGGTCAGACCATAGAGTTAATGGCAGAGAGCGGCTTTGCTGAGCAAGCCAAGATTTCTAAGCCAACAATGCTGGCGTGCTATACGCTGATGCTGGGGTGGGATAATTTTGATACATTACCAAAAATGTTAAGCGCTCAAGCAGCGCCACGCTGGGATGTGGCTTATCTGAATGACTCTATACTCGATAGAATATTTATCGAGCACCAAAAACCTGCTCGCGATGACCTGCTACCCAGTGTCACTATTCATGCGCGCAACGACTGGTCAGAGCAGCATATCGATGACGATATGGAGACGATCAAAGCGCAGTTATTAACAGCTGCCAAGCAAGCATTGAATTGGAATGATGACCATGCTCCTAGCCAAATAGATTGCCATCGTTGGCGCTATGCCGCCACTGTTTCTGATAGTGATAAAGAAGCATTAGGCATCTTGATAGATGAGTCTCATCAATGGATTGTCAGTGGTGATTGGTGCGGACAAGGCAATATCGAAAGTTGCTATCAAATGGCGCAACAGACGGTTGAGGCAATCAACAAAGCAAAATAATGGCGAAAGTTTACTTAGCGACTGACGCTATCCGAAACTGGACTTTAAGGGTGTTTTCTTAATATGACAAGGTGATAACGATGTTTGGATTCGATATAGATTTAGAGCTGATGGGCTATCATTTTTTCCAGTTGGGCATCGCTTTATATTGTCATTACCGATTGCCCTTAATCGTGAGATGAAAGACAACGGCGCGGGGTTAAGGACGTTTCCACTGGTAACCATTGCGTCATGCGCGTTTATGTTGGTTGGTATGGATATTTATGATGCTACTGGTGAAGCGAGAATCATGTATGCCATCATCACAGGTATGGGATTTATCGGTGGTGGGGCGATTTTTAAAAATGAAAAAGGCTCAAAGGGCACTGCCACGGCAGCGAGCTTATGGAATACGGGTGCCATCGGTATTTCGGTGGCTTACGGTCGTTATGAGATTGCCATTATATTATCGGTCGTTGGTTTTTTGATTTTGCAATTTTCAGAGCCCTTTAAAGTTAAAAAACACTAAGCGATGGATGAGATGAGTTAATGTGCATATACACTTAAATACTAAAGAGACTATAAATCAATACTATATAGTATCTCTATATCTATATGATATAGCAAGAAATCTATAAATTGTTGAAAATAAAGGATAGTTTATGAGTACCAGATTGAGAGGAAGTGGGCTGACTTGTGCCATGCTAGCACGAGGGGATAAGCAGGTTTTATGCGCGGTCAGTAATGAGAGCGACGAGCAAGCGATGGCTAGTATCGATAGCGCTGAATATGATTTGCTAAGGCACATTATTTCTTTTGAAAATGATAAATTCTCCTGTAAAGAAGGCGTTGAATGGCAATGCGCCATACCAGTAAAAAAAGTAGAACTTTTTTATGATGATATAAATCTATAGCCGCTTATAACTGAAAATTTGTGTATTAATTTGTAATACTTTAATTGAAAATAAAGCTGTCCAAATTGCTAAGAAACAGTTATATTCG
Source organism: Psychrobacter sp. JCM 18903 (assembly GCF_000586475.1). Taxonomy (GTDB): domain Bacteria; phylum Pseudomonadota; class Gammaproteobacteria; order Pseudomonadales; family Moraxellaceae; genus Psychrobacter. The sequence continues at coordinate 94,923 of NZ_BAWJ01000005.1, read as the reverse complement.
TATAACATAATATACAAAATAGTACGAAGTTAGAGGTGAATATAGTGCTTAGAGGAAGTGAGCTGACTCGTGTAATGCTTGAGCATGGCTGCCATGAGATATGGTGTGCGGTAGATGATAATAGTGATGAAGAAGCTATGTGTGATCAAGATTCAAACGATTTTACTGCCCAAATCGTTTCTTATCATAACGACAGATTCTATTGTACTGCTGGTACTGCGTGGCTATTCGCTGTGCCAATTAAGATAACTGCGATGACACTGAGTGATGTAAAGCTCTGAATATCTTTCTTTGTGTTATTAAGCCATCGCCGATTCATTGTTTGTATTATAAAAACCCACCTTATGGTGGGTTTTTCCTTGTAAGCAATATGCCGCTTTTTAGATTATTGCTCAAACGATACAGATTTTTGCAGATAGTCATACTTATATATGACAAACCTTTAATTAAGCATGAATTACAGGCAAAAAAAGAGCCCACAGAGGAGGAACTGTGGGCCGAGGAAAACTGATCGTGTAAAGGAGCTACAGAGGCAGTGGTTGTGACCTATTGTTATTATGAGTGTTTCTATATTAACTAATATTAGGGTGGTGGTGATTAATTCAATAACTGCATATATTTACTTACATATTTAAGTGTACAAGTGTTTTTATTAGAATCGCTATCATAGCGCAATTGGCAGCGGTTTGGCTATTTTGGTTACATGACATTACGTTTAGAGCTTATGAGAGAGAAAATTAACGTCGTATTTCATCTCCAGTAGATGAGTCTTTTAGTCGTGTCATATCTAACATTGATAAATACGTATCAAAGTTTTGTAGTTATATATGAAAGATTGATTAATTTTAATAGTCATTCCACTATAAAAATATTATTGCGTTAACCTCGCTTGAAGTATTAAATATACATCTACATTCGGTTGCCTTGTGCTATTTTTAAATTCAACCGACTATTTTTAAATTCAACCGACTATTTTTAAATTCAACCGACTATATCGATAACTGAATAGCTAAAGAGATGGCATGACGACCTGCGTGAAAAATGCTAAGCTATCTACCATTAATATGTTTATATAAAACTGGGTTTGCCATGACTGAGAATACGCATTTGCATACGCAGGAGCCGCAAAATACCAAGAGTATTTTTAACTTGCCTAATAACCTTACTATCGCGCGGATTTTAATGATTCCGCTATTTGTCGCGATTGCTTATTGGCCACCTGCTATGGGAATTGGCATGCCTGCCATCTCAGACAATGTGATTGCGCGGGTCGGCATGAGCGAGTTTAGTGATAGCTTGTTACGCCATTTACTTTTGACTAGCGTTTTTATTATTGCAGCGATTACTGATTGGCTTGATGGATATTTTGCCCGTAAGCTTAATGTTATGTCAGCCTTCGGTCGTTTTTTAGACCCTGTCGCTGATAAGTTAATGGTGGCGGCGGCGCTTATTATCTTGGTGCAATGGCATCCCAATATTATTATGGCAATCGCCGCGATTGTGATTATCTCGCGTGAGATTGCGGTGTCAGCGCTACGTGAATGGATGGCAGAGTTGGGCAAAAGTACCAGTGTGGCGGTGTCGTATGTCGGCAAGCTAAAAACGACGTTTCAAATGGTGGCTATTACGGTACTTTTATTAAACTGGGAGTCGCTCGAAACGATCGGTTATGTGCTGATGGTTGCTGCTGTTATTTTGACACTATGGTCGATGATGATTTATCTCAAAGCGGCTTGGCCTTACCTAAAGCAAAGCGGGTAAATATATAACGCAGATATGATCAACAAACAACATAGACAACAAAAAACGCCAGTCGCATTAGCCGCTGGCGTTTTTTATGGTCTGTTTGAAATACCGCTGATGTTGCCTATTTGCCTTAGACATTGTTTGTATGGTTGATATATACTCAAAATTATTAGGGTCTGTTGAACATTCAAATATTAGGGCTGCTGATTGTTAAAATTGCACCAAACTAGGCGCAAACCGACGATAATGTCGAGACCTTAGCTAGGCTTGCAACAACGTTGGGGTGATTTTAGCATCAGCCTTTCAGGGCAATACTCTTTTTTGCCAATATATGGCGAAATTGTTTAACCTAGAATGACTAGGCATCAAAAATTTCACTGCATATTGTCTAAAAAATAATGACTGCCAGTACCACATTTGACTGTTCAACAGACCCTGAACAAAATACAAGAAAGTTGATCGAGCTATCATGAAACGGCATTCAAATAAGGAAATAAGCATGACATCATATCAGGCACAGTCGGGCATTGCCGTATTATTGTTGGCATTATTAACGGGATGTTCTTCTGGCTCAAACATGCAGGAAGAGTCCACCTCAATCATTCAGCGAGAAAAATCTATTCAAATAGACGCTACTGCAGAACGTTCCACTCAGGACGCGGCAGAATCGGAGCGTTTGGGCACAAAGTGGGGTGATGACGTTAATTCAGAAGTGACGACTGTTGATCTGCGCCGTACGAGCAGTGAGCCTATCGAGCAGATGCAAGTCCGTTATGCTGATAAATCTTATAATGGACGTGCGGTTAATAGCATGTCACTACTGGCGGGCAAGGTGGATTTTTCGATGGAAACTGACACAGATACGTTATCGATCTATCGAAATTCGGGTAATTATTACGTGCAAGGTCAAGCGGGTCAGGCCTACCGCTTGGTGTATCATAATAACAGCGATAACACTTATGAAATCGTCGCTAGTGTCGATGGAATAAATGTCCTCAATGGCAGTGCTGCCAGTCGCTATGACAGTGGATATGTGCTAAACCCACATGATAATTTGGTGATTGAAGGCTTCCGTAAGAGCCAAAGCTCAGTGGCTTCCTTTATATTTAGCAAGCCCGCGAGTGCTTATGCTGCTAATACCAGCTCAGGCTCTATCAATAACACAGGTGTAATAGGTACAGTCATCTATGGCTTATATGATCCTACTAGACCTAAATCTAAGCAACCGCAAGCGTATCCAGCAGACAATGGTTATGCGAAACCACCGCAGTAATGCCTATCAATAGATAACTTATATAGATAACGCATAAAGAAACGCCAGTCGCATTAGCCACTGGCGTTTTTAATTTTGCTATTTCTGGTTTAGATAACTTATAACGTGACTGAGTTATTTTCACCCAGATTGGTCGCTTTTTTGCCGTCCATTACGGCAGCAGTGGTCATCTTAAACATATTGACGACCGAACTACCACTGAGCCAGTACTCTGCGCCATGTGGTACGACTTTGATCAGCTGTACATTTGGATCATCTTTACCTTGCTCATAGAATGCATTGTAAATCGGCGACCATAGCTCGTCTAATTTCTCTTGGTCTTCGACCAGTTCCGCTTTACCATTAATTGAGACATAATTTTTGGCATCTTGACTGACATAAGCCAAGTTTACTTGCGGGTCTTTCTCAATGTCACTCACGGTTTCGGTACTCTTGTCACCGATGAACCAAATCTCCTTTGCACCGATGCTCGTCTCGCTCGTTGTCATTGGGCAGGCATGCAAATGGCCTTCGTGAGTACGAGTTGTCATCATGGCAAACTTGATGTCTTTTACCAATTCTTGCACTTTATTGATATGGTCTTGTCTACTCATAGTAAATTTCCCTTTCTGTATTTTGATTAAGTCGTAGTGATTAAATAGTTGATTGTTTATAGTAGTTTTTATTCAAGCTAAGCGTTTTTCAAATATCGAAAACCAGATGAATTGAGAAAAACAATCGTCGCCTTAACAACTGAAACTAGAATACCTAGTTGTAACCTTGTGTTATATAGGTTGCCCGTAAGGCGATGTGAGGGTTTGTAAGGATTATAAGCTTTAGGTAAAAATTGTGACGAGATCGCTGTTAAGTTTCTGTTGTGAAAGTAGCCTGTGGTAAAAGTAACAAGGGTTTCAACGATGGCGAAGATTTGACTATTATTGAATAGCAAGCATCAGCAATTTATCTTGGTTTTGACCTGCTTATTACAGGGCTTCTTGTTATAATACCCAGACCATTTACTTTGCATGGCAGAGATGCCTTGATCTTACGGATTATGCCTTTATGATGACCATCGCCGGACAACCGTTTCTTACCGATTTTCAGACGCAGCAACTCATCAGTCAGTTCCAGCAAAAAACCGAGCTAAATGTCAGCCAAATCCATACCCAGCAAGTGTATGTGTTATCACGAGAACTAGAAGGTGATGAGCATAAAAAAGCGCTAGACTTACTTGCTGTCGATAGTAGCACTGTCCTTGAAGCCCCAAAAAGCAATCAATTACAAGTCATTGTAGGTCCACGTTTTGGCACGATTTCGCCATGGGCAAGTAAAGCGACCGATATCTTTAATAACTGTGAAATTGTGATCAATCGCGTCGAGCGTGTCGTTGTCTATACGCTGACCATCGATAGCAAGATCAGTGAAAAGCTGTCTACTGCCGCTGAGCAGGTGTTGTTTGACCGTATGACGCAGAGTTTGGTCTATGACTTGAGCGATGTCAGTAAATTGTTCGACGATCAAGCGCCAGCATCACTGAATCATATCGATGTCATCGGACAAGGTCAGTCAGCGTTAGAATTAGCCAACACCCAGTTCGGCTTTGCGCTATCTGTTGAAGATATTGATTATTTGATGAATGCGTATGTTAATGAGCTAAAACGCAACCCAACCGACGTTGAGCTAATGATGTTTGCACAGGCAAACTCAGAGCATTGCGTCATAAAATCTTTAACGCTGAATGGACAGTCGATGGTGAAATACAGCCAAAGTCATTGTTCCAAATGATTAAGAACACTTATAAAGCCAATCCACAAGGTATCTTATCTGCCTATAAAGACAATGCCGCGGTAATGGCAGGTTCTGAGGGTATGCGTTTTTATCCAATTCCGACTGACGCGATGGATGCCAGTTCAATTCATCCTTATGCCTTTCATCAAGAAGCAATCGACATTTTAATGAAAGTCGAAACCCATAACCATCCAACCGCGATTGCCCCTTATTCTGGTGCAGCGACGGGTGCTGGTGGCGAGATTCGTGATGAAGGCGCGACTGGTCGTGGCGGTAAGCCAAAAGCAGGTTTGACAGGTTTTCATGTATCACACTTGCATATCCCAGAGCTCGCTGAAAAATGGGAGCAGTCAGGTCAGTTGAGTACTCAGGCTTATGGCACGCCAGACCGTATGGCAACCAGCCTTGAGATTATGACTGAAGCACCACTTGGTTCAGCCAATTTCTCAAACGAGTTTGGTCGTCCTAATCTATGCGGTTATTTCCGTAGTTTCCAGCTTGATACGTCAGCGGCAAAAGATGGCAGCGAGATGCGCGGCTATCATAAGCCAATCATGCTGGCAGGTGGTTACGGTAATATCAAACGCAACCTCATTGAAAAAAATGCCATTCAACAAGGTGATTTATTAATCGTCCTTGGTGGCCCTGCGATGCAGATTGGCCTGGGTGGCGGTGCAGCCTCTTCGGTTGATAGTGGTGACCTTGATGAAGGCTTGGACTTTGCCTCAGTTCAGCGCGATAACGCTGAGATGGAGCGTCGTTGCCAAGAAGTTTTAGATCGCTGCTGGGCTCTCGCTGGTAGTGATGTTGATGCCAGCAATAACGGCAAAGACGGTAACCCTATCGTGTCATTGCATGATGTGGGCGCGGGCGGTATCTCTAATGCGATGCCTGAACTGGTCAATGACCATGAGATGGGCGCGATACTAAATCTGCGTAAAATCCCATCGTTAGAAGCGGGCATGTCACCGATGGCGATCTGGTCAAACGAAGCACAAGAGCGTTATGTGCTAGCGATTCGCCCAGAGAGCAAAGATCAATTCGATGCCATCTGTGCGCGTGAGCGTTGCCCGTATGCCATCTTGGGAACAGCCACGGATGTCCGTCAGCTGGTCGTTGATGATACCTTGCTCGCTGAGCAGCCAGTTGATATGCCAATGCAAGTATTGCTCGGTGGTACGCCAAAGATGAAGCGTAGCTTTGAGCGTCATGACAGCAGCTTACCTGCATTAGAGTTAGGCGAAGTCAATTTAGCTGAGTCTATCAAAGACGTCTTGCGTCATCCAACCGTCGCTAGCAAATCATTCTTGATTAGCATTGGTGACCGTTCTATCACTGGTATGGTCGTGCGTGACCAGTATGTTGGTCGCTATCAAGTGCCTGTATCTGATTGTGCAGTGACAGCGTCAGGCTTGATTGCGCTAGATGGTCAGGTGATGAGCGGTGAAGCCATGAGTATCGGCGAGCGTACGCCAGTTGCCCTAATCAGCCTCAAGCTTCAGCACGACTTGCCATTGGCGAAGCGATTACCAACATTGCTGGTGCACGTATTGCTCAGTTGTCTGATATCACCATGTCAGCGAACTGGATGGCAGCTTGCGGTGATGATGCAGAAGATGCAGCATTATTCGACGCGGTATATACCGTCGGCGAAGAGCTGTGCCCAGCATTAGGTATCGCGATTCCAGTTGGTAAAGACTCGCTATCGATGCGTGCCAACTGGACTGACAGTAGTGAAGCAGGTGAGACGGATAAATCAGTTGTGTCACCAATGAGCCTTGTGATTACCGCGTTTGCTCCTGTGGTTGACGTGGCAAAAACGCTAACCCCTGAGCTAATCAATGGCGATAGCGCGTTCTACCGTATTGATTTGTCTAAAGGCAAGTTACGTCTAGGTGGTTCAATCCTTGCGCAAACGCTGAGCCAATTGGGTAACGACTGCCCAGATTTGGCGCAGCCAAGCGACTTGGTCGACTTCTTTAACTTTGTCCAAGCGGGCAACGCGCAAGGTGTCATCAGCGCTTATCACGATATCGGTGATGGCGGTCTATTGGCAACTATCGCTGAGATGCAATTCACCAGTCGTCAAGGTATCAAACTGTCATTGACTGATGATAACTTACTCGGTCAATTGTTCAGCGAAGAATTGGGCGCGGTCATCCAAGTGTTACCAGAAAACGTCGCCGCATTGATGCAATTGGCAGAAGAGTTTAATGTTGCTGATATGCTCAGCCTCGTCGGTCAAAGCTCAGAAGAAGACAGCCTCATTATCCAAACGCCAACGCTTATGGGTGATGATACTCTCAGCTTTAGCCGTACTGAATTACAGCAAGCGTGGACTCAGGTCAGCTATCAAATCGCGCGTCGCCGTGATAACCCAGCGTGCGTACAGCAAGAGTACGACTTAATCGCTGATGCAAGCCATCAAGGTCTCATCGCTGCGCCGAATTTTGATTTGAATCAGAAGGTTGAAGAACCATATTTAGCCAGTCGCGAGAATAAACCAAGAGTCGCTATCTTGCGCGAGCAAGGCGTCAATGGTCAGACAGAGATGGCAGCAGGCTTTACCCAAGCTGGCTTTGAAGCGGTCGATGTACACATGAGCGATCTACTGAGTGGTCGTATCAATCTACGTGACTTCGACGGTCTGGTCGCTTGTGGTGGCTTTAGTTATGGTGATGTATTGGGCGCAGGCTCTGGCTGGGCGAACTCTATCTTGTTCCATGATGAGTTACGCATGCAGTTTGTCCGCTTCTTTGCCCGTCCTGAGACCTTCTCACTAGGTGTCTGTAACGGTTGTCAGATGATGGCTCAGCTAAAAGACTCATCCCAGGTGCAGATAACTTCCCACGCTTCATCGCTAACGAGTCGGCTCGTTTTGAAGCGCGTACGGTCAATGTGAAAATCGAGCGTACCAAGTCTATCCTATTCAAAGGTATGCAAGACAGCATCTTGCCAATCGCTGTGGCACATGGTGAAGGCTATGCCACGCTAGACAACACAGAGATTGACGGTATGGCCAAACACGGTCAGCTTGCGATGCGTTATGTCGATAGCCAAGGTCATCCAACTGAGACATATCCGCTCAATCCAAACGGTTCGGTCGGCGGTGTCACGGGTCTGTGTAGCACTGATGGTCGTGTGACGATTATGATGCCACATCCTGAGCGTAACCTAAAAGCCTATAACCATAGCTGGAAACCAGAAGAGTGGGATGAGGACGGTGCGTGGATGCGTATGTTCCGTAACGCTCGTGCTTGGTTGCGCTAGTCGCAAACCTAGATGCTTGATTAGCTTCGTCAAACTTGCTGAGCCTACGACATGTAGTGCTTGCGCATGTTTTCCTCGCTACTCAAACCTCTAGCAATTGCTTATAGTTTTAGATAGCTGTTTTTTGAAATGAAAAGGTGGGCTTAGGCTCACCTTTTTTGTGTTTGGAGTAATGATCTTAGAGTAATTTCAGTCTAGGCTTAGTGTTTTTACTGATTAACTTGAACGTTATATCATCTAAAATTTGATAGCCAAAATCAATATTTTCATAAAAATTCCTACCTTCTTTTTCTAAGAGAACCTTAATAATCTTATTAAGTAGAATCGGTTGTTCACGTTCAATAGGTTCAGGTTCTAACTTATTATATCCTTGTTTACTAAACTCGATACAATTAGAACGATAAAGCCAATCAGTTAATAATCCATTAGTGTGTAAGTTATAGTTCATAGCTGCAAGAGATACTTTCCAGTATTTTTTATAGCTGATTAGATTCGGTAGATTTAGATTGTTTGGAGCCATAACTACAAATGCTTCTCTCGGCATTAAAAAACTGGAAGCAAACCTATCAGCTTCGTGCTCTTTGTCCTTCATATTTTCAAGTACATTTTTATCATCACTGTGCAGAACTAAGTGACCAAGTTCATGAGCAGCATCGAAGCGCATTCTTTCTGCTGACTTCGCTGTATTCAAAAATACTATAGGTCGCCCATCATGATAAAAAGAGAATGCATCAACTTCTTTTACTTCCATTGGCAAACGGAATACTGCAATACCATGTGATTCGAGTAGGGCAATAATGTTTTTAATCGGTAGAATACCTAATTGCCAATCGCCACGAAGTGTTAAAGCAGCTTTTTCAGGCTCATTAACCAAAGTATCAATATCGAAGCCTTGGAAAATGGGAAGATAGATATTGTTTTGTCAAAATACTCTAAGGTTTGAATTGCAAACTCACTGTAAGCAAGTGCAGAATTTCTGTACTGAGCTTTTATACGGCTATATGAACGAAAGAAAATTTGCTCATCTACCACTTGTGTTTTGAAAGTGGAGTTAAAGAAGTCAAAAGGTAGGTTTAATGACTCACTTAACTTGACTACTTTTTCGAAATCAGGCACTGAAGGTTTATTCTCGTTCAAATAGTTTGAAATTGTAGCTTCAGTACATGACAATATATTTGCTAGATCTTTATTCGTTTTCCCCTTTAAGTCTTTAGCTATTTTTAGACGGCGCTTATTGAATTCAAAGTTACTCTTCATTGCTCGCATTTTTATACCCAATTTCAAACGAGTCCTCGTTCACTGATTCATCAGCAAACTCACTCATATATGACTGAACCTCATTTTCTGAATCTGAAGAAAACATCAATCTACAATCATGATCAGTTGAAAATTTTTCCATCAACCATTACTATATAAGACATTGGTCTTGCAAGTTCATAAATTAAACTTGGAGCATCATCTTGATAAATTTCGTGTTTTCTTGAAGGATAATATAGAACCCAAGTTTCTAGTTTCTCGCTAGTCATATTTCTATATTTATTTATATCAATTTTATGTTTCGTCTCAATACCTTTTGAACAGTTGGAGGAAATCGGCAAGTTCATATTACCTAAAGCGTCATTACTGGACATGATAATAATTTGAATATTGTTATCAACGATGGTTAATGTAGGTTGTCCTTGACCTCGGCTAAATTCGATTTCGTTAGAAATTAATTGTAGGGCTATGTTTTCCCCAATGTCACCCCAACGCGCTATACCGCTTGCACAGTTTACCTTAGTTTTCATATTGAAATTTTGATCAGCTTTTTGAATAGCATCGAAAATGACTTGAGGAGTAAAACCGAATTTATTCTTCAAAATTTCCACGGCTTCGCTATTGTTTATAAGCTCACCATCTGTGTTGCGGCTATCTAAGTCGCTGAAGATTTCATACTGTGGTGCTTGGTACATATTAGTTTCATCCATGTAATTTTTATAAATTATAACATCATATGATGTGTTAAAAAATAAAAATATTGATTAAGATCATTTTTTTATACATAATGATTTAATCAAAATTACTCACCATCCAAACACTTCTGAGCCTCAGCTATCAACTTATGAATCTTAGCACTTTCCTTTAGCACGCAAGCATCATAGGCAGAGAGCGGCTTAGACTCATGCTCTTTTTCCTGATCTTGCTTGGCTTTTTCTGCTAAATACTTTTCAAGTTTTTCGGCTTCAGAATCGCTCATAGTTTATCCCTCATATAATTTTCACCCTATAAAAAACGGCACTGAAATCAGTGCCGTTTTCTCAGTCGTGACAATGTAAACCCTAACCACAATTTCTCAAATACTGACGTACTACATTATCAATCCCAGCTTAAAATCACCTTACCGCATTGCCCACTTTCCATAATATCAAAGCCTTCTTGAAAGTCATCAATGTGCATGCGATGGGTAATGATGGGCGATAGATCAATACCGCTAATCAGCATTTGCTCCATCTGATACCACGTCTCCCACATCTCACGGCCATAAATACCTTTTAGGGTTAACGCCTTAAAAATAATCTTGCTCCAATCCACCGTGGTGGTGTTAGGCAAAATGCCCAAGAGAGAGATTTTAGAGCCGTTATACATGTTACTAATCATCGAATCAAATGCCTGAGGCGAGCCTGACATCTCAAGTCCAATATCAAAGCCGTGCATTTTTAACTCAGCAATGGCACCTTCGATGGTTTCACCTTTGGCTGGTTGATGGTCATCGTCGCGCCCATTTTTTTGGCAAGCTCTAGGCGATAATCACTGATATCACTGACCACGATATTACGCGCCCCTGCGAAGCGGCAAATCGCTGTCGCCATGGAACCAATCAGTCCCGCACCCGTGATTAGCACATCCTCACCAAGGACAGGAAATGAAAGGGCAGTATGAGTGGCATTACCAAAGGGGTCCATAATGGCGGCCATCTCATCGCTAATACGCTCATCGAGTTTGATGACATTATCGGCAGGTATCACCAAATATTCGGCAAACGCGCCATCGCGGTCGACGCCCACGCCGATGGTGTTTTCGCACACATGCAGCTTGCCACGACGGCAGTTACGGCAATGCCCGCAAGCGATATGCCCTTCGCCTGTGACTCGATCACCCACTTCAAAGTGCTTCACACCATCGCCTATTTCGCTAATGATACCGACGTATTCGTGTCCGATGATCATCGGTGTCTTGATGGTTCGTTCTGACCACTCATCCCACTTATAAATGTGTAAATCTGTACCGCAAATGGCGGTTTTTTTAATTTTAATTTTAACGTCATTGATGCCAACCGTAGGTTCTGGCATGTCTTGCATCCAGATGCCTTTTTTGGCATGGGCTTTAACCAGTGCTTTCATACTTTTCTCTTATTTAACGGTGTTGTACTTAATGGTTGAATCTAGCGAGTGAATACTGAACAAATACCGAACGACGCTTAATCAATCACTTTCATTTGCTTGGCGACTTTGATAAAGGCGGTGATACACTTGTCTAGCTGCTCGCGAGTATGGGCAGCAGAGAGTTGGACACGAATGCGAGCCTCGTTTTTGGGCACGACAGGGTAAAAGAAGCCAATCACATAAATGCCTTCTTCAAGCAGTGCATCTGCCATTTGCTGGGAGACGTTGGCGTCATAAAGCATGACCGCACAAATTGCCGATGCGGTGGGCTTAATATCGAAGCCGCATCTTGCATTTTTTTCACAAAATAAGCGGTATTTTCATGCAATTTATCTTGTAGGGTATTGTCTTGTGACAGCATCTCAAACGCTTTTACCCCAGCCGCCGCCACCATAGGAGGAATGGAGTTTGAAAACAGATACGGGCGTGAGCGCTGACGCAACATCTCAACGATTTCTTTTTTGCCCGTGGTAAAGCCGCCAATAGCACCGCCAAATGCCTTGCCCAAAGTACCAGTGATCAGCTCAATATCACCACGTAGATCAAACAATTCAGTCACGCCGCCACCAGTGTGACCGACCACGCCTGCTGAATGCGACTCGTCAATCATCACCATGGCATCATATTTTTGTGCCAACGCATAAATCTCATCCATTGGCGCGACATTACCATCCATCGAAAACACACCGTCGGTCACAATCAAACGAAAACGCTGTGCTTGCGCCGCTTGTAATTGCGTCTCCAAATCCTGCATATCTGCATTGGCATAGCGATAACGCGCGGCTTTACATAGCGTACACCGTCGATGATTGAGGCATGATTTAACGAATCAGAAATAATGGCGTCATCGCTGGTCAGTAGTGGCTCAAAGGCACCGCCATTGGCATCGAAACAGGCCGCATAAAGAATCGTATCTTCGGTATTAAAAAACTTAGAAATTGACGCCTCTAACTGCTTATGCAAATCTTGCGTACCACAAATAAAACGCACCGATGACATGCCATAACCTGAGTTTTCTATAGCCCCGATAGCCGCCTGTTTAATCTCAGGGTGGTCAGACAATCCAAGATAATTATTAGCACAAAAATTAAGCATCTCACGGCCATCGGCGATCTTGATGAGCGCATCTTGCGGAGAAGTGATCACGCGCTCAGTTTTATACAGTCCTGCCGCGCGTATATCGCTGATTTCTTGTTGTAGGTGCTTCTGAAAGTCTTGATACATAAAGATTCCTTTTTTAATATTATTAGCGTTTGTATTGATAATGCAGATATTAGGACTGCTGATAGAACCAAACTATTTGCTTATTGGTACGGACTAAGCACAAATTGCTAAATACTGACGCACGACATTATCCATGCCTTGTTCCAATGATTCAATCGTAAATGCATGACCAATCGACACTTCAGCGATATCACTAAGCGCGAGCAAATCAGCCAAATTATCCAAATTCAAATCATGACCCGCATTGACGCGGATACCGTTTTGATTGGCTAGGTTGATGCAGTCGCTAAAGCGTTGCTTGACCTCATCGAAATCAATATTATCATCGCTCTTATCCTTACCGTAGGCGCGCGCCCATTCTTCGGTATACATCTCGATCGTCTGTACATCGCTCTTGATGACCGCTTTGATTTGCTCAATATCAGGGTCGATGAACACCGCACAGCGCGTACCAAAGGCTTGCAGCTCTTTGCTTAACGTTGATAAAAACTCATGGTGAGTGATGATATCAAAGCCATGATCTGAGGTCAGCTGATCGTCACTGTCTGGTACGAGCGTACATTGATGCGGCTTTACTTCACGGATAATCTTTAAAAACTGCTCGTTTGGGTTGCCTTCGATATTGAACTCAATCTCTGGATAGTCCTTTAAGAATGCACTGATATCATAGACATCTTGGTATCTGATATGACGCTCATCAGGTCTCGGATGCACAGTAAAGCCTTTAACCCCTAAGTCAATCAGCTTTTTAACAAAGGTCAACAGGTTAGGGTAGTCAGTACCGCGCGAGTTACGGATCAAAGCCAATTTATTCAAATTTACGCTAAACAATGTGCTCATAGTATTTCCTTTTTCATTGTTGTTATGGATAGATTCTTGGTTGTTAATGGCTAATAAAAATCGTTGGTATCAGAATACTTCTTATTTAATGCCTTTAAAATAGCATAAGTCTCTAAATCTACCGTTCCTGTTGGGTTACGGGGTCTAAAATGCAGCTGAAAGGCATAGACGACATCGCGACTGGCTTTGTCCCATTCGTCGCTAGTGTTGATCTGATACCCATAGTCACGAAACTGCTGCTTGATCTCAGGTATCGTTGCCGCCGCAAATGTTTCTATATCTATAAAAGACAATTTATCAGCGTCATCATACCAAGCGCCAATACCATACTCTCTATACAATTGCTGCCATGGGAACTTGGCACCGGGGTCTATTTTACGCGAGGGTGCCATGTCAGAATGACCAATGATATTCTTTGGTGAGATATCATATCTGGCGGTGATATCTTGCACCAACTCCGCGACCTTTTTAATCTGCAACTCATCAAACGCCACATAATGCTCATAAGGATGATACGCCAACTTGCCGTCTTTTAGTGCACTTTGATACTCAGGCGCAATCCCTGCATTGACGATTTCGATGCCGATAGAGGTATCGTTCAGGATAGTTCTACCTGCAAAGCCGCCATCACCCGCATGCCAAGCGCGTTCGTTTTCTGGTACTAGATTATAGATTTTATCATCGTCATTATCTAACACTAAATAGTGCGCGCTGACCTTGCCCGTAGTCAGTGTTTTGATGGATCGGTCATTGTCTGACACCGTATAGTGCAGCACAATGGTTTTGATGCGTTCGCTTTTGCCAGTGGCTTGGTAGGTTTTACTATCCACGATGTAGCTCTTGGTCGTCGCTACTGGAGAGGTCGTGGTCACGCAGCCAATCAAGGGTAGTGTTAGGCCAAACGCTAAGAAGATGTTTTTTACCATGAAATGCTCTGTGTGAATAAAGGTGAGCTTTGATATAGTCGTTTCAATATAATTTGGATACAAGGAAGGCGAGCGAAAGTACTACAAATAGTAGACTAAGCGAGCCTGACACCGTATCTGATTTATATAGGATTGACTATACTTACCTTTATTTTTTTATTGATAGTAGATAGATGAGGTCGAGATATCTTTGAAAGCTTTTTTAATTCTTGCGAATCTTCTTCGCCAACACTTTCTTCCAACTCTCCTCCAAACATTCAATCGCGAGCCATGGCTCAATCACATCGGCATCGTATTTCTCTTTTGAATTAGACAATTGCCACAGTTTTTCAAGCGTTGCAAACGGATAGGGACGTTCGATTAAATAGACGGGCAAATCAGCGCTAATCATGCCATCACGTACGACTTGAAAGTACCAGCCAGAGATGCCTTGTTTGCTGACCCATGCCGCGATATTCGGTACTTTGGTAAATTGTCCGATCTGATCGTTGATTTTGTAGCAAGGGCGTCGTGGTTGGACGATACGCAGTTGTAAATTGTCAACATCATCCGTACTAGTAGCCGTATCACCATACTCAAAAACGTCGCCAATACAAACTGTAGATTCGGTCATTTCAGGTAGACCATTCACGGCTTCAGTCGTGAGGTTTTCGCCCAGCGTACCAACGCGGACTTTTAGGCTGAACTCTGCATTGATTTTCTCATAAGTTGCAGGTGCCAGTTGATGTACTGCTTTGAGTGGGCCGCCATGATGCTTACGATCGGCTTGCTCATCAGTGGTTAATCCCATAAAGTTGACCGCGACAGGTGCGTTAATTGGTGCTTTATCAATAGCACTCATTTCTTCACGGGTGAATGGCATTGCTTTGCCAGCGCGGACGCATATTAGATTGGCAATATGTAAAGGCAGGGTTTGGTTAAAGTCACTAGTATTTTTTTTGGTAGAAGATGTTAGCGTTGCTATATTTATAGGTTCTAAGCTCATAGGTTTTCCTAATCTATAGGGATTTATTAGGGGAGAGGCTACTTTGATACTGGTATTAATAATGCGTATTATCTTAGCTTAATCATTCATCTAATGCTAAGCTTTCAGCCGCTTAAAATTTAGCAGTAGGTGAAAGGGTATTAGAACGGTAAATTTTAGACAAAAAAAGACCAGAATAAATATCTGGTCTTTTTGGTTTTCACAGCGTTATAAAAATAAATAAAATTATTTATT
The DNA here is from genome assembly GCF_000586475.1 of Psychrobacter sp. JCM 18903. Lineage (GTDB taxonomy): Bacteria > Pseudomonadota > Gammaproteobacteria > Pseudomonadales > Moraxellaceae > Psychrobacter. Next base: position 79,236 of record NZ_BAWJ01000005.1, on the reverse strand, counting down.
TTTATTGCGGCGACCAGCGGTTTTCTTTTCACGCGGTACAGCGACCAGCTCAGCCAATTGCTCAGGTGATGACCATAGACCTTCTAAGTCATAGAACTCACGGGCTTGTGGCGTCATCACATGCACGACGACAGCGCCCAGATCAATCAATGTCCAGTCAGAGTCGATACCGCCTTCGCGACCAAGTGGCATAAAGCCCGCTTGCTTCGCTTCAGCGCCGACATTGTCAGCCATTGCGCGTACATGGCGCTTAGAAGTACCGTCAGCGATAACGATGCGTTCGGTTACGTCAGTCAAATCTTCTACATTCATTACGGTGATGTTCTTCGCTTTCATATCATCTAGAGCGGTCTCAACAACGGCTAAGCATTCTTTTAAGCGTTCTTCAGTCATGGTGTTGGTCATAAATTTTGATCTCTTGAATCGTCAATATTAAAAATAAAAAGGTAAATCGTCAATTTGCATGCGTTGGCATTGTCGAATGGACTAGATGTCGCCAGTCAGCTGTAGAGACTGGATGGGCAAAATGACAAAGATAAGGCGATTTTAACGGAATTGAGCAGCAGAATATAGCTGATGGGCGATAATATATTGATAAACAGCAGGATTTAGCCATTTAGCTAATGGATTGGGTGCAGTATTGTCTATGATATCATTTATTGGTGCGATAGATGTCATTTGCCTTGCCGCTGCGGATATTATATTCGATCGATTGTCCGTCGGCTGCAACTGTTGGCGTATCTGTGTACTGGATATCGTGGCGATAGGATGCGAATCTATATAAATGTGGCCTTGATGGGTGTTTTTCAAGAGACGGCTATCGGTCGATGCTTGAGAGGTGGGCGGTAATAAATCAATAGGCGCATCGATGCGTAAAGATTGCAGCTGCGCAGGTAATTGGGCGTGCAAGTTCATCGTATCCTGCGCGACTAACGTTTTTTTCGTGGAATGAGTCGTGGTTGCCAACAGGTGATTATTCTTATTATTAATATCAGACAGGTCATCACGATTAAACACCCAAAGATTGACGTAATCCGTAAGCTCTAAACCGTTTTTCCATTTGCTCAAACTCAGCGCGCTATCCATACCGATGATGAATATTAGACTGTCATGCGGATAACGCTGGCGCAACGTGCGTACACTATCGATGGTATAAACAGGCGGTGTTTGCCACAGCTCAAGCTCATTAATTTGTAGCGGTGTATGGAGTGTCGCAAGCTTTAACATCGCCAGACGGTGTTTAGGATCTGTACTTTTTTCTTTAAAGGGTGAGCGTGCATTGGGTAATAGTGACACGTGCAGCGCGCGCTGTTGCTGCTTGGCTATCGGTAGCAAACGTTGATAAACAGTCATTGCCATTTGCAGATGACCCTCATGTACGGGATCAAATGAGCCGCCAAGATAAGCACGAATGGCTGGCGCAGGTGTATTTTTTTGAGGATTTTTGCTGGTATTTGGCATAAATAAATGCGTAAAAATAGATAAGAGGCACGTTGTCGTTGATGCATTTTACCCTTTTTTCAGCTGACCTTTTTTAGGTTAAATGCTTCGATGGTAGCGCTATTGTAGAGGGCAAGCGGGCATCTGTCATTAAAAGCGCTGAAATACTAGGTAAAATGAGCGCTTAGCTATCCGTGATGAAAATTTTTTAAAAAGTCAGTCATAAACATAGCCAATAAAAAACCGACCATCATTTTGATAGTCGGTTACCTATAGCGCAATTAGTCCTACATTTTAATGCAATTAAATCGCGTCGCTATGAGCTTGAATAGCAGTAAGGGCGATGGTGTAGATAATATCATCGACCAAGGCTCCGCGAGACAAGTCGTTTACTGGCTTATTCAAACCTTGCAGCATTGGGCCAACACTCACCACATTGGCGCTACGTTGTACGGCTTTATAAGTAGTGTTGCCTGTATTGAGATCTGGGAAAATAAAGACGTTGGCTTGCCCAGCAACCGGTGAATCAGGCGCTTTTTGCTTGCCGACGCTCATGACAGAAGCGGCGTCATACTGTAGCGGTCCATCGACTTTTAGATGTGGCGCACGCTCGCGGACGATTTGGGTCGCACGAGTGACTTTTTCGACGTCCGCGCCAGTTCCTGATGAGCCTGTAGAATAGCTAATCATCGCGACTTTTGGATCAATACCGAAGGCGGCAGCAGACTGTGCTGATTGAATGGCAATCTCAGCCAATTCTTCGGCATTTGGATCAGGATTAATGGCACAGTCACCGTAGACAACCACTTGCTCAGGTAGCAGCATAAAAAATACTGATGATACAAGCGAGTATTGCGGTGCGGTTTTAATCAACTGAAACGCTGGACGGACAGTATTGGCAGTGGTATGAATCGCGCCAGAAACGAGGCCGTCGACTTCATCCATCTGTAGCATGGTCGTGCCTAGATATACGGTGTCTTTTAAGTATTCAGCCGCGACTTCTGCGCTGGTTTTACCTTTACGGCGTTCGACCACTGCAGCGATATATTTGCTCATATCAAGCGTGTCAGGATCAATTATTTCAAGACCTTCAGGTAAAACTAAGTCGAGATTCTTAGCCACTTGCTCGACATCGCTACGCTTAGCGAGTAGTACACAGTTGGCGATGCCGCGGCTTTGACAGATACAAGCGGCTTCAACGGTACGCGGCTCAGAACCCTCTGGTAGCACGATGCGTTTTTTGGCGTCTTGTGCTTTTTTAACCACTTGATGACGGAATGCAGATGGTGAGAGGCGCGGCTCATGATTTTGACTAAAATAGTCTTTAATCCAGCTAAGATCTAAATGGGCGGCGACATAACGGGCCACTTCTTCAGCACGTTCAGTATCATCACTTGGAATCTCTGCGCTCATGTGCATGAGGCTTTGTACGGTCTCATAGCTGTCGCTTTCGACACTCATGACAGGGATGCCTGTTTTGAGGGCAGATTGCCATAGCTCAGCGACGGTTGCACTCGGCTCGACGCCGCCGGTTAATACCAATCCTGCCAGCGGGATACCATTGATACAAGCCAAACCTGCTGCTAATAGTAAATCATCTCGATCGCCCGGTACGACGATAAGAGTGCCACGTTTAAACACCTCATCGACGCGTGCGACCGAGCGTGCGGTTAGGCTAATGCGGTTAATACGGCGTGACTTAGCTTCACCGACATTGAGCCATTTGGCATCAAGCTCAGTGGCGATATCCCACGTACGAGGCACGGACAGTGAATCACTGAATGGCACCACTCCGATTAAACGGAACGCATCAGTATTAAAATGCGGTGATAGGCGCTGGACTTCTTGCATAAAGCCTTCATCTAAACTCACAACCGCTTCACCAGGGCAACGATTTGATTTTCTACAGTGCTTTGCGCATTTGGCAAGTCATGTACACGCATCAAAATCGCGCCGAGCGTGCGCTCATGGGCGATGCCGCCAAACTCACGAGCGTGAACGTCAAGTTTATCAGCCAGATAGGCCGGTTTACTGGTATCAGCAGTGCTAACAAAGATGATTCTAGCATCTAATGCATGGGCAATCGCACGGTTGATTTGCGAGGCATAAGAGGTCTCTGTGGTCGGTACTAAGCCTTCACAGATCACCACATCATAATCATCGCCAAGAGTATGATAATTGACGACCACTTCTTCCATTAAGTCATCAAGATTACCATCACCAATCATACGCTCGACACGCTGCCGACTGATAGATTTAGGTGGCGTCAGACCAAAAGCATGCATTGCTAATGCGCTTGAGCTGTCTAAACTGTTTTGCTTATCAAGTGTATCATCTTGCAAAAATGGCTTCATAAAGCCCGCTTTGATACCGTTGTAATCAAGAGCGCGGATCAATCCAAGCGCTGCTGACGTTACGCCGATACCACGCTGATGGGAACTAGTAAAATGGTTTGCATAAAGTATCCTACGGTTTATTATATTTTTAAAGCTCACTTCATCCTTGCTGGAATGAGTAAAACGTCGCGCTTCTCATCATAGGCTATGTATAAGAAGCGCTGGGCAAAAAAATAACTTAACACGTCTAATGAATAAAAGCTTATAAGACGACTAGAAGCTTATGAGAAAATTACAAGTAACTTATAATATAAGCAACTTATAAAAAATATCGAGCTTAGAGTAAGCCCAATGCTTCACGTGTTTCTTGAGCAATACGGCACTCTTCATCAGTTGGCACAACCCACAGCTCGATGCTGCTATCGTCTGCGTGGAAGCTGCCTTCGCTACCACCAAACAAGCTCGCATTTTTGTCAGCGTCTACTTTTATGCCGAAATGACGCATCACTTCTAGGATACTGGTTCGGGTGGTGACTGAGTTTTCGCCGATACCACCCGTAAAGACGATACCTGTGAATTCTGGCAGCGCGCAGCTTAAGCTGGCAAGATATTTACCGACGCGGTAACAGAACATCTCGATAGCGAGCTTAGCATCTGCATGACCTTCGTTCGCCGCTTGTTCGACGGTACGTAAATCGTTAGACAAGCCTGAGACACCCAATAGACCACTTTCATTATTGAGCATGGCATCAATCTCTTCCAAGCTCATACCGAGCTGGCGCTTTAGGTGTATGTGTAGACTTGGGTCAACATCACCACTACGCGTACCCATCATGAGCCCTTCAAGCGGGGTCAGACCCATACTGGTATCGAAACTTTTACCATCATAAACGGCAGTCGCCGAGCAGCCATTGCCCAGATGCGCTGTAAGCCAGCCATGTGGGCCTTTAGACTCAGTAATTTCACTGGCACGCTCTGAGACATAGGCATGAGACGTACCATGAAAGCCATAACGGCGGATTTTGTGTTCTTCGTACAGGGCTTTTGGTAGTGGGTAGCGAAAAGCAACAGGAGGCATGGTTTGGTGAAAGGCTGTATCAAAGACGACGACTTGAGGAATATCAGGATAAATCGCCTGTACCGCTTCGATACCTAAAGCATGGGCAGGGTTATGCAGTGGCGCGAGTATTTTTAAGCGTTTTACTTCGTCTAGCACATGCTCATCGACGCGGACCGCTGCAGAGTACTCACGGCCACCATGAACCACGCGATGACCAACGGCGATGAAATGATACTGTTCTAATAGCTCAAGGATTTTTTGTAATGCTAACTGATGACGACCACCTGAGATAGAGATTTCCAGTTTCTCTCCATTTAACGTCGTGTGTTTGATACGAGCAGTATCGAGTCCTAAGTTTTCGGCCAAACCAGTGATACGAATAGAATTGTCTTCGCTAATCAGCGCGTATTTGATAGAAGAGGAACCACAGTTGAGGACTAAGGTGGGATTGATTAGGTTCGATGTTTCGGTGTTTTTGTCATCAAAAGTGGTGGTTAGGCTGGCGCTCATACTCTGTCCTTAGATTGTATTTTGTAAAGGGTGACTCATCACAGACGAGTACCGGTTGAATAAACAAAAACCAGCCGCATCCATGCCGACATAGGTCAAGCAAGTACATTGCTGATTCTGGTCACTCTTGGGCTGGCACTATTGATCAGTGCTTGTTAAGTCGCATGCTAGCGCCTCAACACAGTCGCAAGGTCTACACATAATGTACCATAGTTTTATGGCTATACCACGATAACTATAAGGGTTAAATCGATAGAATGTGGTATAGACAATACAACTGTACACCGAGTGTCGCTAGGGTTTGTCGGCTGCTACAGTCAAATATAGTAGCTCATAATAAATTGTAAGAAAATTTGTCTAAGTAAATATAATAGGCTGTTTTACCATTATAGCGATACATTAAGACCGCTAGTATCAACGCTCGCTTAGTAAATGGCAGTCGCACGGTCTAGTAAAGCTTAGCAAAACTTAGCAAAACCAAACTTGTCCAAATTTATTGATTAGGGATATTCAGTATGCACACAGCATTATGTAATAATGCTATTATCCAAAGCAGTCATATTGTCATTTTTTAGCGATGGCGATAGCTTTTATCTAGCTGTCTATAGGGTTTGATCTATCGCCTTTATGACTCGTGCTTTTTATCATCCTCATGCCATTGCAAAGTCACAGGTTCTCTATTCTATGTTTACTATTAACCGCTTTTCGAAAACTGAGCACACTAATGTCGCTGATCTTGGTCGCCGTGTTATCTCCACTTTTATTATTAGTGGGGTAATTATGATGGGTTTGGTGGGTTGCGGTCAAAAAGGCAATCTATACCTCGCCGACGCTAGTAGCCAGACGGTTCAAGGAGCTACGGATAGCGCTGGCATACAGGTAGTACCTATTCGACACAAGATGATGGTCATCAAGAAATGGATGATTTTAAGCTACCGGAACCCAGTGAAGACCCTAATGATTATTGATTCTGATTAAAGACTCAATGCCGTCAACGAGATTTCGGTGTGCACCCTAAGATTTTTTAACTTTGATAACCTGATGAAATTAGAGATGTTTATATGAGTCATTCTGAGCAACAAACTGGCGAATCTGTCACGATCCAAACTGAGCAAGGCTTGTATGTTAATCCTCAAGCTTTAACCGCCCATTTACCCGCGCTAGATTATCGCGATGGTGCATTGTATATGGAGCAGGTGAGTATTAATGATGTGGTTAAACACTATGGTACGCCATGCTATGTCTACTCAAAACAAGCCATTTTGGATGTCTATCAAGCTTATAGCGATAGCTTTGCCAGTTTAACGCACCAGATTTGTTATGCTGTAAAAGCCAATTCTAATCTTGCGGTACTTGGTATATTGGCGCGAGCAGGGGCAGGGTTTGACATCGTCTCTCGTGGCGAGCTCATGCGCGTATTGGCGGCAGGTGGTGCTGCTTCACGTGTGGTGTTCTCAGGCGTCGGCAAGACTTATAGCGATATCGAGTATGCCCTGACCCGAGGTATTGGTTGTTTTAACGTTGAGTCAATTAGCGAGCTGTCTTTGATTAATGATGTGGCACAGAAATTGGATAAACCTGCGCCAATTTCACTAAGGGTCAATCCCGATGTCGACGCCAAGACTCACCCCTATATTTCAACAGGCTTAAAAGACAATAAATTTGGTATCACCCACGAAGATGCGGTGGCCGTCTATGAGCAAGCGGCGCAATTATCCCATATCGATATCGTCGGTATTGACTGTCATATTGGCTCGCAGTTGACGGAAGTTGCGCCATTTGTCGCGGCATTGGATAAAGTGATTGAGCTGATACACAACCTACGTGATAAAGGTATTGAGCTGCGTCATATCGATTTGGGCGGTGGTTTGGGTGTGCGTTATATCGATGAGACACCAGTATCTATCGATGAGTTTGCTCAAGCGTTATTACCGAAACTTAGTGAGCTTGGCTTAACGGTATTCTTTGAGCCGGGTCGCAGTATTGTGGCAAATGCTGGGATATTATTGACTAAGGTTGATGTGCTAAAACCAACGGAACATAAGAACTTTGCCATTGTTGATGCAGCAATGAATGACTTGATTCGTCCGGCGTTATATCAAGCTGAAATGGCAGTCATTCCAAGTGTCTTGCCTGATAATGGCATCGACACTGATGGCACACAGCCATGGGATATCGTTGGCGCTATTTGCGAAACGGGTGATTTTTTAGCGAAAGACCGTTTATTGTCGCTCGCGGCAGGCGATATTTTAGCAATCACAGGCGCTGGTGCGTACGGCTTTACCATGAGTAGTAATTATAATTCACGCCCGCGTGCTAGTGAAGTAATGGTCGCCGATGATAGCCATCAACTGATTCGCAAACGCGAAACCATTGAAGCGTTATATGCAGACGAAGTATTGTGGCAAGGTAAATAAATCGTTGACCAACAGATTTAGCCATTTTTAGCCCATTTAGGCGTTTTCGTTCAGATTGAGGACATGCCCTAGATAAAAAGCCCATTGTCTTTATGATGATGGGCTTTTTTTATGGCCTGCTCTAATGAGAGATATCAGTTTGGCTGTACGAGGTGGATTTAGCATCGTGTTAACTTAGTATTTGATAGCGGTGATAGTTATGATTGTATCTGACAGCGTGCTAATATAAGGCATACATAAAAATAGGATAGGATAACAAGGATATGCTAATAGAATTTACGAAGATGCATGGTCTGGGCAATGATTTTATGGTCATCGATTTGGTGACTCAGCGCTTAGATTTGACCAAGGATTTGGTACAGTTACTGGGTGACCGTCATTTGGGTATTGGCTTTGATCAGCTGCTCGTCGTTGAGCCACCGATGCGTCCTGACGTTGATTTTAGTTATCGCATTTTTAATGCTGATGGGTCAGAAGTTGAGCAGTGCGGTAATGGTGCGCGCTGTTTTGCTCGTTTTGTGCAAGCGCGTAAACTGTCATTTAAACAGCGTTTGCGTGTTGAGACGGCAAGCGGCATCATTTCATTGACCACTGATCGTTATGGCTGGGTCGAAGTCGATATGGGTAAGCCGAAATTTGAACCAAGCGAAATTCCTTTTACCCCCAGAGCCACGACCAAAATCCAAAATGCCTATCATCTCGATGTAAATGGCACTCCTGTACAGCTTTATGTTGCCAATATGGGCAACCCGCATGCCGTTATCAAAGTTGATAACGTGCTCGATGCCGACGTTGAAACCTTAGGCAAAGCCATCGAATCGCATCCCGCCTTTCCCGACCGCGTCAATGTCGGCTTTATGCAAGTGATGAACCAGCGTCACATTCGTCTGCGTGTCTATGAGCGCGGTGTCGGCGAGACGCAAGCCTGTGGTACTGGCGCTTGTGCCGCAGTAGCGGTTGGTATCCGCGAAGGCTGGCTCGATGAAGGCGAAGACGTGCGTGCGCAGCTTTATGGTGGCAGTATGATCATCAAATGGCAGCCGGGTTATTCAGTGATGATGACCGGTCCGACCGCCTTTGTTTACGAAGGCGTATTTAGCCCAGATGGTCTGATGGCACAAGCGGGCATCAAGCCCAATCCAGAAGGCTAATGGATAATAGGGCTATGTCTAATAAAAACAATCATACGATGGAGCCTACTTCAGATTCTGAGGCAAAAGCATGGCTATCAGTCGAGCACGCCGAGGCTATAGAGTCGGATGCTGCATTACGTGATTTGTTAGCGCCCGTGCATCGTTGGCTTAATGTCTTGTCGGTGCGCAATCACTCGCCGCATACGTTGACCGCTTATTTTGCAGGATTGAATCAATTGGCGCTATTTTTACGTGGGAAACGCCTGACGTGGACGCGCTGCGATAAGCGCCAATTAGCCCAGCATATTAGCCAACGCTTGGATGAAGACAAGCTCGCACTTGCCAGCGTCCAGCAAGAGCTGTCAGCCATTCGCCATTTTTATGGCTGGTTGATAGAAGAGAACTTGGCACGTATCAATCCAACGACTGGCTATCAGCTCAAGCGTAGTCCTCGACCGCTGCCGTCTATCGCTGATGTTGATTTGCTCACTCAGCTGTTTGACCAAGAGATGCCTGATACACCCGAACAAGCGCGCCTATGGCTACGTGATAAAGCGATGTTTGAATTGCTTTATAGCAGCGGTCTGCGCGTAGGTGAGTTGGTCGCGTTGGATATGGTCGATGTGGATTTGTCAGACCTGCGCGTGCGCGTGACAGGTAAGGGCAATAAAACGCGTTTGGTGCCGTTAGGTATCAAGGCAGCAGAGGCGATTAGTCGTTATCTACCGCATCGTAATCTGTGGGTGGAGCAAATGGACAGCGCATTATTCATTAGTGAAAAATTGGGTACACGTTTATCAACACGGGCAGTGCAGCAGCGTCTCAAAGTTGCGGCTACGCGTGCTGGCATCGCACAAAATATGTATCCGCATCTATTGCGTCATTGTTTTGCCTCGCACATGCTGTCGGGCAGTGGTGATTTGCGCGCGGTGCAAGAAATGCTTGGGCATAGCGATATTAGTACCACGCAAATTTATACCCATGTCGATTTCGCTAAACTTACACAAGTCTATGATCGCGCTCATCCGCGCGCGACTCATACACGGACCGAAAAGGACAACACCTAACATTCGATACTCAATACTCAATATGGAAATTGACTTACGCCAAACGATGACAGTCAAAAATGGGCATTTTTTGGCGGCCTTGCTGTTGAGTCTGTTTATCTAAGGTTGCCAAGATCAAAGCATAATTTTTATTATCTTTATGAATAGCGTTGTTTAATTCACTATCCTCATAGCTGTTAATAACCGTGCCATCAAAAGCTGTGATAGTGGTATGCCCCCACGTTTGACGGATATCACCGTTTTTATAAACATGGTCGCCGCCTTGTGCTGCGCCAATGACCATGCACTGACTGTCTAACGCCCGTGCGCGAAGTAACAGCGACCAGTGTGCTTGCCCCGTTAAGTAAGTAAATGCCGATGGCGCACTTAATAGGTCAGCGCCTGCTTGACGTAAGCGCTGTGCCAATGCGGGAAAACGCAAATCAAAACAAACCATCATACCCAGTTGATAAGCAGCATGATCACTCTCTACTGTTGCAACTACAGTCTGTGTGCCGGGCTCAAACGTCGCCGCTTCATTATAGCTGCCATGTTTATCTGCTACCGTCGCCGTGAATAGGTGAATTTTGTCATAGCGTGCACTCGCGTGCCGTCAGGGGCAAATAGCTGACTGACTTGGCGCAGTCTGCCATCAGGCACGATGACGCCATCAGGGCGATAAGGGCAGGGCAGTGAGCCTGCCAGCACATAGACACCGTAAGTACTGGCATAGTTTGCTATCGTCGCTGATAGCGCATCAAAGCGCTCTGCGGTGGCAAATTGCTCGCCCATGCTACAGCAGTTTTCAGGTAAGACAACAAGATGAGCACCTTGATGACTGGCATCGCTGATGGCAGCTTTTATAGCCGCTAGGTTCTTTTCGATGTCTTGCTGGCTATTCATTTGAATCGCAGCAGTGATAAGGTGCGGTTTGTTTGCTTGGTCATTCATCGTATTATTCTCGGTTAATGTTAAGAGTGATTCAATTGGCTCGAAGGTTTTGTGTCATGTACCTTGTATTTTTTATATAGCCTTATTATTATCAACAAGATTTGGTTGTTTATTGTTTAGCAGTTCATGCTAAAACGGTTAAATTTATAGAGTTTTATAAGTAGAGAGCAATAAGCGTATTGGGCCGTCTATAAATTATCATAGCAAAATTGCCACGAAAAATGCTATCGTCATGTCCTGATAACATTAAATCGCTACTTTAAGTGGCAACATATATAGACTATCACCAGTATCGGAGTGTAATAAGCCACCCATGAGTATGTCTTTCGGATTGGCGACCACGCTGAGCACCTCACAAAAACTGACCCCGCAAATGCAGCAAGCCATTAAATTGCTGCAACTCTCTAGTCTTGAGCTTGCGCAAGAAGTTCAGGCCAAGCTGGATAGTAATCCATTGCTTGAACGTATTGAGGATGATGAAGATGAATACGATTATGGCAGCGGCGATAGAGTAGATGAGTCATTGACACTTGATAGCTGGAACCAGAGTACTGATACATTTAGTACAATCTCTGAGAGTAATACCCATACCTCTGAACCAGATGAAGACTTTAGTGACAGCTTAGACAAATTACAGCAAACCAGTATCGATGATGGTGCCATAGACAATCATACGATGGATAGTGACGACTATAGTAGCTTTGAAAGTAGTGTTGATAGCAGTAATTATGCATCTACGTCAAGCAATTCGGGGAGCAAAGGTGACGAGGATTTTGACAGTTATCAAGGCGGCACTTCTGCCACCATACAAGACCACGTGCGCTGGCAGCTGAACTTTAAGCATCTCTCCGAAGCGGACATGTTGATTGCAACTTATCTGATGGACTCTATGGATGACATGGGTTTTGTGCGGCTTGATATCGATGAGCTGTTGCAAAGCTTCGATACGATGGCAAGTTTTTATCAATGGGATGAATCTGTTGAGCACGATGAAGTCATGGCTGTTTTACGTGTTATTCAGTCTTGCGATCCGCTGGGTGTTGGGGCGCGAAATCTCATTGAGTGCCTAGCGATTCAGTTGTCCAAGCTCGATGCAAATACTGACCATCTAAAAGAAGCGCAAGCATTATTGTCAGCCAGTGAGCATTTGGTGAGCAATAACATCAAAGCATTGACTGAGCGGACTGGTCTCGCACCTGCACAGATTACCCCCGCGCTTAACTTGCTGCGTACCTTGAATCCGTCACCTGGCTTGCTATTTCAAAGCAGTCAACCAGACTATACTCAGTCGCCAGCCAGCTATGATATTCCTGATGTTTTGGTCACGCCTATACGTCACCATCAGATTCAGACGAGTTCAGATACATCGACGCAGGAGGACGGCTGGAATGTGCGCCTCAATCCTGACACCATGCCAAAGCTAAGAGTCAATCAAGAATATGCCAATTTGGTGAAGCGCGGTGATGACAGCCCTGACAATCAATATCTGCGTGAAAACCTCACCGATGCGCGCTTGTTTATTCGTAGTATTGAAGAGCGTAATCAGAACTTATTAAAAGTGGCAACCAGTATCGTGCGTTATCAGCAAGAGTTCTTGCAGCATGGCGCAACTGCCATGCAACCGCTCATCCTAAAAGCCATTGCGGAAGAAGTGGGTTTGCACGAATCGACCGTTTCACGTCTAACCACCAGTAAAACAATTTTGACGCCGCAGGGATTATTTTCACTCAAACATTTCTTTTCATCTCATGTCAGCAGTACCGACGGTGATATTTCATCGACTGCCATTAGCGCCATGATTAAGCAACTGATAGCCGATGAAGATGCCAAAAAGCCATTATCTGACAGTCGCATAAAAGATTGTTTATTATCGGAAGGTATCGATATCGCCAGAAGAACCGTGGCCAAATATCGTGAAGCAATGAATATTGGCTCGTCTACTCAGCGTAAACAGAAGTATTAAATGTCACAATTCAATGAGTTAGCAGAAGGGTAATGCTGTTGTTAGTATGTTTTTTAGAAGATATAAAAAATAAAATTTTTTGATTATATAGAAACACTGAGGAAACAACCGTTTTTATTACATTTAATTACAATTTACTGTCTTGCTACTATTTGATATTCATGACAAATTAGAGTCATACCAACAACGAAATCCAAGTGTCGATCTAGCGTATTTACTTATATCATTAGTCAAAATGACGACAAAAGGACACGTTCAATTTTTGCTAACAGTATCGATTATTAAAGGCGCTGATTAATAAAGACACCCCATTCATTGTTGGTAAGGCAGGGTGAAAAAGCAGGAATGCTGGCTCATCTGTTGATTGTAAGTAACAACGCAAGCAACAACGTAGGCAACAATGTAAGTCATAATAAAAGGACAATAATATGAATGTTTCTATCAGTGGTCACCATATCAGTGTTACCGACGCTATGAACGCAGCTGTTCAAGAAAAACTTGATAAAATTGGTCGTCATTTTGATCAAATACAAAGTATTCAAGTCATTTTATCATTAGATAACAGCGGTGCTATAAAGAGCCATAAGGCTGAAGCGATTATGCGAGTCTCGGGTAAAGAGATGTTTGTCCAAGCGCTTGACGATGATATGTATAAAGCCATTAACGAGATGGCAGACAAACTCGATAGACAAGTACGCAAATATAAAACCAAGTTGGAGAGCAAAAAGACTCAGGGTGCTGGGCGTGATGGACGCTATGAAGAGCTGATGACAGACGATGCTGCTCCAGCAGTCTAATGTTATAGAGTTTAGGATATTTAAAGGTTAATGATTACTGGCTGATGAAATAATAAATAGTATAAATAGCCGCATTTTTAGATATCTCTAAATGACATTGCCTAAAACGGGAAAAGACCTCGAACGTTTGCTACGTTGAGGTCTTTTTTATGAGCAATTATTTTTTAAAAACTCATCTTTAAATATATTTCTTTAAGTACATTCATTGTCAAATCAACAGATCATTATTTTGGCTAATTAGCCACCACCGACTGCTTGTACCACTTCGATATTCATACCTTCAGCGATACTTAATTGAGCAAGCTCACTCTTTGGAATCAGTTCGCCATCGACTTCTACTGCATAACGACCTTGGCTAAGACCAAGCTCATTGATGACCAATTGCACGGCCTGATGGGTAGTCTGTAGTGTCTTACCATTAACGATAATGGTACTCATAATATATACTCCTTAATGATTTTTTATCCTTTTGTGCGTACTAAGTCGTGTTCTCATTTTTATCTCTATTTTCAAAATGAGCACATGCTCTAAAATGCAATTTAATTATTCTTGTTTAACTGGCTATTTTGCGACCAATTTGTTCATCTTAAATGATGACACTGCTAACCATAGCCAACCTGCAATCATTAGTACACCACCGATAGGCGTGATCGCGCCAAACCAAAGTGGTGCGCCAAGTGTCATCGCATATAAGCTACCAGCAAATATTATAATGCCAATTTGTAATAGCCATGCGGTGGTTTGCTTGACATATTTTAGGCGAATTAACAGACCAACCAGTAATAAACCCAGCGCATGTATAAACAAATACAGTGTTGCAGTGTGCCACCATTCGAGTTGTTGAGCACTGACGATGTTTTTTAAGCCATGCGCTCCAAACGCTCCTAAAGCGACAGCAATGGCCATATTGATCGCCGCAATACCTATCCAATTTAACATGACAAACTCGTATTATCTAAAAACTACCGCTGGTGAAAGACAGGCACTACTGATAGGTAATTGCTACTGAATATCGTCTGGCAAAATAACGCTATCAATGGTCATTGCCTCGCGGATTTTGTCCATGGCATTTTTTTCGATTTGGCGCACGCGTTCTGCTGAGATAGAGTAGACGGCTGCCAATTCGTGTAAGGTTGATTTTTGCTCAGAGAGCCAGCGCTGCTCCACGATATCGCGTGAGCGCTCATCAAGGGTATCCATTGCCGCGATCAATGCAGATGAGTTGCTTTCTTCCCAATCTGCTTCTTCTAACTGCTCTGCAGGATCGATACCATCTTCTAAAAATAGCTGCGGTGCATAACGTCCATCGTCGTCATCGCTAGATTGCGCTTCAAACGAGGCGTCATAAGAGGTAAGCCGCGACTCCATTTCTAACACTTGCTTGCGTGTGACATTCAAGTCTTTGGCAATGGCATCAGCCTCTTCTAGCGTGAGCTGGTTGTTGGTTTTTTTGAGACTACGTAAGTTAAAGAACAATTTACGGTGCGCTTTGGTGGTCGCGACTTTGACAATGCGCCAGTTACGAATCACAAATTCATGGATTTCTGCTTTAATCCAATGCACTGCAAATGACACCAAACGCACGCCCTTATTAGGGTCAAAGCGTTTTACAGCTTTCATTAGTCCCAGATTACCCTCTTGGATTAAGTCTGCTTGCGGCAAACCATAACCCGAGTAGCTGCGGGCAATATGAATCACAAAACGCAGGTGCGACATCACGAGCAAACGCGCCGCTTCTACATCGCCTTCGTCATAATAGCGATGCGCCAGCTCTTGCTCTTGGATTGGTGTCAAAATTGGAATTTGGTGCACCGTGTTGATATAAGCGCCCAAATTGACCCCAGGCGCTGACAAATGAGTCGGCATCGCTGGCACTAAGTCACGGGTGCTAGTATCGCCTAAGGCGCTAGCATCATAAGGTGGACGTTGGGCGGCAGCTTTTAATGCGGCATCACGTGCTTCGTTTTTTATAGGAGCTGCCTCATCTTTTTTATTCGTTTTTGCAGTATCAGTAGAATTATTAGCCATATTCTTGACCTTGATTAAATAGTGACGCAAATAGTCAGATAAAAATCTTTATAGTTGTAATTGTAAAGGATAGCGACACTTAGTTGCTATCAGTTTTAGTAATGATGAAGTGATATATTGTATCGAAACGCTGTGCTGATAAGCTATCCGCTGATGGCTGATCCGTCATGCTATCAACGATTAATCGCAGTTGACTTGCGGCATTTGCTTGCTGGTTTTGTTGACAAAAAGCGGTGATATCAGCCTGTGAGTTGGCATCAGTTGCGACCACATATAATGAACCACCAGCTGTGACGTCACGTAGTGCTACTTTGGTTTTTAACAGCGGCATTGGACAAGCAAGTCCGCGACCATCGACGAAACGTTGAACATGAATAGGCTGCGTTTCATTCGCCTCATGATCTGTAGTGACAGTATGCGCTGGTAACAAGTCTAACAGGTTGTTGATGTCTTGCTGCTCAGTATCAGACAAATCTGCTGATAAGTTTATAGAATAAGGCGAATATACGGTGGTTGACTGACGATCAGCAGACATAAAATAAACCTTATAAATATTTTGGTTTGTACTAGGGCGTGTCATCAATTAGCACATGAATACATTTAGTGGTCTTAAAATGGCTAAATTTTGCTAAGCATCGTCAGAAATTTTGTCAATATGTTCATATTAACGGCAATTTCTTCCTTGTTTATCTACAATTTTTCTCATTTTAAGCCTCACAATCTAATTGATGACACACCCTAGATTGTATTGAACATTCGCAAACACGCAATGACAGTGCCTGTAATTCATAAATGACACTCGGCAGTGACCAGACCCTATAGTCATGAAATGTCATTATACCAAATAGCCGATATGTAGTTGAAGTTGAATATAATCAACGTCACATTCAGTTCATTAGAATCACCTATGGTCTATTCAAGATAATTTAGATACAAGGAAGGCGAGCAAAAGTACTAAAAATAGTAGACTGAGCGTGCCTGACACCACATCCATTTTATATGGGATTGACTAAAGCCATGTTGCACAATAGTGACGGACAGCTGAGTTATTGGTAGTCGAATGCAGACTAGAATTGACCTTATATCAGCAAGCTCGTATAGTCGAAAAGACCTTACTTCAAAAATATCTTATTTCAAAAACAGTATCATTACTCACTTGCATAGGATACGCACTTGAACCATTTTAATAGACAATCGATACTTGGTAATGCGCCCATGACTCAGGGAAAAAAATGTAGAAGTGTTGCGCGTTCGATGGCATTATCGAGCGCTATTAAATTGGCATTGTCGGCGGTACTAATGACGATGACCACTGCTGCCATGAGCGAGGATAGTCTTAATAATGCTAATACGAGCAGCAAAGCGATGGCATCCAATTATAATTCATGGCAAACCACCGGCTCAGAAGAGCTAAATCTGCCCAATTTGCGCGGACAAGGCTTGAGCTTCGCTGAGCAATATCAAAACAAATTGCTCGGCGAATGGTCGTTACGGAATGTCAATGGTCGTATCAAAATGGAGCATGATCCTTGGATTCAAGAAACGGTCAAAGACATGACTTGGCGTCTCAATGCGCAAGCAAGGCAGCAAGCGCCGATGGGTTTGGTTATCATTGATAACCCAAGTATCAATGCCTTTGCAGCACCAGGCGGTGTCATTGGACTCAATACAGGGACGATTCTGGCCGCTAGCAGTATGGATGAGCTTGCCAGTGTGGTGGCGCATGAAGTTGCTCACATCAGTCAGCGCCATTACGAAAGTGGTGCTGATGAGCGCAAAAAGGCCTTGCTGATGCAGATAGGCGGTATGCTGGCTGCGATTGCAGCATCGGCGGTCGATGGTGATGCAGCGGCGGCAGTGATGATGGGTAGCCAAACGGCGACGATGAATAGCACGATGGCATTTAGTCGAAATAATGAGCGCGAGGCCGATCGGGTGGGCATGCAAATCATGACCCAAGCAGGCTATGACCCAAGGGCGATGCCGCGATTCTTTGCCACGATGAACCAACGCAGCCAGCTCAACCAAGTTGAAAATCGATTTTTACCAAGCTTTGTACGCTCGCATCCACTGAGTAACGAGCGCTTAAGTGAAGCGCAAAGTCGTGCCCAGCATTATCCCTCATTGTCACTAAATCAACAGCAGCGCCATCAGGCTTTATTTGATCTGCTCTACTGGCGTGTCCAAAGTACGGGTAAACATGCCTCAGAGACAGTGCTAATGACGGCTGCTAAAAATAGCGTAGGTGCCAAATTGGCTCTGATGAACTGGTATGGCGAACAGCAACGCTTTACAGAGGCAAGCGATTTACTGGCTGAAATCAATCGACTGCGCCTACGCAGCGCCAAAATTTAGAGCCTTTACTATCGATTACTCATAGCCAAATTCTAACGGAGCAGAGTAAATGGTCACAAGCGGCGAACGTATTAGCCAGCCAGCAGCGTGTTTATCCTGAGCGTCGTGATCTGCGTCTTTATTTGGCAGAAGCGCTCACCAATAGCAATCAGCCAATCAAAGCCCAAGCGTTGCTTAAACCACTGACTGAGCAGCAGCCAAGCGACCGTTATGCTTGGCAAAGCCTACAACTGGCCAATGAAAAACTGGCAAAAACGACCGACTCTGCGTCCCTGAAAAATATTGCCACCATTAACGCGCTACGCTATCGCAGTCATGACCAACTATGGAGTAGTCGTTACGAGAGTGCATTGACGTCACTCACCCAAGCCAAACAACTGGCGGAAAAACTACAAACCACGGCTCAAACCAGTAGCGCCCGTCCATTGCTTGCTAATATTAATGCAGAAATCAAAGCAGTAAAAACCGCCAAAGACTTTGAGCCTTAGGCGGTTATTTTTAAGCTGTCGTCATTAGCTTTTGATGACACTAATTACTAGCCTTGCAGCGCATCTTTCACCAGCTTAGAGATGAGCGCAGGGTCTGCGCGTCCTGCGGTTTTGTTCTTTAATACACCCATCACACTGCCCATGTCACGCATAGATGTCGCGCCTTGTGCAGCGATTTCTGCATTGACCAAAGCCGCAAGTTCAGCATCATCCATTTGTTTTGGCATAAACTCATTGATGATATCAATCTCAAACTGCTCTTTGGTCGCTAAATCATCACGGTTGTTTTCGGTAAAAATAGTCAATGACTCATGGCGTTGTTTTAGCTGCTTTTGCAATATATCTAAGACTTGCGCATCATCAAGCTCTATTTGACGGTCAATCTCAATTTGCTTGATAACCGCTTGCACGTTACGTAGTACTTTGACACGCTCAAGCTCACGCGCTTTCATAGACACTTTGACATTGTCTGATAAAGTCTGTTTAAGTTGGCTCATTGTTATTATCCTTATTTGTTAAGAGGTATTTATTCAAATTTTTAAGCAATAATAATAAAAATTGTAGCATAAAAAACGCCACTGATATCAATGGATAACAGTGGCGTTAATGTAGCACTTGTACTTAATTAATCGAATTATCGATTAGTACATACGAGTGGTACGAATAGTTTCGCGTTGTAATTTTTTCTTATAACGCTTTACGGCAGCAGCTTTTTTACGCTTACGTACTTGCGTTGGTTTTTCATAAAACTCACGCTTACGTACGTCTGATAATACGCCAGCTTTTTCGCAAGCACGCTTGAAACGACGGATAGCGATGTCAACTGGTTCGTTTTCTTTAACCTTAACTGCAGGCATGAAGACTCCTCGATTAGGATGAGATATAAGGGCATTAGTTTGGCTGTGTATTAGTATTTAGCCGTAATATCTCAAGATTACAGGCATCAGCTCAAACTAGGATAATCTTGCGCATGAGCACAAGGGCAAGCATTTTAATAAAAAATGTCAGTTAAGTCAATGATTTTAGCACATTAATCCATATTTATCATTAAGTTGCAAGGGGCAATACGCAGAGACAATTCTAAGAGCAGTTAGAGCGCAGGTTTTTGCTCCAGCTTTAATGAAACTATAAATGCAAAGTATAAAATTACTATGAATAAAAACCCTACTGTCTATAACGGTTTGGTTGGAGTTTATGCTATGATGATTTGCATATAATAGTCAGTATATTAACCATTTTATGTGTATTTTATTGAGGATGTTGGAATGAAAAAAACAGGACTAAATACAGCGCTAAGTACCGCATTTATCATTGCTCTTGGCTTTGGCATTAGCGCTTGTAGTGGTGAGAAAGAAGGCGAATCACACGAAGTATTGGCAAAAGATCGCGTTGATAAAGCCGCTGAGCTGGCTCGCAAAAACGCGCCTGAAGCTGAAAAAATGGAGTTCCCAGAAACGGCTCCAGCGCCAGTAACTGAAGCTGATGGATCAGTGGATGGTGCTGCAACTGCTGAAGCAGGGACGACTGCTACTGCAGATGCAACGGATAGCGATGTTGCTGTTGCTGTTGCTGATAGTGCAGTTATGCCAGCTAATAGTGCAGATATGCCAGCTACTGATACGGCGGCAACGCCTACTGCTGACGCTGAACCAGCTACGAACTAATCACGGTCGGTGTGTTGATAGGTTTTGAATTTATGCGCTGTCATAAACAGTCGCTAACATGAAATATCGAATAGAGGTGTGATCATGATAAGTAAACAGCAGCGTATGAATAAACTGGTCTTATCTGCCATTAGTTTAAGTGCGCTATTAGCAATCACTGCTTGTAGTGGTGACAATGCAGCGGTTGAAGGGCCTGCTGTTGTCAATGAATCTGCCGATACAACGGCAGTGGTAGAAGACGCACCTATAGTCGAACCTGAAGTCGTTACACCTGAACCTGTGGCAGATACCGAGACGACGGTCATTGAAGATAAGCCAGTGCAGGAAATCTCCGCGGAGCCTGAAGTGTTGGCTGCGGATGCAGGCGCCAAGCTTTATGAGACCAACTGCAAGGTTTGTCATGAAGGAGGCTGCTGAACGCGCCGAAATACGGTGATAAAGCCGCGTGGGAGCCGCGACTGGCTAAAGGCACAGAGACGCTGCACATGCATTCGGCAAAAGGCTTTAATAAGATGCCAGCACAAGCCACCGATAAGGTCAGTGAAGCCCAAGTTTACGCGGCTGTAGATTACATGATTGAAGCAGTTAGCTGATCTGATATATTAAGAGATATTGACCATTGAAATTTGTTAAACTGACCGTCATTGTGACTGACAATGGCGGTTTTTTTTATGCACGTTTTTTAGCAGATAAGAGGGCGTGTCCTCAATTCAATCGATTAACCTCTAAATAGGCTAAAAATGGTTAAATTTTGTCAAACATCGCCAAACATTGTCAAATAGCTTATTAATATCTCGATATTATTTGCGCTGCTTTCCTTGTTTGACGGCAATTTTTATCACCATTTTTAAAAAGAAGACACGCCCTAAAAGATAGCAACGTTGTAACAAATAATACGCAGACCAAAGTATGATAAAGGCAAAAATATGAAAGTATTGGGTTTAGAGACTTCTTGTGATGAGACAGGTCTGGCGATTTTTGACAGTGAACAGGTGAATAGTGACAATCAAGGGCTGGTTGGACAAGTCCTGTATTCACAAATAGAGCTGCACGCACTGTATGGTGGCGTTGTGCCTGAGCTTGCCAGCCGCGATCATATTCGTAAGTTGGTGCCTTTGCTTAATGAGTTGTTAGAGCAGTGCAATGTAAAGAAAAATGAGATTGATGCCATTGCTTATACTAAGGGACCCGGACTCATTGGCGCTCTGATGACGGGCGCATTATTTGGGCGCAGTTTGGCATATGGTTTGGATATCCCAGCGATTGGTATCCATCATATGGAAGGACATCTGCTCGCACCGCTGATGGGTGCTAATCCACCCGCCTTTCCGTTTGTTTCGTTATTGGTCTCAGGTGGTCATACGTTACTCATCGCCGCACGTGGTGTTGGGCAATATGAGATATTGGGTGAGTCAATCGATGATGCAGCAGGTGAATGCTTTGATAAAGCTGCCAAAATGCTAGGTTTGCCCTATCCAGGTGGTCCCAATATTGCCAAATTGGCTGAAACAGGCGACCCAACTGCTTACAATTTGCCAAGACCAATGCTACATCGCGGATTAGATTTTTCTTTTAGCGGTATGAAAACCGCCGTGCATAACCTTATTAAAGACACCGATGGTTCAGGAGGCTCAGGGAATAATGCGGATAGCGATCCACAAGTTCGCGCTGATATCGCCGCCAGCTTTCAGCATGCAGTCGTCGATACGCTGGTGAGAAAGTGCGTGAAAGCACTGAAGCAAGTAGAGATGAGTCGATTGGTGATTGCGGGCGGCGTTAGTGCCAACACTCATTTGCGTGAAACTTTGGAGAGCGAGCTTGCTAAGATAAATGCCACGGTGCATTATGCGCCGCCTGCATTATGTACTGATAATGGGGCGATGATTGCTTATGCCGGTTATGAGCGCCTGCATGCAGGGCAGTCTGATGATTTAGCGGTGAGCTGTGTGCCGCGTTGGCCGATGACTGAGCTACCAGCAGTGTAAAGACGGCCTTGCTCAATACTATCTCCGTTAACCTTTATTAACCTAAGGATGAACTATGCAGTGGCTTGCTATTGGACTAGGGGCTGCCATTGGGGCTTGCCTGCGGGCGTGGTTGGCTCGCTTTAATCCGCTGCATCACTGGATACCCCTTGGGACGCTTGGTGCCAATGTATTGGGTGGACTATTAATAGGGTTGGCACTGGTGTGGTTTGAGCGCGTGGGCAGCAGTTTATCGCCCAATGTCCGACTATTTGTGATTACCGGTTTTTTGGGCGGATTGACCACCTTTAGTACTTTTAGTGCAGAAGTTTTTACCTTTATCAACGCTGGTAAATTATTAGCAGGTTTGGGATTGGTCGGACTACATCTGGGACTGACGTTGCTAGCAACGGCTATCGGATTTTACTTCTTTAAGCTGGTTTTATAAGCTTTGATAGATGTCATTCGCATAATGGTCTAATATAAGTGGTTCCATTATAGCAGTCTGTTTTAAGTGGTCTGTTAATAGGTTTGAAGGGTGAAAGAGCTGGTTCCCTTGGGGTATACCTAAAATACATATTCAACGCACCCTAAAGATACGGTTTCCTAATATACTGGCATTGCAGGTGAAAAATAATGAGCTATTTAAATGAAAAATGGAAACCAAACTTTGGAATTGTATATACATGGTTTGCAATGGATAAAAATGGTTTAATTGCTATGATGTTTAACAACTCGTGGGGAGATATACCAAAATCTATTCTAGGAATTAATGGCGCTGAGTTATTATTAGATGATCTAAATGAATTTACTTATGAAGAGTCTGAGAAATTTTCTGAATATCCTGTTCGTAAGGATGGTAAAGCTACTTTAGATCTATATTCTAGTCTAATGTACAGAGACTACAAGTCTAAAAAAGAGGTTGAAAACTTCATTCAACACAGATTACGTGATGAAAATGAAATGTCTGATTGGACTGTTCCTTCCTTTAAAGGTTACTTTATTTATGAAGCAGTTGAAGGAAGTAATGAAGGAGAAGATTATCCTGTGGGATATGAAGGTCAGACTAAAATAGGAGATTATTTTCGTCATCTTATGCCAACAGTATATGGTTCTATTAATGACTTCCCAAAAGAGCTATGGTACGGTATTGCCGTTTCAGATACATTAGATTTTACTAAAGATAGAGTGCTTGACAATGACAAGATCAATAACTACTTTCCTAGAAATTATGAATCCAGATAGATAATAATCCTTTGAATATGCTACAACTTATTCATAGCCGATAGTTCGATGCCTGTATAGCGCACCGATCATGGATAAGTAGAAATGAATGCGACCATCAAAAATCGACCTTTATACACCCTATTAAACTATATTTGAGGATTGTTCTTAGCATACTGTAATCTTGCATACTGTAATCTTGCATAAAACTCTGGATCAGTATCCTCTAAGCTGTTCTCATACTCTTCTCTGGAAGTTAAGGATTCAATGAAACAATCAAAGCTATCAGCTATTTTGATTAAAGTATTAATGTCATCAGCATAAGAAGACTCATGATCATAAAAGTATACTTTGCCGTATTGCTTAGGCAGCAAACAAATGCAAAAGTTGTTACCTCCCTCATCATAAGCAAATGCCAGTAACCCTGTTTTCCTTGTGCTGTTGTCATCACCAAAGTTTGATTCTAATTGAACGTATTCAGGACCATCATGTATACCTAGCATACCGTGTATAATCGTTATACCTTCATCTTCTGATATATTGCAAATAGTATTAATAGGCTCTGCGCCATTAAAATTAAGGAGGTATTTACGATAATCTTCTGGCAAACGATACTGTATTGTTTGTTCAAAATCTTTTAGTACCTTAGTGCTAAGCTCTCCAAAAGGGTTAGCTGCTGTATACTTTGTTTCCATTAATTTATACCTTGATTTAAGTTTACATTTCTACATCTTACATTATCAAAATCTTAAAAAATATGAAACACAATCAATGTCAGGTGTATCTCTACAATTATCCTCGAAATATCAGCCTTATGTACACTCACAAGTACACTGCTATTATTTTCAGCTGATCAATCTATCAGCGTATATGACATACAGCTAGATGTTCAAGTCCTCACTAGGGTACCGTTATTTACCATAACGCTCGTCATAGCGTAAGAGAGCGGATGATATTTCTTAACTGGAATAATTTAGTAGATAGTGAAATATTACACCGGCTTCACAATGCCTTCTAATAAATTCGCAAATCCTTGCATATAAGCGGTATCTTGGCTCGATGTGCGCGTCGCAGCATAGAGCTGACAATGCACACCCGTACCCAATGGACGCGAGACGACCCAGCCTTTTTTCTCATATTCAGCAACCACCCAATCAGGTAACGCCGCCACACCGCGTTCACTAGCAACCAACTGAATCAGCATCGCCGTCAATTCTGTGGTACGAATGCTATCAAAGCTTACTTGCGCAGGGGTCATAAAATTGGCAATAATATCAAGGCGCTTGGCTTCCACTGGATACGCAATCAGGGTTTCATTGGTTAAATCATCTGGCTCAATAAATTTCTGCGCCGCCAAATCATGCGTTGGCGATAGCACCAAGCGACTTTCATACTCAAATAACGGCTGATAGCTGATACCGTCTATCGGTAAATCGCTGGTGGTAATGAGTAAATCAATATCACCTTCCATCAATAAGTGGTGAGGCTCTGGCTCAAAACCTGTCGCAAAATCTAGCTCTACATCAGACCATTCGCGGCGGTAATGATTGAGTATCGGCATTAGCCAATCGAAGCAACTGTGACATTCAGAGGCTAGCCGTAATCTACCCGCTTGACCGTGAGCTAAGCGTTTGAGGTTGGATTTGGTACGGGTGACTTGTGGCATGATACTATCTGCCAATGCCAATACCGTCTTGCCAGCTGGCGTAAAAGTCAGCGGGCGTGTTCGGCGATTGACCAAGCTGATATCGTAATAATTTTCCAGCTCTTTTAGCTGATGCGAGACCGCAGACGCTGTGACGTGCAATTCGTCGGCAGCCGCCGCCAATGAGCCATGCGCTCGTAGCGCGGTTAAGGTATTGAGATGACGAAGCTCTAACATAAGAAAACCTAACCGCTAAAGTGAGAAAAATTCATTATAATCGATATAGCGCTGATTTTCATTCAAAGT
Organism: Psychrobacter sp. JCM 18903; assembly: GCF_000586475.1. Taxonomy (GTDB): domain Bacteria; phylum Pseudomonadota; class Gammaproteobacteria; order Pseudomonadales; family Moraxellaceae; genus Psychrobacter. The sequence goes on along the minus strand of NZ_BAWJ01000005.1, from coordinate 53,909 downwards.
CTGATTTTTAATCAGCAATGCTAAATGAGCAATGGCAAACTAGCGTCGACGTAATAATAGCTGTGAAATAATCACCAATATCAGCGAGGCAACCAGTAAAATCGTCCCAATGGCATTGACCTCTGGTTTGAGTCCTACCCGTACCATCGAATAAATTCGTAGCGGTAAAATCTCATAACTAGGGCCCGTGACAAAGGTAGAAACCACCACATCATCGAGTGATAAGGTAAAAGCAAGTAACCAACCAGCCATCACGGCTGGAAAGATGACAGGAATCAATACCGTACGCACCATCGTTGATTCGCTAGCGCCCAAGTCGCGTGCGGCTTCCATCAAGCGTTCATCCAGACTGCTCAATCGTGCAAACACCGTGATGACTACAAACGGTAAGCAAAAAGTAATGTGCGCGAGTAATAGCGAGACGAACCCTAATTGCAACCCTATTAATAAGAATAATGCCAATAATGAAATAGCGAGTACAATTTCAGGCGACATCATTAATACAAATAACAGCCCATTTAGTAAACCTTTACCGCGAAAGTTATAGCGATGTAGCGCGAGGGCGGTCAATGTTCCTATCAACGTTGAGACGGTGGCTGCGACCAACCCCAATACAATAGAATGCCAAAAAGCATCGAGCATCGCTTGGTTATTCAACAGCGACTCATACCACTTTAAGCTAAAGCCGCCCCAGTTATAGCCGACTTTTGACTTATTAAAGGACATGACGACTAAGACGATAATTGGCAAATACAGCATGGCATAAATGAGGCTAAGATAGCCTTTAGCCGCGATACTGCCAATCTTAATAGACGATCTTTTTTTAGTTGCCGAGCTATTCAGTTGATGATTCAGTGAACTATCAGACATTAGGCCACCTCATTAAAGTCGGTCTTGCCAATGCGGCGACTACTGGCACGGTAGGCGAGTAATAATACTGCCATTGCTAGTGTTAATAACACGCTGGCAGCTGCGCCAAATGGCCAGTCACGCGCATCCAAAAATTGATTTTTGATGATATTGCCGACCAATAAATTGCGTGAACCACCCAAAATATCTGCCACATAAAACATACCCATTGCAGGCAGCAGCACCAATAATACCCCTGAGATAATGCCAGGCGTCGTCAATGGTAATATGATATGCCAAAAAGTCTGGGTCTTTGATGCGCCCAAATCCTGTGAAGCGAGTAGCATGTCATTGCGCAAATCGGTAAATACTGCGTATAACGGCAACACCATAAATGGGAACAATAAGTACGTCAAACCAGCAATCACCGCCACTTGCGTGTATAAAATATCAATCGGGGCATCGATGAGACCGATTGCCAGCAGCGATTTATTAATCAAACCATTATTGGCAAACAGTAACTTGAGTGCATAAGTACGCACAAGCGAGTTGGTCCAAAATGGTAGTATTAACAGCATCATGAGTAGCGGCTGCCAACGGGTTTTGGCTTTGGCTATCAGCCAAGCAAAAGGGTAGCCAAGTAACAAGCAGATGATGGTTGTGATACCTGCCATCCATAACGAATGAATAAATACGCCAAAATATAGCGGATCAATCATGCGTATATAGCTGTCGATGCTGACGGGCAAGCTAATAAAAGCACTGCTATCGCGGCTCAAAAAACTGACAGCGATGACTAAGATATTTGGCAATAGCGCAAATATCAGTAACCAACCCCAAATCAGCCAGAGCGTTACGGTACGAAAAGGACTCTTGCTGCCTAAGCTATGACCTGCCATCAGCTAATATCCTTTTGAGCAGCTAAACTGGCAGCTTGATGATTGGCTTCATCATCAAGCGTACCGTCTTCTGGTAGTACCCACTCCCAACCATCGACCCATGATACTTTGACACCTTCATTTAACTTGTAATCAAAGCTTGGATCATCCTCATCAAAGAATTCAGAAGCCTTAATAATGTGACCGTTTGCTAACTCAATAATCGAATCTAAGGTGCTACCTTTATAGTTGCTTTCAATCACTCGCCCGAGTAAGCCACCATGCTCTTTATCATTGGGGTCATAAATTCGCAAATCTTCAGGGCGTAGCAATAAATTAACGATATCGCCCACTTGTACATCGTTAGCAAAATCAGGACGGCGTAAATTGCGTAAGGTGGTCGGACCGTCTTGCGCTTGTGCTTCACAAACTTCGACTTCGATACGACCATTGGTCACGCGACCGTCGCGATCTGGCTGGTTGGGATAAACGCCTCTGACTTCCGCTTTAAACAAATTGGTCTCACCGATAAACTTGGCGGTAAATAAATTCGCGGGCGTTTCATAAATCTCAATAGGCGTACCGATTTGCTGAAAAGTGCCATCTTTCATCACGGCGATACGATCCGACATCGATAGCGCTTCTTCTTGGTCGTGGGTGACAAATACAAAAGTGATGCCAAGCTCTCGTTGCAGCCGTTTAAGCTCAGATTGCATTTGCAAGCGCAGCTTATGATCGAGCGCAGATAGTGCTCATCAAGTAGCAACAGTTTAGGACGATTGATGACGGCTCGTGCAATGGCGACACGCTGCTGCTGACCACCAGACAAGTCTTGTGGTCTGCGATTGGCTAAATGCTCCAGCTGTACCATGGCGAGCATCTCTCGCACGCGGGTTTGAATCTCATCTTTCGGTACTTTTTTGAGCTTAAGCCCGTAAGCAACGTTTTGCGCGACACTCATATGCGGAAACAAGGCGTACTGCTGAAATACTGTGTTCACGGGACGTTTATCCGCTGGCAAGCCTGCCATCTGTACGCCGTCTAGATAAATTGCCCCAGCGTTTGGCTGCTCAAAACCAGCGATTAGGCGCAGTAAGGTTGTTTTACCGCAGCCTGATGGGCCAAGTAGCGTCAAAAATTCACCGTGCTTGATATCAAGATTGATGTCTTTTAATACTTCAGTTTGATCATAGGTTTTTTTTAGACCAGTCAGTTGCAGTAGTACTTTGTCATCTTGAGGTGATGCAGAGGCTCTGTGCATATTTGGCGGTGAATTGGTCATAATATTTATTCCTACGTGTCCGACATCGCAGTACAGCTATTTATTTAGGACACTGTGGTCAAGGTGATTTGATATGGATATAAGCGATGGGTGTAAACCCGATTTGGTCGCCGCGTATTATAACAAACCCTTGATATAAATCAGTGCAAGTTCGTTATAAGTTCTGCGAGCAACACGGTTATGCTGTCAATGGCTGTTGATGCTTGATAGTTCGGTGTTGTCTGTTTTGGCTAATGCATTTCTGTTTTTCAGTTTTACTTCCAGCTTTATAATTCTGTATGATTGGCAATAACTGCCATTCTATGACGACATTTAAACAAAATTTTTTATCATTTTTTGGTTTTTATTCCTATACAATCACGGTATGGCAGACAAACACAATGCGCCTGATAGGTTAGTAGCCATTCGCAAATCTATGTTTGAATACATGTGTGGAAAGCTGTTTATAACGCTAATATTATTAATGATAAAGGATGTCTTATGCCTAACGATACACGCCCGAAAACTGGTCAAGAAGCTCTTGCGCTTTTAAAAGAAGGCAATATGCGCTACATAGATAGTTTGACCACCACTGACCCAACAATGCAAAGACGACCTGAATTGGTTAAAGATCAAGATCCCTTGGCCATTATTTTGGGTTGCTCGGATGCACGAGTACCAGTTGAGATTGTATTTGATCAAGGCTTGGGTGATTTGTTCGTTATTCGAGTCGCTGGTAATGTCGTCGCGCCTTCACAGATTGGCTCGATTGAGTTTGCGGCCGAAAAGTTCGGTACAAAATTGGTGGTCGTGCTTGGGCACTCACATTGCGGCGCTGTCACGGCTTGTGTTGAGACACTGATCAATCCTGAGAAAAACTATTCGCCCAATTTGCAGTCGATTGTCGATCGCATTCGCCCAAGCGTTTATAATTTGCATGAGCTGGCCACTGCTAATGGTCAAGATGTCGATGCAGACGAGTTGGTCGATCGCTCTATCCGCGCCAACGTCCGTATGTCAGTTAGCCAGCTCAAACATGGCTCGCGGGCATTAGAGGACTTAACTAATAGCGGTCAATTGCTGGTCGTTGGTGCAGAGTATGATTTAGAGACAGGAAAAGTACGTTTCTTAGACAGCTAATTAATCGGTTAAATGGGTAGCACCCAGTGTGCGCTCTTACAAAACCCACTCAATGCTTTCGCGATTTTTTATTATGATATAAAGGGTCAAGCGCGTAAAAAATATTCACGCGCTTGTTTTTAAACTCTCTATTTTGTCAATATTAGGATGACTATGTCTATAGCAAATACTGGCTCAGCCACTGATAATAATAACGAAGTACTTATCGCTCAACCAACGAGCAGCGTCAATACCGATGGTGTGCAGCCTATCTCAGTACAGACGACAGGTTTTACTTTTAACCACACCATGCTACGTGTCAAAGATCCTGCCAAGTCGTTGGCGTTTTATACCGGTGTCCTTGGTATGACTTTGCTGGCAGTCAAAAAATTCCCTGACATGGGTTTTGATTTATATTTTTTAGCCAAGTTAACCGAAAGCGAGCGCGACAATTTGCCCGCGGGTAATGATTTGGAAATCTTTGCATTTCGTCAACGCGGCATCTTAGAATTGACCCATAATTATGGTACCGAAACGAAAGCTGACTTTAGTTATCATGATGGTAATGGTGAGCCACAAGGTTTTGGACATATCTGTTTTAGCGTACCTAGTCTCGATGAAGCGGTTGCTTGGTTTGATAAAAATAATGTCGAATTCAAAAAACGTCCAGAAGATGGCAGCATGAAAAACATTGCCTTTATCAAAGATGTTGATGGCTACTGGATTGAAATTGTACAAGCAGATTTAATGGGCTAGCTTGACAGGCTGGTACGTCAATACGTCAGTTAATCTAGGACATACCCCAGTCAAACAATCAATTAATCGAGTGAATGGAAGCATAAAGCCAACCAACCAAAGGAGTGACGTCTAGATGCCTACCTCTGAGGCAGAAACGACAGTAAATACCAATATAGCGCCTGAACCAGTGACAACGGATGTGCTGACATATCAAAGCATCATTGATTCAGCAAATGAGATAGTGGTTGGCTTTGTTGAACGCATTCCTTATTTTATCGCATCAATTATTGTTATTCTGATTTTTTGGTTTCTATCGATTGTCTTCAAAAAGTGGTATATAAACTTTTAGGCAGTCGCAGTCGGCATCAGAACTTGGTTAAAGTGTTTCAGCGAGTAGGCGGCGCACTCATCATTTTTATCGGTTTTATGATTGCTATGGTGATTGCCGTGCCCGGATTTACCCCTGCTAAGCTGATTGGTGCACTCGGTATTGGTTCCGTCGCTATTGGTTTTGCCTTTAAAGATATTTTTCAAAACTTGCTCTCTGGTATTTTGCTGCTAATCTCAGAGCCGTTTCGCATCGGTGATCAGATTGTCTCAGGCGACTATGAAGGGACGGTTGAGGATATTAAGATACGCGCCACGACTATCAAGACGTATGACGGTCGGCAAGTGGTTATTCCCAATTCTGATTTGTATACCTCAGCATTGACTGTCAATACCGCCTATAAGCAGCGCCGTTTGCAAGTGGCTGTTGGTATTGGCTATGAAGATGATATCGAAGCAGCAAAAGCTGAGATTCTGCAAGCGTTAGATAAAGTCGAAAGCGTATCGAAGAAAGCGCAGCCAAGTGTGATTGCCACGGGTTTTGGTGATTCAACGATTGATTTGATGGTACGTTGGTTTATCGAAGACGGCACCCAAGCCAACAAAGTGACCTCGATTCATCAAGTGATCGTTGAGATTAAGAGCGCACTCGATGCAGCAGGCGTCAACATTCCATTCCCGATACGCACGATAGATTTGAGTGATCCATCAGTGACATCGATTGTGAATAAATTGCATGAGCAAAAGGCGATCGATGTTAATAACGATGTTAATAAAGCAGCGGCAGAGTAATTTGTTTAGCGCGTTATTTTAAAGAACGGCCTTTTACACAAAATTTTCGAAATAAAAATCCGCCATATCAAATGACATGGCGGATTTTTTACGATATCAATTTATGACAATTTAGTCAGTTTTGACTTTAAAATCGGTATGACATGATTTACAGCTGGCGCCGACTTCACCAAAGGCTGGTTTGACATCATCGATGCTAGTGGCTGTTTGTGCAGCAGCGTTCAGCTCAGCAGTGACTTTTTGAAAGTTTTCTGCTTCTGCGCGAAAACCATCGGCATTTGACCAAACGGCATCAGTCGCATTGCCAACGGCTTCTTTATTTTCAAAATGAGTCCAAGGCGTAGCAGCGTCTTCTGCTAAAAATGCGGCTTGCTCTTTGAATACGGCGGCATCAAAGGTGTCAGGTGCTTTCATCATATCACCCATGACACCCATCGCATCACCATAGCTTTTCATGCTATCTTGGCGGGCTTTTACATCAGGGTCAGTGGCAGTGCTACACGCTGTTAGACCTAGGGCGGCTGCCATCAATGTGATGCCAAAGATAGATTTTAATGATTGGTTGGTATGAAACTGTGCCATGTGAATTACTCCTGTAAAATTGGTTAGTAGTAGGCGCGCTTATAAACGCTGGCTTTACATACTATTTTTAAGTATCTGCCCTTAAAGGCTTCTTCTAAATCGAAAGGTTTCTTTTAAATACTGCTTTTAAATAAAGCGTATTGTTATAAAAATTACCTCATCATCTTTTGGAAACGCATTCGCTTCTAAAGGATTTTTCCAACAATAGTTTTCATTGTAACGGTTATCCGTGCAGTGGACGTAAATTTAGTTGTTATATCATCGTAATTTTTGAGTCAGTGACTTTCGCCCATATAAATTTGCGCTCATATAAAAAGGTCAGCGTGGATAGCTGACCTTCTTGATACTCTCTAAAGACAAGCTAATAAATACCTTAGCCTTTATTATATTCACACAAACTATAGAGTCAACCAATCGCGTGGTTTTAGATAAAAATCGGTCAATGCAAACTCAGGCGAGCCTTCAGTCGGCTCAAAGCGATAATGCCAGCTGGCAAGCGGCGGCATACTGACTAAGATAGACTCGATACGACCATTGCTTTGTAGTCCAAATAGCGTGCCGCGGTCATAAACAAGGTTGTACTCAACATAGCGACCACGGCGATAGAGCTGAAATTCGCGCTGTGCCTCGGTATAAGGGGTATCTTTACGCTGCTCAAAGATGGGCATGATACCGTCAAGATAACCGTTGCCGACCGCCTTCATAAAATTAAAACAGGTTTCAAAGTCCCAGCCGCGACTTTCTGTATTGACATCATCATAAAACAAGCCGCCGATACCGCGTTGCTCATCACGATGACGTAGGTGAAAATACTCATCACACCATTGCTTAAAGTCAGGGTAGACGCTGTCACCAAAAGGCGCGCACAGATCATGACAGACTTGATGCCAATGCACGCAATCAGCGAGTACGGGATAAAACGGCGTCAAATCAAAACCACCACCAAACCACCAAATAGGGTCTTCGCCCTCAGCTTCAGCAACGAACAAACGCACATTGGCATGGCTGGTTGGGACGTTCGGGTTTTTGGGATGGACAACCAATGAGACCCCCATGGCTTGGGCTTTACGACCAGCGATATGGGGATGGCGTGCAGTGGCTGAAGCAGGCAAGTTATGCACGTGAATATGACTGAACATTACACCCGCTTTTTCAATCACCTCACCATCTGCTAGGACACACGAGCGACCGCCGCCGCCTTCAGGACGTTCCCAGTCATCAGGCACAAAGGTTGCATTGCCGCCACCATCGCGCTCTTGCGCCTCTAAGGCTTGACAGATACGAGCCTGCAAATCGACCAGAAATTCACGCACACGCATGATGTCGTTATTGGCTGGCACTGTTAAGTCTGTCGCTGATAGCTCTGTCTTATTATCTGTATTTGAAATACTCATAAAATATCTATTTATTTAGTGTATTGATGTCTACTTATTAAGATGTAACGCGGTATTGAAATCTTTATCTAATAAATGACCCATGCGGTCGCGCTTGGTCGCTAAATATTCAGCATTCATATCATTCACCCCAACCAATAAAGGCACGCGTTCCACGACATTAATACCGTGCTCGGTTAGATAAGCCACTTTGTCTGGATTGTTGGTGATGAGTCTGACGGCGTCAACACCGATATGAGCGAGCATCGGGCCGCACATATCATAAATGCGCGCATCAGCGGGTAAGCCCAACATGAGGTTGGCATCTAAAGTATCATGACCTTGGTCTTGCAGGGCGTAAGCGCGAATCTTATTGGTCAGACCAATACCGCGACCTTCTTGGCGCAAGTATAATATCGCCCCGCAGCCAGTCTCTTGTATTGCCTGCATCGCCGTGTTGAGCTGCGGTCCACAGTCACATTTTAATGAGCTAAAAGCATCGCCCGTCAAGCATTCTGAATGAATACGAATCAATGGAATGGTTTTTTCTGCTCGCGTGGCGTCCGTTTGACTCGGGGAGTTGTCCGCCGTATGTTGATCGACGACAGGCAGACCGACAGTCAGCATCACATGCTCTTGACCTTCGTCGTTTTCAAAGATATGAATATCAAACTCGCCATGACGAGTAGGTAGTTTGGCACTGGTAATAAATTGATATGACATTAATGTCCTGCATAAGCCGATAAGCGTGGCGGTAGAGGGTCTTTTTTAACCATATTAAAACAGCGATGACATCCTAGCTGCATGATGAAAGTAGGATTATGCCAGTATAATTCATTCGTAAAGAGTGCATGCTGATTGTCTTTATTATAAAAACACACAAAGTTCACAAACGACGCACGATGATTAAAGCGACAATTAAAAATAAATGCTATTATGCCATACTATTTTGACGGATACAGTGACAAGTCTTTGCCCTTACATTACTATGTCGTCACTAACATCCAATATTGATGCAGAATAATAAGGCATAATATTATCCCTTGTTATGAAAGCGCGAAAGCAAAGCTCCATCGCTGTCCATTACGGCAGCGTACGTGCTATTCGGCGCAGCTTCTATATGTTTATATAAAGACATAGAGGCTGCCTGAATAAATTTATGAACAGTTATATGGTCGATTACACCAATAATGGTGTAGATATTATTGACGTCACTTAGGTAGCATTATGCACTAAGAGGCTGTCTTGTCAGCAGATTGGTAGGTATCGTACGGTTTATGCAGCAGTCACCTCATTCCCCACAGTCTCAGTCCGTATCTATGCCAGCTGTCGATTCTGCTGCCCAGCTGTCGAATTTACAGCAGACTTATACTGTGATTCCACGCGTCCGTCCTGATACGCCTTTGCTGGATAGCATTGCAGCGCCAGCTGATCTTAATACTCTGACAACCGCTCAACTTATCACCTTGGCTGATGAGCTGCGGCTATTTCTATTGTATTCAGCAGGTCAAAGCGGTGGGCATTTTGGTGCCAATTTGGGCGTGGTTGAGTTGACCATTGCGCTGCATTACTTACTAGATACGCCGCAAGATCAAATCGTTTGGGACGTGGGTCATCAAGCCTATGCTCATAAAGTCTTGACAGGTCGCCGTGATCAGTTGGCGACGATTCGCTCAAAAGATGGTTTGACTGCTTTTCCTGAGCGTGCAGAATCCGTTTACGATACCTTTGGCGTTGGTCATTCATCGACGTCAATCTCAGCTGGTCTAGGCATGAGCTTAGCACTGCGCTATCAAGGTCGCGCGCAAACCGTTGCTTGTATCATTGGTGATGGTGCAATGACCGGTGGTATGGCGTTTGAAGCGATGAATGATGCGGTGCAACAAGATGCGGATTTATTGGTCATCTTAAATGACAATGACATGTCGATCTCTTGCTCTATCGGTGGTTTTTCACGGCATTTAGCGATGCTGTGGGAGTCAGGATATCAGGTTGATATCTCTGATACAGGCGAGCCAGTACTATGCCAGCGCCTGATATGCAAGGCTTTGATCGCCGTAAGCGTCATAAAGAAATGCGCGATGTGCCGCAGTTAGAAGACAATTTATTTAAAGCGATTGGTTTTACCTACTTTGGTCCGTTTGATGGTCATAATATCCCTGAGCTACTGCGGGTATTATCACTTGCCAAGCAGATAAAAGGGCCTGTTTTAGTCCATATTTATACCACCAAAGGCAAAGGTTTTGCCCCAGCTGAGTTAGATCCCGTCGGCTATCATGCTATCAGCAAGCTCCCTGTCGAAATCAAGAATGATACTCAGGCTATCGCCACAGAAAAATCACTGCCCAACACCAAACCTGCGTTAAAATACTCGCAAGTATTTGGGCAATTCTTATGTGATAAGGCTGCTGATGACGATAAGCTGCTTGCCGTCACACCTGCTATGGAAGAAGGCTCGGGGATGATTGACTTTGCCCGTCAATTTCCAGAGCGTTTTTTTGATGTAGCCATCGCTGAGCAACATGCAGTCACACTGGCTGCTGGTATGGCAACCCAAGGCGTCAAACCGATTGTGGCGATTTATTCGACGTTTTTGCAACGTGGTTATGATCAGCTGATTCATGATGTGGCTTTGCAAAACCTTGATGTGATGTTTGCTATTGATCGTGCTGGCCTAGTCGGTGAAGACGGTGCAACGCATGCAGCGTATTCGATTTTGCCTTTTTACGCTGCGTACCTAATATGCTGATTGCCGCGCCAAAAGACGAAAACGAATGTTACCATTTGCTCAATACGTGCTATGAATATCAAGGCTGCACAGCAGTACGCTATCCGCGCGGTGTCGGTACTGGCACAGTTATCGCATCGCCAGCACAGACTTATAACGTTGGCGAGGCAGTGATAGAGTCGGTATTAGGTAGTGAGGGTGCGCCTAAAAAGCTGGCGCTACTCGCATTTGGTACCATGGTTGCGACGGCTCAGCAAGCGGCAGAAAGCTTAATTGACAATGATATAGCATCAGACTGTCAGGTACATGTCATTAATATGCGCTGGGTAAAACCTTTAGACACGGCATTATTAGAAAAGTTGTTAGAGCAAGGTATTACACACATTGCGACTTTGGAAGAGCACATGATTATGGGCGGCGCGGGCAGTGCGGTAAATGAGTATTTGCTTAACGAATCACCAGCCTTTAAAGACAACCGCCCCGCCGTTATTAATGTCGGCATTCCAGATCGCTTTGTCGCCCATGGCTCACAAGCAGAGCAAATGGCTGATTGTGGTTTAGATGTTAATGGTGTGGTAAAGCAGCTTGAACAGTTGCTGCTGTAAGTTATACCTTTGAACGTTTTTAAGTTTTTAAACTGTCATTTGGACAGAGTATTGGTTAAATAGATAAAAGCTCGATCGATAGAGCGAACGCCTACTTAGTCGTAGGTGCTGACTTTTTTACAACTTACGCAGTTTGTGATGACCACCAAAATTTGGGTTGGTTTGGCGAACGTCATGGTTTTTTTCGTTTTTTATCGAACAATTTTAGTATAATGCGATCATCGCTTTCAAATGGCGCATTTTTTAATTGTATAAATACAGTGTGATGCAGCGGCTGATTGGCATGTTGTGGGCACAGAGTTCGTCTTATTTTTGACATTCATTCATCAAGCAAATAGGTTATTTATGGAACCCATGGTCGTCATCGCAGCACGTACTGCTGAAAAAGTTGGTAAAGAGATTTTATATGCGCATCAAAACCGCCATAAAATTGAGTTGGATATTGAGTCAAAAGGGCTTGATGGATTGGTTACGCGTATTGATCGCTTTAGCGAAGAGCTGACGATTGAAACCCTAAAAGCCAGCTATCCAAATCACTCGTACTTGGGTGAAGAGTTTGGTATGCAAGAAGGTCGCGGTGAAGATGCGGACTGGTGCTGGATTATTGATCCGCTAGATGGTACCAAAAACTTCGTACATGGTGTGCCGCAGTTTTGTGTGTCTATCGCGGTGCAGCATAAAGGCGTGACCCAACATGGCGTGATCTATGATCCTGTCCGTGATGAGATGTTCTCTGCTAGCCGTGGTAAAGGCGCGCGCTTGAACAATCGCCGCATGCAAGTGAGCGAGCGCAAAACGATTGATGGCGGTCTATTTACCACTGGTCATCCGCTTGAGCGTAAACGCAATGGCGAAGTCATCTCTTATGCCAAGCAGCATTTTGAGAGCTTACAGAAAATCTCTGAAGCAGGCGGTCAAGTTCGTCGTTTAGGCTCTGCTGCGCTTGATTTATGTTATGTCGCTGCTGGTCGTTTTGACGGTTATTTTGAGATGTCAATTAAGCCTTGGGATATCGCGGCAGGTGAGCTTATCGTGACCGAAGCACGTGGCGTGGTGGTTGACCATACAGGTGCACACAACTCAATGACTTCAGGCTCTATTTTCGCCTGTAACATTAAGTTATTGAAGCCATTGATGCAAGTGGTTGTCCCAACGTGGGGTGACGCATTTTAAGCACCACTTAAGCATAATTATTAAGACAACTTAACACTAAAAAGCTGGTTCCATTATGGAGCCAGCTTTTTTGTTTTACCATTACCTTTATAGCTACTTTTGTCTTCAACCGTAATGCCTTGGAACTTAAGCGCTTTACTGGTGGTTTCCAACAGTTGCAACTCTTCTTCAATAAGCGTTAGCATTTCTTGTACATGCGGCAGTGCTTTACTACAAGCCGTAATCCCAAATTCAATCTTATCTAGATAACTAGCAAGGGTGATATTCATTGCTTGACCATTGAAGACAATAGACGCAGGGTACAACGATTGTAGACGTGCACCATTCCAATATAGTGGTTTTTCAGAACCAGGCACATTAGAGATAATCAGGTTAAACGCCTGCTTTTTGGGAAATAGACTGGTCGCTAAGTTGATACCTTCCCAAGCATAGGCAATCACGCTGTAGTTAATCACTTGGGCTTGATTCATACGTCGAAAGCGGCGTTTGCCGTTATTCATACTGCGATGAATCAGTTTGATGCGGCTCAACGGATCATCTAAATGCGTGCCCAAATTGGCCAGTACAAAGGATAATTGATTGCCTGCCACACTGTCATCCGTACGTAGCGACATCGGTACAAAAGCAATGAGCGGCTTGCTAGGCAGCGCATCCATGGATATGAGGTAACGACGAATGGCACCCGCACATACAGCTAGCACCACATCGTTTTTACTGATATTTAGTCGCTCAGCAATATCATTAAAACGCTGAATATCATAAGACTGCGCGGCTATGCGCCGTGATGCTGAGATGCGTTTATTAAGCACACTCATCGGCGCATCAAAAGTACCGACATAGCTGTCATCACCGTAATTTTTCAAATTATCCAGTAATTCGGTAAAAACAGGCTTAATGGTAGATATTTGCTCTTTAATGATGCGTAATGCGGAGCGCTCTTTGGGTAAAATCGCATCGACTTGATTGCGATGGCGTGCCATTAATGACCAAATCGGTAGCGTTACTGGCTCAGTGGGCGATTGTGATAATGATTTTTTGACAAGGCGCATGGCAGCAATGCCATCAACCAACGAATGGTGAATTTTGAAGTATAGGGCAAAACGCTCAGGGTCGCCTTCGTTTTCTGGTTGAATACCCTCAATCACATGACATTCCCACAATGGCATGGCACGATCCAACAGCCGACCATGTTCTCTTGAAACATACATCAATAACTCGCGAACCCGTGCAGGCTTTGGTAAGGCAACATGATGCAAGTGATGCTCAACATCAAAATGCTTGTCCTTTTTCCAAAAAGCCAAATGCTCAAGCACTTGGTTAAAAGGAAAGGTAGGCGACACATCAGAATCTTGCATCTGTTTGACCAATTGGCAAACAAAACCGCTACCCGCATTCTCTGGCAATTCAAATAGGAATAAACCTCCAACATGCATGGGCTGTTTACGCGACTCAAGAAGTAAAAACAACTGGTCGACTGCTGTGAGAAGCCGCATAATAAATCCTTTTATGACGATAAGTTGAGTAAAAGTTACTTCTTTTATTATTATTTTATAGCTGACTTTTTATTAAATACTATGAATTTAATAATGGTCATTAAATTTAAAAGCTATTGAAAAAAGTATCCTGTTTGCGGTGAGCTGGCAGTCGCCATTTTGCGCATTGGCATACGACCCGCCAAAAACGCCGCGCGCCCTGCCCAGATGGCATGCTTCATGCATGGGCCATCATGACTGGGTTTTGCGCATTGGCAATCGCCGAATTCATCAGGACGCCATCACAGCCAAGCTCCATAGCCAGCGCTGCATCAGAGGCCGTGCCAACGCCTGCATCAACCAATACCGGTACTTTGGCATTTTCGATAATAAGACTGAGGGTGTGACGATTCAGCAAACCAAGACCTGAACCAATCAAGCTACCAAGTGGCATAATTGCCACACAGCCCATATTTTCTAATTCTTGAGCGACGATAGGGTCATCTGAGGTATAAACCATCACTTCAAAGCCGTCATCAATCAATACTTTAGCAGCTTTTAGCGTTTCCATCACATTCGGATAGAGGGTTTTTTCATCGCCCAATACTTCAAGCTTAACCAAATTATGCCCGCCTAATAGCTCGCGAGCAAGCTTACAGGTACGAATGGCAGTCTCGGCATCGAAACAACCAGCAGTGTTGGGTAAAATGGTGTATTTATCGGGGGAAATCACATCAAGTAGATTGGGTTCATTGCTGTTTTGTCCAATATTAGTACGACGAATAGCAACGGTGACAATCTCTGCTGCCGACGCGCCAATGGCGGCGCCCGTTTCAGTCATATCCTTATACTTGCCCGTACCGACCAACAGGCGAGAAGAAAAAGTACGACTCCCGACCGTAAAAGTGTCTTGTGAAAGGGGCGTCGGATGAGTAGCAGTGCTTGTGTTCTCTGACATAACTGAAAATCCTAATGGCGAGTAAAACAAAATGCTATTATAACAAAATCATGCAATCTTACTTGCAGTCTTTTTTGGTTTAGCCAGTTAAGCATAATACGTTTGCCACGCTTTGACACGAGTTTCTTTTTGAGTTTATCTTTATCTATCAGGTCGCTTTTATGATGCAACTGCCGTACAGTTTTGCGAAACGCCATCAAATTTTGGTCATACTTGCCATTGACCCTGAGCTGCCAGCGACTTTGGTGCTGACCAAAGCCACGCCATTATCAGCGATTAATGAGGCAGTGCGATTTTTACAGCAGCAAGGGGTACGCGGTGTGCCCACTTATGAAAGCATCAGCGCCGATGACTTTGAAAAGCGCATGAACGCCGCTTATGCAGGCAATACTGGTGAGTCGCAGCATATTGCCGCTGGGCTCGAAGACCATCCTGATCTTGATAGTTTGGCAGATAGTGTCCCTGAAACTGAAGATCTGATGGATCAACAAGATGATGCGCCTATCATTCGTCTCATCAATGCATTGTTGTCCGAAGCGATACGTTTAAACGCCTCAGACATCCATATTGAAACCTTTGAAAAGCGCTTAGTGGTTCGCTTTCGCGTTGACGGTGAATTAAAAGAAATCATCACGCCAAAACGCCAATTAGCGCCATTATTGGTATCGCGTATTAAGGTCATGGCCAAGCTCGATATCGCCGAAAAGCGTGTGCCACAAGATGGACGTATCAGCTTGCGGCTGGCAGGGCGTGAGGTTGATGTGCGGGTATCGACATTGCCATCGAGCTTTGGTGAGCGCGTGGTCATGCGTCTATTAGATAAGCAAGCAGGTCGCCTGAATATGACGTATTTAGGGCTATCTGATAACGATTATAGCGAGCTCAAGCGCTTGATTCATCGCCCACACGGCATTATTTTGGTGACAGGGCCGACAGGTTCAGGGAAAACCACGACGCTATATTCAGCATTGACCGATCTCAATGACCAAACCCGTAATATCTTGACCGCTGAAGATCCGATTGAGTTTCAGCTCGATGGCATTGGGCAAACGCAGGTTAATAATAAAGTCGATATGACCTTTGCCAAAAGTTTACGTGCGATGTTACGTCAAGATCCAGACGTGGTCATGGTTGGTGAGATTCGCGATTTAGAAACGGCAGAAATTGCCGTACAAGCGTCGCTTACTGGACATTTGGTTTTATCAACTTTGCACACCAACACCGCCATTGGTGCCGTCACGCGTCTGCAAGATATGGGTGTTGAGCCATTTTTATTATCGTCATCGCTGATTGGTGTCGTTGCCCAGCGCTTGGTGCGTACGTTATGTACACATTGTCATGGCTGGCAAGTGGCTGATAGCGAGCAAGCCAAATTATTTACTGAAATTGGTATTGTGCCAGTCTCAGAAAATGGTGCTGAAACTTTAACAACTACACCTATCAACTTACCCAGACCAGTTGGCTGCGACAAATGCAATCAATCAGGTTTAAAGGACGGACGGCGATATATGAAGTGGTGCCCATTGATGATACCTTGCGCCGTATGATTCATAGTAATACCGCCGAGTATGAGCTAGAGGAGTACGCACGTCAGCAGACACCATCGATTCGTGCGGATGGGTTGCATAAAGTCATTGCAGGTCGTACGACATTAGAGGAAGTGCTACGAGTGACGAAAGAGAGTGCCTTAGCTGATGACACGATACTTGTATAAAATATTTAAGGTGTGTTGGTGATTGTTTAATCTACCTCAGCCAAAGGGTCTGAATAGCAGGTAAAAAATAACTGGCTATGGTAGCCAGTTATTTGATGGTCATTCTTTACTGCTTTGAATACTTTACTGCTTTGAATACTTTACTGCTTTGAATAGTCTAACGTGTGACATCGCTATTATTTTGCAGCGATACATTCAACTTCAACGCTGGCACCTGCCGCCAATTCAGCGACGCCAAAGGCTGAACGTACCGGATAAGGTTTGGCCAATTCCGCTTTATAGACTTTATTAAAATCGTCAAAGTCATCCATGTCTGTCAGCATCGCCATACATTTGACGATGTCTGATTTTTGATAGCCGTACTTTAACAGGGTTTCATTAATATTATCCAATGCTTGCTTGGCTTCGGCTTTAACACCACCTTTGACCAATTTGCCATCTTTAAAACCAATTTGTCCAGACATGTATAGCGTATCGCCCACCCGTACTGCTTCTGAAAAAGGATAATTACCGCCATCACCAAGAAACACAGGGCTAGATTTAGTCACACTTGCGGTATTTGCCATTGGCGCCGCATTCGCTGTCATAGCAATGCCTAGTGAGCACGCGCCCACGAGCAACGCCTTAGTTAAATGGGCAGTCAATTTATGGGTAATCTTGGACATCGCTGTCTCCTTATTATACGTTTTTTTCACAATTTTTTTAAATTCACTATACAAGTTTAACAAACATAATGTCTCATCACACTAGATGACACATTATGTCTTACTTATGCTTAACCAGTTATTGGTCGTTTTGCTCAGCTTCGACTTCTGTTTTAGATTCAGTGTCAGCTTCTAGCGGCTTTTCGCTACTTTTGCCTTGACGGCGGGCTTCTAATTCAGACTTAGGAATCCAAGCCCATGTCATCTCAACCACGATAGGGTCACGATCACTGTCAGACTCACGGTCATGAATGACGCACGGAATTACCATTTCGCCTTTTGGTGTATTTAGGATATCTAAGCGCTGCTCATCCGATAAAGACGCCACTGCTGCAATTTGACCTTTTTTAATCGGGCGATAAAAATTAACCGAGTATGATTTAATCAATAGTACGCGGTCAGAGGGTAGGTTTAAACCCAAAATAAAACCAGTCGCTGTTTCTGCAAGTAAGGTAATGGCGACCGCATGAATAGAGCCAATATGATTTTGCACTGCTTTGGTGTTGTTTAAGCTCACGACGACTTGGTTGGGTTCGACCGTTTCATAATAGACGCCCGTTGTGCCTACATATGGAACCACTTTACCAAAGGCTTTGGATAAGATGCTCGAGCGTGCGCTGGCAGGTAAGTACTTGGTGATAGATAACAGTTTGGTAAATTGATTGCTGATGGGCTTGAGCGTGCTGTTGGGTTTTTCGACGGGCGATCTTGTGCTGTCAGAGGTTTTGGCTGGCAATTTATTGGTTAGCTTGCTAGGGAGTTTTTTTAATAATCCTGACATACAAAATTCCTTAATGTAGATAGATTAAATGACGCTTTGAGTGTTACATATTTCATCATAGCAGCTGATAGGATGCCTATTGTGCAAGCTGCCATGCTCACTATGTACATTAACCGCCGTCTGCCTACTATTATTAGCATGAACTGTTGCGCTTATAAAATAGGGCTAACGTCATGATACTCTAGATGCTAGGAATGCTATCGCTCAACGCAACATCGTATCACTTAGATGCTTTCATAAACAGTGCTGCTGGATGCCATAAAGACAGCCACGCTATAATGATGATATTTTAGCGTATCTTATTGATTATTTTTCTTATTTCCTTTTTCTATGCTGGATGAAGCTATGCCTGACACGTCAATTCATGTGCCGACCAATATCATTTATACAGGCGTTGCTGGTACGGGAAAAACCTATCGACTGTTACAAATTGCTAAGCGATATACCGACTATCTGCCGAGAGCCGATGAGGCAGATTTGTTAGGGCAGCTATTGCAAGCGCTTAGCTGGCGTGAAATCGTATGCTTGGTACTTTTGGATTTTCAATCTAAACACCAAGACTTGGTAAAAGTGCCTGAAATCGTCAATCATGCGTTCTTTGTCGCGAAAGCCGCACAGAATGCCCGCGAAAAAAACTTAAGCAATACGGCTTGGTCTGTCCTTCAAATGCATAGCCCTACCAATTCAAAAACTGTGACTTATAAAAACCGTGCCAGCCAAGCCTATTTTGATAAAGATGAGGGCGGTGCGTGGTATTTGCTGCCAGAAAGCTTTGAGTTATTAACAGAGCTATCGCAGCAACTTGCCGAATTTCAGCAAGCGCAGCGTGATAACAGTGTCAACCAAAGCCAAGCTAATCCAAATCAAGGTTTTAGCCAGCAGCGCTTTACCATGGTTAGCTTCCATCAAGCGTATGGCTATGAAGAGTTTGTCGAAGGCATTCGTCCTGTCATGGTAGCGTCTAATCATGCAATGAATAGATCATCTCAAATGAATTACGCCATTCAGGATGGTGCATTCTTAAAACTGTGTCAACGGGCAGCAAATGATCCAGAGCAGCGTTATGCCATCTTAATTGATGAGATCAATCGCGCCAACGTGTCACGAGTATTTGGCGAGCTACTCAGTCTAATTGAGCCAGACAAACGGGCTGGCATGGCAAACGCGATGGCCGTTCATTTGGCCTATTCTGGACGGGTTTTTAGCATCCCTGCTAACATCGATATTTATGCCACGATGAACATCCAAGATCACTCGTTAGCACCACTTGATATGGCATTACGTCGGCGCTTTCGTTTTATAGACTGTCCTCCGCAGCCCAAGTTATTACCGATGATTCATGTACACCGAAATTCAGAAACTGACAGTCCAGCAGCAACGATAGATTTGGCAAAGCTCTTAGCTGGTTTGAATGATCGCATCACGCAAACATTGGGAATGGAGGCGCAATTGGGTCATGCTTTTTTATGGTCAATGACGGATCTTGGACAATTGCAAGCGGCGTTGGTTGAACAAATTATTCCGCAGTTAATGCAAGCGACGGGTGGGCAAGAGGGTACTTTGCAATATATCTTTAGAGACGAGCAGCAGCCACTGCGAGCGCAGTTTATTCATGATAGTCATGTATCCATCAATGACAGTGTGAATGATCAAGTGAATGCTAATAGTCAAAATCCGCTGTTTACTGGTCAAAACGCATTTTTCGGTCAGTCTATGCGCACTGCTGGCTATAAGATAAATGCCGACCTCATTGCGGGGGTAGGCGATTTTGCCACACCTACTGTCTATCAACGTTTATATCCATAAAGGTGCTCAGCGTTGATAAATAAAAGCTTTAGTCATAAAGTCATAGCCAATAATATTGACAGTACCGACGTTAATGCGCGTGATACCAATATCATCACTGTGTTTGAGCATCAGCGTCTAATAGCGCATGACTTCTTACGGGTATCTGATTTCCATTGGTTGATGGCGCAAGAGTTTGCGGTATTTAGCATTAAGCGAAGACAGGGACAATGGCAGTTAAAAGTCGGACATTATATAGGGGTTATTTTACTGCCTAGCGGCATGACGCTTGAGATTTTACCTAAACTTGCGGCAAAAACTTCTAGCGATCAAGTCGCGCAGCAATCATACCTTTCACAGAATACCAGTCATCGCCATGCCAGTCATCGCCCCGATATCAGTCTAACTCGCCAATGGGTGCAGGGCATGCTATCGGATTTGACCAATAGCAGTCATGTGAAAAACAAGCTACCCAATACAAAAAATCTAGGTCAATTTAGCAGTCAATTGTCGCCGCTATCGATAGCTGTAATGCCATTGTCAGATTGGCTTATCACGCAGTTTTTGCAGCGGCTGGCTCATTATCGACCAAGCAAACACTATCAGACGCAGGTCGATAATCAAGCATCGATACAAGGTCGACTTCTCATCAAAGAACAAATGCGCCACAACAGCATGCAGCCGCATAAGTTTGTCTGTGAGAGCAGTATACTGAGCCAAGACATGCTAGGTAATCGGCTGATTAAGAGCACGTTGATTTTGCTGACACCTTTATTTTTTCAATCAACGCTATCGAAAGCAGATGTGCCTAAATTTTTGCAGGCTTGGCAGCGAGTAGCGGCGTTGAGTTATCAAGAGCTGACACAGTTAGAGTCGATATACAAGCAAGCAAAGCGTCAGTTAGCCGTGCAACCGCTTCGAGCACCGCAACTACAGGCTGCTCAGCAATTGTTAGATATGGCTTATTGGTTACTAAGGCAGTCCAATGTGAAAACAGGTAATGGTATTGCGCTAAATAAACCATCTAGGCAAAATCTGTCCTCTCCGCGTTTATGCTTGCTGATTGATATGAATCAAGCCTTTGAGCAATGGGCAAGCCTGCGCATTGCCTCGATGTTTCAGCAAGTGAGTCAACAATATCAGCCGTTATATCAAACGCAAAGTATCTGGCTAACGGATGCAGAAGGGCGCGCATGTCTGTCTATACGACCTGATTTGCTCATATATAAAACTAATGCTAATGATAATTGTCACAATCAGAATGGCACTGCGGTTATTGAAGCTAGAGAAAAAGATCACTATAGCCATGTCATCGATATTAAATGGAAGCATTTATCGCAGCCAGCCAGCATTAGTGCCAGTGATGCTTATCAACTGATGAGTTACGCTCAGGCCTATCAAGCAGGGCAGGTGTGGCTGATTTACCCAGTACAAGATAATGAGCGGTTACCAGTTGCGCTCAGCCAACAAGTGCATGATTATAAAAAGACTGATGGCGCTAACAACCATGATAATAGCCATAATGCTACTGATGAAAAAGTGAGTCCTGCGGCATTGTGGCTCGTACCATTCAATGTTCTTACTGGTACGATAAACGGCAGCTTGCTTCCTGATTGGAATAGAGTATAATGAGCGCTGTCGATGAGTAAGTAGCACTTAGCATCGTGGAGAAAAGGATTTATCATAGTGGTTTTTATGATAAATGAGCGTTTTTTAAGTAATTTAGCAGTTTTTTTAAATTAATTAAAAATAGGTGTTGACACCATCGGCTTTTCCCCTTAATATGTGCACCTCGATAGCAAGGAACGTTAACAAGTTAGTGGCATTGCCAACAACGAGTTAATCAACAAACTATCGTGATAATAGACATTTCGGAGTGTGGCGCAGTTTGGTAGCGCATCTGGTTTGGGACCAGAGGGTCGTAGGTTCGAATCCTATCACTCCGACCATCTATTTTTAAGAGCCTTACAGGCTTTTTTTTATGTATAATGGTTTAGTTTTTGATATATTTAAAACTTGCTTTAGTATATAAAAGTCCTCTAAGAGCGCCTGTAGCTCAGCTGGATAGAGCATCTCCCTTCTAAGGAGGTGGCCGCAGGTTCGAATCCTGCCAGGCGCACCATTTAGCCTGCAAATCTTGCCTCATCAGGCAATAGTTATGGCGGTTGTAGCTCAGTTGGTAGAGCCCCGGGTTGTGATCTCGGTTGTCGTGGGTTCGAGTCCCATCAGTCGCCCCATATTTTATTCTGCATTATCCTCTTCTTGTTCTATCTCATTATAAAAACCTTGTTCTAAATAATAATACTTGCCATTTTTGGCTTTTTTTTGTGCCTGTATGATTGGTTTTAACCTATCTTACCCCCTGCGATTAAAATTTGTAGACTCATCAACCCTTTGATTGTCTATTGATTTACTGGCCTTTTGTCTCATTTATTTTTATTATGGGTTCTCTTTTGAGACGCTCGCTATCTCTGTACGTGCCTTAAACCAGCTTTGTTATTCTTTAACCGCCTTTATCTAGAATAGCAAAATATAGAATAACAAAGGCAACGCTTTTAGTGATGCATCATGATAAGGTCTTAAAGCCCGTTGATATATTAGGTCATCCATTAAGAAGTGATTCATTGAAGATGATACGAGTGTTAAGAAAACCAAAGGTCAGTTAAAAAATATATTGAATAGATTAAGTAAGTAAGTAAGCCTAAGACCGTAGTAGGGATGTGAGTGCTTGTCTGAGATGCGCTGCTATGGATCTTATATTATTGAGGAAGTGATTGATGGACGCATTGAGCGTATTGCTACAAAACGTGCATTTGTTTGAAACCAAGTATTATCGTTTGAATGGGACTGGTAATTGGTCTTATTCCATCACTAGACAAGATACAATTTTGTTTTATTTAGTGATGTCTGGAAGCTTTTGTATCGACGTCGGTAATGGTTTGCGACAGGCGCACGCAGGCGATATGATTATGATTCCCAGTGCTCATAAGCATGTGAGCTATGCCTTAGATCATAATGGTGACGATGCGCTACCGCTGGATGAGTTGCTGACTCATTGTAAGGAAAACACCCTTGATATCGATGGTAATGGTGATCCTAACTCGTCTTTGATATTGATTGAATGCAAGTATGACAAAGAAATGATACGTCCTTTGTTGTCTGTGCTGCCTGCGATTTTGCCTGAAATCAATGATGAGTCTGACGGTAGGTTTGAGGTCATTGATGTCGAGATTAAGCTACTGACCTTAGAAGCCGAGCGTGAGCGCATGGGCAAGACCGCGATCATCAATCATTGGGCAAGTATTATGATGATTGAATGTTTGCGGGTTTATATTGAAAGTTTGCCTGAGGCCACAGAAAACTGGCTAAAAGCCATGAAAGACCCGTTTTTGACCAAGGCGTTAGCAGCGATGCATCAAGCGCCCAATCAAAACTGGACCATTCATAAGCTGGCTGAAGTCGCAGGAATGTCACGCTCGAGCTTTGCGCAGCGCTTTAAAGATACAGTTGGTATGCCGCCGCTGACTTATCTAATTGATTATCGGTTGCGCTTGGCGGCCCGTTATCTACGCTTGCAGCAAAACAGTATTGGCCGTATCAGTGAGTTGGTTGGCTATGCGTCAGACTCGACCTTTAGTCAAGCATTCAAGCGCGTTTATGGGGTATCACCAAAAGCCTATCGGCAACAATATCAACAAGAAAACATCGCATAACGTATCGTTAATACACCATAAAAGCGTTAAGGTTGCCATTAGGCCCTTAACGCTTTTTTGTTTTCTCATAGTGAAATATGAGACTTTTATGAATATATTTCGTCTATGGTTGACAGGTGTTGATAGAGAGTATTTTGACGATGGACAGCTGACAATGTGCTTGTGTTCAGGTACTATGGAATAATGAGTCATTTAGGCGCAAACGCTTGTTTTTAGCGTAAGATATGTCACTGTATGGTGGTCAGATCGTTTGTTCTAAATGATATTTATTTTTGCTGCTGATGGTATGTTATGACTGAACCGACCGCAAAGCCACGCGCAGGAGCCAATAGCCAACAAGGCTCAGCTGTGTCCGCTAAAAAACAAAGCAATATGAATCCAAGCAACGTCAAGCATGGTCAAAAAGACAAGGCGGGTGCAACACCTGACAAAACGATGTTATTGGCACTGTTTACGCTGACAGATATTGAAGAGGTAGGTGTTAAAGAGGTCGTTAAAGGCGCAGCTGATGAGTTGTCTAATACCCATAGCAGGGTGCAGCAGCCTGCTGCTAGCGAGATGAATATTGCCGAGCAGCGTGTGGCACTGTATCGTACCCAGCATGAGCGTACGCGATTATTATATATGGCATCCGCTGCCACGCGGCCTACTTATTTGGTACAAACGCTAAAGTCACAATTCGCAGAACATCAGCAATACTTGCTGGCACAGCAGCTTGATAAACGCGGCTTGATGGATACCGATGGATTAGAGCGTCTTTGGCAGCAGCTGCATGTGGTCGATGACATCATCGCTGATATTGTCCGTCATATGCCAGCTCAGCAGCCAGCAGGTTGGCAACTGACTACTCAAGATGGGCGAAATCCGCTATGCTTTGCCACCGTTGGCAAATTAAAGAACAGTAAGCCTATTCGTGATCAAGGCAGTCTAAATAGCTATGTACTTGGGCACTTCGGCGTGAGTAGTTTTACCTATGACCGCGGCTATTATATTGGACATGTCGTTGGCTACTTATTCAGCTGTTATTTTTGTGCTCATCTATCTATTAGCTATGGTGTTACGGCACTTGGTTCGCAGGTTATAGCTGATTACGATTACGCCAGTCTTGAGACGCCATACATGGTTAGACTGCTACAAGGGCTGGATGGCTACTGTAAAAAACGTATTTATCAATTGGCAGTTATCTGTGCACGATTGAGTGTCTTTGCCAGTGACAAGCGTATCGAGAGAATGCTCATTGCTGAGGTCAACGACTTCGATAAAAAACTGCAGCAGCAGCACTTGGATGTTTTGTTATTGCAAGGTTTGATGCCAGACAGTAGCGATTCCACGCCGCTTTTTTAAGCCATTAAATCTCGATAGAACTCCTTTATAAGTCCTTGTTTATTACCTTTTATTATTGACCACTTTAGGATATTCGCTGCTATGCCCGCTTATCATTATAAAGCGTTAGATGACCATGGCAGTGTGCAAAAAGGCTTGCTCGAAGGTGATTCTGCGCGACAAGTTCGCCAGCAGCTGCGTGATAAACAATGGACGCCCGTTGAAGTCAGTGCCGTCAATGATAGACAAAACCAGAATAAAAACCGCTATAAAAAACCGTCTGCTTACGAGTTGGCATTGCTGACCCGTCAATTATCGGTATTATTGGCAGCGGGTATTCCGTTAGAGGAAACGCTTGCCGCCGTCGCCAAACAATCACCAAAAAATCACATTAAATCTCTCATGCTTGCCGTGCGCTCTCATGTATTAGAAGGTTTGAGCTTGGCGCGAGCATTGCAGCAAGCCGCCAGTTTTCCACCACTATATATCGCGACCATTGCGGCAGGGGAAAAGTCAGGTCACTTAGATTTAATCTTGAACCAGTTGGCAGATTACACCGAAAACCGCTTTGCATTGCAAAAGAAAATCCAAGGCGCGATGGTTTATCCGATTGTGCTGATGGTGATGGCAGTCGGCGTGATTATGGGCTTGATGAGTTTTGTGGTGCCCAAAATTGTCAAAGTGTTTGAGCAGTCTGAACAGGCATTGCCGCTGATTACCCAAATTGTTCTTAGCCTATCTAACCTCATTACGCAGTGGTGGTGGCTGATGCTGCTAGTATTGGCCGGAACGGCGTTTTTGTTTTATCGTTTCGCGCAGACGCAAGCGGGTAAGTTAGCGATAGACAGCATCGTGCTAAGATTACCGATATTGGCGCGGTTATCAAAAGGCTGAATGCAGCACGTTTTGCCAGTACATTGGCGATATTGGTACGCTCAGGGGTGCCGTTAATTGAGGCACTGCATATTGGTGCGGCGGTGACGACCAATTTACATATTCAAAAAACCATCATCACTGCGGCTGATAGGGTGACGGAAGGCTCAAGTTTATCGAGTCAATTAGAAAAATCCAGTTACTTTCCGCCGATGATGGTGCAAATGATTAAAAGTGGCGAAAACTCAGGCGAGCTTGAAAACATGCTCAGCCGTGCCGCCAATATGCAGGAAGCAGAAGCCACCAACTTTATCAGTACCTTATTGTCGCTACTTGAGCCGTTGATGCTTGTGCTGATGGGCGTGGTAGTGATGATTATCGTAATGGCAGTGATGCTGCCGATTGTCAATATGAATGATCTGGCAGGATAATGAGCACTTAAGCCTTCTGAGCTTGTGTGCCTCCCGCTCACATTTCTATTGTAGCTATCTTACTAAATATTACGCTAGCTTTCTTAAGATTTGCTTACTGTTGTAGATTGTTGACTGAGCCAGGTTTTTACTAGGGTAAAGCCAGCCATCAAGCTATAGTAAGCGTCAGTCAAAAGTTATCCTTATAAATATAACTCATCATGCTGTGCTTCAATATTGATGCTTATAAAAGTCAAGGTTCATAACAATCTACTTGCGGTGCTAGGGCGTTTCCTTATTTTAAAAATGGTGATAAAAATGAGATAAATTACCGTCAAACAAGGAAAGTAGCGCAAATAATATCGAGATATTAACAAGCTATTTGACGATGTTTGGCAAAATTTAGCTATTTTTAGGCCATTTAGAAAGTAAACGATTGAATTGAGGACACGCCCTAGATAAAAATAAAATCATGGTTTATAGTGATAATCGTTTCAGTGCTCATTAATACGCCGATCATTAATGTTACTTGAACGCCACTTTTCCTATTTACATCACCCTGATGCCAAAAGCGATGACAAAAGCGATGACTATAATTGACAAAATTCAAGTAACTACTATGCCAATAAGTGCTATGAGTGCCAACAAGCCAGCTCCTACAAGAGCCCGTCAGCCACTGCCTATGCGTAATAACCAGTCTGGATTTACTCTGATCGAGATCATGGTCGTGATTGTAATCTTGGCAATTCTTGCAGGCTTAGTTGTCCCGAAAGTGGTGGGACAAAGTGATAAAGCTCGCGTCAAGACTACTGAAACAGCGCTTGCTACAGTATCCAACGCCCTTGATATGTATAAGGTTGATAATTCGCGCTATCCGACTACCGCACAAGGTTTAGAAGCATTAACCACACCGCCAGCAGAGGCCAAAAACTACCCAGATGGTGGTTATATCAAAGGCGGCTATCCAACAGATGGCTGGGAAAATGAGATGCAATATGTCGCCCCAGGCAGTGAAGGTCGTCCTTATGATTTATTCTCGCTGGGTGCAGATGGACAGCAAGGCGGCGAAGGTCAAGATGCTGATCTTTATGCCCAATTATAAGTATTAGCTTGATGAGCAATTAAAATATGGGTAGTTAACGATCCCTTACTCAATAGTATGTTTATTGGTGACGGCCGCTCTAATGCTCTTAAATATCAACCAATAAGACCTTATTGGTTGATATTTTTATATCAGTAAATAAATGGCGTGGCATTCCATAGGTAGTGTCAAACCATCCATTTTTCCAACAAGCTATACGTTTGATACCAGTCATATCGCCCCGCTCATTTGTTATTAAAATCAGCCAGTAGAGGTCATTGCTCATGTTTACCAACAAACTCAATTCACAAGCCGTCATTACAAATAAACGAGTCTCTAAGTTGCCTCACGCACTTGCAATCATGAGTACTTCATTGATGATAGGGTTGTCAATGGCATCTATGAGCGCCCAAGCTGCAGGTTTGGGCGAGTTATTTGCTAATAATGGTGCCGAAAAATCGAAGTTTTTGCCTGTCGATAAAGCGTTTCAAGTTATCAGCAGCTCTAAGGCTACGTCTAAGGCACGCGCTTATCTATTAATTTTGATATTACGCCAGGCCATTATGTCTATAAAGATCAGCTTACTCTCAGTTTTCCTAAGGGCGTGAGTGCAACCCTCTTTACTTTTAGTCAGTCGCCGGTCTCCATTGACGACCCAACCTTTGGTAAGGTTCCCGTTTTTACCCAAAAAAATATGGTAGCAACCACGACTCTGACTACTAACAATGGTAAAGGCGCAAAAAATGCACCGATTATCATTGGCTGGCAAGGCTGTGCAAAAGCTGGGCTGTGCTATCCGCCAGAGAAAATCAAAACCACGGTTGATATCGCCGTGACACGCAAATAGACCACAAGCCGATCGACTCAAATATTGGTAATAAATAGCATATTAGGTAATAAATAGGTAGCTCTTCATGTCCATCAAGACAATAGAAAAAAAACCATCGCTAACGGTACATCGCTCGTCCAAAAAATCTTATCTACTAGCATTTGCGGTCTCTAGTAGCTCGTTGTTTACAGGACTGGCTGCGATGCCCATGATGACTCATGCGGCAGGGCTGGGTGATTTATTTAGCAGTGATAAAAGTGCGGCACAGACGAAGTTTTTACCAGTCGACAAAGCCTTCCAAGTCAGCGATAGCAGTAAAGCTACCAATAATGCACGCGCTTAGCCATTAATTTTGACATTACGCCTGAGCATTATGTTTATAAAGACCAAATCAAACTGACGTTGCCAGCTGGCGTGACCGCTGCGCCTTTTACCTTTAGTCAAAAGCCAGTTTCAATCGATGATCCGACATTCGGAAAAGTACTGGTGTTTGACCAAGCGAATATGGTGGCTACGACGACCTTGAGCAGTAGTAATGGTAAAAGCGTCAACGATGCCGCCGTGGTGATTGGCTGGCAAGGTTGTGCCAAAGCAGGACTATGCTATCCACCCGAAAAAATTAAAACGACAATTGATATCGCTGCTGCAACGCCACAAATTCCAGGAAATAGCGCCAGTACTTCTACTCAAGAAGCTGCTAACAACAACAGTCTGACAGGTAATAACAATACCGCCGAGTCAAGTGCAACGGTTGCCGATAGTCTTGCAGCAGAGCAAGCGCTGACTGATGATGGGGTGATTGATTACGCCTTGTTGGATGATGAGGCTTTAGAGGGAGAGCTTGGCGCCACCAATACGATTTCTGGCGCAGATGAACAAGGCGTCGATGGCACTGCGACAAATGAGGTTTCTGCGACAACCAACAATACTGTTGCTGGAAATAATGCCACTGATAGCGATCCTTTTGGTCTGGCTTCTCATCCTTGGTTGGCATTGGTATTATTGTTTTTAGCAGGGCTGGGTTTGGCATTGACACCATGCGTACTACCAATGTTGCCAATCGTTGCCAATATCGTTGCCCGTGAGGAAAACCCAACGGTGAAACGCGGTGTTATTCTCACCACCAGTTACGCTATTGGCGTGGCAACGGCTTATGGTATTTTGGGCGCAGTTATCGCCGTGTTTGGTGAATCATTAGGCATTATCGGCTGGCTACAGAACCCTATTATCCTGATTGGTTTTGCGATTGTTTTTGTCCTACTTGCACTATATATGCTGGGTGTGTTTAGTATCCGCTTACCGAGATTTATTAGTAGTAAAATGCAAGGCTTGAGTCAAGCAGGGGATAGCAAGCTGGGTAGTACGGGCGGTAGTTTAATCGCGGGTTTCTTATCTGCGCTCGTAGTATCGCCTTGTGTTTCTGCGCCATTGTTTGGGGCACTGCTTGCCGTATCGACGATTGGTAGTCCACTACTGGGTTTTGCGGCTTTATTTATGCTGGGTTTTGGTTTATCCGCACCGCTTATCTTAATTGGTGCCACCCAAGGTAAAATTATGCCGAAGGCGGGCGCGTGGATGAACTGGGTCAAGCAAGGTTTTGCCTTATTGCTCTTTGCCGTTGCTTTATTATTAATTGAGCGCGTCTTTATCTCACCCGTGATGCTAATGGTATGGGCGTTATGGTTTATGGTTGTAGCGATGTGGGCGTGGAGTTGGTTGGGTAAAGGTCGTATGCTGACCCAAGCATTAGGGTTAATCGCTGGTATTTGGGCAACTTGTTTAGTCATCGGCGCGGCGTTGGGTAACGATGATAGTTTGCATCCGCTGGCATCTTTAAGTGCTGCTCCGACGATGCAGACGACTGGTCAGCCAGCCATGAGTAATACAACAGATAAAACCGTCACAACGCTGACTGAGTTAGATGCCATTATCGCCGCCAACCTAAAGTGCTTGTCGATGTCACTGCTGAATGGTGTATCGAGTGCCGTATTATGGATAAAAACTTATTCCATAATCGTCCAGCGCAGATGCAGGATTGGCAGTTGGTGAGACTGGATATAACAGAAACTACGAAGGATTCTAAAGCAATCTTAGCGCGCTATAAATTGTTTGGCCCGCCAGCATTGCTGTATTATCAAGACGGTCAGTTGACCAATCAACAAGTAGGTGAGATTGATCGTCCAGAGTTTGAACAAACGTTGACGATGCTTAATAACTGATGCTTAATAAAACGAATAAGTCTTTTCTAAAGGCTTAACAATACAAAAGAGCCAATGTACTATTCATACAGTACGTTGGCTCTTTTGTTTTTGCCAATGGTTACCTGTCATCCTGACGCTAAGCATTTGGTTTAGCGTTGATTATTGATATTTACATTGGTATAGGGCAGCGATAAGGCTAGTATAGTACACACATTTTCATTACAATAAAGCAACAATGCTGAAGGCGCATTACTCGTTGTAATTGCTGACCTCTATGTCTGAATGTCATTGGGTTTATTTTAGCGATGACGCTAATGGTCATACTCATTATCTTATATACTCTGCTGGCGATAATGTCAGTTAGATAAAGGACACTTATGTTTTCCCATATCACCGCACAGCGCCGCTCTATGCCTCTTATTACAGCACGCAAAAACACTTTATTTCAGACAAGAAAGCATTATTTGAATATTGCTGTTGGTCTAGCGCTAACCTGCTTTACCGTGCAAGTCCAAGCTGCCGATAAAACTCAGAGCGATAATGAGTTACCAGTACCGGAGGCAGCGTTTGAGTTTGAAGATTATCAGGTGTCACAGGATGCCAATACAGCTGCGCAAGATCGCCAAGTAGTCAGTAAAGAATTTATCGCTCAGCAAGCAAAATTGTTTTTTGAATGTACTCAAGTACAGACCAGTGCCGCCCGTTTGGCTTGCTTTGACAAAGTAGCCGAAGAAGGTAAAACACCGAGCTACACCACAACTAAGCAGCCAGTAGATTTGGCAAAAACCTTTCAAAGTACGCTTTCAGGTAATCCGCAAGTTGTCTTTGTAGAAGAAAAATCTACCATTGCTGGTGCTAATAATGTCGCTACTGACTCAGTGGCGCGCGCGCTGCTACTAATGAAGGTTTAGACACCGTTGGGCTAACGCAAAGAGAAGCACAAGTTTTAGAAAATGTTGGGGTCACTCAAAAAGATATCGAAAAATATACACCGCTTAGTTTATCCTATGATCTCGATAAAAACAGTGAGCGTGGGACTTGGACTGTCAGACCATACCGACCGACCTATGTATTGCCAGTATTTTATACCTTTGACCCTAATCTAGATCCAAGCACGCCGTCACAGGAAGCAGAGTCCTTTACTTCTAATGACATACGCAATACTGAACTAAAATTTCAGTTGTCTTTGAAGACCAAAGTTGCCGAAGACTTATTCGATACCAGTGCTGATTTGTGGTTTGGTTATACCAAGAGTCACATTGGCAAGTTTATAACGAAGACAACTCGCGACCATTCCGTGCCACCGACTATCAGCCTGAAATATTTTTGACTCAGCCAGTGACCGCAGACTTACCTTTTGGTGGTCGTCTTCGTATGCTTGGTGCTGGTGCCATTCATCATTCTAATGGACAAGACGATCCGTTATCACGCTCATGGAACCGTGCTTATCTCATGGCAGGGGCAGAGTGGGGTAAGCTATCAATCGTACCGCGCCTGTGGGCTCGAGTGAATAGTGAAAGCAGCAGCAGTGAAGACAATCCAGATATCGAAGACTACATGGGTTACGGTGATATCAAATTCTTATATGATTTGCCTGATCAACAGAGCCTGAGCGGTACATTGCGCTACAATCCAAGCACCAATAAAGGGGCGGCGCAAGTCGATTATATTTATCCATTATCAGAAAATGTTAATGGCTTTGTGCAGGTTTTCCAAGGCTATGGCGAATCCATCATCGATTATAATCACGAAAATACCTCTATTGGTTTTGGTATCGTACTGAATGATTGGAAAGGTTTCTAATATCAGCGCACATTTTGATAATCGTCCATGCGACTTTTAGCGCCTTATCAAACCGGACTATGGCTGGCAGAGTATCTCGATATACGCTGCCAGTTGTGCCGTGTTTATCGCAGCACGCCACAATCTCAGCTATCTCAAAATTACCTCTTATCAAATATTAGTAGCTTGCCAACGGCTGATTCTATATCGCACTCTCTAAAGACCCTGCCAAACGATCCTTCATTTTTTGCTAATTTGCGCCAGCAATTCAACCACCGTTTTAACAGCGGACTACTTTGCTCACATTGTCATGACAGTATCGCGTGGTTGCCGAAACCTTTCAATGTTGACATTGCTTCTGGTAAAGTTTTATCTATCCAAACGGCGACTTATTATGAGTATCCGCTACGTCAAGCGATCAGAGCTTTTAAGCACCATGAAGACATGACCAAATTGCCGTTATTGTTACATGCTATACGTCAGCTACCACGTCCTCATGGTTGTCATCATGATAATAGCGTGATTGTCGCCATGCCAACAACCGAGCAACGACTGGTCAAACGTGGCTTCGATCCTGTCAGTATTTTATCCGCACAATTGTCTAAGCATTGGCAGATACCTTTATGGCATGGTGTAAAGCGTATTGACGACACTGTCAGTCAGCAAGGCTTACACGTGCTGAGCGCCTGAGTAATCTAGACAATGCTTTTGTTTTAATCGAAAAGCCTCCTGTGAAACGCTTATTATTGTTTGATGATGTTGCGACCACGGGTGCTAGTTTACAAGCATTGGGGCGTACACTGCTTACCCCGTCTGAAACAGTCACCATGTCAGATATTCAAGCCAATCGTAAATACCATCTTTCTGCCTATGCTTTAGCGCATGGAAATCAGTCTTAAAATCTGTTCCTCTCTATTGATAATCACTAATATGTTGCTAATATGTTGCCTTAACGCTATATTATTAAAATAATATATGTTTATTTGTTATTAATATCCAAGATATGATGCTTATCACTCAATAGCATTGCTTATAAAAGGATGTTTTCTAAATAGCTTGCATAACTGCTATGGCTATTGTTATTTCTATGCAAAACTTTTGTTAAATATTATGGAACAAAAATTGCAGCATTTTGATTAAATGACAATAAAAAGACTGGCAAAAATGATATGAAAATATGAAGTCATTGTTAGTTTTTTGGTCCAGTATTGGTATTGGACAAACAATAGTTATTATAAAATTGCCGTTATAAATAGGGATTTGATGTGAACGCATCTACAAATAATCTACCACTTACGCTACGAACAACCAACTCAGGATTTACCCTGATTGAACTGATGGTAACGATTGCTGTGCTTGCGATTATTGTCGGTATTGCCGCGCCCAGCATCAGTAATCAGTTGGCTAATCAAAGAGTGAAGTCAACGACTGCGACGCTCGTTAATGCACTAAAAGAAGCTAAGGTAGAGAGTATACTCCGTCGTCAGAATGTAACTGTTATATATACGAATACTACCACACCTAAAACAATCAGATTACAAGCTGGCGGCAACGATATATCTAGCTATAGTATCAGTGATAAAAGTGTTGTTACCCAAACGATTACCCCATCTACGGTAAGCAATATTGTTTTTCAACCAAATAAGAAAATGGCTAATAACGCCACAGTAGTATATACCATCTGTGATAGCGGTTCTAATAGTGAGACGCCTAAACAAGTAAGTCTTACTAATATTGCTAATGTTAATACTCTAAATGCTGGGAGTTGTTAATGAGGATTGAAAACACACAAGCAGGCGTGGGATTAATAGAAGTGATGGTAGCGTTACTATTGCTAGCTGTAGCTGTACTAGGATTTAGCGCCATGCAAATGTCAGCGATAAAAGCAACAGACGAAAGTTTAATGCGCACTCGTTCTTTAGCGATTATGCGAGGCGGAGCAGAGACAATGCGTACTAACCCTAGCGGTATTGCTGCTTTCAAAACAGCGATAAACGGATCTTCAGATAGTGTTACTGTTGATAGTAAAGTTATAACTAAAAGTAGTTGTGTTACGAGTGCTAATACTGCACCTACAGCAGCAGCCAGTTGTACTATTAATCAGCTGGCGACACGTGATGGATTATTACTAAAATCATATGCAAGCGCTAATGATATTAATATTGGTATGGCACCAAACGGCTGTCCTGGCACGTCGGGCAATCAAGAACTTCAGTGTTTTGTGGCAAGCTGGGAGATACTACCGTTGATTTGAGTGATACTGAACCTAAAGCTTGTGCCAAAGCAAATGGTAGTTATAAGAATGGTGCTGAGTGCTTTATTATGGAGGCTTACTGATGTCATATAATCCACAAAGCAAGTATATGAATGTTCATCAAGCAGGCTTTACGTTAATAGAGCTCATGATTTCTTTAGTGCTTGGTTTAATTGTCTCTGCAGCCGTTATTCAAGTATATCTGATCAATGTAAAAACAAGCAGTATTCAGGCAAGTGGTAGTGAATTACAGGATGCCAGTGTGTTTGGATTGCAGCAATTGGAGAAAAGTATTCGTTTAGCGAATCTTGGTAATCCAACCACCAGAATTGATGGCACTACTCGCAATGGTGGAATTGTTTTAACGGGTCTAAATGTTGGCGTTCCGAACACCCCGACTCCTTATCCTAATACGGGATATCTGACCAGACGAGCAGGCGATACAGCTGTCGGTACGAACGGGTGGACAGGTATATCAAATACCAATACCGATAGCGATCAATTGACAATTCAATATACTAATATAACAGGCGCTCCAATGATAGATTGTGAAGGTGCCACTGCTGCTGTTAACGATATCGTTATCGAGCGTTATTTTGTACGTCTGGCAACAAGTAATACCAGCACTACCGCTATTAAGGACTTAGTATTGGCATGTGACGCCGGACGCGTCAATAACGCTGGTGGAATAGCTACTTTCACGCCAACAACAGATTCAAAAAACTTTGGACAAGCAGGGCAAGAGTTTATCGTTAATGTCGATCAGTTTAAGGTGTTATTAGGTGCCCAGTACACCACTGGAACTAATGCAGGACAACTTATTTATCTACCTAGTAGCGCCTATTCATTAATAACAACTCCTGATAAGGCAGCTATAACAGCTGTAAAGATTGGCTTAATTGTGCATGGTAGCACGCCTATTATAGGTAGTGCTGAACAGTCAGAATTTGCCTTATTAGGTCAGTCGCCTACAGATAATAAATTGAAAACAGATAGCAGTAGTAAAAAGAAAGTCCGTAGCACTTATGAGACCACAACATTGTTACGTAACGCTCGTGTCGTCAATATTAACACTAGCCTATAGCTTATTGAAGGAGACTAGAAGTGATTCGACATCAGGATTTATCAAGTTCGACACAAAAGCGTATCAATATTGGCTTGGCATATCGGAGTACCGAGCAAGGGGCGACGCTGATAGTAGTCTTATTGTTTTTAGTGCTTATTATGTTGGCAGGTGCTATCGCAGTCAGGCAAAGTACGACAGATCTTAAAGTTGCGACTAGCGATCAGATCAATACGGTGTTGTTGCAATCAGCAGATAGCGCCAATCAAAAACTAGAGACGATGGTAAATGGTAGTCCAGCATCTGAAGGATATAAAGATGTCACAAGCGCAACAGGCGCTCTTGGTCATTTTATATTGTTTGAAGAGAATAAAGTGAATGAGTTTATCTATTGTTTCAATCCGCGCACCCAAAGGTATCTGACAAAAGTGGCAACAGTTAGAGCTCCTGGTGGCGGGTATGTTGATGGTCTTAATAACGGTGTCTGTAATTATGCAAATGCATCCGATTATACCAGTGCTAGACAGGCTGTTATGACACAGATGAGTATTGCTCTAACGCCTCCTAGTAATGATGCTACTCCATTTGAACATGTTGTCATTGGTAAAGAAATTGAAGATAGAACCAGTAAAAAGTATCAGTTTGATATTCGAGCAAGCTCTGCGCTACCTGCTTATAATGAGCCTAAGGTAGGTGCAGATAAGTGTTTTGAGCAGACCAGTATCAGTGCCAACGTTGTTTCAGGTAAACAATCATTAAATGAATGTTTACTAGCAGCCAGCACACCCAGCAAAATGCTATATGAGCAAGCAGATGTTGCAAATCTATCTTCTTCTACAGAATGTATCCCATTCGGTAGAGGAGGACAAGCAGGATGTGTATTAGCATCCTCACCTTAGTCTCCTTACTCATTTTATTATTTACATAGAAGGATAGAGGTCATGAAACGACTCAATAATGTATCGCCAGCTCAAGATAGTAAGGTATTACCACTCAAGTATCTGGTCGTGGTCATGGCATCCATGATGGTGATGCCTGTTGCACAAGCTGATGTCGCGGGCAAAAGAATCGGCGATTTAGAGATCTATAAAGCGGCTGAAGGCGGTAAGACTACCATTACTATGATGTTAGATACATCAGGTAGTATGGCAGCCAATTTTACTAAAGGTGCCTGTGATTTGCCTTCAGGTGTTTCGAATAACCAAGTCAGTATTAATACTCAAACTTCTACTACCACGCCTAGCTATACTAAAAGATACTGTGAGGTAAACAACAGCAAGAGATACTATTATCGTTTATCTCCTGAGGGTCAATGGTATCGCTGCGGGCCTAGTGATGGTTCTGGTGATAGCAGTTATAACTATACATCGATATGTGTGACAGCAGTGGCTAATCCTTCCTTAGGGAGTGAATATAGTTTTGTCACCTCTGGTTCTGACAATAAGTACTACTATACCTCTACTAAGTATTATGATCGTTTAACACGCTTAAAAGATGCACTTTTTACTTTGATGGACAATACCTTATTAGATCCAAAAAAAGTTGCTATCGGTATTGGTCAGTTTTCATCACAAAGTGGTAGCGATAACTTAGTATCATTCAATGAATCTAATGGCCTTGCCAGCGACGCTGATAGTAAAACTGGCAAGATACTAGTGCCTGCTGCCTTAGTAGACTACGATCAACGTGCGAAGATTAAAGCTGTTGTAGCTGCTGCGGGTGGTGGTGGTAATACACCGACCGCTAATGCCTATGCAGAAGTTGGCGCCTATATGCTAGGTAAAAATACTTCTGCTTCTACGTATAGTGGTTATGACAAATCAGTTCCACCTCAAAAAGCGGTGGTAGTTATAATAGTCCTCTGTCATCACCTTCATCTTGTGATGGACGCGGTATCTACTTCTTGACAGATGGTGAGCCCAACAGCTCCCCTAATCCTAACTATGTAATGCAATTAGCGTTAGGTGCCAGTTCATTTAGCATACCCTCTGTGACGCTTCCTAATGGTACTCAAAATAATAATGGAATGCCACAAGTTGGCGCATTTGCCAAAGCCTTACGTGATCCAGCGATTAATCCTTTAGGCACGAATCGTGAGATATATACCGCAGTCGTGGGCTTTGGCTCAGTGTTTGATGTTGATGCATCAGATATCGTCAATTTACCTTATACTAACCCCAAGACCGGTATCACTGCCAACCGTGATTTTTATAATTGTGCAAACATATCCAACATTGATGCAAGGAACGCCTGTAACTGGGGTGAAAAAGCACACCCCGATCTGCCAGGGGTTGGCGGCTTTGGTGAAGGCGGGTTCTACTCAGCGCAGTCCACAGAGGATATCGTCAAGAGTATTACTAGCTTTGTTAGTGGCTTAAATCAGAATCTCCCTTCTACACCTTCAGGCACCATCATTATCCCTGATGACCCGTATCGTGCCGACAGTCAGTTAGCAGTTGCCTACTATCCGACCTTACAAGCGGATGTGAAGGGTAACGCTGTGATCTGGGATGGTAATATGAAAAAATACCTGCTCAATGAAGGCACGCTCTATGGTAGTAATGATAACAAGCTATTTAAAAATGTAGCTGGTGAGTTAGAGCCAACAACGCCTGACTTGTGGTCTGATAAGGACTATAGCGGTGCCAATAACGATGTGAAGTCGGGCGGCTTTTATGCGCTATTAAACACTCCTAAAACTGGTGTGACATCGACCAGAACCTTATATGTTGAAGATTTGAACGGTACGACGCCAGTACTACGAAAGTTTGGGGTAAATGATTCTGGCAAGGTCGTGGTAGATAATGCGGCATTGACCACGACTTCATTTAGCGATACGGCTACCTTTGATGAAATCACTCTCAGAAGACTTCTGAACTTCTTAGGATTCGATAATCTACCGAGTACAGCGGTCAAAGATATGACCCTCACCACTGATAATGCGACTGTGCCTATCAGGGTAGTTGGGGCGACCATTCACTCAACACCAGCTGCGGTATCGTATGCCGCCACGCTAGATGAGGATGGTAAGGTCACGGCGACGCGTGATGATTATGTCTTATTTGGCTCAAGCGAAGGTGGTCTGCATCTGGTAGATGCAGATAATTATAGTGCTGGCGGTGATGGTGGAAAAGAAGATTTCGTGGTCATCCCCAGAGAGATACTCAGAGATAAGAGCAAATCTCTCGCGTTAGTTGATGATGCAAACAAAGCAGAGATAGGCTCACCGAACTTCGGTATCGATGCGCCTTGGCTGGTCAGTGCAGACTATAAATACGATTTAGACAATAACACCGTGAATATCGCGACGGATGGTAATAAAGGCCTCTATGCTTATGGTGGTCTGCGTATGGGTGGCGAGGCTTTTTATGGTCTTAACCTGACGACCAGAACCAGCCCAAGCATGATGTTCACGATCACGCCAACTAGTACAGGCTTTGAACGTATGGGTCAGATATGGTCTAAGCCTACCAAGGCAAAGATCAAAAGAACCAGTACGGACACAGGCACTGATGTGCTAGTGTTCGGCGGTGGTTATGACATGTGTTATGAGTATGAAAAATTCCAAGTGGGCGTGACCGATACCGATTTGGGTGCGTGTTCAGGCATTGATAATGTACAAGGTAATGCGGTATACATTATCAATGCCCAAGATGGTAGTCTGATATGGTCAGCAGCTGGTACTGGCACTGCATCAACGACAGTCAATACGATGACGAACAGTGTCGTCGCAGGCATTACCACCCTCGATCGCGATAATGATGGCTTTATGGATCATATCTACTTTGCCGATTTAGGCGGTCAGCTGTTCCGTGCTGACTTTACCAACGCGGGGTTCAAGACGCCAAGCGCCATTGGCTCGACGCCGACTGGCACACCAACGACGACGACCGCATTTGCTAATACGCGAGTGACGCGCATACTCAGTGGCGCTTATACGGGTACCGATACCAAGTTCAATCATCGCTTTTATGAGCGTCCAGTGGTCAGCTTCCATCGTAACTCTCAGAGTAACAATTTATTTGCGCTTGTAAACGTCATTTCAGGCGATCGCAGCTCGCCACTCTCAAAGATACGTGATCTGAGTAAGTCCGATAGACTGTACGGGATTATGGATACCGATGTGACCAAAGCGGATAACTTCTTCTATGCGAGTAACTTTACCTCTACAGCGGCTGCTGCGGGCGGTCAGAGTATATCCAACTTATCCGCTAATAATACCGATGCCAGTAATCTGGTTGAGCTACCGGGTAAAATAGGCACCCTTGGTGCAACAGGATATACGCTAGAGCAGAAAAACGTCGTCAGTGAGCTGATGCGTCAGGGTACCAAGCAAGGCTGGTACTATCCACTGACTCGATTCGATGGCTATGGCAATGT
The DNA here is from genome assembly GCF_000586475.1 of Psychrobacter sp. JCM 18903. Lineage (GTDB taxonomy): Bacteria > Pseudomonadota > Gammaproteobacteria > Pseudomonadales > Moraxellaceae > Psychrobacter. The sequence continues at coordinate 14,161 of NZ_BAWJ01000005.1, read as the reverse complement.
ACGCTATACCAAAGGTATCGGAAAATCACAAGTTATCGATAGCTTCTTATATACGACAGCATACAATCCAGATATGAGCTATGGCTCAACAAACACTTGCTCAGCCAAAATCGTTGGTGGCTCAGAGCGTCAGCTATACTGCCTACCATACGGTATCTGTACCGATGCCAATTCCAAAAACGGTACCGGCGGCTTTGTCAGAGCAGGTCAAGGGCTACAAGAGCTAACCCTAGGACCACGTAGCTCGACACTGTCGAACCAGCGTTTGCTCATCGGTACCCGTACACTGGCAGAGCGTGCGACAGATAGGGTGGATTTCGGAACGGATACAGGCAAAGACGTCTATACTCCGATCAATGAAGCACAGGGCTTAGGTTCAGCAGATCAGATTCTCGGAAGCGGTAGCGCCCTGAGTTGATATTTAATGAGCGTTATACACTGCAGCCTAAAACTTGGTATGAAGTAGACTGATAGGATAGTCGCATGAATGTGAAGGCGTTAAAACAACAAGTAGGCTTTACGCTCATAGAGCTGATGATAGTCATTATAATAGTGGCTATCTTAGCGGCGATTGCGGTTCCCTCTTATCGGCAATTTGTAGTACGTAATGCTGAGTCACAGGTACAGGCAAGAATGCAGGAGCTGGATATAGAGCTCAATCGTTGGCGCGCTAGTGCTCTGACTTATAAAGGCTTTACACCCAAAAAAGTCGCAAGTAATGGCGATGTCAGTTATACGTATGATGATCCAACTGACAATAAAACAATCTATGTACCTAAGGGTAGCGATAGTACCAATTTCCATTATCAGATTACCTTAGTAGATCTTGAAGGCAATACTTTGTCACCACTACCTCCTACTGATCCTTTAGTTTCAAGCTATTCTACTTCGGGTAGCTCGTGGCTTATGTTGGCAGAGCCAAACACTTCATTTGAAAGCTCAGGTGCGCATATCATTATGCTGAGTAGTACTGGAGTACGATGCAAAAGTAAAGACAGAACTATTACCAGTACTGACGATGACTGTGGTACAGGGGAGGAGAACTGGTAATGCAAACTTCTACCAAATCATCTAAAGCACTATGCAAGCAGCAAGGCTTTACTTTAATCGAGATGATGATTGTTGTTGCCATTATCGGTATACTTGCTGCTATCGCCTATCCTAGTTACCAACAATACGTCATCAAAACCAAACGCACCGACATGATGAGCGAGATGCAAAATATCGCTTCAGAGATAGAAAGTCGTAAACTAGCGCAAGGTAGTTATAGTGCGATTAGTGCAGGTGTCAAAACAGATTTTTCTACTGCATACCCAAGGCAGGGTACTCAGCTATATGATGTGACCATAACGGATCCACTCGTTGCTAAATGGATAATTACTGCCGCCCCTAAGCCTAATAGCCAAGTAATTAAGGACGGTACACTAACTTTGAATTATCAAGGTATTAAATGTCGAGGTACGGGGGTAAATAAGAAATGCGGTACTGGCGAGGAATGGATTAAATAGCATAAATATAATAGAGATATTATTAAGCTGACAAAAATTGTCAGTCATCTTTACCTTACATTACTTATCATAGGTGAACTGACAATTTTCAGTATCTTAAGCGTAACATTTAGCGTCAAACTTACGATTGTTTGTAAACTAAACATAGTAAATCACGCTGTTAAAGGTGTTTTTGAGGGTAGAATTATTGTAATTAGGATATTGGCATAATAAATGCAATCTTTATAGTAAGAAAGAAATAGACAATATCCCTAAAGATAGAAACTGCTAATAATCAGCTATCTTTATATACCCCAAAGGAGTTCTTATGAACACTGTACAAAAAGGTTTTACCTTAATCGAGTTAATGATCGTTGTTGCTATTATCGGTATTCTAGCGGCGATCGCTATTCCTGCTTATCAAGACTACATCACCCGTTCACAAGTATCTGAAGCGGTCACCTTACTAGGAGGATTAAAAGCGCCATTAGCAGAATATGGCGCTGATAAAAATGCTTGGCCTACTCTGGTTGCTGCTGGTACCGCAACTCCGGCTGCTGGTGCAATCAATGCCACACTAACAGGTAAGTACGCCACAATCACTTCAGTCGGAACGGAAGCGGCTCCGATTGGCACATATCCTGCTGGGGTAATTACTGCGGTAATGACTACTGGTAAAGCAAGTACAGCAAATGCTAATCAGCTAGCCTTAACAACAGCAGATGGTGGCTCTACTTGGGCTTGTGGTGCAACTACCGTTGGTACTGCAGTTGGGGCTGCAGCTAATACTACTATTCCTGTGAAGTATCTTCCAAACTCATGCAAACCATAATATTTGTTTAGATGATAGAAGTATAAAAAAGGGCTCCTCGGAGCTCTTTTTTATCGCTAAAATAGTTGCTAAGTTTGAATCATTTATCATATAAAACAAAGGATCATCTGATCACCATGTCTTTTTATTCCGCTTCTCGATTGGCACTTTCCAGCTATCATCTACTTTTCTCATTAGTGCTTAGCATTATCATAGGCGCTGTTATCTGTTTGATTTGGTATCCGCCACCCTTACTTCAAGCGAGCGGCGTTTTGCCAATAATGCTGATGCTAATCGCCATTACTCTTATCGTGCCGCCATTGTTGACCTTTATTGTTTATAAAACTGATAAAAAAGAGTTGAGGCGAGATATAGCCATTATATGTGCTCTACAGATGATGACACTGTTATATGGATTGTTTGTTATTGAAGATGGCAGACCGGCCTACTTAGTATTTGCCATTGACGATTTTGAAGCAGTCACACCCAGTGAAGTCAGTTGGGCACAGCAGAATACCAAAATGGACGTGATTACCGCGCCGACTTTAGGTCTTTTTGAGCGTTCTAAGTTTGTTTATTCGCCATTTTCATCTGATAAGGAAGCAAGAGGCAGACAGCAGACAGAAGAGCTGACAGACGGTATTAGCATCACTTATAGAGTCGATAACTATCAGCCCATAGCTACTGCCGATCTTGCAATTAAAACTAAGGCACAGCCATTGACGCAGTTAAATAATTACAATGATAGTCAACGAGTTAATAACATTTTACATCACTATCCAACCGCTACTGGATGGTTGCCATTAAAAGCGTCAGTATTAGATATGGTTGTGCTAACGGACACTAATGGGGCAGTCATTGATTTGGTTAATCTTAGACCTTGGTCTGAGTAAGTTACATTGAAATCATAATTGTTGTTATCAACTTACGTAATAGCGTTGAGTTTAACTAGTAATAAAGATTTGATATAACATATTGGCATACTGTGTGCAGATGTTTATATAACTTATTATTATACGGATGACTATGATTATATTAACCGATTTACATCATAGCTCTGACAGTCAGTCTGGCTTTACGCTGATTGAGATGATGATTGTTGTTGTCATTATTGGAATACTCGCTGCTATTGCTATACCTGCCTACCAACTTTACATCACTCGCGCTCAAGTATCAGAAGCGGCCAGTTTACTAGGAGCATTAAAGCAACCGCTTGCTGAATACGGAGTCGAAAAAGACGCTTGGCCTACAGCTTTTGTAGGGCCGAATGATGTTCAAGGTATTGATGAAATTAGTGTTACTCTAGATGGTAAATATTCCACTGTCAGTAATACTATAGAAGGTACTTATCCTAATGGTACTATCAAATCTACTATAAATACTGGCTTAGCGAATGGCAAGGTACTTACAATGATAACGGCCAATGGTGGTTCGGTTTGGGCCTGTGGTAATACAACAGTAGGAACCGCTATTGGAGCGGCTACTACCATCGATACAAAGTATCTTCCAAACGCTTGTAAGCCTTAATAGCCATTTGAATTGATAATAAAAAAGAGCTCAGTGAGCTCTTTTTCATATATTCAATCTAGCAATAATATATTCCTACAATACAGTGCCACAAACCACCTGAAAGTATAATGAAGATATATAGGCCATATACTTAGTAGATTATATCTAGATTAGAAGCTACTTCTCTAAATACTGAATCTTGCCTTCCACCCCATCCCACTTTTCAGCCTCTGGCAACTGTCCTTTCATTTCAGTGATATTTGGCCATTTTTGCGCCAGCTCCTCGTTTAATTGAATAAACACTTCTTGCCCTTTTGGTACTTCATCTTCTGAGAAGATAGCATTGGCAGGGCATTCGGGCTCGCAAAGCGCGCAGTCGATGCATTCGTCAGGGTCGATAGCGAGGAAGTTCGGGCCTTCATAAAAGCAGTCCACAGGACAGACTTCCACACAGTCGGTGTATTTGCAAAGAATGCAGTTATCTGTAACGACAAAGGTCATAGTGGTCTACCTGTTATTGGTTTGGCAAAGTACAATTACGATTGTAAGTACATTAGCTGAAAAATAAGACATATTTTAGCGCTTTTACCGCTATTTGACAAATCCCTTTACTGACTAATGATTTCCTTGAGATGATACAGTAAATCGTGCGCTTGCTTGGGCGTCAGGTTATCAGGATTAATCGCTGCTAGCTCATCTTGCAAGCTAAATAATTGATTTTGTTGTGGAATGGTAGTGGTACTTTCACTTGAGTGAACACTGTCTTCCTTTGTTTTCTCTGATACACTATGATAAGCCTGCGCTCTTTCATCCTTTACTGACTTAGCTAATTCATTTTTATCATCAATGGCTTTTACACTTTCAGTTTTTAAATTATCTACTAAATACTGCTTCGCATCATTTAATACTTGAGTCGGAATTCCCGCCATTTTTGCGACATGCAGTCCAAAGCTAGAGCTTGCGGCGCCATCTTTAATTTGATGGAGTAGTAATAATTGACCATCAACTTCACTGGCAGCGACATGGACATTACGAATACTGGCGTGTTGGCTTTCAGCAGGGTTGACCAATTGCGTCAACTCAAAGTAATGGGTGGCAAATAATGTCAGGCAGCCAATCTCGACCAATCGATTGACGCAGGCATGAGCAATCGCTAAGCCATCCGTAGTAGCCGTACCGCGTCCGACTTCATCCATCAGTACCAGCGATTTATTGGTCGCCTGATTGAGAATATTCGCGGTCTCAATCATCTCAACCATAAAGGTGGACTTACCGCCGGCCAAATCATCAGCCGAGCCAATACGGGTAAAAATACGGTCGATGTCCCCAATCTGAGCACTTGCTGCTGGGACAAAGCTGCCGCAATGAGCAAGTAAAACAATCAGCGCGGTTTGACGCATATAGGTAGATTTGCCACCCATATTAGGACCGGTAATCATTAACAGTCTTTCAGGATTGGTATGACCGCCCAATGCACAATCATTGGCAACGAAATGGCTGCTATGTTTGGTTGTTTTGCTTTGAGTGGCAGTATTATTTGGATTTAATGCCGCTTCAACGACGACATGGCGACCTGCTTTGATATCAATACTAGTTTGGCTATCAATTTTTGCATAACTGTCATTTTTTGAGTCGTTACTCATGACTGGTCGTTGCCAATTATAAATTATGGCAAGCTGCGCCCAATTACTAAGCACATCTATTTGTGCGATAGCCGCGCTAAGCTGTTGCAGTTCGGCTAAATGGCTACTTAATATGGTCAATAGTTCGTGATATAGCTGTTTTTCACGAGTCAAGGCTAAGCTTTGTGCGCTTAGATATTCGGTCTCAACTGCTTTTAGCTCATCAGTGATAAAACGCTCGCTACTCTTTAGCGTTTGCCGCCGGATAAAATGCGCAGGGGCATTTTTCGCCTGCATTTTTGGCAGTTCAAAATAAAAGCCGCTGACTTTATTAAAGCCCACTTTTAAGCTAGGTAATTGATAATCCTGACGCGCGCGCTCTAGCATCTTATCTAATGTTACTTGGATATTGTCATGCAAATGTGTGAGGCGATCGAGTTCTTCGTCGTAACCACTAGCAAGCATGCCCCCATCACGGATATGCGCTGGTGGCTCTATGACAATAGCACGCTCAATCAGCTCGGCGACGGATTGCACCGCCGGTAGCTGGTCTGGCAATTGCTGCATCAGCATGGACAATAAGCCTGCCTGCTTATGACTGATACCTGCAGCGGTCAGTAAATCGCTCAGTTGCGAGCTACTAGCGATACCGTCGGCAAGTTTACGCAGGTCACGCGGTTTGGCGCTCATCAGTCCGATACGGCTACTGATACGTTCGATATCACCGATGGTATTTAAGGTTTCGCGTAGACGGCTGACCAATGAGCTATTTTCTAAATTTTGCTTAATATGGTTGTTTTCACCAGCTTGATTTGTTTTCTGCAAAAGATTAGTGATCGCATCTAAACGCAGATTAATACGCGCATGTTGACGCAGCGGACGCTTCATTTGCTGAACCAGTAAGCGTCGTCCCATTGGCGTTTGACAATGATTGAGCACCGATATCAGCGACGTACCATTACTGCTAACGGGTGTAAAAAGCTCAAGGTTTTGCTGACTATTGGCATCAATAATTAAATAGTCATCGCTATATTCAACAATTAGCTGGTTCAGTTGTGGTATATGGCGCTGCTGGGTCTGCCGTGCATAATGTATCAATGCTGCACAGCTAGATTGGCTAAGCATAGCATCGCTAATACCAAGCCCATCGAGGCGTTGCACATCAAACTGTTGACAAAGGGTTGCGCTGGCATGCTCACGATGAAAGTCATTGGCGGCAACTTCGATAATAGGGCAATCAAGATTTTGCCGTAGCCACAGCAGCCAATTTTCGCCATTAATATTACTACTGTCAAAACTGTTGCCCAGCGCTTCGCTAATAATACATTCACTTGGCGCAAAGCGTGCCAGCACTGTCAGCATTTGGGTTTGCAAACCTTCAATATCACCATGATGCGCACTGAGTGTTTGTGTGGTTAGCGTTCCAGCAGCTAAATCCATTTGGCTAATAGCAGCTTGCATAGGTTGTTTGCTGTTCGATTTAGGAGTTTCGATATCAATGGCAACGACAGTCGGGGTGTGGTTGGGTGCAATTAAGGCGTCATCAGTAATCGTACCAGCGGTCAGGGTTTTAACTACTTCACGGCGCATGATAGTGCCAGCAGCAGATTTACTTTTATCTTTTTTTTGCTTATCGCCCATTGTAGGTGTATTGGACGGGCTGCTAGTGCCACTGGCTGACTCGTCAATTTGCTCACAAACGACCACTGTCTGCCCAGCCGCAATGAGCCGCGCCATATAGCTATCAGCCGCATGAAACGGCACGCCTGCCATCGCAATGGTATTGCCTGCTTTATCCGTACCACGGCGAGTGAGCGTAATATCGAGTATCTGCGCCGCGCGCTTGGCATCATCAAAAAATAACTCATAAAAATCACCCATCCGGTACAGCAGCAGCGCTTGTGGATAGTTGGCTTTCATGGTTAGATATTGCACCATCATCGGCGTATGGTCTGCCAAGTGATAAACGGCATCACCTATGACTAACGGTTCAGCTAAATGAGGATTTTGAGCGGACGGCTTAACGGTCATGCAGGGTCTCTTATGATGCTTAAATGGGTTTACGTGGGGCGAAACGCTGGTTTTTATAAGAATAAATAACGGCTGAGGGTTAGTAAATTATCCTGTTAAAGGGAGTAGGTAAAAGCTTGAAAGATTAAGACTATAAGCGCTATTTTAACACGTCCTGCTCGGTTTTTACGTCGGCAAATATCTACTCATTGCCCTTGTATCCATCGGCGTCATAACCATATATAATGACGTCACACTTAATTGGGCGATACTTCATTAGGCGACACGTCATTAGTCAGTACTTCATTAAGTGGTACGTTAGTCGGGTGATGACTATGATAGCTATGATGACAAGGCGGCAGCATATAAAGCCTTGGCTAATGCGCACTAATTATCGAATATTTCCATAGGTCAAAAAATTATGTTATCAAAGATTATAGGCAGTGTCGTTGGCACGAAAAATGACCGCGAATTAAAGCGCATGCGTAAAGTGGTCAGCAAAATCAACGCACATGAGGCTACGATACAAGCCCTGTCTGATGAGCAATTACAACAAAAAACCGAAGAGTTTAAAGCAAGACACCAAAAAGGTGAAAGCTTAGATGCATTATTACCAGAAGCGTTTGCGGTCTGCCGTGAGGCATCGCTACGCGTCAACGGCATGCGTCACTATGATGTGCAGCTAATCGGTGGTATCACCCTGCACGAAGGCAAAATTGCTGAGATGAAAACCGGTGAAGGTAAAACCCTAATGGGAACCTTGGCCATGTATCTCAATGCTATCAGTGGCAAAGGCGTCCATCTAGTGACGGTCAACGATTATTTGGCGGCACGTGATGCTGAGTTAAACCGTCCGCTATTTGGCTTTTTGGGTATGACGGTTGGGGTGATTTACTCGCAGCAGCCGCCGCAAGAAAAAATTGACGCTTATCAAGCAGATATCACTTATGGTACCAACAACGAATACGGCTTTGATTATCTGCGCGATAATATGGTTTTTAGCCTAGCTGAGAAAAAACAGCGTCCGCTAAACTTCTGTATTATCGATGAAATTGACTCTATTTTAATCGATGAAGCGCGTACGCCATTGATTATCTCGGGTCAAGCCGAAGATTCATCACGTATGTATGCGCTGATTAACACCATTATTCCGGTACTTATTCGCTCAAAAGATGAAGAAGCCAATAAGAATAACGAAGAAGAAGATTTCTGGATTGATGAGAAAAACCGTCAAATCGAGATTAGCGAAAAAGGCTATGAAAAAATTGAGCGCTTCTTAATTGAAGTGGGCGAGCTTGGTGAAAATGAAAGCTTGTATAGCCCAAGCCGTTTGCCACTATTGGCGCACGTCCAAGCAGCGATTCGTGCCCATCATGTTTTCGTTAAAAACGTCCATTATATCGTCGATGATGGCGAAGTGGTTATCGTTGATGAAAACACTGGTCGTACGATGCCCGGTCGCCGTTGGTCAGAAGGTTTGCATCAAGCGGTAGAAGCCAAAGAAAACGTTGAAATTCAAGCAGAGAACCAAACGCTCGCAACCACGACATTCCAGAACTATTTCCGTCTCTATGACAAACTGTCAGGTATGACGGGTACAGCTGATACCGAAGCTGCAGAATTTAAATCCACTTATGATTTAGATGTCATCGTGATTCCAACCCATGAGCCGATTGCGCGTATCGATATGGATGATCAGATTTTCTTAACCAAGTTAGGGAAATATAAAGGTATCATCCGCGAGATTAAAGAGATTCAAGCCAAAGGCGCACCAGTATTGGTTGGTACGGCGACGATTGAAGCCAGTGAAGAGTTGTCCTACTTGCTCGATCAAGAAGGCGTCAAGCATAACGTCCTAAACGCCAAGCAACATGAGCGTGAAGCAGAAATCATCGCGCAGGCTGGTAGTCCAAAGGCTGTGACGATTGCGACCAACATGGCAGGTCGTGGTACCGACATTATCCTTGGTGGTAACTGGCAATCATTTATTGAAGATATTGATTCGGTTAGTCCAGAAGAGATGGCGCGCCTAAAAGCCCAATGGCAAGTTAAGCACGACCAAGTCGTTGCCGCTGGCGGTCTACATATTATCGGCTCTGAGCGTCATGAATCACGCCGTATTGATAACCAGCTGCGTGGTCGTGCCGGTCGTCAAGGTGACCCTGGGATGTCGCGCTTCTTCTTATCGCTTGAAGATGACTTGATGCGTATCTTTGCCGGTGACCGCGTCGTTAATATGATGCGCGCCATGGGTCTTAAAGAAGATGAAGCCATTGAACATAAAATGGTTTCTAAATCGATTGAGAACGCCCAAGGTAAAGTAGAAAGCCGCGATTTCGATGCCCGTAAAAACCTATTGAAATACGATGACGTCGCCAATGAGCAGCGTAAAGTCATCTATAGTCAGCGTGATGATTTACTGGCAGAGTTAGATTTGTTAGAGGCCATTGAAGTCATGCATCATGAAGTTTATAATGCCATGATTAACCAGTTTATCCCGCCGGGCTCTATCGATGACCAGTGGAATATCGATGGTTTAGAAGATGAGCTTGAGGACGAATTCAAGATTGCGATGCCGATCAATGATTGGCTCGATGAAGATCGTCGCTTAGATGAAGAAGGCTTACGTGCCAAAATCATCCAAACGGCTATCGATCGCTATCATAGCCGCCGTGAGCAGATGGGCGAAAAAGATGCTGCTCAGCTTGAGCGTCACTTTATGCTACAGAGCTTAGACAAGCATTGGAAAGAGCATTTGACCCAAATGGATCAGCTGCGTAAAGGTATTCATCTGCGTGGTTATGCACAGAAAAACCCTGAGCAAGAATATAAGCGTGAATCATTTGAGCTGTTCCAAATGATGCTTGGCGCAATTAAATCTGAGACCGTTCAAGATTTATCACGTGTCCATATTCCGACTAAAGAAGAGCTAGAAGCGCTGGAAATACAGCAGCGTGAGAATGCTGCTCATATGCAAATGCAGTTCGAGCATAGTGATATTGATAATATGGATAGCGGAGCTGAAAAAGCCGCCGCGCAAAATCGTAATCTTGCTGGTAGTGCGGTCGCAGGTGCTATTGTGGGTAGTGGTAATAATACCAATGAGGCAGACCCATACGCTGGTATGAATATCAGTCGTAACGCCCCATGCCCTTGTGGTTCAGGTCTTAAGTACAAGCAATGTCATGGTAAAATATAGCATTCATAAACGAATATTGATAATAAAAAGCTAAGCATTGCTGCTTATATATCTTTAATATTCGTTAGTCTCAAAAGCCCTTATCTACTTTAGATAAGGGCTTTTCTGTATTTGCTCATATTCTTTGTCTCTAAATCATCTTGAATCGACTATATTATTTGTAGATAGTAAAGTTGACTCTTCACAAACGTGTTGGCTATATTTTGTATTGATTACTTACAAATTCAACATAGGCGTGAATTTATGGACACGTTATAGTGTTTAACATATTCATTGGGGAAAGTGTTATGACTATAGAATTATTAAAAAAATTGCGTACTTCTGTGGCGCTGACTGGGCTACTTGCTGGTGTCCTGACGCTTGGTGCTTGTCAGCAACAGTCAGACACAGAAGCGGGTATAGATGATGGTGCTCATAGCGAAGAAACGGTGCCGATGTCCGCTGAACCTGCTGAGCCTAATGAGGTGGTTGTCGATACAGCGGATGCATCGCTCAGTGAAGTACAGGATGATACCGTAGCTTCGGTAAATAGTGGTGTCAGTCAAATAGCTTATCTGTGCTCACCTGAGCTGAAAGTTAATGCAACTTATAAAGAAGATACCAAACAAGTAGTCATCGCGACTGATACGGGTACGGTGACATTAAATAAAACCAATGATGCCAGTAATCCAGAAGTGTTCGAAGTAGCAACCGCTATTGATGGCAGTCAGGGCTTTACCCAGTGGCGTGTAGCACATGAAGCGCGTGAGACGGGTGTGATGCGTACAGCAGGTACAGATGCGGCTAATGTCAGCACTTATGAATGTAAAAAGACCTCATAATAAGTAAGCAATCATAAAAAAGCAACGATAACGTTGCTTTTTTATGTCTGGTTTTAAAGAGTCAGTAAAATTATTTATGAGGATTTGCGCTAGACTCATGTGCCAAAAATCCCTCTTCCTTCACATCTAATTCTTCATGCTTAAGCACTACTTGGATACTATCTGTATGGGTATGAGTGGTTTTATTGATATCGATTTCTTGGATAGCATAGGTGTCTTTAGTAATGGTAGCCACTTGACGTGATAGGACAATTTCAATCGGTTCATCACCAATTTCGATCTGTTTGCCATTCACGGTAACGACCGCCTTGCTATCTAACGATGGCTCGATATGGCGCAATATATCCTTTTCATCATAATTGCCTGATAATAAGTCCTGACTTTTCGCATCGTGGTGTTCAGTGCGAATAGTAATATATTCTTCTACCAACTCAATAGGCACGTCAATGGTCTTAGTGCGAGCGTGCTTGGTCACCGTTACTTTACCGACATCTAAACGCTCTTTATTGATGACAGGACGCTCTTCTAATAGCTCCAAGTGTCCAACATTATGATTGCTCTTACCTATGTCATTACTGCTTATATCATTACTGCTTATATCATTACTTTCTATGTCATTAGCTACTGTGCCATTATGAGTATCAATTGGGGCAGTTATAGCGTTTGGTGTCACTTGCTTGTTATGTAACTCTCTTGTAGAAAGCTATCGTTTTGGATGCTGTCGTCGTGATTGGTAGTCATCATAATGTCCTTATCTTTATGAAAAAATCGTTATACAATATTTTAGAGCCATTTTTGCAGATTTTGCAAGGTTAGCATTATCAGATGTCATTAAGTATTTTTAATTCCTAAGTATTTTTGAGTATAATAAGCAAAAAAAGACCAGAGGCATGCTCTGGTCTTAATTCACTAAGTAAAAATACTTAGCTGCTTATTACGGTCATATATTGCTCAGCGTTCTTACTTTTTAATGACAGCCAAACAGTATGACGGTTTAGCGTATTACATACCACGAGCGCGGCGTACGTCTTCTGCAGTAATACCATCACGGTCAATTATATTGCCTTCACGGTCTACTACGTTGCCATCGCGATCGATATCCAATTCTTCACGTTGGATAGTCTCAACGATAGTTTCAGTATGACGTTCAGTGGTTTTACCGACGTTCACTTCTTCAGATACGTAAGTGTCTTTACCAACGCGGGCACGTTCAGCCTCTAGTTCAACTTCAATGGTTTGATTGCCATCAATGTCACCGATACGGCGATCTGTTGGACGATCTACGTTAGTACGCTGAATATTAGCGTGCTCTTCTTCTAGCTCAACATCGACATTACGCTCTTCGGTCACTATATGTTTACCAACTTTAACCAAACCTGCCACGATACGATCTTTATTGACGGTCAAGCGCTCTTCTAGTAGCTCTAGTGTGTTTGGTGCGTCATAGGCATGATCTGCAATCTCCATACGCTCTGCAACTGGAACAGTATCAGCGACAAATGCTTGACGATCCTTTTGATACTGGTCTTTGTAGCTATACTGATAATCATGGTCATATACTTCCATGGCATCGACTTGAGACTTGGTCAAGCTGTCAAAAAAGACATCATCACCAACGATACGTGCCAAACCAGCGGGTACCAATACTTCTTTTGAGCTGAACCAACCACCAACATCAACGATCAAATAACGAATGCGACCAGTGGTGTCTTCTACTAATGCACCTTCAATTTTACCGATTTTCTCTTCATTGACGCCATAAGCAGTTTTACCTGTTGGGTCATAATAATCATCACCGATTAGATCTTTATGAGTAGCTTGGATATCTTTTAAACGAATTAGTTGGCTCATTGTTGTCTTCCTTTTTTATGAGTTAATCATTATTAATTATTTTAAAAACAATCGTTGTTTTGGAAAAGTTAAATTTCTAGTAAAAATATTTTTATAATAAAAGGTGTAGCAAGCCATGTGAGTAGCCTCTACATCGACTTGTAAGAATCTTAACATTATGATTTTCGATGAGATATATGAGCAAGGTAGCAAAGTGTGCGCTTGAAGTAATTGCGTGTAATAGGCTGTAAGTGGCATAACATAGCTGGGGTCAAAGATTAACGTGTCTTTACACAGAGCAATATTTCTAGCTTATTTAAGAGTCATAGACACAGAAAAACCGCAAAGCAAATAGCGATGCGGTTCCTGATATTTTGAAGATTTTATTATAAACGATAATGATAGAAGCTAATTTAACATATCAATCGATTAGGGCGTGTTGAACATTCATAATTTCAGCCAGATATAGGCACAAGCGAGAGCCACTGTGTTCTCATAACTTTGTTTGAGCTTATCAAATCTAGTTGCAACCGCCCTGTAGTTTTTTAACTTAGCAAAAGCATTTTCTACTAAGTGCCGAGCCTTGTACAAGTGCCAGTCCATATGGTTATTGGTGAACTTAGTATTCTGTTTTCTAGCAATATTATTGAAGCAACCCGCTTGTTCAATATGGTCTCGCAGCGGATCAGAATCATAGCCCTTATCGGCACATAGCATGTCTGTACCACTTAAATTAATCTTATCCACTAAATCTGGTGCTACCTTTACATCGTGAGTCGTGCCATCTGATAAGATAAAAGTAATAGGGTTACCGTGAGCATCAACCGCTAAATGAATCTTGGTGGCGCGTCCTGCCACACTTTTACTAATAG
>NZ_BAWJ01000006.1 GCF_000586475.1 Psychrobacter sp. JCM 18903 | reverse complement strand
AAGCGCTACCGCCAAAATAATGAGGACACACGCAAGTATCAAAGTTATCAAGCTAACTGCCAACCGCCTTTCTCATCTCTTTTACCCATGACTGCCAAAACCAATACTAGACTTAACATCAGTAATAAGTACCAAGAGCCCAGCTTACCCCAACCTACCATATGCCATACATTTGCTTGTGATGGATAACGCCAAATATTGGTAAAAGTAGCAATATTTTCTGCCAACCAAACCAAAAAAGCGAGGAACAACAGTAATGGTAAAAATGGACATTGATATTGCTTGGTATCATGCAGTTGAAGATTATTTTTGTGATGGATTTGAAAAAACACTCTGGTTTTCCAAAATAAAATTATCGAAGCGATGAACAATATATTGCGAATATCAGGGACAAAAAACTTAGTGAAGAAATTGGCATAAGAAAAAATAACCAATAAACTCACCCATAGTAAACGTGGTAAGTCGGTAAAAGAGGCATTAAACAATCTTAAGCCACGCGCTAAAAAACTACCTACGGCCGAATACATAAAACCGGTAAAAAGTGGCACAGTGGCAATTCTAAAAATTGCTGGCTCAGGATAATACCAAGAACCAATTTTGGGATGGGTTAAAAACAGCTCCATTGCCATGGCCATGGCCATGATATGAAAAATAGCAATGACCCATACCTCACGCGGTGTCTCTAATTTGAAATAAACCAAAAAGACTTGAATAATCAAAGCATAAGCCAACAACAGATCATAGCGATAGATACCAGAAATTGACCAACTTATTTGATGAGTCAGTACAAAAGCCAATAATAAAAGTATGCCAAACAAAGCAGACGCTAAACTCAGCGCGGCGCCACGCGGAATAATGTTCAACACCTTAGATTAGCACTACAATCATATTGACTACCGTTTATTGCTTTAACAGCTCGCTTCATACGCTATGGTGAACCATGACATACATCCTCCTCTTCGTCACAATAGCTTATTATATAAAGTATTCATTAGAGGCCGCCAAACTATAGCAAATACTCCGCTTAATAGACAATTTTCTATTATTTTTGAATATCTCTATCTGTATAAAGAAGTCAGCATTTGAATAATTAACGTTTCTTGAACGTTTTATTGTCTAACATTGCGGTATTCTATGGCTTGCCTCAGTGGCTGCTCGGCATTAAACCGACGCTATAAAGCCACATCATGGACAAAGTTACTCATCCTTTTTTATTTCCTTATAGGCACTCGCGCTCATCAATATGGATATTTATTATGTCTTTTATAAAAAAAATCGATTCACTCTATGAAAAATTGCACGATAAGCTACCAGCGGTAGGCAAGACCGCCTCTTTTTTAACCGGTACGAGTGTTCTTACTGCCAATAGTGCGATGGTGGGTCTGCCCATCTGGACTTTGGGAGCGGCAAAAGTATTGACAGGAGCGAAAGCTGCGGATGATGCGCTGATTGCGATTACCAAATACTGGATTAATAGTAATAACGCCGTCATTGATCATGCCCTGCCTCACAAAGACTGGCGCATTAACCTGCCTGACGATCTGAGCGAAGACAAACAGTATCTATTGGTAAGCAACCATCAATCATGGGTTGATACCAGCATTGTGCAATATATCAGCCAAGATACCCTGCCTCTGACACGGTTTTTTACCAAGTTTAATCTGATTTATATTCCTGTCATCGGTCAAGCCTTTTATTTCTTAGACTTTCCAATGATGAAGCGCTTTTCTGCCAAAGCGATGGCCAAGAATCCAGAGCTTAAAAAACAAAACTTGCTTGAGGCTAAGCGTGCCTGTCGTCAATTAAAAGACAAACCTTTCGCGCTATTAAACTATTTGGAAGGCACGCGCTTTACTAAAGAAAAACATGACCAACAAAAATCCCCTTATCAGCATTTGTTAAAACCACGGGCTGGCGGTTTGTCATTAGCAATTAATGCGTTAGGCAATGAGTTGGATTCTATCTTGGACGTGACCATTGTCTACCCAGACGGCGCGCCTGACTATGATGATTTATGGAAAGGTAATATTCGCCGTTTGGGCGTCGATGTGACTCGCTTAAAGATACCAGATGAATTATTTTCTGCCATCATGGACGGCGGCTATGACCGTGATGAAACCACCAAAAAATGATGTTTGACTGGTTAGAGGATATCTGGCAACAAAAAGATGCCCGTATGACTAAGATGCTGAGTGAGTTTGAATAGGTTTCTGTACGTGGTCAAATCTTGTTATTACTAATATCTAATGCAAAGATCTAATCTACATGACAGCCACAAGCTTTGACGTAAGCCTGTGGCTTTTTTAGTTCTGTATTTCACGCCTCACCTATTCCCTTTTACACCAAAAACCCTCACCAACATGACAAAAACGAATATGCTAATGCCAATTCGCTACGTGAGCGTATGCCTGTGATACCTCATAATAGCGACATACCTTACATTGAATGAATTACAGGTAATCCTATGAACACCTTTCCATTATTTTTTAAATTAGAAGGTCGCAAAGTACTTATCGTCGCGGCGGCGATGTGGCACTACGTAAAGCGGATTTGCTCAGCCGTGCTGGCGCGTGCCTCACTGTCCTTGCACCAAGCATTAGCGACGAAATACAAGCCTTGCTCAGTGACAGTAAGCATGAGCTGATTTATGAGAATTATAATAAAACTTATATGACAGGCGCACGCGTTATCATTGCTGCCACTGACGATGAAACACTGAATCATCAAATACATGCTGATGCCACTGAGCTCAACATTCCAGTTAATGTGGTCGATACGCCGCATTTGTGCGATTTTATCTTCCCTGCGATTGTTGATCGCAATCCAATCGTGATTGGCATATCGTCAAACGGCAAAGCGCCAGTGCTGGTACGTCTATTACGTGCTCGCCTTGAAACCTTGATTCCACAAGGCTATGGTAAATTGGCAAAGCTTGCTGGTGATTTTCGTAGCGAAGTGAAAACTAAAATACCTACGCTGACAGGACGCAGGCAGTTTTGGGAAAAGGCATTTGAAGGTCCAGTCAGTCAGCTGATGTTTGCGGGTAATGAAACTGAAGCGGCGGCACAATTACAAGCCGATTTAGATAAAACAGCATCACTTATCAGTGAGAAACATACAGAGAATGATATATCCATAGAACCTCAAACCTTACAGAATAACGTAGGCGAAGTTTATATCGTTGGTGCAGGCCCTGGTGACCCAGAGCTGCTCACTTTTAAAGCGCTGCGTTTGATGCAGCAGGCTGACATTGTCTATTATGATGCGCTCGTCTCACCGCAAGTATTGGATTTATGCCGCCGTGATGCCGATAAAGTGTTTGTTGGTAAAAAACGCAGTAATCATGCAGTAGCGCAACTTGGTATCAATGAGTTGTTGGTCAATAGCGCAAAAGAAGGTCGCCGTGTGGTGCGTCTAAAAGGTGGTGATCCTTTCATCTTTGGTCGTGGCGGCGAAGAAATTGAGAGTTTGCGTGCGCACAGTATCCCTTATCAAGTCGTACCTGGTATTACCGCTGCCAATGCCGCCGCAAGCTATGCTGGCATTCCATTGACTCACCGTGACCATTCACAGTCAGTGCGTTTTGTGACGGGATTTTTGAAGGCTGGTGCACCCAACAGTAATTTTGAGAACTTCTTAAATACTGATGAGACGGTCGTATTTTATATGGGTCTGCACTCGCTGGCTCGTTTGACTGAAGGCTTGATTGACGCAGGCCGCAGTAGCGAGACGCCGATTGCTATCGTCTCTAATGCGAGTATGCCCAATCAGCAAGTATTAACAGGTACGCTTGCAACGATTGTTGCCAAACAAGAACAAGCACAATTGCCAACGCCTGCCCTCCTCATTATGGGCGACGTGGTCAGCTTGCATCATGATTTGGCTTGGTATAATTTGCAAAATCAGCAGCATAATCGAAACACCCGTGACACCGCAAACAATTGGTTGCGTGGCGGTACAGCTGCTACACCAAAAGAAGGACATACTGATGCTAACCAGCAGGCCCATGCATTATCAATGGTGGCTAATTTGGCAGCGGCTGATAATGGTTTGGAACAGTTGGTGATTGATTAAAACAAGTCTTTTATAAGTAAAAAAAGCCTGCTAGTCATTGCTAGCAGGCTTTTTTGTATTAACGGTGTTTAAAAGCATAAGTAAAATCGCCTTGTGAATGTACAGCAATATAGTTGGTTCAATCTAATTTAGAGAGGATTGGCTATAGCTCAATAAACTCTACGATATGCTGTAGCCATTGATCGTAGTTATAATTCTCTAATACATGAGCACTCGCATAACGCATCATCTCTATCTGCTGCTTGGTATAGCCTTTAGATAGTTGCGCAAATAACTCATCCGCCTGTTCGCGACTTTCTACCACTTCACACATCCCCTCAAAGCGTGTACTGACTGATACGCTAGGATTGCTTACAGCCAAACGTCCACATGCCATAATCTCAATCAGGCGACGCGAAAACATACTAGGCGAGTCCGTCACGGTATTGACGTTAATACAGTGTGAATACTGACGGTATACATCACCCGTCTTATTATAGGGGACATTAGGGAATACTGTCGTGTTAGGTAAATCAGGATAGCGATATACCTCAGGATTGCGATCTGAGTTGCGATCTATGATATCCAGCCCATAGGGCGATGCAGCACTGAATGCCATGTCCTGCCACTGTTGCCTAGCATTGTGGATATGCTTACTATAACTACCGATAAATAGGCTCTTACGATAGCGCAGTGGTTGTGTCGCTGGGTAATGAAACGCTGACTGTACGGCAAACGGTAGTACCCCAACCTTGACCTTATTGCCCAATATGGCTTGGTATCTGTCTACACAGTTCTGATCCACTGTCAGGATATACTTAAATAGACTGGCCACATTAATAAAGCGGTTAAAATGCGCAGCATCTTCTTTATTCCAAAATACAGCAGGAATATTATATGTATCAGCCATTTCTAAAAGCTTGCGTAGCTCAACGTTATTGCGCTCGGGGTAGTCAGGGTAATTGGCAATCTTGTAGCGCCATTTGTCTTTATAACCGCGCCAAGCTGATTCGACTAATATGAAGTCTGGTTTAAATATTTTAAATAACTGAAACCAGTTTTTATCTTTAATTTGAAAGATTTTTACAGAGCAGTCTTCTAATGCAAATGAAGTTAGTTCGTCACCTATCAAAGCTATTCTAGGTTCTTTAGAGGTATTGAATAGACGTTTCATTTTTTACACCTACTAAAGAGAATAGCTAACACTATAGCAACTATGTTGTTTTCTTATGTATATATATTATATAGTCTTAGTAAATTAATTAATAACCAACATTAAAAATATTAGTGACATAAAAATAATAACTATTTTATATTCATTTTAAAAAATTAAAATATTTATCTATAATTTCAGATATCGATAGATATTTTTTCTGAATCAAATGTTCTTTTGTCTCCGTGTGCTTTATCTCTAACAAAAGCCTTAATATAAAATACTCCGTCAAATTTCTCTATGAGAAACTCAGCTTTCATATTATCTGTGTACCATTTAGTTTCTATTTTTTCACCATCTTTATACAAGTAAAAAGCGTAATCATACTTAGATGGCTCGAAAAAATAGCTATCAGCTATAAACTCCCTAAAACGTTATTATTTTCTACAGAGATATTTACATAAAACATACTTCACCCTTAGCTTTGTGAATTTAACCTATATTTTCTATTTTAGTTTATTAACGTTTTTATTTCTTCCAATTAAAATAACTGTTATTAAGTCTTATAAATATCTTTAATATAGCTAACCTTATTTGAATTATATATTAAAAATAACAGATAGTAACAAAAAACAGCTCTATAATAATTAATTATTGTTCCATGGCTATGGCGATTCTATTAATAGCATCAAAACTATTATGCCTTACTAGATCCCGAATAATATCTTTCAATATTTTTTTTTCTATGAGAGTTTTCATAACCAAATGAGTACCTTTTTTTACTGGTATAAAATGAGCTAAAGGATAAGCAGGCAAAACATTTTTTTTTTATAAAATTAATGTCTCCACCTACTAACGGATCGTATATAATAAAAACAGGTTCAGATGTCTTTTTGGTATCTTTGATAGGTATATGTTTGTATTGAATATCCCTATACCGCGGGTGATTTCTTTTTGAAATTAAAGACAACATTGGGGCACCTGCAATTATAGTTGCATCTATAATTCCCCCATAGTAAATACTACTATAACCACCAAGGCTTGTTCCGTAAATATAAGTCCTCTTGCCAATAATTTTTGGCTTTACAACACTTTCAAACAAATCCAAGTTAGATCTTGATACTGATTTCTATTATCTTTCTGTACGCTAATTAAATTCCATCCTTCCGATAAGATAAAATCTCCACCAAAAGGACTAGAAGTCTTATCTGTATGTGCAGAATTAAATGTTACAAAAGTAATATCAGAGCCTTGATCGTACTCGGTTATTTTAAAATTCTCAGATTCGAAAAGAATATTATTTGAAAAAACTTTTGTTGAATGATCCTCATTCACTTTAAAGAAAAACTTTTTTACTACTTTTTCTTCTTCTATCGTTTTTTCAGCATTTGGACGAAAAAACAATATTAAAGAATAGGTTTTTCCTACTAGTAAAGAAATATCTAAACTAGATGTAGTATCTAAAGAGTACCATTTAGTATCTAATTTCTTACCGGCCAAGAGCACATAAAATGCAAAATCTGTTAATTCTTCTTGAAAAACTGTTACAGTAAGGCTTACACCATCGTAAGATATCTTGTCAAGACTAAAAGACATAAAATTTCCATATACTTAGTCACAAATAGTTAGGACGTGGACTCATTTCATATGATGACCTATTCCTAACCTAATTGAAAACTATTTGAGTTATATTTATCTATTGAACTTTAGATATTTTTTTATCTAAACTAACAGCTATAGAGTAGTTTTAGAAACTAATCATTGATGACTGAAAATAAATTCAAAATAGAAATTTATTGTTTTAGATATATCAAAATTATTGAAACAGTAACTTTTCTGTAAAGCTATGCTAGCTTCTTCAAAATAATTGTTATGCAAAATATGTTTAGAAGCTTGCTGAGATGATGAAAATATCTCATTTAATTTATAGACATTATCTGATCCTGGCCAATCAAAAATAACACTTTTGCTTCCAGAGCTCATAGCTTCAGCTACTGCAGTATGACAACCTTCGGTATCACTAGTAGATAATAGCCAACCAATTTTTCTAAACCATACTGACACATCATTACCATAGTCATCAAATATTACAGCATCTTTTAACCATTCTGAATTTTCGATTCTCTCAAGCTGAGAGAAATAAAACTCTCTTTCCTCACTCTTGTTCCATATAAATGGTACATCCCATGGCATCTTAGATTTTATATAAAGAACGTACCTATCATCTGTTTTTCTTAGCTCTTCTAAAATATCTAAACTTCTATCTAGTCTCTTCAGCCTCGGTATACAACCCAATAATCCTAGGTTATATTCATACCCTTGTATTTTTTCTCTATTAAAATGGAGTGTATCTGCATACTGTGGTAAAACTTTTATTTTTTCACTTTCCCATTTGTAATTTCTGATACAGAAATCTTTAATGTAATCGCTTACTACTATAAAATAATCCACATTATCAGCATTTATAAGTGATGGTTGATTGGTAGTTATTTCAAATCTATGAAGCCTAATTAACAATCTTTGGTTTGCTTTTTTATTTTGGCTATAAAAAACAGCTGGACCAACTGCCCATTCACAAATTATTATATCTGCCCACTCGACCATTCTTTCCGAATATTTTTTATCGTTTTTTAATGTAGAGCTCCAATTATCAAATTTAATAACTAGACCTGATATCCCTTCTAGTTCTTTTATAACCTTTGAAAGGAACTTATTATCATGAGAAGCGATTAGCACCTTCCTACTTACTTCTTTTATATTCTTTAACTTATTAGTGTTATAACCTTCATAGAAAAACTTTAGTTGTTTATCATATATATATTTGAATGTATAGGCTTCAACTTTATTTTGAGCTATATTAAGGATTTTTTTGTAATTGCTTGTAGTAAGTGAAAAAGCACCTATTATAGAGTATAATTCAGAATAAGAGTCAGCAAATAATGGATAGTTATCGCCAACTATTGACATGTTTGCTCTGCTTTTATTTATGATTGGTAGAGTTCCAGCAGATATACTTTCTAACAGTTTTGTAGATATTTCATTATTTGTATCAAACTTCTTATCCCTAATCGATATCAAAAAAGTTGATTTGGATGTTTCATTGATCGTTTCATTTCTTCCAAGCACTTTTGTCCATTGTATTCCTTTTTCTTTAATTTTCGACTCTAACCTATTTTTAAAACCTTTATCATCTTTAACAGTATTGAATTTAGAGCCTATTAATTTAACTTTATAACCTAGCTCTGATATAGATAAAGAGTTATCTATATAATCTTCTATTAAGTAGTTTACATCTAACTTTCCTGCATAAACTACAGACTTGTTTTTTATTTTATTTTTGATAGCTTTACTATCTTGATAAATTATTTTTGGAACCATAGGATTCAATACTATAACTCTCTCAACTAGCTCTGGAAACATCTGCTCAGCATAATCCCTCATTTGTTCAGTTTGAACTACTAGTCTATTAATACTTGAATGAACATTATTTAGTATTGTTAATTCATAACTATCTTCAAAAACACTAAGAGCAGCGAAATATATATCCATTTTAGATATTATTTTTTTATATGAAAGATTGGCTATATTACGATACATATCCTTTACGAATCGAGGAGCTCTCATAATTATGTTGTCAAAATGTATTTTCTTGTCAATGGCATTTAATATAGAATATAGCTCGTAAGGCGAAATTGTATTTTCACTACCAATTTCAGTATAAGATTGATCCCAAGGATTAATTATATTAACTCTAATATCAATACCATTAGTTATAGTATTATCAGTTGGCCTATCTCTTAATATCAGGTATACATCGTGTCCTGCTGAACTAAATAAATTACAAACTGATTGCATCCATATAGATGAACCATCAATACCATTTGCAGATATGTCGCCAAAAACTGCTATATTATTCATATATTTTATACCTAAACATTCAATATTATTTACTAATCCAAAAAACATACCGGCTTAATTATATATCTACATTGAAAAACTTACCTCATTAAAGAAATTTTTATTTTTTAACTCTAGTATTAATGGATAAAGAGAAATATTTTCGTTTTCTATAAGAATTTTTATTATATGATCTTGACTATTCAAACAATATATTATTTTCCTCATAATAAAAGTTGAGTTATACGTTCCAAAAGAAAACCATAACTTGTTATCTTTCAGATCCTTTAAATCAAAGAAAATAACATCTATATTAGATTTAGCAATAACATCTTTATAATTATCAGGCTTCAATAGAACTTTCCTGTACTTCTCATCATCTAATTCAAAATTATTAGAAAACACACCAGCTATCATCCTATCTTTAACTTTTGGTAAAAATAGTAAACATTACTGTTTATAGTGTAATTCATAGTACTAGAAGTATTTTTTGAATTAATATTCTTAATTTTTGATTCAGTTATATTGCTAATACTTATAACAGCATGATCTTGATTCTTATCAACCTTTTGGGTAGAATCTACTAGATTTTTTAACGCAGGATTTAAGCCTTTAAAATCTTTTTCTAAAATTTTATTTTTAATATCAATTAAAGACTTACCTAATCTATAGCTATGAGATTTTTTCAGTGAAATATTTTCTCTTTCTAAGTTAAATACATAATTCTTCAAATCATCTTCATTACTTATTTTCTTCATATCGACCTCAGACAAAACTGATAATGTTATTGAAATTTATTGCATTAAAATCTCTATGTTTAACAAGAATAAAAATACAATCTATATCTTTACTTATATCGTCTATATGAACTAAATCACCTTTGCTTAAGATGCTAGGTAAGCATTTAATATTAGGTTCAACCAAAAGAAGATTAATGTCACTTCGTTGCAACATATCTTCAGCAATTTTAACAGCAGGGCTTTCACGCAAATCATCAATATTAGGTTTGAATGCTAACCCTAACAACGCTACTGCTGGCTTTTCAATACCTTGTGCTTTTAACTTATCGATTTCAGCATTGATTTTACCTATTACCCAGTCAGGCTTGCTGTCATTTATTTCGCGAGCAGCTCGAATGATTTTAGCTTCATCAGGGTTTTGATTGACAATAAACCATGGATCAACAGCGATACAGTGACCACCGACCCAGCGCCAGGTTGCAAGATATTGACACGTGGATGATGGTTAGCCAGTTCGATCAGCTCCCACACATTGATGTCGAGCTTATCAGAGATGATAGACAGCTCATTAGCAAAAGCAATACTTACATCACGAGAGGCATTTTCGGTTAGCTTTGCCATCTCAGCGGTACGAGAGTTGGTTTCTAATAGCTCGCCTTCTACAAAGATTCGATAAACTTCTTTTGCTTTATTGGTAGATTCTTTCGTCATACCACCGATGATACGATCGTTAGATATCAGCTCTTCAACCACCTTGCCTGGTAACACGCGCTCAGGACAATAAGCCACATAGATATCAGCTTCAATATCAGGCTCATGATATTTAGGAAAGGTTAAGTCAGCACGCGCTTCAGCGAGCCATTCGACCATCTGCTCTGTTGCCCCTACCGGTGAAGTCGACTCTAGAATGACCACATCACCTTTTTCTAATAGCGGTGCAAGTGCTTTACTCACCGCTTGAATATAGGACAGATCTGGCTCGTGATTATCGCCCTTAAAAGGTGTCGGTACAGCGATAAGATAAGCATCTGAGTGTACTGGCGTAAGGCTGGCTTTGAGCTACCCTTATCTACTGCTGTTTTTACAATTGCTTCAAGACCAGGCTCAACGATATGGATCTTGCCTTGATTAATCGTATCAACCGCATGCGGATTGACATCGACACCGACGACATTGGCACCATGATGGGCGAACAACGCAGCAGTTGGCAAGCCAATATACCCTAAACCAAATACACAAATATTTTTCATCTTAATCCCGTTTACTTAATATTAAGTTAGCTTAACTCTTTAGTGTTAGCTGTTTACTCATATAAAAACTCAACGATAGTCTCAGTGATGCGCTCTGAAGCCTTACCGTCGCCATAAGGATTATGGGCTTGGCTCATTTTTAAATAAATAGCTTCGTTTTCAATCAAATTACTAACTTCAGCAACGATGGTAGGGCCATGAGTACCTACTAGCTTAACCGTACCTGCCTCTACTGCTTCTTGACGCTCAGTCGTCTCACGCATGACCAATACCGGAATACCAAGCGACGGCGCTTCTTCCTGAATACCACCTGAGTCCGTGAGAATAATATGGCTGGTACTCATCAAGTATACAAAAGGCAGATAATCTTGTGGTTCGATCAGCTTAACATTACGCAGACCACTTAATAAGCGATTGACCGGCTCTTTAACATTAGGATTGAGATGTACAGGATAAACAAACTCATAATCAGGGTATTTTTTTGCCAGCTCTTGAATCGCTTGGCAAATTGATTCAAAGCCATCACCGAAGTTTTCGCGGCGGTGACCCGTAATAAGAACCCGACGTTTATTAAAGTCCAATTCTGAAAACTGCTGCTGTAATTCCAATCGTAGTGATGCGTTATTTTCTAACTTATCTTTAACATCTAACAAGGCATCTACAACGGTATTACCAGTAACATAGATGTATTCTGGGTTGTTATGCTCATCATACAAATTTTGCGCCGCAGCTTTGGTTGGTGAGAAGTGCAACTTGGTAATGACACTAGTTAGTTGTCTGTTAGCCTCTTCTGGCCAAGGTGAATAGAGACTATAGGTACGCAGCCCAGATTCAACATGTCCGATCGGTATTTGTTGGTAAAATGCTGCTTGTGCACCGCATAGTGTGGTCGATGTATCGCCGTGTACCAGTACTAAATCAGGCTTGCATTCTTGTAAAATAGGCTCAAGTGCCATTAACATTCTAGAGCTAGCTTGGGTTAGGCTCTGATTGCTTTTCATGATATCTAAATCATAGTCGGGAACTATCTCAAATAGAGCCAGCACCTTATCTAGCATTTCACGATGTTGGGCAGTCACACAAACGATGGATTGAATATCAGGATTGGCTTCTAAAGCTTTAACAACAGGCGCCATTTTAATCGCTTCAGGACGTGTGCCAAAAATACTAAGGACTTTTTTCATAATAGCTTCTTTATCATATATTTATTTATATAGATATAAACATTCAGTTACAGAATATAATTAAGCTTGCAATGGTATAGGTTTGAGTAATGGCTCTCAAGTAACTGTATGTTGTCTTATTACTAATTGAACATGTGTTAACTTATTTTTAAGTAAATTTATGTTTCGGTAATATTGCTAAAATATTAAATACAGGTTAGTCGTAATTATTCCAGCTACCGAAAGCTATCGAAAATTTTTCTTGAAAAGCGGTTTTTGGTTGCTGAGATTAAATTCTAAATATGCTGTATCCAGCTCATTTCTTAACCTAAATACAGCAGACCTCCTCAATTCTTGCTAGAATAATCGATGTCTTTTATTCATCATGAAGCTCAATTATGCCTGTATCTACTACCAAACCTCTCACTATCCTCCATACTTCCGACTGGCATTTGGGGCGCAGGCTTTATGGACGAATGCGTTATGACGAATTTGAGTCGTTTTTAGGTTGGTTGCAAGACGCCATTAGCCTGCAGAAAGTGGATATATTGATCGTTGCTGGTGATATTTTTGACACTATGACCCCAAGCAATAGAGCTCAAGCGCTATATTATGAATTTTTAGGAAAAGTTTCAAAATCATGCTGTCAACATATTGTCATCGTCGCAGGCAACCACGATTCCCCTACTTTTTTAGATGCACCAAGCAATGTATTAAAGTTTCTAAATGTTCATGTTATCGGTACGGCTTGTGAAGACTTAAACGATGAAGTATTGATGTTAGAAGATACAAATGGAAACCCGCATTGTATTATTGCGGCTGTCCCCTATTTGCGTGATCGTGATGTCCGTAGTAGTGGTGCTGGCGAGTCGGCTGATAGCAAAGATGCCAATGTCATTAAAGGCATTCGTGCTCATTACGATGAAGTGGCTAGCATTGCCAAAGCGAAGAAAGCTAAATTAGTTGAAGTATACCAGCGTCACATTCCCATCATTGCTACAGGGCATCTATTTGCAGCCGGTGGCACCACTACTGAAGACGATGGTGTACGTGAGCTTTATGTCGGCTCACTCGGTAAGATTTCTGCTGACATGTTCGATGAAAGTTTTGACTACGTTGCACTTGGACATTTGCACGTGCCACAGCGTGTCGGTGGTCGTGAGAGCATTCGCTATTCAGGCTCGCCAATCGCGATGGGATTTGGTGAGGCTAAGCAACAAAAGCAAGTATTACTGGTACAGTTTGGTGCAGTAGCAAATGACATTAGCAGTCAAAAGTCAGCCTCAAACAATACAATTGAAAGCAGTATTCCTCAGCTGACCAATACCGTTACCCCGATTGAAAAATCTGCTAAGAAAGCAGCCAGTCAGACGACGGAATTTATGGATGACTTGTTTGGTTTTGACGAGCAATCAGAAAATAATGAGGTGACTAAAACTGCTGCTACAGAAAACATCCCTGATCAACGGGATCAAAACAACCAATCAATGACTAACAGTCTCGATACTCCCAACAAAATATTGCATCGCGATAATTTGACGCAGATGCAGGTAATCTCCCTCCCTATTCCAAAATTTCAAAAGTTAGCACAAGTTTCAGGTGATTTGGAGTGCCTTAATCAGGCTATAGATAAAGTCATTCAATCTCTTGATGCAACAGAGTCTGTATGGCTCGAAATTATTTATACGGGTGAGGAGATTATCAGCGAGTTACGTGAGCATATCCAAACGATGGTAGATAATTTGCCGTGCGAGGTGTTAAAAATCAAAAACACTCGTACCTATAATAAAGTACTAAATCAACAACAGATCTCTGAGACGCTACAAGATTTAAATGAGCAAGAAGTATTCGAGCGTTGCTTGATTGCTCATGATATTCCTGATGAGCAAAAATCATCTTTGCGTGACGCCTATGATCAAATCGTTTATAACTTACGTCATGAAGATACTCAAGCTGAATAGCATTATGTAATCATAAACGCTGTTGATCGAAGCTAGCTAGAATAATAGCTTCATTTCTCATTATTGCCCTTTTTATTACTACCTATAAAAAATAAGACCCTGCCATGCGCCTAATAGAACTAAGACTTAAAAACCTCAACTCCTTAAAAGGCGAATGGCACATTGACTTTAGTGATCCCGCTTTTCTTAACGAAGGTATTTTTGCCATTACTGGGCAAACGGGGGCTGGCAAGACGACCATATTGGATGCGATTTGCTTAGCACTCTATAGCCAAACGCCGAGATTGGGTGATATCACTGGTTCAACGAATGAGATCATGACTCAAGGTACAGGTGAATGCTCAGCAGAAGTCATTATAGAGATTGATTCCAAGCGTTATCAATGCTACTGGTATCAACATCGTGCCCACAAAAAAGCCAAGGGCAATTTATTACCAATTAAGCATGAGATTAGTGAGGTGCAGACCGGCAAGATTTTAGAAGAGAAGAAGTCCAAAACTTCTGCCTATATACAAAACCTCATCGGCATGGATTTCAATCAATTTACTCGTTCCATCATGCTCGCACAGGGCAGTTTTGCCGCGTTTTTAAAGTCTGATATCGGCGATAGAGCGCGATTTTAGAGAAAATAACGGGTACTGCTATTTATGCCAAAATATCGTTAAACGTTCATGAAAAGAAACGCTTTGAGGAAGAAGCGCTTGACAAACTACAGGCAGGCGTGAATAGCTTGTCGTTATTAAATATTGAAGACGAAAAACTACTGGTAGCAGATTTAGAGAGCTTTAACCAACAGCAGAGCGCACAGCGCCAAACCTTTAAAACCCTGAGTGAACAGTTACAATGGCTGGATAGCGTTCAGCAGCTACAGCAAAATCTCTCGACCTATCAGACCGATTTTTTAGCGGCACAGCATACGCAGCAAACCTTTATTCCAGAAGCGCAGTGTTTAGATGGCGCTAATAAGGCTTTAGAGATTGATAGCTATTTCCGTGAGCTTAGCTACAGCCGAAATTTGGTTAAGCAGTTAGAGGTTGAGCAGCAAGATTTGCTTAATAAGATTCCAACTCAGCAAGAAGCGCTGGCACACGCCAATACCCATTTAAACTCTATCAATACCATTGCAAAGCAAGCCACAGATAGCCTACATGCTACTTTGCCTATTATTAAAAAGACGCGTGAGTTGGATGCTGAGATAAAACAGCACTCTTATTCTTTAGCTAGCGATAATCAGCGTAAAGAGGTATTAGTTAGTAACACTAAACAATTAGGTCAAGATATAGCTGACCACAAACAAACAGAGCAAAAGACTCAGACTCAGCTTAGCAGTATAGAAAAGTACTTTCGCGACTACCAAGAGCTAAACGATCTCGATACAGATATGGTGACCTTCGATAACAGCTGTCGCCAATTAATGGCGCTGTTGGAAGATAATGCCAATCTAACAGCGGATAAACTTGCTTATAGTAATCAAGCCCGCATGCTACAGACTGATTTTGATAAGTTATATAAGCAGCAAAACGCAGAGAAATTATTGATAACGCAGCAGCGCGAGCAACTTGCCAGCGTACAACAGCAGCAAGCCACACTCATTCAAAACCAGCCCATTGCTAATATGCGTAGTGATCAAGAGCAAGTCGATCAAATCAGCACCCAGATTGCGCAAGCCAATATTAAGCTAGAGCAGCTGTCTGAGCGTACCAACCAAATTCAACACATCAATGCAACGATACCCAAACTGAATCAAGAGCTTAAGACTTTAGAAGGTTTGATTGCCAGTCATAAGATAAATATTGAAGAGGCTAAGCTCAAGAGACAAGAGAAACAAGAGCATCTACATCTACTACAAAAGGTCGCTAATCTTGAAGATTATATAGTAGAGCTAGAGGATGGGTCGCCCTGCCCGCTTTGCGGAGCACATGAGCATCCTTATGGTAAACATCATCCGTTATTAGACCCTAGTACCAAGAATAATAATACCGACGCCAATGACGACCAAAACCAGTCGTCCACAATAAAACAGACTAAGGCGCAATTAACTCAACAGCACATAGCTGAATTAGAAACTGCTATTGATAATCTTGAGCAGACTTTATCTAAACATCATATCGACCATGCCACCAAAAAAGAAGCCATCAATAATCAACAGCAGCAGCTGACACCCTTACAGCATCAATCTCAAACGTTAACCGATGATATTCAGTCTAACCTTTCCTCGCTATTTAACACTAAAAATAATTATTCGGAATCGATTGTGGCGATTATCCAGCCGCTTGCCCATTTAAAAATTGATGCTGATGTTGAGCGCTCTTTAACCCTATTAAGTAGCATTAAATGCAATCTACTTGAACAAAAACACGCTCTTAAACTAATACTCACCCAATATGATGACCTTAGCGACAGTATATCAGCGCTCAGTAAGGCCATAGAGAGCGAGGAAAAACAGCAGCAAGCCCTTATTGGTGAGATAAGCCATCTGACAACTGACCTAAAGCTGACTGCTCAAAAAATAGAGAGCATCGATGAGAAAACCGCTGCTAACTTCTCCGAACTGTCACCCTTGATGGCGACCATTGCAGCTTTGGTAAGTAAGTACCCAGTCGATAAATACAAAAATTATGTCAGTATCGAGCTGGCAGGTACAGAGGTTCAAGCCGCAATTGAGAAACTGTTTCACGATATCAACGAGCAAAAAGTGCTTGATAGTGTCGATGATTATGACCGTTATATTGAAAAATTTCGTGCCCAAAGTCGTGTCTTAAAGCAGTTGAAGCAACACTACAATGAGCAAAGCAGCAGCCAACAACAACTATTGAATAGCTTAAGTGGTTTAACTGCGCAGATTGATACCAAACAATCGCAGCTTACCCATGATGAAACTGCGCTCAAAAACTTAGAAAATGTGATCAATGATAAAACCAAGGCTATTACGCGGCTAAAAACAGAAAGACAGTCGCTATTCGCAGATAAAGATACAGACTATGAAGAAAACCAGTTACGCAGCGCTGCTGATGAGGCTAAAGCCAAACAAATCATAGCGCAAAAACAGCTAGATTCTATACAGCAGTCTTTAGAGCAATTAAAGAGCAGAGAGCAACAGCTAGCCACAGAGCGACAGTCGGCGACTACTACCGTAAATACACAGGACAGCATTTTTACTAACTTACTCATAGAGTCAAAGTTCGTCGATGAAGCAGATTTTTTGAATGCGCGTCTGCCCAAAGAAGAGCGTGAGGCATTACATATACGTAAACTAGCGATTGATAATACTCTACAACAGGCTAAGTTGCAGTTAGACAATACTCAGCAAGCATTACAGCAAAAACTTGCTACCCCTATGACAGATGAAGACCGAGAAACACTTGCTAGCAAGTATCATCAAATACAGGCGGATATCGATGAGTTAAGTCAAAAAATTGGTGCGATTGACCAAAGGCTTAAGGATAACGACAGCCAAAAAGGGCAACAGGCGACACAGCTGATTGCAATCGATGAACAAAAACAAAAACTACAAGTTTGGCAGCAGCTACATACGTTAATTGGTTCTGCTGATGGCAAAAAATATCGTACCTTTGCCCAAGGCTTAACGTTTGAAGTCATGATTAGCCATGCCAATACGCAACTGCAAAAAATGAGTGACCGCTATTTGCTCATTCATGATGACAGTAATCCGCTTGAGCTTAATGTGATTGATAACTATCAAGGCGGTGATATTCGCAGTACCAAAAATCTATCGGGCGGCGAAGGATTTATTATCAGCTTGGCGCTCGCCCTTGGGCTATCGCAGATGGCAAGTCACAACATTCGCGTGGATTCACTGTTTTTGGATGAAGGGTTTGGTACGCTTGATGAAGAGTCGCTTGATATTGCGCTCGATACTTTAACGAGCTTACAGCAAGAAGGTAAGCTTATTGGCATTATCTCTCACGTACAGGCGTTAAAAGATCGCATCTTGACTCAAATCAAGGTTGAAAAAATCTCAGGTGGTTTTAGCCAAATCAGTGGTCAAGGCTGTCGCCGAGTGGTCAATATTACTAATGAAAAAGCCTCGTAAGTTAAAGCGGTCATCAAGAGTCGAGCGTGCATCACGCCGTTGATTACTTTTTACGCTTAGCCAGACAATAAAAAACCACCGTTAATTAATAACGGTGGTTTTTTTAAAAAGACCTTTATCTTGTTGTTTATTGAATGACTAGTTACTTAGTTAGTTTAGTTACTTGGTTACCAAACCGCTTAGCTCACTCATTAATACTGACAACGTTGAAAGACCAATTTGACCATTTTCATCATTGCTATGCAGATTATCTAACTTGCTCATCTCTGTGGTGACAGACTCCAGATGATCTAAGTGGCGTGAACGCCATTCACCAAATGCTTGCTTGGCATCTGGTTTAGATAATATGGCATCCATCAGTAGACGTAGACTACGTGACAGCTCATTCATCAACGCATGGCGTGCGCGGCGATCCCAGTAGTCTTGCTGTGGTAAAGTGGCAATGTTGTCCATCATCCAATCTAACTGCAAGACGTGATAGGCATCAAAGTACAACGTTGCAATCTCATCAACAGGACGCTCATATTGCTCAGCGAGCAGTGCGGCATCAAGTGCATCAACATGATAAGGCAGCATCGCAAACAACGCAGCATCACTATTAGACAGATCATCCTGCATCAGGCTAGTGGTGTCTTCTTGCAAGTATTCTGCAAATTGTTGCTCAATAAAGCCGCCTGATTTGGTTAATTTCTCAACACTATCACTAAAGCGACTGATCATGTCAGCAACTTGCAATTCTTGACCAAAGGCATTGATAAACCAAACAACACCTTGCTCAAGCGCATCACGCAAACGCAGCTCAAGAGTTAGCAGTAATGTAGCATCGACTTGATTGTCCAGTGCTTCAAGGGTGTTCCAAGCTTTTGACACATTGAAGACATCACGGCTAATCGCATAACCACGTACGATGGTCGCCAGCGATTGATCTGTTTCCTCATAAAGACGGAACAGTGCTTCAATACCCAAACGATTGACCACACTATTGGTCAAATAGGTGCTGATAATCTCACGATGTAAGCGGTGTTCAGTCATCTCATCAAAGAAACGCGTCGCCAGCTCATCAGGGAAATACTTGCGCAGCTCATTGATAAAGTACGCATCATCTGGCAAGTCTGATGATAATAAGTTGTCATACACCCACATTTTTCCATAAGCCATGACAACTGCCAGCTCAGGATTGGTCAAGCCAGTATCTACTTTTTGACGTTTGGCAATTTCTTCATCTGATGGCAGATATTCAATTGCCCGATCAAGACGCCCTTCACCTTCTAACATCTGAATAAAACGCTGATGATCGCTTAAGTTAGCCGCCGCACGAATGTGGCTAAGCTCAATGGCTTGTGGCTGAAGGTAATTTTGACGCAATACCAGTTCTGCCACGCTATCAGTCATGCTCTCAAGCAACTCATTACGCTGCTTTAAAGTCATGTCGCCTTGCTCGACTACTTTACCAAGTAAAATTTTGATATTTACTTCATGATCTGAGCAGTTTACGCCGCCTGAGTTATCGATAGCGTCGGTATAAATGCGACCGCCTGTTTGTGCATATTCGATACGCCCTTGCTGGGTAAAGCCTAAGTTACCACCTTCACCAACGATGGCCGTACGTAGCTCACTGCCGTTGACCCGTACGGCGTCATTGGCACGGTCACCGACATCAGCATGACTCTCATTCACGCTTTTCACGTAAGTACCAATACCGCCATTCCAAATAAGGTCAACAGGCGATTTTAACAACGCACTGATTAACTCATTGGGTGCCATGCTATCTTCAGCGATATCAAAACGCTGTTTCATCTCAGCACTGAGCGTGATGCTCTTATCTTGGCGGGAGAAAACGCCACCTCCTTGGCTAATAAGTGACTTTTCATAGTCATCCCACGTCGAACGCGGCATGTCAAATAAGCGGGCACGTTCTGCGTGTGAAGCAGCAGCATCTGGATTAGGATCAATAAAGATATGTAGATGGTTAAATGCAGCGACCAGCTGGGTATGGGTGGAGAGCAGCATACCATTGCCGAATACGTCACCACTCATATCGCCAATACCAACCACGGTAAAGTTATCACGGTTCTGAATGTCCATGCCGCGCATACGGAAGTGGCGTTTGACCGATTCCCAACCACCGCGTGCAGTGATACCCATGGCTTTATGATCGTAACCAACCGAGCCGCCTGAAGCAAAGGCATCGTCGAGCCAGAAGTCATATTCAGCAGACAAGGCATTGGCAATATCAGAGAAGCTGGCGGTTCCTTTATCAGCCGCGACCACTAAGTACGGATCATCTTCATCATGACGCACGGTGTTGGCTGGCGGGACAATTTTTCCATCAACGATATTATCAGTCACATCGAGCATACCGCGTAGGAATGCTTGATAACAAGCAATGCCTTCGGCTTGGAATGCGTCGCGACCATCTGCCATGGTTTTGGTTTTGACGATAAAACCGCCTTTTGAACCAACAGGAACGATTACGGCGTTTTTGACCATTTGTGCTTTGACCAAACCAAGCACTTCGGTGCGGAAATCTTCCATACGATCCGACCAACGCAGACCACCACGGGCCACTTTACCACCGCGCAAATGCACGGCTTCAACACGCGGCGAATACACGAATATCTCAAACATCGGCTTTGGTTTTGGTAGATTAGGAATATCTGCTGCCAAAAACTTAAACGATAAACGATCTTTACGCTGACCATCGCTATCGGTTTGATAGAAGTTGGTGCGTACCATGGCGTTAATTAAATCTAAATACCAACGTAAGATACGGTCTTCATCCAAGCTATCCACACCTGCCAATGCCGCTGTGATTTGCTGTTGAATCTGCGCGGTTTTTTCTGTGCGCTCATCTTCACTGTACTTAGGGTTCATACGGGCATCAAACAGACTACCGAGCGCCACGCTAATGTCGCTATTTTTTACTACCGTTTGCTGAATATACGTACTAGAGAATGGTGCTTTCGCTTGCATCATATAGCGTGACAATGCTCGTAGTACCACCACATCATAAGTGTCTAAATTGGTCGTCAATACCAACTCGTTAAAAGAGTCGCTCTCGACATGCCCTGCCCAAATCTGTTTGAGACTGTCTTCAAACTGACCACGCACTACCTGCATGTTGACAGTATCGACATGCTCCAGTGTTAACTCATACTCTTGCATCCAAATGGGCTGCTCAGGCAGATCAAACTCATAGGTTTGTGCTGAAATGACAGACACACCAAAGTTTTCAAGGATTGGCAGGACTTTAGACAAAATGACAGGCTGTTCACGACCATACAGTTTTAGGTGTAATTGATTGCTTGCGTCGCCGGTTGATTGGTATAAATGCCAAATCATCGGCTGTTCTTCTGTCAATACAGCCAAACGCTTGGTGTCTTCAACCGCAGTACGGGCATCAAAACGCTCTTGATAAGCCGCAGGGATATAATTCAAAAAGCGACGGTTTAAAGCATTGGCTTGTTGCTCACCCACATTATCCAGCAGCATCTTTTGATAGCTGTCGCTCCATGATTGCATTAAAGCAGATAGTTTTGCTTCAAGTGCAGCAGTATCGACGTCTTTCACTTGACCTGGCACCGTACGCACGTGGACATGCACACGTGCGTGAGCTGATTCATTGAATTCGGTGGTAAACCCTGATGATGTGCCACCGTAGGCTTCTTTTAGGACGTTCTGTACTTTGATACGTAGCTCGGTGTTGAACTTGTCGCGCGGGATATAGACCAAGCATGAGACAAAACGCTGATAATGATCCACACGGCTGAATAGGCGCAGGCTCTTTTTATCTTGCAACTGGCTGATACCAGAAACGATAGGATATAGCTCTTCGACGCTGGCTTGAAACAAGTCGTCACGCGGCAAGGTGTTAATCACATGCATCATTTTATGATGCGCATGACCGTCACGCGGCAGTTCTGCCATCGCCATAATCTTATTAGCTTTGTCACGTAATAGCGGAATTTGCTGTACCGTTAGTTGATACGCTTGTGAGGTTAATAGACCAATAAATCGATATTCACCAACCAGCTTACCATTGTCATCAAATTTATGAATACCCAAAAAGTCCATATATACGGGACGATGCACAGGCGATACACGGCTTGATTTGGACAACATCAACACTCGTGGTTCAGTCAATAGTTGCTTTAATACTTTTGGCAATTGGCTAAAACTTTCGGACAGTTTATCTTCTTCAGCACCGCGTAATAGACCAAGACCGCTATTACCAATGGCGAATAAATCTAAATCAGCAGGTTCAGCATTCACTTCGACAGCCTGCCCGCCTTCCAAACGGTATTCACGATAACCCAAAAATATAAAATGATCGTCTAATATCCAATCTAAAAACGCTTGTATCTCTTGCTGCGAGTAAAAAACTTCTGGCAGTGGTTTATTTGATAGCTCAGCTTTGATATCCGTCAACTGCGCACGCATCTGCTTCCAATCGCCAACGACTGTATCTAGCGTATCAATTTTTGCCAATAACATTTGCTGTAGCGCAGCCAGATCTTCATCATCTTGATAGGCAATTTCACAATGAATCAAAGACAAATGAGAGGTCGCGCTTTCATGTGCGCCTTCGACATGAGTAATATGACCATTATCATCACGTGCAACACTGACAATGATGTTATAAGTACGATGAACATCGATACCTTCAGACTCAAGACTCATCAAAATCGTATCGACTAAAAACGGTCTGTCATAGGCAAC
Source organism: Psychrobacter sp. JCM 18903 (assembly GCF_000586475.1). Taxonomy (GTDB): domain Bacteria; phylum Pseudomonadota; class Gammaproteobacteria; order Pseudomonadales; family Moraxellaceae; genus Psychrobacter. The sequence continues at coordinate 159,781 of NZ_BAWJ01000006.1, read as the reverse complement.
AATTTGAATAACCGTATGTGAGCTATGAAAATGCTGCTCTTCTGCTTTGGGGTTCAGCACCTTCAGTTGTGGCTTGCTACCATCATAGGCTTGGAGCAACGTAAAATGATGTAATGCCATGCCCGCTAGGTCAGCATTACTGATAGTCTCAGCTGCCTCTGCGTGCAATGGCTGATAATAGCTATGAATAAAATGATCAAATAATGATTTGTCTTTTTGTACATAACTGGTAGCAATATCGCTTATCTGGCCGATGCGCTCTTTTGCGATACTGAGGGAGTTTGGCATGTCCTTCATCCTTTTTTATAGATTTGATTTATCATTTATTTAAGTTTATTAATTCGTACTAACTAATGGCAGCGCATAAATATGTGAAACATTATTGGTGCTGCAGAGCAGTATATCCATTTACGCAATTTATTCTGTTTTTTCTTGATATTTTAAGTTTCTCTCCTTTTTTCACCCTTATTTTTAGGAATATGTCGCAATTGGGATTTAATACCATTAATTTAGTGAAGTGTAACGTACATAGCGCGCCAGCTAAAGCTACAACATCATTTCATGAATCAGCAACATGTCGATAACATTTGCTCATGAGACAAGTTTTTCCGTTTATTAATGATTAATTGCTGGCAAGTGGATACTCATGGCAATCGGTACGACTTTTTTGTTAGAATATGCCAGTATATTTGAGAGTGTGTGGCTAACTCATAATTAACTTTAATGCTAAGGGCAAGACGTATGATGAATATTTTGGTGATTGGTTCAGGTGGTCGCGAACACGCGCTAGCATGGCAATGTGCAAAAGACGATAAGGTCAATAATGTCTACGTCGCGCCTGGTAATGCTGGTACAGCGCTTGAACCTAAATGCCAAAACGTTGTCCTAGTATCGACTGACGAGAACGCTAGTGAACATAGTGCAATCATCGATTTTTGCCAAAACAATGCCATTGATATGGTCATTGTTGGACCAGAAGCGCCTTTGGTCACTGGTATCGTTGATGCTTGCCGCGATGCTGGGATTCAAGCGTGGGGACCAACAGCATACTGTGCGCAGTTAGAAGGTTCCAAAACCTTCGCCAAAGAATTCATGGAGCAAACCAATATCCCTACCGCAGCCTATAAAGGCTTCACCGAAGCGGTGGCAGCCAAAGCTTATATCGATGAAAAAGGTGCACCCATCGTTATCAAAGCTGATGGCCTTGCCGCTGGTAAAGGGGTCATCGTTGCAGAAACTATCGAACAGGCATATGAGGCCATCGATGACATGCTTGCGGACAATAAGTTTGGTGATGCAGGCAGCCGAGTGGTGATTGAGCAGTTTTTGCAAGGTGAAGAAGCCAGCTTTATCTGCATGATTGATGGTAAAAATATCTTGCCAATGGCAACGAGCCAAGACCATAAACGGGCTTTTGAAGGCGATACAGGTCCGAACACAGGCGGTATGGGAGCATACTCTCCTGCGCCAGTGGTCACTCAAGATGTCCATGAAAAAGTCATGACTCAAGTCATTCAGCCAGTGGTTGATGCAATGAATAATGCGGGTCACCCTTATACAGGATTTTTATATGCAGGTCTTATGATTGATGAGGCAGGTGATCCTTATGTGATCGAATTTAACTGCCGTTTTGGTGATCCAGAAACTCAGCCTATCTTAATGCGTTTACAATCATCAATGGTAGATTTGGTGGCACAAGGTCTAGCAGGACAGTTACCTAGTGATGCTCAATGGGACAGCCGCCCTGCCCTCGGTATCGTCATTGCTTCAAAAGGCTATCCTGAAACATCATCAAAAGGTGATGTAATTGCTGGCTTGCCAGAACTAGATGACAATAATGACAACGCTGTCAAAGTCTTCCATGCGGGCACAGCGTTTTCTGACAGTGATGCCATAGACCGTGAAAAAGAAGTGGTGACGAATGGCGGACGTGTATTATGCGTGACTGCTCTTGCAGATAGTATTTCAGATGCTCAGCAAGCCGCACTTGCGGTAACAGGTGCGATTAGTTTTGATGGTGCACAGTATCGCCGTGATATTGGTCATCATGCCATTGCTCGTGAAAACAGTTAAAAATAAATATTACTCAGGCGAGAGCTTTTCGCATTTTTAGTCTGATACACCAAATTACTCTTAGCTTTTATGATTCGACCTAGCATCATGCTAGGTCTTATTTTTTGATATTATTTTTTACGAAGTGATAATCTGCAAATATATACTGCGGCTTACAAAGTAACTGCTATTGGCAAGCTTAGGCTCATCAACCAAATGTGCTTTATATGATACAATTTTGTACCCGTACATCGCATCTCCCTTGTATTGTAGGTTTTGAACCCACAAATCAATACCAACTGGATGAATGATTATATTTATGGCAAATGATACGTCTAAACCTTCTAGCACCAAGCAATCCATCGATAACTTAAAAACCTCAGGGTTTGATAGGCGAATGTCGATTGCTAAAACTTCCTTAAATATTGGTCGCCGCTGGGCGGGTAATAGTGTGTCTGGCATGTTCTTAAATAAAGAAGCTCGCACAGCACGCAACCAAGTATTTATGGAAGCCCAAGCAAACTACCTCGCAGAAGAGCTAGGTAAGCTAAAAGGTTCAGTCGTCAAAATTGGTCAAATGCTAGCGATTTATGGTGAACATATTTTGCCACCAGAAATCACCCGTGCCTTGCAAACGCTCAATGACGATACCGCTACGCTATCATGGCCAACCATGCAACAAACGCTGCAGCAATTATTGGGTGAAAAACTACATGAATTAGATGTCGATACGGTTCCTATAGGTACCGCGTCGCTCGCTCAAGTTCATCGAGCCACCGTGATTGCAACTGGCGAGCAAGTTGTATTAAAAATTCAGTATCCGGGTGTTGCTGATGCGATCAACTCGGATCTTGCTTTATTTAAGCAACTATTAAGAGTAAGTAATATCGTTCCGCAGACCCGTTCACTCGATGCTTGGTTCGAAGAGATACGTGACCTACTCCATCATGAAGTGGACTATGAAGCTGAAGCCGCGACGACAGAACGATTTTATGACCGTTTGAGTAATGATCCGCGTTACATAGTTCCCAAGATTAATCGCACTTATTCCAAAAAACGCCTACTCTGCATGTCTTATGAGCCAGGTATTACCGTAGTTTCTGAGGCATTACAATTATTACCTCATGAGCGTCGTAACGCTATTGGTCAGGCAGCCATCGAAATCATGATGCAAGAGATTTTTGTGTGGGGTGAAATGCAGACAGACCCGAACTTTGGTAATTATTTGGTTCGTGTCAGTGAAAATGAAGGCGATATCGATAAATTAGTATTATTAGATTTTGGTGCTATTCGTCAATTTGATAACAACCTTTTGACCATTGCGCATGGCTTATTAAAAGCGGGTTACCGCCATGATCATCAGGCGATGATGCTTGCGATGACGGGTTATGACTTCTTTGATAGTATGAGTGATAAAGTACGCTCTGATATGGCGTCACTATTTTTATTGGCAACTGAACCGTTTAGTGATCCAGCGACCAATCCTGACATTCCTATCGACTGTCTAGATAAGGACGACCGTTATATTTGGGCGAACAGCAAACTTCACTCTCGCCTCTCAACACAAGCCACAAAAGCGATGCAGTCTTTTGAGTTTAACTTACCACCAAAAGAATTTATGTTTATTAGTCGAAAATTTATTGGTGCTTATACCTTTTTGACGGTGCTTGATGCTTATACTGATTCGGATACTTTAGTAAAACCTTATTTGTAGTTTTGGTTGAAGAAAATTTTTTCTAATAGTAAGTAATTTTTGAACCGCCCTTTTGTGGCGGTTTTATTTTTTAGCATTTTGTTTGCTTAGGCTATTTTATATATTATAAATTAGCACTTATTATCAGCAAGATTTATTTCGATTTATTACTTAGGTTATTTAACCTGATTTACAGTATCGGCCTGCCACTCATCAAACCTAGTTTTATAACTCTCCGGCTTACGCATATTAAGCTCCCAGCATACCTCTCCACGGGCTAAATATTTTATTTCAAAATGCGTGCGCTGACTGTCATCAGCGACTTGATAGCGCTCATTAGGCAACGACCATATCTCCTTTGCTTGCTGCTCTGCATTATTTATATAGGCTTCGATGTTGGTTACTAGTACCACCTCTCCACCTACTTGCAAGCGTGACAATAGAAACTCGAAGAAAGGCATGTTTAGCCATTGCTGGTTGGGATTATGCTGTTCAGGATTGGGGTACAGTATGAAGATTTTACTGACACTATTGGGTTTAATGGCATGCACAATCCATGCGATCGCATCAGCATGAATGGCGGTTAAATTCGGTGAATCTTGTAGCACTGCCAGTTTGGCAAAAGCGTCAAACTTATTACGCGTACGTTCAATTGCAATCAGGTACTTATCGGTGTTTTTTGCGGCGAAACCAAGCGCATGCTTACCCTTCCCTGCACCAATTTCTAATATTAAAGGGACAGTACTTTTATTGTCGTGAATGATATTTGGCATAATAAAATCACGTGGTGCTGAAAGCTTTTCTGGTTGAAATGCTCGCTGTTGCTGATGTGTAAGCTCAATATTATCGGTCATCTACTATCCTTAAAGTATTTGTCTTTTGCCATTATTCGGGCGCATGCTATTATATAGCCAATCTACTTCAATAGTAATATAGCGACAGCGATTAACGCGCTATCGTAGTCTATCAAGCGCGTACGAGATGAAAATAGATGCAATTACCGACTGCCGCTCGCTAATGACGTTCATCATACAAATAAATCGAGGATACTCCCACTCTTATCATGACTGAATCTACCCCCCACACCTCCCCTAAAACCTATCCTTGCCCACGTTGTGGTACCAAGACAGCATGGCAAGACAATAAATACAAGCCGTTTTGTAGCAGTCAATGCAAACTTATCGACTTAGGTGCATGGGCAAATGAAGACTATACCTTACCTGCAGAAACCACGCCTTTTTCTGACGAGCTATAATCAACACCTTCTCTTTTAACTAATTTATCATCTTAAGGATGTTTTATATGTCTGCTACTTATCTGATGCCCACTTATAACCGTCAGCCAATCAGCTTTACACGCGGTTCAGGCAGCTGGCTATATACCAAAGATGACACGCCTTATTTAGATGCGCTGACTGGTATTGCCGTATGCGGTCTAGGGCATTGCCACCCGCAAGTGACTGACGCCATTCAGCAGCAAGCAGCGACTTTAGTACATACCAGTAATTTATTCGGTATCGACTGGCAAGAGCGTGCGGGTGAAGTGCTATGTACAGCCGCCCAAATGGACAGTGTGTTTTTTGCCAATAGTGGTGCTGAAGCGAACGAGGCGGCGCTCAAATTGGCGCGTCTATATGCCTATCAGCAAGGTTTTAAACGCCCAAAAGTCATCGTTATGGAGCAGTCATTCCATGGTCGTACCTTACTATCATTGTCAGCCACCGCCAACCCAAAAGCCCGTGAAGTTTTACACATTAGATGAGGATTTTATCCGTGTACCCTTTGGCGATATTGCCGCGATTAAGCAAGCCGCGCAAGATCATGATGAAATTTGCGCCATCTTTGTAGAGCCTATTCAAGGTGAAGGGGGTTTAAATACTGCTGCCAACGGATTTACGTATCTTGAAGAATTACAAGTAGAGTGTGAAGCACGCAACTGGCTATTTATGCTAGATGAAGTGCAAACAGGTAATGGCCGTACGGGTAAATACTTCGCTTATCAACATAGTAATGCGCGTCCTGATGTATTGACGACAGCTAAGGGCTTGGGTAACGGTTTTCCAGTAGGCGCGTGTATGGTACGTGGCCGCGCTAATGGCCTGTTTGGTGCTGGTAGCCATGGTTCTACTTATGGCGGCACGCCGCTCGCCAGTCGTGTGGTACATAGCGTGTATGACGTATTGGCTAACAGTGATATCATGACCAATGCCGTAACCGAAGGGCTGTTTATTCGTGAGACGCTGGTCGATACACTAGGACAATACGGCGTCAGCAGTCGTGGTGCAGGTATGATGATTGGTATCGCTTTGCCTGAAGACATGGACTGTAGTCAGTTGGTTGATCGTGCGCGTGATGAGCAAAAGCTAATCATCAATGTCACTGGTGGGCATGTTGTGCGCTTGCTACCGCCGCTTAATATGAGCCGCGATGAGAGCACACAAGTGGCTGAGCGTTTGATTGACTTGCTAAAACCATCATTTAGATGATTGGTCACACTAGACGCTAACACTAAAAAAGCCTATAGATAATATGTCTATAGGCTTTTTGCTTTTGGAGGCTTTAAACTACTCTCTACGGTGCATTATTCAAACGTCATCTAATTAGCATGAAAATACTTTTTTAACACCTCTAAACAGCGAGTGATTTTGGCTGGCTGTTGATCACGGTTTAAGGTGACAGCATATAGTACAAAACTTGGTAATTGATAACCGGTCAACACTTCGACCAAATCACCATTTTCAAGCTCTTTTTTGATGTCCATTTCCATCATTCTAACCAAGCCATGACCTTCTTTTGCCAAGGTGGTCGCCATAAAGACATTATTGGTATAAATGCGTGAATTCATTTTCGTACGCGTCTTTTTACCCGTTTCTGTCTGAATGAGATCAATTTGATTGGCATCTTTCATGATTTCAATACAAATCAGCTGATGGTCAGCCAAATCTTTAGGCGTCTGCAGTTTGGTATGTTGGCGTAGGTACTGCGGTGAAGCAACCAACATTTGGCGCACATCGGTCAATGGATGACTGCTGAGGCTCGAGTCATTAATCGATGGACTCATACGAATCGCAATATCGATCCGCTCATCAATCATGTCAATATAGTGGTTGTCTGCTAGATAGGTAATGCTAAGATCATCATGTGCCGCCATCCACGTAGAGAGTGCCGGCAAAATATGATTAACGCCAAGCTCCGGTGTTGTCGCCACTCGTAAGCTGCCTGCCAACTCATCACGCAACTGATTGACCTTAATCCGGCCTTGTTCAGCAGCACTTACCACATCCTTTGCGGCTTCATAAAAGCTTTCACCAGCTTCTGTTAAGCTCAGCTTACGAGTTGAGCGGTGTAATAGCACGACGCCCAGCTCATTTTCTAATGAGCGGATTTGCTGACTGACTGCACTGGTTGTAATGCCAAGCTCACGTGCTGAGCCACTAAAAGAGCCATGTCCAACCACACTGGCGAACACAGCCATACCACGTAAATTATCCAACATATTCTCACCTAAACTTCATTTCAGTTTTTAATATAACTTAACCATTATAACGAATCTTAATTTATCTTATCGTTATTAAATATTTCTCTCTTGTTTAAAAAAGCCCATTTACTCTGCAATAAAAACAAAAATATCAAGGCGATAGTACAACATCGCCTTGATATTTTATATGAAAGTTGTCTTTAATAACTATATAGACTTTTAAATAATTTTAACAACAGTTTTTCTGACTGTTTAATACAACTGAATCTTACCCATTTTTCCTTCACCGCGCTCATTCAAATACTGCATCACAGGCGTAGCAAGCAGTCTTGCTTCTGCAACCGTTTTGGCATGCACCAAGCGCTTTTGTTGGCGACGCTCAGGCGTCTTATCCTCTGCTTGCATGACGCTGCCATCGATTTGCAAGTCAATTTCTGCTTGGGTGAACTGCTGTTGCAGTTTAGCCGCTAATTGCTGAAAAGTGGTTTGTAAGTGCCGACTATCTACACTGGTTATAAATATTGCCTTGCCATCGCATAAGCCCGTCATCATGCCTTGACGCGCAAGTGCCAATTCGTCTTGAGCCAATATCTCCGCTTCACGAGCCGTTTGTAGCCAATAATCCCATTTTTCTGGTGTCCACTCACCAAGCAGTTCTTGCGGTGAGCAACGCAGCAAAGTACGAGGATCATCCAGTTGCGTTGTTAACTGAGAATTATTTGCATCAGGCTCAACAACGGGTTCAGGCTCAACAACGGGTTCAGGCTCAACAACGGGTTCAGGCTCAACAACGGGTTCAGGCTCAACAACGGGTTCAGGCTCAACAACGAGTTCAGGCTCAACAACGAGTTCAGGCTCAACAACGGTTCAGGCTCAACAATGGTTCAGGGCTAGTCACTAATACATCATGATTTTGCTCAGAATTTTTAGCCAAACTTGGCTCAAAATTGTTATAGGTTTCGACTTGCAAATCATCATTATCTCGTGCTTGATAATCAACGCCATAAGACTGTAATGGCGGTGCAGAAGCCGATTGGCTATTTGATGACTTATTCGATGACTGTGTAGAAGGTGTAGATGTCCCATCTTCTATAGCTGGTACTTCAGGTGCTACAGAGTCAGCATAAGTATGATTTAATATCTCATCGACTGGCAACGGACGAAATGCCAGCAGACGTAAAATACACATTTCCAGCGCTTGCATCGGTGTGCTCGCAAGCTTAACACCTTCACGTGCTTGCACGACAATCTCATAATACAGTTGCAGAACGTCTGGACTCATATGCTGCGCAAGCGTGTTAATATCTTGCGCCTGTGCCTCATTTACATTTAATGCCACTTCAGGCAACAGCTGAGTCAACGCTAATTGATGCAGTAACTCAGTAAGACCATCAAACATACTCGTCGCATCAACCATTTGCGCACGCATTTGTTCTATATGAGCCGCGACAGCAGATTTGTCATGGTTATAGATATCAGTAATTAAACTGACCAGATCAGCCGCATCAATTAAGCCAAGCATGGCGTTTACAGTAACATCATCGAGCGCACCTTGACCAAAAGCAATGGCCTGATCGGTCAATGACAACGCATCACGTACCGAGCCTTTGGCGGCACTGGCCAATTGCCAGAGCGCAGGCTGCGTATAACCTACCTGCTCTTGGGTAAGAACATTTGCCAAATGCTCGCTGAGTAACGTTTGCGGTAGCGGACGTAGTACAAACTGAAAACAACGCGAAATAATGGTAATCGGCAATTTTTGCGGATCAGTCGTGGCAAGTAAGAATTTTACATGCTCAGGGGGTTCTTCCAAAGTTTTAAGAAGCGCATTAAAACTGTGTGTCGACAACATATGCACTTCATCAATCAGGTATACTTTATAACGTCCCTGACTTGGCGCATACGGCACATTATCCAGCAACTCACGTGTGTCTTCTACTTTGGTACGGGATGCCGCATCAATCTCGATAAGATCGATAAATCGCCCTTGATCGATTGCCACGCAGTTATCACACACACCGCAAGGCGTACTAGTGATACCTGTATCGCAGTTCAAACATTTAGATAAGATACGCGCAATCGTGGTCTTACCCACACCACGTGTGCCGGTAAAGAGATAAGCATGATGCAAACGGTTATAATCAATCGCATTAATCAGTGCTTGAGAAACATGCGTTTGCCCAATCAACTCGTGAAAGTTTTTGGGACGGTATTTGCGCGCTAAAACTTGATATTGCTGCGTCATAATAAATGCCAATGTGAATAATACAAATATAGATGGAGTGTCAAACCAGTAAGCTATATTAGGTTTAGATTATAACTGCGCTTGAAGTTGTGCTAAACGTTCGTATAAGCGCTGAGTATTGGCGTCAATCACTGAGCCTTTTTGATAAAAGGCATCCAAATGCACCTCTGTATTGACGCTATCATCACAAGGTCTAAACTCTACGCCAATCAAAAACAAATCATCCATCACTGGATCCTGCATTTGAGCATTGAGCTCCAACAACAAGTCTTGTTGAGACGTGCGCACCTTGTCAGCACTCAGCGAACTATTATCATCTTGCGCATAGAAAACCATCAGATAATGGCGTCCAAACACATGATAAGAGTGCTCATGACAAACATAACCATTCCAGCGAGAGTCTTGATCCATCGTTTTGTAAGCTAAGATTTTTTCAACCAAACAAGCGTAAGTGTACATTGACTCATCGACCAAAATATCAACCGGCTCTTTTGATAGGGGTTGACCTGCCTCATAATAATTTTTGATCAAACTATTAAACAGCTTGTACCACATCTGAGTATTTTTCTGAATCTCAGCCATGAGCGCTTTGGCAAAGACTGCCTGATCTGGTTCTGTAGCTTTGAGCAAGCGTTGCTCAATCTGATCGATCAACTGATTGTCAATCAATTGCTCTTGCACCCTAATCGCTCTTTGATGAAAGTCAGGCGACTGTAAAAACTGGGTAAGTAATGTCGATTCGTCTTGGAATGACTCAAACCCTGTCAGCTGGCTGCGATGAAAGTCTAAAAATGCGGACAAATCGCTTGGCGTAACCAATTGGCTGATGATATCGACAAAGTTTTGATGGCTAAATACCTGTAAAACACTCTGCTCATCATCCAGATCTAAAACACAGTCTTCAGCAAAAAACTGACTACCATATTCATAATCAACCGTATGCGGGGATGCTTGTGGTTTATCATCTTGATGCATGACAGACAGTGACGTCAAACCAATGAAATAAACATCCTTACCAGCTGTCGAGGTATTACTTTCTGCCATCGACTTATCGTTTTTTAGATAAAGCTGAGCGTGACGCTTAATTAGTTGGTTGACGACTTCTTTTCTCCACTCACGAACTTGAGCGCTGTCTACTTTTTGCCTACTCGCTCGCATCACTACATCATTGACGATCAAATAAATGATAGCGCTAGAAAACTCAAAAACAAAATCATAACCTTGAAACTGCTTAGGATTGGTTGTTTTATCTGCTGGTAACTCATACAAAGATAAGAAACTTTGTTGAATCATTTGTTGCCAAAGTGAGGGTGACGCGTGCTGAGTATCCATGATATCCCTATAAATGAGGTCTCATAAAGAATCTGGGACCATTCCATTGAAAGCAAAAGAGCTTTCTTATGTTCAGTTTAGTCCCAGCATGGATTTATGGCAAGTAAACCAGTTCTAGCTTTCTAATTTGCGACGCATATGCGGAAATAAAATCACATCACGAATACTGGCAGAATCGGTAAACAACATCACTAAACGGTCAATGCCGATACCTTCGCCTGCGGTTGGTGGTAAGCCATAAGACAGCGCTTCGATGTATTCTTCATCAAAATGCATCGCTTCATCATCGCCAGCGTCTTTTTCAGCGACTTGTCCACGGAAGCGTTCTGCCTGATCAGCAGGATCATTAAGCTCGCTAAAGCCGTTTGCCAGTTCACGACCACCGATGAATAGCTCAAAACGATCGGTGATTTCAGGATTGTCATCACTACGGCGTGCCAGTGGTGAAGTTTCCGCTGGATATTCAGTGATGAACGTTGGCTGACGCAATTGGTGTTCAGCGGTTTCTTCAAAGATAATAGTCTGTAGTTTGCCCACACCAAACACCTCTTTCACTTGCTGCTTAAGCGTTGTCGAGGCGTACTCTGCCAGATATTCACGGTCATTGATACGTGCCATATCGAAATTTTCGGCATATTTTGCAATTGCATCAGACATAGACAAACGTATAAATGGCGCTTTTAGACTGATGGCTTCTTCTTGATAAGTAATCTCAGTCGTGCCCAAAATATCCATCGCCAATTCATTAAATAAGCGTTCGGTCAAATCCATCAAGTCATGATAATCAGCATACGCTTGATAAAATTCAATCATGGTAAATTCAGGATTATGGCGAGTTGATACACCTTCGTTACGGAAGCTACGGTTAATCTCGAACACTCTTTCAAAACCACCAACGACTAAGCGCTTCAAGTAAAGCTCAGGTGCGATACGCAGATATAAAGGCATATCTAGAGCGTTATGATGCGTCACAAACGGACGTGCCACCGCACCACCTGGGATAGGATGCATCATCGGCGTCTCAACTTCCATGAAACGCTCATTTAACATAAACTTGCGAATGCCGCTAATGACTTGACTGCGAATCATAAAGGTATCACGAGTCGTCTCATTGGTCATCAAATCAAGATGACGATTACGATAGCGCGCTTCGACATCAGCTAAACCATGAAACTTGTTTGGCATCGGACGTAGCGCTTTAGTCAATAACTGAAATTCTTCGATATGCACATATAAGTCGCCCTTGCCTGAGCGACCGATATAGCCTGATACGCCAACAATATCACCCAAATCTAATGATTTAATGGTCGCTAACGTCTCTGGATCCAACTCTTTGCGTGCAACATATAACTGAATGCGACCCGTCATGTCTTGAATAACAATAAAGGCACCACGGTTCAGCATGACGCGGCCTGCCACGTTGACCTGTGTTTTTTCGCCATTCGCCGCTTTTTCTTCAATTTCTTGTTTTGAGATGCCGTCAAAGGCGGTTTGCAAATCTTGCGCATAATCAGTACGTTTAAACGTATTTGGATACGGCTGCTTGCCTGAAGCACTGATATCGTCTAGCTTGGCTTGCAGTTGTGCAATCAGCTCGTTAGCGTCTTCTACAACTGGGGTTTGGTCTTGGTTCTGATTATTGTGCTTTGACATAACACTCTCAATATTATTAGATAATTAAATGGAATAAACGAAAACTGCAAAATTAAATCTATACTTATTATCATAGTCGATAGCCGTAAAAAAACAGCTATAAACAAACAGACACTGTCATCTAGACAGTGTCACGCTTTTATGAATTAATGATTTACGACCAGCTATTGAGCCTCTAGTCATTAATATCCTGATGGTTACTAATCACCACCGCCGATACTGGCCATCAAATCAGCCTGATGCTCACGCAACAGTGCATCAAGAATCTCATCCAAGTCGCCTTCCATAATGGCATCAAGCTTGTATAACGTCAGGTTGATACGGTGATCGGTCATGCGACCTTGTGGGAAATTATAAGTGCGAATGCGTTCTGAGCGATCGCCACTACCGACCAAATCACGACGGATGGTGTCTGCGGCATCAACTTGCGCCTGTACTTTGACTTGCTGAATCTTTGAAATCAACATTTTCATCGCTTGCGCACGGTTTTTGTGCTGGCTACGCTCTTGTTGACACTCTACCACGGTACCCGTTGGAATGTGGGTCAAACGTACGGCTGAGTCAGTGGTGTTAACGTGCTGACCACCGGCACCGCTTGAACGGAAAGTGTCAAAGCGGATATCGGCTGGATTTAGATCTACTGTATCATCAATCTCAACTTCAGGCATCACCGCCACGGTACAAGCTGAGGTATGCACGCGGCCTTGGCTTTCGGTTTCAGGCACACGCTGCACACGGTGTACGCCTGATTCAAACTTTAAGCGACCATACACGCTGTTGCCTGATACGCGAGTGATAATTTCTTTATAACCGCCATGCTCGCCTTCACTTGCCGACAGCACTTCCACTGTCCAGCCTTGTGTCTGCGCGTATTTTTGGTACATTCGAAACAAGTCACCAGAGAAAATCGCGGCTTCATCACCACCTGTACCCGCTCGAATTTCCAAGAAAGCAGGCACTTTATCATTCGGATCTTTTGGTAGCATCATGACATTGAGTGCCTCTTCCATCTCTGCGATGGTCTCGCGGGCGTATCAATCTCATCGATCATCATCTCTTTCATGTCAGGATCTGATGCATCAGCCAGCATAGCCTCTGCATCAGCCTGATCCGTTTCTGCACGCACATAGTTCTGCCATAAAGTAGTGATATCCATCAAGTCGCTGTGCTCGACAGACAATTCACGGAATTTATTATTATCGCTGATGATACTAGGATCTGATAATAAGGCGGTGACCTCTTCATAACGGTCTACCATCTGGTCTAAACGCAGGCGTAAGGATTCTTTCATAAAAGGACTTTTAATTGGATGAGAGGAATAAGACCGTGATTATAGCAAATTTTTCGGGGTAAATTAAAACCTCTAAGCATTCTTCCCGTTATATTCTCAAATAGCACCTCATTCTTGAATAATATATTGCTTAAATAATGTGATTAAATGCTCATAACAAAAATAACAGACAAAAAAATAGCTAAGATTGCTCTTAGCTATTTTTTATTAGTAACAGATTATACTTTAAAAATTAAACCTTACGCACCAACACTGAACCGATAGAGTAACCCGCGCCAAATGAACAAATAACACCCAAATCACCTGATGCCAGCTCATCCTTATAGCGATGGAAAACAATCATCGGGCTGGCTGAACTGGTGTTAGCAAATTCAGCAATGACACTTGGCACAATCGCTTTATCTGCTTCTTTACCAATCACAGTACGTAGGATTAAATCCAACATATTGGCGTTGGCTTGGTGCAGCCACATCATTTTAACGTCAGACGTTTCGATATCGTTCTCTTGCAAATGCTCAATGATGACCTCTGAAACCTTTGGACAGACTTCACGGAACACTTTTCGACCATTTTGTAAGAATAGCTTGTCGGTGACTGGCTCTTTGATGTCTGGATACATCTCAGTCTGTGCCGCTAAGAACTCTGAGCGATCCATAAAGCCGTATTCGTTTTTGATATTGGTCGAAAACTGGGTAAATAGCTTAGAGTTAAGAATCTCATAACCTTTTGGCGTGTCTAGCTCTTCGACGATAGATGCTGTTGCGACATCACCAAAGATAAAGTGGCTGTCACGGTTACGCCAGTTCAGATGCGCTGAAGTAATCTCAACGTTGACCACAGCGATGCGCTTAGCCAGACCAGAAACGATAGAGCCATGTGCTTGCGATAGACCAAAAGTTGCAGCGCTACAAGCAACGTTCATATCATAAGCAAAACCACCAATCATACCAATTGCATTTTGAATCTCGATAGCGACCGCAGGATAAGTACGCTGAAAGTTTGAACAGGCAAGGATGATACCATCTAGGTCATTCGCCTCAAGACCCGCATCTGCTAGCGCGTCTTTCAAAGCCGCAGTACCCATTTCTGCCATGATAGACAGCTCTTCACCTAAATGACGATAAGGAATCACTGGTGCCATGATTTCAGGATCTAAATACCATCCTTTTCCATCACATAACGTGATTTGATACCAGATACTTTTTCGATAAAGGCTGCTGAAGAAGGCTCTAGGGCAGTCAAAGTTCCTGCTGCTATCTCGTCAGCATGCTTTGCATTATAATTCTCAACATACTTATTAAATGAATCTACTAGCTCTTCATTACTGATGCTATAAGGCGGAATATACAGGCCAGTGCCTGTGATACAAGTCGTCATGATAAGCTTCCTTGTCTACTACTATAGGGCTTGGGATAAGCATAAAAGTGGAAAAATAACAGTCGTTTGATTTCAGTGAATAACTGTAAACTTAAAATCAGAGCCTTTATTATGCCTGAATATAATTATTTTTCTAATACTTTGTTACAAATAATCTGTTTGTTGCGAAAAATAAGCAAAGTCCTGACTTCATTTTGGAGCAGCTACGTTATAATTGGCGCACTTTGCTAGCGACACGTTCACAGTTCGAACGCATAAAACTGCGAGACATAAAACCCGCTCATATTTGGGAATACTCATGGTAGAAATTTTTAACTGGTTATTTGGACAATACGCTGACTATCCCACTGTCTTTATTGCTCTCGAATTAATTGCTGTCATATTTGGGGTAGCAAGTGTCTTACTCGCCAGCAGAACCAATATTTTGGTATTTCCGATAGGTCTCGTCAGCACCGCTATATTTGTCTATCTATTGTGGAAATGGCAGTTATTTGGCGATATGTTTATCAATGCCTACTATACGGTAATGAGTTTATATGGCTGGATCAATTGGACACAGAGTAAGAAAAACACAGCCATAAAAAAACAGCAAGATTATATCAACCCTACTGGTCAGCAGCAAAATGAGTCGTTAGCAAACATTAACGCCCAGAATGCTATTCAAGTAGAACATCTTAATAAAAAAGATGTGCCAATACTCGCCTTACTAGCCTCGGCAACTATTGCCTTTGTCGCGCTGGTGTATTATTTCAGACCAGTCATCAATAATAACTTTAGTTTGATGGCGCGGTATTAGGTTTGCATTTATTTACGTGGATCGATTACACCGATATGCTGACCACCGCGCTGTTTTTGATGGCGATGTGGCTGATGGCGCGGCGCAAAATTGAGCATTGGATACTCTGGAT
The DNA here is from genome assembly GCF_000586475.1 of Psychrobacter sp. JCM 18903. GTDB lineage: Bacteria > Pseudomonadota > Gammaproteobacteria > Pseudomonadales > Moraxellaceae > Psychrobacter. The sequence goes on along the minus strand of NZ_BAWJ01000006.1, from coordinate 143,753 downwards.
AATCGCCGATGCTATTTCAGTCCCGCTATACTTTTATAAAGGTCTCACTTTTACTGCGCTACAATACGTAGTTTTCACTCTTATCGCAATTTGGGCTTACTATGAATGGCAACGACGTTACCGCTTGCAACCTAAAGCAGCATACGCCTAAATCGGTCATCAATGTCGCTATCCTAGGGGCAGAGAGCACTGGTAAGACCACGCTATGTCGCGACTTGGCAGCGCATTTTGGTTGCCCTTGGGTGCCAGAATACATGCGCACCTATCTACAAGCAAAATGGGATAAGGAACACCTCACTTGCACTTGGGAGGATTTACTCCCTATTGCACAAGGTCAAATTGAGTTAGAAAATAAGCTCGCCGCACAAGCCGCGCAAAATTCTGATAGCAGCTACTTGTTTTGTGACACCAGTTTATTTGAGCTAATGGTTTATGCCAACTGGTATTATGGTGATTGCCCTAAAGCGCTCACCAATGCGGCATTAACGCATCATTACGACTTGATTTTATTAACCGAAGTTGATATCCCGTGGGTCGCCGATGACCTAAGAGATAGCCCACATCAACGTGATGAAATCAGTGCTTATTTTGAAAGTCAGCTGACCCGTCACCAAAAGCCATTTCATCGCATAGGTGGTGATAGAGATGAGCGGGTACAACAAGTGCTCGAATGGCTTTCTTAAATTTATCTATACCACGTTATCAGTAAATGACCTACAACCTTACCTTTAAGAGCATTAAGAGATGTCCATGCTAAAAAACATTGAACGATACCTAGAAAAAACCATCTTTAACAGCCGCTGGATATTAGCGCCTTTTTATTTAGGGCTGGTCTTAGGGATTATTTTATTATTTATAAAGTTCATTCAAAAAACAGCCATGATGTTTAATACTGTATTTAGCGCTTCTGTATCAGACGTCATTGTTAATATATTAGTGTTGGTCGACCTCTCTTTAGTAGCCAGTTTATTATTAATTATCATATTTAGTGGCTATGAAATATTTGTCTCAAAAATTGATACTGGTGATCATGTTGATCGACCTAGTTGGATGGGAAAAGTAGATTTTTCTGGTCTAAAACTAAAAGTCATCGGTGCCATCGTCGCTATTTCTGCAATTGATCTATTAAAATCGTTTATGGATATTCCTAATGAATTGAGTGAGGGTGAAGCGGACAAACTCATGTGGAAAGTCATCATTCATATGACTTTTGTGTTGTCTGGCTTATTGTTTGCTATTATGGATAAAGTGGTTGGTGATACTAAAAAACACTGATGCCAGAAAACACTAGTATCAAAAAATACTGATATCAGAAAACACTAAGGCTTATTTTTCCACACACTCTCCATCGTTCTTACATATTTTTTCTTCATCTCTCCTCTATGATCTTCTTTGAACCTACTGACTGTTATATGCACAGTTTTGGACTAAAGATTCATATGAGGAGCTTTCATGCAAAAAACACTATTGACGAAATTGTCCATCATCGCCGGACTTTGTATTACTTTTGCCATCGGTCTCGGTATGATTGGCTCAGTGATCTACGAACGACAAAATTATGCCGCGTCGGTGGTCAAAGAAATTGCCCAGCAGCACGTCAATCCGCAAGAAGTCATCACCCCATTTATCATCATACCTACCACGATTACGCCTGAATGTCAGATTACAGCACCTGAAACAACCAGTAAATGTGCACCATCTTACTCAAAAAATGAAATTGTCTTTGCCAGTCAGACCCAAGCCATACAAGATCTTGAGGTCAGCACTGATACCTACAAACGTGGCATCTATCATGCGACCAGTTATGATGGTGCGTTGACATTTGACCAAAGCTATACATTTGATCAAACCATCAGCAGCTTATATGACACTACGAGCAAAACTAGTGACGCACAAGGTTCTGTCAGTACACCCGCCAATAAAAATAACACCCAGCCCGAAAAAACCATTATCCACTGGAATGCAGCAAAATTGATTATTCCAGTATCAGATCTGCGCGGCGTGGCGACGCTACCAACGGTGACCATTAATAAAAAACCGATAAAAGCGACCTACCCTCAGACAGCGCTGCTGAAAAATCTGACCTATGTAGAAGTAGCTATTCCGCAAAATATATTACAGCGTTCAGTAAAAAATATAACGAGCCAGCAGAATGGCAATAACGCCTTTGCTACGAACGGTGCTAGCGAATCACTAACCAGTACAGAAATCGTCATTGATTTACCGTTAGCTGGTATTAGCAATGTAAACACTGTACCGACTGGACAAAACTTTAACTTAACGATGCGCAGTAATTGGCATGCGCCAAACTTTATTGGTAAGGCGCTCCCCAATGCCAAGAAACTTACCGCTAAAGGTTTTGAAGCCAGTTGGCAAAATCAGTATTTAACAATAGCCAACAATCAAGATTTGTCGCAGTGTATCAGCATAGCCAACAACCGATGTGTCGTCACCAGTCAAGCCACTCTTGATAACAACAGCCAGTCAATGGCTTCTGGTGATGCACTTATAGCAATGGAAGGCGCTGCTACAGCAGAAGCTACTGCCATACCTGATAGCTATCGAAACGTACGCCTGAACAGCTTTGGTGTGAGTTTTGCTGAGCCTAATGATGTGTATTTACAAACTGAACGAACGATGAAATATGCCTTATTATTAATCTTAGTATCATTTGGCACTTTCTTCTTATTTGAAGTGATCAAATCCAGCCGTATTCACCCTATTCAATATCTGTTGGTCGGTTGTGCGCTGTTTGTGTTTTATGTCTTACTATTACCACTTGCTGAGCAAATTGTCTTTTGGAAAGCGTATGCCATTGCTGCCAGCGCCTGTGTTGGACTCATTGGTTGGTATACTTATTATGTACTGGGCGGCGTCAAGCGAGCGGCGATTTTTACTGTCACACTGGCAGGATTGTATGCGGCGTTTTTCGGTATATTAACCACCGAAGATATGAATTTATTGCTTGGTGCTGTCTTCTGTTTTGTGCTACTCGCTTGCGTGATGATCATGACGCGTAAAATTGATTGGTATAAAATTACCTAACTCAGATAGGGCATGTTAAAAGCGTTTAGTCTAGGGCTGTCTTACGTTGGTATAGTTGGCTATTATTAAGCCTGCCAACATAAGACCGCTCGATCTACTCATAGATAATTTAATATAGCTATCATCTCATTTATTATCATCTAACGATCTCACTATTCAAGGCCTTTGCCCAGTCTCGACATCCATTTTCACAGCGTTCACAGAGCTGATTGGGGTCAGATATATGATCGACATAGCCGCAATGCATACATGCATAATATGTCTCTGACTCTATCTCTTCGACAGGTTGATACTGCTTAGGGAAAAGCGGCATACCGTAGCCAGTGTTTTCAGGCGGATATAACAATATACTAAAATTACCGTCTGTCTCTAGCAAGCCTGTACGCACTTGACCCAAATGCTCAACCCCTTGTTGGCGCATTTCAGTAAAAAACTCATCATGAGACATTTTACCCTTTTTAATCTTATCGAGTACCAGCATTCCGTCTTCTACAATATAGAGCGATTTCCCTTCTAATAAATCCTCAAAAGGTTGAAATTCCATCATGATCCACGTGCACAATCGATAAAGCACGATAACGGCGCTCATGACCAGTACCGCCTGAATAATCGGCAAATCCTCGTTAAACATAGGGTCACCTGCGATAGAGCCCAATGATAAAATAATGGTCAACTCAAAGATTGACAGCTGACGGACGCCGCGTTTGCCCGTCAAACGCAAAAACGAGATAATCAGCACAAACATGACGCTGACACGCACCAATATCTCAAGCGCAAATGCCCAAGTGGTGTCATGAATAAAAATACTTGCCCAGTCCATATTACTTTTTCCTATCTATTGTTTTTATTTGATTTATGACGATTCATTTAAGCAATCGTTCTGAATATGCGCTTGACCCACATCACATCACATCACATCACTTTTGCAGTCGGCCTTTATTGTTAATTCAACTATCATCAGTCCAATTTAAAAAATACTTTTACCTACGAGTGCAATAAAATAGGCTCTGTTGTAAGACACCTCCCAATTGGCAACTAGTAACTAATTTTTGGCACTTTTTCCAGTATTTTTGCTGGTAAAAAAGCGGTAATAACAACATCCCTAAAGGTCGAATTTGCCTATTTTATTAAAAAACCAGCTTCTTTATTGTAGGAATTATTTTTGAAAGCCACCTTGTACACCGTTATTGCATTAATCGCCTTTGCTGCAAACTCTCTCTTTTGCCGGATGGCGTTAGCAGAGGGTCATATAGATGCTTGGAGCTTTACCATCTTGCGCCTGCTGAGCGCTGCTGTCTGCCTAGGTATTATCATGACCATTCATGCTTATCGGTTACGACAGCACGTGCGAGAGTCTGACAGTATTGTTCACGCTGCTATTTTAAACGATAAAGGCAGTTGGTTAAGCAGCGTGAGCTTAGTGATTTATGCGCTATGCTTTTCGATTGCTTATGTAGAGTTGGATACTGGTACAGGAGCGCTGATTCTATTTTCAGCGGTTCAGCTGACGATGATTGGTTGGGGCATCTATAAGAAAGAGCAATTGAGCGGCTTACAATGGCTGGCATTTATCGTAGCGGTAGCAGGGTTTGTCTATTTGATGCTACCGTCAGCAGCGGTGCCTTCGTTACTGGCGGCGGTGCTTATGGCAATCAGTGGTGCCGCTTGGGGCATATATAGCATACGCGGCAAATCATGCGTGTCGCCGCTGCGAGCCACAGGTTTTAATTTCATTCGGAGTCTGATAGCAGCGCCCATACTGTTAGTGATAAGCATGACTTATTTAGACAATATAGGCTTGGAAAACATCAATTTAGGTGACATTACTATCAAGGGAGTACTTTTGGCCTGTGCATCAGGAGCGATCGCATCCGGTATAGGCTATAGCATCTGGTATATGGCCATGCCTTTGTTAAAAAACACCCAAGCAGCAGTTGTACAACTGTGTGTCCCTATACTGGCTGCGATATTAGGCGTGGTATTTCTATCTGAGCAATTGACCGTGCCATTCGTTATAGCAAGCTCGGTTATCTTGGGTGCAGTATTGGTATTTATTTTAAATAGAGAAAAAGCCCCTACGTGAAATATCCTCATTCGTTATTCAAAATTAATAGGCTAATAAAGACTAAAATGCTTAGTGATAAAAAAGACAGATAAGATTACTACCATAGCCCTCAAACACAACATGAAGTTACATTCTCTACGGTATCATGTTGCTTGAAGTAACAACCTACTTTTACCGATACTTTTGAGGCATATTATGAAAAAATTATTAGCCGTAGCACCTTTTGCTCTATTATTGTCTGCCTGTGCCACTAATGCACCAACTACTACGATCTCAGAGACCAATACTCAGCCAGTAGCCCAATCATTCACTTGTGAAGACAACGGTCAACTCACTGCTGCCTACACTGCCAATGGTCAAACTGCTAACCTAAACGTGACCTTGCCTAAAGTTGGCTTAACCAACGCAAAAATCACCATGGAGCAAGCAGTATCAGGTTCTGGCGCTCGTTATGTCAATAATGTTAACCCTAAAACCACTTACGATTGGCACACCAAAGCGGATTACGGCATCATGACCATCAAATCAGACAATGGTCAACAATACCAAGTGAACTGCCAACTATAATAACCCTAGAAACAAGCGTAAATAATACGTGGTGGTTATTTGAATAAAATCCATGTTTTTATTCACATCTATTTAAAACAAAAAAGCCAGTAGTCAAACTACTGGCTCTTTTTTGTACTTAACTTTTCATGCTTGATAATTTAATCTTGATCAACGTTGAATCACTCAATAAAAAACTGCCTGAATACTTTATGTACCCAAGCAGTTGAAAATCATGTCGTTTTTATATTTGTTTATAGTTATTAGAACAGCTGTTGAATCAGTCGTTAGGTATTAACTACTGCTGACCGTTAAACCACGGTCACATGCAAACGTGCATCGACATTACCGCGAGTAGCATTAGAGTATGGGCAAACTTGATGAGCTGTTTCGACCAGTGTTTGCGCTTGAGCGTCATCAATGCCCGACACTTCAACATACAAATCTATATCTAGGTTATATCTACCATCGGCTTTCATACCAATACCCACTTGGGTCGAGGTTTTTGAGGCAGTGATTGGCAGTTTCATTTGCTGGGCGGTCAGATTTAAAGCACTATCAAAACAAGCCGCATAACCCATTGCAAAAAGCTGCTCTGGATTGACACCTTCCTTTTCTGTTTCTTGAAAAGAGACCAGATCAAAAGCTAGCGAACCATCGTCAAGACCTGTATGACCAGAACGACCACCCGTTGCCGTTGCTCGCGTTTTATAGAAAATTTTCATCATATATTCCTTATGGATTGGCGTGTTATTGGTATTGTGCAAAACGCTGCAAATCAATCTTACTGCGTTTTGATGCCATCATTATAGAAGTGAGCACGCTAATCCGGTAGAGCATTACTCCAGAGTCCTTGCCTATTCCTATAAATATTTATATCATTAGGCAAATTATAAAGTAAGCATAAATCATGAAAACGAAAACGGTAGAGCAGCTACTTAGTATGTTACCCAAAAACCAAACCATCGAATCAGACATTTCAGGCTTGTTTTTTTATTGTGCCGACACACCAAGAAAGACTATCAGCTATATCCAAGAACCTAGTATATGTATCGTTTTACAAGGCACGCGTGAAATTTACTTAGGTACAGATTGCCAGAAATTTGATGACAGCAGCCTGATGTTCTGCCCTGTCAATATTCCTATAAGCATGCATATCAAACACGCCACTGTAGAGAAGCCTGTCATCGTATTGTCTATGAAATTAAATCTGGCTCTCATTCGTGAGGTCATGGCAAAAATAACACCTCAGAAAAATGCCGATTATGAGCATCAAGGTATAAAATGGCCATTAGAAGACACCATATTAACTGCATTCGAGCGGCTGATAGACTTGCTTAATTATCCAAATGATATAGAATTTTTATCACCTTTAATTCAGCAAGAAATTTATTATCGGCTGCTCTCAGCACAGCAAGGTCATAAGCTTCGGCAACTGGTGGTTAATGGCAGTCACACCCACCGTATTGCCCAAGCCACCGATTGGCTAAAAGCGCATTTAGAAGAGCCCGTCATCATAGAAGATTTGGCCAGTCGATGCGGTATGAGTGTGTCGGGATTTCATCAACATTTTAAAGAAATCACTCAACTAAGCCCGCTTCAATATCAAAAAAGCCTACGATTGATGAAAGCGCGGCAGCTGATTCAACTCGGCGAGGCACAAGTATCGCAAATCGCCATGCAAGTAGGCTATGAAAGTCCCAGCCAATTTAGCCGTGAATATAAGCGGTTATTTGGAGTAAATCCAAGCAGTGAGTTAAATGTCTAACATGATGCTTCTACCATAATGCCCCTACTATAATGGTTTCTGACTAAAGCAATTCCTCTGCGCTTGACAGCTTCATAAGCAACTGCGTACACAATGTAATTATCTGTTTAGCAGATTCCTACACCCTCCCTCTTGCCATCCGAACAAACGACGAAATATCTTACTCAAGAAGAAAACAGTTGACTTGATCTATATATTCATATTATAACATATAAAATATATTCATAACTTTGCAACTATTATAATAATTTTTCTACGTGTGATCGTCAGAATATTTCGGGAGGCACTAACATGATTCGTCTAAGCTATACTCTCAAATGCTGGGCATTGGGTGTCACTTATTTTTTGGTGTTTTATTTTATGGTGGTCATGAGCGACCCTGGTTTTAGCAAGTATATTTATATGCTGGCACTAAGCACCTTGTTATTCCCCGTAGCTAAGCGTTCAGTCGACGTTATGACGGACTTTTTTACATCAAACACGGTATTATTTAACGGATTATTGCCCTCATTATTGATCAACGTGGTGATTTGGATACTCACGCCATTTATTGTAGCACTGACCGTTATAGCATTCGTGCTTTATAGTATGGGTGTGCTGACAGAAAAGATCAGCCACTAATTTTACTCAGGTGCTAAATTTTAGAGCAAAGGTCATATGACGCCACCTTTGCTTTTTTGCTTCATAAAAGATTTGTCCATCGCAGAAAAACAATGACACTCAAAAAAAGGCTGAGTTAGCAATTGCTAATCCAGCCTTTTTATCGATAGTGAGTGAGGGTTGGTTACTTAAAATCAGTAGAGTATCCATTCGATAACCTACTCTATCAAAGCTACGCGCAAATCTCACGAATAGTTATTTGATTTTGATATTTGCCTAGAGGCCCATATTGACCGATGGGGCTAATGTTACCAATGACGCAAGTTTCGAAATATTTGTAATAGCCTTTTTGATTGAGACTTTTTGAATCTTTAATTAATAATTGCTTTGGGTCTGACACATAGTAAATAATGTTATCAGAAACGAACTCATGAACTTCAAAGCTTCTTTTAAAACTGCCTAGTAACTGCACTTCTTTTTCTACGCTTGTTGGCACAAATACCTTCACATTTTCATTATTACTGGCTTGTGTTTCATCAGAGCCCGTACTCATAAATATAGTTGATGCAAATGCTAGTATTATCAATCTACATTTAATCATTATTTTTTATCCTGCTCAAAAACTTACATCAATATATTAGGTAACATGCAAAAAACGTTGGTATAAAAAATAATAGCTCTTTCATTTAATCAAATATTATCGACTAAATCAAAGAGCTATACAAGACAATTGTCATATGTTGTCAATTAGCAAATTTTAAAACTCAAATCGATCCTTAACTCATTTTATCCCACATCTTGCTTAGGCGCTTCGGTGACACTGCCATGTGGGTTTTCATCGGTTGCGCGAATAGCTGAATACGATACTCCTCGACCATCCAGCGATACTCACTAATGGCTTTATCGTTGGCACAATTTGCCAGCCGCTCCATATGCACATCAAGCGCGTATACCCCTTCGAGATCGGATTCGAGATTGTGCTCAAGCCGTTCGATACGAATTTCAAGCGCCTCTAGATAGCGCGGATACTGCTGCCAATGGCTATAATCCATACGATAAACAAAATCAGCCAAGTGCAAGTCTTCTAGCTGGTCTTCGATATCTTCGATAGACTCACCAAATACCTCTCGATCGAGCATGAGTAAGCTTTGGCGAATACGCTGCCAGCGAGTATAAACATTTTTCAGGATTTTTATGACGTTTTGACCTGTCAATAGAAAGTTACCCGACACCACTTCCAAGGTTTTTTCATACTCCTTTGGCGTAAAGGGCAATTCTTCAGCAAGCGCTACGGCAGTATCATCAGCACTTTCAGGCAAATCAGCACTGTGGTCAAATAACACATAATGCTCTTCGAGCGACGCATCCAATGCCGCATCGATGACGATGGTTTTTAGCTTCTCCATATCACCAAGTGGCGCGAATGCCAATTTGAATATTTTATCAATTTGGCTGGTGAGCTGTTTTTTCTTCGCACCAAGCTTACCTTTTATCAGGGTCAAAACGCCGATACGGTGTGCCTGCAACGCTGCATTGACATCGGTATATTGATGAATCGATACTGCTTCACCTGACACATCTGCGACCAAAGCAGCAAACTGCTTCATCACCACCCCTGCACTATGATGATTTTTGCTAAAGGCAAAATGCTCAGGGAATTCAGTATGCGTGCCTTGCTGCTCATTCACCGCTTGGCGGGTTTCAGAAGCATGACGAATCTGTAGCGTTTGCAGGTCGCGACCCTTTTCGATAATGCGGTTTTTGTCGTCGACCACACAGATTTGCGGCTGTAAATAGCGATCAATGCTAGAGGGATTAAAGCTATCAGGCGTCACTGACATAACGCCGCGACGATTTAGGGCTTGGCAAAGCTGCTTGAGCAATCCTTGTCCACCAGCAGGTTGCAGTTCATCAAACAAGCTATCGGCTGTATCAGGAATCGGTACAATTTGACGGCGGATATCCTTTGGTAGTGACTTAAGCAACTGCAATACTAGCTCATAACGCCAACCGGGTACGCCCCACAATAGTTCGATCGCATCAAGCTGCGGTAGCGCGGCAAGTGGCACACGAATGGTCACGCCATCATCATCGCTGGACGGATCAAAGACATAACGTAGCGGTAGTTTTAAATCACCCAATTTCCACATTTCTGGGAAATCGCCTGTGGTCGGTGCTTGGCTATTGAGCACGTCATCATCGGTAAAGAATAGATATTTGGCATCAGTTTTTTCAACCTCGGCACGCCAATCTTCAAAGGCTTTGCGACTGGCAATATGCTCAGGTATTTTTTTATCATAAAATTGATACAGTGCTTCTTCGTCAACCAACAAATCACGGCGACGTAACTTATCTTCAATGCGTTCAATGTCGGCAATTTTATCCATATTATGCTGTAAAAATGGTGCTTGACGCCCCAAATTACCAGTCACCAGACCATCACGAATGAAGATTTCTCGTGACTCAACTAAGTTCACTTGCTCATAATTGGTCAGCTGCTTACTAATGATTATGAGACCAAACAGACTAATCTGCGCATAGGCTTTCACTCGTCCAGTCTTTTTCGACCAATGCGGCTCAAAGTAGTGATATTTTAATAAGTCGCCTGCCGCTGAGATAATCCATTCTGGTTCAATTTTAGCAACGGTGCGCATAAAGACTTGCGAGGTTTCGACCACTTCAAAAGCCATGACCCAAGGCGGTACTTGTTTAAATACCGTACTGGCTGGGAATATTTTGGCTTTTTGCTGGCGAGCTGCTAAGTATTCACCGCGATTCTCAGTTTTGTGCGCAATCGTAGACAATAGACCTGTCAATAATGCGCGGTGTAAATTGGCATATTTAACCGCTTTGAGTTCTTCATCTTCTATCGCGGTAGGGTCGCTGGTCATGTTTCTAACGAAGAATTTTTATTAGCGCCTTTATCGGAAGCTTTTGCCTCTTTAACATCCGTAAGCTTAAGGTCTGTGACCATTTGTACTAACTGACGATGGGTTTGATTCCACTCACGTACACGCGGGAAGCTCAGATAGTTTTTCTTGGTAAAATTCTTACGCTGATTGCCTGACAACTTATTGCCATCTTCATCTTTTTCAAATAGGGCTTTCCACAGGCTCAAATAGAATAAAAAGTCAGAATCATCTTGACGAAATTCCGCATGCTTTTGGTCGGCTTGCTGGCGTTTATTGGCAGGACGCTCGCGTGGATCCTGTACAGCAAGAGCCGCTACTACAATCAGCATCTCACGGATACAATCAAAATCACTGCCCGCAACCAACATACGTGCTAGCCTTGGATCGATTGGCATACGCGCCATTTTTTGCCCAGTGGGCGTCAGGCTTAAATGGTCGAGACCTTTTTTTGGTGTTGGCTTATTGGTTTGATGAGCAGCAGTTGCTTCATTTTTAGAGGTAATCGCGCCTAACTCATCAAGCAATTTATGACCATCAGTAACCAAGCGACTGTCAGGGGGCTCAATAAAGGCAAAATCATCAACGCTACCTAAACGCAGATTGGCCATCTGTAAAATAACGGATGCAAGATTGGTCCGTAAAATCTCAGGTTCGGTAAATTCTGGACGACCGGTAAAGTCCTCTTCACTATACAGACGAATACAAACCCCTGGTGCGACACGACCACAACGACCTTTACGCTGATTGGCAGCCGCTTGCGAGATCGCCTCAATCGGTAGACGCTGTACGCGTGAGCGATACGAATAACGAGAAATCCGCGCAAAACCCAAGTCAATCACATAGCGAATACCCGGTACGGTCAGCGCAGTCTCGGCAACGTTGGTCGCGATAACGATACGCCGACCACGACCTGAGGGCTGAAAGATGCGCTGCTGCTCTTCATAAGTCTGCCGTGCAAATAGTGGCAGCACTTCTGTATGCTTTGGCCCATGACGCTCAAGCACCTCTTGTAGCTCACGAATCTCAGCTTCTGTCGCTGCAAATATGAGAATGTCCGCTTGGTCAGCATGACCTTTATTTTGTGCATCGCTAAAGCATTCTTCGACGGCGGCTACGACCGCACGTGGCAGATTTTCTTCAAAGTCATCGTAGCTGTCATCATCGGAGCTGTTCACTGGCTCATCGGTCAGCGGACGGTAACGAACTTCAACAGGAAACTACGACCTTCGACATTAAAAATAGGCGCAGGTACGTTGCGTTTTAGCTTATTATCATAGCGGCTAAAGTATTCACTAAAGCGTTTAGTATCAAGTGTTGCTGAGGTAATAATCACTTTTAAATCAGGCGCTTGGGCAGTAGCTTTTTCAGGTAACCCATAATAAAATCAATGTTTAAGCTACGTTCATGCGCCTCATCAATAATGATAGTATCGTATTTACTTAAGAATCTATCGTGACCCAATTCAGCCAGCAAGATACCATCGGTCATCAGCTTAACCACAGATTGCGCCGTACCCTGCTCATTAAAGCGAATCTTGAAGCTGACAGTATTACCGAGCTGCTCGCCCAATTCTTCAGCGATACGGTTTGCCACACTGCGCGCGGCCAATCGTCGAGGCTGGGTATGCCCTATCTGTCCAGTGATACCGCGACCTGCCAGCATTGCCAGCTTGGGCAATTGCGTCGTCTTACCAGAACCTGTCTCCCCTGCAACAATAATGACTTGGTGATCAATAATTGCCTGTACTAAATCTTCTGCACGTTGGCTCACGGGCAAATCAAGATTCAGTTTTTCTGCCAGTTTGTCTGGAATACTATCCATACGTGCCTGCACCGCTTGCTGTGAGCGGGTCTTAATTTTTTCATACTGCGCACGTTTTTTAGTTAGCCCATCATCCGCTTTATCGTCAGAAACTTTTTTATTTTTAGCCACAGCAGCCCTTGCCAGCTCACGCTCGAGACGACTTAAATAATAACTATCTTTAGCGAGTACTGGTAAATCAACAACCATATCAGGTTGTGAAGACGCTTTATTACTGTTTTCTGTCATATTTGAATTATCGTCACTTGTGTTTGCTAATTTACTTAATTCATCGAATCTAAGCTCATCGGTGTTGTTTTCAGTCGGCATATTTACTTAGGCTATTTATTGTTTGGAAGTGGTTAGATTATGAGGGTAATTTGGGCGTGATTCAAGGTGGTTATAGTGTTTGCTTGGCAACTATGCAGACTATTATCTATTTTCAAAACGCTCAGTCAAAATATTTCTAAGCTCATTAGTCATAGGCTTAAACTTAAAATGCTCTGGCTCCATCTGAGCAATCAAAGCATACTGATCATTTTCAATCGAGTTATTCTCACAAGAAAAATGATTCATCTCCTGACCAGTAATGGCATTAATAATATAAAAAGAGGTATCGCTATCTTCAAACTGTGTCAGCTCATAATAATTATTCGGATCCCGCATAACGAGATTAGTACCATTAGAAAGAGTTGTATAATAGGTATCCTCAGTCGCTTGCTGCGCCTCTAACCTTAAAGGATTACCTTGGGTGGCGAAATAATACTTGAGCATATAACCAATATCGCTATTGATCACATCCAAACGTAAATGATCACCCTCTTCTGTGATGCATTGATAGATCATAAAAGATTCGTAAATTCGTGGTTCAGTAGTGACATTTTATCAAATTTTTCAAACCTGCCAGTCCTATTCTATTTTTATGAATAAATTATTTGTCAGCTCACATGCTACTTTTATAAATAATCTGTTGACGAATAGCAGCCCCCATAAAGAAATTCTGCAACTTTTGTAATGGCAGCCTAGGAAAAGGCAGATGCAGCGAAAGTATTAACCTCTCAAACGCTACCATTTCATCAGCTAATGCTTGTGCGACATCAGGTTGAATCTGCGGATTTTCATACACATTATCAATTAGCCAAGTGAGTTGTGGAAACTTAGCATTATCATGAATCTGATAAAGGGTGGGTAATAGCTCATCAGAGATTTGGCAACGCGATTTGCGAATCATGCCATTTTTATAATACAGATTTAAAGCCATATTAGGGTAACTTCCTTAAATTTTTGATACTTAGATAACCAACATACTCTTTATCTTCATCAGCATTTGCAAGTTTGTGACTATTATGAATCATAGGCTCAATTAAAATCTGTATGTTTGAGACAAGATCATTGACGTTGTATACATCATCGATATCTACCTGAAATTTATCATCAATGTGCGATGCGGCATTAAAAGGTGTGTCTTTATCTTTAAAAGTAAATTCTTTATAAAATGTACTGTGTTTGGCTTGTTTAATAGCCTCTGCTTGAGTAGCAGCGACGATAAGCAGTTTATGATGAAACTCTTCAAAACTCCCCTGCTGATAGCCGCCTAAATTAATAAAGAACAGTTTTAAACCGTTATCATTCGCTGTTTGATTGTTTGACTCGATCAATTTAACAGTATGGTTTCCCACTTTGGTAATCGCTCTGTATGAATCAATATGCCATTTGTTTTTGACTTCAGGCCAGTGGTGATTGATATCTTCTACCAGCTCGCGCACCTGATTGGCCACACCAAAGAAAATATCATGCTGCTCAATCAAACGACCTTTGGGGCGACCACCAAGTTGTACCATAAAGAGTGTTGGCATAAAGAATTACCTTGTACGTTAATAACTTCTGAGTAAAATGTGTGATGTTAGATAAATCATATAAAAAGGATCAATATGGCATTCTGATAGCTATTAAGCTGACGTTTATAGCGACTATATTTTTGCCAATAGTGTTGTGTTTAACTTCCTGTACAAATAAAGAATCAAGCTTAACATCAAGAGCTACTTATCATGACATCAGCAAAGTTGAAATTGAGAACCCTTATTCAAACCCTATTCTACTATCTTACGACGCAAAGCATCAGCCTGAAAAAATGCAAGCCATAGTCGATGAGATAAACAGTCAAAGCCATGGTTTTTGGCGTGAAGGTCTAGGCGGCAAAGAGGGAGCTAATGTTATTAGTATTCATATCTATAGCTATTCTGAGACGCCAGTTGCAAGCTTTTCTTTATTTTCTAATCAACTAATGGAGCGAGGACCAAATTATCGACAGCTTAATGTAGACGGTTTTTTTAGGCAAATAGATATTCAAGCGCTACCCACATTGAAAGAGGCTTGGTGTGGTCATAGAGATATTGATGCATATGATAGCTTGCAACTTAGTAAATCATGCTAAAAATAGGCAAAATCCTGATACTTATATATTTAATTGCTCATCAAGGCAATACTCGCCCTGTTCTCAGTGCAAACGCCCAATCTTCGCGACCGTTCATTGAAGCCAATTTAGCCGCAGCTTCATAATCATAAGGCACCTTGATATGCTCAACTTGCCAGCATTTACCTTGTTCAGTGTCAGCACATTTGATAAGCGCATAACTGGCATGGGGCGAATAGGTTTGCATCTTATGCAAAATAGGCAAATCATCTTTATAAGCAGGGTAACCCACGCTACCTGTATTGATGATTATCTGACCTGTCGATAGCGTGACTGTACGTGGAATATGAGTATGACCACATATGATCACTGAACTGCCAATACCGTTAAGCTGTGCCAAAATATCTAGATTATTACGTAAGGTCGGCTGACCCGTCTCAATATTTTCTAACAAATATACCATGTCATCGGTTGGTGACCCATGGCACAAATAAATATTCTCACTTAAGTGACAATCAAACGGCAAATTCTGCAGCCACTTAACCGCTGCTTTAGGCAAGTCCTCTATGATAAAAGCCATGGTTGCGTTGTTGCCAATCTCCGCCGTTGTCGCTTCATAAATCTGTCTATCCTGATTACCTCGAATAGTAATGATATCGTTCTGCTGTGCCATTAAGAGCGCATAGGTATCTTTAGGGGCAATCGGTCCGTATAAAATATCGCCCAGATTAACAATTTGATCAATATCGCACTGTTTAATATCAGTCAGCACGGCTTCAAGCGCGAAGACATTACTATGAATGTCAGAAATAGCCGCGATAGTATTTAATTGCTTGTTATTAGAGTTGGAGTTAGAGTTAGAGTGCGCCATCCTATTTATTTTCCTAACAAATCACTATGTTATACATCGACTAATTGTAAAAAGGAATAGAAAAGAGAAACAAAAAAACCCAATGGCTCGTGATTATTGAGACATTGGGTTTCATAAATTATGATTAATGTGATTGATAAACTATATTAAGAAGAAATAAGCCCACAATCCGACGACAAAGGTAGCAATGATATTAAGAATGACACCCGTACGGATCATTTCGCTCTGTTTAATCAATCCCGTACCAAAGACAATCGCATTTGGCGGTGTCGCAACGGGTAGCATAAAGGCACAAGATGCACCAATACCGATGACTAATACCAACACTTCGTGTGGTAAACCCATCTGCTCTGCAATGGCAGCAAATACGGGAACCAGCAGTGCGGCAGAAGCGGTATTAGAAGCAAACTCCGTTAAGAAAATAATAAATGCTGATACCGCAATCATCACCACGATAAGCGGTGCAGAAGACAACGCATTAGCGACCGTCTCCCCCAATACCAAAGAGGCACCTGACACTTTCAGAATCGTCGACAGGGCAATACCACCGCCGAACAGCATGAGTACGCCCCAATCCGTATTATCAGACACTTGTTTCCACGATACCAAGCCTAAGCTGACCACAGCGGCAGCAGCTGATAAGGCAATAACCGCGTCAGTATCTGTAATATCAAGCGCGGCGCCGATCTTTTTGGAGAAAATCCAGCTCAATGCGGTGACAATAAAGACGATAATCGTCACTACGCGAGGTTTATTCCATACAATAGGTTCATCTTCAACCAGTACAATTTTACGATTCAGGTTGGGCTTCAAAAACACATACATTGCACCTAACAATAGCGGCAATAATACCAGCATCATCGGCACACCAAACTTCATCCAGTCCACAAAAGCAATATTGAGCGCTTTTGCAGCGATAGCATTTGGCGGCGAACCAACGATCGTACCTAAACCACCAAGCTTGCTGAGTAAGCGATACCTAATAGTACAAATACAAAAGTGCCTCGGTCTTTTTCACGGTCAACTTGCGTTAAAATACCCAGCGCTAATGGCAACATCATCGCCGCCGTCGCAGTATTCGATATCCACATCGACAAAAATGCGGTCACGCCAAATATCAAAAATACCGCTGTGCTTAATTTGCCACCTGACATCGATAAAATCTTCAGGGCAATTTTTTTATCCAATTGCTGCACATGCAAGGCTGCCGCTAAAGCAAAACCACCAAAAAACAAATAAATGGTCGGATTGGCAAAGCTTTGTAAGCCTATTTCAGCATCGAATTCTGGTATACCCACTAGGGCACCAACCACGACTACCAATAGTGCCGTAATCGTGACGTGCAACGCTTCCGTTAGCCACAATACGCCGATGAAGAACAATAAGGCAAGACCCTTATTGGCATTGATATCGAATGGCAATACATTATAAATAATCATACTGATAACCGCCGCAATAGCGACCACTATCAACCCTTTACCAGTACCCTTTGGAAAGGTATCGGTAAATAAATACTCATTGCCATCATCAGGAAGATGGCTATCTAATTTTTGCTCTGACATAAAATGTCCTTATTTTCCCAAAGACAGTGTAAAAAGACGCTAAAATAAAAACGCATGTTAGCGATTGACGGTAGTTCAACCAGCAACCGCAAAAAATACGCCGTTATCATAACAGATATATAACAAAAATCTGATACAACAAAGCCTTTATAAAAAAGCCCCTATAAAATTTGCAATAAATATGGTTATTTCATAGGTAAAGAATTACTTTAATGCGTTTTAGGAAATGTACCTTAAAACGGTACTTTATAGAGATGACATTTATCTCATGAGTTTTTTATTTTTGAACCGAACTCTAAGAGGGAGTGAGAGCAACTGATAACCAAGTAATTGCTTTTCATTAAACAGCAAGCCTTGTGATATGCGGTTACACATCGTCACTAAACAAGCGTACACTTAGTATGTACAAGCGTATGGTGCTATCTCATACTAAATAAGTCAAAATAAATTTCTAATACCAGTAATAGCTTAACAACTATTTTTTATTAGTATTTATATCGAAAAATGAATAACAATAAATAGGAGCACTTTATGACAGATGCAAATAGAACAGATTCAACCACTAAAATGGCACCGAGAGATATCAATCAAGACGGTTTGGCTAAAAAAGATCAGCAGCGTACCGATGACTCTGCACTCGATATGATGCAGGGCATGCATGAACATGAAGACCATGAAGATGAGAAGTAAGCGAACATTTTAGATTATCCCAAGCTACAATATAAAAAAACCAGAACATGAAAGGTGCTTATTGTTATGACAAGCGCCTTTTATGTTTTGGCTCTCTTTTTTCTGGCAGGCGATCTGAGACGTAGTTATATATAAATGCTGCCGTCAAGACGATAGCAATGGGTACAAATAGCGCTTCATAACCAACCTTGGCGAATAAAAATGCTCCAACGGCGCTGCCACCGCAAAAGCAATACCAAATAATGGCTTGGAACCCTAATGTCGGTTTGCTGATCGATCGACCCGCCAACCAGTTGCCAATCGCTGCGCCCATATCTGATGTCAAACCTGTCAAATGGGTGGTACGAATAACCGCGCCACTATAAGTCGCTACCATGCATTCTGTAATCCGCATGCCATTGCCGCTGCCAACTGTCCTAAATAATCATGCTGCTGATACAACCAGTAGCTGGCCATTAGCAGTGCCGCCTCGATATATAGCGCACTACCATAGCGCCTACCTAACTTTAATGATGTCTGCCCAATCACATAACCGCTCAGTATCGCACCTGCCAAAAAAGACAATAGCAGCGCACCGATATACAAGATACTACGCACATCCAAGTAAGCAATAGCCGCTGCAAATAAGCTTACGTTGCCAGTGACATGAGAAACCGATAGATTGGTAAACCCCATTAACGCAGCAGTGTTAACACAGCCAGCACTGAATGCCAATACTGCCCCGCCCCACAATATCCACTTTGGTAATTTGGTTATCATATTCGCCGCCTAATGGCTTATCACCAAAAAGCATCTATTATAACCAAAAAAGGCAACCGATTGGCTGCCTTCCTGATGTATAAAACCCTACAACCGACTATTGAAAAGCATTATTTCGGCTCATCAAGCATCATTAATTGCTCACTGATAGCAACGGTATTAAAACCTGCGTCAACAAACATAATCTCGCCGGTAATACCAGATGCCCAAGGTGATAGCAAGAAAAGCGCCGCATTACCAACTTCGGTTTGTGTGATATTACGTTGTAGCGGCGCGATTTTTTCGCTGATATCGAGCATTTTACGGAATGATTTGATACCACTGGCGGCAAGTGTGCGAATAGGACCTGCTGAGATCGCATTGACACGAATGCCTTCACCGCCCATCGAAGTAGCCAAATAGCGAACACTGGCTTCAAGGCTGGCCTTTGCCATACCCATGACGTTGTAGTTTGGCAATACCGAGATACTACCTTCATATGTCAATGTCAGCATCGAACCGTGACGCATGGCCAATAAAGCACGAGCTTCTTTGGCTAATGCCACAAAACTATAGCTTGAGATATCATGGGCAATTTGACTGCCTTCACGGGTCGTCGCCTTAACAAAATCGCCATCAAGCTGATCCATCGGTGCAAAGCCAATCGCATGTACCACACCATCGATTCCATCACCCAATGGGCAGTGACTTGCTCAAAGCAGGCAGCGATAGACTCATCAGACGCCACATCACACTCAAGTACCAAATCTGCTTCGAATTTCTCCGCTGCCATATCGACACGCTTTTTGATCTTATCATTAGGATAAGTGAGAATTAATGAGGCACCTTCACGGTGCAGTGCCTCAGCGATAGCCCAAGCGATAGACAGTTTGCTCGCAATGCCTGTCACGACAAATCGTTGTCCTTGTAGTAGCATAATATTTCCTTTTGGGTCGATCAAAATTATTTAATCATATTAGGTTATTTAGAGTGATTAGATACGATGAATATCACAGCGTAAAAAGCATAAATTATAAAATAAGTCATTATACACGAATTAATTTAAGTAAACAGTCGTAAACTGTATTCCCTTATAATGTCTTCTAATATCGATTAAACGCCCAACTGCTCGCCACAGCAGTATGAAGTTAAGTAGATTTCAAGTATAATCACAGCCCTTCCCAGCTTGCACAATTTTTATAAAAATCCTTTACAACAGTTATTTGTAACTGTTCGTAATTAGGGATTTAGCGTTAAGCTACACCCACATTTTGGATGGCTGCCAAACTTATGAGTAACACCCCAACAATAGCATCAAATTACCAAGAAAGCGTTGAGTCTTATCGTCAACTGATTCTCTCAACTGGCGAGGACTTACAGCGTCCCGGTCTTGAAGAAACGCCGATGCGTGCCGCGAAAGCTTTTGCACATTTAACCCAAGGTTATCATCAAAGCTTGGATGAATCGTCAACGACGCCTGTTTCCATCGAGCAATCGCGAGCTGGTATTGGTACAGAATATTGAATTTTATTCATTGTGCGAACATCATATGCTGCCTTTTCATGGTATCGCTCATGTAGGCTATTTACCCAATGGTCAAGTACTGGCTTATCAAAATTTGCCCGTATCGTCGACATGTTCGCCCGCCGCTTGCAAGTTCAAGAAAATTTAAGCGAACAAGTGGCACAAACTATCATGGATGTCACTGGCTGTCGCGGTGTAGCAGTAGTGATGGATGCAGCACATATGTGTATGATGATGCGCGGCGTAAATAAGCAGCAATCCACCACACGTACAACATCGATGTTGGGTGAATTTGTCCATGACAATCAAGCGCGCAATGAGTTTTTGAGTGCGATCCCTAGACGTCAGCCTGCATTCTAACGCTTCAAATAACCATAGATAATAAAAAAGGATACTTAAGTATCCTTTTTTAATGCGTACCTTTCAATATAGCTATCATTAATAATTAGCAATCAATCCTTGATTACAATATAACGAGGCTTAACTAACCTAGCTTACTTCAGCAATCCAATTGCCATAACCTTCTGCTTCCATCTGTGCCAGTGGAATAAAACGCATTGCCGCTGAATTCATACAGTAGCGTTTACCCGTCGGTGCCGGACCATCGTCAAATACATGACCGACGTGTGAGTCTGCATAGCGACTACGAATCTCGGTACGGGTGCCGAATATACCTCGGTCTTCCCTCTCAACGACCATATCCGTGCTCAATGGACGGGTAAAGCTTGGCCAGCCAGTGCCAGATTTGTATTGATCACGAGAGGAATATAGTGGCTCCCCCGATATCACAT
The DNA here is from genome assembly GCF_000586475.1 of Psychrobacter sp. JCM 18903. GTDB lineage: Bacteria > Pseudomonadota > Gammaproteobacteria > Pseudomonadales > Moraxellaceae > Psychrobacter. Next base: position 122,428 of record NZ_BAWJ01000006.1, on the reverse strand, counting down.
CGACATACAGCCAGGCGCTTTATTATCCCAATATTCATTATCAAAAGCGCGTTCGGTGCCGTCTTTTTGAGTGACTTTATATTGAATGTCACTGAGTGACTGCTTTAGCTCATCCTGTGCAGGCTTCACAAAGGTATCTGGATTGAATCCTGTACTAGCTTTAGTAGCAGACGCATTGTTTGATGTTGCCTGTACGCTATCTGCCGCCGTAGGTTTAAACTGGCTAAAATCCAGCTCGTAGTCTTTACCATAGACATTTTCGATAAACTGATAGCGCCCAGAATTAAAGGTATAAGCCTTATAGCGGATTGGGTTTTTCTTATAATAATCTTGATGATACTCTTCAGCAGAGTAAAACTTGCTAGCAGCAACAATTTCAATCACAACTGGTTTGCTATAGATACCAGAGTCTTGCAGTGATTGCTTAGCAGCTTCTGCTATCTGCTTTTCTTGTGCATTATTATAAAAAATAGCGGGACGATACTGAGTACCACGATCTACAAACTGACCTTTGTCATCGGTAGGATCCCCAATTCGCCATAATGCTTGAACGATACCATTATAGGTGATTTTCGTCGGGTCATAATAGACTTGGGCCGCTTCAGTATGCCCTGTGCCGCCTGCTGATACAGTGCTATAAGTTGGATTGGTCGATTGACCGCCGGTATAGCCAGAGACCACTTCTACAACGCCAGGTATTTTTTCATAACCCGCTTCCACGCACCAAAAACAACCGCCAGCACCGTAGCAACTGCGAGATTTGGATCCGTTGGCGCATAAGGATTATCGATGGCAGTATTTTTCACAGCGGGCGTATTTTCGGTGGCAGCACAGCCAACGAAAACCATACTGATGCTGCTACAGCCATCGTAATAGCACCCGTCTTTAATTTATGATTCATCGATACCTCCTAAAAGTAATATAATATAACTATGATAACTCTTTGACCTCACTAAACTATGATAACTCTTTGACCTCACTAAACTATACCTATATTGTTATAAAAATTTAACAGTAATTAGATATTATTTAATATAATTAAACAGTATAATCCTAAATTATACACAATTTCTTAATAAGATAAGTTTGCTACAAAGTATGATTATTAAAAAAAGAGCACATTACGGACAGCGTAGTGTGCTCTTTTATATTATATCAATATAGCTTAGTTATTCTTTTATTTTGCAGCAGAACGCTCATCACTGGCTTGCTGAATCTTGGTTAAAATAGCCTTGATTTCAGACGCTGATAGATACGTTGGTACGGCATAGGTATCACTGACTTCTTTTGCAGCGGCTTTGGCAATTTTATCAAAATCACTGCTTTGCATGCCTTTCACCGTTGGATCGATATTCAAGGTGGCAATCAGTTCACGTACTTGCGCGATGAGGTCGTCGCAATCTCAGCATCACTCTTGCTAGCTTGTCCCGATTTTACCATACCTGTTTTTCTAGCCAACTCTGCCAGTCTTTTTTTACTTCCTTGACAATTGACATCAAGCACATACGGCAGCACGATGGCATTGGCACGACCGTGAGGAATACTATAGTGCGCGCCTAACTGGTGAGCGATAGCATGCACATAACCAAGACCCGCTTTATTAAAGGCGATACCGCCGTAATGAGCGGCAATACCCATTGCTTCTCTGGCTTTAAGATTGCCGCCGTCTTTATAGACCAGCGGTAGGTTTTGCATCACAGATTTGACCGCAGAAGCCGCATAATAATCGGTCTCGACGCTCGCATTAGCACTCATCCAAGCTTCTAACGCATGGGTCAATACATCAATACCCGTATCTGCTGTGATATGAGCAGGCATGCCTTTCATAATAACAGGGTCAATAGCCGCTGCTAATGGCACCATTCTTGGTCAATAGACAGCGCTTTTTGATGCGTTTTATCGTCTGATACTACTGCACCAAGGGTTGCTTCTGAACCTGTGCCAGCCGTGGTAGGAATACAATAAAGCGGCATCGAAGGCTTTCTGGCTTTAAGAATGCCGATAAGCTGTTGCGGCTTGCAGCTATTGCCTTGTGACATCGCAATCATCTTAGCCGCATCAATGACCGAACCACCACCGATGGCAATAATCGAATCGCACTTAGCATCGATAGATTTTCGCAGTCCCTCTTCGACAACGTTAAAAGTAGGGTCTGGGGTAATGCCGTCATAAACGGTATAGCTGATATTTTTGCTATCTAGATAATCAGTCACTTTGGCTGGAATGCCAAGCTTATTAAGCACGGCATCAGTAACGATAAATACATTGGTGCTGCCTTCGTTGATAGCCATATCACATAGCTCTTCACAAGAGCTCTCACCGACAAATAGCATTGGTCTTCTAATTGGAACAACATAAGCGAACGCTTTTAAGACTTTAGCGCGTGTTTTAGCAACGGCTAAATAACCAACTTGCTGCAATCCATTGGTATTTACTAACTTGTTATTTACTAATTTAACAATACTATTTTGTTTTTTCATGAGTAAAAATCCTTTTTAATGATGGTAATAATAGCGATGACAATCCTTTAAAGCAGCAATTTAAACTGCTCTTTAACTAAAAATTAAACAAATTTAAGCATCTAACTAAAGTGAACGTCTGTTTAACTTATTGTATCACTGCTATTTTTAGGATATCGCAATTAGTATGAACTGCCATGTTCTGCTTATTTGGCTCTATCTGCTTAACTCTTTTTGGCTAAGCTAAATCATACTCGCCTGCAGCAACTGCTGCGCATAGGGATGCTGTGGGCTATTAAAAACATCTTCAGTACGTCCAGACTCAATACATATGCCATCTTTAAGCACCATAATTTGCTGACATAAGGCGCGCACCACTTTTAAGTCATGACTAATAAACACATAACTGATTTGCAATTTTTCCTGAATTTCACGCAGCAAGCTAACTACAGTGACCTGCGTGGTACTATCAAGCGCGGACGTCGGCTCATCCAATATCAATAGACTCGGCTGCATAATGAGTGCGCGAGCAAGTGCTACCCGTTGACGTTGACCACCTGATAGCTCATGCGGATAGCGATGCGAAAACTCAGCTGGCAGATGCACGGTAGTAAGGCTATCCATCACCGCCTGCTGCCGTGCTGCCTTATCAACGCCTTGTACGAGCAATCCTTCTTCAATGATTTGCATCACCGTCATACGTGGATTGATACTGGCAAAGGGGTCTTGAAATACCATTTGAATTTGCGAGCGAAACTGACGTAGCTCACCCTTGGACAATACTGAAATATCTTGTCCATTGACCATTATTTCGCCACCCACACGCGCTTGATTGCTAAGCAATTGACTTAATGCAAGCGCTATCGTGGTTTTGCCAGAGCCGGACTCACCTACAATGCCTAACGCCCACCCTTTCTGTAGCGTCATATCGACATTTTTTACCGCATCAAACCAGCGCTTAGTACCACCAAACAGACTTTTTTCAATGGGAAACTGTACTTGTAAATTGCTGACTTGCAATACAGTTGATTGCTGAATTTTATCATCATTAGAGAAGTTCAGTGCTTGGCCAAAGTCTTGTTTGATTAGCGAGCGGGTATATTCGGCTTTAGGCTGGTTAAACACCGCTGCGGTTTGCCCTTGCTCAATCGTTTTACCTTGGCGCATGACGATGACGTCATCACTGTAGCGCCTGACCAGATTGAGGTCATGGCTAATAAGCACCATCGCCATATTATGCTGACGCTTAAGATCATCTAATAGAGCAAGAATCTCATGTTGCAGAGTCACATCAAGCGCGGTAGTCGGCTCATCAGCGATTAAAATATCTGGCTGCTGTGCTAATGCCATGGCAATCATGACCCGTTGACGTTGACCACCTGATAGCTCGTGCGGATAGCGGTTCAACTTATCAATCGGATTGGTAATATTGACATCATTTAGTAAATCGATTGTTTGGCTTTGCCATTGTTTCTTGAGCACACCAACTAGACGTAGTGATTCAGCAATTTGTTTGGCAACTGTATGTAGTGGATTGAGCGCCGTCATCGGTTCTTGAAACACCATGCCGATGCGCTGCCCACGAATAGAGCGCAGCGCAGCGTTACGTGCCTTAGCACTAACATTGGCATTGGCTATCGGTAGCACCGTCAACCCTGCTAGCTTCACCTCACCGCTAACAGTCAAACTGTCTGGCAATAAGCCTAATAGCGCGAGACTTGCAATGGATTTTCCAGAGCCTGATTCACCTACGATAGCAAGGGTTCGTCCTTGCCGCAGCGCATAAGACAGATTATCAACTAACGTTACGCCAGTATTGGTAACAATGCTCAGCTTATCCACGGTCAGCATCAGCTTATTTTGGTTATTGCTATGACTATCATGTAAATGGGCATTTTGCTCAGTAGCAATCGTCATATTAGTAGTTGTCAAACTATCAGTAATCACATCATCAGTTGTCATATCAGGAGCGCCTCGGATCAAACGCATCACGTAGCGCTTCGCCAACGAATATTAGCAGTGATAAAATAAAGGTCAAACTAAAAAAACCAGATAGCGCAAGCCATGGTGCATCGAGGTTATTTTTACCTTGTACCATCAGCTCGCCGAGCGACGGTGATCCAGGCGGCAAGCCATAACCTAAGAAATCTAATGCTGTTAAAGCGATAATATTAGCTGTCAATATAAATGGTAGCTGTGACAAACTTGACGCTAGGGCATTGGGCAAAATATGTCTAAGCATAATTTGACTGTCCGAAACGCCAAGATTACGCGCGGCACGTACATAGTCAAAGTTACGCGCGCGCAAAAACTCTGCCCGTACCAAACCAACCAGTCCCATCCAACCAAATAATAACATCATTGCAAATAGCATGAAGATACTAGGGCTGAATAAGCTGACCAAAATAATAATCATAAACAGCTGCGGCATACCGCCCCATACTTCCATGAAGCGCTGCCCTGCCAAATCTATCCAACCACCGTAATAACCTTGTATTGCACCGACGATAATACCAATCACTGCCCCAGCAAGTGTCAATGCTAAGCCGAACAATAATGACACCCGCATGCCATAAAGTATCCGTGCCAACACGTCGCGACCCAAGTCATCAGTACCAAGCCAGTTCTGGCTGTTGGGCGCTGCTGGATATGGAATACCCAGCTCAACGTTTGGTGTCTGATCGGCAAATGGAATCGGCGGCATAATGTAAAAACCCTGCTCATTAATCAGCGTTTGCACCGCAGGGTCTTTATAATTGGCTTCAGTCTCAAACACCCCACCAAAAGCCGTTTCAGGATAGCCTTTAGGACAGGAAAGTAATAATCGCCTTGATACTTCACTAGTAGCGGCTTGTCATTGGCAATCACATTGGCTGCCATACAAATGACGAATATCAGCGCAAAAATGAATAATGATACGACGCCTAGACGATTACGGCGAAAGCGGTTTAGGCGTGCCTGCCAGATAGGATTTAGGCGACGTTTTTTTGGCATAGAGATAGGAGATGCAGATGAAGGCGTTGAAGGTAATGGATAACTTGACATTAGCGCCCCTCAAAATCAATACGAGGATCAATTAAGTGATAACTCAAATCACTGATTAACTGTAATAATAGCCCGACCAAGGTAAAGATAAATAGTGTACCGAATATTACGGGATAATCGCGCTGCTGAATGGCTTCGAAACCTAAGAGACCCAAACCATCAAGCTTAAAGATAATCTCGATTAAGAAGTTTCCGGCAAAGAAAATGCCAACGATAGCCGCTGGAATACCTGCAATAATAATCAGCATGGCATTACGAAACACATGTCCGTATAGCACTTGACGCTCAGCCAAACCTTTAGCACGAGCAGTAAGCACATATTGCTTGCCGAGCTCTTCCAAAAAGCTAAACTTGGTCAAATAAGTCAAGCCAGCGAAACCACCAACCGTACTTGCTAGCAGTGGTAGCGCCAAATGCCAAAAGTAATCTTTGATTTTGCCCAGCGTGCTTAATTGATCGAAGTTCTCAGAGGTCAAGCCTTGCAGTGGAAAGATATTCCAGTAGCTACCACCGGCAAAAAACACCAGTAATATAACGGCAAATACGAAAACGGGTATTGCATGCCCGATAGCCAGTAGCATGGCAGTAACTTTATCAATCCCCGAGCCATGATGCATGGCTTTATAGATACCTAGTGGAATCGCTATCATATAAATCAGCAACGTGCTCCAGAGCCCAAGCGAGATAGAAACGGGTAATTTCTCGATAATCAAATCCGTTACCGACTGTCCTTTAAAAAAAGACTCACCAAAATCTAGCTGAGCGTAATTCTTTAACATGAGCCAAAAGCGCTCAGGTGCCGATTTATCAAACCCGTATTGGGCATTAATCGCTGCAACCATTTCCTCAGATAAGCCACGCGTACCTTGATAGGTACTGTTATTTCCCGCACTACCTGCGCCAATATTACCGCCAAGTGCATTGTCTTTTGCACCTTGCTCAATAAGCGCCAGTTGCTGCTCGACAGGACCACCAGGCGCTGCTTGTACAATCACAAAGTTCGCCAACAATATCAAAAAAAGCGTCGGTAATATCAGCAGTAACCTTTTTAAGATATAACGACCCATAACGGTGGCTTCCTAAGATAATAAATATGACGACAGAAAGAATACGCAGCTAATAACTATCAAAACGTCAGTCGAAGCGCCCGTTATGGTTTAAAAGTTATTTTTAAGCTCACGTAGCGCAGCAAATACAGCCAAAGATTTATCATCATCGATGGTTGCTTTAGACTTCACCCCTGCTATCACACTCGGCTCTTGCGTCCGTAAAAACACATTGACTGCGCGCTCATGTTCTAGAGAGACTGGCAACGTCGGAATACCTTGGGTGGTTTTTTCTTCTGCTTGAACCAGAGTTTGCTGCATTGCTTCATTAGTAGGTTCAATAGATAGTCCAAAGCGCAGATTATTGGCAGTGTATTCATGCGCAGGATATAGTAGCGTCTCAGCTGGCAAACCATTTAAACGCTTAAAGCTGTTGTGTAATTGCTCAATCGTCCCCGTAAATACCCGTCCGCATCCAGCACTAAATAAAGTATCGCCACAAAAGCAATGTTTAAGCCCGTCAATATCCAAAATATAAGCCACGTGGCTAGCAGTATGACCGGACACATCCCATACTTGTGCTGCACAGCCCCACGCACTGACGGTACTGCCATCTTTGATGGTTTGATCTTCATCGACATTATGCTCAGTATGCGCAACCAGATGCGTCATCGGATAAGACTCTTGCAGTTCTGCGACACCGCCGATATGGTCATGATGATGATGAGTCGTCCAGATAGACGTCAGCTCTAATTTATTTTCTTCCAAATAACTCATGACAGGCTCAGCTTGACCAGGATCAATAACGATCGCCTGTTTATTATTTTCATTAATCAATGTCCAAATATAATTGTCATTAAACGCTTTGATTGGGTGAATGCGGATAGTCATATTAAATCCTTACCAGTAGTTATCTTTATTGCTGATGTCTTTTATGGTTTTTTTTAAACCAAATAAAATTTTAAGATGCAGCGTTATTTCCTTTATTGTTCTAAATTATTGCTTCAAGTATTGGTTAACACGTGCTTCTGCTTCTTTGTCCGTCCACCAGTAGTCAATACCGATGGCATTAGAGGGCAGTTTTTCAGTATGACGATATTGATCCCAATAGGCGACATTGGTCGCTGATTTTCCGTATAAGGGCACTAAATAATGACCAGCACGTAGTAGGCGATCGAGCACCTGAGCATATAAAACAATCTCATCACGATTCTTGGCTTTGCCTAACTGATCTATTACTGTGTCAATCGCCGTATTTTTAATACCAATAGTGTTTCTGTTGCCCACTTGGTCAGCGGCTGAGCTACCCCAAAAGCCAACTTGTTCCGCACCAGGGGATAAACTCTGAGCAAATACATCGACCACCATATCATAATCGAAACGGCGTACCCGCTCATAATATTGTGGTCCGTCGACTTGACGTAACGTCGCATCAAATCCCAAGCGCTTTAGATTTCGAATATATGGCAGCAGCACCCGACCATGGTTTCGCCTGTCATCAATATCTCAATCTGAGCAAGTTGTCCATTGGGCTGATATAGTTTCATATCGTTATAATAAAACCCAGCATCTAGCAACAGCTGCCGCGCTTCTAACAGTCCTTTACGGTTAAAGCCGCTACCGTCACTGGTCGGCAATTGCCACTCCATTAATACGGCTTGACGTTGCAGTGGTTCAAGCTTCGGTAATAAAGGCGTAAGCACCTGCATCTCTTCAGCAGACGGCATCCCTGTTGCGGCAAGCTCGGAGCCATGAAAGAAACTTTGCAAGCGTTCATACTGCCCATGAAACAAGGTCTTATTCATCCACTCAAAGTCGTAAGCCTTGCTCAGTGCTTGGCGAACGCGAATATCTTGAAAGATGGGACGTCGCATATTCATGACCAAACCCTGCATTGGCACGGGATTTTCGCTACTGATGGTTTCTTTACGAATCAAACCTGCCTTGACGGCGGGAAAATTGTAACCTGTTGCCCAATTAGAGGCTTTATTCTCCGGACGAAAACGATATTGACCAGACTTAAAACCTTCAAAGGCAATCTCTTCGCTTTGATAATAAACAAACTTAATCATATCAAAGTTATAACGACCGCGATTGACCATCAAATCACGACCCAATAATTGGGATCACGTACATAGCTGACCGAGCGCCCTGCATCGACACGTCCTAACTTATAAGTCCACTGCCCATCAATGGCGTCAACGTTATTTTTTCAAAATCCGTATCGATAGAGGACTTAGCAAAAATAGGAAACTGTCCGACGGTTAATAAAATCTCTTTATTGTCATCAGAGTTAAAGATGAATTTTACTTGTTGCTTATTAATAATTTCAATATTTTTAATATCACCCAAATAGCTGCGAATATACATCGGACCTTTATTTAACAGTGCATCATAAGTCGCTTTGACGTCACTGCTGGTGACCGGCGTGCCATCCCAAAAGCGCGCAGCAGGATTAATATGATAGATAATCCAACTGGTATCATCAGGGTCATAAGTTACTTTGGTTGCCAGCTGCGGATACATGGTAAAGGCTTCATTTAATGAGCCAGTCATCAAGGTATCATATAGATAGTCCGTACCAACCATCGCCACACCTGTGGTCATCCATTTATTAGCCGCGTTAAAAGTACCACGCGCCTCAAGTGATAATATACCACCTGTCGGTGCCTTTGGATTGGCATAAGGCATAAAGGGCACGTCAATATACTCAGTGGTACTATTATGACCAAGCGCAGTAGTAGTGATTGGCACCGCGATACTGGCAGGTATCCAGCTTACAGTCATGGCAAGTAAGACGGCTTTTAGCATGGTATTTTTTATCATAATAAAGTTATAACAAACCCTTGTGCGAGCCCAATGAATATGATGAAATTTTACTTAAGTGCTACCATATAATTAAAAAAGAGTGAGTGCCGCAGAATTTTATCATAACAAACTTAGGTTTTTTAACCTAATGATTTGCAGCGTTAGAGTTGCTACATGATGCATCATTTATCTTAAAAGAATACTAACGCGTATAAAAAAGACGCAACTTTTATAAGCTGCGTCTTTTGTTTTAAAATCCATGCTAATTTATGCGTGTTTTTTCTCAAACGCAATCATAAAGTCAACCAACTGCTGCACCCAATCTAATGACACTGCATTGTAAATGCTGGCACGCATACCGCCCACATCGCGGTGACCTTTTAAATTCATCAAGCCTGCCGCTTCCGACTCTTCTAAGAATACTTTATCAAGGCTGCTGTCGGCTAAGGTAAAAGGCACGTTCATGATAGAGCGATATTTGGGATCAACTGGATTGCTATAAAAGCTGCTATCATCAATCGTTTTATAGAGTAAATCAGCTTTTTGTTGGTTGATTTTGCCAATAGCAGCAACGCCGCCCTGCTCCTCTAACCAATCAAACACTAGTCCTGCTAAATACCAAGAATACGTCGCTGGTGTGTTTGACATGGATTCTTTTTCAGCTTGGTGCTCATAGTTCATCAGCAGTGGGCACCATTCACTCGCTTGACCCAATAGGTCTTCACGGATAATCACGATAATCAGACCTGCTGGCCCGATATTTTTTTGCGCACCTGCGTAAATCATGCCAAATTTAGAGACATCAATGGGCTGTGACAAAATACAAGAAGACATATCGACGACAATTGGTGCATCGACTTGTGGCGGCTCAAATATTTGCAAACCATGAATGGTTTCGTTAGCGCAGTAATGGAAATAGGCGGTATCTTCGCTCAGGTTCCATTCGCTTTGGGCTGGTACGTCAGTAAAGCTACTGTCTTTACCCGTTGCGACCTGATTCACTTCACCAAGACCAAGCTTTTCATAGCGCTGTGCTTCTTTGACCGCTTTACCAGACCATGCACCCGTCGTTAGATAGTCTGCGCGCCCACCATTTAGCAAGTTTAATGGAATCGCTGAAAACTGTAAGCTAGCGCCACCTTGTAAAAATAGAACTTTATAGTTATCTGGAATGTCCATTAGCGAGCGCAATTTGGCTTCGGCTTTTTCGGTAATGGCGATGTATTCTTTACTACGGTGACTCACTTCCATAACCGACATGCCGCGTCCCTGCCAATCAAGCAACTCTTCTTGAGCGCGTGATAATACGGCCGTCGGTATAGTAGCAGGTCCCGCTGAAAAATTGGGTACGCGGTTAGGAGCGGCTTTAGTGGTCATAATCAATATCCTAAATATGATGAAGTCATCGTGGTTATTAAAGGTTGAATGTTGAAGGTGAATTTTATCGTTATTTTTTAATCTCTATCATAGTAAGTGGTAAGCCTTTAACTGTGACTCGATAACTGCTCCCAAAGCTGACGTTTAAGGCTACTATCAGCAAGCATCTCATCGAGTGTGGGCACAGTAGTCACGCTAGGATGTTCAAGACCGTCAGGCAACACTGTCAATGCGGCAATTTTTATCTCTTCGCTACGGCCGATTTTAAAGACGTATCCAGCAAGACTGGCATTGGCAAGCTCAGCCGTATCCATACCTTCACAGATAGGGAACGATGTCGTCTCACAACTGATGGATAACGCTTGGGTGATATTTTGCCACAGTTTTTGGCTGTCATGATTAAGTGCTTGGATATCCACCAAAATCACCCAATCACCATAACGACCACCTTGCAAATCAAAGGGTGCTACCTTTTTAAAGCTTTCCTCTTGAAAGCCCTCTTCTTTAAAACTGCCATTTTCAAAGCTCGAAGCATCATTTATATCAACAATAGAAGTTTGCTGAACGACTGTATTTACAAGGGAAGTCACGGCGGGCTTAGAGATGTCAGAGGCAGTCGAGTCAAAACTATAAGTAATAGGGCTTTGCGGGTCAGAATGGTGTAAACCTATCTCACTAGCATCATCATAATAGTGATTAGCAGATGCTGAATGCGACATCCCAACGCTTATATCATCACGATTGGGAGACTCAATAGTTGGCTGTTCAGTGCTCGTCGCAGAAGAACTGCTAGCATTAGCTAAAGTTGAGTTAGCTATAGTCTGCTCAGGCAGAGTAGGCGCAGAAATATCTGCGATATTTATGGTCTCAGAGCTTGGCTGCACCCACTGATTGATACCCATCATCGCTAAAATTTGGCGCTGCTGCATACGATGCTGCAATATAATTAGCGGGTCTTGGATATCACTCATGCTTATTTACTATCCTACTTATCTAAAATGGATTTACAGGCTTTTAATGTCAAAAACAATATTAAAGAACGATGTTAAAAAAAGGATTAAAGATATAGTCGGTTCAATTTAAAAAAGAACACTCAAATGCCATCAATGACATGGCTCAAAAAAGCTGCCGAACGCCTAGCCAATGATTGGCTAACATGGACAAGCAATCATATTCATCTTGACTGACTATCGTATCGTGTAACATCACCGTATGCAATGTGCTCAGCCATTGCCGGTAATCATTGTAATCATAAGGCTTATTATTAATCACATTATAATCTATTTGAGCGCCGCCCTGTTGCCTCTGTCGATAATTATCATCACCTTTGGCTTCTGATGCACACGACTGACTGGCAGATGCTAATAAAATAGGCACCGCTTCTATCACTGCCAATAATTGAACACTATTTATATTTTGCGTAGTCAATAGTAGCCATTGCAAATTTGCGTCACTAACGGCGGCTAAGTCAATATCAATCAAACGTGCGTGACGCCGCAAATCCACAAGATAGTGAGCAACACTGTCATTATTATAGCCGAGTACTGAAATAGGTGATGAAATGTGTACTGAGCTATCTAGTGCTGATACGACCTGACCCTTAACATCTTTTGATAGCCGATAAGCCAATAAAACAAGCATTGTTTTCGCCGCAACATCGAGACCATCAAATACCTGTTCTGAAGGGTCAAGCTGGTCATAAATATCATCTCTACCCGCTTGCAATGCTTGCTGCCATAACCATAATAGCTGAGGCTGAGCATGCACGTGTGTCTCGTTCAATATAGTAGACAATATCGGTAATAGTTGCTGCAACTGTAGCGCTTGCCATAATGATAAAATCGATGGCAACCGAGAGTTGGTATTTTCTAAAGGATTTGATAATAATTGAGGCTTATCAATAGAATCATCATTATCTATATTATCGGCGATATTTTGGCTTAAATCCGCCGTGAGGTAGTGTTCAAATAGCTCAATGATACCCTGTTGATAGCGCATCAGCATTGTACGACACTTTTTTTGCTGCACATAATGTTGATGATCTTGATTGCTATGACTCTCTTCATATCTGAAACGCAATTCATTGATAGCAGTTTCTGACAGGTTATGCTGACTCAGTTGCTTTATTGCCAATGCAATCAATGCGTTGTCTAAACGCCTATCAAGATGTGCCACTGCCGCTAATAATTTATGATCTATCGTATGCGCTAAAAATTGGGGGTGGCTGCTAATATTAGCGCTAGCGTTATTATCGATTTCAGCAGCAGACGTTTTATCGTTAGCAAGTCCAAGCCAGATATCACTCAAGTCATAACTCTCAGTCGTTGATAATATACGACCTTGATGGCACAACATAACTGCTTCAATCAAAGCTTGCGCCCCGAGCGGGTGATAACTGTGATTGAGTATATACTGCGGCAGTGAAACTTTTTGTCTATCGTCGATACCAATCAATGTATCCGATGGCAAATCGCTATCAGGTTTTGCTTGCCATGGCTTGAGCAACTGATGAATACCGGTATTTTGCGCTTGAACCTGTAAACGTCCTGCAACAACGACATCTTTCTCGATAACAAACTCTAGCCCCTTATCTTCGTCCAACTCATTCTTTATTTCATTTGCAGGAAAAGCAGTAATTTTTTTGTCTATAACATCATTGCTGTTATTAGTAAGGCTTTTATTGTTATTGCTTTTATTGTTATTTAACGCTGATTGAGTTTCAAATATTGATGATTGGCTATTTTTTTCTTGTTTATTTTTGCTTAGGCTATTTGCTTTTATGACGCCCCAATCCCCTAATCGCCGCTGCTCATATATCTCTTTTATTTTCTGTTGATTTATGCGCTTTTCTTTAGCTACTTTTATCGCAAAATCATGATAAGCGTGGGCATTAATGGCACTCATTCGCTCAGCCAAGCTCGGATGGGTGGCAAACCAAGAGACGTCACCCAAATCAGCACCACTACTAGCAAAGAAGAAGTGACTAAGACCATTAATATCGGCGATACTGGTTAAGCGCGAACCAAGCGAATCTTGATGAATGGCTTTCAGTGTTGCCATAATAGCCGGCGAGCGTGTCAGCTGCACGCTGGTCGCATCGGCAAGCAATTCACGCTGGCGATTAAAGCTGTGTTTAATCAGTTGCGCACTGGCCATACTCGAAAAACTCAATCCATGTATTAACAACGTCCAAATATTGCGCGGTGCTTGACTATCGAACTTATTATTATTTTGTAGCCATCGTGACTGGCTCTTAGCTGACGACTGCTGGCTTTGTGATTGACTTTGCCAATAGCTTACCCATTCACTATGGGTGGTAAAGTTGGCGGTTTGGGCTTCAGTGCTACGCGCATGGCTATCGACGGCTCTTTGTGACAATAGATTGCGTCGATTGACGCATCATCAAAATAATTGTGATGGCTATTCTGATGACTGCGTTGATTACCAGCGCCAAAATTATTAATAGAATCACTCCAGTCATAGAGTAATTGCAAGCCTGCCAGCACCACCATCAGTTGCAAATTAAAAGTGGCATCACCATGCAAGATATGACCATATTCATGCCCTATCAGCATACAGCCCCTCATCGGACAGCTTATCAATCGCGCCTTGAGTGACGACCAACACCATATCTTGACTATGACGACCCGCAACGAAGCCGTTAATACCTTGCTCATCAGGCAGTATATAAAGAATCGGCATACGTACACCCGAAGCAATGGCTAGCTGCTGGGCAATCTCGTAATAACGACGGTAGACAGGCGGAAAATCTCGCTCATTACGCACGGCGATATGGTGGGCGCTGAAACGAACCTTTGGTATAGGCTCATGCTGATGGGCAACCCCTTGACTATGCTCCCACGCATCTTGGCTGTGGTCGATAAACAGCCGAACCCCGCCCACACGCTGAGCAATAGCGCGACCGCCCGCTTCTAAACGTCTGTACTCTAAAAAACTACCGATCACAAAGCTACCGATTGTCCAGATAGCAACCAGTATCAACACCCAATGATAAATGCCACCAGTAAATATCGTTAGCAGCAGCGCCATGATACCCAGCGCTACTGCCAGATGGGCAAAGACAATAAGAAAAAATAGCCCATAGAGCAACAAACTTCGCTGGGTACGGGTGCGTTGTTCACCAAAAAAATCCATCTATATGCCTGACTTAAAAATAGCTAAACGCATCTGAACATATGAATATAATTCAATATCAGCCCATATTGACGACAGGTGCTTGAGCGATCACCTTTCTGTCTTCAAAAACTAGCGGGCTTAATGGACGAAAGCCAAAAGTCGTACTAATAAGATTGTTGGGGAATACCTCGCGGTCATTGTTGTAGAACATCACGCTGTCATTATAGTGCTGACGGGCGAAGCCAATGCGGTTCTCAGTATTGGTCAGCTCATCCATCAACTCTTTAATCATGCTGTCCGCCTTTAGCTCAGGGTAAGCTTCCACAACCGCTGAAAACTGCCCTAACGCTTTAGACAGCATACTCTCAGCTTTGGCAAATAGCGCCATATGCTCAAGCGAGTCTGGCTGATGTATATTGGAGTCTTGCAAGCTCTGGGCATGATTACGTGCACTAATCACACGGGTCAGCGTCTCTTCTTCATGCGTTAGATAGCGTTTAGCAGTTTCAACCAAATTTGGAATCAAATCATGACGGCGCTTCAGTTGCACATCTATTTGAGCAAAACCATTTTTCGCTTGGTTGCGAGCGCGTACCAATTTATTAAATATAGATACGCCAAACACAATCACTAGTAGCACGAAGGCAATGAACAACCAAACAAACATCTTCATAAGAAAACCCTAAAGTGTCCAGAATGTTAATAAAAGTTAATACATTGTATTTTAACCCATCTTAATCAATCAAAGGTCAAAATCGGACAAAAAAAGGTCGAAAAAAAGCCCTTTACAATGAAGGGCTTAATAGATCAAACGAGCATTTCTGATTAAATATCAAAACAGGTATCAAATTTTAGGCAAAAAAAAGCGACTCCAAAAGCAAATCCTCGGCACACACTGTGACTATTACCGTTGCTACCTTCCGGTCCTGGCGGGGTTCATAGAACAATGTTGCGAGGCTACCAATGGAGCCACCAGTTGCAAATTATACAAGAATTTTTAAATATTACAACCCCTATCGTAAAACTCTTTCTATTACCTCCAAACGCCCTGTAACTTAGGTGACAAAATTCTCACAGCAAGCCTGTTAAATTTTGCTATTTTAGTTGAGGAAGCTGAGCATACTCGGTATCAACTAATAACTAAAATGGACAGCTTCTCATAATAAGGCGAGTCTTACCTATGGTATGGCTCACCTAAATACTATTGATATAACTCACTCAGGAGATCATTATGAAAACCACTTTACTTAATAAAGCCGCTCTAACGACTGGTACTGCATTTCTACTCACAGCCATGATGGGTAGCGCGCATGCAGAACCAACAGGCTACGATCAGCTTACCTTTCAGACAGAAGTAAAAGAAGAAATCCAGAATGATGAAGTACGAGCCAGCTTATATAAAAAAGCGCAGGCAACGGATTCTAAAACTCTAGCGACAACGCTCAACACCTCAATTAATAATGCCATGAAAATTGCTAAGCGCTATCCAACCGTTACCGTGAGTACCGGACAACAGCGCACCTACCCTCGCTATGACAAAAATGACAAAATCATTGGCTGGACAGGACAAGCAAACATCGATTTAAAAAGTACCGACTTTGCAGCAACTAGCCAACTCATCGCTGACCTACAAGAAACGCTGGTGATGGACAATCTGAACTTTGGTGTCTCAGATACCAAAAAGGATGCGCTTGAGCAAAAGCTGATGACCAATGCGTCTCGTGCTTTTCAGCAACAAGCTAAAAACCTAACACGCGCTTGGGATGCTCGTGGCTATCGTGTGGTCAATGTGAATTTAAATACAGGTAGCAACTACCCACGTCCGATGTATAGTGCTATGAGTATGAAAGCAGGCGCAGCAGACGAATCAGTACCTAGCCAAAGTTTTGAATCTGGCAATAGCACTATCTCAGTGACTGCTAACGGTACGATTGAATTGACTAAATAAGCTATAAATACATAGAATTGATAAATATCCTGATAAACATAAAGGCAAGTGCTGCAATCAGCGCTTGCCTTTATGTTATATAGAAGAAATCAACTTATAAAGTTACTCTATTTTGTATAGGTTCTTATACTTATCCATGATTGACACATTGACTATAAGTTAATTTATCACGGGTTGCTCAAGCGTCATAGGTTTATCCACTATAGGCTTAGTAAATGATTGCATATTCGGTTTTTTGCCTCTTGACGCATTTTTAACAGTACTTTTTGATACCAAGGTAGATTTTGATAAGCTAAAAGCTGTTGCGCGATTTTCTTATTATTTTGCAATGTTGTATTGTTTTGAATCACATAAACCGTACGCTCTACTTGTTTGAGTGTTTGACCTTTCTCATTTTTTAACACGGCTTTTATCTTGTGCGATCCTGGCAAAACATCTACCGTTGCAATCGATGCACTGAGACCTTGCGCGACTTCATTACCATCCAAATAAATACTGACACTATCACCTGCTTGTAACTCCGGCTTCACTTGCACCTTTATATCAATGCTTTGGGCTGGGCGACGATATGCACGTTCTGCGCTTGGTTCAGTAATAGCAAGCTGATAATTGGCGTCAGGGCTATTTTTAGCAGCAGTATTTTGCGTAGTCGTATTAACATTACTAGAAGAAGGCGGACTACTCGTGTTGTCACTGTTACTTGAGCTGACGCGACTTTCTTTCGTCGTGACACCCGTTTGGCTGATTTTTTTACCTGCCTGCTGCTCATAATTTTGCGGGCGGTCGGTAAAGGTGACTTGACCTGTTTTTTCGTCAATAACTTTATAAATAGGCGCAGCATTTACCAAAGGGGCGTAGAGAGTTGCCATACTAATCATCGTAGCAGCAATCAGTGCTAACCCTAACTTACTGTTTGAAAAAACCGGTTTTGATAATGAAGTCATAGTCAGTCAACCTAATGAGTACCTAATATTATGAATATCTATTATGCGATACTTTGGGCGTTAAATCAGTAATAATTTCAAAGAGGACAGATCCGTTGATTTAGCAAATTATTATTGAGACGTAAAAAAACCAGCTAAGATTGCCTTAACTGGTTTTATGAATTGAGCTTGCTATGAGCGTATTAGCTGTAAATTAGCAGCTGTAGTATAAGTCAAACTCAACGGGATGTACGGTTACATTGACACGTTGCACTTCTTCTTCTTTCAAAGCGATGAATGCCTCTAACATGTCTTCAGTGAATACATCACCTTTTAACAAGAACTCATGATCATCACGCAAGGCTTGTAGTGCAACTTCTAAGCTCTCCGCAACGGTTGATGAGTGCTTCTTCTTCTGGTGGTAAGTCATACAAGTTTTTGTCAGCCGCTTCACCCGGATGTATTTTATTTTGAATACCATCAAGACCTGCCATTAGTAACGCTGCAAACGTTAAGTATGGGTTGGCCGCTGGATCAGGGAAACGTGCTTCAACACGTACCGCTTTTGGGCTGCTAACATGTGGAATACGGATAGATGCTGAGCGGTTAGACGCTGAGTACGCAAGTTTGATAGGCGCTTCATAATGCGGTACTAGGCGCTTATAGCTATTAGTCGATGGGTTGGTAATCGCATTCAACGCACGCGCATGCTTAATAATACCACCGATGAAATACAGTGCAGATTCAGAAAGACCCGCATACTCATCACCTGAGAAAGTATTGACACCATCTTTGGAGATTGACATATGCACATGCATGCCTGAACCGTTGTCACCAACGATTGGTTTTGGCATAAAGGTAGCCGTTTTGCCAAACTGATGCGCAACATTATGCACAACATACTTTAGCTGCTGTACTTCATCGGCTTTTTTGACTAACGTATTGAAAGCGACACCAATTTCTGACTGGCAAGGCGCAACTTCATGGTGATGAACTTCAACACAGCCTTCACCGATGATTTCTTCTAAACGCTCACACATAACAGAGCGCATGTCTTGCGAGCTATCGATTGGTGGTACTGGGAAATAAGCGCCTTTAACACGTGGACGATGTCCCATGTTGCCCCACTCATAGTCATTGTTAGTCGACCATGCCGCTTCTTCGGCCGTGATCTTGTGACTAACGCCAG
This sequence comes from Psychrobacter sp. JCM 18903, assembly GCF_000586475.1. Classification (GTDB taxonomy): domain Bacteria; phylum Pseudomonadota; class Gammaproteobacteria; order Pseudomonadales; family Moraxellaceae; genus Psychrobacter. The sequence goes on along the minus strand of NZ_BAWJ01000006.1, from coordinate 103,496 downwards.
ACATATCAATTGACCATTTCACATCATCAAATATAAAAAACTCAGGCTCAGGACCAAAATAAGCAGTATCGCCAATGCCCGTTGACTTTAAGTACTCTTCGGCGCGGCGCGCAATAGAACGTGGGTCACGATCATAACCTTGTAGCGTTGATGGCTCGATAATATCGCAAGTAACAACTACGGTAAGTGAATCAAAGAACGGGTCAAGAAAAGCCGTCTCTGGATCAGGACGCAAGATCATATCTGACGCTTCGATACCTTTCCAACCAGCAATAGATGAGCCATCAAACATCTTGCCATCTTCCATCACTTCTTCGTCAACGCTATGCGCTGGAAAGCTGATATGTTGCTCTTTACCACGTGTATCAGTGAAGCGAAAATCAACCATTTAGCATTAGAGGATTGGATAAGATCTAGTAGTTTGTTCGACATAAATAGTCTCCGTTGTGTTGATTAGGTTATTGCGATTTAAAATTATAGGTACAATCTGTTGGTTAAAAATCTCTGGTTTGATAACAGTCAGCGCTGCGTTTAGCGCTAAATATCCTGTTTAATATTATGCTTATTCTCAGCACTGTCAATATTATTAGTCAAGATAGTCATCTGAGTTATGCGCTTAATAAGACCCGCCAGTGTTTTGGTTCGATATTATTCTAACAACATATCACTCATTATGCTGAACTCTTCAGGCACTTGTTAATAATAATTATTGAACCACTTTATCACCAAAGATAATCATAACAGTAATAATGCAAAGGCTATGCCAGTTTTTTATAATAAAAAAATATCGAAGACATAAGTATAGTTATTAATAATAATTACAGTAACTTATAATACCTTTGACAATATTACAGCCGTAGATTTATCGTCAGTGGTGTCATGCAAATTGTTTATCTAGAATCATTACTAACGCACTTATGCACTAAATTAGTGCATATTAAATGTATAAATAAAAATTATGTACTTTTTTAGTGCGTTTGAGATGTTAACGAATGTCATCTAACAAGCAAAATAGATTGTTATTCACCACTTATTTGGGTCGCCTGTACCCTACATTTGATAGTCTACAAAATAGTGGTAAGATAACGGCGTTATATAACCATCTCCATAAGTAGAACTCAATAAGTAGAACGCTAATGATTCTGATGATCGATAATTACGACAGCTTTACGTACAATATTGTACAGTACTTCGGTGAATTACAGCAGGACATCACCGTCTGGCGTAACGATCAAACCACTATTGAAAATATTAGAACCCTTGCGCCAGATGCGATCGTCATTGGCCCCGGTCCCTGCGATCCTGATCAGGCTGGTATCTCTCTAGAAGCTATCAAGACTTTTCAGGGCGTGATACCGATACTAGGTATTTGCCTAGGACATCAGGCAATTGGACAAGCATTTGGTGGACAAGTGGTCAAGGCTGGTGAAGTCATGCACGGTCGCTTATCCGCCGTCTATCACACTGACCAAGGTGTCTTTGAAGGCTTGCCTAATCCCGTACAAGTCACGCGCTATCATTCGCTTGTCATTGATAAAACCAGCCTGCCCGATTGTCTTGAGCTGACCGCATGGACACAAAACAGTGATGGCAGTATTGAAGAAATCATGGGTATCCGTCATAAAACATTTGCGATAGAAGGGGTACAATTCCATCCTGAGTCTATCTTAAGCGAAGCAGGTTATCAGCTGCTCAACAATTTTTTGCAAACGCATCATTTGTCAGCACTAACCTCAGATGAACTACCACAAGTCGGCTAACAGTTTATTAAAGCATGTTCTAAAAAAGGCGTTAATAACAAAATCAAAATAAAACCTATTTTATTTATAATTTAAAATTAACGTATAAAAACATCAAGAGAGATCATAATGAGTACGACAAAAACAAATAAAAACCCTACCCCAACTAACATTGCTCAACTGTCTGATGAAGAGACACATACGCTACTGACGACGGCTTTGGGGCGAATTTTTCAGCACATTGATTTAACCTTTGATGAGATGTATCAGGTGATGCTGATTATCATGCAAGGCAGATGTAGCGACGCATGATGGGTGCTATTTTGACTGGTCTGCGTATGAAAGGTGAGTCCATCGATGAGATTACTGCCTCTGCCAGTGCAATGCGTGCGTTAGCAGCCAATATCGAACCACGGGACTGTAATTACTTAGTCGATATTGTCGGAACTGGCGGTGATGGTGCCAATTTATTCAACGTTTCTACTGCATCAGCATTGGTTGCTGCCGCTGCTGGTGCTCAAGTAGCCAAACATGGTAACCGCGGCGTCTCTACCAACTCTGGTAGCTCAGATTTGCTTGAGCAAGCAGGTATCAGTCTGGCACTTACTCCTGAGCAATCTAAAGAATGTATCGAAAACCAAGGTATCGGCTTTTTGTTTGCGCCCAATCATCACAGTGCGATGCGTTATGCCAATCCAGTACGCCGCGAGCTCAAAGCGCGCACCATCTTTAATATTTTAGGACCATTAACCAACCCTGCTGGCACACCCAATCTGGTAATCGGTGTCTTTACCGCTCAGCTGTGCGAGCCTATCGCTAAAGTCATGAAAAACTTAGGCGCACGTCATGTCATGGTTGTGGGCGCAAAAGACGGTTTGGATGAAATCAGTCTCGCTACCTCAACCACTGTCGCTGAATTAAAAGACGGTGGGATATCTGTTTATGAGATGATGCCAGAAGATGCAGGTATTGAGTCACAAACCCTTATCGGTCTCGATGTAGATTCTCCAGCGCAAAGTCTTGAGCTGATTCGCGCGGCTCTATCAGGAGAGAACTCTCAAGATCGTGCTGTACTTAAAGCACGTGATATGATTGCACTAAATGCAGGCGCGGCCATATATACCGCAGGACTTGCCAGCAACTACTCTAATGGTGTGAGCCGGGCACAAAAAGTCATTCAGAATGGTGATGCTCTACTCAAGCTTGAGTCTCTCGCCACATACACGCAGCAACTAGTGACTCCTGCTTAACGGCTAAGCACCATTACTGTGCACTCTAGCTATTTTGTCTATTTACATTCAACGATATTCGGATACCAGCATGACTCATACAGAAACTAAGACAGATATTCCTTCCGTATTGCAACGCATTGTCGCCACTAAAGTGGAAGAAGTAAATGCCGCACGCGAGGTATTATCTCTTGAAGATTTACAAGCGCAAGTCGCGGCAGATAACAAACCACGTCGTGGCTTCGCGGCGGCGCTGCGGGCGGCTAGCACTAAAGAGCATAATATTGGTATCATCGCTGAGATTAAAAAAGCATCTCCTTCTAAAGGCGTTATCAATCACAACTTCGCGCCTGCCTATTTGCCAAACAATACGAGCAAGCGGGCGCCAGCTGTCTGTCTGTATTGACTGATCGCGATTATTTCCAAGGTGATGATAGCTATCTTATTCAAGCAGCTAATGCGGTAAGCCTACCGATACTGCGTAAAGATTTTATGATAGATGTATACCAGATCTATCAATCTTATCTGATGGGAGCTGACTGTATTTTACTCATTATGGCCTGCCTTGACGACACCCAAGTACAAGAGCTGCATGCGCTAAGTATCGAATTGGTATGGATGTATTGATAGAAGTCCATACCCAATTCGAACTTGAACGTGCGCTACAGCTACCGCGCTCAGCGCATAATATTTACGGTATTAATAATCGTGATTTGAATACTTTCGATGTCGACTTACAAACCACGCTGGATCTAAAAAATATTTTAATCGACGCACTGGCGGCTGATGTGGATAGCACGCTTAAACCGCTTATCGTCACCGAAAGTGGCATTCATAATAGCGCTGATATTCGTTTGATGTTAGATAATGACATTCAGCACTTTTTAATCGGTGAACAGTTCATGAAGACTGATCATCCTGGACAAGCGTTACAATCCTTACTTGCGGGCGTCGCAGCAGACGGGTAAAGTGGCTTAAGTCTACTGAACAGTTTAAATCAATCATTCATCAACCAACGATACGTTAACTTCTATGTCAAACTCTCTATTTTCAAAAGAAATGCAAGACCAGCTCAAAGAGCTAAAAGGCCAACTTAGCAAGGGTCGCGATACCAATTCGCCTGAAGATGAAAACCAAAAGCCTACTGAGCCTGTATCATTGCCCACGCAAAAGCAAGTAAACAAGACTGTCAAGCAAATGGCTAGCGAGCATATTGACGATGACAAAGTTCTGTTTATGCAAGCAATGCATGGCGTCAATCAGCTTGAAGACAAAAACGTACGCTCACCTGCCAATGCTAGCAAAGCGGGCAAGCCTGATGCGACCACCTTGTCTAAACGTGCTGCTGCGCAAGGTAGTGAAGCGAGTGATTTGGGAGCTGGCTTGTCAGATATGCAAGCACTACTCAACCCTGTCGCTGCTGAGGCCTATTTATCTTACAAACAGCCGACTTTGCAGAATAAAATCTTTGATCAGCTTAAAAAAGGTAAGCTACGTTGGTATGACGCCGTAGATATTCATGGTTGTACCATCGAAGAAGCACGCGTGGCCATGACTCAACTCCTAAGCCAAGCGAAACAGAAAAACGAGACCATGGTAAAAATCGTCCATGGTAAAGGCAGTGAAGCCATTTTAAAAACCTGCGTCAATGGTTGGCTGCGTCAACTACCAGAAGTATTGGCATTTTGCTCTGCACCGCCAAAGATGGTGGTAACGGTGCTGTATTGGTACTGCTCAAAAAATCTAAAGCTGATGGTGAATAATTTTTAGTGTTAGAGTTAGTATGAAGAATCAAAAGGACTGCTTATTGGCAGTCCTTTTTGTTATGCTCATTTTAAAATCACTATTTAATCCTTATCTACTACAGCCACTATATTTAACATCTAACGATAGCGGTATTTGCATAAGTTAGGATCGGACATTTATGAGCATACAGATCATTGAGAACACGCAACAGCTACATGAACATATCATGGCTTTGATTGTTATCGAGCCAAGATTTTTGTCTATCTATGAACAAGTTGGTATGCCCAGTCTACGGCATAATGTCGGTGGGTTTGAGCAGTTGATGCGAGCAATGGTTGGTCAACAGCTGTCTGTGGCAGCAGCAGCCAGTATTTGGCAAAGACTACTTGATGCCGCCTTAACGAATCCACAGGCAATTATCAAAGCAACAGATGAGGACTTAAGAGCGCAAGGGTTATCTAAACAAAAAACCCGTTATATTCGCTCATTAGTCGATCATGATATAGACTTTGCTGCGTTAGAAATTATGCCTGATGAAGAAGCAATAGAAGTGCTGACGGCCGTTACTGGTATTGGCATCTGGACGGCTGAAATGTATTTATTATTCTCACTGAAACGTGCAGACGTACTTGCGGTCGATGATCTAGCAATTAAAGTAGCGGCGACGGCGTTATTAGGCTTAACGGAACGCCCAACGCCAAAACAGTTAAAGAATCTAACACAAGATTGGTCGCCACATCGCAGCGCTGCCAGTCTATTGCTATGGTCATACTACGGCTTATTACGTAATCAAACCGCTGTTCCTTTATAATACCAAATACTCAAGTGATGATTCACCTTATCAAACTCGCTTAGCTTAAGCTTAGTCTAGCACTCGTTTTCTTTGCTGTTCTAATTTTTGTGGATCGTATAAGATAAACGCTTGATACTTACCTCAAGTGCTTATCTTATACAGTTTTTAATCCATAATTTTATGGCTGATTCCATATAGAAAAGCCAGATTTTCTTTTTGCGTACTTGAACTTGATTTTCTTTATCATACGGCTTTTATTTCTCAATGCCTTTAACGCATTGTCTTTTTTACTCTCTACGGATTTAGTCGTTTGCTGGCTGCCCTTTTCATTTGTCTTGACGTTATCTTTACTCAAGTCCACGGCATGCTTATCATCGTTGCTGTTATCCTTATTGTCGCTAGCATCATCATCAGTATGGTCATCATTTGACATATCTTTTGTCGTTTCCGCGACGTTGTCTTCCTTATTCTTATCTTCAATTTCGTTTTCTATGTGATGCTCAAGCTCAGTTTGATTGACAATAAGCTGCTGCGTTGGCAAAGCATGCTCGACATCATATTTCGCCACTTGGTTCAATAAATCAACAAATAAAACGTTCTGTTTGTCATAGAATTCAGTCACGCCATTAGCATTAACATACGCCTGTAATTGAATGATATAGCAGTCTTGACGTAGCTCTAAAATATTGACCTGATTCCATTCTTGGTTGGTCAAATAATGCTCATCTATAAACTCATCCAAGTCCTTGACCATCTTAAATACCACATCAATATCAGCAGTGCGTTTAATATATAACTGATGGAAGAAGCGAAACATATCGCGGGATGTAAAATTTTCAATCTGCATTGATGAGAAATCACCGTTTGGTACAGTCACAACAGTGCGCGTCAAGGTGCGCACACGTGATGAGCGAATACCAATATCAATGACTGTGCCTTCATAAGTGCCAAACTTACAATAATCACCAATACGTACGGGCGAATCCGCCACGACCACGACACTACCAACAAGGTTTTCGATGGTTTTTTGCGCACCCAGTGCTAATGCCAAACCACCCACACCCAAGGCGGCAATACCCGTGGTCAAATCAAAACCCAAATTGCCGAAGATAACAATCACGGCAAAGATCAGCAGCAACGCTTTGACCACTTTGCGTAGCAGCCCCAAGATTGAGACACGTTCAGTATAATTTTTCTTATAACTTAAATTTACCGCACGAGTGAATATGGCATCGATGACTCGTAACAGCAACCAAGTCAATGCAAGCCAAGATGCAATCTCGGTAAAACGATTGATCGGTTCACGTAGCGTCACCGACACGCCTGCATACACCATCACTTCTGACAATATCAGCGCCATGATGACCACTGCCAGAGGCAATACGACCTTATCAGGTAATGGCAATGGTACGCCGCGCACACGAGGATAGACGATGCGTAATAGATGGTACAGCAGCCATACCATGATATAAGTAAATACAAAGCTGCCGACAGTCATCATTAACGCTGCGGCTAAATCCGCCACTTGATAACCAAACAGCTTTTTGCCTTCTAAGGAATCAAAAGTATAGCGAGACACTAACGTTGGTTCGGTATTTTCTATGACTTCTGGTATTGAACTGAGCGTATCTGTAGAAAACTGCCAGTACTGCTCTCCTTGCTTAGATACCACTCTTTCAAGTATCAGTGGCACACTTTTTTCACCCACATTAATCGCACCGACGTTTTCTTGGCTTGGCGGTAGCTGATCAGTTAGGTTGCCTCAGGCGTATTATTAATCTGCAAATCAGGCTGAAAACGCCCGCCTGCATCCAGCGCTTGCTTGAATTGACGAACGATTGTGGTTGGATTGTCAGACTTTGATAAGTTTAAATAATTACTCGCCAGCAGATAGTCATTTTCACCTAACGCACTGATGAAGCCCTGTACGGTATGGCGCGGTGTATCGCGTCCGAATGAATCTGGTATCGGCGTACTCGCCGACTCCTCACTGGTACTGCCACCCATTCCCAGTGCGCTAGCTTCAGCAGCAAATGCATTATTGGGCAACAACGCACTCAACAGCATCACAAGCAAAAATAAAATTGCCATTAGTGGCATTTTGATGGTTGAGTATGGTGAAGACAACTCGGGACTGGGAATCATAGGAATCAGGCGATACTTAATAGACAAAACAAACCTCTTAGCATTATGAATGGTACAACGAAGAACAAATGAGTGCTTCCCTATAATAGCAATTATTTATAACAGCAGTGCTTTTGATTACACGTTTTTATGGTCATCTATGTGAATTATCTACTCTCACCTTTGCTTATGGCTGCTAATTTTTTATCACCTTTCACGACACTCCTTGTCGATGTCTACTATGAATAAGAGTGACAATCATTAAATGAATAAACCGCAATCTATCATGAAAACTACTCAGCTTACCGTGAATAACATTAGGTTAAAGTGGTTTATAAAGCGGTCTGTTTTGTAGATAATGAACGCAGTTTTGCTTGTCTACTGTTTTTTGTAATTTTTAGCCATGTTAACGTCAGTATGGTTACTTTTTTCCTGCATTTTTTAATATGATTATTTTGGAATTGACTATGTCTTTATCACGTTCATCTTCACGTACCTACCTTCGTTTGAGTATCTTAAGCGCACTAGGTTTACTTGCGGTTAACACAGCAATGGCAGCGACACCTGACGTTGCTACTATTAACGATAGTGAGCTACCACAAGTTGAGCTTGATGAAATCATCGTAACAGCAACCCGTACCCCCACTAAAACCAGCAATGTAATTGCGCAAACTCGGGTTGTAGATAAAGAAGATTTAAAACGCTTTCAAGGTCAGACGGTTTTAGAAGTACTTAGACGGCAGCCAGGATTTAGCATTAAACAAGATGGTGGTATGGGTCAAAGCAGTAATTTCTATCTTCGCGGCTATGATAGTAAGCGTGTATTAGTGCTAATAGATGGTGTTCGTTATGGCTCAATGTCAACAGGTCAGCCCGCTTTAGCCTTATTACCGACCGATCAAATTGATCGTATTGAAATTTTATACGGTGCTTCAGGCTCTAGCATTTATGGTTCAGATGCTATGGGCGGCGTCATTCAAATATTTACTAAAGGCAGTGACGTCGATCAAACTAATTTTTCTGTGACCGCAGGTGTTGGCTCACATGACCACTATATTTATGGTGCAACAGCGCAGTTTGCAAATGCTCAAGGCGCAAAACTGAGTCTTTCCGCTAGTCGGAATCAAACCAAAGGTATCAGCGCGCTTGACAACCGAACAGGCAATGATAAAGATGACGATGGCTTTGAGAGCAATAACTTTGCCTTAAATGCTAGTATGCCTATTACTCAAAATATAAGCGTTGGCGCAACTGGACTTTTCTCTAAGTCAACGACAGAGTTTGATAACTTTAGTTTTGGACCAGGTCCCAATGCAGAGATTGATCAAGAGAATGGTGCCGTATCAGCATTTTCACAATACGAAAACGATAAGCTGACAGTACGACTATCAGCGGGTCAGAGTTTGGATAAGATTGATAACAAAGTGGGCGATGCCTTTGAAACCAAGCAGAAACAGGCGAATTTGATAAGCACTTATAAATTACCTATAGGACAATTTCAAGCGGGTGCCGAATGGTTGCAGCAGGAAGTAGAGCTTACGGACAATACTCCTAGCGCTGGTGGTAAAGACAGCTATAAAATAAATGACCGTGATATTAAGAGTGGCTTTGCTGGTTATCAAGTAAATGAGGATGCTTACGATTTTCAAGCCAATGTTCGTTTCGACGATAACTCACAATTTGGTCACGAAACTACATTTGGTCTTGGTTATGCTGTAAATCTAGCGCCTAGCCTACGCCTAGGTACTAGCTTCGCTACTGGCTATAGAGCGCCTACTCTCAATGACTTATACATCGAGAGTGCTTACTATGTTCCAAATGAAGATTTAAAAGTCGAAAAGAGTAAAAACCTAGAAGTATTTATTGAATCTACCAATACGATACAAACTACTCGTTTGACTGCCTTTAATAGTAATGTCGACAATCTTATTGATAACAGATACGATGGTAGTATTGATAAATATCAAGCACTGAACATTGATGAAGCAAGCTTGTCAGGTTATAGCTTTACCTCAGACTGGCAGCTCAGTAATATTTTATTTGGTGGTCAATACACTCGCACCAATGCTGAAGAGGACTCCGGAGCTAACAAAGGCAAACAATTAGTGTATCGCCCTGAAAATACTGGCCTAGTATATATAGGTTACCAAGCTGCAGAGTTCGATATTCGTACTGAAGCAGAATATGTGGGTAAAACCTATAATGTTGCAGATAATAGCACTTTTATAGAGGACTATACGTTATTCAATATCAGTGGTAATTATTACTTGAGTCCAAATCTGACATGGACAAGTCGTATTAACAACTTGACCAACGTAGATTACTCAACCAATGAGAGTTTTGGTCAATATGCTTCGCGTTACAATCAAGACGGCACCAACTTCTTCACATCCCTGACCTATAACTGGTACTAATTTCTCTTGGTACTATTTAAACTGCCTGAACTGAGAATAAAAAAGGTCATCCATCGATGGCCTTTTTTATTGCTACATATTACTGCTCGCCTTCTTACGTGCCTATACCGTCAGCTATTTATGTTATCCAACAGGTGACAATTCATGACTCATCAATTACAATAACGACCTCCGAGAGGTGTTGCGCCATAATATCTGATAGTGCATTTAGGCTTCAAAGTCCTGCTAATCAGTCATCATGTTAGGCTCGGTAACTGTTAAACAATCATCTCATTGATTGTTGACAGCGCAAATAACGACACCTGCGTTTTTATTCTTTTTATCATACCTTAACCACTGATAGGAGCATATTATGGACGCAGTGTCTAACACCCCATCTGCCCATACGATCGACCCCTCTTTCACTGACTATAAAGTCGCTGACATTAGCCTTGCTGATTACGGCCGCCGTGAAATCACTCTTGCTGAAGCCGAAATGCCTGCTCTAATGGGTTTGCGTCGTCGCTACGAATCCGATCAGCCGCTTAAAGGCGCGAAAATCGCTGGTTGTATCCACATGACCATCCAGACTGCCGTTCTTATCGAGACACTCGTCGCGCTAGGTGCTGAAGTACGTTGGACATCATGTAATATCTTCTCAACTCAAGACCATGCTGCTGCTGCAATTGCCGCTGCTGGTATCTCTGTTTATGCTTGGAAAGGCGAAACAGAAGAAGAGTACGAATGGTGCTTACGTCAGCAAATCCACGTTGGCGGCGAAGAGTCAGGTCAGCTTTGGGATGCCAACTTAATCTTAGATGATGGCGGTGATTTGACCGCATTGATTCATAATGATTATGCCGAGCTTCTTGATAGCATTCATGGTATCTCTGAAGAGACGACTACAGGCGTCCATCGCTTGGTTGAGATGCTCAATAAAGCACGCTAAAGGTGCCGGCTATCAACGTTAACGATGCAGTTACCAAATCTAAAACGACAACAAATACGGCTGCCCGTCATAGCTTAAACGATGCGATTAAACGCGCTACTGACATGTTCCTTGCTGGTCGTCGCGCCTTAGTTATCGGCTATGGCGATGTGGGTAAAGGCTCTACACAAAGCTTACGCCAAGAAGGCATGATCGTACGTGTCTCAGAAGTTGATCCTATCTGTGCCATGCAGGCATGTATGGACGGCTTTGAAGTATTATCACCTTACATTAACGGTGATAATACTGGTGGCGCAGAAAACATCAACACCCGTCTGCTTGAAGACACTGACATGATTGTTACCACCACTGGTAACTACCATGTTTGTGATCGTCACATGCTAGCAGCCCTGAAACCAGGTGCTGTTGTATGTAACATCGGTCACTTTGATACCGAAATCGACACTCAGTTTATGCGTGATAACTGGCGCTGGGTTGAGATTAAGCCACAAGTCCATCAAATCTTCCGCTCAGATGATGAAAATGATTACTTAATTTTGCTTGCTGAAGGTCGTTTGGTAAACTTGGGTAATGCGACTGGTCACCCATCACGCGTGATGGACGGCTCATTTGCTAACCAAGTATTGGCTCAAATGTACCTGTTCGAAGAAAAATTCGCTGACTTGCCAGCCGACGCACGTACTGACAGCTTATATGTAAAAGTACTACCTAAGAAGCTCGACGAAGAAGTCGCTGCGGCGATGGTTGCTGGCTTTAACGGTACGTTGACTAAGCTGACTGAAAAACAAGCAGAGTATTTGGGTGTGCCTGTCGAAGGTCCATTTAAGCCTGACGCTTACAAATACTAAAAGGAGCTAGACTGTGACTAAGCCTGCTTTCTCCTTTGAGTTTTTCCCTGCCAAAACCGAACTAGGTCATGAAAAACTACTCAGTACTTATGATGAGTTGAATAAGCTATCACCTGCGTATTTTTCGGTGACTTACGGTGCTGGCGGTTCAACCCGAAATCGCACTTTAGATATCGTCCAAGCACTATGCGCACGCGGCGATACTGATATTGCGCCGCATATATCTTGTATCGGTGATGATAAGGCGGAAATCGCTGAATTGCTCGATCTGTATAAAGATTTGGGTATCAAGCGCTTAGTCGCCCTACGTGGTGATTTACCATCAGGTCAAGTCGGTATGGGCGAGCTACCATTTGCGTTAGACTTGGTTAAGTTTATCCGTGAATATTCAGGCGATCATTTCCATATCGAGGTTGCAGCGTATCCTGAAATGCATCCACAAGCGCGTAGTTTTGCGTTTGATGTTGACAACTTGGTCAATAAATACCAAGCGGGTGCTAATGCATCGATTACTCAGTTTTTCTATAACGCTGATAGTTACTTATATTTGCGTGATACCTTAGAAAGACGCGGTATTGACACGATTGCTCAGCCTTTAATCGCTGGTATCATGCCAATTACTAACTCAAGTAATTTGGTACGCTTTGCCGATAGCTGTGGCGCTGATATTCCGCGTTATGTACGTAAGCAGTTGTCTGACTTTGGCGATGACCGCAAAGCCATTCGTGAATTTGGTTTTGATGTCGTCTATCGTTTATGCGAGCGCTTAATTGCTGAGGCGTACCTGCCATGCATTTTTATAGCATGAATAAGGTTGAGCCAAACAAGCGCTTGGTTGAAGCACTCGGCTTAGCTTAATTGCTCATCGTATTTATTAAATGTATTTTTTAAAGACTGGCGTTCCTAGGAGCGCCAGTCTTTTTAGTATAAGAATTGCTCTAATGCAAATTCTACTAAAGATAATCCCTTTACCCTCTCAAACGATATTCTGCTAAGATATTTGAAATATATTATTCAAACAATAGGACTAAGCAACTGTGCGACGTTTTTTTTATGACACCAGCAATGACACCAGCAATGACATCAGTGATGAAAGAGGCTCATTCCATCCTCAACTTAGCACCTTGGCTATTGGGGATAGTGCCGAATTAACAGAGAGTATCGTCCATCATTGGTGCCGTGTATTGCGTGCCAATATTGGCGATCAAGGCATATTATTCGATGGCTTTGGCGGCGAGTATCAGGTGCAGCTACAAGCCATCAGCAAAAAACACGCCACTGTGACATTATTAGCACATGTAGATACTGACCGAAGTGCCGCTGTCTTCACTAAAATCGGTCTAGTGATGAGCCGCGGTGAACGCATGGACTATGCGATTCAAAAATCCACCGAGCTTGGTGTCACTGCCATTCAATTGCTAAGTAGCCATCATGGCGAGGTCAATCTAAAGCTGCCCAAGTAGAAAAAAAAACTGATACATTGGCAGCAAGTTGCCATTGCCGCGTGTGAACAATGCGGTCTTAACCGTCCACCGCTTATTATTGCGCCTGTGTCCATAAATGACTGGTTACAACAATCAGTGACTCACTCTGCCGATGCGCAAATGAACCTTCGCCCTCCTACTACCAGTATTATTGTCACAACCCTTAGCCAAGACCCTTATTATCAAATATTACAACAACCAGCAGATTTGCGTCTGCAACTGAGCGTACCAGCTGCAGGACAACCAGCAATGCCTAGGTCGCTACCAACAGTCTTAACGCAACAGTCTCCTTATATTGAGCTGCTAATAGGCCCTGAAGGTGGTCTGAGCGTTGATGAATGCCAGCAAGCAGCCAAAGCTGGTTTTGAACCTTGGCAAATTGGCTCAAGAATCTTACGCACCGAGACTGCACCGTGGTGGCGTTGGCGACTCTGCATGCTTTGAGCTATTATGGGTAAATACCCTATGCGTAATCCTAACTGCTGCTCTATTTCGATATGATGAGTCCAACTATGACTGCTTTCGCCCTATTTCCATCGCAGACAAGCAGCAACTGCTGGCCGAGTTATGCGAGCAGCTTGATGATGCCATATTCATCTTAGATGCCAATTTACGCTATCTATCGGTCAATGCCAGTTATGAGATTATCATTGGCTACAGTGAGTCATTTTTGCTTGGCAGACCACTTGGTGTTTATGCGGCAGAATTTTTATCAGATGAGGAAAGGGCCGTTTTAGCAGATATCACTGACCATCTAGACTGCAATGGTTTTTATGAAAACGACTTTTCGATGCCGAACCGTTATGGACAAATACTTGACTGTCACATGACTTATCGCAAAATCTGTGTCAATCATAAGACTTACTATATCGGCATGGTGCGTGATATGTCCTCGGTCGTCAAAGATCAAAAGCAAGTGGCGCATTTGCTCAATTATGATCAATTGACTGGATTACCAAACCGTAAGGTTTTCTTGAGTCAGACCAGCGACCTATTGTTGGACAGCTATCAAGAAGTCGTGATTGTGCGCTTTAATATTGACCGTTATCGCAATCTAGCAAGCTTGCTTGGCCCTGACGGCATCAACACTTTGGTAAAAAACTTTGTCACACGCCTGAAGAACCTTAAGCTCGATAATTTACAGTGTTTTTCCCATTTTGGCGGCGATGATTTTGCGTTATTATTCGAATTTAATGACGCTAATATGGTACGTCATCAGCTAGACAGCTTAATGCAAATGTGTGAACGCCCCTTCTCCTTAGATGAAAACACTGCGACAGACGCCAAGATTTATTGTCATATTTCCGTCGGGGTCAGTTACTTTCCCACTAACGACGATGAAGTGACAGGATTATTGACCAAGGCTGAAAAAGCGCTGCATTATGTCAAGCAGCAAGGCGGTGATGACATTTGCTGGTATGATGCGGCCATTGACGAAGCCACTGCGGGTAGCTTGCAGTTAGAGGCGGAGCTTAGAGCCGCTACCACTGAAAATCAGTTTGTTCCTTATTATCAACCAAAGTTTGAGCTGGCTACTGGCATCATTATTGGTTTTGAAGCGCTGGTACGTTGGCAACACCCGACTCGCGGACTGCTAAAGCCGATACATTTTATCAATGCCATTATCACTCATAAACTGTCGTTTGAGTTGTTCTCGCACATGGCGGTTCAAATTGCTAAGCAGTTATCGACTTGGCAACAGCAAGGGTTTTGTCAACATATCTGTATCAATGCAGATGCCGCCGAATTTAGCCACCCTGAATTTTCTGAGATGGTGAGCAGTTTATTGGTGCAACACCGTATTTCTGCGCATCAGCTACATATTGAAGTCACCGAATCATCCTTAATTCAGCGTCATGCAAATGTCAAAAAACAGCTTAATTTGCTCAAGGAACTGGGGATTTGTCTGGCGTTGGATGACTTTGGCACCGGTTATGCCTCTTTGAGTTACTTACAAGAATATCCGTTTGATTTCATTAAAATTGACAAAAGTTTTATATCCAACATCGACACCGATCGTACCCAACATGCCATTGTAAAAGCTATTTTAGACTTGGCAATGGCACTTGATATGCAGGTAGTCGCCGAAGGTATCGAAACCGAACAACAGCGCGATGTGTTGCTAAAAATGGGCTGTCAACAGGGTCAAGGCTATTGGTTTGGCAAACCAGTGCCAGCAGAGGCTGCGACTGAGATGTTGATTCAGCAGTACGCCGCCAAATAAACCCCCTTTAACGGATGCTTATTTATCCAGTATCATTAGTATTTTCATATGGTTATTCGCATTTCCTCTTAACGCCTAACGTCGATTGTATAACCGATGCAAGATAGGTTCATGACTTATCAGTGCTGTCACCAAACTTGTATAATCCCCTCTGAAAGCCTATCTTTTATAGTGAATTTGTTAGAGCTTATTAAGTTTCAAGCTTACTCTAACCATCGCCATTCTTTTCAATACTATTTTATATAGCCGACAACATCGTCAATCTGCATTATTGCCTAGCATTTATTTGGGCTCGTTAGATTAATATGGGCTGGACTTGTGCACTAAATAACAGTGCAGTCATGTGCCTACCCTTGATGATGATGGGTATATTCTCAAAAGGACAGGAAGTTATGCAATACAAAGCGCCCTTACGTGACATTCAATTCGTGATGCATGAGTTACTCGACAGCGAAAGCCATTATAAAACCCTGCCAGCATTCCAAGAAGCGGATCGCGAGCTAATGGACAGTCTGTTTGAAATGGCGGCAAGCTTTGCTGAAAATGAGCTATCACCATTGAATCAAAGTGGTGACGCTGAAGGCTGCCAGTTTAACAATGGTCAAGTCACTACGCCAAAGGGCTTTAAAGAAGCCTATAAAGCCTATTGTGAGCTTGGCTTCCCAGCCTTATCTGCTGAAGAAGACTTCGGTGGTCAAAACATGCCGTTCTCATTATCAACCGTCATTAATGAAATGGTTGGTACAGCTAACTGGTCATTCTCTATGTACCCTGGTTTATCGCATGGTGCCATTCAAACCATCGAGCATCACGGTACGGACGAGCAAAAACAAACCTACCTAGAAAAAATGGTCAGCGGCGAATGGTCAGGCACCATGTGCTTGACTGAAGCACATGCAGGTTCTGATTTAGGTATTATCCGCACCAAAGCCGAGCCTAAAGAAGATGGTAGCTATAGCATCACTGGTCAAAAAATCTTCATTTCAGCGGGTGAGCATGACTTAACGGACAATATCATTCACATTGTATTGGCTCGTCTACCAGGCGCGCCTGCTGGCACAAAAGGCATCTCACTGTTTATCGTTCCTAAAGTAACGGTCAACGAAGATGGTAGCTAGGTGAAAACAACAACGTCGTTTGTGGCTCTATCGAACACAAAATGGGTATCAAAGCCTCAGCCACTTGCGTGATGAACTTTGATGGCGCAACGGGTTATCTGATTGGCCCAGAAAACCGTGGTCTACAGTGCATGTTTACCTTTATGAACGTGGCGCGTATTGGTACCGCAGTTCAAGGTTTAACCGCAGCAGAATATGCGTTCCAAGGCTCATTGACTTATGCCAAAGATCGTCTAGCAATGCGTTCATTATCTGGTGTTAAAGCCCCTGAAAAAGTCGCTGACCCTATCATTGTACATCCAGCGGTTCGTAACATGCTGTTGACTGAAAAAGCCTTTGCCGAAGGTGGTCGTGCTTTGGTTTATTACCTCTCACATTTTGCCGATACCGTCGCAAAAGGCGAAGGCGATGCGCTTAAATTTGCTGATCAAATGTTGTCACTATTGACACCTATTGCTAAAGCGTTCTTGACTGAAACTGGTCTAGAAGCGGCTAACCATGGCGTACAGGTTTATGGTGGTCATGGCTTTATCAGCGAATGGGGCATGGAGCAAAACGTGCGTGATACACGCATTGCGTGTCTTTACGAAGGTACCACTGAAATCCAAGCACTCGATCTACTAGGTCGTAAAGTATTGGGCTCACAAGGCAAACTGCTTGCAAACTTCGTCAAAATCATCCAAACATTCTGTGAAGAAAACAAAGAAAATGATGCGATGGGTCAGTTTATTCGCCCACTTGCCAAACACCTTAAAGAATGGGGTGATTTGACTGCACGCATCGGCATGCAAGCCACTGAAAACCCAGA
Source organism: Psychrobacter sp. JCM 18903 (assembly GCF_000586475.1). GTDB lineage: Bacteria > Pseudomonadota > Gammaproteobacteria > Pseudomonadales > Moraxellaceae > Psychrobacter. The sequence continues at coordinate 86,041 of NZ_BAWJ01000006.1, read as the reverse complement.
TGCGGTTGGCGGCGCTGCGGTTGATTACATGTATTTCAGCGGTTATGTAACGCTAGCCTACTTATGGGCACGCATGGCATTAGTAGCACAAACTGAACTTGCGAACGGTACTAGCGAACAAGCCTTCTACGACGCGAAAGTAAAAACCGCGCAGTTCTACTTTGCTAAGCTATTGCCACGTACCACCACTCACGTACAGCGTATCAGCACTGGTGTTGAACCGTACATGAGCATGGACGTTGATCAGTTCGCTTTTTAATTAGACGTTAAATACTGCTAATACTGTATTTTTATCGGCAACATACTCAAGTGTGTTGCCGATTTTCTTAGCGCTATTAAAATTAATAACGAGTAGAGTCAACACTTTCAAAAAACCTAACCTTTTGTAAAAATCTATCCTTATTTTTATAAAGGCTATCCTTTATCAATACTTTTGGTGTACGCACAATTCACGAAGAAACACACCCGTGTGCAAGCTTATTTGCTAAACTTTGATTATTAACCGCTAAGGTTAGACCAAAAGAACAATTGATATCTTTAACAACTTTAATTTTATTTATTTGAACCAAAGGAATGTTTATGGCTGTTTATAATGCCCCTCTGAATGACATGCGCTTTATCTTAAATGATGTATTTAACGCGCCTAAATTTTGGCAAAACAACGAAAACTTAGCTCATGTCGATATGGAAACAGTCGATATGATTTTGGAAGAAATGGCAAAACTGTCAAAAAACATTCTTTTGCCAATCAACCGCAGCGGCGATGAAGAAGGCGCAACCTTTGAAGGTAATGGCGTCGTCACGACTCCTACTGGATTTAAAGAAGCGTATAAACAGTATGCTGAATCAGGCTGGGTTGGCTTAAGCGGTAACTCTGAATACGGTGGTCAAGGTTTCCCAAAAATGGTGACCATGCTGACTGAAGAGATGGTATTCACTGCCAACCAATCATTTGCCCTCTACCCTAACCTAACCGTTGGCGCGACACTGTGCCTAAACGCAGCGGCTTCTGAAGAACAAAAGCAAACTTACCTAGAAAAAATGTACAATGGCGAGTGGGCGGGCACCATGTGCTTGACAGAGCCACATGCTGGTACTGACTTAGGTATCATCAAAACCAAAGCTATCCCTAATGATGACGGTAGCTATGATATCTCTGGTACCAAAATCTTTATCACTGGCGGCGAGCATGACTTAACCGAAAACATCATTCATTTGGTATTGGCAAAAACCCCTAACGCCCCAGAAGGCTCAAAAGGTATTTCGTTATTTGTCGTACCAAATTTTTGGTCAATGCAGATGGCAGCTTAGGCGAGCGTAACACCCTAGCAGTTGGCTCTATCGAGCACAAAATGGGCATCAAAGCCTCAGCCACTTGTGTCATGAATTTTGACAGCGCTAAAGGCTGGATGGTTGGTGCCGAAAACACGGGTCTGTCATCAATGTTCATTATGATGAACTATGAGCGTGTCACCATGGGTCTGCAAGGTCTTGGTGGTTCTGAGCTTGCTTATCAAAATGCGGCGTTATATGCCAATGATCGTGGTCAAGGTCGTAGCGATACCCAACTGCAAAGTCCAGAAAAACCAGCGGATGCCATCATTCATCATGCCGATGTACGCCGTATGCTGTTGAATGCCAAAGCCAATACCGAAGCCTCACGTTGCTTTGCGATGTACGTTGCTAAAAATCTTGATGAAGAGAAGTTTAGTACCGATCCAGAGGCCGCTCAAGCTGCTGCCGCACGTGTTGCTCTATTGACGCCAGTTGCTAAAGCGTTCTTGACCGACAAAGCATTAGAAGCGACCATTGATTGCCAGCAAGTATTTGGCGGTCACGGCTATATCCGCGAATGGGGTATGGAGCAAATCGTCCGTGATACCCGTATTGCACAGATTTATGAAGGCACCAACGGTATTCAAGCACTTGACTTACTAGGTCGTAAAGTGGCAAAAAATAACGGCAAATACGTCACCCACTTCTTAGGTGAAATTCGTGATTTCGTCAATAACATGCAAGCAGATCATGGTATCAAGCAAGCAACGCTAGATGCTGCCGACACGATTGAAGCATTGACCAACACTGTTCTTAGTAACATTAGCGAGCGTAAAAACGAAGTCAATGGCTGTGCCGTTGACTACATGCATGCCTTTGGTTACCTCGCTTATTCGTACATGTTTGCGTTGATGATAGAAGCCGCTAACGGTAAAGAAGGTGAGTTTTATACCAATAAAGCCAAGCTTGCCGATTATTTCGTCGGGCGTATTTTGCCACGCATCGATGCTCATGCTCAAATGGTTCAAGCTGGTAGTGATCCAATGATGAACTTTGATCTTAGCTACTTTGATGTACCTGCTAGCTAATTGTTTGCTTTTATAATAAAGTAGGCAATACCGCACTACGATAAGGGGACAGTCACGTTACTGTCCCTTTTTTACGTATAACATATTGTTTTTAAACGTAATTATATAAACCTTTGCATATTTGGTAGCCGTTTTGGTAGCCACTAGCTTTATTTTTTGGCTATTGGTAGTTAAAACCTTAACATTACTTAACAGGCTAAACCTTAAAAACAGTCGTTTAAGTTTCAACATTCCTCAACATGCCAGCAAGTGAAAACCATAACATTTGATAACAAGCTCATAGGCTCTAACTTAGCTTAGCTAACTTTGTACCATATCAAGGTTAAAACGCTGTAGCGGCTAAATGAGGCGGTATAGATAACGTGTTAAGACTCACATCATTGGTTAATTATTTGATATTAGCTTGATTGCTCACGATACCTGTCCGAAAAGTCGCTTATGCTGCCTCATGTTACTTGTCTTGAAACTATCCAGCATAAGCAAAACCTACCCCGTGTGCGTACTGTTCCATTAACTCCCCCTAACGTGTCCAACAACTCATTTTTAGCCGCTGCTTAAGATGTCCGAAAAGTCCCTTACGATACCTGTGCATAAAGTCCCTTTTATGGACTCGCAAAATTACCCTCTACGATGTCCGAAAATTACCCCAGTCCTTTTAAAACAGTCCGAAAAACTACCCCTTTATGGACTCCAAGAACTCCTTTTTTATATTGTTCAAAAACCCCTGTAATTGGTGCTTGCCTCGCGTGCGCGCGCGATACTTGTACAGAAACTAGCTAAGCCCTTATGCTGCATAGCTTTGTGATATTGGCAATGATGAGGGAATGCCATGCAAAATGTTAGCATTTGTTAGCATTAGCGGCGTGTGATTTGGCTTTGAATGACAGGTTTTGACAGGTCGGCGGCGGTGCTAAAACCTCATGTTTTATCAGGTTCTAACCTTGTGGTTATCTTGGGGTAGTGAGTGCTGCCAATAACAACATTTCACAACATGGGCGGCGGTGCAAATTGATTTTGAATGTAAGGTTTTGTCAGGTTTTGAATATTGGATTTTGCTGGGTTCTAACGTGTCCGAAAACTACCCCTTTGCATGAGATAGGCGCAAAACTGCTCACATCTAAAAACTAGGGGTTTCCTCAGGTTTTGAGTGCTGACAATGTAAACAAATGACAACATGCGCGGCGGTGCTGGACTGCTTGAATGCGATACGTCCAAAACTGGACTTATCTAAACCTTAGGGTTTCCTTAGGTGATTGAGCATGGTCGCCGTTGGTGGTAATGCTCAATTAATCATTAAATTATTGCTATTGCCTCCAACTTTGCACTGTCAAAACTGACATAACCTCTAACAAGCAAAAAAAGGCGCTATTTTTAAATAACGCCCAGATATTGCACTGCCAAAACTGACGAAACTATATAAACGCTTTGAGGTTTGGATTGATAAAGTAACGCTCTGTCGGTCTGCCACCTTGCCCCGTGCTTTCTACTTGCTTGTAGTTAAGCCAGTCATATTCTATCAGCACATCAAGCGCGGTCTGTACTGCCTCATCATCAGTTAAGCCTTTCCAGCTTTTGCGCTTAAGACTTCGAGCGGTAAAGCCATGACTTACCCAGTCGGTTTTGTCGGTTTTGTCACTTGGTTTCTTAAGCATTTCTAATATTTTCTTGGACAGCAAAGACGCTTTGAGGTGTGAATTATCAGTAATGCAGCTATACACCCTAAGCATGTGAGTTTCTAACATATCGCCCCATGCAATCGCCGCTTGTAGTGCGTCAAGGCTAACCCCTCCTAACCGTCTGCCTATCTCCACACAGTCCACCAGATGAAAGATGAGGCTAACGCTGGGACAAGTCTGCCATACTTAAGCAAGTGCTGGGTTATTACGTCATGTTCTGCCTCATCAGCTTTGTTCTGTAGGTTGTCGTCCCAGTCCATAAACACAGGGTAAGCATTACTATCAAATCGAAAATAAGGGCGCTTGTAGAACTCGTTCGGCTCATGTGCCCCGTAACTGACTAAGCTATCGGTGTAAAGGTTGTCCATCGACTCAAACAAGGCATAAACGGCGTTACGGCTGTCCTTATCGACTGCTATATCATTCCGCTTAACCCGTGCTATTGGGTCTGGGTAAACCATCATTTGAAAGCGTTGCATAAGCCCGTCATTGCCTAACCCTTTCATGGTCTTTTCTAAATACATCTCTAACTTATCAGGCTGCAAGCCACCCATGACAGACAAACAATGATTTTCAATAAATAGCGAGCCGCGCCCTATTCTGTCCACCATTTCGCTGCCTGTACCGTTAAAGCCTGACAGGTAGAACGCCCTTTGTTCTTGTTCGCTGTCCTTATCAAGACTGGCTAAAAAGCCTGACAGCTCATCACGAAACTGTAGAACGCCGTTATTGTTTTGGTTCTCAATTTCGCCCAGCTTTTCCATAGTAATATTACCTACATGTGGCGGCGTGGAATGGGCACGTTGTTATCTTGAGCCTTGCTTTCAGCTATGGCGGCTGCCTTTTTGTGCAAGTCCTCACTGGTTATAGGCTCGTCCGTGTCATCGGTCTGGGTAGCAAGCTGCTTAGCCATTTTCTTTAGTGCGTCATCGTCTGCCTTTGCCTTGCTGTCATTGATGAGCTTTTGCGTTTCATGTTCTTGTTTAGCGAGTTCATGAGCTGCCCTTGCTTGGCTCGCAAGGTTATCAATCGGTTTCATTGCGGCGGCTATTGACGGGCTTTTCTTACTTGAGGGCTGCCCAATGATAGCGCCCCACAGATTTGGCACTATGTCCCAGTCATCAAGGCGCTTAGGCATGATAGCTACCTTTGTACCTATGACGCTGCCCAATGCCACAAGCAAAGGCACGGCTACAAATTCAAGCGGTACGTTAAGCCGTTCGGCGCTGTTCATTGAGTAGTTGTAAAGCGGCTCTGGTAGCATGTTTTTGGTTATGCTGGTCACGGGCGGCAAGGTGTGATTGATGGGCTTTGGTTTTGCCCAGTCTGCTAACTGCAAGTCGATTATCTGGGTATCATCAAAAGATAAGATTTCAGCATAACTTTTGCCACATTCAAGATGAGTTATCACACCCAATGGTGCAATAACCACTTTGACGTTACACCCTGCAAACTGTTTTTTAACCCTGTCCCTGTGCTCAATGCTGGGGAATATTGTTACTTGGGTATCGTGTGCAAAGTGCTTTACCGTATCAAGCAATAGATGAGGCGTTGGACTCACTGCTACTATGATTTTCTCATGTGCAAAATGCTTAGCGAGCTTTACCCCATCTTTGTAGTTATCAACTATGACTAGCTCATAATCACTTTGAGGTGTGCCAAGAAATAGCGCACATGCTTGGCTAGTGTCAGTGACAAAAGGCAATCCGCTACTATTTGGCGTTATACACAAAAGACTTATTGCCTCATAAATCCTGTTATGTAATATTACTCCTACTGTGCCTGTAGTTTGTTGCCTTACCCCTGCATGTTCGCCTGTGGTCGGTGCGATTTCTTGTTGAATGTCTAACAAACTATTGGGTTCTAACAAGTGATAAATATCTGTTAGCAGCTTGTCACCTTGTAATGTTTGCTCCGTTGCTGGGCTGTGGTCGCCCAAAACAGTAGTTACGCCCGTGTTGGTCGCATGGGCGTTTTGCTGTGTGGTAGTCATCTTTTACCCCTCGTTTGCGTCTGCTTAGGCTGGCGCGTTGCTCGATACTTCTTGTAATAGTTTTTGCGCTTGGCATATTTGCGGCTCTGTTTGGGTTGTGGGCAGTGCCTCATTGTTCGCCCTCCTTATCGCTGTCATGTTGAGCTTGTGCGCGTTTTGCAGCTTGCATGATTTGATAGTAACGCCCGCCTTGTGCGTCTTTTCTTTTCTGCTCTTTGCCCTGCTTTGACTTCGCATAGGCAAGTTGAGCGTGCATGAATGTTTTAGGGTTGTCGTTATCAGTCGTCATGAGCTGCCACCTCACCAAAAACACTTTGGGCTAATGGCTCGTTAAGAGTGTTTAGCGAGCTGCAAAGTAAGTTTGCCCATGTGTCGGCGGCATCGTGTGTTAGGCGTGCCATGCTTGCCGCTTGTTGGGGTGTAATGCCTTGTTGATAGATAAGGCTTAAGAGTGTGCCAACATCGTTCAGGACGGTAATAGCGCCGCTTATATCACATGCAATATCGGACAACATGATAGACGGCATTAAAATCACTTCGTCATCATCGGCGGTTGTCATGTTGATGGTTTTAATTTGGCTGGCGTGGGCGGTGTTATTTAAGTGACGCATGATTAGTTACCTTTGATTTTGTGATTGTTTGAACGTTGACGCGCTCGCATGAGGCGATTAGTAGCAGCATTAACAAGCCAGCCATGATTGATATAAAACCGATAACGCTAAACTTACCGCGCTTGGGGTGCTGGTTGTCGCTGTGCTGCCTGTAGTCGGCTCTTAACTTGGTTTTGTTATCTTTGCTCATGTCTTACGTTCTCCACGTTAAAGGCTATCTCTGCTATTTTTACAGATAGATTTTTTAATGACTCCACTTGTCGGCTGCCTGTAGGTAACAAGCTGCCTAACATTTGAGTTTCTATTTCTGCAAGTTCTGTCATGGTATTAATGATGGTCACATTGGCATGCAAGGTAATGATTAACTGGTCGATAAAGTCATCAGTTATCATCAAAAAACCTTGCTCTTTTAGCCTGTCCATTACCTCGTTTACAAGTTCATCTCTACTCATAGTTGTTCACCTCATCGTCTGCCTTATTAACCCAGTAGCGGCTAAAATGCTTGCCGTTATCCTTAACGGTTTTGCTTTGGATATTCATGCCTGCCTTTCTAAGCTCATGAATACACTTAGCAAGGCGCGTTATGCGGTATTCAGTGATTGCTTGCCATGATGTGATTGGCTGCCCTGTTAGCAAGTGCTCTTTGATGATTTGGTTTTGAGTTTGTTTAGTCATCGGTTACACCTCATCACTGTTAGCGTGTTGGCTGTCAATAAATGCCAGAATATCGCTGTTCTTGAATAGCAAAATGCCATTGACGTTTGACGGCTTGATAAACTTGGGCGGCTCGGCTTGCCACCATCTACGCAAAGTAAGCGGACTTACACCAATTAAGGCGGCGGCTTGCTTAATACGCATTTGCCCGTCTGGGTGGATTGCTGGGGGTGTCTGGGTGTTGTCTGTCGATTGGGTCATGCTGATTAACTCCTATTGTCTGCCATTGTTTGGCGTGGTCTGGAGTTTGCATATTAGCTTTTGATAGGAGGGTGCTATAAGGTCACATGACCGTCACATGACCCTATTTTTGATAGGCAATAAAAAAGCCCTGCATTGCTGCAAGGCTGTTATATTCTGTTCATGTCATTACTTGTTTTGCTTGTAGTTTTTATTCAATATCAAGCCTGTTATAAACCCCTCCGCGTTCGCTATGTATTGGGCTGCTTGATATGAGCTGACTTGCTTTTCACTGTCTTTGCCGTACTTAAGCGGCGTTAAGTAATGCTTGGCTATGCTACTGGCACTCATGCGCTCAACATATTTCAATAGTAAGATTTTGCCCTCTAACGCTTATACTCACATAAAATAGTGATAAGCCCCTCAACTTTTAACGCCTCATCATCGGTTATAAACATGGTAGTACGCGCTTTTCTTTTCTCTACTACATGCCCACGCATTAACATAGCCATTGGACTGGTATAACCTAACCCTGTACCGTCTGCCAATACCCAATGACCCCAAGACGCTAACAAGTCTTGCACCTCTAGATCTAAGCTGTACGCCATGCTGCCACCTCTTTAGTTTACGCGTTATAAGGTGTAGCAGTATGTACAAGTGCTGGGTTATCTATAAGGGCGTGTGACGGTCATGTGACCCTGTTTTTGTGTCTATCCTTAATTGCTGTACTCTTTTAAGCCACTGTACAAGAAAACCTTTGCTTATAGACGTATTAACACTTGGGTGCTTTGAATATTCGATAAGCTGCTTGTTTAAAGTACCTGAATGGGCGCTAACGTCATAATCTAACTTATAGAATAAGACGTTTAATAGACGAGTAACGGCGGCTGTTGAGCTTGGCTGCAACTCCTTGTGATCGTCTAGTTTCTTTCTTAATAAATCATTATCGGCGTGGGCTTGTTCTAGCTGCTTTGTGAGTTCGGCTATACGTTGATTGTCTTGGCTATTGTTTTGATATGGCGCGGCGGTCATTGCTGGGGCGGCTATGTGCTGCCCTGCATTAACTGGCAACTGCTCCAAAATGTTATTGATGTCCTCAATAGCAAAGAAAACATTACCCCTATCTATGACAATGGTGTCGTCCATGTCCTCATAGTCATAACGCCCCTCATATATTGGCTCATCATTGAATAAGGTAACATGTCTATTTTTAAGGAATACATCATCATCTACATTAGTTTTATTTATTCGCTTTGCTGCCTCATCAGTGCCAACGAAACGACTTGTTAAAACCTCGTGCAAAATTCCAGAATTATATCTAAGTCTAAAAATACTATTGCTTAGGTTTTTAAATGCAGACTCTATATTTGAATTTGAGCGCCTAAATGCACCTGAGTTATCCAAAGAATAAGCATGTTTATCTAAAAAATAACCCTCTATGCGCCATATGTTTTTCATTTCCATGTCATCTAGTGAAACATTGAGGTTTAAAACTCCATAGCCATTAAAATAAAAAACTGGTATTAATTGCCCTTTATTTATAAATCTTTCTAAAAACTGTTTTGCTCCTACTGTTTCAAACATTGAGCCTCTAATTCTATTCTCAGCAATCAAGATAGCCTCATCAATAGATAAATACTTAATCATGTTTACACCCTACACCCTTAAAAAAAGTAGGAGTGAGGCGCTGACAGCATAAGGGTGTAAATCGCTGTCGTTCGGTTCATGACTACCTAGCCTCACAAGTGGTATGACAGCCCTTGAGCCGTCAAAACTGGTTAAAACTGTCTAATATGGGGGTTTTGTCAGTTATGGCAGTGCTGTTTTAGGCTTGATGTTGTTTTTTATTCTTAAAATCAGCATGAATAACATTATCAAACTTGCCAGCTTTGATATTGTCTAAATAGTTCGCCCAGTCGTTCATCATGCGCGTTCTATTGTCCGAAAACTCAAAACGGCTATATGCTTTGCCATATTTATTAAGCATTGCATGACCTAACTGCATTTCGGTTATCAGTTCATCATAACCTAGTCGTTCCATCAGCATAGTTTTTGCACTGGCTCTAAAACCGTGGGGGCTGTGAATGTATTGATAGCCTTTACCGTTATTCATAGCTGGGCTGTTCAGTAGCTTGTTAACTTCTTGGGCATGATGATATGGTGCTTTCTTGCGTCTGGAATTATAGAATACATAATCATAATCGCCCGTTAATGGCTGTATCTTCTCTAATATAGCTATAGTTTGCGGTGCTAGTGGTATCACTACACTATCCACCATATCGCCCCGTCCCTGCCCTTTCTGTGGCTCTAATATCCATTGCTTGGCGTTTAGGTCAATATCTGCCCACCTCATAGCGCAAACATCACCAATGCGAACAAACGTAAGTGCTAGTAGCTGTAATATACTTTTGTTATATAGCTGGCTTGTATCGTCTAGCTGGTCGATATCCTTTAGCAGTTCCGCAAATTCTTTAGGCTGTGTTAATGATGGGCGGTGCTTTACTTTATGCTTAATGAGCGTTCCGCCTAAGTCGCTGGCTGGATTGTACTCAATGACCATATGAGCTTTAGCGATTTGTAGAATGCTCTTTAATATAGTTTTTACCGTTAAGCCTTTGTACGTGTACTTTTTCTGTATGTCCTTAATAAACGTAATAACGATACTAGGGCTAATGTCTGTAACTTTCATATGCCCTAACTTTTGCTGAATAACCTTAATGATTATTTTATTGCTCTTAATAGTCGATTGAGATAAGCTCTTGCTGTTTTGTATTTCCTGCCATTCGTTAATAAAATAATTTAAAGTATTTTGACGGTCTGTTATGTCTTTTTGCTTTAAGCTGTCCCTATGCTCTATTGGGTCTATATCTTTAGCTAATAGCTGCATGTTGTCGCTGTGGTATTGACGGGCATCAGCAAGGCTTAACGCTGGGTATTGCCCTAACGTCATATAAGGGCGTTTGCCAGTGACAGGGTGTGTATAACGGTGTCTAAAGTCGGCTGTAACGTCTTGGCTATCTTTTTGTGGTCTAATACGTATCTCTAAGCTTTATAGCCAGCTATAGGATAGCTAATCGTTTTATCCGCTTTGATAGTGTCTTTGATTACTTTCTTAATTTGGGTGTCGGTTGTTAGGTCTGTTTTAGCCATCGTCTTATCACCTATATTTTGGTAGCCACTTTGGTAGCCATTTGGTAGCCGTTTCCACATTAGTTCTAACGTTACCACAGATGACATATTAGCATCAAAGTCATATAAAATAAAGGCTGTACAGTTATCAGTTGATATCAGGCATTATCAAAAAACACACTCACGCTACTGTCCCTTTTTTTGCCAAAAATATCATCACAGCGATGGTTTCCACAATCGATATAATGAGCGCCACAAAATAACTGCTAACAAAATAATTAACCGCTCAGGCATTGTTACGATTAAAATAACGCAAAGTCACAACATTAAGATTGGTACAAATATCTTTAACGCCGAAACCAATAAGCTTAAAGCTAATAATTTCCAAATTAGTGAGCTATAAATTAGAAACCTAACCATCAATAGTGGTAGATATCGCGACATTGATAACCAATATAGCCATTCAAAGCACTTATATCTTTGCTCATACTCAATAATAACAATGATTGAAATAACCACCACAAGGGATGCAATGTGTCAGAAATAAAACACATTTTACAACAGATTACAGCCTTAAGTGATGTGCCAGATCCTGCGGTACTCAAGCGCTTAATCGATGAGCTACGAGTGAGTGATAAAGAGCCCACGTTAGCCAATCAAAACATTCAAGAGCTGATTGATATTTTACGTCAACATCCAGAATATGCAGATGGACTGTCAAGTTTCGTCTTAAAACTGATTATTGAATATCGCCAAATTGCTTTATATACCGATACTGGCATCATGTCGGATCAGGGCTTTTTTAATAGTCTACGTCGCCTTATCGGGCACCGTTTTTTACCGCTATTGCCACAAGAAGATTCTGTCGTAGAATTGGTCGGTTATTTATTTGATAAACGCTCTGATGAGCGCTGGCTTGCCAATATTAAAAAAGACAAATGGGATGAACTGGTTGAGCTACTCAAAGTCGATGAGCAGCATTTAAACTTAGTTGCGACAGCAAAAAACAGTATTTTGAATGCGATTATCATTTTGTCATACCGTATCAGCGGTATTGGCTTGCATCCAGATTTGATGGAATTTTATCCGCAAATGCTGAATTATTCAGCGTCATTTGTGGCACAAAATCAAGAGGCGGTCTTATACGTCAATCAGTACCGAGAAGCGCATGAGCTTGATACTTTAACAGATATTACGCCCGAAAAAGCGGTAGATCCTGCGCCGTTACTGGTCATGATTGAACAATGCGAAGATATCGTTGCCACCATACGCAAGCGAATTTATAAAACGGGGATCTCTATTCGCCTGACCAATATGATGCTGCGTTTAGACCAAAGTTTGCAGCGTATGCGCATCCTAACTGAACTGGTAGCAGATAATTATGATAAGCGTGATCAGGCGCTCATTGAGTTGATTCAAGCACTGATTACCACTGCGAGCCGCCGTTATAGTATTGGATACTTAATTGATAATAATACCAAGCTGCTGTCGCGCAAAGTCACTGAAAATGCCAGCCGTGTGGGTGAACATTATATTAGTACCGATAAATCGGGCTACCAAAAAATGTTCAAGAAAGCCTCTATTGGTGGTTTTATTATTGCTTTTATGGCAACGCTTAAGATATTAGCCTATAACCTAGCCCTTGCACCGATGGGACGCGCCTTTGTAAATAGTATGATTTATGGATTGGGTTTTGTTTTTATCCATATCGTTCATGGTACAGTTGCTACCAAACAGCCTGCTATGACGGCGGCGGCAATTGCCTCTACTATCTCGGACGGTTCTGGCAAAAAGTCACACCAGTTAAATAAACTATCAGAGTTGGTGGTCGATATTTTACGTACCCAGTTTGTGGCGATTATGGGTAATATTATGCTAGCGATACCAGTCGCTCTGATTATCTCTTTTGCATGGCTACAATATACTGGTGCACCGATGATCAATACCGATAAGGCTGCACACTTACTGCATGATCTTGACCCCTTTCATTCACTGGCACTACCCCATGCGGCCATTGCTGGCGTCTATTTATTTTTATCGGGTCTTATTGCTGGTTACTACGATAACTTGGCGGTCTACAACCAAATCGGTGCCCGTATTCAGCGCCACAAACTACTTCAATACCTACTACCAAAAACTTGGTTACAGCGTTTAGGCGGTTTTATAGAAGCCAACCTTGGCGCCATTATGGGCAATTTCTTGTTCGGGGTGTTCTTAGGTAGCACTGCAACAATTGGCTATTTATTTGGCTTACCGATTGATATTCGCCACATTGCGTTTGCCTCGGCGAATTTGGCGCATGGACTGTTTAATATATCTGCCAACCAGTGGGATTGGCAGATTGTGTTTATTTCTATTTTAGGCGTTGCCCTTATCGGCATGGTGAACCTCATGGTCAGCTTTTCGCTCGCCTTATTTGTGGCACTGCGCTCTAAAGAAGTCAAATTCATGGAGTGGAGTCGTTTAACCAAGCAGCTTTTCAGCCATATGCTTACCCATCCTTCAGACTTTTTCTGGCCACGTGATAAGCCAATGAAGTATGCTCGTATCGACAGTCAAGGACATATGATCTTTGACGATACCAGCGCTCATAAAGGGGGACAAACTATTCCCAATAATTATGTCGTGCGGCGTTTGTCTGATGTAAAAATCCTACCTAAATCCAAGCAAAAAAGCATGCAAAATGAACAGGCTATCACAGACATAGATTACGATAATAACATCTCAAATGCTGACACTGACGCTGCGCTAAAAAGCCGGGAAACACACAGCACCACCAATCATATCAGTACCAAAAAACCATTGAACTCGATGATGGGCTGATAGATGAGGAGCTCAATAGCATTCCTTATAGTAGTGATATTCAATATGATAAAGCGCATAACGCCTTTACTGAGGGTAATGAGACGACTGCCCATCCTGAAAGCGATAACAGCAACCCTGAAAACAAGGCCACGGGCGATGCTAAAACATCACTACCTAAACCCAAAAAACCACCAAACCTACAGCTAATGGGAAGGTTTTGGTGGTTCAATAAATCGTTTGGATAAGCCAAATAGTTGCGGCGTGACCTCATTTTAAAAACGGAGATAGAAATGAGCCATGCCTTAATATTATGTTCCTGTATGTAAGCAGTGCGCACTTGACCTGATGATTTTTCCATCACTCAAGCGATAAGCCAATAGATCATTTCCCCAAACACAGCCGCCGTCAAGTGCACGCGCATACGGTAAGTCTACCTCACCTTTCAGCGCTGCCCAATGCCCAAATAGTATCTTGCGAGTCCGCGGCACTTGCCATTCAAACCAAGGCAAAAACCCCTCTGGCATAGACGATTCTAACCCTGCTGCAAAGCTAAATTCTAACGTGCCGTCTTGTTTGCACAGCCGCATACGAGTGAAATAATTGGCAATTGCGCGCATTTTGGTAAAGCCGCTAATATCTGGATGCCAGTCATCAGCAGTCTTGCTATATAAATTTGGCAATAAACGATCCAGCTGTTTTAAACTACTTTGCAATTGTGACTCTAACTGCTGCGCATACTTTTCGGCATCTTCGATACTCCAATGTGGCGGAATACCAGCATGAACTAATACCGTCTGCTCATCAGGAAAAGCCAATACTGGCTGATGACGTAACCATTCAAGCAGTTCATCGCAATCATCGGCAGCAAAAATAGGCGCTGTCTGATCCTTTTTTTAATCTTTGCCGCACCGCGCCAGACAGCGATCAAATTGATATCATGATTGCCGAGTACTGTCGCGGCTGTCCCTTGCTCGCAAAGTGCTTTGACATGACGCAAGGTACTTAACGAGTCTTCACCACGTGCCACCAAGTCCCCTGCAAACCATAGCTTGTCTTGTGCAGGATCAAAATCCAATATTTCAAGTAAATGAAGGTACGCCGCGTAGCAACCTTGCAGGTCACCGATGACATACTGATGACGAAAACTCATAAACCCTCAATAATTTTTAACTGCTCGCTTTTAAGCAGCTTACAAATGATAGTAAATGGCTAATATTTTTTCCATCCAATGACCATCACGTATTTAAACGATGAGAACAGCCCCTTCTCACTGTTTTTATAGCTGCTAGAAAGAATATGTTATAACTGAACCGTGCTCGCCTGATTGCTCAAATTGACAAAATCTTTTACGCTTAAGGTTTCAGGGCGTGCTTGCGGATCAATACCACACGCTGCAAAATCGGCTTCACTGAGTGTTGGTAATAACGTTGATTTTTTAAAGATGGCGCGCAGTGTCTTACGGCGATGATTAAAGGTTTCACGTACCACCAAGGCAAAATACTCTTCATCTTCTGCCACAATTGGCTTAGTGATATGCGGCGTCAAACGAAAAACCGCACTGGTTACTTTTGGTGGCGGATTAAAAGCACCACGTGGTACAGTCAGTAGATAATCGGTATGGCAGTGATACTGCATAATGACAGATAGGCGACCATAAGTTTTGCTACCAACGTCAGCGGTGATACGCTCGACCACTTCTTTTTGCAGCATAAAGTGCATGTCTTGAATCACATCGGCATAACTGAGCAAATGAAATAAGATAGGCGTAGAAATATTATACGGCAGATTACCAACCACACGGAGCTTGCCCCGCTCATCGCTATACAGCTCGCGATAGTCGACATGCATGGCATTGTCTTTGATGATCGTAAAGTTTGGATGGCTGTTGGCACCGATACGAATACGCAGACTATCTGCCAAATCACGATCCAGCTCGACCACAGTCATCGCATCCACTTCTGCCAATAATGGCTCAGTCAGTGCGCCCATCCCTGGCCCAATCTCAATCAAATTGTCATCGCGCTCTAAGCGAATGCTCTCAACAATCTCACGGATGACACTGCGATCATGTAAGAAGTTTTGACCAAAGCGCTTACGCGGTTGGTGTTTGGCAGCGCGTAGGCTGTTGGTAATAGACTGAGCATCAAACGAAATTTTGGACATAAAAAAGTCTTAATGAGTAAAAGATAAATGGGCTATAGCGCTATGGCAATGCCAGCAATGTGCTAGTTTTATAATGATGAATTATAACACAGCTCATAATTGCACTGTATTTTTGAGATATTTTATTGTTAAACTACCCATACATTAGCGCAATCGACATAGTGCCTTATTTTTTTCTAAAATCGTTTATTATAAGAGTATTATGAGAGTAAGCATGGTTCCCTAGTGAGGACTTGAAGCTTTTGCTGTAGGCTAGTGATATCAATGTTTTAACTCACTGAAATACTCACGGTGTACTTTATGGTGTGCTTACCATACATATTCTATTCGTCTTTAGTGCGCTATAGACGCACCGATTAGACGTTATCTTAAATGAAATTGAGCATAAGAAAAACAGTTTATACAAGGTTCATTGAGGTATATATTAATATCAATGATCTGAATTCAGGAATTGAGCCATGTTAACTTTTCATTCAAAATCATCATTGCCGATAATTAGAACGGCAATGGCTTCTACTTTATTAATCGCTGCTGTACAACAGATGACAGGCTGTGACTTACAGCCCTCATCTACAAATAACGATGACACTACACAAACGAATAATATAGACAAAGATATGATCGAGAATGATGAGATGCCTGTCAATCCAGCACCTACAGATACAAGTGCTATAGATGAAGCCCAAACTAACAAAGCGACAGATATAGCTGATGAACAAATCGTCAGCCCGTCAGGGTATCAGAAACTAAGCTTTGGTCAGGTTATTACTCCTGAACTACTAAGCAGCCTAGGAATGACCAAAGCCAAGAGCGATAACGAAAAATGCTATTACGTCAGTAATCCAGAGCTGAGCTATATCGATAAAAAGTACGGTAAACGTGCTTCTGTGCTGTATCAAATCATAGACAACAAGGTTGCCCTGATTAATATTCAGGATCCAAGTATCCCGTTTTATAAAGACATCAACGTTGGCAATTCCGCTACAGACGTTATGAAAGCACATAATGACGAGCTTAGCTACGAGATCGATAAATATGCGGTTGATGGTGACTACTATAACCTGATTGCTAATGTCAATTTCAAGGTAATAAAAGAAAGCCCACTTGGAGAATTCTTAAAAGATGACAATATTGAGCTTAATAATAAACAGGATAAGTTACCCCTACAAATTGAATATCATGTCAAGGGTGGTCAAAAGCTGAGTGATTCTATGATTAAGGCGACTGAGTGGACAGCAGAGCATAAAAACCTATTAAAAGGTGAGGTAGAAAGCATAGATATTGGTATACCAGAAGCGATTTATTTGGTGGAAGGTTGCTCTTAAAAGTTGAACGTAAAAAACCCAGCATCTAGCTGGGTTATTAGTGGAAGGTCGTTTTTATAAGGTTGCTTTGTGACTCATGCTTAATCAATGAGTTATCACACTCTCTAAAATCGTATACGCTGCTTTGACCCTATCTGCATTGGGATAGTTTTTATTTGCCAGAATGACAATGCCTGATTTTTCGGCAGGAATATAAGCGATATAGCCACCAAACCCATTAGTAGCGCCTGTTTTATTGACCCAGACGTTGTTTAAAATAGACGTTGGATGATTGTCTATTTTAATGGCTTGAGGCTTTAGCACCACATCCATTGAGTTACCTTCGAGTAAGGTATTTAGCTGAGTAGGATAAGAGTACATCTCCCATCCTAACCCTTGGGTAAAAGTACTCGCCTGATAGTAACCCTTTCTATTATTGTCTAACGCTTGCTGAATATCTTTATCCAGCGGCACCAGCCCCATATTCGCCGCCATAAACTGCGTCATATCTTTAATGGTGGATTTAATGCCATAGGCTTCAGCGTCTAACATGCCAGGATTGACTCGGATAGCATCGCCAACAGCATTATAACCAAACGCATAATCCGCCATTTTGTCATTAGGCACATTGATAAAGGTGTTGGGCATATTGAGTGACGGCAGTATTTTTTCTTCCATCAATTGTGTGTAATCAGCATCCATGCTCAATGCCGATATATAACCAAACAATCCTATGCTGGCATTGGAATATAAACGCTTTGAGTTGACAGAAAAGACTGGCTGCCAAGATTTATAATAACTAAGCAACTCTTTATTGTTTTTGACTTCATCAGGTACTTGTAACGGCAGACCGCCAGCTGAATAGGTAACTAAGTTTATAAGCTTGGTGTTGCCAATGGTGCTGTTTTTAGGTAGGGAATATATTTATCAGCAGTATCTTCTAATGTAAGTGTGCCATTTAATTCTGAATAACTGGCTAAGGTAGCAGCAAACGTCTTACTGATTGAGCCTAGCTCAAAAATAGTGTTTTCTGAGACAGGTATTTTGGCTTTCTTATCAGCCAAACCATAATGATAAAAATGTGATTTGCCATCGATGATGACGCCAAAAGACATCCCTGAAATATCATGCTCATTCATTAGTAATTTGGCTTGTTGATCAACGGTGCTCTTTAGATGGTCATTGTTATCTGCTGCTTGTACTGTTCCAGATAGTAATGATGCTGTCACTAAAGCGGTAAGTCCCACTTGATTTAACAGGGTCTGAAAAGATTGTTTCATTCTAGGGCTTCTCATTTATTCTGATAGATGTACTGATAATTTAGTGAGCATGCAAATAGCGCTTTGCTTTCAGTTCAGATATACCATCTTACATTATCTCAGAATGCTGAATCCCCGACAATCTTAGCAATTTAGTATCATAGAATGGATCTTTTAGGATATACCCTAGCAGAACCAGCTATTTCAGCCCTCTAAACCTATTAATAGACCACTTATAACAGACTGCTATGGTGGAACCAATTATATTAAACCCTGTTTGATAATTCATAAATAGCCATTACTCACACTAAAGTTACCCAATACTGCGTGATAAATGTCGCTAAGGTGCCGGCTTATGCAAGAGGTCTATTTAATAAGCGGTTTATCTGCCATCTCGTTTGCCATTTTTAATGCTTGATACAAGCTAGTGGCACTAGCATTGCCGCGCCCCGCTAAATCAAGCGCAGTCCCATGATCAACCGAGGTACGGATATACGGCAGTCCTAAGGTAAGATTGACCGTATCACCAAAACCATGTGATTTCAGCACCGGCAACCCTTGGTCATGATACATCGCAATCACCGCATCACAGTTGGCTAGATGTCTGGGTGTAAATAAGGTATCCGCTGGCATCGCCTCTGATATGTCTACGCCTGCTTTGATAAATTCTTGCAAGACTGGATTGATAATTTCAATCTCTTCTATACCTAAATACCCACCCTCGCCTGCATGTGGATTGAGACCACAGACTAAAATACGTGGTTGCGTTAAGCCAAATTTTGCTTTCATCTCATCGACGACAATTTGTACGGTTTGGCGTACATTGTCAGACGTGATTGCAGCAGGGATATCTTTTAGTGGTAAATGAGTGGTAACAAGCGCCACTTTCATGGCTTGATTGGCGAGCATCATAACCACTTTATCACAGCCACTTTGCTGCATAAAAAACTCTGTATGACCGCTAAACATCGTGCCATCTAATAGCTTAATACCAGCTTCTATCAATGCAGACTTTTGCAATGGTCCAGTGACGATAGCCGCCACTATTTTGTTGGTTGCCAACTGATGGGCAACGTCTAACTGCTTAGCAACCATTGCTGAATTGCGCGTGTTAATTTGTCCGCAGACAACTGGCTCAGCACAAGATATATTAAGCAGAATAAAAGAACTATCCACGTCAGTATCTGGCTGCAACATCTGCTCTACAACGTTAAAATTAAAGTCATCGGCATCGATATCAATAGTTTGCCAGATAGGTGAATTTGTCAGCACGCCAGCTGCAACCAACTCATCTGCGCGCTTTGTCATAGCAGTGCTATCGGCAGTGACCCAAATTGGGCGTTCAAAATCTTGCAATTTACCCTCAGCCGCTAATAGCAGCACGATATCCATTCCAATACCAGCAGGCTCACCAGTTGTGATTAATAATGGCAATTTTTTTTGTATATCTTGCATCGTAACTACGCCTTTATATTTATATTGAGTCGTGAATTTTATTGTATTTTTTATGGGAAAAATAAGTACTGACACTTATATTGTATAGATAATTTTTTACTTATTACAACTGTCATCTAGAATAGATAGTTGTCTATGGGTGCCGAAAAAAACCTATTATGTGTTAAACTTTCGCTTTTCATTATAGCATTTACCAGTAAACACCGAGCTCAGGTTTTGGTACTTCAATTATAGTGGCACGTGGCGTTTTATTTGCTGTATCAGCACCCAATAAAACCCTGATGTCACATACCCATTTATACCCTCTTTTATATCGACTTTTGACACATTAGGCAATCATGGCAGACAACGAAAAAACCGACGACTTACTCAATCAGACACCGCCGCACAATATCGATATTGAAAAGGCATTGCTCGCGTCCTTAATGAGTATCGAAGAGGCGTACGACAAGATTGCTGATATCGTTACCAAAGATGATTTTTATGCAGGGCGACATCAGTATATTTTTGATGCTATTGCTCATTTAGCGGCAGTCAACGAACCCTATGATACGGTCATGGTACACGACTGGCTAGAAGCACAAAAACTCCTTAAAAGTGCAGGCGGCGATAGCTACTTGGCAGATATTTTGAGCCAAAGCCCTGCGACCTTGTTTAACCTGACCGCCTATGCTCAGCGCGTCCGTGAACTATCTACTCTACGCCAACTGATTACGACTGGCAATGAGATGCTTACGCTCGCCTATAATCCTAAAGACCAAACCGTCAGTGATATTTTAGACAGTGTTGAGGGTAAGATATTTAGCATCAATGAGCAGCACAATAAACGCGCTGAACAGCGTGGACCTGTGGGCATTACGGCTGTTTTGACCAATGTTATTGATAAGATTCAAGAACTCAAATCCAATCCCGATGGCATGATTGGTTTGCAGACGCCGTTTGCTGAGTTGAATAATAAAACCCAAGCTTGCAGCAGGTGACTTAATCATTGTGGCTGCGCGCCCTTCTATGGGTAAAACCACTTTTGCAATGAACTTGGCAGAAGGTATTTTATTTAACGAAGATCTGCCTGTTGTGGTATTTTCGATGGAGATGCCTGCTGAGTCTATCGTCATGCGTTTGCTGTCCTCATGGGGCGCGATTAATCAGACGCATCTGCGTTCTGGGCAAATGAACGAAGACGAATGGGCAAAAATGATGAACGCCATTCAGCACTTGCAATCAAAGCATCTCTATATTGATGATAGTACTGCTTTGCCACCCTCTGAGATGCGTTCACGCTGCCGCCGTATCGCCAAAAACCATGACGGCAAGCTTGGCGCTATCGTCGTCGATTATCTCCAGTTGATGAAAGTGCCAAACCTAGATGGCAACCGTGTTGGGGAAATCTCTGAGATTTCACGGAGTCTCAAAGCGCTAGCACGTGAGCTTGAATGCCCTGTTATTGCCTTATCACAGCTTAACCGTAGTCTAGAAAACCGCCCTAACAAGCGTCCTATCATGTCGGATTTGCGTGAATCGGGTGCGATTGAGCAGGATGCCGATTTGATTATGTTCATCTATCGTGATGAGGTTTATAATGAGAATACAGACCACAAAGGCGTGGCTGAAATCATCATTGGTAAACAGCGTAACGGCCCTATCGGCACTATACGTTTGGGCTTTGAAGGGCAATTTACCCGCTTTATTAACCTAACGCCAGAATACTATCAAAACGTCAGTTTCGAGAATGACGAGTAATCAATCTTATAAAACTTAAGCCTAATAGAAATCAGCCTGATAAAAACTGAAGCTTAATCATAAGCGAACAAATAGTTTTTAATAAAATAGCCAGTGCTGCATTAGCCTAATTAATGCAGTACTGGCTTTATAATTTCATAATTCTACTTATAAAGAAGCCAATTATGCGTACTATCACAATCAAACCACAAGCCATTACTCACAACTTAAACCAAGTTAAGAAAATGGCATCAAACTCTAAAGTCCTAGCCATGGTCAAGTCCAACGCTTACGGACATGGCGTAGCAGCGGTATTGCCTGCATTGCAACAAGCAGACGGTATTGGTGTTGCAACCTTGACTGAGGCGCTAGAAGCTCGGCAGTTAGGCTGGGACAAAACGATTGGTTTGATTGAAGGGGCATTTACCGCTGATGAGTGGCAGCAAGCCATTGAGCATGATATTAGCTGCGTGATTCATCATGCACCGCAATTGCAGTGGGCACTCGACAATATCCCACCAGCCAGTAGTGCGACCAGAGTGGTTTGGCTTAAATATAATACTGGTATGAATCGTCTAGGCTTCAACGCTGAAGGTATTATGGCAGCGGCTAAGCGCTGCATGAAGCGGGATATCAGCTGATACTAGCCACGCATTTTGCTAATGCCGATGACAGCACTCATCCATTAAATTCAATGCAAATTCAGCGTTTTTCAGATGTATTAAGCACTTTGCAAGAGACTATTAGCAACGATATCAAAGGCTCATTATGCAATTCAGCCGGTATCGTTAATTTTCCAGAGCATCATTATGACTGGGTACGTCCCGGCATTATTTTATATGGTAGCGCCCCTGTCATTGATAAAAGCGCGCATGAGTTAGACTTACAGCCAGCGATGGATTTCAGCGCACAAATTATCGCCCTGCAAACAGTTCAGGCAGACAATGCTATTGGCTATGGCAGTCGTTGGACAGCGCAGAAAGACACTAGAACAGCGCTGGTGAGTGTCGGCTACGGCGATGGTTACCCTCGCGTCATCAGCATGAAGCCTATGTCACTGTTATAGATACTACCAACGATCAAAGCTATCGATGCGCAGTCATTGGACGCGTGGCAATGGATATGATTGTCATTGATGTCAGTACCGCGCCAGAAGACATTGCGTTAGACAGTAAAGTAATTCTGTGGGGCGATGCCCCGCACGTCGATGAAGTCGCCGCGCATGCTGGTACGATTAGCTATGAGCTACTATGCCGCCTAAGCATTCGCCCAAATCGCATACAAGTATAATTATGCTGACCTTATCACTATTCATGTAATGTCTGTTTGCCAGACTTATAAATCACGGCAAATTGGACATTTACATTAAGCCTAATTGCGCT
Source organism: Psychrobacter sp. JCM 18903 (assembly GCF_000586475.1). Classification (GTDB taxonomy): domain Bacteria; phylum Pseudomonadota; class Gammaproteobacteria; order Pseudomonadales; family Moraxellaceae; genus Psychrobacter. Next base: position 63,288 of record NZ_BAWJ01000006.1, on the reverse strand, counting down.
ATACTAAAAGTTTGTTGTCACCCCAGCATACGCACTGACGCGATGCTATTAAAGACTGATGACGTTTCACTGACTGCGATCGACTGCTAGGATTACTATGAGTTTGCGCCATTTTTTGACCTTATCTGATTTAACCAAACAAGAATTAGAAAACCTTATAAAACGCGCCAGCGAATTACGCAAGATGCAACACGCAGGCGAGATATATCAGCCGTTTGTTGGTCGTACGCTTGGCATGATATTTGAAAAATCCTCAACCCGTACGCGCATCTCATTTGAGACAGGTATGGGTCAGTTTGGTGGTAGTGCTATCTTTTTGTCGCCAAATGATACCCAGCTTGGGCGTGGTGAGCCGCTAGAAGACTCCGCTCGTGTCATATCGAGCATGGTCGATATCATCATGATTCGTACCTTTGGTCACGAAAAAGTTGAAACCTTTGCTGAATACTCAAGCGTGCCTATTATTAATGCTTTAACTGACGAATTTCATCCTTGCCAGCTACTGGCTGATATGCAAACCTATTATGAACACCGTGGAAGTATCGAAAATAAAATCGTTACTTGGGTTGGTGATGGCAATAATATGTGTGCATCCTATATGCAAGCAGCCCATCAGTTTGGCTTTGAGCTACGCGTCGCTGCGCCTTATGGGTTTGAGCCTGACCCTGAGCTGATGAAACGCTTCTCGCATTGCGTCAGTATTGTCGAAAACGTACAAGAAGCCGCGAAAGATTCAAATTTAATTGTCACCGATGTATGGGCAAGCATGGGACAAGAGTCTGAACAAAATACTCGTGCGCGCCGTTTTGCCGCTTATCAAGTATCGCCATCGCTATTGGATAAAGCCGATCCTGAAGTGGTATTTATGCATTGTCTACCCGCGCATCGTGGTGAGGAGATCTCTCATGATATGCTTGACGATCCACGCTCAGTGGTATGGGATGAAGCTGAAAATCGCTTACATGCACAAAAAGCCTTGATGGAATTTTTGTTAAAAGATAAAATTAAACTTTAAAAAATATCGCCATAATCTATTTATGGAAGAGTAAGTACGAAAAAGGCAGACCACATTTAGTATGATCTGCCTTTTTATTTTATGATGAACGATAAGCCACTGCTTAACCGATTTTTAACGAGTAAGCATTTTTTAACGAATAAGTGTCGTCACACCATTACTACCTGCTTTCAGCAATACATCAGCTTGATTGGCCGCAAAAATACCATTACACACGACACCCACAATATTATTCAGCTCTTTCTCAAGCGCTATCGGATTACTAACATCCAAATCATAAGTATCTAAGATGACGTTGCCATAATCAGTCACAAAATCTTCGCGGTAAACTGGCTCACCGCCCATACGGCTAATTGCCGTGCGACATAAGAACGTGCTTGCGGCAGTACCTCAATAGGAACAGGAAACTCGCGACCTAGCACCTCAACGCTTTTGCTCTCATCAACCATACATATAAATTTGTTAGAAGCCGCTGCCACGATTTTCTCACGAGTGAGCGCGCCGCCGCCGCCTTTTATCAATTGCAAATGCTCATTGACCTCATCTGCCCCATCGATATAAATATCAAGCGTACCAGCAAAGTTTAAATCCACTATCTCAATACCAAGGGCACGAAGTTTGTCTTCAGTGACCTGTGAGCTAGCCACCGCGCCAGCAAGCTTTACAGTTGGCAATAATTCAATCAAACAGTTGACCGTACTGCCTGTGCCTACTCCAAGTATCATGTCTCTTCGATATAACTTAGAGCCGCTTTGGCTGCGGCTTGCTTTTGTGCTTGCTGATCACTCATCATAAATCCTTGGCAAAATAAACGTATCGCTTTAAAAAAAGTAAAGGGTAAAAAGGTAAAATGCGCCGCCATTATACCCGATGCGCTTAATGGATGTCAGCGTAATAGCCACGCTAATCGCAAGACATTCACTCAAATTTTAAAATGTAGATAGATAAGGCAACCAAACAACCAAAGCCAGTAGCGTGACCAATAGTACGGGCGGGGTAATAAGCAGTCCAATTTTCATATACTGCCCCCAACTGATTTTATAGTCTTTTTCTGCCAATACATGGAGCCATAATAAAGTCGCAAGGCTACCGATAGGTGTGAATTTCGGCCCCAAATCATTACCAATCACATTAGCATAAATCATGAGCTCGCGAGTGGCAGCAGGTACTTGCGCACTATCAATCGCCAATGCACCTACTAAAGTAGACGGCATATTATTCATGACAGAGGCTACAATAGCGGAGAGGAATCCAGTTCCTACTGTTGCGATGACCATACCCTGCTGCCCCAACCAATTCAAAACTTGAGCACCATAGGCAGTCAATCCTGCATTGCCCAAGCCATAAACAACCAAGTACATACCGATGGAAAATAATACGATTTGCCAAGGTGCTTGACGCAGGATATCAGATACAGAAACAACGGCATCACGCCCTCCTTGCCACCAGCGACCTGCGATAGCCATTAACAGTAACGCCGCCACTCCTGTCACCAAGGAGATAGTAATGCCGAATGACTCAGTCGTAAAGTAGGCAATAAGTAGCAACGCGAGCAGCGGAAAGGCTGCTTTAAAGACCAACGGATCTTCAATCGCAGACTCGGGTGCACTCAAATCAGCAATGGAGTAGTGTTTTGGAATGTGCCGTGCATAGACCACCCATAATACGGCCAGCGTCGCCAATACAGAAACAATATTGACCGGTATCATCACTGCTGCATAACGGCCAAAACCAATGTCAAAATAATTGGCACTAACGATATTGACCAGATTAGAAGTGACTAACGGCAGACTTGCGGTATCAGCAATGAAGCCAGTCGCAATGATAAATGCCAAAGCAGATGGTGGTGAAAATTTAAGTCGCAGCAAGATAGCGATGACAATCGGGGTCAATAGCAATGCTGCCCCATCATTGGCAAAAAATGCGAGATAAACGCGCCTAAAATCACAATCATAGGAAATAGCAAACGTCCTTGCCCATTGCCAAGCCTAGCCACATGCAGTGCTGCCCAGCCAAAAAATCCTGCTTTATCTAAGATAAGCGAGATGATGATAAGCGCCACAAAGGTAAAAGTCGCATCCCAAACGATGTCCCACACAATACCAATATCGGAGAGCTTTACCACGCCAAAAGCTAAGGCAATCAATGCGCCGCCCATTGCACTCCAGCCAATACCCAGTCCTTTGGGCTGCCATATCACTAAAACCAAAGTCACGATAAATATAATCAATGCGATCATTGAGTAACCTTTTTAGGCTTAATTATTATAAGAACAATTATGTAAGAGCAAGTATGAGAAAATGAATGATGAGAGGATACATTAGAGTGATTTTTGATTGACGCGCTGCGACAGCTCCTCTGCGCTTTCTACCCGTTCAGAGTAACGGTCAGTCAGATAGGCTGAGCGTCCACGGGTCAGCCAAGTGAATTTCACCAACTCCTCACAAACATCCACGAGACGCAAATATAAAGGAGACTTATCCATACGATCATCGTCGTTAAATTCCAAAAAAGCTTTAGGAATAGAGGACTGATTGGGTATGGTAATCATCCGCATCCAACGCCCAAGAATGCGCAATTGGTTAACCGTATTGAAGCTTTGACTGCCACCGCTGACTTGCATCACTGCCAAAGTTTTTCCTTGAGTTGGACGTACACCACCTAATGACAATGGAATCCAGTCAATTTGTGCTTTCATAATACTGGTCATACTGCCATGACGCTCTGGGCTCACCCAAAGCATACCTTCTGACCACTGCGCCAACTCTCGCAGCTCTTGTACTTTTGGATGATTGGCATCAACAGCATCAGGCAATGGTAAACCCGTCGGATCAAAGGTTCGAACCTCACAACCATACCAACGCAATAGACGACTCGCTTCTTCACTGGCCAGTTTAGAGAATGAGCGCTGGCGTAGAGAGCCGTATAGCACCAATATTCTTGGCGCATGGCGCGGGTCATTTGCACCAATTAAAGACTCAATATCAATAGGCTGTATACTGTCTACATCGATATTGGGCAAATCACACAAATCGATCACATCTAAATCTGTTGTTTTATTTGCCATGATAAATCACTTCCCCATCTTCTTTAGTGAAGCTGCTCACGGGATTCTCTAACAACTCAAATACGCGCTCAGATGGGCGGCATAATGCTGCGCCTTTATTGGTGACCACGATAGGACGATTGATTAAAATGGGATGGGCAATCATCGCATCAATGATTTGATCATCAGACAATTCAGGATTGTCTAATCCTAGCTCATCATTGACAGGCTCTTTGCTTCGTAACAGCTCTCTTGGTGAAAGGTTTATCTTTGCCAACAGCTCAACTAAATAATCACGGCTTGGCGGGGTTTTAAGGTATTCAATTACTTCTGGATTTTCGCCTGATGCTTTCATGATGGCCAATGTATTGCGAGACGTACCGCATTTTGGATTGTGAAAAATTAGTGATGTCATAGTAATTTTACCTATATTTATGAATATGCTTAGGGTATGTCCTCAATCTTAAAAAAATTGACTAAATGAGCTAAAAATGAGGACACGCCCTAGTAATAAAGAGGTTTGTTAAATCAGTTATGGGCTTACTGATTGTTTGAAAGACTGTCTGCATCAGCAGGTTTGGCACGCTCACATCCGCTCAAACTGTCCATAAGAGACGCACACAATTCTGGATGTCCCGCACAACAATCTTGCAATAGAAACTGAATAACCTCCTCCATATGTGACAGTGAGGCGCGATAAATTATCTGCCGACTGTGCCGTTGAGACACCACCCACCCTGCACGAGCCAGCACCGATAAATGTGCTGACATCGTGTTATGTGGCACAGACAGTTTGCGAGCAATTTCACCTGCTGGCAGACCAACGGGCTCTTGGCTGACGAGCAACCTAAAAGCCTTGAGACGAGTATCTTGAGAGAGCGCAGCAAAGCTGGCGATAGCATTTATTATTTCCATATGTCCAATAATACAGACATATGGAAATAATTCAATATTTTATTTAAAAAATATTGAGATAAAATCACCCTATCTTTCATCAAAAATTGAAATCGCTGCAAAAACTGCAATAGGGTCTTGCAAGACCGTTAAAATCAGCATAGGCTAATCTATTTAATTTTCTATTCATCCACACTTTTTATTAGGGAACATTATGTTGTCACATTGGGTACGAGCCATCTTGCAAGCCACCGTCTATGACGTGGCAATTCAAACACCACTTGAAGCGGCACCCAAGCTGACCCAACGTTTTGCTAATGACATTCGTTTTAAACGCGAAGACTTGCAACCGGTCAAATCCTTTAAATTGCGTGGTGCCTATAATCGAATTAGTCAGTTAAGTGATGAGCAAAAAGTACGCGGCGTCATTTGCGCCTCAGCAGGTAATCATGCCCAAGGGGTTGCTTATTCTGCCCGTAAACTTGCCCTAAACAATATCATCGTGATGCCCACCACTACACCTGACATTAAAGTAGATGCAGTAAAGGCGCTTGGCGGCAATGTCGATTTGTATGGTGATAGCTTCGATGAAGCCAACCGTTATGCAATCAATCGCGCTGAAACAGAAGGTCTGACCTTTATCCCACCTTACGATGATGAATTGGTGATTGCCGGACAAGGTACCATTGGTCTTGAGCTAACTCAGCAATGGCGCAATATGGATTATGTGTTCGTCGCGGTTGGCGGTGGTGGTCTCATCTCAGGTGTCGCGGCATTTTTGGGCGAAGTTGCGCCGCATGTCAAAGTGATTGCGGTGGAAGCAGAGCAATCAGCTTCTCTTAAAGCGGCTCTTGAAGCCAATGAGCGCGTTAAGCTTGAGCAAGTTGGACTGTTCGTCGATGGCGTGGCAGTTGCTCAAATCGGCGAATTGCCATTTGAAATTGTCCGCATGCAAAAGAGTGATAAATCAGGTCCTTTAGTCGAGCCTGAAGTGGTGACTTGTACCAATGACGAAGTATGTGCGGCGGTTAAAGACATCTTTGAAGAAAATCGCAGTATCGTTGAGCCTGCGGGCGCGTTACCCGTTGCTGGTATGAAAAAATATATCGAAGCCCATAATCTGCAAGGTAAAAACTGCGTCGGTATTATTTGCGGTGCCAATATGAACTTTGACCGCCTACGTTATATCGCTGAGCGTACTGAAATTGGTGAGAAAAAAGAAGCCATCTTTGGTGTGACGATTCCTGAGCAGACAGGCGCTTTCTTAAATTTCTGCCGTAGCTTACATGGACGCAATATCACTGAGTTTAATTATCGCGCCGATAGTAAAAAATCACCTGACTCTATGGAACCTGCATCAATATTTGTCGGTATCGCACTAAAAGAAGGCGACAAAGAGCGTAAAACCATTCGCACCCAATTGGCAGCTGATGGCTATACAGCTCATGATTTGACCGATGATGATATTGCCAAATCACATATCCGCCATTTGATTGGTGGTCATGCGCATGTTGCAAACGAGCAATTATTAAGTGTGGTTTTCCCTGAACGTCCAGGGGCATTGCTGAAGTTTTTAGAAAAACTGGGTGATGACTTTAATATCACTTTGTTTCATTATCGCAATCATGGTGCCGCCGAGGGTCGCGTATTGGTCGGTTTGCAAGCGTCTGAGGGTAACTCTCGTCAATTACAAGACGCGTTACTCGATATCGGCTATGACTGCACCATGCTCAATGACAATATTGGCTATCAATTATTTTTGAAATAAAAATAGACTATCAATCCATCAATGGCTGTTTGTTAATCACTAAAAAGCCGCCATTGATGAATGAACAGTGATTATGCATTAGTAGCTTTCATTAATTCATAGCGACCATGATGAGGTGGTAAAGTGTGACTCAAAAGATATTGATCTTTGTATTATTACTGGTTTTAGCACTTTTGGGTTATAAGATGCTGCAACCTAAAAACACGACCAGTAACCCTATTGCTGACGTTGCGACTGATACTCCAGTTGACGCTGCTTTTACCTCAACTGATCTGGATGACATACCGCCAACGTACGTCGATTCAGATGCAACGTCAACATCAGTCTCGGCAGTAAAACCAGTACTCACGTCGTCAGCATCAAGCTTTACCTGTGATGGCAGAAAGCATTGCTCTCAGATGACGTCATGCGCAGAAGCCACTTACTTTGTACAACACTGCCCGAATACCAAAATGGATGGTAATAATGATGGTATCCCATGTGAGCAGCAGTGGTGTCGCTGATTTTATATCAAATATAAACTGAGAACAGCATGCATATTCCTGCTATTTTTGCCGAAGAAAACCTAGAAAATATCATTGGATTTATCGCAGCCAACCCCTTAGCGACCTTGGTTGCTCAAACCAAAGATGGCATCGAAGCCTGCCATATACCGCTCTTCTGGCATAACGATAACTTTATGCCTGATGCTAGTGTTGGTGTTGGTGTTGATTCTGATTCTGATTCTGATTCTGATATTAACTCTAATGCTCAGCACGGCTATCTTTACGGTCATTTCGGTCGTAAAAACCCTATTTATCGGAACGCCTTACCAGATACTGCGTGGTTAATTATTTTTCAAGATTCTGGACATTATATCAGCCCCAACTGGTATCCTAGTAAAGCGAAAACCCATAAAGAAGTGCCCACTTGGAACTATCAAAGCGTCCATATTCAATCCAAAATTGAACTGCTTGAAGACACCGATACGCTGAAATGGATATTAGCAACCATGACTGCGCAGCAAGAGGTGCTATCCGACCATCCTTGGTCATTAGATGAGGCACCTGCTACTTATATCGATGCTATGTGCCGAGGGATTATTGGCTTTAAGCTGCCCATCGATTCTATACAAGCCCAATTTAAATTAAGCCAAAATAAAACCGTAGAAAATATCACAGGTGTGATTAACGGTTTAGCGCAGTTAAAGACAAATGATGCGGCAGAAATGGCGATGAAAGTTGCCAATCAGAATAATGGCTAAGACGAGACTTTCTCTCTTTACCATAAGAATCTATTTTTAAACATTTTGATAGCGCAAGGCTCTTTCAATTTGCAAAAAAAGCACCATTAATATTATCTTACTTTATGGATATCTATGAGGTTTTGATGAGTAAACACAACAAAAACCACAATCAGCCTAGCCATAGCCAACCTGATGTCGTGCGTATGCGTCTCGATAAGTGGTTGTGGGCAGCACGATTTTATCGGACACGTAATCTCGCCAAAGAAGCCATCGAAAGCGGACGGGTACATTATGCGGGTAGCCGCGTAAAGACCAGTAAAGAGATTATGGTTGGCGATGAACTACAGATTCGTCAAGGCTCAGCCACTGCCATGACTGAAAAGACCGTCGTCGTTGAAGCACTAACGGCGCAACGTGGTAATGCGCTCGCTGCTGAAGTCTTGTATTCAGAAACTGAAGAAAGCGAAGAGCGCCGCGCTTATCATGCTGAGCAGCGCAAACTTGCCAATCTTGCACGGCCTGATAATAAACCCAACAAAAAAGAGCGCCGTGACCTTCAGCGCTTTAAGCACAAACAAGAATAAGCTGGTCAAAGTACAACCTTAGATTATAAATAATATCATCGAAGATTCGTGAACAGATGACCGTATTGTTTAGCTTCTACTCTTGCCATTCAAGGCATTAACCGTTACGCTGACAGCCGATTTACTTAATTAATTGCATGCTAATAAAAGCCGCACTAACATGCCGGTCTCTTATAGCATGTTTTTTTGTTATACAAGGTCATATTATGCTGATGAAAACCTGTACTCCGTCTTCTGTATTATTGGTTTGTTTGGGAAATATTTGCCGATCGCCAACGGCTGAAGAAGTCTTTCGTCAGCAAGCAGCGATTGCTGGATTGTCAATCAAAGTAGATTCAGCAGGAACGAGTGACTCGCATATTGGTCATGCGCCCGACACTCGCTCGCAACGCCATGCAAAAGCGCATGGTTATAAAATCAATAAACTGGTCGCCCGCCAAGTCAGTGCCGATGACTTTCGTAATTTTGATTTAATTCTAGCGATGGATACACAGAATTTAGCTGATTTACAAGCCGTTAAAGACAGCTTGATAGAGACAGAAGACAATTTGGCCAAGTTGGCTTTATTTAGTGAAGAAGATCCTACTTATGGCGGCGACGATGTGCCAGATCCTTATAAAGGCGATGATGACGACTTTGAAGAGGTGATTGAGCGTATTGAGTCAAGCGCACAAGCGTGGATTGAAAGCTGGAAAGCTTGCTAACGATAAAGCTAACTTTCTGCCACCTTTTTATCTTTCATCCTTTATAATAAACACTGTGTAATCCATTATCTATCTGCCACATGGGCTATGTTATGACCTCAGTTTCACGCTTGGATTCTAGTACTCAATTTGCCATGACCACTGATTTGCCAGCGAGCTTATTGACCCGTGAATTAGTCGATTTGTCACATGGTAATACCATGGCCTTAGCCTGTGTCGCAGATACTGTCGTGACACTGACGGCTGAAGCACAGCTTGATGATTTTATGGCAAATTATACAAAAGACATAGCACAAAATAAGCCATTATTTGTGTTGTCTGGCGGTAGTAATGTGTTATTACCAGCGCATCTGAATGCTATCGTATTGCAGCCCCAAATGCGCGGTATCAGCCTAACCGCTCAGACAGATAGTTACGTCGATATCGCAGTAATGGCAGGCGAAAACTGGCATGACTTGGTGGTATATACGGTCAGTCAAGGTTGGTATGGGCTAGAAAATCTGGCACTAATCCCAGGGCTAACTGGTGCGGCACCCGTACAAAATATCGGTGCCTATGGTGTCCAACTAGAAGACTGCTTACAGTATGTACGAGCTATCACTTACCCACTCAAACTTGGCATCATCTCACAGCCGCCGACTGCGAGTTTGGCTATCGTGACAGCATTTTTAAACGTGCGCCTAATACCTGGTTAATCAGCTGTGTTGGATTCAGATTACATACCGATGCAACCAAAATCCTAGCCAGCTATGGTGATGTGCAAACCGTTGCACAACGATATGCCGAGCAAGACGATCGTACGCAGCCAGTGCCTGCGGATATCATGCAAGCGATTATTGATATTCGTCAGCAAAAACTCCCTAATCCCAAGCATCTGCCAAATTGTGGTAGCTTTTTTCAAAACCCCATTATTCCTCAATCGCACTTTATTGCTTTACAATCGACCTACCCTACTATCGTCGGCTACGCTATGCCTGATGCATGGTAAAGGTTGCGGCAGGCTGGTTGATTGAACAGACAGGCTTGAAAGGTGGTGGTATTGCACCGATTGTCACCCATCAGCAGCAAGCCTTGGTGCTGACCAATCATGCCCCTTATCACGCCACTCAAGATGATGTAGCAGATGCCCAACGACATATCGTCGATACGGTTTATGAAAAATTTGCGATTCAGTTAGCGCGTGAGCCAGTTTGGGTAAATACTGACGGCTCTATTGGGTATGATGAGCATGTGGTCTAAGCGGCTATTATCTAAGCGACTATGGCGTTATTACCTGCGTTCAGCTGAGCGTATGATAAAGCTATTTCGCATTATTAATATTACCTTTTTACTTGGTTCAACGACTGTTATTTTAGTACTCATCAGCCTATTCACGCCGCTGTTCTCCCAAGCGATTGTTTATCTATTTACGCTTTTGCCATTGCCCAGCCTACCCTCTGCTGCGTTGAGTTCACCGCCTACCGCTTATGTGGTGTTAGGCGGCGGACTAACCAATGATCATGACAATCAAATTATTCTTAATAGCTACAGCCTCAACCGTGCCCGTACCGCTGCCAGCGCTTATCACGACTTACCCCTACCTATTGTGCTAAGCGGTGCTGAAGCGCCATGGCTTGGTCAATGGCTCATTGAGCATGGTATTGATGCTGATAAGCGAAAATGCCAGTATGAATACCTGCGAAAATGCGCGTTTTACCGCCAAACGTATTCCACTGCATCATGTGTATCTCATTACTGACAGCTACCATATGGCACGTGCTCGTAGACAGTTTGCCTTAAATGGTATCAATAGCACACCACTTAGCGCCCCTTTACCAGTGAGCCGTGACTGGATGAGACCTGCGCAAAACTTAAGTCATTCTCGACGCGCTGTTTATGAAGTTGCCGCTTATTTACGCGATGTGATACGTCCTCAAATGAATTGTCGTCATGCCAACGACGTGACTTCACAGCAGCTGTTAACTCCTAGAGGTAACGCAGCAAAAAAACCTGACGAATAAAGTTAAATACAAGCAGGTAGCCAGTTCAATATCTTTTGATAACTCATCCTAATCACTACCGATCATCCACTATACTTGTGATGAGTGTATAATAATAAAAGAAAATGCTATTTAAGAGAGTTACCATGCTCAGTATATTTTTGTTAATTCCATTAAGTCTCATGCTGTTTGTGGTTGCCATTTGGGCAGTACGCTATGCGGTCAAATCAAACCAGTTTGAAGATCTGGACAATGCATCACAGCGCATCATATTGGATGATCGCCAAGAGCGACGGCAAACCATACAGCTCATGATTACTCAGCGCCTATTTCGCAGAATGACGATACCACAGTGACTGATATAGTCGCTGATGATAAGGTGAGCCATCCTGATACAGAGTCAATCACTCATTCTGACCTTGATAAACAGCCAAAAATCTAGCATTGAGCCACCTTATCTATAGTGGAAGCTATTAAAAGTGTGAATATATGGCAACCGAGCGCAAATAGTACGACTTAGTACATTGAACGAGGTGGATGCCATAACCACTTATCAAGGCTTGTACTATCTGCGCAGCCTACTGTTAAGTGTTGGTTAAACGCCGATTGTATGCGTAGGTTTGCTTTTCATTTTTTAGGAGAATCGCCCCATGACCACCGCTTTACTTATTGCGGCACTACTGATGGGATTTTTTGGTTCACCGCATTGCTTAGGCATGTGTGGCGGTCTGGTGACAGCATTTGGGCTATCGATGAAAGACGTCAGCCCTACCAAACGCCGTGCTCTTGTGGCAACTTACCATTTAGGTCGTTTAACCAGTTACGCATTTTTGGGTTTGATGGCAGGACTGATTGGCACCACTGTACTAGAGCCCTTAATGAAAGGTAACAGTACGCCACGTATCTTGCTAGGCTTGGTGTTAGTATTCGTCGGCGTGACCATGCTTGGCGCACCATTTTTAAAAAATCTTGAGCGTTTTGGTATGAGATTTTGGCAATATCTCAGTCCACTTCGTCAAAAAGTATTTCCACTCAACACCTTTCCGCGAGCATTAACGGCTGGACTGCTTTGGGGATTTTTGCCTTGCGGATTGGTTTACGGTGCATTATTGATTGCAGTAGTCGCTCACAATCCACTAAGCGGTGCCGCACTCATGTTTGTGTTTGGCTTAGGAACCGTTCCGATGCTAGTCGCCACGCACGAAACCGTTGGCTGGTTACGTGACAAGATTGGACGTTTTCGCTTGAGACAGCTTAATGGCGCTGTCATGGTATTATCTGGCTTAGCCGTTGTGTTTGTCCCTATAGCAATGTCTAGCATGCATGGGGGCCATGATATGTCCAATATGCAAGGCGATCATATGCAAATGAGCGATCCACAAATGACGGATATGCCGATGGATACAAATATGGATCACAGCAGCCATAATATGATGCCAAATGATAACAGCACAACTCCCCAAGGTATGGATCATATTATGCATGATATGAGTGATGGCGCGATCAACATGAACCACGATGAATATTCTGAAATGATGGAACAAGCTCAATAGAATCATCGATAATAGATATTGTTAAAATATAAAATCATTTAACATCACAATCCACCATATAAAAAAGCCCTTAACATCAATCATGACGTTGAGCTTTTATGATTCCGACAGCTGTACACTATAGTAGAACTGACGGCTTATAAATCACTACTCTTGCCACTGCTCAAGGGTAAACTTAGTATCTAAGTGCTTCTCTAGCGCGGGTATATTAAAAGCATCATCTTCACTCACAAAACTAATGCTGATGCCTGTCTGTCCAGCACGACCCGTACGGCCAATACGATGCACGTAATCATCTGGCTGATCAGGCAAAGTATAATTAACCACGTGGCTAACATCATCGACATGGATACCGCGTCCTGCGACATCAGTTGCCACCAAGATAGAAGCATGACCATCTTTAAAACGCTGTAAATACTTTTCGCGTTTTTGTTGAATGACATCGCCTGACAACATCACAATTTTATGCGCTTGACGCAGCTTATGATAGAGACGCTTGACTTGGTCTTTACGATTGGCAAAGACAATCACTTTATCCACTGCCGTATCACTGATGATACGCTGCAACGCTTCTAATTTTTGATCTTCTGTCAGTAAGTAAAAGTGCTGATCGACTAACTCACTGGTTTTATGTTCTGGCTCTATTTCAACAAACTGCGGCTCATGCAACCAGCGATAGGCTAGATTCATCACATCTTGGTTAAAGGTGGCAGAAAACAGTAAGCTTTGACGGTCTGTATTGGCTGGCATCCGACCGACCAAACGCTTGATGTCAGGGATGAAACCCATATCTAGCATGCGATCTGCTTCATCTAACACCAGTACTTCCACTCGATCTAAATAAACCATGCCTTTATTGGCAAGATCAATCAAACGACCAGGTGTCGCGACCAAAATATCGACATATTGACGCTCAAGCTCATGCTGCTGAGTCTCATAATTGGTGCCACCCATAATACAAACGCTGTGTAGCGAAGTATATTTGGTCAAAGCGATACAATCATCAAATATTTGCTGAGCAAGCTCGCGAGTGGGCGCCATGACCACTGCGCGCGGCTCACCCAAATAACGCTCTTCATCATTGGTAAAAGGACGTTTAAGCAAGGCTTCCATAATAGTCAATAGAAAGGTTGCCGTCTTGCCAGTACCCGTCTGCGCCTGTCCAATAGCATCTTGATTTGCCAAGGTATGCGGTAATATTTGTGCTTGTATGGGCGTTAATGCCGTAAAACCTAGATCACTTACGGCACGTAAGGTCGGTGCTGAAAGTGGCAAATCAGTAAACGTGGTAAAATTACTCAAAAAAATATCCTTTTAAATTAATCACTTGTTCATTACTAATAATAAGTAGACTCATGATAAATAGGCTCATGATAACCCGTTATATTGCTGTCTAAATTAAGCAGCAACAACAATATGGAATCTATATACAGCTGACTGAGATACGGGCATAAAAAAAGCCAAGCCTAACGCCTGATCCCACCAAACATGCTGATTTTGACTCAACATGGGTAAGATAAAACGGGCTTGACTCAGTAGTATATCAGTAGTGTCTACAGACATTATAGCTAAACCGCTCTAATGACCGGATAGATTACTCTTCTACTTTTCTGACTTCTTCAGCTTGAAGGCCTTTATCACCTTCTACCACACTGAATTCGACCTTTTCGCCATCTTTTAGAGAACGATAGCCATCACCTTGAATCGCGCGGAAATGGACAAAAATATCTTCTCCGCTGTCACGTTGAATGAAGCCAAAGCCTTTTGAGTCATTAAACCACTTAACGATACCTTGCTCACGAGCTGACATAATATTGCTTCCTAAAAAAGTCCGCTTAGCCCCAAATTCCTTTGCAACATTGCATATAAACGGGATCTAAGATGATGAAATCAAAAACTTAAGAGTACTATACTCACTACTATCACCTACATACCGCATCTATAGCAAATAATGGTATGTAGCAACACAGTGAGTATTTACAAACATAACGACTGCCTTACTGATTGCTCTACTTCGGCAGTAGCAACAAACTTGCAATAATTATTGCATAAAAAATATCATAGCACGGGTTTTTAGCAACATAAAGACTTTTAACATGATTTTTTGGCTTTAGCTTTATTTTTCATGTAATTTTTTTATAACCTCGCCATCAAGCTGTTATCATAAAGAGAAAGCTTTGATTAAACTGTGCAATTTTACGCTTATGCCATTTTATGCTTATATAGTATCTAAACCTTATAACAAATAATAAATCCTCAACCTCGTTTCATCGTTATAGAGACCATTATGACCTCTCCCTCTCAGTCTATACCAACCGTCACGCCTTCAAAGCAAAATGCCGATAAAACACTCACTCATAAGTTATTGCTCGTTAATGGGGTCAATTTGAATTTATTGGGTAAGCGCGAACCTGAGATTTATGGTCATACGACACTAGCAGATATCGAGGAACGTCTGATCGCACGTGCAGCTCAGCACGGTATTGAATTGATATGTATACAATCCAATTATGAAGGTAAACTGATAGATGATATCCAATATCATGGACTTTTAGCGGATACCGCCCTGCAAGTCGATGCCATTATCATTAATCCCGCCGCCTTTACTCATACCTCGGTTGCGTTACGTGATGCGCTCTTGGCCACACAAAAACCGTTTATAGAGGTACACTTATCCAATGTGCATGCGCGCGAGCCTTTTCGCCATCATTCTTATCTAAGCGATGTCGCCGTCGGTGTTATTTGTGGTTTGGGGCATCTGGGTTATCAAATGGCATTGTCCTACTGGCTTGATAGCCTCTACTCTGTCACAATCAGCAATTAATGCTCAATCCTGATTACCGAAAATCATGAATTGTATAACTATGCTTTATCAATAGCACACGAGTTAAACAGCAATTGTTTGACTAAAATACTAAAATTATGACTGAGCAAGCAAACAACCCACTACATGGTGATATGAATGGCAAAATCGTCTGGAAAGCGCTTTATGAAATTGGCTGGCATGACAGCAAGCATTGCCGGCAAAGCAGCTAAAAACTCATTTAAGCACCTCTCAAGTGACGAAGAAAAACGTTTGCAAGCACGCTCAGAGCTGATGCAAGATGTGGGCATTCAGATAGCCGAAACGTTGGGTGAAATGAAAGGCGCGGTGATGAAGGTCGGGCAAATTGCCTCGCAATATAAAGACGTGTTCCCACCAGAAGTAGCGACAGCGTTAGAAAAGCTGCAAAAAGATGCGCCGCCCATGCCCTATGCGCAGATACGTGCACAAATTGAGCGCGAGCTTAAAGCGCCTGTCGCAGAATTATTTAGCGAATTTGATGAAACACCGTTTGCGGCGGCTTCCATCGGTCAAGTGCATAAAGCCGTTTTGCCATCTGGTCAAAAAGTGGTGGTTAAAGTTCAATATCCTGATGTCGATGAAAACTGTGATAGTGACCTCAAACAAGTACGCATGGCACTAAAAATCGCGGGTGTGCTCAATATGAGCAAGCAGTTGCAAGAGCAACTATTCAACGAGATTCGCCAAAGTTTACATGATGAGTTGGACTATATTAAAGAAGCGCATAACTTACGAGTGTTTGGCGCATTTCATGCAGAAGACAAAGGTCTTATCATTCCTAAAGTCATTGGCAGCCACTCTTCTAAACGGATTTTAACCCTAACAGAAGAGATGGGAGAAACCCTGACCGTCGCGGCGACTTGGGACAATGACATCAAACAACACATAGCCAAGCGCCTGTTCCACTTTACCGCAGGACAACTATTTGGCTTATACCGTATGCACTGTGACCCACATCCCGGCAACTTTGCCTTTCGCAAAGATGGCAGTGTGGTGGCTTATGATTTTGGCGGCATCCGTAGCTATAGTGACAGCGAAGTTCAATTGTTCCGCCGTTTTGCCAAGCATGCCATTAAAGGAGATGTTACTGCCCTTGAGCAGGACCTCATCGCTCTTGATATTCGCCGTGATGACGATAAAAATATCCCCGGAGAGTTTTATGAGAAATGGCTATCCATTGGGCTAAAGCCTCTGTCTATTCAACCTTATCAACAAGGCGCTTTTGATTTTGGTCAAAGTCAGGTTCATCACGAAGTCATTGCTCAAATGCGGACGTCGTTGAAGTACTTTGGTCAATTCCAACCTTCTGCAACCACCATGATGCTAGATCGCACAGTGTCAGGACAATACTGGAACTTGGTCAACCTCGGTGTTGAGATTGACTTATCACCGCTCGTTAGTGAATACATTGATGTATAACGATATAAAATATAGAGTGTTAAGAAAGTAAACAACGCACAAACACGGCTAAATGTGCAAAGCGTGTCCACAACGATCACAGAATTCTGCTGCAATGGCATGACCGAACTTGCCACAATTAGGACAGGTGACGGGATTGAGTTGCGGACGCATATTACGTGCCAGCTCAGAAGTAAAAATCCCCGTTGGCACTGCAATGATCGAATAACCCGTAATCATGACCATGCTCGCAATCGCTTGACCTAGCGGCGTTTTGGGTGACATATCACCGTAACCGACCGTGGTCATGGTGACGACTGCCCAGTAGATAGACAGCGGAATACTGGTAAAGCCATTTTCAGGACCTTCTACCACGTAAATAATCGAGCCGAAAATCGTGACCAATAATACCAGCGACAAAAAGAATACCGTGATTTTTTGCTGACTGGTTTTAAGCGCCGAGGCCAAAAATCCCGCTTGCTGCATATAAGCTTTGAGCTTGAGAACGCGAAACACACGTAAAATACGCAAAACCCGTATCACTAATAGATACTGTACCCCCACAAACATGAGGCTTAGGTAACTTGGCAGCACAGACAATAAATCGACTACCCCAAAAAAACTAAAGACGTAACGCACGCGGTTAGGCGCTGAAAACAACCTGAGCGCATACTCTATCGTGAATAAAATGGTAAAAAACCATTCAGCATAAAAGAATATAGTGCCATATTGCAGGCGCATGTATAGCACACTGTCAAGCATGACCACAGCCACACTGGTCAAAATCGCAATCAATAATACAATATCAAAAAGTTTACCCAAACGGGTATCTGTGCCTTCAATAATAATATGAATGCGGTTGCGCAGGTGGGTAATGGCTTCAGCCGTCGGTTGCTTCATATAGTCAGTAGTATCGAGTCAGTAGCGATATAAAATTAATGGCTTGATAGCAACCAATGATTTAAAATACGCTGGATAAGCCAAGTTAGTCAAAATAGATAAAATTGGTTTATAATATTGCTCACAGGTCACCTGTGAATACAATCACTAAGTTGCCACAGTGTAGCAAAAAAGCACTCTCAACAAAATACAAATCGTTAACGTCTCGGTAGCTCTGTTACTTCAAAGAGATAGTGCAAGCTATATCATAGAAACAGGCGATTTGAGGTGTGTCATCATGCAGATTGAAAAATCTTAAAATGTATAAATACGCTCATTCATGACACACTCATAGTAAAAGATTGTTATTAAAACTTGTTTTAAGCACAATAAATAATACGCAAAACTTAAGGATGTTATATGGCAGGCCATTCAAAATGGGCAAATATTAAACACCGTAAAGCCCGTCAGGATGCGGTAAAAGGTAAAGTATTCACTAAAATTATTCGTGAAATTGTCTCTGCTGCCAAGCAAGGTGATCCTGACCCTAACAAGAATCCGCGCCTACGTGCTGTCATTGAAAAAGCCCTATCTGTCAACATGACGCGAGACACCATCAACCGTGCAGTAGCTCGTGGTACAGGCGGTGATGACAATGACAATATGGACGAAGTAGCTATGAAGGCTATGGTATCGGCGGCGTCGCAGTACTTGTCGAAACCTTGACTGACAATCTTAACCGAACAGTCAGTGAAGTACGCCACGCCTTTACCAAAAATGAAGGCAATCTGGGTACTACTGGCTCGGTCGCTTATCTATTTAATAAGCGCGGTGAAATCATATTTAATGATACAAGCCTAGAAGATGAAGTCATGCTAGTGGCATTAGATGCAGGCGCGCTTGATATCGAGAATGATGGTGAAAGCTTGCTCGTCATCACTGAATGGGAAAATTTCGGTCATGTCAAAGATGCGCTTAATGCTGCAGGTTTGGTCTCTGACAATGCTGAAGTGACCATGGCACCGTCTACCAGTGCTGAAATAGACAATGTCGATGATGCACTAAAAGTCATGAAAATGATTGATATGTTAGAAGATATTGATGATGTGCAAGAGGTTTATAGCAACGTGAACTTTTCTGCTGACGTAATGACCCAACTTGAGCAATAGTTTTATCCCGCAACCCTTTATGTCTCAAACATCAAAAAGCCAAACGTTTAAAAACGTTTGCTTTTTGATGTTTTATGACTCAATATTTTCTATGATGCAATAACAACCATTTAATAATGAAAAATCGGATTTACTAAAGCGCATTCGCTGCATCGTATGCTGACTTGGTTGCATATGATATATCAGCAACCTCACAACAATCACCTACCTGCACGACCTCAATACCTTTAACGCTCAAAGCCTCTGTATCGAAGACTACGGGACGCGCACCACTAGCGATAACGACATAGTCGTATGGAATTTGGGCAATACTGCCATTTTTATCTTCGCAACTTACTTCACCGCTGTTAATGCTTGTTACCATATATCCAGTATATTGTTCTACACCGTATGCCTTATAATTTTCGAGCATGCTAGGTAAAACAGTCACGCTGATATCACTACCAATCTGATCACGCATCTCTATTATCGATACCTTGCAGCCTTGTGTAGCAAGATATTCAGCGGTCTCACAGCCGACCACACCACCACCGATTACCGCCACGCGCCCAGATACTTTATACTTACCTGCCAGCACCTGCCACGCATCATAGACGTTTTTGCCATCTATACCTGGAATTGGCGGTATAAAACTTGACGCACCGACTGCGACGATAACAGCATAAGGCTCTAGCGCTAGTATGCTTTGAATATTCGCTGTTTGACCCAATTTTAGCGTTACACCCTGAGTGTGTACGGCATGTACCAAGTCTTCTATGGCTCGGCGTATTTCATTTTTACGCGGCGGGACGGCAGCGATGTGCAACTGCCCACCCAGCTCAGTAGCGGTTTCAAACAGGGTTACACTATGACCTTTCTTTGCAGCCACACGGGCAGCTTCCAACCCTGCAGGACCGCCACCGACGACCACAACATTCTTCTTCATTTGAGCAGGCATAATAAAACGCGTTTCTTCAAAGCCATTTTCAGGATTGACTACGCAAGCAATAAACGAGCGATTTAAGACATTATCAACGCAGCCTTCGTTGCAGCATATACAGCGAACGATATCAGTGGCTTTATCTGAGCCCACCTTGTTCGCCCAATCAGGATCCGCTAAGAGCGCACGACCAATCCCAATCATATCAGCCTTGCCATTTTGCAGTATACCCTCACCCATGTCAGGATCGATAATACGCCCTGAGGTGCTAACCGGGATGGAAACCGCTTGCTTAACGGCACCTGTGATATCAGCAAAGAAGCAGTAAGCTGCACGCCCATCGGCGGGATCGTGTCTGCCATATTGCCCGTATGGTTCGCTTGCCCAACATGCAACATATCCACGTTAGCTGCTTCAAGCCACTGTGCAAACTCTGGCGCGTCGATTTCATCAACACCACCTTTACCGCGTTCAGGTGTGACAACCGATAATTTATAATCGATAATCATATCTGGTACGACTTTTTTTAGTGCCTCTACTAACATCAAAGCAAAGCGTGTACGATTCTCAAGAGAGCCGCCAAACTTATCCGTGCGCGTGTTCATTTGTGTGCTGCATAGCGCGCCGACCAGTCTGTCGCCATGCACCTGAATGACATCTACCCCCGCTTTTTGTGCACGCACTGCACAGGCACACATCTTGTCGATAATATCCATCAAAGCGTCTTCTGACACCTCATTAACGAAATGTTGCATGTCATGATTGAGCTGGGTGCGTACCTTGTTCATCTCGCCAGCAGCAAACAAGGCGTTAAGGACGTTAACGTCATACTCAGGATAAAAAATCTGCACGCCAAGCTTGGCACCGTAAGCATGCACATTATCAGCAAGTAGCCGGAAACTGTCTATTTGGCTATCATCAAATAATTTAGGCGTCGGCGCAAAACTACGGACAGGTGCGACGTCACCTAACACGATATAGCCTGTGCCACCCTTGGCAAGACGAGTATAAAAGGCACGGCTCTGTGAGCTGATATTGCCGTCTTTGTCTTCATAGCCAGTCGTCAATGGTGGAAACATCGTACGGTTTTTAAAGATGACACCACCAATGATGATAGGTTGTAATATTTTCATAGCCGATATTTTAGTGGTCGTATTATTCATAATATTCTACTTTTAGCCTATCCTTTGTACACATGCTATTGATACTATTTGCATCGGAAATTTATATCGGAAAAACGATATCAGACTTGTACAATCAAAAGAACTAACGCTTAACCTCGACACCTTCAAGCGCTAACAAGTATGTTTTCTTATCCAGTCCACCTGTATAGCCACCAAGCTTACCATCGCTAGCAATGACTCGATGACACGGAACGATAATGCTAAAAGGATTTTTACTATTAGCATTAGCAACCGCGCGAAACCCTTTGGGACTAGCGACATTTTGTGCCAGTGTCGCATAGCTTATTGTTTCGCCATAGCCAATATCTTGTAACGCTTGCCAAACTCGTTGCTGAAACTTGGTTCCTAAGCTGATATCTAATGGCAAATCGAATGCCTGACGATCACCTTTAAAATACGATTTTAATTGCGCTATAGTCTCTATGAGTAGCGCTTGGGCAGGCTCATTTTTGCTTAGGCTATCCTCATTGATGAACGTAAAGCTCTGATCGACAAGCCCATAGTGTTTCTTAAGTTTAGGAATAGATTTTGAGCTGTGCCAAGAGTCACCCGCTTGCAGCCAGTTGACTTCAACCAGCTTAGGACGACTATGCTCATTGACACTCGCAATTAACGTTAGCTGGTGTGCGCCAAAAGCGGCTGTGGTGACTATCATGATGCTTCCTTTCAAATGATGATATTTTCAAAAATCGTTCATCGACTAAAACCACCTATCGAGCGCTACTCTTTATCATCGGTCTCAAATAAGGCAGCGACAAATTGTTTTGGACTAAAGGCACGTAAATCATCAATCGACTCACCGACACCAATATAACGAATAGGAACATCCGTCGTTTCAGCAATATTAAAGACCACACCACCTTTTGCAGTGCCATCTAGTTTGGTAATGGTAATACCCGTTAATGGTACGACTTTATTAAAGAGTTCTACTTGATTAATCGCATTTTGACCCGTGCCAGCATCGAGGACAATCATGCCTTCGTGCGGTGCGCTTGGATCCGCTTTACGCATGACGCGTACCACTTTTTCAAGCTCTGCCATCAGGTGGGTTTTATTCTGCAAGCGTCCAGCAGTATCAGCGATTAATACATCAATATTTTTTGCTTTGGCAGACTGCATGGCATCAAAGATAACAGAAGCACTATCAGAGCCGTGACCTTGAGCGACGACTGGAATGTTATTACGCTCACCCCAAATTTGTAGCTGTTCAGTAGCAGCGGCACGGAAGGTATCACCAGCTGCCAACATGACGGATTTGCCTTCACCTTGTAAGCGCTTGGCAAGTTTACCAATTGTCGTGGTTTTACCCACACCATTAACACCCACGACTAAAATCACAAAAGGTTTTTTGCTGGTATCAATAATGAGTGGTGCGACTTTTGGCGTTAAAATATCAACCAATTCAGTTTGCAACGCTTTATATAATGAATGCGCATAAATCAAATCACCACGGTCTGTCTGCTCGGTCAGACTTTTGATAATACGATTGGTCGCGTTGACACCGATATCGGCAACCAGCAGTTGATCTTCAACTTCTTCCAATAGCTCATCATCAATCTCTTTGCCACCGATCAGGATGCTGACCATACCTTCGGCAAGATTTTTACGCGACTTACTTAGCCCCGTTTTCATGCGGTTAAACCAGCTGCCTTTTTTCTTGTTTTCTTGCAGCTCTGTAGATTCGATTTCTGCTTGAGTGGTCGCTTGTACCGCACTACTCGCAGGACTGACATTTGGGCTATCCCCAAGTTGCTCCTGTAATGGCATGGTTGGGGCAGTAGAAATAGTGCTAAGCTTAGTATCAATATTTTTATTATTATCGTTATCAGCTGATGAAGCGCTTATAAAGCTTTCAGAGGCGTTTTTGGACGTGCTTTGCTCTTCTGTCCTCACAATTGGCGCACCCAAAGCAATGTTTTGTGCCGCATCAGCACTTGAGACATCTTTGTTTATCGTGCTGTCTTTTTGCTGATCTTCGATGCTTTGATCATTGGGCGCTTGGATAGAGCCTGCATCTTCTTTCTCATCAATAATGGGCACAGATTGCGAAGGCAGACTGGGTAAGGTAATATCATCGTCATCTAGGTCATCAAGATTGCCATCGAGATTAATGATTACACGACTGCTATTATTGGAGTTATTCATAAGCTTGCCCTAGAAGTTATCACGGTCAGTTATTTGATTATTTTAAATGGGTTGGTATGTCGTCATGTTTTTGCCATAGGTCATGACCCACGACAGTCAATTTTTAGCCTAGTTTATCATAATTCGAGTTGTGCTCAGACCTTACCATCATAGCCTATCGTCAATTTTTGCAAATCTGGCAAGTCACACCATCCCTTTAGAAAGTTTCGCTTAAGATTTGGCAACAAAAATCTGACCTTACACATGCTAAACTTCGCCTACTCTACCAGAGTTTATTGTAGAACAAGCCTTATTCCAAAACTTACCAATTACTTCACTATCGCTCACTCAATCCTCATTTTTAGGAATTATCTATGCCATCACTATCTAACACTGACAAAACGTACGGTAAAAAAGCAATCAGCATCAGCGCAGCTTTATTAGTAGCAACACTGGTGCTATCTGCGACAGGATGCAATACCACCCAAGAATTTAAGCCAACAGCCAGTGTGATGGTTGGGGCACATAAATCTTTATAAAACCTGCTATCTATCGCTAGTATTGAGAGTGATCTAACCACTGATCAATTTACAAGTTGCCATTTTATATAAGTAGAATATACCATGCCACTGCCTTTATCATCGTCATCCCTACCTACCGCCTCTCTACGCCTTGCCTGCGCCTTAGTAATAGCAACGACTCTTGCTGCTTGCCAAACCAGTACTATCAGCGCCAACACATTGTCGACTGCTCAGAAGCCAGTCATTCAAAATACCTTGGGTAAAGATGGGCTAAATACCGCTAAATCAGGTCAAGACATTCAGCCTCATCAGCATTGACCATGGATATGTCAGGTCGACACGAATATCAATTAGAAAACGGTCTAAAGGTAGTGGTAAAAGAAGACCATCGCGCACCTGTGGTAATGACTCAAATCTGGTATCGAGTTGGGTCAGCAGATGAGCACTGGATAAAGGGGGCATCTCGCATTTGCTTGAGCATATGATGTTTAAAGGCACTACTAACGTTTCGAGCGACGACTATGAGCGCTTGATTGCTAAATTTGGCGGCGTCAATAATGCGTTTACCAGCTACGACTATACGGGCTATTACGAGCTATTCCCTGCCAACCGTTTTCCTTTGGCATTAGAGCTAGAAGCGGATCGTATGAAAAACCTACTTTTTAATGAGCAGGAATTTACCAAAGAGCACCAAGTGGTCATGGAGGAGCGCCGCCAACGCACTGATGATAATCCACTTGCCAAGGCTTATGAGTCATTTCGCTTATTGGCGCTCCCGAATAGTCCAAAAGGCGAATCCGTTATTGGTCCGATGGATGAGCTTGAATCCATTACCCTTACAGATTTAAAAGACTGGTATAAAACATGGTACGCACCAAACAATGCAACGTTAGTCATCGTTGGCGACGTTAAACCGCAAGAGGTATTGGCTCAAGTCAAACGTTACTTTGGTGAGCTAACACCAAGCGATCTACCTAAACGTCCTGCCGTCAGTCAAAAAGGCTTCCGTGGCTATCAGAAAGTCGACTCCGAGCAAGCCGTACAAGTGCCAGTATTGTTAATGGGTTATAACGTACCCAGTCTCGTCACTGCTGGTGCAGCTAATGAAAAACAAGCTTATGCGCTCTCACTGGCTCAAGATGTATTAGACGGTGGTCTCTCTGCCCGCCTTGAGAGTCGATTGATACGCGAACAAGGTCTGCTTACCACGGTGGGCACTTCATATGACTTGCTAGATCGTGGCGATGGACTGTTTTTGATACAAGCGACTCCACGTGAAGGTGTCAGCTTAGAGCAAGCACAACAAGCCATTATGGCTGAAATAGAAAAGCTCAAAACCGATCCCATCGCTGCTGATGAAATCGAGCGTGCCAAAACCAATACGGTCACAGGGCTCGTCTATGCGCAAGACAGTATGGAAGGTCAGGCGCAGATGATTGGCTCATTACAGTCTATCGGTATTGACGATACGCTGCTTGCCAAATTGCCCACCAAACTCGATAACGTGACGATTGCTGACATACAAGCTGCTAGCAAAAAGTATTTAGTAAAGGACAATTTAACAGTGATGCATGTCATACCACCTAAAAACCAAGCAGCGACAGAGAAATAATCGTGCCGTGTTAGCTCTTTATTCGATACAAGCGCCAATCATAAAGACCTTATTTATAAGAAGAAAACCATGACTCAAAATAGTGATTTGTTGCAAAATAGAAAAAAAGCGTGCAGCTCAATACCATCAGCAACCCCCATAATGCAAAAGCTGTCGCATCTTAGTCTTTGCATCTTGCTAGGTCTAACAACGTTGACAGCACAAGCGAACACAACAGGTGCTGAAGAATATCGTGGCTCTGCGGCCGTGGATACGAGCGCACCGATTGCCGCATTATCAAAGCTAACCAGCCTTGACGATGATAAACCGTTAACCGTTACCATCCCAACGATTCAGCAGTTCAAAACCAAGGTAGGCGTTCCCGTACGTTTTGTACAAACAACAGCCTTACCGATTGTCGATATCGACTTGCGTTTTAACGCTGGTAGCGCCCGTGATGGCAGTATTAGTAATACAGGCTTTGGTATTGCTAATATGACTGCCACTATGTTGACACAAGGCTCTAAACGCTTAGACGAAAATGAATTTACTCGCGCTGTTGAAACCTTGGGCATCAATCTAAATAGTAGTGCTTATAAAGACATGTTTATTGTGTCGCTACGTAGCTTATCTGATGATAAGCATCTACTTCCAGCCGTTGATTTAATGACTCAGATGCTCAGCGAACCCGCTTTTGACGACAGCATCCTAGCACGTAATAAAGCACGATTATTGGTTGGTTTACAGCAGCAAAAACAAGATCCCAACAGCCTTGCTAGCATTGCATTTAGCGAAGCATTGTATGGCGAGCATCCTTACGCCCATCCATCAGCGGGTAGCTTGAAAGCGTTCCTACTATCGAAAAGCAACAGCTAATAGATTTCAAAAACCGCTACTTGGTCGCAGCAAATGCCTCTGTTGCCATCACTGGGAATCTAACCTTAGAGCAAGCAAAAAAACTTGCGGAAGATATCACTAGCAAATTACCGAAAGGTCAGCCTGCAACTGAGCTGCCTGAACCAAAACCACTGAGCCAAGCCAAGCACATTCATATCCCTTTCCAAGTACTCAAACCACCGTACTTATGGGACAATTGGGAGATAAGCGCGCCACCGATCCCCAGTCTCAGCAGAAGCAAACCAACTTTGCGGTTGGTAATGAGGTACTTGCAGGCGGTGATTTTAATGCGCGACTCATGACTGAGATTAGACAAAACTTGGGCTACACTTATGGCATATCAGGCTCTATGAACCCCATGCTGGCACGAGGACCGTACCAAATCGGTTTTTCAACGCGTAATGACAAGGCGCGCGCGGCCATTGATGCCAGCTTAGCCGTCATCAATGACACTTTAGAAAAAGGTATTACCAGCACTGAAATGCGCTTAACGACGGACAATCTTAAGAATAGCTTTCCGATGGGTTTTGCGAGCAATGCGGGAATTAATGGCCTACTTGGGATGATGAATTTTTATCAATTACCAAACAGCTATCTGACTGATTATGTCAAACGTATCGATCAAGTACAGCTATCAGAAGTCAATCAAACCATGCAAGATATCCTTAAGCCTGATGATTTCCTGATTATCACCGTTGGACAAGAGGATCCTTGGAAAGATAAAAAGACCAATAAATAGCCGCACAAAGAAATGCTGGGCAACACTATTTAGTATTGCCCAGCATTTCTTTATAGGTTGGCACTCTTTATGAGTGGTAATAAAAGTCGATAGTGGGTTGTCCATACAAAAAATAATGCTCTTAACCAGAAATAGTCACTGCCACGTCATACATGAAATTTTCAGGCTTATAAGTTGCACCATTATAGGTCAATCGAATCACGTGCTTGTCATAAGAGTCTACTTGATAATCACCATTGGCGAAGTCATGCAGGGCTGGCACTATGAGTAGTGCTTCAATTTGACTGTCGTTAATGCTAACCGAGATCTGCTGACCACTGCGTGGGTATAAGAAATAATCACAATGATTATTCACCATCACTTCTGCAGTACGCTCAACGACCTGACTACCTATTTCTTCTTGTATAAGTTTTGGACAGATATCTGAGCGCTTTGAAGCCAGCCGAGCGTAAGAGTTCTTGATATTATCTTCAATATCTTCAACGTCCTGTAAGTTTCTATCAGGATCAGTAGCAGAATCTTCGGCTGTTAGAGAGCCTTGTTCAGAAAACGTTTCTGGGCTACAAGCACTGATCAATAAAAGAGATAGCAAGACCGAACCAAACAAAGCCATATACGTGTTATTTGATTGCAAAAACGCTTTTTTTGGCTTATCAGACTTATGTGTTTTCACCATCGTTGAATACCGCTTCTTCATAAATCCTACTTACAATAGACGCTATATGATTTCATAAACTAAATGATCATTAGCCATAGTTTTTTAATGCTAAACTATTTATCATTTAGCACTGCCTTTCATCAGTATTATTATAGCGCTTTTACTCTATTTTAATTCGCTCTGGCTTATATTTATTTGATTTTTTGATAGATCATAAATG
Organism: Psychrobacter sp. JCM 18903; assembly: GCF_000586475.1. Lineage (GTDB taxonomy): Bacteria > Pseudomonadota > Gammaproteobacteria > Pseudomonadales > Moraxellaceae > Psychrobacter. The sequence continues at coordinate 35,376 of NZ_BAWJ01000006.1, read as the reverse complement.
ACTTAATAGCGGCACGAAGATGAGCTGCTGGCATGATTAAAGCCCCATTTACGATAACCATCCGTGTCTAGATGTATCGCACCCGTAGCATATAGCCCTAAACCGAAATTATGAGATTGACCCTGATATTGCCAAAACTGGCATAGGCCATCTTGCATTGTACTGAGCCGCCATAAGTTATCTTCATACTCTGGCACCCAGATGTCGATAGCACTGGCATTCATATGCTTGCTACTATCGGCCCCGCCTGCACAGCCATTAAGGCCAGGACTGCGATATACCGAGCGTATTTCACTACTGGTGGGTAAAACCCTTGATGCTTTAATTCGCCATACAAACGTAATGTTGGGACGATATTTGCCCATAACTCCTGCGGTGGCAACTGATAAGGCTCATAACCACATTTGCTCCAGCTTCGTGCTGTTGTGAGCAACTGCGACATAGGCGGTACATTTTGTGCGCTACCCGCGAATTTAGGTAGCGTTGAAAATCTGCTACTTGCCTAGCACGGTAGCTATTGCTATTCAACCACGCGTTAAAATCCATACTAATAGAGTCAGTATAAGTACTATTGTAAGTATTGTTCGCAGTGCTGTAGCTGTTATTACTGTAAGTTGTATTATAAGCAGCGCGCGCCGATTGACATTCATGCGCTTATTTTCTTCAATAGACAGACTGTCATCGAAATCAAAATCAAGCTGCTTTTGAGCAATCAATCCTTGCATGCTATCGCCACTCAGCATGGTAACGCCAGAATTATAGCTTGTATTATTCGTCGAAGGTCTGATGTGAGCATTACTGCTACTACCCTGACGTACTTGGATACGGCGTTCACTATTGTCGCTGATAATAGCGGCATGAACAGAGATGCTACTGGCACACATAAGTAGTGCAAGCATAGGCTTGTGAATCTGCTTATAAGGATATTTTTTTGTATTGGTCATTGCAACAAGCTACCGCTAAAAACGTTTTATCGATACTATCAAATTTTCAGCAAGCAAGCTAAACTATCGCCTCTAATCAGAGGCGTGTTATTGGTAATTAACACTTATCCTTATAATTTTTATAATTATGTGACTTTATTTCTTATGTGTTACTTTATCTACGATATTTTACTTGCATAGATATAGATATGGTGCGATTACCTTTAAATGTTGATCTGATTTGAAAATTCCCTCTTACCTCAATTGCCAGACACACTTTGCCTATGTCTTCTAATCCGCAATACCGTTTTTCACGTCAGAGCCATCATTTAGGCCAAGGCCATGCGCCATCGTTATGGCAGCGTATACATATCGATCCATGGTTGACCCTCCTCTTATTGACGGTTTGCTGCATTGGTTTGACAATTTTATATAGTGCGGCCGGTCAAGATGTCGGTATGGTATTACGTCAAATGGTCAGCTATGGTGTGGCCTTTACGGTTATGTTTATCATGGCACAGATACCGCCTAGCCTTTATCGCACTTTTACACCCATCTTCTATGTAATGGGATTAATTTTATTGGTATTGGTCGATATCATCGGTGAAGTACGTATGGGTGCTCAGCGCTGGATTAATTTACCAGGGTTTGGCAGTGTGCAACCCTCAGAATTTATGAAACTTGGGATGCCAATGATGTGTGCTTGGTTTTTATCCAAGCGTGATCTACCGCCCTCTCTATCTAGCATCGTCATTACCTTAGCCTTAATCATCGTCCCTGTATTATTAATTGCAAAAGAACCTGATCTTGGGACGTCGCTATTGGTGGCAGCCAGTGGTATTTTTGTGCTTTTTTTGGCAGGGTTGTCTTGGCGATTGATTTCAGCTGCCGCCATATTAGCGATACCGCTTATTGCGATTGCTTGGAATTTTCTATTACATGATTATCAGCGTACCCGTGTCTTAACACTGCTCAATCCTGAAGCCGATGTACAAGGAGCGGGGTGGAATATAATTCAGTCAAAAACCGCCATCGGTGCGGGTGGACTCACTGGTAAGGGCTATTTAGAAGGCACGCAGTCGCATTTACATTTTTTACCAGAAGGTCATACTGATTTTATTATCGCGGCTTTTTCAGAAGAGTTTGGTTTGTTGGGCGTGATTTTATTAATGTTCATTTATTCCTGTTTACTCCTGCGCGCCTTATACATCGCTTTTACCCATCCTGATGTATACAGTAGATTACTAGCGGGTGCAATTGCCATGTCTTTCTTTGTTTATGTGTTCGTTAATGTGGGTATGGTTGGTGGTATTTTACCCGTCGTTGGCGTTCCTCTGCCATTCATTAGCTATGGCGGTACTGCGATCGTCACTTTGATGGCAGGATTTGGACTACTTATGTCCATTCACACTCACAAGCCAGTTGATGCACAGTTACCAGTGATTCTCTAATGAACATTCAAACTTTACCTTAATGCTATTCATGTTAAAAATCAAAAAATACGCGTTATATAAAAGTCGTAAGGCGGATGAACCAGCCAATTAAAGTCTTCATTTAGAGTGTTGTCACATGCAAAATGGTCGAAAATAAATATAAATCAACAACAAATTAAGAGTTTCTAACAAATTTTATTGTTTCATCATTTATGGCAAGTCCTATAACTTGCCATAAAAATCCTCCTATCTACTTTTAATAATAAATACAAGCCATTGATTTAATTGAAATAATTAAAAATACCCTCATATTTCTTCTCATTAAAACACTTCGTTGCCAATTGGTACTGATAGATTTTAATCCTTGTTTTTTACAAATAATTGCGTTAACCTCGTTTTACTGTACTTTGATACATAACCCGTACATAGCTACTAATAAACTTTGCATTTAATTATATTTTGGTTGTAGCTCGTACGTATAGTTAGCGAATTGTAGATTCCAAGCTTTCAAATACACTACTTAATTAACGGTTTAATAACAAAGACACACGTAAGGCCTTCTAAAACCTTTATTAATTTAGCAATGTTAGAAAGTTTGTAAATAGCACATATAGCGGACTCGGTACTCAACCTTTGTATTCAGATTGGGTATTCTACTAATATCGTTAGCTGTCATTTGAGCGTTTCATAAGTATCTTTGGTCGTATTATCCTGACCCGCTTATGATAATAAAATGAAAAATTACCATACCTTAAAATCTATAAAAGCCACGTTTAGTATCAATAATTATATGAAAAAAATATTGATGATGCGGCTTTAGAGTTTGTGACGCTGTTAGATTGGTCTAACATTGCCACGCTCAGTCTAGAACTATTAGAGTTAGATTTTAAAGTATAAGTTATAGAGGTATCTATGAATAAGCGTTTATCTGGTTTACTTACCATGTCAGCAGTATTGTTTGCTGGCTCCGCAGTTGCTACTAATGCAAATGCTGTAGAAGCAAAAACCTCTCTTGCGATGATTTCACAAGATAACGCCTCCCATATCGATCGTGTACTTGGTGAGCTTAGCCGTCAGCATGATGGTGCATCAAGTTTGGTGAAGTCAGCACGCCAACCAACTTCATTGGCACTTAGCAGCTCGCTGTTAGCCAGTGACACCTCTCAACTGACTAATGATGAAGATGTATTAGAGCGTCTGACAGCCGTAGCCTCTAACTCGGTTAGTAAATTCAAGCAAACAGGCCTAGCCTCTTGGTATGGTCGTAAATTCCATGGTCGTAAAACAGCCAGTGGCGAAACATTCGATATGAATGGTTTGACAGCGGCGCACCGCTCACTGCCATTAAATTGCTATGTTAAAGTCACGAATAAGACCAATGGTAAAAGCGTCGTGGTAAAAGTGAATGATCGTGGTCCATTCCATGGTAATCGTGTGCTAGATTTGTCTTATGGTGCTGCCAAAAAACTCGGTATTACGGGTAAAGGTGTGGGTAATGTTGCTATTGAGCGCGTTTCAGGACCATAATTCTAAAAAAACAGTCTATTTGTATTAGACCATAAAAAGCGCCTAACACATCAGTGTTAGCGCTTTTTTATAGTTTCAGTTTATTGTATCCATTAGGCTACAAATAAAGCTGTAGCGCTTAGCAATAACTTATAAAACAAGGTGTAATCAAAATGATTAACCTTACACCTTACAGTTCAAATGCACTCTCAATGGCATCATCGAGACGTTCAACGGCAATCACATTGATGCCTTTAAATTGAGGAGCATCCTTAGCAGGCGCATTGGCTTTTGGAATAATGGCGTGCTTAAATCCATGTTTCATCGCTTCCTTTAAACGTTCTTGACCGTTTGGTACAGGACGGATTTCACCCGACAATCCCACTTCACCAAATACAGCCAATGACGATGGCAAGGCTTTTTCTTTAATACTTGAGCACAAGCCAACAATACTGCCAAGTCAGACCCAGTCTCTATAACCTTGACACCACCGACGACGTTGACATACACATCTTGTCCGCTGGTATGAATACCGCCATGACGATGCATGACGGCCAGCAGCATGGACAGACGCTGAAAATCCAATCCCAATGCCATTCGTCTAGGTGAGCCTTGCGAATCATCGACTAACGCTTGTACCTCCACCAACAAGGGTCGTGTGCCTTCGCGGCTGACCATGACGACAGATCCAGCAACGGGTTTGTCATAGCGACTCAAAAATATCGCTGATGGATTGGCGACCTCTTTCAGTCCCATATCTGTCATACCAAAAATACCTAATTCGTTGACGGCACCGAAGCGGTTTTTGACGGCACGAATCATCCGAAAACGTGAGTCTGATTGACCTTCAAAATATAAGACAGTATCAACCATGTGTTCAAGAACGCGCGGCCCTGCGAGCGTGCCTTCCTTGGTCACGTGACCCACTAAGAATAGCGCGGTGCCAGTCTGTTTGGCATAGCGAGTCAAGATAGCCGCAGACTCTCGAATTTGACTGACGCCGCCAGGTGCAGAATTGATTGCATCCGTATAAATGGTTTGAATAGAGTCAATAATAGCGATGGCGGGCTGCTCTTGAGTCAAGGCGGCACAAATAGTCTCTACATTGGTTTCGGCCAGTACGCGTAATCTATCAGCCGGTAAATCTAAGCGCCTAGCGCGCATAGCAACCTGTGCCAATGATTCTTCACCAGTGACATACAAGGCGCTACCTGCCAATGAGTCGGCACGTGCCATATTAGTCGCAGTTTGCAGCAAAATCGTCGATTTACCGATACCAGGATCACCGCCGATTAAAACGACTGAACCAGCAACCAATCCTCCACCAAGTACACGATCAAACTCACTAATACCAGTTGGTAAGCGTGTATCTAGCGTTACGCTCACAGCATTAAGCGGCATGACCGCACTATGCGTACCCGAATAATTTCCTGATGGTGCACCACCTAATTCACGAGAGGCTGATCGATTTGCTGCTGGTTTAGAAACGTTTTTATTGTGATGCGGCATGCTCACATTTGGTGCTTCGACCAAGCTATTCCATTCACCGCAATCGGTACATTGCCCTGCCCACTTGCCAAAATGCGCGCCGCAATGCTGACAGACATAACTGCTCTTATTTTTTGCCATAACGTATGAACCTTATTCAAGTGTCCAATCAAAATTAATTGATAAAATATCGTGACGCTCTGATAAGCGTTAATTTGAGAATGATTTTTGAGATAAATTAGCCATCAGTATGATGGACTAGATCTTATAGAAGAGGTAATGCTAAATATGATGAATAGCTAGATATAGGAAAAGTAGCAAGCGCTGTCTTGAGAACTTAATGGAAATTATAAGTTTAACAGACAGCGTGAATAGTAGCGCGAAAAACACGTTGAAATATTAGGGATGTATTGAACATTTAAAAATACGCAGAGCTAATCGATGCGCATTTAGCAAAAATGTATTCGAGACAAGCACAATGTTCAACACATCCTCATTTATACGTGAAAGTCTTTACCCAAATAAACGGCTTTCACCAATTCATTTTCTAACACTTCACTAGAAGTACCCTCAGCGATAATAGCACCTTCTGAGACGATATAAGCTTTCTCACAAATAGCCAAGGTATCGCGAACGTTATGATCGGTAATCAAAACACCAATACCACGATTTTTGAGGGTCAAAATAACGTCTTTGATATCACCAACAGAGATAGGATCCACGCCTGCAAATGGCTCATCTAATAAAATGAATTTTGGGTCAGCCGCCAATGCACGGGCAATTTCACAGCGACGACGCTCACCACCTGATACGCTCATGCCTAATGATTTTCGTACATGCTCTAAATGGAACTCACCGATTAACTTTTCAAGTTCTTGCTTTTGCTCGCTTTTATTCAATTCTTTACGAGTTTCTAAAATAGCCAAGATGTTGTCTTCGATAGACAATTTTCGAAAAATAGACGCCTCTTGTGGTAAGTAACCAATTCCTGCCCGTGCACGCTCATGCATGGCATATTTAGACAGATCCATTTTTCCTAGAGTGACACGGCCTTTGTCCATATTGACCAACCCAACTACCATATAAAAGCTGGTTGTCTTCCCTGCACCATTTGGACCTAGTAAACCAACGACCTGCCCTTGTTCTACGGAGAAAGAGACATCTTTTACAACCCAGCGCTTACCATAGCGTTTGCCTAGATTTTGCATTGATAGTCGCGTCGCAGGTGCTGCGTTATTATTGGTTGCCAAAGGGTTTGTATTTTTATTATCACTCATAACTTACTCATACGGTTGCAGAATTCAAGCACTGATACACTAAAGGGTGTTGATACAGTTACATTAACCATTCAGATTTTTAGCGGATGCTACTTTGGCTACCATTACTACTGGGCGGAAAAACCAACTCTACGCGCTGATTACCGCCAGCAGTTGCTTCAACATCACCAGCTTTTAGGCTATAACGAATGACATTACCCGCAAAACTTGCGCCATTTTGAACCAACTTAGCATTACCCGTCAAAGTAACAATACCCGTGACCGCATTATAATCAATCTTATTGGCTTGACCTTTTGCCAGCCCTTTTTCTTGTGTGACTACCTGTTGCATGGTTGCAGGGCGTCCGGTCGCTACTGCTGAATTGATACTGCGACCCTGTGATAGGTTAACCGTAATGTTATCAGCGGTCATTTTAAACGTACCTTGAGTGATAATGACACTACCCGAGTAGCTGGTAACGCCTGTACGCTCACTATAGGTTGCTTTATCAGCCAATAGTTTGATTTCTTGATTGGCATCTGATGGCAGCGCATGACTGTAAAGTGGTAGTGCCAGCAGCATAACCGTTGGCAGCACATGTAATTGACGCAAGCGGCACGATGTTAGATTGAAGCGTGCTAATGATGAGCGCAAAGTAGGCAAAAATTTAGATGTCATAAAAATCACTCGTTTTATAATGGGTAGTAGGATTTGCAAACTTTATGCTAGCTGCTATTTTTATTACATAGTCAATAAAAGTTACTGCGATCAAAACAGTGCTTTATCTTGGCGTTCAGCTGGAGTAAAAGCGACAGCCACTTGACCAAACTCATATTCACCGGTCTCAAGGTTGGCGGTCATGCTAGAAGCTTCAAACCGATTCATGCCTTGTTCAATCTTAACAGGCGCGTCACTATATACTTGCCTGATTTGGTATTGCCTTTAAGGATACTACCTGTCACCTTTATCGGTTCAATATCTGGCGCGTCTTTATTGCCTTCACTGACCAGTGAAAAGCCCCCTGACAAGCTGAGTTCACCCGTCTGCTGACTGATAGCAGCACTACCCGCTTCAATACGATAACGCTGCTCTGCCGATGGCTCCCAATTCATAGTGATGCCTGACATCTCGTCTAAATTGGTCTCTGGATTGTGCGTCAATGTTTTGGCAGTCAGCTCATACTCAGTTTCGCCTTTCTCATTAGTTTGTACCGCTTTGATATCTGTTGCTTCATAATCAACATCGGTCGCTTCCATGCTAACTGGCGGCGCTATCTCTCCTTGCTGTTGAAAAAACCAACCTGCAATACCAGCAATAATCAAGGCAAGAACTATTAAAACACGAGTATTCACGAAAAATTATCCTGAGTTTTTGCTGCATCAAGCGTATAGTGCGCGATGAAGTCTTGATAGTGTCCATGACCTTTCAAAATGAGGTCACATACTTCACGTACAGCGCCAGTGCCACCTGCTCGGGTGGTGACCATGTCACTGCGATTGATGACTTCAGCATGCGCATTGGGTACTGTTGCAGCAAATCCAACGGTCTGCATCGCTTTAATGTCTGGTAAATCATCGCCCATATAAGCGCAATCAGCAGCCGTGATATTGAGCGCTGGATCAAGTATGGTTAGCAGCTCATTTAAAGCAACCAGCTTATCATCACGACCTTGCACCACATAATTAACGCCCATTTCCGCGGCGCGCTTATCTACCATGGCACTGCTACGACCTGTAATAATAGCCGTCAAAATGCCATAACGTGCTAACGACTTAACGCCTACGCCATCATGGACAGAAAAGGCCTTGGTCTCGATACCATTGGCATCATAGATAATTTGACCGTTTGATAAAATACCATCGACATCCATTATCAACAGCTTTACTTGTCCGGCTTTTTTGATTAAGTCTTGCATCATATCCCTCTTTCTTAAGGCTATTTTTTACATTTTATTGTTATAAATCGATACTGTGCGAATCTATACTGTATAAACCGATATCTTTATTAATGCTATTTATTTTACACCGGCTTGTAGCAAATCATGTACCGTAATAATTGCTTCTAAACGATCTTGGTCGTCAATAATTAGCAACTGGCTAATACCATTTTCATTCATCACACTGAGCGCATCTGATGCGCGCATGGTCTTACTAATGCGCCGTGGATTACTAACCATTACTTCAGCCATCGGCGTTTGCAAATCGATGCCTTTTTCTAGACCACGGCGTAGGTCACCATCTGTAAATACCCCAACCACCTTATCATTATCATCGGTCACCACCGTCATTCCTAAGCGCCCAGCAGACATAGTAAAAAGCGCTTCTTGTAGTGGCGCTTGCTGATGAATAAGCGGCAAATCTTCTGACTTAGTATGCATTAAATCTTCAACTCGCGTTAGCAGCTGACGACCTAATGCGCCTGCTGGATGCGATAATGCAAAATCTTCTGAGGTAAAGTTGCGCGCATGGACTAAGGCAACGGCCAATGCATCGCCAAGCGCTAAGGTCGCCGTGGTACTGGAAGTAGGAGCAAGATTAAGTGGACAAGCCTCTTGCGATTTACCGAGCGTCAGCACAATGTTCGCGGCACGAGGCAACATACCACGCTTATCACGGCTAATACTAATCAGTGGAATATTTAGGTGTTTAACCACTGGCAGCAGCATCTTAATCTCATCGGACTCACCAGAGTTAGAGATAGCAAGCAATACATCACCTTTTACCAACATGCCTAAATCGCCATGCCCAGCTTCACCAGGATGCATAAAAAAGGCTGGCGTGCCAGTAGAGGCAAACGTCGCCGCTATTTTACGCCCAATCAATCCTGACTTACCCATACCAGTGACCACGACTCGACCCTTGCAAGCCAAAATAATATCGCATGCTTGTGCAAACCTATCGTCTATCTGCTCTGTTAGTAAAGCCAATGCCGATATCTCAGTGTTAATCGCTTCGATGGCCTTACTAATAAACTGCTCATGGGTTAGATTGATTTGGGTATTACTCATGGATTCGCTCTATTTTATAATGAATCAATACTGTATTTTACTATACTATGCCCAATATTAATAATAATCTACGAAACCAATCGCTAACAACTCGGCACGTCATTTTAGACCATTATTATACGTTTATTTATACAAAAAAACCCACTATAAAAGCAGGTTTTGATCGGATAAATCACGTATTAGTAATGCACCTTCGATAATGAATCTTGGTCTCTAACCATTATTATCATTAGATCCATCATTTGGTTTTTCCTCAAAACCCGTATTATCTGCTGGGTTTTCGAAGCCACGGTCTTGACCAAAACCGCCACGCTCAAAGCCACGCTCCTGACTCTGACCAAAGCTACCACGCTCAAAACCACGGTCTTGACCTTGGCTAAAGCCGCCACGATTAAAACCACTGCGATTAGACGCAAAGCCGCGCTCTTCAAAGCCACCTGTGCTAGCAGGATTACTACCGCGTTCAAATCCGCCGCCTTGATAACCTGCTGGAGCAGCGCTTTGCGATTGAGTACTCGTACCTGTCGTTGTCGTACTGCTACGTGGATTACGTGCCGGCACGACGGTTGAGATAGCGTGTTTGTATACCATTTGACTGACAGTGTTTTTGAGCAATACCACGTACTGATCAAATGATTCAATCTGACCTTGCAGCTTGATACCATTGACCAAAAAAATAGAGACAGGAATGCGATCTTTGCGCAGCGAGTTCAAAAACGGATCTTGTAAAGTTTGTCCTTTTGACATGAGAGCTCTCCTAAATATTATTAATTATGTTTTAGTGCCAATTATTTTAAGTGTTAATTTAATTATAATGGCTAACGGCAGATACAATAATAAATTTTCTTTATAAAACGTATCTAAATAAACGCTACTTGTTCTTAAGTGATTCCACTTTATCGCGAATACATTATTATTGTAAATAATTAAGTAACTAGTTGTTTCATTAGTTATTTTTATCAACAAACGTCAATTAATATTGATTAAAAAAACAGTTAGGCTAATACTACACCTACTATTTTGATGAATTTAAATTATAACAGCTATCTACGATATATTTTGATACTAATTGTCATTACTTTCTAATAGTTGCATAGAGCTTTTTGCAATACTATATTTTTAGTACACCATATTGTATTTATAAGGTATTAACTCATACCATATTTTGGGGCGATAGTGGTTTTGCTATAACTGATGGCTTTAGTATCATTGATAGATTTAATATAAATAGTCTCTTGCCTGCGCCATCGTCGTGAATGCTTTTACCACCATATTGCGGTCTATAGAATAGCCTTCCTCGCTAAAGGTATCGGCTGCTATCGCCCCATTCATGGAAGTACTAGGCAATTGCATAACTTTGCGTAACCATGTGTACTGACGTTTTGCCAATTGTCTTGTCGCATATAATGCCTTATTTTGCATTTGCTGACAAGCAAGTGCCTCGGTCGCACCATCAGACAAGCTTGATTGAGCTGAAGACTGGAGCACTTCAAAAGTACTGTAAAATTGCGCTTTGTCTAGATGAGGCTGTTCAAATACTGGGTGATCGATATGTACTAGGTATTCTAGTACTTGTCGATAACCAACGCAGCGCATAGATGGTAGATTTGGTGTTAAAGGATAGCGCTCCAGCAGACCAATGACCTCAGTCACCAACCCGTCATTCCACATGATATCTAAACGTTGCTCGATACGTGTATGCAACCATGGACGATCAGGCATGACTGTCAATGCATGCCATTGCTGATTGGGATTATTTGCCAATGCCTGCTTGGGCTTTCGCTGCCATTCACTTATAGGGATATCAGTTTGCAGATAAACTTCAACTGCTCGGGTGATACGCTGAGTATCCGTCGCATTAAGACGCTCATGGCTAATCGGATCTATCTCACCCAAATAGTCATATAGTGCACTAATGCCTTCATCTTGCCGCCACTGCTCCACACGTGCGCGAACACTATCATCACTGTCAGGTACTGGAGATAGCCCGTCTAGCAGTGCCATGTAATACATCATAGTACCGCCAACCAGCAACGGTATTTTGCCATTCTCGTGACAGCTATCAATCAAACCGGCAACGTCATTCACAAATTCGGCGACGCTATAGCTCTGCATAGGATCGATAATATCAACCAAATGATGTGGATAACGCGCCAACTCAATAGCGGTTGGTTTTGCCGTACCGATATTCATATCACGATAAATCAGCGCTGAATCTACTGAAATTAGCTCATAACGCCCTGTATCATATAACTCATAAGCCAGTGCAGTCTTGCCACTTGCTGTCGGCGCCATCAAACACACCACGCTATTATCTGCTAAATTGGCGTTTAGGCGATAAGATGAGCTGTCAGATGAAAGTTGCATAGGCTTGCCTTTATTAATGATATTAGTAGCAATAAACTTGAGCGTTGTCATTGCTAAAATTTGCTTATTATATTTTTTTGTCGTTATAGCTATCTTGACTCAGGCGCAGATAATAGCATCAATGTTGCTAGTTGATTACCATCTATCGCTTTAATCGCATGCTGAGTCAGTAACGCGTCGATATCCGCCAAGAACACCATCAAATCTTGCTTTGACATCTGCATGCTCACGGTGGCAAGTTGTTGATTAATGTCATTTGCACTGTGCAACCATTGATCTTTTTTATATTCCCTATTGCTAAGTAAACTTGACTCAAATAATGAACGCATCTTTGATTGCCAATTCTCTGCACCGATCAATACACATTGGCTTTGATGATAAAACAATAGCCAAGGCAGTGCTTTATTCTCACTATATGTTGTGCCAACAGATTCGGTTAATGCTTCATTTAAATGAGTAACAACGTCTAGGCAATAAGGCAAAGATATCGAATGTATTGCGACATCGTTAGCGATACCTCTGGTGTTTTGACTTATTTTCTCAGAAACACTTGGTACGTTTAAGGTTTGAGGCGAATACCTATCTTCTGACAACTGATAGGATTGTTTGGGCGCTTTTACCTGATGGCTTTTGCTTGAATGAATGGTCGTTGATGTGTTTGGCATTATGGTCGTTGATGTGTTTGGCATTACAGTAGCGAATGCATTATCGATAGACAGATTACTATCTACTATCTGACTATTACCTAGTATTTGAATAGCATCATTAGCATTAGTAGAACTGATCGTCTCTGTAGTCACTACTGTCTTAAGTTTTGTCCGAATCGCATGGCTTACATGCGCCATAATATTATTGAGCGGACTTATTTTGATACGATGTTTAGAGGGATGCACATTGATATTGAGCCACTGAGTGGGCAAATCAAAATAAAGCGCATAGCCAATTCCTACCAACTGAGCAGTTTGGGCAAGTTGGCGTAGCTGATTGCTTATCAATGCTTCTTTTACCAGTCTGCCATTCACATAGATTAACTTTGGTAAGGTGTCCTGCGAATCAGTGATAGGCCATAACCAACCATTAACGCTTGCTTGATCGCCAAAGCTATTATTAACATACTCTCTAGATGACTGCATTAAACTGGTGAGATCTATCGCTATTTCTAACGCCTTTTTGGTTAACGACAACCCAGTCGCTTGCTCAAGACGTGATAATGGCAAAGGATTGACATTATTATTGCCATTAGCATTTGTAGAAACGGCACTTAAAGACTTTGAATTTGAAAGCCTTGTAGTTGAAGACATCGTACTTAAAGACATCGCACTTGAAGAAAGTGACAATCGTTTTTTATGGTCATGAAAGAGCGTCAGTGCCACATCTGCTCGCGCCAAAGCCACTTCGCGCACAATCGTTTCGATATGACCGAACTCCGTCGCAATAGATTTCAAATTGCCACGGCGTGCTGGTACATTAAAATATAAATCTTTAACCGTAATGGTCGTACCACGATGATGCACAACTGGCATGAGCTTTGGCGCATCATCTAACACACCTGCGACTTGCAACTGGCGACCGATGCCACTGTCATCATGCTACTGGTTAAAGTCAGCCGAGATACTGCCGCCGTCGCCGCCAACGCCTCCCCGCGAAAACCCAACGTCGTAATACCGTGTAAGTTAGCGACATCCGCTATTTTACTGGTTGCATGACGGGTAATTGCCATGACCATATCATCGGGATGAATACCCACGCCATTGTCGACCACTTCAATCATACCCATGCCGCCTTGGGTAATATGTATCTCAATATTGGTCGCACCAGCGTCAATGGCGTTTTCTAGCAGCTCTTTGACTACGGCTGCTGGGCGTGTCACTACCTCACCCGCTGCCAATTGATTAATAAGCAGCGGCGATAGTTTTTTGATGCGAGTATAAGAATGATTGTCTGGCATTTGTGGCATTAAGAAGTATCGTTGTTTTACGTGATGATAAGTAGTACTGGCAGATATTGATGACTTATATTAAGGTCTGTTGAACATTCAAATGTATAATTAAATCTTGACAGAGGATAAATCTAAGTCTTGCGCTTGCCAAGCCTTCGATAGACGCAGCTTAACTTGACGCAACTCGCTATCATTGTCAGTGCTAGTAGCTTGCGTCATATCAATAAACAAGGTGGGCGGCGGTAAATAGCTGTCTGCGCGGCTGGCCCATTCGATGATAACCAACGCGTTTGCTCATCCAGATATTCATCAAAACCGATAAAAGACAGCTCTTCTGGGTCTTGCAGACGATACAAATCCGCGTGGTAAACTGGCTTGACTGAGCCGTCTTTTTGCTCGATGCTATAAGGCTCAACCAAGGTATAAGTCGGGCTTTTGACGGCACCTGCATGCCCGAGCGCCTGCAACCAATAGCGAGTCAGAGTCGTTTTACCTGCCCTAAATCACCTGCCAACCAGACACTACCTGTCAAGGGTAAAGCTGCCAATTGCGCAGCCAAACGCTGAGTATCAGCTTCTGTATACAGTATCAGCGTCTTAGCATTTTTGTCCTCTGTTGTACTATTAGGCATCAGGCTTACCTGCCTGCACTTGAGTCTGTACCTGCATCGTCACCGTTGGGTTGATAAAGCTTTCACCGCGGATCAATTTGGCATATAGCTCAGGGTCATGCCACTCGGCACTGACTTGATCGCTAAACTCAAACGCTTCTAGATGAAGCTTACCCATTTGCTCGTTCGCCACATCATCAGCAAAGCACTGCGCGTAACCGGTAGCAGTTTCGTGTGCAATCACCGAGTAAACGCTGACATCAGATTCACCGTTTTGCATTTGGGTTTGTTTTAGAACTTCTTGCGCCCAAAAGAATATCACGCGTGAAAACTGCTCTGCCGATGGCGATACTGGCAAGCTTATCCAGCGCGCACTGAATTTTTTACAGGCAGCGACATACTCAGGGTCGTCTTTATTCCAAAAACAAATCGCGTGATCAAAGCTATCGATAATGTCCTTGATAGACGATTTTAATAAGCCAAAATCATAGACCATTTGCCCATGATCTAAGCGCTTAGCCTCAAGAATCAGCTCAATCTGATAACTATGACCATGGATAGAGTGTTTGCAGCGCTCAGAGCTACAATTACGCACAATATGTGCATTTTCAAATTTAAAAAGTTTACGGATACGCATAACAATCAACCAAAACAGTAAGCATTTTTATGCTAAATATGAATATTATAAAATTTTGCCGCGATGACTTATCGGCTTGTGGCTTATTATAGCAAATCGTGATGACTCCGTAAGTAAGCACTTATTAATAGCAGTATTGACTAAATAAATCCATGGCATCGAAAATCTACTTATACAACCCATTTATCAGATAAATTTTTAGAAGGAGCATCAAACAAGGGATGGATACAGGATTGACTCAAATCGTAGGTGAATTGTGCTAGCGCTATCTATTGCGACCCCTTAAGCATATACTCATTGCAGTACGCACTATTTGCGTCATCAGCGTTAATCTAACCTTTCAGCTATTTACATTGGCTTAAAAGGTATTACGGCTTATCTCAAGAGGAAAAAACCATGAGTAAAGGTCAAGACAGTAAAAAGAACGTAAAAAAGAAACCGCTATTAACGGCAAAAGAGAAAAAAGCCGCCAAACAATCTAAGAAAGACGACAACGGCAGTATCTTAGGTAAACATTAATATTTAGTGTATCATTGTGTCACTTAAATCTATGTCAATCGAACCTCACGGTTTGATCGGCATTTTTTATGCTAGGTGCGGTCTTTATGCTAAGCACCGCGCGGCGCAAACATAATAATTGCCATGCCTAATAACGCAACCGCAGAACCTACTATATCCCACGTGGTCGGCCTGATACCATTCACCGCCCATAACCATAAAATAGCCATCGAAATATACACGCCGCCATAAGCCGCGTAGACTCTACCAGCTGCGGCAGGATGTAAAGACAACAGCCAAACGAAAGCGACCAAGCTTAGTACGCCAGGGACAAGCAGCCAAATAGACTTACCTTCTCGCAGCCATAGATAAGGCAAATAGCAGCCCGCAATCTCTGCTAATGCGGTCAGTGCAAACAGTCCAACGGTTTTTAATTCAGCCAACCCTATGACTCCTCGATCGTGATAAAACCTGTCATATACTGAACGGCATTACCAGAAATCATTACTCTGTCACCTGCGACCACACAGTCTAAAATACCGCCTCGTTTTGATGCTTGATAAGCGACCAAGTGATTTTTACCCAAACGCTCAGCCCATAATGGTGCAAGCCCTGTATGAGCTGAACCCGTCACTGGGTCTTCATCGCCACCATTGGCTGGCCAAAAATAACGTGAAATAAAATCATAATTTTTGTAGTCAGCAGACATAGCCTGACAAGTCACCACTACATCTAAAGGCGCAAGTTGTTTTAGCTGCTCGTTATCGCGCGCTACTGTTAATACGTCGGACTCTGCATTATAAATCACAAAATAGGCTTGAGCATTTTTATAGACTTCAACGGGTGCAATAGATAGTCCTGCAAGCAAGCTATCAGGGATATTGTCAACTTTCTCAGGCTTAGTATTAGGAAGGTCCATTTGTATCTTACCATCGTCTGTTTGCACAATGGTCAATATACCAACCGCTTTGGCTGAAAATTTGATACAGTTTAAATGAGGGTTTTTGTTAAATAACACAAAGGCTGACGCTAGCGTTGCATGTCCACAAAATGCAATCTCAGTGAAGGGCGAAAACCACCGGATATGATAAATACCGTCATCGTCAAGAACCATAAAAGCTGTCTCGGATAAGTTGTTTTCAAAAGCGATAGACTGCATCAAATCATCACTTAACCAATTATCTGTAATAACGACTGCCGCTGAATTGCCTTTAAAGACGGTATCCGTAAAAGCATCAACGACATTTATTTCTAGTTGCATTTTATGTTCTCGCTTTATTTTTATAGATCTATGGTTTTATAGCTTTATGAATTTTATGGTGTTACTGGCAATATCAATCAACAATAAATAGCTTAGCGCCTATCTTCGTTGACGAACGATGGGCAATCGTATTGTCCGCCACTTGATAAGTCATGCCCGCTGTTAAGGTGAAAGTACGACCATCTTTTAACTCAGTGTTCAGCTCGCCCTCAACACAGAATAAAATATGTCCTTTATCGCACCAGTGATCGGCAAGGTAGCCTGCGGAGTACTCAACCATATGCACATTGATATTGTTAAATTCGCAAGTCTTCCAATACCCCGTGCCCGTTTCACCTCTGTTTTCTACCGCTTCTACTGTCGTCCAATCGGTAATAGCAAAAGGTATATTTTTTATTTCCATAACGTCATCTCCCTGATTTTATTATTCATTCATTTATCATAAAATCTTTACTTACTATACCTCAAATCCAGCGCCGCACTTTATTTAGATAATCCTGATAAGTTTTGCCAAATTTCTGTGCCATCATCCGCTCTTCTGGCTGGATTTGAAAGCGCGTTATATAAAGTATAAAAATGGGCAATAGTACAAACGCCAGAAAGTGAGAAAGATAGAACGCCCAGCCTAATAATATAAGCACCAAACCCACATACATCGGATTGCGGCTATACTGATATACGCCGCTGGTCACTAAACTAGAGACCTGCTCTAACGCTTGCGGATTGGGCGTGGTCTGAGCTATTCTAAATTGAGTCACACCCATGATACCTAAGCTCATTCCGATCACACCCAAAGCCACTGCCAGTGCAGTTGAGCCGTTGAGTGAGAACGTCAAAGCAGGAACCATTTTAGTGACCAGCGGCGGTAATAATCACTTGGGCGACTGGAGGGACTTTAAGTGCTAGAGCGTTCATGATTAGACCTCATAGAGCGTTAAATGAAAAACCTCAACAGTGAGTGCTCATGATACCTGCTCACTATTTTCGTTTTAATTTTTACTTTTAGCCCTTGACTATTTAAACCGTAAAAAAACAATTATTTTCACCTTTTAGATGTCGCTATCCTTTATTTTTATTCTTTGCTCGCTAACCATATCACTGTATTTATACGGTTAACTGGGATTGTTATTTATCAAAATAACGCCATTTATGTAAAGTAAAAACATATATAAAAATATAATACCTCATAGAGTATTATGTCTTAAAGTTGTATTTAAATTTAAATGAGGAAACTGGCATCATGATGCGTATCGGATTGTTCTTATTAACCAACTTAGCGGTGATTGTGGTATTTAGCATCGTGTTTGGTATTTTATCCAGATTTTTTGGAATTGGTGGCGCACATGGTGCGGGCGGGTTAAATTACACCAGTCTTGCCATTATGTGCGGCGTATACGGCATGGTTGGTTCGATGGTATCACTATTTATCTCGAAGTGGATGGCCAAAAGATCAACGGGAACGGTGGTTATTGAAACGCCAAGCAATGCCACTGAAAAATGGCTGGTAGATACGGTGGCTAGACAAGCGCGAGCGGTAAATATTGGCATGCCAGAAGTAGGAATTTTTAATAATTCTCAGCCAAACGCGTTTGCCACAGGCTGGAATAAAAACAAAGCGTTAGTCGCTGTTTCATCTGGCTTACTGCAAAGCATGACACCCGATGAAGTAGAAGCGGTATTGGCACATGAAATTGGTCACGTGGCAAACGGTGATATGGTCACGCTGGCGCTCATCCAAGGGTGGTAAACGCCTTTGTGATGTTCTTTGCGCGTATCATTGGTAGCTTCGTCGATCGGACGGTGTTTAAAAACACCAGTGATAGCCCAGGTATTGGTTACTTCATCACGAGTATTGTGATGGATATTTTGCTTGGATTTTTGGCGTCTGCCATCGTTATGTGGTTCTCGCGTCTACGCGAATTCCGTGCGGATCAGATGGGGGCAAAGCTTGCCAGCCGCGAAAAAATGATTAGTGCGCTTGATGCTTTGCGTCCTTCCGAGCAGCGTCCAGATCAAATGCCTGAGAGCATGAAAGCATTTGCTATTTCATCAGGACAATCTACGGGCTTTAGTATCGCAAACCTTTTCCGCTCACATCCAACGCTTGATGACCGTATTGCGGCGTTGAGAAATTACAATCCTAATGAAGGGTAATGACTGGATCAGCTCCCCTACCTACTCGTAAATTTAACGTAAAAACCCAGACATAAAAAAAGCCTATCTATAAAAGATAGGCTTTTCTAAATCAAACTTATTATTTAAATATCAAACTCAAGCGATCTATCGCCTTCGCTATCTTTGATACGCGTTGGCAAACCAATCTTATTCAGCAGATTGATAAATGGCTTGGCATCCAGCTCTTCGACGTTGACCATCTTGCCAGCATCCCACTCACCAGTTGCGACCAGAATCGCCGCAGCAACGGGTGGTACACCTGCGGTATAAGAGATACCTTGGCTACCGACTTCGTTATAAGCGTCTTTATGATCTGAGATATTGTAAATAAATACCTCGCTATCAACACCGTTGATTTTGCCTTTAACTTTGTCACCGATGCAGGTCTTGCCCGTATAGTTCGGTGCAAGAGAGCTTGGGTCTGGTAGAACCGCTTTCACTACTTTTAACGGAATTACTTCTTGCCCTTCAGCAGTCATCACCGGCTGCTCAGAGAGTAAACCCAAACTTTGTAACACAGTGAATACATTAATATAATGCTCACCAAAGCCCATCCAAAAACGGATATTTGGTACGTCTAAATTGGCGGATAACGAATGCACTTCATCATGACCACTTAAATAACTGTTTTGCACGCCGACCACTGGTAAATCGTCAGTACGCTTCACTTCGAACATTTTATTAGACTGCCACTTGCTGTCCTGCCAAGAGTAAACCGTACCGGTAAATTCACGGAAGTTAATCTCAGGATCGAAGTTAGTAGCGAAGTATTTACCGTGGCTGCCAGCATTGATATCAATGATATCGATATCCGTCACCGAACCTGCATCCATCATGTCATAGCCAAGACGCGCATAGGCGTTGACCATACCGGGGTCAAATCCTGCCCCTAAAATCGCCGTGACATTATTATCCGCACAGCGCTGTTTGCGCTGCCATTCATAGTTGTCATACCATGGCGGCGTCTCACAAATCTTGCGTGGATCTTCGTGAATGGCGGTATCGATATAAGCAACACCTGTCTCGATACAAGCTTCCAATACCGTCATATTGATAAATGCCGAACCGACATTGATGACGATTTGGATACCCGACTCTTGAATCAGCTGTATCAGCGCCTGAGTATCCATAGCATCCACTTGGTGCGTATGCAATACTGCAGGCTGCTTGAAGCTATTCTTATCTTTCACGCTTTGGGCGATGGCATCACATTTATCTTGCGTGCGCGAGGCAATATGAATCTCGCCAAGGATATCGTTATGCATCGCACATTTATGCGCGACCACTTGAGCGACACCGCCGGCTCCGATGATGAGTACGTCTTTTTTGCTAGATTTGGCTTGTTGGTTTGTGTTCAATGAACAATCCTCCTTTGTGTCTCTGTCGATACCATCGATAGTGGCGAGTCAAAACAGAAACGAGTGAATGATATGCGTGAATTAAAAAGGAAGACCGAGGAAAACCCACGCACCCGTCGGGCAAAGCACCATTTGATTGTTGGCTTTTGCCCGTGGCGATTATAACAATTTTTATGACGTCATCGGGAAAAATAATACATAAAAAACGGACGCGTTAAAGTCATCTAATACAGACTTAAGCCTTTGTTTTTTAAAGTCTAAATTAATTTACCGAAACAATTAAATCAAGACAAGCTAGCTTTGTAGTCTTGATAATCAAATTTGCGCTGCACATCTATACTGCCATCTAGACGACGAATCACAATTGCTGGCATATTAACACCATTGAACCAGTTCTTTTTCACCATGGTATAACCTGCGGCATTACCAAACGCAATCTTATCACCTATTTGTAAATCGTTAGGTAAAGCATACTCACCAAAGATATCGCCTGCCAAGCAAGAACGGCCATAAATAATGGTGTTGTCTGATATGTTAGCTGCTTTAGTCATATCGACAGGTAATATATCTATCGATTCTTCGTTAATAGCTGCAATGGGTGCTGACTCGCGATAAATTAGCAAATCCAGCATATGTGCTTCGATAGAAGCATCGACGACAGCTAAGTTTTTTTCATTATGCATGGTATCTAAGACGGTCGTAACCAGTGATCCAGCACCATGAATACTTGCCTCACCCGGTTCAAGATAAACTTGAACACCATATTTTTCACTAAAGTCTCTTAATCTATCAGCCAGTTTTTCTAGTGGATAATCAGGCGCGATAAAGTGAATACCACCGCCCAAACTCACCCACTCAAGCTGCGCTAAAACATCACCAAATCTGTCTTCGATATCCGCCAAGCTAGCACTAAAGGCTTCAAAGCTGTCGTTTTCACAGTTGTTATGAATCATTACCCCAGTAATACCAGCAAGTACCGCCGTAATCTTATTTTTATCATGTTCACCCAAACGGCTAAAAGGACGCGCAGGATCAGCGATAATAAACGATGAATTACTGGTCTTTGGGTTTAAGCGCAGTCCCACTGGTATATTTTTTGCCGCCGCTTGATCTTTAAAAGCATTTAACTGTGAGATAGAGTTAAAGATAATTTTATCAGCATAGCTCAATACTTCATCGATCTCATCAGCGCTATAGGCGACGCTGTAAGCATGAGTTTCTTTTTTATTATCACTGTCTTTACCTTTACCAAAAGTCTCGTAGCCCAAACGCACTTCATTGAGTGACGATGAGGTTGTGCCGTGCAAATAAGGCTGCATCACATCAAACACGCCCCAAGTGGCAAAGCATTTGAGTGCCAATAATGCTTTAGCGCCTGATAGCTCGCACAGCCGCGAGATAATCTGCATATTGGCAACGATTGCCGCTTCATCGAGCAAATAATAAGGCGTAGGCGGTAGAGATGATTGTGTGGTGTTTAGCGAAGTTTTTGCATTCATAAGAGGTTACCTAATAGCTGCTGTTGGCATCATGACAGACATAAATATTTGCGCTATAGTAGACTAAATTCATCATAATTAGAATATCTTATGTCACTATCAACCGATTATTCCACTGCTACTAGCCAAGCTTATTCATCGCAGCTCGACCCAAAAAATATTCATTTAGAACATCTTGATGCTAATGCGCGTACAGTACTGGAGTTTGGTTCGACAAAGACAATGAGCAATATTGGTTTGCGCAAATGATGCTTTTGATAAGCAGATAAAGGATAAATTCGGTGACATCTGGCATGCGGCAAAGCAAGGTGAATGCGTGACATGGCGTATCGCCAACGCACCAACCGATAGCAATAGCTCCATCACGGCGTTGGCAGGCAGACTAGCAGAAATTATTGTCTTAGATCAGTTTTCGCGTAATTTGTGCCGCGGGCAAGCAGGCGCTTTTGCACAAGATAGTATGGCTATCGCATTGGCACAAGAGGCTATTGGACAACCACACTTTGATACGTTACCGACTGAATGGCGCAAGTTTATCATCATGCCATTTATGCACTCTGAATCATTGATGATCCATAAGCGCTACTTACCATTGTTTGAAAAATTACATGATGACAATACGCTGGATTTCGAAAATCGTCATAAAAATATCATCGAGCAATTCGGTCGCTATCCGCATCGCAATGACATTTTAGATCGTGAGTCAACGGATGAAGAAGAAGCCTTCTTGCAACAACCGAACTCATCGTTTTAGCGCTTATATATTTATATGATTGATTGCAATATGGTTTATTGCAATATGATTTATTGTAGTATAGTTACTTCAACTCAAAAGAAGTGTGAAGTACAAGGCAGCTAATTATAGGCATATACACTATTTCAAGCGAGAGGAACGCCGAACTCTTTTATAGTGCAATGGATTGACTATGATAATAAAGCAAGGGCTGAATCAGATAACTGGTTCAGCCCTTGCTTTATTCTACTTACTCTTTAGATATTTTCGTCCAGATTGGTGCTTTTATTCAGATTAAGAACACGTCTTAGTTCACTTAATTATTAGTTCACTATCCCTGTCGTAAAGGTAAAGCTCTCACGCTCGATAGTTTTATTATCCACTAAAATATCAAAGCTGACACGGTAGTCACTGTTGCCATGTAAACCACAGTTTTTGCCTTTTTTACTGGCAATCTGGCAGCTTTTCAAATTATCAGTGATTGGTAATATAAAAGCTTCGTTTGCTGGTAGTGCATTTGCCGTATTTTTATAGGGATCTTGGCGATAGTCTATCAGCTCAATCGGTACATCGATATTTCGCTGGATATCATGGAATGTCACATTGCTGATATCAATCGTTTGAGCAGATGGCATATTGATATAAATGGGTTGCCCGATAGGATCCACTCGCAAGTCACGCCCTGTATGCTTGACAGGATCTGGCGTCTCATTATATAGCGCGGTTACTGTATCCGTCACGCCTTCACATGGATAAGTAAATACGCCTTTAACCGTATTATCTTTAGTCGCTTGGGTCGCTGCTGCATGGTTGACCAAGACATAACCTTGGTTATTCGCCGCCTCTTTATTGTATGGCTTATAGATAACCACGCCAGTACCCGTCACGCTTGCACTAGGCATCATTAATGAACGCAAATGGTAAGGTGCTGCCAACAAGGACTTTGCCATCGAGCCTGCCACAACATTTGAGTGAATAAGATTGCCTGCTGAACTATAGTAGATAGATTGGGCAATATTCTCAGTCACACCATATCGTACATTTGGATAATTTGCGTTTGATAAGCGATCGGTAAAACTTAACCCACCAAAAAATGGATTATTGCTACTGGTAACGCCCGAAATATCTGCAATCTTATTTTCGTAATGCGCGCTGAATGCGGTCGGTGAGCTATTGGCAAAGACGTATTTAATATAATTTGCATGTTTAATGGCAACATCATCAAGCGCGGTATCAACAGATAAGCCGCTCAGACCACAGCTAGCACGCGCCAAACTGAACTTATTGTTGGCAATTAATGCAGCCTTTACCTCATTAGTAGCAGTAGTGCTATCAGGTTGATCGTCAACATTATCGCTTGAATTGTCACTTGTATTATCATTGGGCTGAGCATTTGGCTCGATAGCAGGTGGGTTCGGACTTGGCGCATTGGTATTAGAGCTGCTATCAGAGCCACCACCGCCCCCACCACAAGCCGTTAGAAACACTGTCAAAAAAAGCACTGCAGCAAGATTTTTCTGTGGCGTACTGATGGGTAGTGTACTGAGCGTCATTTTTTATCCTATAGAATAGTAGCGCGTATATAAGTCAATAAATGCCAGCGTTAAGTATGGGTACATAAGCTAAGTAGACTTAAGCTGCTAGGGCGTGTTGAACATTCACAAATAGGCACTGCTGATGGTTAAAATTGTTCCAGACAAGGCGCAAGTCGATGATGATGTTAATACCTTAGCTAGAATTGCAATGCCCTGCTTGTAAATAGCTGGGGGCAATTTTAGTATCAGCCCCAATATTAATAGAAGGGGACAGAACTCTTTTTTGCCGCTTCATTGTTAAAAATATACGCTTAGAATGACTAAACTTACTATTTTTAACGTCGAATCGCCTGCAAAATAGTCCCTGTCAGTGCCATAGTCGAATGTTCAACACGCCCTAACATCACAGTATTGAATTTATTTGTAATGGCATTGTAATACAGTCCAAAAATTTTTACTTGGTGTTTGTTGAAGACTGATACGTTCATTACGGACTATCTTATTTTTAGCCATGACTATTTTTGCTTAGGCTATTTTAAAGAAGCACGCTTAGCTTAACGTGTATTGTTAAGTGGCTTTCTCTAATGACTTCCTGACTGGTGCAAAACTACGTCTATGTGCAGATAATACGCCGTATTTTTCGATTGCCTCCATGTGTGCGCGTGTTGGATAGCCTTTATGCTTGGCGATACCGTATTCTGGATGCTCAGCATCAAGCGCATACATGGCTTTGTCACGGCTGACTTTAGCCAATATACTGGCGGCAGCAATGCTGGTATGACGCGCATCGCCCTTTACCCATGCTTGGCAATCGACAGTCGATTTGTCTATACCCAGTTCAGCGAGCATTGACTCATTTAATTCAGGGCAGCGATTACCATCGAACAAAACTTCGACCTGCCTCATAGAGTTGACAAGATGATGAGCAATGGCTTTTAACAACACTTCGGTACATAAGCGCATACCGAGCATCGTCGCTTGCAAGATATTGACTTGATCGATGACCGCTGCTGGGATCTCGGCGACAACATAACCAATAGCATGCTGCTGAACCAACGGATAAAGACGGTCACGCTTCTTTTCACTCAGCTGCTTGGAGTCGGTCAAGATAGATAATGGCGTGTCCTTTAATGGCTGCATCTCAATCAATCCTGACCAAGTTTTAGGCAATATCGCAGCAGCCACATTGACGCTACCGAGCAACGGCCCACGTCCTGCTTCATCAACGCCTATTTGTAGCGTTGACTGCTGTAAGCCTTGTTCCACTTTGATCGGATACTGAGTAAGTAGCTCATCAACATCTACCTGACCCGATAAACGAATAGGCTCAACCAGCTGTAGATATTGACCTTTGATATCAATTTGCTCAATACTTACTTCAATCGGGGTGACAGATTTGTCGGTTTGGTACTGGTTACTCATAGGGGCGCGGTATCTTTGTTATTAGGTATCATTGTGATTAATAGAAGAAGAAATGATCGCAATCAATAATGGCTTAAATCCGATGTTTCTCTTGGATAAACCATTGCTCAATCACACTATTAGCAGGATCATGATTACTCTGCTGTTGTAATAAGTGCTTGGTGGCGACGAGATCTCTTAATTGCTCAGCATAGGCACGCGGTTGCAGTAGCCGCATGACCGTACGACAGATATTGTCGCCACTCGCCTGCTCTTGAATCAGCTCAGGAACGATTGCAGTATCAGCCAAAATGTTAGGCAGCGCTACATAAGGTACTTTGACCAAGCGTTTGGCAATCTGATAGGTGAGCTTATTTAATTGATAAACCACCACCATCGGTCGCTCTAACAGCATCGCCTCTAGCGTTGCAGTGCCAGATGCTAGCATTACAATATCTGAGGCTGCCATCGCTTGTTGACTAAAGGCTGGCTGGCTAACATCATAAACCACCACAATCGCAGCACGCAGTTGCTCTGAGCGCTGATCAATAACATCTTGGACGATGTATTGGTGATTCTGGTCGACGGTCGGAATGATAAAGCACAGCTTGGGGTCGAGCAATATCAACTTTTGAATACCATCCAGCATCAATGGCAAAATAGCGTGATTTCACCGCGCCGAGAGCCTGGCATTACACAAATAAGCTGGCTGACATCGTCAAATCGTTCAATAAAAAACTGCTGCAAGCCATCGTTGTGCCAAACCAGCTCACTACGGCGCTGATTGATCGGTGCCTCTAATAATGTTTGATCGATCGTACGCAACAGCGGATGACCAACGCATATTGCTGGATGATTATGACGCTCATAAACGGATAGCTCAAAGGGGAACAAACACAACACAAGGTCGGTCGCCTCTTTAATATTATGAATACGTGACTCACGCCATGCCCAAATAGAAGGGCTCACATACTGCACGCAGAATACGCCTTGCGGTTTTAACTTTTTAGCCACTCTAAGATTAAAATCAGGCGCATCAATGCCAATAAACCAATCAATATCAGCGGCTTTAAATGCGCTCAGTAATTCACGGCGAGCTTTAAGCAGGTCAGGCAATTGCGCCATAACTTCTACCAAACCCATCACCGCCAAACGCTCTAACGGAAAAATGCTGTGTAGCCCTTGCGCTTGCATTTTTGTACCACCGACGCCGACCCACACAATATCACCACGTAGATTATTCATCTGCTGCATGAAGTCTGCGCCCAAGCTATCCCCTGACACTTCACCTGCGACGATACCGATGACCAATGGCACAGTCTGTAATTCAGCACTTCGAATTTCAGTCTCTGTTTGGTCTATAAAGTTATGATATTGATCAGGCGTAGCAGAATCTGTCATGACAAGCTCTCGATATTAAAAAATACAATAAATGCATATAAAATAAATGAATGATTATTATAAAATACGACGCATAAAATCTGCGCGAAAGCTCTGTGATACCTAAGCATTCGCCATACTCACTATTTTATCGTCATACCTTTTATATTGTCATCATACGTGACGATGATACAAATAGCTAAATTAGCTGATAAAAGCTAGAAATGACCACTTAACGGGTTAATTCGTTTTTCTATACGGATAGATAAATGGAGTAACAATCTTGCTTGTTGAAGCGCTCATATACGATTGGCGCTGAACAAGTATAACTAAGTTTTGGTTTCCTCATTCCAGTTATCAGTCAATTAACTGCGCGACTGCCCTTGTCAACCAACACTTTTGTCCGCATAATGAAACTCCCTATAAATCAGCTAGACGATATATAACCATGACAACATCAGTTACCCATAATGCAGATATTGACGACGTGAATATTGAAAAGTTCATTCCTTTGATCACTCCCGCTGAGCTAAAAACTGAGCTACCTTTATCAGATGCAGCCTATAAAACCGTATTAAACGGTCGTAATACCATCCAAAACATCTTGGACGGTAAAGACAAGCGCCTCTTTGTGGTCATCGGCCCCTGCTCTATTCATGATATCAAAGCCGCTCACGAATATGCCGATCGTTTGGCCATATTAGCAAAAGAAATCGAAGATAGCGTGTTTGTGGTGATGCGCGTATATTTTGAAAAGCCGCGCACAACCGTTGGCTGGAAAGGCATGATTAATGACCCTGATATGAATGACAGCTTCGACATTGAAAAAGGTCTGCGTACTGCCCGTAAGCTACTGCTCGATTTGAATGAAAAAGGTCTTCCTTGCGCCACCGAAGCATTAGACCCGAATACCCCGCAGTACATGCAGGATTTGATCAGCTGGTCAGCGATTGGCGCACGTACCACTGAGAGCCAAACGCATCGTGAAATGAGTTCAGGCTTATCGTGCCCAGTAGGCTTCAAGAATGGAACAGATGGCGGCATGACAGTCGCTGTTAACGCAATGCAAGCCGTAAAAGAAGGTCATAGCTTCTTGGGTTTGTCAGCAGATGGCAAAGTCTCAATCATCAAATCTAAAGGCAACCCTTACGCGCACGTGGTACTTCGCGGTGGTAACGGCAAGCCCAACTATGACGAGACTGCAGTTGCGCAAGTGGAAAACGAGCTGGCAAAAGGCAAAACCAATAGCAAGATTATGATTGACTCAAGCCATGCCAACTCAGGTAAAGATCCATATCTACAACCGATGGTTATCCAAAACGTTGCGGAACAAATTCAAAACGGCAATAAATCTATCATTGGTATGATGATTGAGAGCCACCTAAAGGGAGGCAATCAAAAATTGACGGCTGACTTAAGTCAGCTCGAATATGGCAAATCTATCACTGACGGTTGCTTAGATTGGGATAGTACGGTCACCGCCCTGTATAATCTACGTGATATGGTTAAAGACATTTTGCCTAACCGTTAATATTGACAGTCCCTCATCACGATAAAGATCACTCTATCTTGATAAGTTGCTCAGCAAAAAGCCCGTCTGACATGATATGTCAAACGGGCTTTTTTGTATGCTCTAACTTATTAGCTTATCACGTTTAATTTTTAAACGTAACTGATAAAATATTACGCTTTATACATTTGTCGCACCTAAAACACTGTTTAGACTTTCAAGTACGTGCTTAGAAGAAGCCTGCTTTTGCAACTCAATCAACCGCTCATGCGCCATTTGACGACGTGGCTCAGCAAGGTATTCCAACGCGCTAACACTTGCAATAAGCGCGACGCCAAAACAGGATTGGCATCATCCAACTTTTTAATCACACCAATATAAAGCTCTAACCCTTCTGCCGTCCATAAAGCCGTTGGCTGCGAGGTAAAGGCACTGACCACTGAGCGTACACGATTGGGCGTATTCCAATCAAAATCTGCGTGAGCGATCAAGGATTGGATAGTATCAGCGGTCACAGTATCAGCAGACGCCTGCACACTAAACCATAAATCGATGACCAAATCATTATTTTGGAAGCGATTATAAAAGTCCGCCAAATACTCATCAGCATTTAGCAGTTGATGATTGACCATCGCTTTCAACGCACCGAAACGCTCCGTCATACAGCTTGCATCATCATACTGCTGCTGCGCCCATTCATCTGCGCCATCGACATTTGCGGTCAGCGCCATATCGAGCACCACATTACGCAAGGCACGGATGCCACGAGCCTCGGCACTATCTTCATAAGACTGCATAGGTAGCTGCTCATAAAGCTCAGCCCATTGATCTTTTAGCGCCTCTGCAAGCTGCTGATACAAGTCGTCGCGCTGCGCTTTCACCAATGCTGGATCGTAATCTTTATGAATAGCAGACGCCAGCTCTTGCGCAGATGGAATATCAAGCAAGCGGGCAGCCAACATTGCATCCTCAGCCGCGAGCACAGGCAATGTCTGCGCTAGTGCTTGCAGATAGATATCAGGACTGCTCTTCTCACCTTGACCTTGCAACAAGATACGATTGACCAGCATCTGCGTCACTTGCCAGCGGTTAAAACCATTGGTTTCATGTTTGAGCAAAAATGCCAAATCTGCATCTTGATAATCATAATTGAGCTGTACTGGCGCACTAAAATCACGTAGCAAGGATACTACAGGCTCACGCGTTATATTTTCGAAGGTAAAGGTTTGCGTGGCTTGATCGAGTAGCAGCATACGCTCAGCCACAATGTCACCAGTGTCTTTATCAAATAGCGCAGTCGCTACCGGAATAGGCAAAGGTTTTGGCGCAGCAAAGCCACTGATATGACGGGTTTGCTGACTTAACGTAATCGTCAGTGTCTGCGCTGCATGGTCATAATGTTGATGACCAGACACCATTGGTGTGCCCGGCTGACGATACCAGTCGATAAAGCTTTCAATCTTGCTATCCGTGATGCTAAGCGCTGACAAAAAGTCCTCAACCGTGACTGCTTGCCCATCATAACGACGGAAATACTCATCCGTGCCTTTACGAAAATTCTCGGCTCCTAACGTATTGGCAATCATGCGCACGATTTCAGCGCCTTTCTCATAAACAGTCGTCGTATAAAAATTATTAATCTCGACAAAACTCTCAGGGCGTACTGGGTGTGCCAGTGGTCCTGCATCCTCCGCAAACTGATGAGCACGCAAGGTCGCCACATCGTCGATACGCTGTACGGCACTCGACTGCTGATCCGCTGAGAATGATTGATCGCGGTAAACAGTAAAGCCTTCTTTTAAGCACAATTGAAACCAATCACGGCAAGTGATGCGATTGCCTGTCCAGTTATGAAAATACTCATGGGCAATGATGGCTTTCACACTAAAGCTACGCGCATCCGTTGTCGTCTCAGGACTGGATAACACACAAGCGGTGTTAAAAATATTTAGACCCTTGTTTTCCATTGCGCCCATATTAAATTGACTCACGGCAACAATCATATAGCGATCTAAATCGTAGGCGCGACCATAATTGACCTCATCCCATTTCATCGAATCTTTCAACGCTTGCATACCGACATCACATTTATCGATGTCAGCGGACTTTGCGTATATTTCCAGCAACACCTCACGACCTTCGCTGGTGGTATAAGAATCCGTTAATACGTCTAAATCAGCGACAACGCAGGCAAATAGATAGCTTGGCTTATTGGTTGGATCATGCCATATCGCATAGTGACGGTCTGGGGCATCTGCCACTTCACCCGCTTCGACCAAGTTACCATTGGCCAATAGTGTTGGATAACGCTTATCCGCCTCAAGACGCGTGGTAAATATCGCTAGCACATCGGGGCGGTCTGGATAAAAGGTGATTTTACGAAAGCCTTCGGGCTCACACTGAGTGACAAACATCGTCTCATCACCACTGCCCGCCATATAGAACCCTTCAAGTGCGGTATTCGTCTGCGGACAGATGCGTACTTGAATCTCTAAAACAACCTCATCAGGTGCATTATTAATAGTCAACGTACCTGCTTGTTGTTGATAATCCTCAGCCATCAATGGCTTACCATTCATCGTAATGGCGATCAGCTCCAACTCCTCACCGAATAATACGAGATCTCCTGCTGTTTGACGTACCATCTTCAGAGTGCTGTCTACCTGTGCATGATTTTCGAACAGTTTAATATCTAAATCAACCGTTTCCACATCAAAGCTAGGTTTCTGGTAATCTTTTAAATTAATTTTACTTGGTGCATGCGGTGGCACATCTGGCATATCAGGATTAATGATTTGAGCATCAGTTTCAGCAATAGACATGGGTATTCCTATTATTATTTGTGGCAAAAAATATATACGGTAAAAAGCGGGATAATTTAGGTTAAGGCAGGTCATCAATTAGCATAATCTTATGACCATTAACATGATAATGGTATCTTGCTACATTGACCTAAACTGCCAAATTTCAAGAGCATACCCCAATTTTATTATGTTCATCGTCCATGACACTTATCAAAATGCGATGGTAATGAGAGAGTCGATATATCAAAAGATTGGGAGAGTCGATACATTAAAAGAGCGGCATAATCAGCATCAATCACCCATTGGATAATCGCGATTAAAATGATTTAATAGAGTCACTGATGACCAACACTCGATAAACGGCCTATTATATGATAAAGCAAACTGCCAGTCGCTCAGACATTACGTTACCATTACTGATAGATTACATTGAGGCTCTTTTGCCCTCACTAACCATACAAGCGAACGCATCCACAACGACTGAATCTACTGATAATGACACTGAGTTGCTGTGGGTCGTCCCAGACCAAAATGCTCGGTTAGCATTAGAGACACTGCTAAAAAATACCCGCTCACTACAAATATCGACATTATTAGAGCTCAATCAACGACAATTGCCTGAACGTTATGAGCTCGCCTGTTTTTGGTTACCCGCACTCTCACCAGAGTTGCTGCAGCAGTATATTCCGCTGCTCATGCGCTATCGAGATCTTTATGCGGCACACCTGCTCATCGCCCTTGATGACACCCTAGATCTAAAAGCTTATGGCTTTACCCCATTTGATATCTTGCATGAGCCATCTTTAGAGATGAATACTACTTACCAAACAAAGCAGCCTTTATCTGTAAAATCATCAGCGTCCGCTAGACTTTGGCAGTTCAATTTATATGATTATAAACAGCTGCCAAATTGGTTAAATGCGGATTATTGGGCCAACCCTGAAAATTGGGGCAAGCACCGCTGGTAGTGGATCTCATATCTATCTGTAAATTCTAGCATTATTTACAGTAATACTACTTACATAAAGTAACATTTAGTATATGATAGATAGCAATTGCCTAAGTTTTATCGTAAGCAGTTCAAAAAAACAATTTTAATTAATTAAAATTTTAGGAGCTCATTATGTCAACCAGTTTTTCTAAGATCGCAGCCCTCGCTGTATTATCAAGCGCTGTGGCACTAACCACAGGTTGTGCGACCAAACGTGCTACTTCTGAAGTCGTGGTTGCCCCGCTAGGTATCCCAGGTGGTCAAGTTGGATACACTGGCGCAGTCATCGTAGATAACTCAAGCGCGGTTATTATGGGCGCAGAAAACCTACAGGCAGTTGTTTACTTTGCTTTTGATAGCAGTGAAATTACTTCACAAGCAGCGAGTATTCTTAATCAACATGCCAGCTTGCTCAACTCAAATCCAGCAGCCAGCGTTGTTATCGCAGGTAATACTGATGATCGCGGTAGCCGTGAATACAACATGGCACTAGGTGAGCGCCGTGCTGCAGCAGCACGTGATTACCTTGCTACTCAAGGCGTCGCAGTAAACAATATCCGCGTCATCAGCTATGGTGAAGAGCGCCCTGCTGCAGCTGGTAATACTGAAGAAGCTTATGCACTAAATCGCCGTGCTGAACTGTCTTACTAACACCAGTAAAACCAATCACAGTCGATAAAGCTCAACATATTTTATAATTGAAAGCCCAGCAATAATATATCGCTGGGCTTTTTGCATGTTACTAAGCGAACCAATCCAATAGATGCAATCAATGATGCCAAGCTCTATCTTAAACCTAACTCATGTCCAATATACCCAGCTCGATCCTGCAACGTGGTGCGCCACTGCACAAGTGAGCGAACGTTCATCTCAACCTTAAAAGACTGTGGGATGAATTACTGTGGTCATCCGCTAACAATATATCGCAGGTAGATTTTCAGAAACTTTACGAGCTTAATTGGCATTATTGCCTGTCACCAGTAAGTTTATCAACACGTGAAATGGCGCAGCATCAACGTCACCTACAACGTAAAGGCGTTCGATTATTGCTACAACAATTACTGGATGAGCTAAAGTTGCGCGATACTTTGGATGAGTCAAATTTCCCGTACCGGCTTAGCAGCAGTAAATATTACGTATGCTTTAGTCATACAGGCAACAAGAATCATGATACTAATCAAAATACTGTTCAGA
The DNA here is from genome assembly GCF_000586475.1 of Psychrobacter sp. JCM 18903. Lineage (GTDB taxonomy): Bacteria > Pseudomonadota > Gammaproteobacteria > Pseudomonadales > Moraxellaceae > Psychrobacter. The sequence continues at coordinate 1,870 of NZ_BAWJ01000006.1, read as the reverse complement.
CAATCAATAAATCATTGAACAGTAAAGTAACAGTGGTCATTAGTCGTCACCGTCCCATTGGTGTTGATATTGAAACCAATCATGTAGCATGGCACGTGGCACAGCGGTTTTATTCTGAGCATGAAATGGCTGCTTTACAAGCATTATCCCCACTTCAGCGTAAGATTATCGCTAAATTACTATGGCAAATAAAAGAAAGTTTTATCAAAATTCATCAATACAAATTGGCACAAGGGTTAGGAATAGATTACTCCTACCTGATTGCTGATTTAGTTTATGCCATTAGAGAACCGTCATCTTTAATGGTCATAGTAGACATTAAGTCCGATTACCGTATCGCGGTATTGTCAGCGCAACAAACCATTGTTATTTTCTAGATTATTTGTACATATGATTTATTCTAACAACTACCCTTTCACAGACAAAAAAACGACCCTTTTTAGGGTCGTTTTTTCTTGCTCTTCTTCTAATAACAGTACTTAAACTGTGATTAGATTAGAAACGGTAAGTTGCACCAAGCTTAACAATTGGCATCCACTCAAGATAGTCTTTATCTTCAAGCTCACGCTCAGCAAGTTTAGCAACTTGACCAGCATTTAAGCCTGAATCTACACCACCTGGAGTAACACCATTATCAATATTCACATTTCTTTCTGGGTCAACTGCATTTACAGTCGCGTTAGTTTTACCCATATAGGCTGCGCCGATTTCGCCGAATACACCCCAGTTGTTACCGATGTTAGGACGGAAACCGATAGTACCATAAGGTGCTAGTTTGTTACGATGTTCCATAGTACCTTGTAAAGAACCTACACCGTTTTCGCCATCAGCAACAAACGTTCTATCGTTAATTTTGTATACGCCGCCATCTGGATTAGCAGTTACGTCGATGTCGTTGTCAGGTACAATGATACCAGCACCCATTGTAAACCAGTTACCAGTAGGACGTAATTGCACACCTAGGTACGGGTTGCTGAAGTCAGAATCAACGTCATAGTTTACGTCGTTTGCGTCAAAGTCACCGCCGAATAGGTCAGCAACATCGCCACCAGCCCAACCAGCTTGTAATTCAGTTTTCTCATTTAGTGACCAACCGATGTTAGCACCATAACCTAGTGTACCAACTTCAGCGCTAACAGAAGCTGGGTTGATAGCAGTTTGGAAGAAAGTCTTAGTACCACCGACAACAGCACCAGTAGTATTGCGAACGATACCAGCGTCAGCATTGTATGCATAAGCAACAGGCTCAGCTTCATATGCAACAGCAACAGGCTCAGCTTCATACACAACTGCATCGTTACCATCAACAACGATAACAGGTTCAGCAGCTAGTGCAGCAGTTGATGCTAAAACGGCAGCAGAAATTGCTGTTAATTTAATAAGTCTCATAAATACTCTCCTAAAGTGTGGAATAAGTCGCCCATAAAAAATGACAATTTAGCTTTTTTTAAATCGATCATTTTGTTGAGCAGATTAAAACAATTTTGGCCGGAAAAGTCACCCCTCTAGGAGCGCTTTTTATTTGCCGTTATGTAAAGATTGCATAGATATTGTAATAATTACTACACCAATCCGCAAAACTTCGACTTTCTGTTACACAATGCTCTTAAAGTAACTCAACAGCGCAAACATGAATATTGGTTAGCTTAATCTTCATGTAAGGATATTACAAAATATGTCATTATAATGACCTACCTCTTTATTTAACTCAATGACAGTTATATAGCTTATTACTACAGTTTGTTGTATTTTGTGAGATGGTGTAGTAATTATTGCTTTTAGAAAACTTTTCAGAAAAAAGTATTGGTATCAGTTTTCAATATTGTATGACTGTGTGACGTTAGTATTGATACATTTAGTATTGGCATAT
>NZ_BAWJ01000007.1 GCF_000586475.1 Psychrobacter sp. JCM 18903 | reverse complement strand
GCAAGTGTAAGCCGATATAAGAAACATCGCTATGCTTGTAAATGTTAGAAACCAATGTGATTTACTTTGTAGCAGCACTATAAATTTATTTTTCTTATTGAGCTCAATCTCGGATATCCAACTATCTACTGTAAGTAGCATGTTTTTAGCAACTATAGAATCTATATGCTCAATTTGAATAGTTATGATTTGTCCTTTAAATAATCGATATAATAACCTTGTGGAATTATTCGATTTGGCTTTATGTTTAGCAGCAATTTTAGAAGTTATATTTATTGAAATTTTATAAGGCTGAGGTTTCTCAACATTAGAAAGACCCAGAAGTACATTGAAAGTAATAACAATATTTTCTACAGGAGAGGTGCTGCTTTTGTCATATCCTTGAAATCTGTCAATAGACGAAAAAACCTGTTTACTGTTATCAATATGAAATATAGTTATATTTTCGTTTCTACTTATTACTTCCCATTGAGCATAAGTTTGAACCATTTTATTATATAGTTGAACTATAGATTCATTATGCACCTCGTAATTATCAGAGTAACTCCTTGATAAGCTTTCAGTTTTCCCAGTCACAGTATTATATAGAGCTTGTGCCAATTTATATGCGTTATCATCTTTAATTATTAGTTGCGTAGTGTCTTGAGTCATTATTATTTATCCTACTAATTAATTATGATAACTCACCGTCTCCTAAATTTCTTAAGAGTTTGCTCTGAGTGTTTTTTTAGCTCGAAAGATTATAGTGTTTTCTATAAATACTTTCAATTCATATAAAAATAAAAAAAGCCACTTCCTAAAGAGTGGCCTTTCATCAATGATCATCTAACAAATACCAGTTATTAGTGACGACCTTGGCCTGCAGGTTTCTCAAACCCTTTTGCACTCATGCATGAATCTATTTTCTTCATATCGCTTTTACTTGGACGACTGTCTTTATTCATTTTTACGCCAACTCGTTGAGCACAATCATTCATGGCTTGTTTCATGTCTGCTGACATCGCAGGTCTTTGATGGTTGCGATCGCTTGAGCCATTTGATGTGCCGTTTGACGCACAGGCACTAATGCCAACAGTAGATGCTAAGACAATGAACAGTAATTTTTTTCATAAAAAGTCCTTGAGAGTTTTAGGGATAGGATAGGGGTTAGCTGTGTCAATGTGTACGTGCTATTGCTTGCTACACAGTTTTTAACCAGATATTTCTATATCGTATGCGTCTACGCATCATATCTAACCCTTTAAATATTAATATAATCAACGTTTAAGTATCTTTAATAAAGATTAAGAAAGGTAACGCAACGCGCTATATGTCTTGATATATATTAATCAAAACATATAGCGTGCAGGCTAGACAAAGCCTTATTTCACCCAATAAAAAAGGCCACTCCCTAAAGAGTAGCCTTTTATTAATCATTTACTAGCGTGTATTAGCTGACTTCTTTCATGCCTTGCTCAAGCATCGGCTTTAAGAATATACCCGTGTAGGATTCTGTGACTTCAGCTACTTGTTCAGGCGTGCCTTCAGCGATGATCATACCACCACCTTTACCACCTTCAGGGCCTAGGTCAATCACCCAATCCGCCGTTTTGATGACGTCCAAATTATGCTCGATGACGACGATAGTGTTACCTTTATCGCGTAGGGCATGCAAGATATGCAGCAGCTTATCGATATCGTGGAAATGCAAACCAGTGGTTGGCTCATCCAAGATATACAGCGTCTGTCCAGTATCACGCTTGGCCAGCTCACGAGCCAGTTTGACCCGTTGCGCTTCACCGCCAGATAGCGTTGGCGCAGACTGACCCAAACGGATGTAGCTAAGACCAACATCCATCAAAGCTTGCAGACGACGATAGATCGCTGGTATCGCTGAGAAAAATTCAGTCGCATCTTCAACCGTCATATCTAGCACGTCGGCGATATTTTTACCTTTATAGTGAATCTCTAAGGTCTCGCGGTTGTAGCGTTTGCCTTCACAGGTATCACAGGAACATACATATCTGGTAAGAAATGCATCTCAACTTTGATGAGACCATCACCTTGGCACATCTCACAGCGTCCGCCTTTTACGTTGAAGCTAAAGCGACCCGGTTTGTAACCACGGGCGCGTGCTTCTTGCGTTTGGGCAAACATCTCGCGCACAGGGGTAAACACGCCGGTATAAGTCGCTGGGTTTGAGCGCGGCGTACGACCAATCGGACTTTGATCGATATCGACCATTTTATCCAAGTGCTCAAGTCCACTGATGCTCTCATGTTTATCAGCAATCAGCGTTGAGGCATTGTTTAACTGAGTCGCTGCCAATGGCATAAGGGTACGGTTGATCAAAGTTGATTTGCCCGAACCTGAGACACCCGTGATACAAGTCATAATACCAATGGGAATGGTCAAATCTACATCATGCAAGTTATTGCCTGACGCACCTTTGAGCTCAATCGTCATCGGAACTTTTTGAGCTTTGGCCTTACCTGTGATTTCAACATCCATCGTCTTGGCTTTATGACGAATGGCTGGAATCTCGATTCTCTTCTTACCAGACATATATTGTCCAGTCAGCGATTCTTTGTTTGCCATGATGTCATCGACCGTGCCTGAGCGATAATATGACCGCCATGTACACCTGCACCAATACCGATATCAATCACATGATCTGCTTGGCGAATGGCATCTTCGTCATGCTCGACGACGAGTACAGTATTACCCAAATCACGTAAGCGTGTGAGGGTTTTGAGCAGGCGATCATTGTCACGCTGATGTAGACCGATGGACGGTTCATCAAGCACATACATGACGCCCATGAGACCGGCACCGATTTGGCTGGCAAGCCTGATACGCTGTGCTTCACCGCCTGATAGAGTTTCTGCAGAGCGGGCAAGGGTCAAATAATCAAGACCGACGCTGACAAGGAAGTTTAAACGCTCATTGATCTCTTTAAAGATTTTTTCGGCGACTTCGCCTTTATGACCGTCGATTTTTAGCGTTTTATAATAGTCGGCAGAGTCGCCAATAGAAAGCTTAACGATGTCAGCGATGGTTTGGTCATCAACACGGACATTGCGCGAGATTTCATTCAGACGCGCACCATCACAAACATTACAGGTGGTATCAGCTAAGTATTTGGCCAACTCATCACGCACGAGGTTACTTTGCGTTTTCGCATAGCGGCGCTCTAGATAAGGCAGCACGCCTTCAAAGGGTACGGTCTTGTTGGTCTTGCGACCACGCTCATCGGTAAAGTTAAAGGTCAGCTTTTCTTTGCCTGAGCCATGCATGATGATATCTTGCTGCTTTTTGGCGAGGTCTTGCCACGGCATATCCATATCGATTTTGAAGTGTTTGCATACAGTACTCAGCAAACCAAAATAGTAGGCATGACGTTTGTCCCAACCATTGATCGCGCCTTGGTTGAGTGACTTTTCGTGATGGGTAATGAGTTTTTCAGCGGCAAAATACTGGCGTTTGCCCAGACCATCACAGCTTGGACACGCGCCGTATGGGTTATTAAAACTGAACATACGCGGCTCAAGCTCAGGCACGGCGCGATCACAGACAGGGCAAGAGTGCTTGGCGGACATGACTTGGTTGTCGTCACCGCCTTCTTTTGGGTTGCCATCCATAAAGTGCAGCGTCACCAGTCCTTGACCCAAACGTAGTGCCGTCTCTAAGCTCTCAGCGACACGGTTGCCCAAATCATCACGGACTTTAAAGCGGTCAACCACTACTTCGATGGTGTGTTTTTTCTTTTTATCGAGTGTCGGTAGCTCATCGGTATCATACACGTGACCATCAACGCGTACGCGCACGAAACCTTGACCAATCAGTTGCTCAAGCAAGACGGTATGCTCACCTTTACGCTCGCGAATCACCGGTGCCAAGATCATGAGTTTGGTGTCTTCTGGCAACGCCATGACTTGATCGACCATCTCGGTGACCGATTGCGCGACCATCGGCTCGCCGTGCTCTGGGCAGTAAGGCGTACCGATACGGGCATATAGCAGGCGCAGATAGTCGTAAATCTCGGTAATCGTGCCCACGGTTGAGCGCGGGTTATGGTTTGTCGATTTTTGCTCGATAGCAATTGCTGGCGACAAGCCTTCTATGCTATCGACGTCAGGCTTCTCCATTTGCGAGAGGAACTGACGCGCATAGGCCGATAAGCTTTCGACATAACGACGTTGCCCTTCGGCATACAGCGTATCAAAAGCCAATGACGATTTACCAGAGCCTGATAAACCCGTAATGACCACAAACTTATCTCGTGGAATGTCTAAATCGATATTTTTTAGATTATGAGTGCGTGCGCCGCGAACCTTAATATACTCGTGTGCCATCGGTGTTAGGTTTCCTATTTGCTAAAAGGGGATTGAAAATATCTCAAATTAAAAGGTAAATATGAATCAATTAAATGGTCGGTTAAAAACGTGAATATTTCGTAAGTTTATAATGTGGTTATAAATAGTTTTATTATCAAAGATTTTGTTATAAATAATATTTTTATAAAGTGTTCATACGTTGATGAAGTGAGAGCTATAGATGCCTAATTTACTGTTTTAATTTTTATAATTGCTGAGCAGTATGCTGCTTGGCGTTCATTTTGCTGTTTTCTTATTCTACAGCCTTTGAGGTGATTGGTTTTCGTATGACTAAGCAAATCTAAATCAAATCAATGTTAAGTAGTAGTCATCTTTTGTCATGGTTTTGACCAAAATGTCGTTTTATAGAGGAGTTTGTCATCTAAGCGATCGCTCTAGCTGACGAGCAATAATATTTATGACGCCTTACTTTATTGTCATGGCGACCGCATTATTCAAGGTGTGATTGCGCATCCGATGCAGTTGGTAACAAAATAATCGCGTAATATGAATGGCTTGGGTTGAGGAGGTATGGGAGGCTGCACCAATAAGACAAAAGTCTCGGCACGCAAACGGCGAATGTCTTATACTAGTGGGCTTAATTTGTAGCTAAAGTCTTGATAGCATCACAATAGTATAAGCAGCGCAGTAGTGATAAATCAGCAATGACGAACCAGTGAGGCAAGTATGAATAGCGTAGAAAAACGGGCAATCCTCGGGGTCGGTGGTATATTTGCTTTGCGGATGATTGGTCTGTTTATGATTGTGCCTGTGTTTTCTGTATATGGTGACAATTATACGCACGCGACGCCGTTTTTGATTGGTTTGGCGGTCGGTATTTATGGACTGGGACAGGCGATATTTCAGATTCCTATGAGTCTTGCTGCGGATAAATTCCCGCGTAAGCCGATTATCTTTTTAGGACTCATCTTATTTGCTCTCGGCGGTATCATTGCGGCAAATGCGACTGATATTTACGAGGTTATCATTGGTCGGGCGCTGGCAGGTAGTGGCGCGGTATCTGCAGTATTGATGGCATTATTGGCTGATGTGACGCGCGAAGAAATGCGTACCAAAGCGATGGCGACGATGGGCTTGACTATCGCGACTTCTATTATGCTTGCTTTTGCCTTTGGTCCGTTATTGGTTGGCTCGCTAGGTATCTCTGGTTTATTTTGGTTGACCTCAGGCTTTGCCGTATTGGCGATGCTGTTATTGTTGTTTGTGCCGACACCGCTACGAGTGCTTAAACACAATTTAGACAATAAATCGATTGGTCAACAATTAGCGACCGTCCTCAAAATCGGCGATTTAAACCGCCTACATATCGGTATTTTTGCTCTGCATCTGACCATGACGGCGATATTTGTGATATTGCCGCATCAGCTTAATGAAGTGATGGGGTTGTCGGTACGTCAGCAAGGCTTGGTTTATTTGCCTTTATTATTTATCGGTTTTGCCGTCGCCATTCCTTTTATTATCATCGCTGAAAAGAAACGCAAAATGCGCCAAGTATTCTTAGGCGCGATTGCGCTGATGACCGCTGCTTTAGCGATATTGGCTATTGGTAGTCAGGTTGGCGTTGGTATTATATTAGGTCTGTTATTGTACTTTATGGGCTTTAACTTGCTTGAGGCAACGATTCCATCATGGATATCTAAGCGCGCCCCAGTCGCCAATAAAGCCACTGCGATGGGGCTAAATTCATCCAGCCAGTTCTTCGGCGCTTTTGTCGGCGGGGCGATGGGTGGTTTGTTATTAAGTCAGCCGAATTTGCTGGCGTGGGGTATTTTAGCCGTCATTATGGGCGTGGCACTACTCATTATCATTCCGATTGCTCAGCCACCGTATTTATCAAGTACGACCGTCACTATTCCTAAAAATATCAATATCCAAGACTGGTCACGGCAAATGCTGGCGGTAGATGGCGTGGATGAGCTGGTCGTGATGGCAAAAGAGCAAGTGGCTTATTTAAAATTAGACAAGACACAATTGACAGATGACTCGCGCATGCAGTTATCGAGTTTGGCACAGAGTCCGCTAGATATTTAACAAAGGGTATGGGCAACGTACTTAGGCGAGTAGAGATAAGGTTGGATAGGCAAAAACTGAGTAGACAACGACTAGATAGACAGCCATTATTAATAAGTGAACGCTAAATCTTTATCTCTATTTAAAAGGAATTAATATGAGTAAGTTTACGATGTTGTCTGATGTTGTCAGAAAAAATATTGCGCCTCGAGCAGTGGCTAAATTTTCGATAGGTCTTGGTCTATCAGCCACGTTACTACTCTCAGGTTGCGCCACACAAAACATTCAGGCCTATCAGAACAGCACGCCCACGCTCGATATGCATGAGTTCTTCTCAGGTCAAATCGATGGTTGGGGCATGTTTCAAGGTCGCAATGGCGAGGTCAAAAAACGCTTTTACGTCGATATTGATGCTACTCACGAAGGCGATAATGTCATCGTTTTAGATGAGAAGTTCGCATGGGCAGATGGGTCAAAATCACAGCGTATATGGCGATTGACCAAACAAGCTGATGGTAGCTGGAAAGGCACAGCAGGCGATGTCATTGGCGAGGCAACAGGGGAAGTGGTTGGCAATACCTTGCATTGGAATTACTTGTTAGAGCTACCCGTTGAGGATAAAACCTACAAAGTGAATTTTGATGACTGGATGTATCTGGTTGATAAAAACGTCATGCTCAATCGCTCAGTCATGAAAAATTTGGCGTAGAGCTGGGTAGCGTCACCTTGAGTATGCATCGCAATAACGAGAGCAATGATTCTAAATAAGTTTATAAAGGACAGAGTGAGTTGATAAGTCAGTAACTGGTAATAGTATTAATTCGCTTAATAAAATGGCAAAATAGCAATATCATGGTTTTTTAAACCCAAAAATTATAATATATATCTAGACGACATAGATTGTCGTCTTTAATAGATAGCTTGTAGATATTCCAATAAAAATTGATTACAGTAAAATCATTAATGAATGCGCTTAGCTGCACAGTCATTAAAGCGATTCATAAAATTATTCATAAGTAAAAGGACGGTATCATGCGCGGAGTTAATAAAGTTATCATCATCGGTAACCTTGGAGCAGACCCTGAGGCACGTCAATTTAATAACGGCGGTAGTGTGACCAATATCTCGGTTGCAACGTCAGAGCAGTGGACCGACAAGCAAAGCGGCGAAAAAAGAGAAGCGACGGAATGGCATCGTATTTCTCTATTTAATCGTTTGGGTGAAATTGCCGCGCAGTATTTGCGTAAAGGCAGTAAAGTTTATATCGAAGGCAGTTTGCGTACCCGTAAATATCAAGATCCCAATGGTCAAGACCGTTATATTACTGAGATTCGTGCTGAGCAAATGCAAATGCTAGATGGTGCGACTGGTGGTCAAAGTGATAATAGCTTTGGCGGTCAAAATCAGGGTCAAGGTGGTGGCTATGGCAATCAAGGTGGTCAAAGCAATCAAAACAACTTTGGTCAGCAAGCAAACAATCAGCCAGCACAGCAAGGCGGTTACAACCAGTCAGCTGCTCAAGGTGGTCAAAACAGCTTTAACAATCAAGGCGCACCTGCTCAGCAGAATCAATTCAATCAACCTGCGCAAAAGCCTGCACAGTCAAAGCCAACAGCAATGCCAGATGGCCCTGTCGATGATGATATTCCGTTCTGATGATGATAAGACATAGAGTTATTTGTTAAGAATAATCTATAGAAGACCCTGCAATTGCAGGGTTTTTTTTATGCCTAGTGATAAATAATTTAAAAAAATAAATTTTCTATAGTGCACATAAAGGTCATATGAGAGTGAGCGCATTAGGAAAGATAGACTTTGTCAATTGCGATATTATCTCGCTAAAAAAGTAAAACGTTTGTTGGTTTTTATAGTTGTAACCTGATAGTTATTTGAAAGAATAGAAAATTAATTATTGGGTGGTAAACGATTTAGTAAGAAGATAAAACGGATAAATAGTAGTCTGCCTTATTGAGTTTATCGATTTTTTTATTCTCATTATTTTATCAAATTTTATATTGAAATTTATGAAAACTACCTTTCATATCCTATATAGACCGTCTGTTCTATTGGATTTAATTAGTGCTAACGGTTCATTAAATGGGTTGATATAATCCACTCGAATCAATAATTCAAACAATATTAAATGTGGGGCTTTGATTTAAAGTGATTTTTATTAACCAACAAAAAGTCAAAATTTGACTGTTCAATGGCTGAAATAATAAAAATTCATTTGGTCGACCGCTTAGGACAGGGTTGGTTCAATGTGAAAGGTTAAAGCTGTCACGCTTTTATAATCAATTGACTATAAAAGTGCCCACCTTACTGCTAGTGCTGAGTACAAAGAATGAAAGATGGTGATGTGTTTCAAAAAACTGATTTGGGCAGAGAAGAGATTAAATCTCAGAGTCTCGGCATATTGCCGCGTGAAGCGAGAACCTTGCTCATTATGATCGATGGCAAACGCACGTATCAAAGCTATCTTGATACGCTTGACCGTAGCAAAATGTTTGCCGATTTTGGCGGTGTTGCACCACTATTTGAGTTGCTGTTAGGGCTTGAGTGTGTAGAGATAGTGGGCGCTGATAATGCTACCCCCCAAACATCCACTGCGCCGCAAGCACCGACGGCTGATCAGTCTCAAGCATCGTCGTCTGAAAGAAGTATTGAGACAGAGTTTGATCGCACCTTTAATGATAAAGGTCTCAATAAAATGGCAGCATTAGGCAAGAAATCAATCAGTAGTATTTTCAAGGCTAGGTTGTCTGGTGCGAGCTACGAAACGATAAAGTCAGAGTTGGCCAACTATATTGAGAAAAACGCACCACCAGTAGAAGCTTGGGGTTACTTGTTGAGTTTAGAACAATGCGGGGATAGCTCGCAATTATTGAGCTTGGTCAAAGAGATACAGAGCACCAGTAGCAGTAATTTATCGCGTGGCATGAATGATTTTATCAAAAAAATTCAACGTTAATATATACGCGACTTATGTTATAAAAAAATGACTTATACCACAAATACTCGGTTATAAAAGACAGTAGCTGGGTAGTGATAGGTGAAAAATTTAGCAAACTAATTGGAGTGTTTTGTGGAATCAGCTGAGCTTTCAGAATTAAATCGCCTAAAAATGCATCATGGCGAGCATATTATTCTACGTTTAACTTATATTAGCCGTTATAACACCGACAATCCTAAAGGTGAAGTAACGCGCATCCTGACACAAGCTCAGCAAAACAATGAGCGCAATGGTATTACGGGTGCTTTGGTGTTCAATCACAATTATTTTTTGCAAAGTATTGAAGGGGCGAGACCCGTCATCAATGAATTGCTCAGAAAACTGGTTAAAGATGATCGGCATCATGCCTTACAAATCATCGAATGCCGTGAAGTAGAGCTGCGCCATTGGAGTAAATGGTCAATGAAATATTTGATTCCGAGCGATGAAAACAAAGGACTTGCGCTCAAATTTTCGACAGGTACTCAGTTTAATCCTTATTTGATGAACACCAATCAAATCATGATGTTGATTGAGACGTTATCAGACCTTCAAGAGCAAGAAGCAGTGAGCGCCGCCAAAAAGAAGAAACCATGGTTTTCTATTGGCTAATTGACTGACGTTTATAAAAGCTAAGAACCATCACACCCATGACATTTTACAAGAGATAAGATATGACATCAGCAATGGAAGATGCACACATTTTGATGAGCATGACATACGCTAGCCGTGCCAACCAGATGTATCGGCCAACGACTTCAACGAAATCTTGCAGCAAGCACAAGTAAATAATGCCGCCAATGGCATCACTGGTATGCTGACGTTTAATAAAGATTATTTTTTGCAAACCATTGAAGGGCCAAGAGCAGAGATCAATCGTCTGTTATATAGTTTAATTACTGATCCGCGTCATCATGACTTACAGGTTATTGAAACACGTGAGTTAAAGCATCGAGCATGGTCTAAATGGTCCATGAATTATGCTTCACCGACTGAAAAAAATGCGGCGATTTATTTAAAATATTCGACAACGATTGATTTTAATCCCTATTTATTGAGCGCCGAAGCAGCCTATAATTTGATGAATGAGCTTAGCGATCAGCATGATTAATCAATGGCATTTTTGACTAATCGGTAGGTATATATGGAAACAATCGGTTGCTATTTTTAATGGATTTATGTTTGCTGAGTTATTCATTTAACCGTTTTTAGGACATTGTTTATAGAGACTGGTTTTATCTTAAAATTAATAACTGTTTATGAATAACTATTAAATAAATAGTGGTTTTTCATTTACCCGATTTTACTATTCACTGACTTTTGTTATAGTAGATATAATAATCTACTGTTGTGATAGCAAGGTTTTTTGTTTATATTATCTACGCCCTTAGGTATTGTGGCTAACAATATTTTATTTGGTTGAAAAAATATCGATTTGTGACATTCATCGTTGTATTTAATGATGAATACGTCATTCTTAGTTCTTAATAGTGAATAATATCTATTAAGGTTATATTTTTTATCTTACAGTTGGATTTATTATGAGCAAAAATACCGCCATTGATTTAGAAAACCTGAACGTTGATGAGCTACGTGCCATCACTGAAAATGCCCAGCAGCTTATTGCCAAAAAACAACATCAGCGTTTGTATGACGCTTATATGCAGTTTGAGAAAATTGCAGAAGACAGCAATGCCTCTATCGAAGAGATTCTAAAAGCTGGTGAAACGCTAGAGAAAAAACGCAGCATCAAGTATCGCAATACTGACAACAACGAAGAAACATGGACTGGCCGTGGTCGCAAGCCAACGTGGTTGGTTGAAGCGCTAGCAGCAGGTCGTAGTATCGAAGATTTTGCTATCTAATAGTGTGGTGGCTAACAAGATGATGTCGGTTTAGATTTAGTAAGGTGCAATTTTTACCAAAGGCTATTTAAAATACGCGCTTGTTTAAACAAGTTCTGTTTTAAAAAAGCGCCATGTTATATCTACTCTGATCATCGGGCTTGTTTCTCATGATTTGTGTGCAATCATAGCGTTTGATCGTGATAGCCCTTTCGTCTTAGAAGCTGAGAAAAGCCAGTATCTTTATTGCCATTATGTTGGTAAAAAGATACTGGCTTTTTTTCTGTCATCTGTATGCCATTGTTTGTTATGATAATGACGTTTTTGTCTTATATAAGAGTTATGTAACCGTGCCCCAAGTATCTGCGTCGTCTCATAAGCGCCCTCGTAAGCTGTGGTGGCTGGTTGGGTTTGTATTATTTGCATTATTTGCTGTATTGCAAATGCCAGCGGCGTGGCTGCTTGAAAAGTATGCTCCCGAAACGCCTTATGTACAGCATGTGTCGGGTAATTTATGGCAAGGCTCCGTTATCTGGCAGATGCCTTTAGCAGCCACACCGCTCACAGGTACGGCAGAATGGTCGTGGCAGCCATGGCATTTGTTATTGGGTAAGATAAGTGCAGAGGTCGATATCAATTCAGCACAAACTCGCCTCAATGGACAAGTAAAGATAGGCGCCAACTCATGGCAAATGGATAATATGAGCGGTAAGATAGCACCTGAGACGTTGGCAAGTTTGGTTGATTGGCAATTGCCCAATACACCGATTCAGGTCAATAATGTCTCGCTCAGCCGTCAGTCTGGCTCAAGTGCTGCAGCAGAAAATGCTTCAACAAAAGATCCATCTGGTTTTACTCAAGCCGATGGTCAGCTGACATGGGTCGGCGGTGAGATAGGTTATCCTAGCGGTGGCAAGGTTTTTTATCTGACCATGCCTGCGATGCGTGCTGAGTTAAGTGCCGAGCAAAAAAACAATAAAAACCTGCTCCATATCAATTTATTAAACAATCAAGATAAGCGCTTGGGCGACTTATATATCGACGGCGATAATATGTTGGATGTCAGTTTGACGCAGCGTTTATTAGAAAGTATGCCTGAGTATAAAGGGCAAGCACCCCAAGATACCCCAGTCATCAGTGTGCGTCAGCCGCTGCTAAATGGGCTGGGGACACGCTAGATGATGAATGTTTCTACAACTTTAAAACCTGTGCTTAACACCCTTAATCGATTCTCAGGTTGGGTATTGTTATTGGCTGTTGCTTGGTTATGTTGGACAGCGGCTCGATTACTATGGTTGTTGCTCGCAGCACCATTGGCACCGATGTTGCCACCAGCGCCTTTACAAAACACATCGGCATCTGGCAAGGACTATAGTGGATTATTTGCTATTTTTGCAGACCCTGATCCTATTGCAGCAGCAGTGCAGCCACCGCCCAATGTCAATCTAAAAGGGGTTCTGTTAGCAATGCCAGAGAGCATGTCCTCGGCACTACTGGATGTCAATGGTGAAGTGAAAAACTATCGAATCGGTGATGCGCTAAAAGACAGTGGCTATACCCTTGTCGCTGTCGACTGGAATTCGGTTGTCATCGCTGATGCCAGTGACAAGCAAACCGTCATTAGCATGCCAGCCGCGATGCCATTAGACCAAAGTGATATGATCGCAGGTGCCGTGAGTAATCAGCGCTTGCCAGAGAACAGCATGTTGCCTAACGCCCCTCAGCCTACACAAAATACTGAGGAGGCGTCCGCTGCGACAGGCAGTGACAGTAGCCCGCAATCTGCTATCGATGAAGCGGTGACAGAATTGCAAGAAAACCCTGCCAGTTATTTGAGTAGGATGGGGGTTATGGCAGCAGGGGAAAGCTATCAAGTGACGCCTGCAATGCCAGCAAAGCTGCGTAATCGACTAGGGCTTGAGCCAGGTGATAAAGTGCTAGCGGTTAATGGTCAAAGCGTGGGTAGTAATCCTGCCCAAGATGCTAGTGTGCTGCAACAGGTACAGCAATCAGGTGAGGCGCAAATAGAGGTACAACGCGGCGATCAAGTCATTACCATTCGTCAGCAGTTTTAAGCACAATAAATGGGTGAGAACTCTTATTTTAAGCAAATAAGTTTTAAGTAAACAAGTATTTAGATAGTGCCACTTAAATAATGCCATTGTGGGCAGAACGTTAAGTGAGCAAAGCAATCATTGAGCACCTTAGCACACAATAAATCCAGTACATACTAAGCGACATCACTGTAGGTAATCATCAATATGGTAAGTTTTCATAATTTTTCAGTCACGCCTCTGTACCATGTTTTGCAGCGCCTGATGCGCCTGTGTCGTCCTCTTTGCCTAGCCGTACCATTATGGGCTGCCAGTACGGGTCTTGCGAGTGCTGAGAGCTGGAAAGTCAACTTACAAGATGCCGATATCAAAGCCTTTATTAATGAGGTGGCAACCATCACTGACCAAAACTTTGTCCTTGATCCGCGTATCAATGGCAATGTGACGGTAATTTCTAACAAAGCCTTGTCGCGTGACGAAATATATCAGCTGTTTTTGAGTGTGATGCAAGTCAACGGTATTGCAGCGATTGACTCGGGAACGACCATCAAATTGGTGCCAGATAATGTCGCCAAACAATCTGGCGTGGCTGTTGATTTACGCAGTGACAGTGTTGGTGAGGCGTTAGCTACTCGTGTTATTTATTTAACCAATACCCAAGCCGCAGAAGTGCTGGGTGTCATCCGTCCGCTTATGCCCCAATCAGCTCATGCCGCTGCCGTGCCTGGTGTCAATGCCTTGGTATTGTCCGATCGTGCCGATAGTCTTAATCAGCTGACGTCGCTTATTCGCGATTTAGATAGCAACGTCAATGACAGTTTGCAAGTGATAGCACTACGTCACGTCGATGCTGAACGTATGATGGAATTGATTAGCGCCTTGGTTGCAAGCGCTGGTAGCGGGCAAGCACAAGGTGGTAACAACCAGCTTAAAGTCATCGCTGATACCTCTAGCGATAGATTGTTGGTGAAAGGCAGTCCGGAGATGATTGCTAAAGTCAAAGAGATGGTCAATCAATTGGACACCACGCCTACAAGGCGTTTGAGTGGTCTGCGCGTCTTTCGATTAAAATACGCCAGTGCAGGTCACATTGCAGATATGCTACGCGGATTGCTCGCCAATCAATCTATTAATAGCGCTGGAGCAACGTCCTCGTTAGAGTCTGCATCATTGAACGATTCCAGTAGCACGGGCGCTACCTTGACTAATGAGTCTAGTGGTAGCACGACTAACAACGCGCCGACCTCAGCGACCTCTGGTGCCAATTCGAGTAGTACTGGTACAGGTGTTGGCGGGCGACCTTTTAGTATTATCGCTGATGAAACCCAAAATGCCGTTATTGTCAATGCGGCACCTGAGCTGATGTTTGAGATTGAAGATGCGGTCAATCAGTTGGATAGTCGCCGTGCGCAAGTATTGATTCAAGCGGCTATTGTAGAAGTGTCAGGTGATGATGCGACCCAGCTTGGTGTGCAATGGGCGCTTGGCAATGCCAATAGCGGCTACGGAGTCGTAAACTTCAATAACGTAGGCGCGAGTGCTACAGCACTTGCTGCCGCGGCGTTGGGTGGCGGTGCCGCCAGTATCAGTGCAGCGGCAGGCTCGATCGCTGGTGCTTTGATTGGTATTGGTGATAGCAGCAAAGACAGTCAGGGAAACACCCAGTTTTATGGGGCTATCTTGCAAGCGCTTGATTCTTCTACCAGTGCCAATCTGCTGTCTATGCCATCAATTTTGACATTGGACAACGAAAAAGCCAGTATTTTAGTGGGTCAAAACGTGCCTTTTGTGACAGGCTCCTTTACCACCAGTGGCAACGATTCTAGCAACCCCTTTCAAACCATTGATCGTCAGGATATTGGTATCAACCTAAATGTCATTCCTCATATTGGTGACAATGGCACCGTACGCTTGGAAGTCTCACAAGAAGTCTCATCCGTCGTGCCTGGTAGCACTGGAAATGCTACTGGTTTGGTGACCAATAAAAGCCTCATCAATACGACGATTCTGGCTGATGATCAGCAGACCATTGCTCTCGGTGGCTTGATGCGTGAAAACAGCACCACGCGCCAACAAAAAGTCCCTGGCTTGGGTAATGTACCGGTCATTGGTCGACTGTTCCGCTCTGACAATGACACGACGCAAAAAAGCAACTTAATCATATTTTTACAGCCAACTATCTTACGTGATGGCAGGGCAGTCGCCAGTGTCACCGAACGCAAATTTAACCAAATGCGCGTCCTACAATTGGTCATTGATAAAAACGGTACCATCAAACAGCTGCCATTGAGCGGTACGGAAGGTTGGAATGGCGATGTTAGCGCAGATTATGAATTGATGCCGCTCAATCCCCTTGTTCCTAAGCGCGATCAGACACCAAAGTCTCAGTCTCAAGGTTTTACCAAAGTAGACAGTCCTAATAATGGTATGACAACTTATCCTTTAAATCGTTAAGCACTCAAAAAAGCGCTTTATTAATGATAGGTTAATGAAGCGCTTGCCTCCTATTCTTATAGCATGTAGAGACACGGTGTAATAAATAAACTACGCCGTACATTAGCTTGCGTATTCATAACACAGATAAACATAGCAGTTTTTATATCGCAGTATACTAATGAGTAATTGAGTAGTAAGTATGAACACTTGCTGATAAATATTGCAGATGATGATATAAAGGTAGGGGTGGAAGCAATGACAAGTCATACAAATACTAAAAAGTGGTTTTTATTAGCAGTCGCTGCCACCGCCTTATTGGTGATTCCTCGGCGTAGCAGTCGACAAGCTGATACCAGAGCGTTAGATGAGCACAATGTATCAGATGAGCACTCAGATGGGCACAATGCAAAAGCCAATCATGATAATACTAATAGGGCGTGTTGAAGGTCTCTTTACTTATCAAAAGCTCTTTTGTTGATTGGCATTTTTTAACTGTCGAAATCATTTTAAATAAAGTTGCCATTCTAAAGTGTTCATTGATGTGGTTATTGCTACAAAATGACAAATAATGTCTATTGAATGACAAATCACGGAACGCTTCGCTGAAAACTATTAATTTTGGAGTCTATCAATGACCCCTATCGATTCACCTAAGATGATTAAACAGCCCTTATCTACTATTTATCCTCTCATTGACACGCATACTCATTTTGATGCCCCTATATTTGATGATGATAGAGAAATACTGACGCAGCAGGCTCACAATCAGGGGGTACGCCATCTGATATTAGTGGGTTATCTATATCAGCATTTTGAGCGGATGTATGAGACTGAGCGCCTGTTAAATACGCTGTCATTACCTACGACAGCCAATGTCGATAGACAAAAAGTGTCAGATTTTAGTAGCCATATTGCGGTCGGTTTGCATCCTTTTTATATTAAACAACATACTGACGATCATTTAACCGCTATGGCAAAAAGGATTGCTGATAAACGCCCATTAGCAATCGGCGAGATTGGTTTAGACACCTTTACTGAGGCGATGAAAGCGCCTGACATATTTGCCAAACAAGTACGATTTTTTAAGGTGCAATTGGACATGGCGGTGACTCATCAACTGCCAGTGATGCTGCATATTCGTAAAGCCCATGCAGAAGCGTTGGCCATACTAAAAGCGCATGATTACGATGCACACAAACTTGGCGGTATCGCGCATAGTTTTAGTGGTGGGACGCAAGAAGCCAAAGCATTTGTTAAGTTGGGATTTAAGCTTGGGGTTACCGGTCAAATCACTAATCCCAATGCCAAGAAACTGAGCCGCGCCATTCAAGCAGCGGTTGATAGCTATGGTGTTGAATGTTTGGTAATAGAAACGGATTGCCCTGATATGACGCCTATCATGTGCCAAATATCTGACCATGATTCATCAGTGCCAACTCAAAAATCAGACAGTGCAAGGAGGAGTACAGCCGTACATAATAGAAATGTACCTGCCAACTTACCATGGGTGTTGCTAAGCTTGAGTGAGTTGCTTAATGTACCACCCGCCAGTCTTGCTAAGCAATTGTGGCACAACAGTTGCAGTGCTTTGCAAACAAAATGGAATTATCCGTTGTAATAGTGCCACATATTTTAGTCACTGACGGTTTATTGTATGGCTAGCCATTGATATGATAGTGAATGAGATAGCGTGAATAAAGAAATTGACGTAATATAAGCGCCACCAAAATAATTTAAAAGAGCATTTAATCTGTTATGAGTGAAATACAACCATTTGAGCAAACAATGACAGAGTCCATTGGCACCGAAGACGTTACAAAGACAGAAGAGCTTAGCGAAGACAATGTGCAATATGATCGCCGTTTTCAAGGTACGCGTACTCTTTATGGTACGACAGCTGTCACTACTTTTGCCGATGCGCATGTATACGTTATTGGCGTTGGAGGTGTTGGTTCTTGGGCAGCTGAGGCTTTGGCAAGAACGGCAGTGGGCACTATTACGTTGATTGATTTGGACGTATTGGTTGCGTCCAATGTCAATCGGCAGTTGCCTGCACTAGACAGCACCTTTGGTGAGAGTAAAATTGCAGCGATGGCCAACCGTATTCGTGAAATTAATCCCAAAGTAACGCTAAACTTGATCGATGATTTTTTAACTGTAGAAAATGTCGCCACTTTATTGCCAAGTCGCGATGAAGCAAAAGCCGCTATCGCTCAAGGCAGACCTATGGTTATTTTGGACTGCGTAGATGATATGAATGCCAAGCTTGCCATCGCGCTACATTGTCGTTTTAATAAATTAAAACTGGTTTGTGCAGGCGGCGCAGGTGGCAAGATAGACCCTAGTCAGATTAGGGTGAGCGACTTGCGTGACAGTTACCAAGATCCTTTACTTGCCAAATTACGCAATAAGCTGCGCCACGAAAAAGGCATTAATAGTACACTAAAAGAAAAGTTCGGGATCAAATGTGTCTACTCTACAGAGCCACCACGTGTAGATAAGAGTTGTCAGACAGGCGGTTTGCAGTGTGGTGGTTACGGCTCAGCAGTAGTGGTCACATCGGTGGTTGCGATGATTATGGTGAGTGAAGCATTACAGTTATTAATAAAACAGGCGGGCATCAAGCCGAGCGTCTGATCTTATTTAATGGAGTCTATCTTGTCTATATTGAACGCACCTAAACACAGCTACCCAGTGGCGGCAGATGAAGTAGAACGCATCAATAAGCTTAGGAAGTATCAGGTGCTCAATGACAATGATGAGCCTGCATTTAAGCGTCTAATTGATCTGGCGAAGCTGTTTTTTGATGTACCAGTTGTGACCATCACTTTCATGGATGAAGAAACACAGTATCTAAAATCTGTCCAAGGACTGGGCGGTGTTTGCCGCACGACGCGTGAAGTGGCTATTTGCAATTATACCGTGCTTTCTAACGACGTCTTTGTAGTACCGGACTTAACTAAAGACAGTCGCTTTAGCCACAATCCCCTAGTGACAGAATCGCCGTACCTACAGTTTTATGCTGGTGCGCCAATTATCTTGCATGAGGATAATAAAAGCTATCGTTTGGGCTCGCTGTGTGTGATGGATATGAAGCCCAATCATGACTTTGATGAGCAAAAAGCAAAGGTGTTGGCTCAATTTGCGATGATGGCGGCAGATGCCTTGCAGCTACAGGATAAGCAGCGTGATGCCAAACATGCCAATGAGATGAAATCAGACTTTTTGGCCAATATGAGTCATGAAATCCGCACACCGATGAATGGCATTATTGGTATGGTGGAGATGCTTGGTGAGACCAAACTTAGCAGTGAACAACAAGAATACGTGGACAATATCAAAGTTTCCAATGAGCATTTGATGGCGATCATTAACGGGATTTTAGATTTATCGAAAGTAGAATCTGGGAAAATGACCATTGATTCTATTCCTGTCAACTTATCTGCATTATGTAATGAGGTGGTCAGCCTCTTTGCTGTCAAAGCACGTCAGCGAGGGCTCATTTTAGACTACCATTATACCGAGTCGTTATCGCCCTATGTGCAAGGCGATCCGGTACGCCTCAAACAAATTTTAGCAAACCTTGTTAATAATGCGATTAAATTTACTCGTGAGGGCGGGCGAGTCACTATTGAGGTCAAACATGTACCCAATTGTCATTGTGATGGTTTTGACGATGACAGCGCTGACCAATATCGCGCTCAAGGTATTTCGGCAAGTGATCTCAGCAAAATAGCGGCTCAAGAAGCTATCAGCAATACCATCTATCATGAAGTCATGACCTTATGCATTGAAGTCACAGATACAGGCGTCGGCATCAAAGCTGAGTCATTGGATGCGATTTTTGATGCTTATGACCAAGCAAACAAATTCACCCACCGTCTTTATGGTGGCACAGGTCTAGGACTCTCGGTTTGTAAGTCTTTGGTTGATTTGATGGGCGGTTATATCGATGTGGATAGCGAAGTGGGTGTGGGCACTACGTTCAGTGTTTTATTGCCGCTACCGACTATTGACGAAAACCAGTATGAGATGTGGCAAGATTCAAATGACTTTACGATGATTGAGCCGACCCATGAGCGTGCTGGTCATATATTGTTGGTTGAAGACGATACCGTCAATGCCATTATCGCTAAAAAAGCCCTGAATAATAGTGGTCATACGGTCACGCATGTCACTGATGGGCAGCAGGCTATTGAAATTTTTGCGCTCTCACCTGAGCGTTATGATGTCATTTTAATGGATCATCACATGCCTATTTTAGATGGTGTACAGGCCACTATTAAATTGCATGAACTTTATGATCCTCAATCATTACCACCTATTATTGCGTTGACCGCCAATGCAATGGACGGTGAGCGCGAAAAGTATTTAAAAGTTGGGATGCAAGATTATTGTACCAAGCCTTTTAAACAAGAGCAGTTGAATGCATTGGTACAATATTGGCTGATACAGAAACACTCATCAGCAGAGTAGTGGTTTGGTAAAAATGTATAGAAGGTTATTTATCATCGCTGTCATCAATAGCGACAGTTCATCCACTATAAAAAACCACAGCGTTAACCTTGCTTGACATACTCCATATGAGTTTTTATTCGGTTGCTTTGGAGTACTTTTTAATCAAATCAACTACAGAGACAATATTAAAAAAATATTCATAAATAAAAAAAGCTGAACCGCTTTATCAGTGGTTCAGCTTTTTTGTGGAATAACAGCTAGAGGCTAACTGTTAAGTTCTATTATATAAGTCCTATTATGTCGAGAGCTATGACCTTTACATACTATTGGCTAACGCGAGTTTGATAGTCACCTGTGCGAGTATCAACACGCACGACTTCATCTTGTTGTACAAACAATGGCACGCGAACGACAGCACCTGTCTCTAACTTGGCAGGTTTACCGCCACCACCTGAAGTATCACCACGCACACCAGGATCTGTTTCAGTGATTTGCAACTCAACAAAGTTAGGCGGTGTTACTGAAAGAGGAGCACCGTTGAATAAAGTGATGGTACATAGTGCATTGCTGTTTTCTTTTAGCCACTTTATTGAATCGCCCATCGCTGTTTTGTCCGCTTGAATCTGCTCAAAACTTTCAGGTGCATGAAATGCCAAAACTCACCATCGTTATATAGATAGTTCATTTCAGTGTCCATGACATCAGCAGCTTCTAAGCTATCGCCTGACTTAAAGGTTTGTTCCAATACTTTACCACTACGAAGGTTGCGCAATTTAACACGGTTAAAGGCTTGACCTTTACCTGGTTTGACAAACTCGTTTTCAAGAATGGCACAAGGGTTGCCATCGAGCATGACTTTTAGACCAGCTTTAAATTCATTAGTAGAAAAACTTGCCACAAGAAACTCCTAGGGGTTATAAATAGGGTGGTAGATAAGGGAATGAATAGCTTGCTGCGTTAAAATCGCTTATTACGCTAAGTGTTTAAAGGATAGGTCGTATGCTTTGATAGGCTACGCACTAAGCGCGTATAATAGCGACTTTTGGGCACAGGTATTAGGTTGTCATGATAAACCATTTAATCACACAAAAAAACTGGCAAACGCAATTATCCGAGGCCATTACCTCTATCGATGAGCTGTTAAGCATCCTAAAGCTAGAATCATTGCGTGCAGAGGTTTATGTACCTAAGCATTTTGAGCTGCGCGTACCACGTGGATTTGTGGCAAAAATGATCATCGGCGATAGCATGATCCTTTACTGAGACAAGTATTGCCTGATCAGCGCGAGCAAATCAAGGTAACGGGCTATGTGGCGGATCCCTTGAGCGAGAATACGCAAAACCCAGTCAAGGGTATGCTGCATAAGTACCAATCCAGAGTATTATTGACCGTGACAGGTGCTTGTGCCATTCATTGTCGTTACTGTTTCCGTCAGCATTTTGATTATAGTGCCAATATGCCGACGCTGATGCCAAAGAAAATATCATTGATTACATTACCGCACACCCTGAGATTAATGAGGTGATTTTGAGTGGCGGTGATCCACTGAATGTGACAAATAGACGCCTGTTTGCTTGGCTAGATACTTTAGAGTCACTCCCGCAATTGACCACTATTCGATTACATACGCGCTTGCCGCTGGTCATACCAGCGCGTTTGGATGATGCGTTATTGACCAGACTGTCTCAAAGTCGCTGTCATATTGTGATGGTCATCCACTGTAATCATGCCAATGAGATCGATGCCTTAACAGCAGAGCATCTACAACGTGCTCGAGCGGCTGGCATCACTTTATTGAATCAAGCGGTGCTATTGAAAGGCATCAATGATAGCGTTGCTGTTCAAACACAATTAAGTCAGCGTTTGTTCTCCTGTGGGGTACTGCCTTATTATCTGCATGTATTAGACAAAGTGGCTGGTGCCGCACATTTCGATAATGATGAACGCTTCGCAATTGAGCTGTATTGGTCATTGTTGGCAGCACTCCCTGGTTACTTGGTACCCAAGCTGGTCAGAGAGCTACCAAATAAACCTTTCAAAGTACCGATTGATATTTACAATGATCGTTAATATAGGCACTATGGTATATTGAAAAATTAGTGAACAAAGCGTGGTTTTTAGAAGATGGGCGTGCGGTTAGATGATGCTATAGAACTTAATCGTTACTAAAAATGGGTGCTGTCGATTTCGATGGTTGCTGCTGATTTGTATCTTTTATCTTGTGTTGTTGCATACGGCATGGTTGAATATTTGCCTCCTGCCAAGTTACTCAAGGTTACTAGGAATACTGATGATAACTTTATCGACGTTTCAAGAGCACCTATCTTCTACAGAGGCATTGCCACTAGTTTCTAAGCGATCCGCTAATGGCCAAGAAGGTTATTTGCTAAAATTGTTGGCAGCGTTACCTTCGCAAACGCAAGCACAGCAAGCTGAACAATTGGCAAAAATACTTACGGTACTACGCGTGGCCAATATAGATGATTCGCAACGTCTTACCCTTATGGCGACAGTGATAGACGCCTCAGATCAGTTAATTGCCACTTTGCGACAGTCTTATATTTATGAGACAGGTGCGCTTAGCGACATTCAAATAGGTTATGTGGCTCAAATAAAGTCGCTATATTATTCAATGATTATGGTCTATGACAGAGTGATACGTCATAAAACCTCATTGCTCAATAATCAGCGAAAATACGCTGCAAGCAATGGCTGGCAGCGCTATTTTAATGGTGATAAGTCTTCATCAACGACACTCGCCATTGCTATTTATCAGACGCTGCAGATGTATCAGAAGCTATTGGGCGAAGAAGCACTGTGCTATCAAAAACCCTCATCTTACTTATGGCACAAAATCAATCAACTGTATTACCTTGCTTATCAGTACCATGCGGCTGAGATTAATATGAGTGTTACGGCAGGCACCAGCGTGCCAAGACGGTTCATCAGTGTATTGCCAAATTTGTTTATACAGTCTATTAAATGTACGTGCCATGCGTCGTCCCAATATTCTGCTCGTCCAACGTTTGTTACCTGAATGGGCTAAGCATATCGTTGCGACGATTGAGCCAACCACCGAGACCCGCGTGTTCGTTGATTTACAAAGTGACAATCCGCCAACTTACCTGACGGCCAGTTCTACAATCAACCCATACGATGATCGCTATCACTGTTTATTTATAGAAATTGCCCCGCTGGTTGAGTATCTTAAACGACGCAAACAGGCTTTAGTTAAGGAAGGGGGTGACGGCGTTGAGAGTCACTTGCTTAATAAAATAGCGATGACGCTCAATTACCGCTATTTACAGCCGCCGCTCACCCTAGCGACTAAACATAGTGCGAAAGAAGACGCTGTTTTGATTACAGGTTTTAATAATATTCATTACCGGGTGAGCCATTCGCATAGCTTTACCAGTTTAATCGCTATAAAAGAGTTACCAGATGAGCAGCGTCCTCGTTATGATACCGTGAATAAAAAACAAGACAGCAGCCACGTATTAGCCAGTGAAACCTTTGATCGTAATGATGATTTGTCATTATTTCGTACCCTACGATTATCATCAACAGTAGATACTTTAAATAAAGACCGCTTTCATAAAGATGTCTTTCATAAAGATGTCTTTCATAAAGATGTCTTTCATAAAGACAGTGTTCATAAAGACAGTCTTAACATAGTGGCTGATGAGAATGCATCTGCGACGACTGCACCACCAGCATTACATATGATGAGCCTTTTTTTAGTCTGTCGATCTGATACAATCACGCCGCCTGATTGGTCGATGGGCGTGGCGCGCTGGCTTGATTTTGATAGTAAAAACCCGGAGATCGAGTGGCAAGTACTTGGACATCAGCTAGTGGCTTGTGGCTTGCGTTTAGAAGGTAGAGAAACGCGTAGTCGCCATTTTGTGCCAGCATTTATTCTTGGTAGAGATGAGCGGCTACAAACCACTGGTACTCTGATTGTACCGACTTCTTACTTTCAGACCAATGATAGAGTCATTATGCGTATTAATAGCAAACAAACCCCTTTACGTTTGGGACAGAGGTTGCTGATTACGGATGAATTCAGCCAGTATGAGGTGGTGCAGCTGTAGTTTGTTTGAGCGTCTATTGAAAAGTTGTCAAATGGTAATGTCAATAAATGCTGGTTTAAAGGTTACTTCATTGAATTTATTATTCGATAATAGCAGTGAATAAATGTACTGAATAATGATGATAAGTTAGTCTGCAATCAGTCAAGTTATTGTCTATAATGATTGATACAATTATGTTCGTTTATACGATGTTTTTGCTTCACCAAGATGTCGCCTTGATTCGAAAGACGATGCCAATCTACTAAAAACCGCTAAGCCTATCCCTGATAGTATTTTCCTTGCTGGGTTAATGCTTGGAAAAGGTGTAGGGTATCAAACCAAACATAAAAATAAGATCACAAGATCCAAAAGGCTTCTTATGCGTACTCAGTCCATCTTAAACCTCTTAGTCATTGATGACGATCAGCTCTATGCTGAGCGCCTTGTGCACTTACTAGGTTGCTATTATGACACCATCAATTTAGGGTTTTTGGACGATAAAGAGGAGCTGTTAAAGTCACTTCGACAACCGTGGGATGTCTTGGTGTTTGGCAGTGCTTATGATATGAGTTTCACCGATGTGGTGGGCGTCGTTCAAGAGCAAAGTATTGATTTGCCTATGATCTGCTTATTTAATGAAGAGATGGTAGCGTCCACCAATAATGATGAGGGGTTACCTGATATTATTAGCGGCACGATGGTCAAATCGCTCAAAGTAGACCAAGAGATGGCAGTAGTGATGTCTATCTGTCTACAGCATGATAATTTACGCAGTCGTCGTGAGCTTAAAACGTTGCGCCATGTTCTCTCTGAAGCAGAGCAACGCGCCAACGTATTGATTAAAAACTCTAAAAGTGCGGTCGCTTATATTGATCAGGGTATCCATATTTTTGCCAATGACCCTTATCTTCAGCTTTTTGGTTTTGAGTCGATTAATGATGCCATAGGCGTGCCTGTTGTTGACCTGATTGCAGGCGGTGATAACGTTAAGGGTTTCAAACAGTTCTTACGTCAATTTGATAAAGGCAGCCGCCAAGAAGTCGAGTTCAATTTTGAAAGTAAGCGGATGGATGGTAGTACTTTTGAGGCAAAGCTACAATTGGCAGCCGCGACCTTAGATGGCGAGCCAGTGACGCAGGTTATTATCCAACAAAACCATAATAACAGTGCGGAAGTCGCTAAGCGTTTGGCAGCCGCTGAATGCAAAGACAGCCTGACAGGAATCAACAACCGCCGCGGCTTTGAAGAACAAATGGCAATCGTGTACCAGCAAGCACGTCAAGGTGTACTGACGGCTGGGCTTTTGTATATTCAGCTCGATAATGTCGGTAAAATAAGAAGCAGTCTAGGTTTGCAAGGGTAGATGCGACCGTCAAGCAAGTCGCCTATGCGTTAGATGAGCTGATATCAGACGGGCATGTGAGTCGTTTTAGTGATACTGCCTTTACCATACTGGTCGAGGACAAGAGCACCACAGAGCTTGAAGAACTGGCTAAGCATATTGGTTCACGTATCAGTGACATGCTGATTGAAGTAGATAAGCGTACGACCAGTACGACTGTCAGTATTGGGATTGTCAAAATCGAAACCAATACAGCAGAGCCAAGTATCGTGCTCGAACGTGCGATGGATGCCATCAATCAGATTATGATAGAGACCTCTAATCATGGCGGCACCTATCATTTGTACGATCCAAGCGAGCATGCCAATAGTGATGATCATGCGCTTGCCGAATCTTTAGTTGATGCCATTGCCAATAGCCGTTTTGAGTTATCTTTCCAGCCAATATATGATATTAACAATGACCGAAGTGACTTTTTTGAAGTATATCTGCGGTTGCCATTGGCGGATGCCGACAATACGATATTGACACCTGATCAATTTATGGCAGTCGCCAAGACGCATAAATTGCTCGAAAAAATAGATCGTTGGGTGCTCATCAATGCCTGTAAAAAGGTTAATGAGGTACGTAAAACACATCCTGAAGCCAGATTGCTAGTGCAATTGACTAGTGCCTCATTGATAGACAAAAAACTGCCTAGTGTTGCCAGTCAGCTTATAAAAGCGGTGGGCGGTGCAGCTGGTGTGCTCACCTTGCAGTTCAACGAAAAAGACGTCTCAGACCATCTCACAGTGGCAAAAACACAGTTTGCCGCCCTTAGCCAAGTCAGCTGTCAGATGGGCATCAATAACTTCGGCTCTTCTGCCAAATCCATAGAGATTGTCAGTTTTGTACAGCCAGATATGGTGCGTTTAGCACGCAGCTATGTGGATGGTATTGATTCAGCAGACAATTTAGAAACTGTCAAATCACTTATTATGCGTACGAATGAAGTCAATGTGGACGTATTGATGCCTTATATTGAAGACGCGGCGACCATGTCCGTTGCTTGGAGCGTGGGCGCGCGCTATTTACAAGGCTATTATTTAGAAGAACCCAGCAGTACGATAAAGGTTGCGACCTAACGTCATTTAGGATCCGTTTGATATGCAACTATCAACCGTGCCTATTTATAGAATATTCTACACGGCTTAATAGCTCATAAATTCTTTATCGTCATACCTTACAAAAGCCTTACTCAAACTGTCCTATAAGCGTTGTTTATTGGCTTAATATGCCCCAATAAATAACGTTATGTTTTTACAAGCAGCTATTTAGACGTGAAGAGGGTTCCACTTTGTATGTGTTTGACCCTACCTTATCATTTTTATTGTTCACCTATAGCTGACATTCCTTAACCAAAGATTGCCGAAAATGCCCATCATTAATAAATATCAAATAAGCAGTATATTTGCTGCTGTTTTATTGCTCAGCGCTTGCGGAGAAAGTACGCCACCGGATCATCGTGCTGCTGTAACATTGCCGATCTATACGGAAGGTAATGCTGATAACGGCGCGATCATTTATCAAGACGCTTGTGGTCAATGTCATCAGCTGAATGCGGGGCTCAACAAAAAAGGTCCGCAGCTGATGAATATATACGGTGCGCCCGCCGCTGAGCTAGAAGATTACACCTATAGTGACGGGCTAAAAACATCAGGTTGGGTATGGGATGCGCAAACGCTCGACCCTTATATTGCGGATGCAGAAAAAGCCATGCTAGACTCAAAAATGCTATCAAACCCGATGCCCGATGCGCAAGAACGCGCAGATGTCATCGCTTATCTGTCAACGCTTCGTGCCGCGCCGATAACTGAAGATGACTCAAAGCAATAGCCAGTTTATGGTGTGTCCTCAAGCTAAACGAAAGCGACTAAATGGGCTAAAGATGGTTAAATTTTGCTAAACCACGTCAAACAATTGGTTAATATCTTGATGTTATCTGTGCTATTTTCCTTGTTTGGCTGCCATTTATCTCATCTTTATCACCACTTTCAAAATAAGAACACGCTCTACAAACACTAATCCCATAAGAAATGAGCCAATAATTGACTATGACCCACGCAGCTATCGATAGAGCCATTACAACACCACATCCATCAGCAGCAGAGGTGATTCATAAGTCGACCTTTAGCGCTGCCGACTGTCGTCACAATCAGCAAAAAATTGCCCAACTTATGGCGCAGTTAAATCATATTGTGTTAGATAAGTCGCAAGTGGTTAAGCTTGCGCTGAGTGGTATTTTGGCAGGTGGACATCTGTTACTGCAAGATCTGCCGGGTATGGGCAAGACGACATTGGCGCAAGGCTTGGCGCAATTATTAGGCTTGAGCTTTAGCCGTGTACAGTTCACCAATGATATGCTGCCAGCAGATATCTTAGGCATGAGCATTTATGATCAAAAGAAACAGCAATTTGAGTTTCGAGCAGGCCCTATTTTTACTCAGCTGCTACTCGCTGATGAGATTAATCGCTCTAGCCCTAAGACGCAAAGTGCGTTACTAGAAGCGATGGAAGAACGGCAAGTCACCCAAGATGGGCAAACCTATCCTTTGCCGCAGCCGTTTTTTGTCATTGCAACCCAAAATCCTTTGCAGCAAGCAGGTGTCTATCCGCTTCCTGAATCGCAGCTAGATAGATTCTTACTATGCTTGTCGCTTGGTTATCCGTCTCCTACCGCAGAGCGCGAGCTATTAAAAGGTCAGGATCGCCGCGAGCTACTAAAAAATTTAGATGCGCTGCTTGATACCGAGGCGGTCTTATTAGCACAGCAAGGTGTTACACACGTTTATGTCGCGGATGTGGTCTTGGATTATCTGCAGCGATTGGTCGAAAAGACACGAGCAAGCTCCGAGTATCATGGTTTGTCACCGCGTGGAGTATTGTCGCTACAGCGTGCCGCGCAGGCTTATGCGTACGTATCGGGGCATATGGAAGTGACACCTGAGGATATCCAAGCGGTGTTTGCCGCGGTCACAGATCATCGTCTCGGTCAGCGTTTTGTCCCAGCGCATGTGACTGGTGGGCAGGCGACGCAGACAATCGCGCAACGTATATTAGCAGAAGTGGCTGTTATCAGTTAAATGGTGGTTATTTAAATAGTTGTTATTTCAATCACTGTTATCTGAGCACTTATTTTTTAGTTGTTTGTTGTTTCATAGCGTATTTGTTTTAAAGCTATCACCAATTATGAATGAGAGTATCAATTTTATGGTAAGGATAGGGTAGTCATGCGCTTTTTGCCAAAAGCCTTAACCGTACCAGCCACTTCCGCATTAAGCCGTTGGTTCGCCTCGCGTGCGCCCAAAAGCGATAGCGCCACCCTCAATTTGCGTAACGTCTATATCTTTTTTAGCCGTGAAGGGACGCTATATGCAGTGTTATTAATCATCACCTTTATCGCTGGCATTAACTATGGCAATAACTTGGTGTTAGGTTTATGTTTTTATTTGGTCAGCGTCTGGCTTATCAGCTTCATGTGACCTTTGCCCATATCTCAGGTCTTAAAGTACAGTTAATAGAAGTAACCATGGCAGAAGCGGGCGCGCCTGTTTGGGTGACTTTACAGTTGCGCAGTGAGAGTCGTCAACCAAGACGACAGTTGTTATTTAGCTTTGAGCAGGCTGATGACAAGGCTAATAGCAAGCCTAATAATAAAACAGATAAAAAAGCCCATAAAAAAATCAAACATGGTGCTGATAATAAACAGTCAATACTGGTGACACGACTGCAAGGCGAGCAAGTGATTCGCTTGCCAGTACTGACGCAGAATCGTGGGCAGTTTGAATTACCACGCTTAAAAATAAAAACGGTTTATCCTTTGGGTATTATGCAGGCGTGGTCCTATGTTTATTTTGCCCGTACTGCTTGGGTCTATCCAAAACCTGAAGTGTTTGATTGGCAGACGCAATATGCCGTTGCCAGTCAGGAAGATTTGCCAACAGGTGGGCAATATCGGCAAGGTCAAGATGATTTTGAGCGGCTAGATAACTACGTTGAAGGCGAGTCGCTGGCACGGGTATCGTGGGGACATGTAGCACGTGGTCAAGGCATGTTGACCAAGCACTTTGCTGATCCAGTCGGTCATGAGCAAACGTTAGATTATGCGGATATGCCAGCAGCACATCATGAGCAAAAACTGGCACAACTGGCGTATGGGGCGATGAAATTAGGTGAGCTGGGCGTGACATTTCATATGCGCTTACCCAATGATACCCATTCTACTGCACCAATGGGTGAAGGCGATGGCTTTGCACAAACTTGCTTGTTAAGATTGGCGAAAGTGCCATGACCAATTTTAAAAATCACTCTTCAAATGAGACAGAGATAAACTCCGTAAGTTTTGAGCAGTTGGCACTGGGTCAAAACGTCACTGATCGTGCTATACGGGATAGCGCTGCAAAATGGACTCGTAAGCTATTCGCCTTGCCTGCTTATTATTGGGTACTAATTGCTCAAATTACCGTTATTTTACCTCATGCGGCGCATCTGCCGTTTTGGTTGATAGGTTTTGCGGTGGTCAGCATTGCCGCACAGCTACCGTCTATAAAAGCTAAGTTCAAAAAAATAGCGCATTTAAAACGCGTCTATCAAGGCATGCAAATGCTCGGCTTTTTATTGGGGCTGGCAGGTCTATGGCTGACTTACAATACAGCGTTTGGACTGGATATGGGCGTGGCGTTTTTAGTGCTCTGTCTCATCAGCAAATTGTGGGAGATGTATAAACGGCGTGATGCTTATGTGGTCCTAAATTTATCACTATTTGTCCTTGCCGCGCTGTTTTTGATGGATCAAGGTCTTGTTACGACTTTAGAAGTGATTGTGGGTGCAGTTATCATTTTATTGGCATTTATTGCACTTAATGATGACGGCAACACTCGCGGTGATGGTCGCTTGCGTACTTTGGGTGTGCTGGGTATCGGGGCGTTGCCATTATTAGTCGTGCTATTTTTGTTCTTCCCGCGATTGCCACCGCTATGGTCAGTGCAGCTCTCAGGTCAGCAAGCGACTACTGGTGTCTCTGATAGTATGTCGCCCGGGGATTTTGCCAATTTGGGACAATCGACTGAGCTGGCGTTTCGGGTAGAGTTTGCAGATAATCGCCCGCCGCAACAGCAGTTATATTGGCGTGGTTTGGTGTTTAGCGACTTTGATGGAATTACATGGCGTCCTAGCCCTCAGCAACGACAATGGCGACCTGCCCCGCAAATGCCATCTTGGATTGAGAATGCCTTTGCAACTGTCCCCGATTCAGTAAAAACTACGCCTACCAGCTATGAAATTATCTTAGAGC
Organism: Psychrobacter sp. JCM 18903; assembly: GCF_000586475.1. Taxonomy (GTDB): domain Bacteria; phylum Pseudomonadota; class Gammaproteobacteria; order Pseudomonadales; family Moraxellaceae; genus Psychrobacter. Next base: position 144,750 of record NZ_BAWJ01000007.1, on the reverse strand, counting down.
CGACGCAGCAAAACTGGCTATTTGGACTTGATTATCCTTTTGCCCAGCGCCAAGATGTCAGTATTACTTCAAACTTTACCTTATTAAAAGATCAGCCCGTCACTCAGCAGTTACGTTATGACGTATTGCAATTTGCACCGATGCGTATTGACCCTGTTCTCTCTGATGAGTTGCGACGTTTGAATCTTGCCTTGCCAGCCGATGGAAATCCGCAAGCACGCGCGTTGGCACAGCAGCTATTTGCGCAATCAGACTCAGACCCAGTGGGTTATATGGCGGCTATTGAACGCTGGATTAATCAAACAGAATTTCGTTATACGTTATCACCGCCACGGCTGAATAATAACCGTATTGACGAGTTTTTATTTGAGACCAAAGCTGGGTTTTGTGAGCATTATTCTTCCAGTTTTACCTTTATGCTGCGCGCCGCTGGCATACCCGCGCGCGTCGTCGCCGGCTATCAGGGTGGCGAGCTGAGCCGCGGTGGTAATGTATGGGAGGTGCGGCAAAAGGATGCGCACGCTTGGACGGAGGTTTGGCTTGAGGGTCAAGGCTGGGTACGTGTCGATCCGACGGCTTTTGTCGCGCCTGAGCGTGTCGAGCAAGGGATGGATGCGCTGACGCAGGCACAAGGAGCGGCAATGTTCGGCGATGGCGCTAGCGCACAAATCAGCTATCAGCAGTATCAAATGCTACAAACCTTACGCCGTCTGTCCGACCAAGCCAGCTACTATTGGCAAAAAGATGTCGTTGGTTACGATCAGGACAAGCAAGCTGACTCGCTACTCAAATGGTTTAACATCCGTTCAATCACGCAGCAAATTATTTGGTTGGCAGTGAGTGCTATTACCGTCATGGCTATTTTGGTCTTTGTCATTTGGCAACGTCGCCGCAAGCGTTGGCATCCAGCAGACCTGCCGCTTGCACAGCTATCAAAACGTATTGGCAAAGTGGATAAATCACTTGCTCGTGATGAAAGTGAAGGTCAGTTGGCTTGGCTTGAGCGCTTGGCAATAGCGGTTGATGAGCGAGAAATTGATTCAAGTACTGATACCAATGCTAAAAGTAATAATAAGAGCAGTAAAGTTAGTAAGCTCACAGATAGCGGTCACTCAGATATTGTCCAAGCAAAAATTATGCAGATGAGGCAGGACTATCGTCAGCTCCGTTATGGGCGTCTAAGCACACTTGGAACCAATCATAGTGAATATCAAGCCGTACTCAAACAGCTAAAGAAAGATGCGAGTGAATTGTTCTAATGGCTGCTCTGTGAAAGCGTTGTTTAGCACATGATAAAAGGTAAAGGATAATAAAGGAGGCGGTTCTATGGCGATATATGTGGATTTTATGCAGATAGAATTTAAAGGCTATAAGTGGTGCCACATGCTGGCAGATACCCTGCAAGAGCTGCATGATTTTGCCGCACTAATTGAAGTGGATAAGCGCTTATTCCATCGCAACGCCAGCTATCCGCACTATGACGTCACGGTACAAATGCGAGAAATAGCGATTGAATATGGGGCTATTCCTGCTGGTCGAAAAAAGATTATCGAATGTGCAAAGAAGTTAAAAGTAGAGTTGCATGATCTAAACAGCGCTATATGAGCAAGTAGCAATATCTGAAGATTGCTAATACGTTAATCTTTTAAAGGCAAATAGAAGGTGGGAGTGCTTTTGCATCCCACCTTTTTATATCTTTAGATTTTCACCCAACGCTTATACCTTCTCAAAAAATTAGAGTAGCAAGGAAAACGAGTGCAAGTACTACATCTAGTAGGCTAGGCGAGCGGAACAAGCAAAACTGACGCAGCTAATCATATTTTTTGGGTTTGGTATTACTTTGCAACTGCTGCTTTACTAACATCATCAAGGGCTTTTGCGATATTCGCTAATTGGGTATCACAACCTTTTATATTATGGCGGTCTTTTAGATATGCAGGATTGTTGTACGACAACCAAACTTTTTTATCGGCATCTTCACTGATAAGGATTTTTTGCGGCAAGTCGATAGCGACGCTTTGCTCGCAATTCATCAATGGCGTACCCGCTTTCGGATTACCAAACATAATCACTTGCGTCGGTCTTAATGTTAAGTTGACACCTTGGGCGTTCTTTTGATGATCGACGCGTGCAAATACTTTCATGCCTTTGCTTTCAATAATCGCTGCCAACTTATCCGCAGTATCTTGAACGGAATGATTACTTTGCAGCGTAACCAAGCCTTTTTCGGCATTGATAGCAGTCATCGTCTTTGGCGTTGATGGCATCTTATCTGGCGCGTTTAAAATATTTTCAACACTGGCGCAGGAGGATACGGCCAATGCTAGGGCAGCGATAGAGAGAATCTTAAGCATGAAAAGTCCTTTTATTGTCATTGTTTATTCAGCGAATGATGGCTGACAACATCGAATATTTAGTGTGAACCATAATATTCCTTGTGCTTAGTAGCATTGTGCGTAATAAACCGCGCATAGTAAAGTCTTGCATTGCAACAGACCTTAAAGAATGCCTAAGCCAAAACGCATAGCTAAACCAAATGCTCTGCTAGATAATCGACGAGCAGTCTAATCTTTGGCGATAAATGACGGTTGTGCGGATAGATGGCCCAGATACTTTCTTCAGGCTCTCGATAGTTATTCAATAAGCTGACCAGCTCACCTGATGCTAAGTATTTTTGCACATAATAATCAGGTAGCTGCACGATACCCAGACCTTTTAACGCCGCATCGACTAGACTGTGACCGCTGTTATATTGGACACTGCCAGACACGCGCAGGTTTTTTTCTTTATCAGCATTTTTTCCAGAATCTATTTTGCCATCTTCTATAAAGTGCCAATAGTCACGCGTGCCAAGTAAGCAGTTATGCTGACTCAGATCGCTCAAAGAATGTGGTATGCCGTATTTTTCGAGATAAGCAGGCGCGGCACAGACGAAATTGGTACGACGGCTGAGCTTTTTTGCCATCATCGTCGAATCACTTAATTTTCCGATACGAATCGCCAAATCATAACCGCCATCAATGAGGTCGATTTTTTGATTGCTCAAAAATGCCGTCACTTCGATATCGCGATATTGCACCATGAAATCATTGACTAATGGCAATAATTGCTGCTCGCCATAAGTGACAGGAGCGGTCAGCTTAATCCTACCTTGCGGCTTTGATTGTAAATTGCTTACTGCTTGCTCAGCGGCATCCAAGCCATCGAGCACACCGCGGCAGTGCTGATAAAACACGCGACCTTCTTCAGTCAGTGATACCTTACGCGTCGTGCGATACAGCAGTTTAATATTCAGTCGCTTCTCTAACGCGCTTATCTGCCGACTGACTTGCGCGGTAGAAATGCCCAATTCTTTTGCCGCGCGCGTAAAGCTTTCGTAATCTGCTACATAAACAAATTCGCTAATACCATCCCAGCGCATTATTATTACCACTGTGTAAAAGATATTTGCAAATATAGCACATTGTTATCGCTATAGAAAAAACTATAATAGTCAGTATAAAGCTTTACAGACTGCTACAACTGCCGCTTGCCTCCATTCAACAAGCAAGATAAGCTGAATAGAGGTCCGCGCTTAATAACCCATAAAATGAATTAAAAAGAGAGATAACGATGTCAGATAAATTTATTAAATCAAAAGCCGCCATTGCTTGGGGTCCAAATGAGCCACTATCTATCGAAGAAGTGGATGTGATGCTGCCAAAAAAAGGCGAAGTATTGGTAAAAATCGTGGCAAGCGGCGTCTGTCATACTGATGCATTTACGCTCTCTGGCGAAGATCCAGAAGGTGTGTTCCCAGCGATTTTGGGTCATGAAGGCGGCGGTATCGTTGAGCAAATCGGCGAAGGCGTCACCAGTGTGCAAGTTGGCGATCATGTCATTCCTTTATACACAGCAGAATGTGGCGTCTGTAAAATGTGTACCTCTGGTAAAACCAATCTTTGCTCGGCGGTACGTGAGACACAAGGCAAAGGTCTGATGCCAGATGGCACCACGCGTTTTTATAAAGATGGTGAGCCTATTTATCATTATATGGGCTGCTCAACCTTCTCTGAATATACCGTGTTGCCTGAGATTTCTTTGGCAAAAGTGAATAAAGAAGCACCGTTAGAAGAAGTTTGTTTGCTTGGCTGCGGCGTGACTACCGGTATGGGTGCAGTCATGAATACGGCAAAAGTCGAAGAGGGCGCTACCGTTGCTATCTTTGGTCTGGGCGGTATTGGTCTATCAGCGGTAATTGGTGCTGCGATGGCAAAAGCCAGTCGTATCATTGCTATTGATATCAATGAGAGCAAATTCGAGCTGGCTAAAAAGTTAGGCGCAACTGACTGTATCAATCCAAAAGATTACGATAAACCAATTCAGGAAGTGATTGTTGAATTGACAGATGGTGGAGTAGATTACTCATTTGAATGTATCGGTAATGTCGATGTCATGCGTTCAGCGCTTGAATGCTGTCATAAAGGGTGGGGTGAGTCGGTCATCATCGGTGTCGCTGGTGCTGGACAAGAAATTTCTACGCGCCCATTCCAGTTAGTGACTGGTCGCGTCTGGCGCGGTTCAGCATTTGGCGGCGTAAAAGGTCGCAGTGAATTACCAGGTTATGTTGAGCGTTATTTGGCTGGTGAGATTCCACTACAAGATTTCATTACCCATACCATGCCATTAGAGGATATCAACGAAGCGTTTGATTTGATGCATAAAGGCGAGAGTATCCGTACGGTTATTCATTTTTAAAAATCATTATTAATAATAGTGATTATAGATTTAGCCTCATAAAGTAGCAGTATGCTAAACCAAAAATGCCGTCCTTATATAGGGCGGCATTTTTTGGCATTGGCAATTATTTTTTAGTGGAAAAAATTATTTGTTCGGCAAGCGTGGTTAGATCTGCTGCTACAAAGTCTGGCGCTGGAACGTTTGGCGCTGATAATAAAGCATTGTGCGGTCGCGTGAGAAACGCCCCTTGGCAGCCAGCCGCTTGAGCGCCAATCGTATCCCAAAGATGACAAGCGACAAGGCACAAATCCGATACGTCAACAGACAATGCGTGAGCGACCATTTGATAAGTCTCAGGCGCAGGCTTGAATTTACCGACAGTTTCAACACTAAAATGCTGTTCAAAGAAATGGCTGATGCCAGCTTTTTCAAGCGGGGTCGGGGAAGCGCTATTTGCTGAGTTGGTCAACGTCACCAGTCGAAACCCTGCCTCACGCAGCTTGGTTAATGCTGGAACTACATCAGGGTGAGCAGGCATTTTGCTCATACGCTCTTTTAATTCGTCGACATCGTCGTCTGTTAACACGACTTTATGGATAGCCGCCGTCATCTGTAATGCACCAATGCCAAGCTCACCAAAAGGCGTATAAAGTCCTGATAACGTTATGGTTTGTGAATATAGCACCAATTGCGCAAACCATTCTCTTAGTCGCACTTTATTGCCAAATAGGCGAGCAAATAATGGTTCAAGAGTGGTAATGTCGAGTAGAGTCTCATTGACATCAAACACGATAATAGGAAGGGATTTATCAAAGAACATAAGGGATCCTTTTAGGAATAGCAAACGAAATCTTGCCAAAAAACCTCGTCAGGAAAACTAGGGTGTGTCTTCATTTCAAAAATGGTGATAAAAATGAGATAAATTGCCGTCAAACGAGGAAAATAGTGCAGATAATATCGGGATATTAACCAGCTGTTTGACGATGTTTGGCAAGATTTAACCATTTTTAGCCCATTTAGATGACTATCGAATGAACTGAAGATGCGCCCTAGTCTGGCATGTCAGCCAACTGCTGCAAGATATTCTTGAAATTTTCCACACCTTGTGCACCACTAACCAGATGACGCTTATTAAAAATTACCGCTGGCACGCTTTGAATGCCTTGTTGTTGCCAATGTTGCTCTTCTGCGCGCACCTCTTTAGCGAACCTTTGGTCTGCTAACACGGCTAGTGCCTCATCACGATCTAGTCCAATCTCTGCTGCGATATCAGCAAGCACGGCATTGTCAGAAATATTGCGACCATTGGTAAAATGAGCGACGAATAACGCCTGCTTTAAGTCATGCATGCGACCTTGCTGATCTGCCAGTGCAGCAATTGATGCAAGTTGAACGTGTTGTGCATGCGCGTGTCATCGTTAAAGTTAAACGTAAAGCCAACCTCATTACCCGCTTCCATTAATCGAGCACGGCTAGCATCAGATTCTTGCTCGCTCGACCCATATTTCTCCATAATATGTTCACGCATATTTTGTCCTTCGCGTGGCATATTTGGATTAAGCTCAAACGGATGCCAGTGAATCTCGTGTTCGGTGTTGGTTTGCTTGAGGCTTCTGCCAGCTGGCGGTAACCAATGACGCACCAAGGACAAACAACGTCTGAGACGATATCTATGCGTAGTGGCTGCTCTGAAGATAACTGCTTTGAATGTTCCATATCTATCTGCCCAATTCAGTATTTATTTTTTATATAAGCTGTCTGTGGTCGACTGCCTTATAAATCAATGCTAATTATCAATACTAATTAACTAATGCTAAGAGAATGAGGGAACAATTACAATATCGTCTAAGTTACTGTTTAATGAGTCTCTGTCTAATAAGTATCTGCTTAAATAACTGTTCAAATGGCGGCTCAAATAACTCAGCGATGCACTGAATTATCAGCAACTTAATAACAAAATAAGTGACTACTTAACCAATCTGTAACGGTCATCAAACGGGTTTTTGCTTAAAGTGGCGGTACTAAAAATCTTGGAGTCATAAATGAAAAATATCACTGAAGCATGAACTGGCGTTACAGCACCAAAGAGTTTGATGCCAATAAAAAAATATCAGCAGCAGACTTTCAAAGTTTAAAGGATATCCTACGACTTAGCCCATCAAGCACTAATATTCAGCCTTGGCATTTTGTGATCGCTGATGATGAGACTGGCAAGCACGTATCGCAAAAGGTACACAAGGGATGTTTGACTTCAATGCAGCCAAGGTAACAGAGGCATCACACGTCATCGTGTTCTGTAGCCGCGTTTATGCTGACGATGATTTTTTGAACGAGGTACTGGATAAAGAAGACGCTGATGGTCGCTTCGCAGAACCAAAATTCAAAGAGCAAATGCATCAAGTGCGCAAAATGTTTTTGGACATTCGCCGTTATGAGCAAAAAGACGAGCCACATTGGCTGGTCGAGCAAGTGTATTTAAATATGGGTGCATTATTGCTGGGTGCTGCTACTTTAGGCATTGATGCCGTACCGATGGAAGGTGCTGATCTAAAGGCACTCGATGAAGAGTTTGAGCTACGTAGCAAAGGCTACACAGCCGTTGCCGTTATCTCACTTGGTTATCGTAGTGAAGATGATTTTAATGCCGATTTGCCAAAATCTCGATTGAGTGAAGCGAGTATTATTACTAAAGCGTAATGCCCGACTGGTATTTTTAACTGACTATATTGAACTCAAATAGCGTTATAAACGGCCTGTTTATAGCGCTATTTTTTTGCTAATAAAATGGGTGTTTAAGTTTTATTTATAAAATTGATAGTGAATAAGCGAGATAGAATAGTGAGAAGTAAAGTTTTCATAGATTAAAAACTACACTGTAATAACTACAAAGTGAAAACAAATCGACATTTCTAATAAGTCATAATAAATCGATTGGCGCGACTTTTAAGGAGCGTTTAACCCTATTTTTTTTGATTATCTGCCAGCGAGAAGCCAGCATGTCTACCTTGAACTTAACCATTAATAAGCAAGATTATCAGCTCGATGATCTTGATCCGCGCACGACCTTACTCGATGTCTGTCGCCAGCACCTCAAAATTACGGGGCCTAAAAAAGGCTGTGACCATGGTCAATGCGGCGCTTGTACCATACTTATCAATGGGCGTCGGGTCAATGCCTGTTTGACTTGGCAGTTATGCACGATGGTGATGACATTACCACGATTGAAGGTATTGGCATGCCCGAATCTTTGTCAGCGTTGCAACAAGCCTTTAAAGATAATGATGCGTTTCAATGTGGTTACTGTACCCCTGGGCAAATTTGTTCAGCAACAGCGCTCATCGATGAGATTAAACAAAACTGGCCCAGTCATGTCACTACAGATTTGCAAAATCCTGATGGGTTGCTGGTTCAAGAAATCGCTGAGCGTATGAGTGGCAATATTTGCCGCTGTTCTGCTTATCCCAATATTATTAAAGCCATCTCACAAGTACTAGAAAATGAAATGAATGATTCATCTAAAACTGACGCAGTACAAAAATCAGAGGTGACGGGTATTTGGTCACCACCACCTAGTGAAGCGCAGCTAGGTAGTCAATCTATGAAGAATAAGACGGCAACTAGCAGGTTAGGAGATCGCTCATGAAACGTTTCGAGTATAGCCGTGCTACCGCGCCAGAGCAGGCAGCCCAATCTGCTAGTGTAAAAGACGCCTCATTTATCGCAGGGGGTACCAACCTTTTAGACTTGATGAAGTTAGAGATTGAAACGCCAGTTAAGCTGGTGGATATCACTCGCTTAGCATTAGCTCAAATTGAGAAGACTACAGATGGTGGCCTACGCATCGGTACGCTGGTGACCAATAGCGATTTGGCGGCGCATCCTGAGGTCATTGCCAATTACCCAGTGTTATCACGGGCGATTTTGGCAGGTGCGACAGGACAGTTGCGCAATAGAGCGACGACGGGCGGTAATCTATTGCAACGTACGCGTTGTTATTATTTTTATCAGACAGACAGCGCCTGCAATAAACGCAACCCAGGTTCTGGTTGCCCAGTGATACGTGGCGAAAATCGTACCTTGCAATTTTAGGTACTAGCGAGTCCTGTATTGCCCAGCATCCATCTGATATGGCCGTCGCGATGCGCTTATTAGATGCCACTGTTGAGACGTTAAAAACGGATGGTTCAACGCGTAAAATCGCGATTAAAGACTTTTATTGTCTACCAAAAGACACGCCACATATCGAAAACGTTTTAGAATCTGGTGAGCTTATCACTCATGTTGTGTTGCCAGCGCCCATCAAAGGCATGCATACCTATGACAAAGTGCGTGATCGCGCGTCCTATGCTTTTGCCTTAGTTTCCTGTGCAGCGGTTATAAATGTAGAAGAAGGAAAAATCACTACTGCACGTCTGGCATTCGGTGGTATTGGCACTGAACCATGGCGTAACGAAGCCGTTGAGGCATTGCTAACGGGCACGGATGGTAATGATGATGTGATAAAACAAGCAGCGGACTTATTACTAAAAGATGCCAAAGGCAGCGGTCAAAATGATTTTAAAATACCATTGACCCGTCGTCTACTCAAACAAGTTATTCAACGCGCATTAGCGGGCAAGGGAGCATAATCATGTCATTATTGGACTCAGTATTTCCGTCAGAACCGACCAAAAGAATGATGATGAATGAGCCTGTTGAGTCGCTTTTTGATAAAACAGCGAGTAAATTGGTGGGTAAGCCCATTAACCGAGTCGAGGGATCACTTAAAGTCAGCGGTCAAGCGCACTATACGGCAGAGATTCATCTAGATAATCAAGCCTATGGCGTATTGGTGGGCGCGACGATTGCCAAAGGGCGTGTTAAGCAAATTGATAGCAGCTCTTTAGAGGCTATTCCTGATATTATTAAAGTGGTGACCGATCCTGAGCACTTTTTACGCAATGCCCAACAGGGCGGTGCAACCAAATCACCTAAGCAAGGCGTTAGTGAAATTTTTTATCATGGTCAGCCGATTGCGGTTGTCATTGCTGAGACGTTTGAGGCGGCGACCGAAGGTGCAAAAGCTCTCAAAGTGACTTATGAGGATGAGACTGAGCAGGCGGCATTGAACTTTACGACAGAGCTGCCAAATGCTCATAACGTTAATGAAAAAAAAGGTTCGGATAAAAATTCAGAAAAGGGTAATCCAGAACAAAGCCTCGCAAATGCTGCAGTAACCCTTGACCGCTTTTATCATACGCCAAGTCAAAACAGCGCAGCGATGGAGCCTCATGCAACGCTTGCTCACTGGGAAGGTGAGAAGCTGATCATGTACTCCTCTAATCAGATGCTTGCTTCATGCAAAAAGCAAATCGTTGATGCATTGGATTTGGATGCAGATAATGTGCAATTAATCGCTCGTTATGTCGGTGGGGGTTTTGGTAGCAAGCTTGGGATTTCTCCAGAATCGATAGCCGCCGCACTAGCTGCAAAGGACTTGGGTCGTCCCGTGTTAATCACTATGACACGTCCGCAAGTAATGGAGGCAACGATTAGACGCTCAAACACGCGTCAACGCATCGCAATTGGCTGTAGTGAAGATGGTATTATCGACACCATGATTCATGAGACGGTCTCTAGTAATTTGCCAGGAGAAGCCTTTTTTGAGCCAGCAGCGCTCTCTACGCATTATCTGTATCGCGGTGATAATCGCCGAGTTAATTATCAGCAAGTAGATATGAACCAAGTATTGTCAGGCTCAATGCGTGCCCCCGGTGAAGCAGTGGGGCAGATTGCCCTTGAGTGTGCGATGGATGAATTGACAGAGCAACTCAACCTAGACCCTGTCGAGCTGCGCCGTCGTAATGAGCCTGAGCAAGATCCTAGTAAAGGTGTCCCGTTTTCCACGCGTAAGCTCATCGCTTGTATCGATCAAGCAGCTGAACAGTTTGGCTGGAATCAACGCAATGCTAAGCCTGCCAGTCGCTTAGAAGGTGATTGGTGGATGGGTATGGGTATGGCAGCGGCAGCTCGCGGCAACAGCTTAGCGCCATCAGAAGCACGGGCGACCCTGCAAATAGATAACTCAAAAGCACTAGGCGTCAAAGCTGTGATTGAGACAGACATGACCGATATCGGTACAGGTTCTTATACCGTATTTACTCAGGTTGCTGCAGATTTATTAGGGCTACCAATAGATCATATTGAAATGAAGCTTGGTGATACCAGTTTGCCACCTGCGGTAGGCTCAGGGGGCAGTATGGGCGCTGCCAGTTCAGGCAGTAGTATTTACCTTGCTTGTCAGCAGCTACGTGAAATGATCGCAGAAAAAGTCGGTCTATACCCTGACACCATTCAGCTGGATAACGGTCAAATTAAGCAGATAGGTGAGCATGATGCTAACTTTGCAGAAACCGTTATAGAAGCAGGAAAACAAAAAGTAGCAGGTTTGGGCGATAATATCGTAGATAAAGTGGCTGATTTAAAAGACAAATTAGCTGAAATAACAGGAATCTCACTAATTGAATCGAAAGAATATGACTTTAGTAATTTCCAGACTCATTTATTAGCCGATATCGTCGCTCAATATGATGACCAAAAACTCAGTGCCAAAGGTCAAATTGCACCGGGTAAAAATGCAAAAAGTCATCGCCAAGCGTCATTTGGTGCTAATTTTGCCGAGGTCGCTGTACACCGAGTGACTGGTGAGATACGCGTTAAACGTATGACTGGTGCCTTTGCAGCAGGGCGTATCCTCAATCACAAAACCGCGACCTCGCAGTGCTACGGCGGTATGGTATTTGGTATTGGTTCTGCGTTGATGGAGCAGGTGATTCACGATAAGCGTGACGGTCGGCTATGTAATCATAATCTTGCAGAATACCATGTCCCAGTCAATGCGGATGTCCCTCAGCTTGATGTTATCTTGGTAGAAGAGGACGATCCGTATACCAATCCAATGCACATAAAAGGTATTGGGGAAACGGCGATTGCTGGTGCTGCCGCTGCTATTGCTAATGCCGTTTACAACGCCGTGGGTGTACGAGTTTATGACTTTCCTATTACCCTCGACAAATTACTTTATGAACTACCAGAGTAGGTTTTTAGTCGGACAATATAAACCCGCTAATTGTAGTCGTTAGCGGGTTTTATAAGTGGACTAGGATGGATATAGACCGTATATAGATATAAATGATAGATAGTATATAAGAGACATTATGAATCAAATTGCTGATATTCTTAAGCTGGCACGCGAGGCTCAGCAACAACAGGTTGACGCGGTACTAGCAACCGTCGTGCGTACAGAAGGGTCAGCCTATCGCCGCGCAGGCGCAATGATGCTTATCTGTGAAGATGGTCGTTCGGTCGGAATGATTAGCGGTGGCTGCTTGGAGCCGCATATTATCAAACGTGCTTTTTGGCTCACACGTGATGGTGCAAACGTGCAAGTTACCAAACGGGTGACGACATCGAATATGCTGAAAATGGTAATGTGCGAGCGAGCGTATCAGAAGAGGGTTTTGACTTTGATAGAGGTAGTGATAATAAGGGCACAGATAATAAATACGATGAACAAGATATTGATTTGGACGAGTTAAATTTTGGATTAGGCTGTAATGGTCGCGTACATGTGCTGTTTGAACGGTTGGCGACGGCAATGTCTTTGTTAAATGTCATTAGTCAAGTTGGCAGTCTCAGCAGCCAGTAACGGTAGCAACTTTAATTTGCTCTACAATCCATTTTAATACCCAACATAATCCAAACTCTGAACTTCAAATTGGTGTGCGTCTTAACTTAAATAATTATATCAAGTCAGGAAAACTCACCGCTATCGACGCTAATAATTCAGATAAAGTGGTATCCAATGCTTCAAGCACAGTTATCCATGCTATTGAAAGTTTATCAGATATAAGCTTCTCCATAAAAATGCTGAGTACGTTATCGTAAAAGATGACAATGACAATGACGATTTAGCCACAGAATGGTTGATTCAGCGCCTACAACCACAGATACGTTTGCTGATTTGTGGTGCTGGCAATGATGTGATGCCGCTAGTTACGATGGCAAAGATGCAAGATTGGCATGTGACAGTGGTAGACAGTCGAGCGCAATATGCCACGCAGCGGCGTTTTCCTCAGGCAGATAGCGTGATGGTACTGGCGTTAGATGATAGTGACACTTTACTAAAACTAAGTAAAAATGCCGCTATTGCTTTGATGTCGCATAGTCTCAGCCAAGACCGTGCTCGCCTTGGCGTATTATTAGAGCATGCTAATCACTATAAATATCTTGGACAACTAGGGCCACGCTACCGTACCGAGCGCTTAATCGAAGAAATTAGTACAAGGCTTACAAATCCTGCCAGTTTAAACCTAGGTATCAAAAAACTGCATTATCCGATTGGCTATAAGCTGGGCGGAGATGGACCTGAAGCTTTAGCACTGGGTATCATGGCGCAAGTCAATGCTGTCGTCCATAATCAAAACCTATCAACAGAAAACTCAGACACTCATCTGTCAAACACTAACTTTACAACGCTATTTTCTACGCATATTGATTCTATAGAGACGACTGCTACAAGTGCTCGTGCCGCGATAAATTTATCATGAGCCGCGACGCATCTATTTTAGCATCTACGCAACTAAAGCCAATAAATCTATCAAAGCCACCAAACCATGCGGCCATTATTTTGGCCAGTGGACTGAGCCTGCGTTTAGGTCAAGCAAAACAGTTACTGTGTAAAGATGGCGAACCCTTAATTTGCTTCATGACCAAACTCGCACTTTCTACAAAACCGCAAGCAATTATTATAGTCATTCCTGATAATCAACCATCAATAGCCAGTGCGATGGATGAATTGGCTTTTCAGTACTCTATGATTCAAATGGTCGTAAATCCTACGCCTGAAATAGGTATGGCGTATAGTTTGGATTTGGCTATTGAGGCAGTCACGCAGTTAACAAGTTCATTAATCGAGCGCGTCGTCATTATGGGTGTTGATCAAGTTTTACTTGATGAGCAACATTTGGCAAAACTGCTGGTAGATAAGCGGTCTGTAGTGGCAAGTGCTTATAGTAGCTGGCAGCATTTAAATAACATGAATTTAAATGAAACGTCTGCTGCCACTGCATTGAAGCAAAATATTATCGGACTACCTTTAACGATTGATTGTGATTTACTCAGAGAGTGGCAAGCATTGCTGGTAGGCGATAAAGGGCTGCGTTATTTAATTAGAGAATTGAAGCCCAGTCAGATAAGTACCGTTGTTAATAATCAACTGAGCTATGATATCGATACGCCTGAGCAACTTGCTCATGCTAAGCAAAAAGGCTGGCTGGATAAATAGTATTAATAGTGTCAATCCATAAGTGATAAAAATGATAAATGTGATAGAAACAGAACGTCTTTACCTCAGGCAATGGCAAGCAAGTGACTTTGCTGTTTTTGCTGAAATAAATGCTGATCCTGAGGTAATGAAGTATTTTCCCAAGTTATTAACGCCTAAAGTAAGTGACATCATCGCTAGTAAATGCCAGCAGCTTATCGCTAATCAAGGCTGGGGGCTTTGGGCAGTATGTTTAAAAAATAGCACTAAAACATATGATGATTTTATCGGTTTTGTTGGCTTGAATGATACTCACGCAGATATGTCTTTTGCCCCGGCTGTCGAGATTGCATGGCGACTACATAAAGATTATTGGGGACAGGGCTATGCTACAGAGGCAGCACGTGCGGCGCTGAATTTCGCTTTTACTGAGCTGTCGCTCGATGAGGTTGTGTCATTCACAGCGGTTATCAATAAGCGCTCGCAATTGGTTATGGAGCGCCTTGGCATGATGAATACCCGCGCCAACTTCTACCACCCAGCCCTTGACCCTAACCATCGGCTGGCTGAGCATGTACTGTATAACATGACGCGGCAACAGTGAACAATCAGTTAGCAGGCTTGTGACCACAAATCAATGCCCACACTCTGATATTAACAGGACTACTCGAAGATATTACTACCGTTATACAACACAAGGTAAGGTTTGCGATATAATTTATTTTCTATTAAATGTAAAATAAGGTCGTCTTATGAATCGTACACTGTGGCTGGTGGTTGGTATTATCAGTATTCTTGGTGGTATCTTTGCATTTTTTAATCCTCTTAGCGCCACTTTGGCCGCTGAGCAGTTAGCAGGTTTTATCTTCCTTTTAGTGGGTATTTTACAGTTTATTGCCTTGTTCCGAGCACATAGTACTACTGGAAAAGTGCTGGCGGCCATCGGCGGTGTACTTGGTGTATTGATTGGTATTGAATTATTACAAGATCCGTTGCAAGGCATATTAACCTTGACCATGGTCATTGCTATTTTATTTATGGCAACAGGTATAGTCAGAGTTGTTGTTGCTTTCGGTCTACGTCGGACAGTGGCTTTTGTCCCAATATTACTCTCAGGGCTGCTCTCGATTATATTGGCTATCATGATATTTACCAGTTATCCGCAGTCAGCGACGTATATTCTTGGCATACTGTTAGCCGTCGAGTTGATATCTAACGGCATATCATTAATTATGTATTCACGTATACAATCAATTGTGGTGCGCAATATATAAGTTTAATTATAGCAACAAACAAAAAAGACGCTATTTACAGCGTCTTTTTTGTTTATTTATTTATTGATATCAGTAGTTTCTTAGCTATCTCGCGAAAATGTTAAAAAGCGACCTTTAAACGGCAATTCAAGGTGGCAGTTTGCTTAAGTAGTTATTTACCTAGTTGAACAATTAAATCTCATACTCTCAATTATAATATATAATTATCGATTTATGTATACAGACCGAGAGCACTATGGAAGATATGCTGTTAGAGTTCGAAAATGGTATAGCTGATATGTTAGAAATATTTAATAAGTTTCGAGATAGTATCGGTGATAATCCAGTATCTAAAAGTACTAGACAATATATTGAAAGATTTATAGAAGCTCTGAAAAATTATAATGTTGTTTTAGATAAAGGAAGTATAGAAGAAATTGCTGAGGCTACTTCAAGTGTTTGCTCAAGCGCAAATACCATTAAGGTATTTGTTAATGATGTAGATCAGCAGACTAAATCATACATAAAAGATCTATCAGATAGGGCTAAGGAACTTGAAAAGAAGATAGAAAATTCATCAATTTTAAAAGTGACTTTGACAGACAAGGCACTTTCAAATATCTCAAACGATATGCAAGACTATAGATCTTTTAAGAAGAAATTAAAAGATACGAATGAAAAACTTGAAGAGTTGAATCGTACAATAAAAAAATCACTAGATGAAAGTGAAATTAAGGCTAATACCTTAACAAAAGAAATAGAGTCATTAGAAAGTATATACGATAGTAAAATTAAGAGCATATCAGTAGCATACGAAGAAGAGCTAAAAGCTATTAATGATAAGAATGCTCAGTTAGATCAGCTTCTAGGTAATGCAGCAAGCAGAGTGATTGTCTCAGAGTATGCAGATAGCGCAAAACAAGAAAAAATAGCTGCCGAATGGTTGAGAGGGGGATCAATTTTTTGCATGGCAGTCATCATTGTGATAGCTGGATATTCTTTTTGGGAGTCTATACACCAAAGCTTCGACCTTTATAATGCTCTTTTACGATTAGCATTAGTATTCTTATTATCTGTGCCAGCTGCTTACTTAGCGCGTGAGTCTACTAAGCATCGTCAGCAACAGTATACACACCTTCAAACATCACTAGATTTGAAAGCTATCAATCCTTATATAGCCTCGTTACCTGAAGAAGAGCAACATAAAATAAAATCAGAAATTGCTCAAAGAATATTTGCCCCTAAAGATTTTCAATCTATAAGTAATGAGTCTTATCCAATTAATTCTCAAGAAGTCATCATGGCACTTATTTCAAAGTTTGGAAATGATAAGGATAAATAAGCCAACTAAGCATACATAGAAAATATCCTTTCAATACTGCATCACGATAAGATTTGTTCTAACATTTAGCTAAGAAATCTTAAGCCAGACGTTTTCAATGCCCATACCATCTCAACAAAGGCGCGGCTATTAGTTAAAGGCTCGCCATCGATGATGAGGGCGTAACCTGAACCATCAATCCATAAAAACACAAAGCTGGTCTCAGGAATCAGTAAGTCAACTTGTTGAAAAAACGAGATGGCTTGGCTTTCGACCGCCCAGCCGCGTTGTTTTTGGCGAATCATAAAACCTGAAAAGTCAGCAGCTGCAACACTTAGCATGTCCGCTTCTTCTTGGCTGTAACCGATTCGTGCTAGGCAAAACCCTTCATCAGAGCCAATAGCGGCACGGCGTTTACCGGATAAGCTGGCAACCACATACGGTAAAAACTGATCCAATGGCAGATTGGGTGCGGGTAATAACAAAGACAGCTTTTCAATCCAGCCATGTTCTATAAAGCTCTGTAGCCATTCGTCAGAATAACGCTCAAGCCAATCAGCGGCGAGCAACGTCTCCCCATAGGACATTAAGTCTTGTAATGACAGCTGTTCATCAGTGGGCTCACTTTGTGAAAATGCCTCAAAAATACCGGCTGGAGTGAGGGTTAGATACGTTTTATCAGCATTTAAGTAAGAGGACATAGCGGCTACCATTGTGATGAAAGGGTTAAATCGGCGATAAATTAGGTCTTGATGGTCTGATCAAGATGCTGTTGACAGTTGTTCCAGCGCTCATCGAATTGCCAGTCGCTTTTACCCAAGCGAAACCATACTAACGAGAAGGCAAGTCGATCATTGCGAGCGATACAGTGAGCAAAGAATTCGTTTTCGATCTGCTCAATCGTGCCCCAATCCTTATCTTCACGCGCCTGCATGAGCTCAGCGGTAATGTCTTTGGATATTTCTTTGGCGTCATCGCTACTGATAAGCAATCGCTGTTTTTGCTCATTGAGAGACGGCGATATCAGGACACTCCAGCGAGTCGCCAGCATACTATTGCGTTGAATATATCGCTTCTTACTAATACAATCGCGAAACCCTTGCTGGACATGAGGTACAAGCGATCTTTAATACGCGTAAACAGGTTATTTACATCGTAAGGGATGTCATACCAGCAGCCATAAAAAAAGTCTGCGACGGCACCTTGCAGCGGCTCTTTTTCGGTTAAAAGTAATGCGGCATTGATACGTTGTTCATGAAAATGACGGTTATTGGGTGCCAAAAACACTTTACGCGAATATAAACGAAATACTCGGCGCGCTTCCATCTCATTTTCTTTGATAAGTCTAAATCAGACATAATAGTGTCCTTTAAGTCATAGTGTCTATTGTATGGCTAACAGCTTGTGGCTAATATCGTATGGTCAAAATGATATAGCCACTATTGAGCGACAATAGGCTATGACTTCACTAAGCGAAACGGTGCAACGTGCCAATTAACAATTAACAATTAATAATTAATCAAGTAAAGTTTGCATCAAATCTATCATAAATTCAGCATCTTCTTCGTCCATGGCTTCAAACCCTTGAGGCATGCCAAGTTCAGCCAATGCTTCTTTACCATCGCCATCATTATGCAAGTTCAGGATCGCATTCATGAATATTTCTGTATCAGGAAAGCCATCTTTAATCAGTAATACATGGCTAATGTCTGCCAAATCACTTTCGATTAGCACTGACAGCTGAGTTTTGGTCAAGCGTGAAAAGCTATGAAAAATCTCTGCTAAGAAGAAGGCCGCTTGAGCATCACCTTTGATGACTTTACGGGCGGCTGCCTGATAAGTTTCAGTGATATCCCAGTTAAGATCAGACTCTTCTATATCCACAGCTTCTAGCAAGCGTAAGCCAATCAGCTTAACATCACGGTTGTCTGCCATTGCTACGGTCGCACCCGCTTTAATGTCTTCTAAGCGCTTGATATCACTGTTTGCCGCAGCAGCAATGACCATCTCATCCGATTTGCCGATAGGGCGTGCAACAGCGCGATAGCCTTGCTCACGGATCAAAGTAGCTGCATCAAATGGGTTGGCATAGATAACTTGAATGTCACCTGCCTCAATGATTTGCTCTTGTTCAGCATGTGAGGTAGGTATATTCAGATGCATATTTAGGTTGGCACGTTTTTGAATCAAAATATTAAACATGTGCCAGCCTGCAAAACGCTCAGGAGAAAAATCAGGGGCGATTAACATATTGTGTGTCGTCATGATTTAGCCTTCCTCATTTTGATTCATTTGGGCATACTGAGCCATAGCAGCTTCGATTTTGCTACGTGATGGCTTACGGCGTACCGAGGTATAACCCACTGTTTCGCCGCGACGAATGTTTGGCACAACGGTCGCATAGACCAATAGTGACTACCATCTTTGCATAAATTCTTAACGTAGCCATGCCATTTTTGCCCAGCCGCTGCGGTATCCCACAAATCTTTATAAGCGGCTTTTGGCATATCAGGGTGGCGTAAAATAGATTGTGGCTGACCAATAAGCTCATCAACGCTGTAGCCACTGATTTCGACAAAAGCATCGTTGACGTGAGTCAGCACACCATCCAAATCGGTACGCGATACAATCAGCTTGCCATCAGGATAAGGGCGTTCAATACCAGTATCATAGACAGTCCGTGATGTACCATCATAATAAGTCAGAGTAATCTGCTCAGCGGGCATATCAGGCTTATGTGCATCAGGGATTGGAGAACCCATCGTAATCTCCTTTATTTATCGTTATATTTATAATGATTAAAAAGCCAATCTGGTGTGGTAGTTGTCGATAACATCATGTTGCCTTTCAGCTCAGTCGTCGTCCCAATATTTATCAGGCTATTATTCCATACAAATAATGTGTGCCATCTTAAATATTTTTTATGAGACAGTCACCTCATTTTGATTTAAAGTCATATTTATCAGTCGTGCTATGTGCTATATGACATTAAATAATAAAAAATGTGTTATCGACAAAAATCCAAATTTACCAATTAGATAAGTTTTGCAAGGGCTTCTGAGGCACGCTTGATATCTAAGAATATCAAACCAAGTTTTGCATTTGGTTTTGCCATGATAGTAAGTACCGCTTCATCTCCAGATGAGGTCATAATCACGTAGCCTTTTTCACCTTGAATCATAATACGATCGATACTACCACGTGCCAACTCACGACCTGCGCGGTCACCCAATGACAATAAAGCCGCTGACATAGCGCCAACACGGTCTTCATCAACGCCCGTTGGTAGGGCTGAGGCAATCATCAGACCATCGTTAGAAATAAGCAGATGCTTCAACATCGGCTGATGAGCTGTTTAGGTCTTCCAAGATTTGCTGGAATGAATCTGTACGCATATCGCTTTCTCTATGACGGGTTATTCAATTGATAAAATAACAGTTAGTAATGGTGGAGAATAAATGTTGACTAAGTCGGCTATTATAAACCCTTGCTGTTAATATTGATATACATCGGCTCAAGCAAAAAGCCAAGTTTTTGGGTTTTTTATACCGTTTGGTGCTGATTATTGACCTTTCGTCTTTACTTAACGGTTATCAATACACAAATTTCCATTAATATTTGATTTATTTAGAGATTAGTAAAACGAAGATTTTTTAGTAATACAGGACTATTTTTAGCACAATCAATGAGATCTGTAAGCTCATCAGTCGGCGTCTCAAGGTGCGATGCAAAGGCGCACTCTAGACTGTGCCAATAAAAATTGCTTATAACTTTTCATGATGGTGATATTTACTAGACTTATACGCCTCAAAAGTGATATATATTATGGGATAAAAAATGTTCTTGTCTCTGAATGTGGCATCTAGGCATAAATTCAGTCAGCTTTTTTAATCCCATTTGTCTCTACACAAGCCAGCGTGTCGGGGCAATTTCAGTTTTACACCAGTGTCTACAATCCTCTCGTTTGTTGTCATACGATGTGACATCGGTGTAAGTAAGCACGATCACCATTTTTACCCTAAGGAAAAGATATGAGTATCAGTCAGGCCATCGAAAAAGTCGAAGCGCGTTACGCCCATCAACCTGAATTCGTTCAAGCGGTAAAAGAAGTTGCAATTACGATTGCGCCGTTATACGACGCCCACCCAGAATATGATACTTTTAAAATATTTGAGCGCCTCGTTGAGCCTGACCGCGTTATTGCTTTTCGTATTAACTGGGAAAATGACCAAGGTGAAGTTCAGGTTAACCGCGGCTGGCGTGTCCAGTTCAGCAATGCCTTAGGTCCTTATAAAGGTGGCGTGAGATTTCATCCGACTGTCAACCAATCTGTGTTGAAGTTTTTAGGCTTTGAGCAAATATTCAAAAACGCTTTGACTGGATTGCCAATGGGCGGTGGTAAAGGTGGCTCTGATTTTGATCCCAAAGGCAAAACAGACAGTGAAATCCGCCGTTTTTGCTATGCCTTTATGCGTGAGCTACATCACTATGTGAATAAAGACATCGATGTGCCCGCTGGTGACATTGGCGTGGGTGGGCGTGAAGTCAGCTATATGTTTGCTATGTATAAGAATTTAACGCACGAATACGGCGGCGTTTTGACAGGTAAAGGCGTTGGCTTCGGTGGCAGTTTGATGCGTACTGAGGCGACAGGTTATGGCGCGGTGTATTTCTTAGAAAACATGCTTACGGCGCAAAATGACGATATCAAAGGTAAGAGAGTATTGGTTTCAGGTGCTGGTAACGTCTCATTACATGCTGCTGAAAAAGCCATATGCTGGGTGGCATCGTCGTCACTGTGTCAGACTCACAAGGGACTTTATATGATGAAGCGGGTCTGAATCAAGAAAAAATTGATTGGCTCAAGGCGCAAAAAGCAAAAAGCAAACCGTTGGCTGAGTACGTCGATGTTTATGGTGGAGAGTGGTTTGCGAAGCAAAAGCCGTGGCAATTCAAAGGCGATATCGCAATTCCATCAGCAACGCAAAACGAAGTCAATGAAGAAGATGCCAAGCTCATGGTTGAAAATGGCATTACATACGTTGTCGAAGGTGCCAACATGCCATTGACTGCTGAAGCCATCGACTATATTCGTTTGCACCGCGTGCATTATGCCCCAGGTAAAGCCGCCAACGCGGGCGGTGTAGCAGTCTCTGCACTTGAGATGTCACAAAACTCAGTCCGTCAGTATAAGAGCTTTGAGCAAATCGACTTGCGCCTCAAGAATATCATGAGAAATATCCATGACTGCGCAGCTGACGCCTCAGAACAGTATGGTCAAACAGATAATGGCTATATCAACTATATGGCTGGTGCCAATATCGTTGGCTTTAAACGAGTTGCCGATGCATTGGTTGCTTACGGTATTTTAAACTAAGCACTTTTATCATAGCCACCTACTAACGAATAACGCGTCTGTTTTAACGATAGGCGCGTTTTTTATGGATGAACCCTACCGTGAACAGTCAAAGTGGTTTTTATAAAGTGATACGATTGACCTATTGATAATGTGTGTTTTTTAAAAGATAATAATTTTAGAACACTCAATAAGATTAATTTTGTGGAGACCGTTATGAGCAAGATTTTCAAGCCATTTTCGCTAACGACTTTGGGTACTCGTGCTGCAGTAGTAGTGGGTGCGGCTATGTTGACTACGACAATCTATGCATCTGCACAGCAACCGCTAGCAAGTGAGGTGCAAGCCGCCAAAGCCAGCAGAATAAGCTTACAACAAGCAATAAATATTGCGGCGAAAAAGCATCTGGTCTATTGATGAGCGCCAGCTTTGATCACGATGATGATAAAGCGCAAGGCGGTGTGTATGAGATGGAATTTGTAACCAGTAGCCGAAACTATGAAATCAAAGTCGACGCATGAATGGTAGAGTGATCAGTACGGATGTGGAACGATTAGACAGTGATGATCTGGTCGATTATAAGGCGCTTAAACAAGCGAAGATTGATGTTAAACAGGCAATGAAAATTGCTGAAAAACAATCGGGCGGTCGTGTTATCGAGATTGAGTTTAAAAACGACCGAGATTATAGTGATCATGCATCCTATTATGAAACTGATATTCTCAAAGGTAATAGTATCGTTTGGCTAAATGTTGATGCCAATACTGGCAGTGTATTTAACAATAAGTTTAAGAAATAGCTAAGTAAGTTAGACATACAGATAGATAGACAGATATCGCTAATAGTCGTTTTTCTTGCTACTCAGTTTTTTGAAAATGGGGTAGCAAAGCTGTGCATTTATTTTTAAAAAAGCCCCAGTCATTGAATGATTGGGGCTTTTTTAATGTGAGTAGTTAGATAAGTTCGCTATACCGTCTCACGCCACTTGCCTTGAACCATAATGCCGTTAATAGGGTTTAGTCCCATCTGATAAGCCAAATCCGCAGGGCGGGCGATATCCCATAAGACCAAATCTGCATCACAGCCAACCTCTATTTTCCCTTTATTAGGTAGCCCTAATGCTTGTGCTGCATGAACGGTTGAGCTGCCAGTACCTCTTCAGTCGTTAAGTAAAACAGCGTACAGCCCATGTTCATCGCAAGCAATAATGAGGTAAGCGGTGAGGTTCCAGGATTACAGTCAGTAGAAATAGCCATAGGTACTTGGTGTCTGCGTAATGCCTCAATCGGTGGCAATTTGGTATCCCGCAGGGTATAAAATGCACCGGGCAATAGAACTGCAACGGTATCACTGGCCGCCATTTTTTTGATGTCGTCTTCTGATAAATGCTCTAAATGGTCGCTTGATAGCCCTTTATATTCGGCAACCAAGGCACTGCCACCTATGTCAGATAATTGCTCAGAGTGCAGTTTGACTGGTAGGTTTAATGAGCGTGCCACCTCAAAAACGCGTCTGATTTGCTCAGTGCTAAAGGCAATATTTTCACAAAAGCCGTCGACCGCATCGACCAAGCCCTCTGAATGCAAGATTGGTAGCCACTCGCACACTTGCTCGATATAGTCATCCGAGCGGTCCTGTATGTGAGATTTGTATTCAGGTGGTAGGGCATGCGCTGCTAGATAAGTGGTGCTCACATGGATATTGTGCTTGTCACCAAGCTGGCGAGCAACCGTGAGCATTTTGCGTTCCGTGTCTAAATCTAAGCCGTAGCCCGATTTGATTTCGATACTGGTGACGCCTTCTTTCATAAGTGCTATTAAGCGTTTCTCACTTTGTGCAAATAGCGACTCAATATTGGCAGCGCGGGTGGCAGTGACAGTTGAGACAATGCCGCCACCTTGTGCCGCAATGTCTTGATAACTAGCGCCTTGCAAACGTGCCTCAAACTCGTTACTGCGATTGCCACCATAGACGATATGAGTGTGACAGTCGATAAGTCCAGGAGTTATCCATTTACCATCTACGTCTGTGATTTGGTGGTCTTGATAGTGAGTCAGATGAGCAGTGATTTGATTGTGCTCACCAATCCAAGCAATGCTGCCATTTTTAATACCGATAGCAGCATTGTTTAATTGACCATATGGGATGCTATTTGTATGTTCATCTGTATACATGCCAAAACCATACTGCACTGAAAAAGTCGCAAGATTGGCATTGATAATGATGTGGTCAAACGATGTTAGGATGTCTTTATCATCTGTAGTATTGATAGATTTGTCGAGTATCTGTGCGCTAGAGTTGTTCATAATAAGCTCCTGCTTAATACTGATAGTCAGGTGAATATATAAAATTCATCTTTAAAGTTTTATTCATAAGTCTTTATTTGTAGAGTCAGTAAATGCTGCTCTATAATAGTCGCTAATAGTCTTGCCGCAACTTTGCAGCTACGCGCATCAATATCAAAGGTGGGATTAATCTCGGCAATGTCGGCCATTTTTACTTTACCAGTAGCCATAATGGTTTTTACCATGCGTTCAACAAAACCAAGCTCAATGCCATAAGCAGCTGGGGCACTCACACCAGGCACAACACTGGCAGGCAAGCAGTCCATATCAATGGTCAGATAAACCACATCAACTTGATTGATGAAGCTTATAACCTGATCGGCAAGTATCTGCCGAGGCTGATAATGGCAGTCTTCATCACTGATGATATGCACGCCCAATTGCTCGGCGCGATCAAACAGCGCCGCCGTGTTAGAGAACCGACTGACGCCAATACAGCAATAATGAAAGGGCTGAACATGTGCGTCAAGATGCTCGGCAATTTGGCGAAACGGTGTACCAGAAGTCGCCACATCAGATTGACGAATATCAAGATGGGCGTCAAAATTAATGATGCCGATGGTAGCGTGGCATTTGCTTCGCTTTCATTTTCTAATGCCTGCCACAATCCCAAAAAGCTACCATAAGCGATGGCATGACCACCGCCAAGCCCGATGGGTAAGCCGCCTTGTTTGACGATAGCGCTCACTTTATCCGCATATTTGAGCTGAGCTTGCTCAAGAGTGTGCGCAGCAAAGTCATCATCGTCATGACAATAGATATCGCCTGCATCACCTAGCAATGTTGATAATTGACCATCAAAACGTTTTTGCAACTCAGCGATGACCGGCAGTGTCGCAAACGCTCGGCGAATCAGAGGCGGGGCAGCTCGTGCACCCACGCGGCCTTGATTGCGCTAACCCCTTGATCGCAAGCAAAGCCAATTAGCCCAATATTTTGATCCTCGTAAGGCTTTGCGAGCTGATACCAGTAGCGGGCACGCGCCGTCTCAAATGGCTCTGCACGGCCTGTCCATAGTGTCATGTCAGCCGCTGTATGACTCACGGTTGTGCTAATTATCGTCATGGCCATTGCTAATTCCTTTCAATTATCTAACGCTTATTTAGGCTCATACCAGTCGCTACGTAATGACTGCCAGTGCTCAGCAAGCGTACCGTCTAATACCAACTGCTTGGCCGCTTCAATATCAGGCGCTAGGTAGCGATCTTTGTCATAGAAAGTCACCTTCTCACGCAGTTTCTGGTGTGCCACTGTTAAAGGCTCTGAAGTCTCTAATCCGCGATGAAAATCAATCCCTTGACCGGCAGCCAATAGCTCAATACCGATAATGGTGGCAGTATTCTGTACCATCTCGTATAGGCGGCGTGCGCAATAGGTCGCCATTGACACATGATCTTCTTGGTTGGCTGAGGTTGGGATACTGTCAACGCTACCCGGATGAGCGATAGATTTGTTCTCCGATGCCAGTGCGGCTGCGGTCACATGGGCGATCATAAAGCCTGAGTTTACCCCAGCATTGTCGACCAAGAACGGCGGTAGACCACCTGACAGCGTCGCATCGATTAGCAAAGCGACACGGCGCTCAGACATAGAACCAATCTCGCGATTGCCAAGGCCAGAATATCAGCGGCAAAAGCGACTGGCTCAGCATGGAAGTTACCTCCTGATATGGCTACAGGACCATCTTCGTTATTAAAGATAAGTGGGTTGTCGGTCACCGCATTAGATTCTATTAATAAGGTTTTTCCTGCTTGATTGATGATATCAAGACAGGCACCCATGACTTGCGGCTGACAACGCAGGCAGTAAGGGTCTTGTACTCGGTCATCCTGCTCACCATCATGCGAGGCGCGAATCGCACTGCCTTTAATGAGTTGACGGTGTGCTTTGGCGATTTCAATTTGACCATGATGCCCACGTACTTCGTGAATACGCGCATCAAATGGTGAATCCGAGCCTTTGGCAGCATCAATCGACAGTGAGCCTACAATGGTGGCGGTCTCAAGCAAATCACGCGCTAAGAAATAACCCCGTAATGCCAATGCGGTTGAGACTTGCGTGCCGTTGATAAGTGCGAGGCCTTCTTTGGCTGCTAGGGTAATTGGCTCAAGTCCATGTTGAGCTAGCGCTTCTGCTGCAGGCACTTTTTCGCCAGCGACAAACACGTCACCTTCACCCATCATTGCAAGCGTCATGTGTGATAAAGGCGCTAAATCACCAGAAGCACCAACTGAGCCTTTTGCCGGAATGTTTGGCGTGATTTGATTATTGATTAAGGCAAGTAAGCTGTCCACTACCTCGCGGCGTACGCCTGATACGCCTTGTGCTAGGCTGGCCACTTTCATCACCATAATCAGTCGTACCACGCCGGCAGGAAGTGCGTCACCAGTGCCACTGAGTGAGAAACGATCAAGTTGTGCTGAAGTAGCTCAAGCTGATCATCACTGATACGGGTCTTTGCTAACAGGCCAAAACCAGTGTTGATACCATATGCGCTTTTGTCTCGTGCAATGATGGTACGCACATCTTCATGTGAGGCATCGATGGCCTCATAAGCACTCTCAGTTAATGTCAATATGACAGGCTGCTCATAGATATCACGTAGCATCTTAAAGCTAAGCTGGCGAGGGTGTAGCATTAATTGTTTGATATCGTTCATAGGGTGATCCTAGTATTGTAAGACATATGGGTTATATTATTTTTGATTCATGTCTTTGTTGAAATGACGTTTTTTAAATGTTTTTAGTTAACGTAATACCTGTTATTAAATTTGTTTCTTTAGCCAATCCAGTTGAAGTACATGGCTAGATGTCCGAATGCGGCAGCCAATAAAATACTGAGTACCACACGCTCAAACCAGATAATGACCATTTTGCCGACAGATAATGGTATTTCAGTGGCAAGCACACAAGGAATCATGGCAGAGAAAAACAACACGCTGCTAATAGAGATGACCCCTGCAACATAGCGAGTCAATATATCAGCCTCACTGAGGAGCAGTGCTGGCAAGAACATTTCAGCCAATCCCGCTGACATACCTTTGGCGGCAACCAGAGGCTCTGGTAAGCCGCTAAGCCATGTAAATGGATAAAGAAGCAAGCCTAAAGCATCGAATACAGGCGTATACTTTGCTAATATCAATCCTGTCAAGCCAACCGCGATGATAGAAGGCACAATCGCCGCTGCCATCGTCAGCCCATCGCGAAAGTTAGACCATAAGATTGTTTTTAGGTCAGTGGCACGGCGTGAAGTGGACAAACCCAAATCAAATGCTGCCGCCAGACGTGTACCACGTTTATGGTCTAAAGTGGGACGTTCAACGCTATCATCAACAAGGCTAATGGTGGAATACGAGCAGTAATCGCAGTGACGATAAAGGTAATCACTAGCGTAGACCAAAAGAACAGGTTCCAAAACTCCATTAGACCAAGCGTTTTGGCAACAATGACCATAAATGCCGCTGATACGGTCGAAAAGCCAGTCGCAATGATAATGGCTTCGCGCGCTGAATATTGCTTTTGCAAGTAGACACGATTAGTAATGAGCAGCCCGATAGAGTAGCTACCAACAAAGGATGCGACCGCATCAATCGCTGATGAACCTGGGGTTTCCAGATAGGTTTCATGATCGGCTGCATGAGCACACCGACCATCTCGAGCAAACCAAAACCCACCAAAAATGCTAAAATTAATGCGCCAAGCGGTACAATCATACCGACTGGTAATGCCAGTTTTTCAAACAAAAACGGCAGCATGTCCTTTTTCATCATAAAGGCAGGCGCTACGTCAGCAACATACATCACTGCCAGTATCAGACCAATGATTTTAAAAGCAGTCATAATCATGTGGGTGATGTTTTTACGCCATGAGCCGTCTATAAATGGCTTGCTTACCCCAAAGATCATCAGTAAAAACAACAACGTCACAGACAATGTATGCTGCTGAGTGACCAGATAAGTTGCCCCATGATCGAACAAAATCGTGCTTTTCTCACCAATGGTAAATGGCACAAAAAACATGACCAAGCCGATAGCACTAAAGACTATCAGTTGCAGTAACGCTACAGGTTTAGACAGTAGTGCTTCAGTTGGTGTTGCTGCTGCATCCTTGAGATTTAGTGTCGTATTTTGCTCAATCACATTATCCTCCTTGATAAAATGTCGATGATATCCTTATGTCAAGTAATCACTTATAAGGATAAATAGTATGCTACTTAACCATCGGCAAATTTAGACCATAATCTTTCGCTGTTTTGATCGCCAGCTCATAACCTGCATCCGCATGACGCATAACGCCTGAGCCGCAATCATTGACCAGTACCCGCGCCAAGCGTTTGGCAGCGGCATCAGTGCCATCTGCGACAATGACCATGCCTGAGTGCTGCGAGTAACCCATGCCAACGCCGCCGCCATGATGCAATGACACCCAAGTTGCGCCGCCTGCGACGTTGAGCATACCATTCAATAATGCCCAATCAGATACCGCATCTGAACCATCTTTCATACTTTCTGTTTCGCGATTTGGACTAGCCACCGAGCCCGTATCCAAATGGTCACGACCAATGACGATAGGGCCTTTTAGCTCGCCGTTTTTGACCATTTCATTGAATGCTAAGCCAGCTTTATCGCGTTCACCCAATCCTAACCAGCAGATAC
This sequence comes from Psychrobacter sp. JCM 18903, assembly GCF_000586475.1. GTDB lineage: Bacteria > Pseudomonadota > Gammaproteobacteria > Pseudomonadales > Moraxellaceae > Psychrobacter. The sequence continues at coordinate 115,798 of NZ_BAWJ01000007.1, read as the reverse complement.
GAGCAGGCAGGCCTTGGAATTGAATGCGCTCTTTTGCCATGTCTAACCAGCGATGAATATGGGTATTTTCAGGGAACAGCTCTTTGATTTTTTGATCGGTTTTGTAGATATCTTCTGGATCACCTGACAGCGCCACCCAGCGAAATGGGCCTTTACCTTGGCAGAACAGCGGACGAATATAAGCGGGGACAAAACCTGGGAAATTAAAGGCATCTTTAACGCCTTCATCAAAAGCCACCTGACGGATATTATTACCATAATCAGTCGTTGGAATGTCCATCGCTTGTAAATCTAGCATCGCCTGTACGTGTACGGCACAAGATTGAGCGGCAGCTTTAGTTAGTGCTGCATGTTGCCCTGAATCTTCTTGGGCAGCTTTCCATGCTTCCACTGTCCAGCCACTTGGTAGATAGCCATTGATCAAATCATGTGCTGAGGTTTGATCGGTGACCAAATCAGGCTTCATGCCACCATCGTGCGCACGCTTGACCATCTCAGGTAAGATGTCTGCTGCATTACCAAGTAGGGCAATAGAGACCGCTTCACCTGCGTCGGTATGCTGTTTGATGAGCTCGTAAGCATGGTCGAGATCATCGGCTTGCTTATCGACATAACCAGTACGCAAGCGGAAATCGATACTAGATTGCTGACACTCGATGTTCAGTGAGGTTGCACCTGCAAAAGTCGCGGCTAATGGCTGCGCACCGCCCATGCCGCCAAGACCCGCGGTCAAAATCCAACGTCCCGCCCAGCTACCGTCATAATGCTGACGACCTGCTTCCACAAAGGTCTCATATGTACCTTGCACGATGCCTTGCGTGCCAATATAGATCCAGCTACCAGCTGTCATTTGACCATACATCATCAAGTCTTTGCGATCGAGCTCATTGAAATGCTCCCACGTTGCCCAACGCGGCACAAGGTTAGAGTTTGCAATCAAAACACGTGGTGCATTTTCGTGCGTTTGAAACACGCCAACTGGCTTGCCTGATTGCACGAGCAACGTCTCATCGTCTTCCAATTCTTTTAATGACGCTAAGATTTGATCGTAGCTTTCCCAATTGCGGGCTGCGCGTCCGATACCACCGTAGACCACGAGGCTTTTTGGGTTTTCGGCCACATCAGGATGCAAATTGTTTTGCAGCATGCGATACGGTGCTTCGGTTAGCCAGCTTTTACAATGTAGAGTACTGCCAGTGGGCGCGGCGATTTCGCGGCTCTCATCACGACGAGTCAGCTTAGTCTCTTTATTGGTTCCATGGTTAGTAGTCATTATCATATCCTTGTGATATCTGTTAAGACGATAAAGTAATCAAAGTAAGTGTTTTACAGTCAGTCTATAAATTCAGCGAAACATCGATTAGATTACACAGATTTTTTAGCACTGTCGTAAAGTTGTATATACAAATTATCAAAGATACTTTTTTCATGCAAGCAATTTTTTATAAATGACTCAATTATTTTTGTGAGGGTTTTGGTAGATAGATAAATGTCACAGTGTTTTGACAAGGTTCATGACGTTATCTCGTGATATTATGGCGCTATTATTATTGGTGAAACTAACGGTTAAACACGGACATGACAAAGACGATTCCGGCATATCAGCGCATAAAAAACGCCATATTAGACAATATTCACTCGGGTAAATGGCAAGCGGGCAATGCAATTTCTACAGAAATGGCGTTGGCAAAAGAATTTGGCGTATCGCGTATGACGGTCAATCGCGCCCTAAAAGAGCTGAGCGAAGAGCGAGTGCTAGAGCGCCGGCAAGGGTCGGGGACGTTTGTCGCCCAACAGCAGTTCAATCACACTTTTGTAGAAGTGCGCAATATCGCGCAGGATTTAAAATCTGCCAATCGTGATTATCAGGCGCAAGTGGTGAGTAAACGCATACTTACGGCTGCGATGTTGGATGATGAATTACGGCGTAAATTTGATATTAATAAAGTAGCTGTGTCTTCTAATACAAACGCTGATACAACCGTAATGGATGACAGTACTGGCGCAGATAGTAGTAGCGACGTTGATGTTTTATACGAGGTAAAAATCATTCACTTTGCGGATGGTCAGCCCATACAGTTCGAAGAGCGCTGGGTGGATGCACAAAAGGTGCCAGAATTTATTGAGCAGGATTTTAGTGTGGTCAACACCAGTGATTATCTCATTGCCAAAAGTCCACTAGAGCGCGGTAGCTATACCATTCGTGCACTGGCGGCACCAGATGAGATAGCTGCGCTACTGCAAATCGCACCGCAGTCGCCGACATTGGTATTGCGTCGTCAGACGTATTCAGCAGGTCGAGTATTGACCTTTGTGAAGATGTGGCATGCAGGCGATCGCTATCAATTCTCCGGTGAATTATAATAGTCTTACGCATGCTCACTGTTTTTGTACGTTTATTCTTTCTGAAGTGCGCTAGTATATGAATGAATGGCTATTTAATCGGCAATAATAACGTTAAGATCTACCTAAAAAATGTCCAAAAATTCAAAGATAATATAGAAACAGTATTGAAAAATATGCTGATCATCCTCAAATCGAGCAGCCAAAGCTAAATAATGCGGCGCAAATACTTTATTATAGTATTTGTCTGTGCTGGTCTTATCCTTATTTGTTGCTATGGTTTTATTGGCACGATACCTTTTTGCATTATTCATTCACTCTTATAAGGACGTCTTATGAAACGTCGTACTCTTTTAGCACTTGCCGCCAGTACTATGCTACTTGCCGCTTGTGGTCAGTCTACTACCAATGAAGCAGAAACCAATGCGACAGACAGTGCCGCGACGGGTGGCTCTGATTTACTGCAACGTATCAATAATGGTGGCACCATCAACGTCGGTACAGAGGGTACTTATCCGCCATTCACTTATCATGATGAGAGTGGCAAGCTAACTGGCTATGATGTCGAAGTGACACGTGCGGTTGCGGATAAACTGGGCGTAGACGTCGAATTTAAAGAGACCCAGTGGGATGCTATGCTGGCAGGTCTTGACTCAAAACGCTTCGATATGGTGGCCAATCAAGTAAGCTTGACCACGCCTGAGCGTTTGGCTAAGTATGACAAAGCCATGCCGTATAGCTGGTCGGGCGCGGTTGTACTAGCACCGACTGATGACAATCGTTATAGCTCGTGGGAAGGTTTAAAAGGTCTGCGTACTGCGCAATCACTAAGCAGCAACTATGGTGAGCTTGCAGAACGCTACGGCGCAGAAATCGTCCCTGTCGATGGTATGGCGCAAGCGATTCAACTGGTTAAGCAAGACCGTGCTGACTTCACGATGAATGACAATCTGGCAGTATTGGATTATCTCAAAAAATTCCCAGATGCAGCACTTGAGATCAAACTGACAGCGCCTGCGAGTGAGCAGACTGGTTCAGGTTTAGTACTCATCAAAGGGGATGACGCTGTGGTGGCAAAATTGAATGAAGCAATGGCTGCATTAGCAGCCGATGGGACGCTGACCAAGCTTAGCGAAGAGTTCTTTGGTGCTGATATAAGTCAACAAAAATAATGCTAGCGTCTATCACGTCAATGCTAGCTGAGTTACTGGCACTACTACCATTTATGGATCCTGCGCGGGCGCAAATTGTCATCAATTCATTTTGGCCAATGCTTAAAGGCGGTATTTATTATTCGATACCGCTGGCGTTGATCTCATTTGCGATTGGTATGGCTATTGCGCTGACAGTAGCGCTGATTCGTATCGTACCGCGTGCTGGCTGGTTCCATGAAATCATATATAGACTTGCGCGTATTTATGTGTCCGCCATTCGCGGGACACCAATGCTGGTTCAGCTATTTATTATTTTCTACGGCTTGCCAAGTATCGGGGTAAAGCTTGATCCTTTTCCCTCAGCGATTATTGCCTTTTCGCTCAATATTGGCGCGTATGCATCGGAGACGGTGCGTGCCTCTATTTTGTCCATTCCAAAAGGACAGTGGGAAGCAGGCTCGACGGTAGGCTTGACGTATCTACAAACCTTTCGTCATGTCATTTTGCCGCAAGCACTTCGGGTGTCAGTACCCCCGTTATCCAATACCTTTATTAGCCTAGTAAAAGACACGTCTTTGGCGTCATTGGTATTGGTGACTGAGCTATTTAAGCAGGCGCAAATCATCACCGCACGTAACTATGAATTTATGTTGGTCTACACCGAAGCGGCGATTATTTATTGGGGTATTTGTCTGTTCTTAACCTTTATTCAAGGTAAGCTTGAAACCAGACTTGATCGCTATGTGGCGAAATAAACCCTTGATAATAGGGGCAGTATAGGATGGTAATACCGCGTCGATAAAGCGTGTGTTATTAGCAAACAGATATCAGTACAACAGGACGCTTTATGATTCAAGTCACTAATATTCACAAAGCCTTTGGTGGCAATCAAGTGCTTAAAGGCATCGACTTGACCATCGAAAAAGGCAAGGTAGTGGTGATATTAGGACCGTCAGGGTCTGGTAAAACCACTTTTTTACGCTGCTTGAATGCGCTGGAAATTCCTGATCAAGGCGTCATTGCTTTTGATGATGGTAGCTTAACGGTCGACTTCGCTACTAAGCCTAAGAAAAAAACATTACTGGCGCTGCAGCGTAAATCAGGCATGGTATTTCAATCTTATAACTTGTTTCCACACAAGACCGCGATTGAGAATTTAATGCTTGGGCCGACGGTAGTGCAAGGGCAAACTAAGGCGCAAGCACGCGAACAGGCACTGGCATTACTTGATAAAGTAGGCTTATCGGATAAGGCAGATCTGTATCCGTTCCAGCTATCTGGTGGTCAGCAGCAGCGTATCGGCATTGCTCGTGCACTGGCTATCGAGCCGTCATTATTATTATTTGATGAGCCAACGTCTGCGCTCGATCCTGAATTGGTACAAGATGTACTGGGCACGATGAAGCAACTGGCATCTGAAGGCTGGACGATGGTCGTTGTGACTCATGAGATTAAATTTGCTCGTGATGTGGCAGATCATGTGGTGTTAATTGAGGATGGTCATGTGGTCGAAGAAGGTAGTGCTAAGCAGATGTTCGAAGTGTCTACTCATCCACGTACGCAGGCCTTTTTGCAGCGTATTGAACAGTAATATTATCAAGACATTCCAAGTTGTTTAGCAACTGTCTATGATGTCAATGCTTTGCTCTAAAGTAACGTTCCAATAAAAAATCTCCAGCTATTAATTATAGTTGGGGATTTTTTCGTTTGATAATACAGATATAAAACTATTTAAAACAATCAAAAGTCACCACTAAATTCTTTGTCGTCTTTTTAGCCAGCGTGGTACGCGAGTGGCAGTGCCGTTTAATATGGCATTAAATAAAGCTGCCAGTAAGATTAATACCACGCCCACATATTGAATCCAAGATAAGGATTGATGCAGTAATAGTATGGCAAGGGCAATGGCAGTCAATGGCTCAAAAATCGTAAATACTGATGCACGAGTGGCAGGTAGTTTCTCTAATGCTTTCATATAAAGGGCAAAGGGCACGACGGTTCCAATCAAAGACAACCCCAAGGCATAGCCCCAAGTATGTAAAGGTAAGCTCAATAACCGCCCATAGGTTTGATAGGTTTCAGGTAATAATAGCAGTACACCAGCACTGATGATAATAGAGGTAAAAAACACCAAAGGCGCAGGGTGAGCATCGTGCATCGCGCGCTTGCCCAGTACCCCGTATAAGGAATAACAGACGCCTGCTAGCAGTCCTAATAGGATGCCCCAGTTGACTTGTGCTTGCTCACCCAACATCGTCAATCCAACACCAAATACCGCCATGAGCGCCAGTAATGCCGACTGGCGAGTGATAGATTCATCAAGCAAGAATGCCGAAAACAATAAGCTAAAAACAGGCGCAGTATAAAGCAAGGCAACCGCAGGCCCAGCACCGACATAGATCACAGCAAAAAAGTAGCATACCGACATACCAAGTACGCCAATCAAAGACTGCAATGCCAGTCCAAGCCACTGCTTTCGACGAAGCTTGATAAGATGCGGCCATAGTTTTGGTAGCATGACAAGAATAAGAAAAGCCGCGGTTACGATACGTAAGATCGTAATCTGCCAGCCACTAAAGCCGATTTGATTGAGGTAAGTCGAGAATATCCCAAGGTACCCCAGCAGACCGCCGCCGTGATGATTTGAATGGTGCCTATCCATGACTGCCGTGCTGACATTACGCCATCGGTATTTGCCATATCGCTCTCTATTTTATTTTCTAGAAAATCTAAACAATAAGCTATGTCAGTTTTTTAGCTAAGGGTGTTTTTTTTGACTCGTCGCTCATCACTCATTACTGTGCTGAAATAACAAAAGACAACCCGAGTAAGGGCTGTCTTTTGTTTATTTTTTCAATCTATCATTAAAGCGTTAATTAAGTTCGAACACAAGTCAGTTAGACATAAAATTCAACTTATTTGAGTTAGAGGTACGCTTGTTTTTAGTTTATGTCTTTAGCTTATCACCCTTTGGTGTCATATCCCCCAAACTTAAGCATCAAGATTTACACTTGTAGTAAAAAATTCGTCAGCAAGCGTTTGGCACCTTCCGTTGCAAATGACTCTGGATGAAACTGCACACCTTGAATGGGATAGTCTTTATGCTGTAGTCCCATAATCTCCTCACCTGCTAGCGCAGATTCGGTTAGGCTTAACTCAGCATGAGCATTATTGGCGACGACAGCTGTGACAGTCAAGCAATCTGGTAAGGTATCCGCTTTTACCATCAAGGAGTGGTAACGCATGATTTCAATCTCTTGTGGCAAGCCTTGATAGACACCCGCGCCATCATGGCGAATGGAGGATACCTTGCCATGCATCGGCACGCTCGCCCGTACCACATCGCCGCCGAACACATGCGCAATCCCTTGCATACCTAAGCAGACACCCAATAGCGGCGTCGTCTTACCCATGACTTCAATCACTTCGGCACAAATACCGAAGTAGGCAGGGTCGTCAGGAGCGCCAGGGCCCGGTGAAATGATAATGCGGTCAAGATTCATTGCCTGTACATCTGCTAACGTTATCTCATTATTACGTTTAACAATGACGTTCGCGGCTTTATCACCGTCCATCGTCTGCAAAATCTCACCGATATATTGGTAAAGATTAAAGGTAAAGGAGTCGTAGTTATCTATAATTAAAACATTCATGGGTTATCAACTCTTTGGCAAAATATAAGCAATTTACGGGTTCATAAAACTGTCTAAGACTACTTTCATGGCAGAAAGCTTACGCTGAATTTCTAGATATTCATCAGCAGGATTGGAGTCATAGACATTGCCGCCACAGGTTTGCGCATAGGCAGACTCGCCGTTGATGAATAGGCTGCGAATAGGAATGGCAAAGATACAGTCACCATTAAAGTTAAACGATCCAAGCGCACCACCATAAGCACCGCGACCATCTGGTTCTAGCTCATTAATAACTTTAATCGCTTCAACTTTCGGTGCGCCTGACAACGTCCCAGCGGGGAAGTTGCTGGCAAGGGCGCTAAACATATCTTCATTAGGATGCAAAATTCCGACGATTTCAGACGAGATATGTTGCACATGCGAGAAGCGTTTGATATCCATGAGACTACGTACTTTTACCGTACCAAATTGTGCCACACGGCCGATATCATTGCGATGCAAATCGACCAGCATATTGTGCTCAGCAATCTCTTTGGCATCGTTAAGCAATGCGCGAGCAAGTTGACGGTCTTCGATGACATCGATGCCGCGCTTGGCGGTGCCTGCCAGTGGATAGGTTTCCATCTCACCTTGACGCAAGCGAAATAGCAGCTCTGGTGACGCTCCAATGATGCATTGCTGGGCAAATTTCATAAAATACATATGCGGTGAAGGATTGACCGCACGCAGCTTTTCATAAATCGGCATCTTGTCGCCGGCAATACGGTATTTGGATTTAAAGCCAACCTCACACTGAAAGATACGCCCCGAGATGATGTCTTCTTTGACTTGCATGACCGCTTTAGCGTGCTCCTCTTGACTCATGCCATCACCCAAAAACTCAACTGTAGGCGGCTCGTAGCTTGGAATTTGCTCATCAAGTAGCGCTTTGATTTGCTCGATGCGATTTTCTTGCTGCGCAGTTGGATAATAAAAGTAGAAAATCTCACCGGTCATCTTATCGAGCGTTAGACCATCCAAATATACGCCAAATTTAAACGGTTCAAAGTCATCGCTCGCTTTAGCATTGAGACTAGGCTCAAAGAAATTGACACTGTCGTAACCCAAATAACCGACAAGACCACCGCTTTGGTCGCGAGCAATGACGTGCTGCGGCGTAATTTTGCGCAGTAGCTCGTAAGGATTATCCGTTTGATAATGAGTGGTTTCAGCGGTTTTATTATCAGTAATCGCGAGGGTTGTACGATCGATGGCGGCAATGGTCATCACTGGATCAAAACCAATCGCATGATGACGCGCCATATGTCCATCTTCGCCCAATGATTCGAGCAAATAGCAGGTCTCAAAAGCGCGCTCAATACGTTTGAACAACGCAAAGAAATCAATATCCTGAGTGAGTTTAATGCGCTGTGGTTTACTAGGGATATCAATAGCAGCAGGTTGGTTAGGTTTTGAATTAGGAGAGGTCATAACAATATCCAAATTGGTTCAATGATTGATCAAATAAAAAGTAAGACAAATTAAAATTCTAGTTTCTAATTAATTAGGCGGCCTTTTCAGCTGTGTCTTTTATGAATTTTTTCTATGAGTCATGTCTATGAGTCATTAGTAAGGCACTCACATCGTGAACTTGCATGGCTTTGGCGCCGCGCGAGACGGTAGCGATACCGACACCTAGCTGCTCGGATATCTCGCGCTGGGTGACACCGCGCTCAAGCAAGTCAAAAATGCGGATACGATTCGCAATTTCCTGCTGCTCTCTTTCCGTCAATAGCGCACTGAATAGCAGGTCGATAGCCGTGCTGTCATGACAACTGGCTAAATGGCTTAATAAGCTTTGATAAGGGTCTGTGCTCATAACATTCATCTTAATGGAAAAGAAAAGGGAAGCTTACTTCGTTTCAGTATTCTAGTACGATAGTACATAAAAGGCAAGTAGCCTATGTAGATGTTTTGCTACTGCTGTTAAATGGGCACTGTGTTTTGGAAGATGATTATTTATATAGGATGGATCCCAAATTCATAAACATAAAGCCAGCTAATCTTTATTAACTGGCTTTATGTTTATAAATGGTTAACAGCTCGTTTACAGACCCTAATTAAACGGAAAAGTGCTCACTGGCAAGTTCAATTTGCACCTGCCAATCCTCTATATCAAGCTCATAACAGTTTTTGCCTTCGCCATTGATACGATCTATCACCAAAAAATCAGAGTCACAACCGAGGGCAAGTAGCGGATGATGCCAGACATTGGCATCGTATTGCACACCTTGATGAGATTGCACATAAAACACGGTCAAATCATCCGCAGACTGTGGCGGCGCACCAGCAGGCGCAACGATGACGATATAATCCTGACCATTCATCGAAAAAACGCTTGCGTGCCAAACGGATGATATTCCATGACCGATAAGGCAATAGGAAATTCACGTTTTTTGGCGCGGAAGATACTCATGCCGACATCGCCGCCGTCAAGTTTGGCTTCAGCGATGGCATGATGGCGGCAGGCATAGCCTTTATTGATATGGTAGCTGTTTTCAGGCGTCTGCGCTTCCTTGTCATAGGGTTCGATTACGGTGCCGTAGGGCGCGAACTCAGCTTTGGTTAAAGGTCTTGCAACGATCGTAGTCTTCATAAGAGTACTCATGACTTTGCCTTACTTTTGGTGATCACTGTTTATAATTGCTATGAGCCACTTTGCCATAAGCCCGTACGCGAATTAAATCAACATCTGGGAATAAATGACATATTCGAATGAACGATTATGCCGCTATATTGCTCATCGTTCTGAATGGCTTGTTGTTCTGGTTATTATTGTTATTGCGCAGGGCTTATCGTGCTGGGCGAATAAACGGCATATGACGATTCACGTCTTTGTATAGTAAGTATCTAAATGGACCAGGTCCGCCAGCGTAACAAGATTGTGGGCAGAATGCGCGTAGCCACATAAAGTCACCCGCTTCAACTTCTACCCATTCACCGTTTAAGTGATAGACCGCTTTACCTTCTAGGACATACAGTCCATGTTCCATTACATGTGTTTCATCGAATGGAATCACGCCACCTGGTTGGAAAGTGACGATATTCACATGCATGTCGTGACGCATATCCGACTGCTCGGTAAATCTGGTGGTTGCCCATACGCCATCAGTACCTGGCATCTCAATCGCTGCAACATCGTGATCGCTAGTAACAAAGGCTTCAGGCACATCAATACCTTCACAGTGTTGATAAGCTTTGCGAATCCAATGGAATTTAACGTGCTTGTCGCTATTGTTTTTTAGCGACCATTTGCAGCTAGGTGGTAAGAATGCATAACCACCCGATTCAAGATGATGTGACACGCCTTCGATAGTCATGTCCATTTCGCCTTCAACGATGAATATAACACCTTCAGCGTTTGCATCTAGCTCAGGCTTTTCTGAGCCGCCATTAGGCTCAACTTCGACGATATACTGTGAAAAGGTCTCAGAGAAACCTGAAAGTGGGCGTGCAAGCACCCACATGCGCATACCTGTCCAAAACGGCAGATAGCTAATAACAATGTCGGTCAGTACACGTTTGGGAATAATGGCATAAGCTTCGGTGAAGATAGCGCGATCTGATAATAGTTGTGTTTGTGGAGGTAATCCGCCAGTTGGTGCGTAATATGTACTCTTTGTTGACATCGTTGATGTTCCTTAGTGGTATTGTGCCGCAATAAATTTGTGTCTAAACGTATGGTTACATCCAGTTCGCAGTGTTATCGGCAGTGGCTGGATGGTTTTTATACCAGTGTTTGGCAATGTCATCACGGCGGCATACCCACACATCGGGCTTGCTGGTGATATATTGCAAAAACTTTTTGAGGGCGATGATGCGACCGGCGCGACCAATGATGCGGCAATGCAAACCGATGGTCAGCATCTTGGGTGTGTGTGCGCCTTCTTCGTATAAGGTATCGAAGCTGTCTTTTAAATATTGATAAAAAGGCTCGGCGTTGGTAAAGCCTGGGCTTGAGGCAAAGCGCATGTCATTGGTCTCTAAGGTATAGGGAATGACCAAATGCGGCTTACGAGCGATTTTATTACCGTCTTCTACTTTGACATTGAGCCAGTAAGGGAGTTCATCCGCGTAAGAGTCTGAGTCATAAATATAGCCACCTTGTTCGGCGACCAACTCACGAGTATTGGGGCTATCTCGTCCCGTGTACCAACCGAGCGGCTGACCGCCGATCATGCTCTCGAATATTTCAGTGGCACGGCGCACATGCTCGCGCTCGGTCTCGCGGTACATATTTTGATAAGTAATCCAGCGTAGACCGTGACTGGCGATTTCGTGCCCATCTTCTAATATGCGCTCGATAATATGCGGCGTTTTTTCGGCAGCAGCAGCGCAAGTGAAGGTCGTAATAGGCAAACCGTATTCTTTAAAAGTGTCTAATACTCGCCAAACACCCACACGGCTACCATACTCAAATGCCGACTCAATCGACTGATGACGATTGTTAAACTCTGGCGTACCTAAGACATCCGATAAAAACCGCTCTGATTGACCGTCACCATGAATCACGCTATTTTCTGCGCCTTCTTCGATATTGAGGACGAACTGTACAGCGATTTTAGCGCCGCCTGGCCAGTTGGCTTTTGGCGGCTTGTCAGCATAGCCTTTTAAGTCGCGAGGGTAGGCGTCTTGATTGAAATCGCTGATTATTTTTTTGGTCATTGTCCATATATCCTAAATATTTTAAAGCAACTTAAGTCAACTAAAGCAAAATAAGGCGTAACTTTGGATTCATGTAATATTTATCTACGACCTTTATCTATAAGCCCGATGCGTAAGCCACCATTTGCTGACGTTCTTCATCCGTCAATTTTGTGAGATTACCCAGTGGCATATATCCTGTTTGTACAGCAGTGACGATTTTTGCTTTATGAGTTTTCATGTCGGTTGGTGTCTGCAAGATGATACCAGCTGGCGGCGCGGCAAATCCTTGCTGAGTAGGCTGAGCGGCATGGCACGTGCTACAGCGCGTGTGCACGACATCCATAATGGCATCATCAGCAGAAGCAGTTACTGGTACGACATCGGCAGTGATATTTTCATTTGAGGCGGCATCAGTGCTTATAGTAGAACCGTCGGCTGCACTATCAGTTGTTGGTGGTACACTATCTGGTGTCGCCGTTTCAGCAGCGGTTGCAGCAGTGACAACAGGTAATGGCTCAATTGGTTCTGGGCGCATCCAAATAATTAATAATACAGTTAAGACAGCAGGGATGACCAAATAACGCGGCTTATGATTGTCTAAATGCTTTTGGTTAAAATAGTGACGTACAATAGCCGTGATGATACCCACAAATACCAATACCAACCAGCCGTGAGCATGAGAGTACATCATCGGATAATGGTTGCTAATCATGGTAAAGATCAGCGGTAAGGTAAAATAGTTGTTCATCAGCGAGCGGTTTTTTGCTTGTAGTGCCAAGTCCGCTACTTCTTTGCCTGGTTTTTCGCCACGCCTCACGCATTCTACCAGCGCTCGTTGAGCGGGCATGATGCCAAAGAACACATTACCTGCCATCACAGTACCTAAGATAGCACCGATATGAATAAACGAAGCTCGGTCACTAAATAACTGATAAGAACCCCAGCAGGCGATGATTAATAAGATAAAAATAATGGTGCTAAAAATGAACGAGTTTTTTCCCAAATGGCTGCGGACAATTACTTCATAAATGAAATAGCTGCCGAATAAAAATAACAAACTGGTCGAGATGGCACCGATACTACTACCAAAATCGACTTTGCTGGGATCAATCAAGTAGCAGTCGCATTGGCATAATAGACGATAGAGAGCATCGCCATACCCGTCAGCCAAGTGGTATAAGCTTCCCATTTAAACCAGTGCAGGGTTTTTGGCATCTCTTCGGGCTCAAGCTTGTATTTGGCAATTTCATAAAAGCCGCCACCATGTACCGCCCATAAGTCGCCTGAAATGCCTTTGTCAGCTTTCCACTGTGGTGGTTTACGTAAACTAAGATCTAGCCAAACAAAGTAAAAAGACGCACCAATCCATGCCACGCCAGCGATGACGTGGAACCAGCGAAAAAATAAGTTAAACCAATCGAGATAATAAGCGCCCATGTTGCAAATGTCCTTTTTACAATTTTCTTTTGTTCAGCTTTTTTCAATCTTTCGACGCGTTTTGCTATGGCGACGTTCTTTTATGATGTGTTTTTATATAGTGATGTCAAAAACTAAGAGCCGCGATACGTGCTGTAGCCATGTGCGCTAAGCAGTAGCGGTACATGATAGTGACCGTTATCACTTATCATAAAATCGATGACTACTTGTGGATAAAAAGCCGTGAGATTTTGTGCATCGAAATAAGACTGCGTATCAAAGGTTAAGGTATAACGACCAACATCTAAGTGATATTCAGCAATATCAATCGTTGGGTCAAACGACCAGCTATCTGGTGCCACGCGTCCATCCGCGTTGGTGACGCCATTGGCTAATAGAGATGCCTCGCCAGTTGCGCTTACGCGATCTAGCGTCACGGCAATACCAGCGGCTGGTTTGCCCAAATGGGTATCTAAAATATGCGATGAGAGAGTACCTGACATAATAATTCCTTTTATATAAATTGAGTCAGATGGGCTGAATGCGTTAAGCGTCACTCAGCAGTTTCTGTAAACGTAAGCGGGTGATTTTATTTTGCTCAGCCGCCGCATTGACCAGCTCAGTAGCGCGATCATTGGGCAGGCGTGCTAACAATAAATCGAGCATTTGCTGTGCGCTCTTACCAGTGGCAAATACGATAAAGATAAAGCCAAATTTATCAAGGTAATCTTGATTGCCTTGAGCCAAAGCTTCAATCACCTCGTCATTGGCATCATTGGCACCAGACTGCTCATGGGCAGCACTGTCTTGAGTATTGCGGTATTTTTCTTTTAACGAGTCGACGTTACCGATTTGTGGATGACCATCAAAAGCCTCTAGTAACTGGGCTTCTGCTGTCTGTGCTTGTGCCCAAGCATCATCACTATGAGCAAGTAATGTAGATATATCAGCGAAAGGACGTTTTTTTTCTAAAGCCTGCGCCCAATGGGTGCTGGTACAGCAGGTCAATAGATGTGAAATTGCCTCAGCTGTTGAGAGCTCATTAAACTGCTGTAAAGATAATTTCACTATGACATCCTTTTCTTTTCTGACAAAAGCAGTGGAGTAGCATCTCTCGATAACATCTCATGCTAAAGTAGTATTTATCGATTAATAATTGGTTTACTATGAGCTATTCTGCTTAAACCTGACCATTTGGTCAACTACTTTATGCAAATATTTTATTTAGACTGGTGATATTTCATAAAAATTAGCATATGAATCCAGTTATTGGCTGGGATATGGCTCTCTATTCATCACAATAATGACAGGTAACATTTATCATGGCTCAACATAACGATATAGAACCACAAGCCGCGTCTGACGCGCCTGTACAGCGCAATCAGCAAGATATCCGCGCCCACAATCAAACCGTCATTTTGGCGGCGGCAGAAGAGGAGTTCGTGCTGCAAGGTTTTCGCGGTGCGACGATGCAAGGTATTGCCGATAGAGCCGAGCTGCCAAAAGCCAACGTGCATTACTACTTTAAGAATAAAAAAAATCTGTACCAAGCAGTGCTGCATTCTATTATTCAAGAGTGGAACGATGGCTTGGTCGCTATGAGTGTCGATAGTGACCCTAAAACGGTCATCGAAAAGTTTGTCCGTACCAAATTGCATCAAGCGTTTGCTCATCCCAATCGCCATAAATTATTTGCGCTGGAAGTCATCGGCGGTGCCCCGCATCTGCATGAATTTATGTCGGCGACCATGAAGGCGTGGGCGCTAGACAAGGCGCAAGTGATGAAAACTTGGCATAAGCAAGGCAAAATTGGCATCGCTGACCCTTTACAGCTATTGATTTTGATTTGGGCAACGACGCAGCGATATGCAGAATTTGAGACAGAAATTGTCGGTTTGATGGAAAAGAGAGAGTACGATCAGCAGGATGAAGCGCGGGCGGCAGACTTTTTAGTGCCGTTTATCTTGCGTGGCTGTGGTCTTGAGTAATGCTTATGTATTATTATTTTACGTCTATAACATGCCCTTAATACGAAAGCATTCTGAATGTTTTCGTATTAAGGCGCGCTAAAAGAGTCAATTTTCAGAACCAGAACCAGAACCAGAACCAGAACCAGAACCAGAACCAAGAACAGCAATGCTGATTGGTAAAGAATTTGACTATCCTAACGTACGTTTAAGAAGCCTTTTGTCTAAGAGGCTTTAGACCGTCATCCAGATGTTGTTCTACCGTATCAAATTCGACACCGTAGTTTTTGGGTAAAATCATATCGAGAGTAATGGCCACAATACCTGACATAGTAACCGCCGAACCAAAGATATTACGGAAAAGCTGCGGCGCCTGTGCAAATACATCAGGAACAAAAGCCACGCCCATGGACAGACCTAGCGAAGTGGCAATGATTAAGATATTGCGATGGGTAAAGTTGACCGTTGATAGGATGCGAATACCAGCGGTCGCTACCGTTGCAAACATCAATAACGTCACACCGCCAACGACTGGTTTTGGCAATTGGGTAAAGATAGCACCCAAAATAGGGAATAGCCCCATAGTGAACAAGATAGCCCCAACATAGAAGCCCACATAGCGACTGGCAATACCAGTCATCTGAATCACGCCGTTGTTTTGGCTAAAAGTCGTCACAGGGAATGTGTTAAACACCGCCGCAATTAATGAGTTGACACCATCACCTAATACGCCACCTTTAATACGTTTCTCGTACAAAGGTCCTTTGATGGGTTCGCCCGATATCATCGAAGTCGCCGTCAAATCACCAGAGGTTTCAATACTGGTAATGACATACATAAAGGCGATAGGAATAAAAGCCTGCCAATCAAACCCAAAGCCAAACTTGAATGGCACAGGTAGCGTAAAGATAGGGGCATCAGAGACCAAAGAGAAATCAATACGTCCCATAAGAATGGCTGCGATCAGACCAAGCATCAACCCTATAAAGATAGCACTGGAGCGAATGACTTTATTATTAACAATACTAATCAATACCACACTGACTAAGACTCCGCCACCGAGCAACAGATTCTGTATACTCCCGAAATCTTCAGCGCCCACGCCGCCTGCCAAATCCGTCAGACCAACCTTGGTTAATGACAGACCGATAGTCACAATCACACAACCCGTCACGATAGCTCATCAGAGATTTGAGTCTGGTAATAAATTGACTTAAGAAAATCTCAACGAAGGCACCAAGAAAGGAGACGCCAAAGATAACAGAGAGAATCTCCTCCGGACTCCCGCCTTTGTTTTTTACCACAAAACCTGCCGCCAATACCGCGGCCAAGAAGCCAAAACTGGTTCCTTGTAACGCCATAAGACCTGAACCTACCGGTCCAACTTTATGCGTCTGAATAAAGGTAGCGACCCCTGATACCATCAATGACATGCTGATGAGATAAGGGATATGTTCCCCCAAACCCAAGACGCCGCCTATGATTAATGAGGGGGTGATGATACCGACAAAGCTGGCAAGTACGTGTTGTACTGCGCCCAAAAAGGCTTTTGTAGGGGTAGGGCGGTCATGCAATCCGTATAGTAAATCGGGATTCCCTTGAATGTGTTCGCTCATCTTGGCTTCCTCCTAAAGTGACTTTTAGTCCAAGCTCTGTGGAGAGAGCTAAGCAGTGTGATGAATTTAGAGATGGATATCGACACACCGGTTATCTTCATATTGCTTAGTTGTCTCACAAAGAGTCGCACTTATCCTTGTGCTAATAAATATCAGCAGCTAGCTATTATTTATCAATATGACTAATAGTCGTAGGTTTAAACCTGACTAATTGGTCAACTATCTAAGGGTATAGTGAAAGGGTTGGCTATTGCAACGTTTTTTTTCATGTTGATGGCTTTATTTCTTAAATAATAACAGTCTATTAGACGAACATAGCGCAGCAGATTTGGTTTGCTGGCTATTTCTACTCGTCTAAAAACAGTAAGCAACAAAACAGAATAAGTCAGCCAGATTTAGCGCTATTTTTTAATATTAAATTTCTCGCATTAATTATTGCCAAATTGTTAGTACTTCGTTATTATGCCTCTCACTATTAAAATGCTAATAATTATCATTAACATTGTTATTCGTATGAAAGACTTTGGCTTTGTCAAGACTCCAATCGTCTAAAAAATGGTTTTCAATAATAATCAGTGCAACTGCCACAAGCTGTGCTCAACAGTAAATAGCTCTTAAAAATTCTAATTTGTGATAGTCAATAAGGTGAGTGTGTTATGCGTGAAGTAAAGTTATCAAAACTATCTAGTCAAATGACGGTATTGTCCATGGGCGTGGCAGCGGTATTATGGTCACAAGCAGTCAGTGCAGCACCTGCAGAAGACATGCCAAGCACCACGTTGCAGACCATTACGGTGACAGCCAATAGCTCAGTACGTGATAAAGTGCAAACCGATTCTGTTTACATAGAAGACTATACGCCAGCGCAGCAAGCCAGCCATTTAAGCGATTTTTTGAATGTCGTTCCTGGGGTTACGGTAGGTGGTACCTCAGCGGTCAATCAGCGTATTCGTATTCGTGGTCTTGAAGACAGCAACCTAAAAGTCACTATCGATGGGGCGCGTCAAGAAGGCAAACTTTTTTATCATATGGGTGACATTACTATTGACCCTGACTTGCTTAAGCAAGCAGATGTCTCAGTCGGTAATAACTCAGTGACGCTAGGAAATGATGCCATTGGCGGGGCGGTGGCCTTTAAAACCGTTGATGCAGTGGATTTGCTGCAACCGGGTCAAAGAATAGGGGCTAAAGTTCACGCAGGCTATGCCAGTAATAATGACGAGCTACTAACGTCAACGACTGTATATGCCGCACCAACGGACAATGTTGACTTACTGGCTTATTATGGCAAGCGTGATAGCGATTCTGGCGAAGATGGTAACGGTCGTGAGCTGTTTGAAGACAGTAAAACTGAAAGCATCTTATTAAAGGCGGGTGCTTATATTGCCGATGACCATCATATTGGCGCAAATTTCAGCCAAACTGAAAAGAAAGGTATTTTCCCATTCCGTCCAGACTTCCCTAGCCGCTCTGAGCCTCCAATTCCGCAACAGGTGAAGCGCGATACTTATGGTATTGATTATAGCTTTAATCCTAGCAACCCCCTGATTGATGTAGATACCAACGTGTATCAAACCAAAACTCGCATTTTGCGTGATTCTGATTATATCAATGATCCAGGTTTTGATTTTAACGCTGAAGTTCAAACCACAGGCGCAAAAATCCAAAACACCAGTGACATTGCTACGAATGTTGGCACACACAAGCTTATCTCTGGGATTGAGCACTACAAAAAAGAATCGGAGATGGAGCGCGACTTCGTCAAAGCAGGGTCAGACGAGGCAACCAATACATCAGTATATCTAGAAGACCAATGGAAAAATGGTAAGCTCACTTTAACACCTGGTGTGCGTTATGACCGCTACAAATCTCCTGAGTTTATCTCTGGTGGCAAAACCTATGATAATGTCGTTGGTGCACTTGCCGCAAGCTATGAGATTGCACCATTGACGCAAGTATTTGCAAGCTACACGCAGTTATTTAATGGTCCTGACTTAAGCCAAACCATTTTTAATTCAAATGGTGACAAAACTTACGTTAATAATGACTTAAAAGCAGAAGAAGGGTCTAACGCTGAAGTAGGTATCGTTACAACGTTACGCGATCTAACGGTAGCTGGTGATGCACTACAACTAAGCGGTAAGTACTTTGAAACCGATATCGAAAACTACATCGAATTTGTTCGTTCCGGCGGAACTCGCGCTGGCTTAGACTGTGTCACTGGGCAATCAGGTGGTGAATGTCAAGGTGTCATCAATAAAGATGAAGATTATAAAATTAAAGGGGTTGAGCTCGCCGCTGATTATAAAATGAATAACTTTAGTATGGGTTTGAGCTATTCACGCGCACGCAGCGAAGGTGAAAAAACGGGCTACAGCATTCCATCAGTGACCGGCAGCAGCTCAGAATCAGGCGATAAATATATGGTCAATCTGGCTTATGCCCCAACAGAGACCACAGATATCGGCTGGCGCAGTACGTATGTCGCTTCAGTGATGCCGAATACGTCTGAAAATGAGATTGAAAAACCAAGCTATAATGTTCATGATATTTTTATGAACTATTCGCCAAAACAAGTTGATGGATTAAAAGCCACGCTTGGCGTTTACAATCTTTTCGATGAAGCTTATGCGAGCCACTCATCTCGTCTAAATCCGATTGATGATGTTGCTACTGACTTTGAGAAAGGTCGTAATATCAAAGCGTCATTGACGTATCAGTTCTAATCTTATTGTCACTTGATGATAGATGAAAGGGCCAGCTGTCTGTATAGGATAGCTGGCTTTTTTATGGTCAGTAAATGGCGAAGCATGTGATAGCAATTACAACTTTTTTTTAAATACCAATCAAAATAACCAATGAATAAAGAAACGATGAATAAAGAAACGATGAATAAAGAAACGATGAATAAAAAACCAATACTAATGACTTCATTTCCCCTTACGTTGCGTCAGAGCTGTTTATGGATTCATCGTTATACTGGGCTTGCAATGGCAGCTTTTTTGATCATTGCTGGTATCACGGGCACGCTATTGGCATTTCATGATGAGCTCGATGATGTGTTCAATCACAAGCTGGCAAATATTGAGGCGCAACACAAGCCGCCACTACCGAGCGCCTCACTGCATGATGCTGTTATCAGCGCTATCCACAGTATAAATTTTCTAGTATGCCAACGTCAGTAGAGCCTAACAAATCAGCGGTTTTTTCGGTAGATAGAACGCGAGGTCAGGCAGCAGATAATGCTCCTAAAGCCCCATTTCAAGAGGTATATGTCGATCCCTATACCAATGAAATCATCGGTACGCGTGATAAAGAGGAATGGGCATGGCGCAATACGATGTACAAGGTATTTTGGTTGCACCGAGATTTATTGCTAGGTGATATCGGCAAATTAATACTGGGTATCGTGTCTTTAATCTGGACGATTAATTGTTTCATCGGATTCTATTTAACCTTTCCAAGAGCAGTTAGCGCCAATAAATCTCAACAATCCGCATTGAGAAAATCATCTGGCAAACCCCGTGCTTCGTTTTTTAAACGCTGGCTACCTGCTTGGAAAATCCGCCGTAAGACCAATACTTTTAAGCTCAATTATGACTTGCATCATGCGTTTGGCTTATGGCTCTGGCTCATGTTGTTTGTCATTGCGTGGTCGAGTGTTGGTTTCAATTTAAAATCGGTATATCAGCCTGTAATGCAAGCGCTGGTAGGACTTGAAGGTAGAGATGAAGGCAAAGGAAAGAAACAAAATAAGCCTGCGATAAACACTGAATCTAGTAGTGATGAGGCGACTATTATTAATAATAGCACTAAGACCAATAGCGGTAATAGGGTAGATAAGGCTAATAGTATTGCTTATTTAAGCAGGCAGGCAGAGATCGCCACGCAAAAAAATGGCGTCAGCGTCCAGCAGCTATTGGGAGTGCGTTGGGTAGAAGAGGACAATCAATGGCAAATGCGCTTTAAAACCAATAAAGATATCGGTAAAAAAGGCGGTGCGTCATCTATCACGGTTGACGCCGCAACAGGCAATGTCGAGCGTGTTAATTTTGGGTATCAAAGCTCATTTGGTAATCAAGCTGATCAATGGATGGCAACGCTACACATGGTCATATCAGCCATGGCGTAGGTCATTTGTTGTATCAAATATTTTTAGCATTGACGGGGTTAGCCGTGGCGGTATTGTCTGGCACAGGTGTTTATCTGTGGGTCAAAGGGCGTCAAAGTCGGTTAAAGCAAAGGCAAAAATTGACGGTTAAAGACAACTCTTTGAAGCGATTACGCGAAACCAGGCATTAACAATCAGCTATAAAAAATGGGCTATAGAACACACTGTACTTAAACCGCATCGACAATCACTGGGCGACCTTGATGACTGAGCACGGTAACATCGACGTTATACAGATCCTTCATAGTTGCTTGGGTGATGACCTCTGCAGGTTGACCAACAGCCATCACCTGACCCTCTTTCATGGTGACCACGGTATCGGCAAATTGCGCGGCTTGATTGATATCGTGCAGCACGATGACCACGGTTTTTTGCTGAGTATGGCTTAACTCACGCAGCTCACGCATCAAGCGCCCAGCATGATACATATCCAAATTATTCAGTGGCTCATCGAGCAATAAATACGGTGTATCTTGACAAACAATCATCGCAATTAACACCCGCTGACGCTGACCACCCGATAGTGTCGATAAAAAACGCTCGGCTAATGGCGCAAGCTCAAAACGTTCGATAATCTCGTTTACTTTTTGCTGATCATCTGCGGTTGGCTGTCCTTGATGGTAAGGATACGCCCAAACATCAGCAGCTCATGCACGCGCAGTCGCCCTTGCACTTGGTTGTCTTGTCCAAGCATCGCCACAGTTTTAGACAAAGTTCGCGCATGACAGCTAACAATATCACGTTCCTCATTATCTACAGCGAAACTGACCTGTCCCGACTGTAGCGGTTGCAAGCGCGCCATGACTGAAAACAAGGTAGATTTACCTGCGCCATTGGGACCAATCAGGGCAATCACCTGTGCGCTTGGTAACGACAACGTAATGTTATGAAGAATTTGCTGTTTGCCAATATGGTGCGAGATGTTATTGAGTTTAATCATAGTGGTTCTTATTTTCAAAAGAGATCTAATTTTTCATTACTATATCAATGGTTTTTAGATGATTGGCGACTAGGTCAGTGATTATTAGATAAGCGTGGTATTAACGACGCTGAGTCATAAAAATCAATATTAAGAATACCAAGCCACCCGCCAATTCAATGACGACCGATAGTACCCTGCCATGCCCAATAGTTGCTCAAATATCGTCTGACCGAGTACCAAGCAAATCATCGCCACCAAACTGACCAATATCAGACGCTCGCTGTGATACATATGCCGAGCGATACGATTGGTTAGCGCACAAACCAACAGCCCAAAGAAAGTCACTGGACCGACCAATGAGGTTGCCGTGGCGACCAATACCGCAATGACCGTTAATAGCCCAAATGCCAAGCGTTGATAGTTAATACCGAGGTTAATGGCTTGTGATTTGCCAAGCATCAATACGTCACATTGATAACGCCAGCGCCAGATAAACAGTGCGCTAATGGCACAGATAACAATGCTGATACCGAGCAGCTGCGGATTGACCGTATTAAATTGCGCGTAACTGGCAGATTGCACGACGACGAAATCATCAGGATTGATCAATCTGGCAATCAGCTGATAAGCTGCGAAACAAGACCCCAAAGATAACGCCCACCAATATTAGTCGTGTCAAATCTTGACGGCTTTTTGAAAACAGCAGCTTAAATAATAATAATGACGCGCCAAACATTAAAACAATTTCAAGGGTGAATTTGGCAAGAGGATTGATACTGGTAAAACTTATTGCGCCCAAAAAGAAAACCAACAGGCTTTGTAATAAAACATATAGCGAGTCAAAACCCAACAGTGATGGCGTCAGAATAGGGTTGTGCGTCAAGGTTTGAAACAATAAGGTCGATACGCCAATCGCATACCCGACCACCATTAACGCCAGTAACTTTTTACCTCGCAGCGGTAGCGCAAAGTCCCAATGGCCGTTGACATTGACTGTCAAAAATAGGATGGTTGAGATCAGCAATATGATAGCGGCAATGGATTTTGGGTGATTGACTATAAATGTCCAGAGTCGCGCAAGACAACTTTGTCCAAAAGTAGTTTTGTCGTTATTTACTGAAGCACTGTCATCTATAGTGTTATTGGCTGCGGCGCTAGGCTTAGACGGTGAAAACATGCGTAAATCCTATAGTGCTAGGCTTATCTAATCAGACAAAACAACGATAAAAGAGAGAGAAGAGGCAAAGAGGTTTGATCAGTCGTTATGAATAAAAACTTTATAGCGAGTTATTTTATTGTTCAGCAGGCGCACGTAATAATAGCCATAAAAACAGTACTGTACCGACCACCCCAAAAACCGTCGCAACAGGCACTTCAAATGGATAGCGTATCGAGCGTCCAATAATATCGCACAATAGCACTGCCGAAGCGCCCAATAATGCCACCGCTGGTAAGCTACGGCGCAATTTATCTCCCATCAATCGGCTGACGATATTAGGCACGACCAAACCAATAAAAGGAATCATGCCAACAGTTACAACGACAACTGCACTCATCATCGCCACCATACCAACGCCAACCCACGTCACTTGTCGTTTGCTGATGCCTAAATTCAGCGCGATATTGTCACCCAAACCGACGATGGTCAGCTTGTCAGCAATGATATACGCCAGCACGCACAATCCGCCTGTCAGCCATAACAGCTCGTAACGACCTGCTAAGACGCCAGAGAAATCACCAAACTGCCAAACGCTGAGCATCTGTAAGGTTTCAGTTTGATAAGCAATAAAGGTCGTCACTGCCTCGATAATGCCGCCGAAGACGATACCAATCAGTGGGATCATCAAAAAATCCGTCGGCGGAATACGATGAATCAGTAGCATAAACAGCATCATGCCAAATACCGCGGCGATGGTAGCTACACCCATTTTGACAATGAGCGCACTGGCTGGAAATAGTAGCTAACCACCAATAATCCCAGTGCGGCGCTTTGAGTGGCACCGACCATCGATGGCTCAACGAAGCGGTTTTTGAGCACCACTTGAATAATCATCCCAGCAACTGCCATGGAAACACCGGTCAAGATAATAGCGATGGTACGCGGTAGGCGACTGACCAGTAGCAGTGAGCTGTCGGAGTTGGCGCTATGGTTGATAAGGCTGTGAAATATACCTGACCACGAAAAATCAGCCACACCAATTGATAAGCTTAATAACACCAAAAGCCCCATAATAATGAGGCTGCCCGTGTTGATGACCCACGGTGGTATAGAAGCACGGCGATTTTTAGAGCTTAGACCACGGCTTGCGCTTTTTTGCCAACTCGTTGATGCGGCTGGTAAAGTAGGGCGGGCTTTAACGCTGGTCTGCGCACGAGAGGAAAATAATGGCATATCAGCTACTGGCTTAAAGTGAGGGTTGGCAACTGACAGTGATGACAGTTGCCTAAAAACGAATGACGCTTATTTAACATGTTGCTTGTGTAGCATATTGCTTATTTAACGCATTATTTATTTAGCGTTAGCAAAAGCCTCTTTAATGGTCGTCAAATCCTGCATCCATTGATAATAACCGCCAAAGGCAAGATATGAGTCTGGGCTAAGATAGACCACTTGATTGTTACTCCATGCGTTGGTTTGCGCGACCAGTGGATTGTCCAATACGGCTTTGGCACCAGCACCATCTTCACCAATGGCGGCACTGCGATCGACGACGAATAACCAGTCTGGATTGGTTTTTTGTATGTATTCAAACGAGATTGGCTGGCCGTGGCGCGCATCGGCGATTTGGTCATCTGCCATTGGAATATCAAGTACGGTATGGATAAAACCGTAGCGGGATTTGTCGCCGTAGGCAGATAGCTTATTGCCATTGACCATGACCACTAAGCCTTTACCTTTATCTTTGGTTAATGTTTTAGTCTCATCAATGAGCCCGTCGATATTGCCTTGCAGTTTCGCTGCCTGAGCGCTCTTACCGAACAATGCACCCAAATCATGCAAACGCTGCTTGCTCGATTCATAGATATTTGCGGTATCAATCGTCATGTCGAGCGTTGGCGCAATACTAGACAGCGCATCATATTTTTCTGCCATGCGCGAGCCGACCAAGATAGCTTGCGGCTGCATCGCGTTCAACGCCTCAAGATCTGGCTCAAATACGGTGCCGACAGTTTTTGGTTCAGGCTGTGTCTTAGACTGTAAATTGTTTAATTTTAGACCGCTTGGCATGCCATCGACAGCAACATCAAGCGCGGCCAAATCCTGCATCAATGTCATATCATAGACCACCAACGGCGATGGATTCATTGCCAAGTCGACATTGCCTTTTACCGTGTCGACCGTGATTTTTTCAACAGAGACCGCATCGTTATTAGCGACATTCGAGGCATGATCTGCTGTTTGATTTTCAGTTTTAGCGTCAGCAGGCTCAGAGTCGTTAGATTCAGGTGAGCTACAACCTGTCAAGCTGATCGTAGCAACCAGTGCGGTCATCATAGCAGTCAGTAAAGGGCGTTTGAAAAAAGGAGTAGAGCGGTTAGGCAATAAAATAATAGACATAAATAACTCGGTATATCAGCTGGTTGGACAAAGGATGTATCAAATAATCGGTCATATAAAAGTAAAAAGAACTTTATCGATGTGATGCTTCACACCATACAATGCTTGACGGTATTACTTTTGACGTTATGATTTTTCATAGGTTGTTTTTACGCTTAGCTATTGAGATGTTCAACATGCCTTAATATCTTGAGATTTTGTAATCTTAAAGATTCGCAGTCGATTAGGGGCTATGATAAATTAATTGAGACTCATTATCAATACAAATGATAATGGTTTTTATTACGTCACTTTATTACATGGGGTTTGACTGCTTGGCACAATAAGCATGCATAGCGATATTTGAGAAAGGGTGGTCGAATGACTAAGCAAATTTTGCTTATTAATAACGCTAAATGATTAGCCGATCATTTGCCTGCTAAGCAAAATTATTATAAATTTATTATTGATAATAATTATCGTTTGCATTATTATCTACGCCATTCTACCTCGGTTAATGAATATTAGGGTGTTATGAGTTCAACGGATTTAGACGCGCCACCACTTAAATTGATACTCGCAGCTATTATTATAGTGGTGGGCTTGCACGTGCTGACGGCTGTTGCATTGGTGGCGATCAAGACGCCTGATATAAAAGTTGAACCAAAAAAAGACACACCACCTATCGAGATAGAGATGGTGACGTTACCTGTCAAAACGGCCGTCCCTGAAGTAGAAAAAGTTCAGGAAGTAACGCCCAAAAAAGCAGCGCCTAAAACAGAGTCAAAACCTGAATCTAAAAAACAAGCACCGTCAAAACCTAAAGTAGCTCCAGTAGTGAAGGCTAAGCAAAATACACCAGAAAAACCGGTGGTAAAAGCCAAAAAGGCTGATATAGCACCTGTCGTAAAAGTAGAAAAAAAGAAGCCTGATATTATTAAAAAAGAGGTGTCGAAAAAGCCAATAGTAGAATCGAAGGTGGATACCTCAATGGCTGATAGTCAACGTGAAGCTGAAGAACGACGTAAAATGCTAGCAGCAGAATCACAAAAGGCCGCTCAAGAAGCCCATGATAGAGCAGTGCAAGATGCTAAGATAATAGCCGATGCCAAGGCTGCCCGAGAGGCTCAAGCCGAAGCGAATGCCAGAAAAGCAGCAGAAGACAAAGCGGCTAAAGATGCCGCGCAAAAAGCAGCAGCCGCTGCAAGTAATCAACCTGTGAGCTTTACTGCTAGTGCTGCAGACTGGGCATCAGCGCCAAACTTTAGCTTTCCTACTCGAGCCGCTCGTAGAGCATCTTCGGGTGATACATTCAAAGTGGTATTGATATTAAGAGTGAATAAGCAGGGCGGTATTGATAGCGCCCGCGTTGCTCAATCTTCAGGCAATTCAATAGTAGATAAAGAGGCGCAGCGTCAAGTAAGCTCTGGAAAATTCAGACCTTTTACTAAAAATGGCGTACCCGTCGTCGGTAATGTGACATTACCTGTTACTTATAATGTGCCATAAATACATGGTTATTAGTACCAAGCATCGGCGCAATCGCAAATAATCGAACAATGGTAATAAAATACAAAGGAGTCTGACATGGACTTTATGCAATACTGGCAAATCAGCGACATGGTGACAAAAACTTTGTTCTTTTTGTTGCTTGCTTTATCTATTCTTTCTTGGGTGACAGGCATCATTCGTGTGCTACAAAGCCGCAAATTGGCCGCCAATGTTGCAGATGATTTGAATCAACAGATTCAAGTAAAACAGGCTGAGATGATAGCAGCAGATGCCACTACTCGCCGTTTGGTTACTGAGCAGATCTTGCTCAAGCATATTGGTCGTTACCGTTTTGCCAGTGAGCGTGGCTTACCTATTCTTGGGACGACGGCAGCAATTGCGCCATTTATCGGTTTGTTTGGGACGGTATGGGGAATTTTTCATGCGCTACATAATATTGGCATGAGTGGGCAAGCAGGCTTGGGACAAGTAGCAGGGCCAGTCGGTGAGGCACTTATCATGACAGGTTTAGGGATCGCCGTGGCGATTCCAGCCGTGGTGTTTTATAATCTTGCAGTGCGTATCAATCGCCGTGTGATGTATCACGCCAACGATAGAGCGCATGACTTATTAGCACGTTCTGCCGAAATGGTCGTTACCCAGCAGCCGTTAACGGACAGCAAATCGACTGTTACCCAAGATTCGTTAGCAAAGGGTATGCACTCGAACACAGCAGATGTTCAGCAAGTGACTCATTATCACAGTTCAGCCGCGTCGCAGCCTTAACGACTATCCATTGATGGGACAGTCCGTTAGGCGATAGTCAAGCGAGCTATATTGCGAATAACCAAATGTATTGAGAGTAATTATGGCATTTCAATTGGGTGATGATGACAGTCAAAGTATGAGTGAGATGAACCTCATTCCGCTTATCGACATCATGCTGGTATTGATGATTATATTTCTATTGACGGCGACCGTACTGAATCCGACAGTGCCACTAGAGTTGCCGAAGACCAGTGCTGCGTTAAATGAGGCGCCACCAGAGGCTATTCAAATTAGCATCGATAAAGACGCAGGGATATTTTGGGACAGCGATGCGATTAGCATGGAGGAGTTAGAGGCACGGTTACAACAGCAAAGTGCTGGAGGTAAAGACCCTTCTGTACAATTGCGTGCTGACAAAGACAGTAAATATGACACGGTCGCTCAAGTGCTAGCCGCTGCCAGTCAAGCAGGACTTACGAAGATAGCCTTTGTCAATGAATAAGGCGAGTCTATAAAAGACGTGATTATCATATGATGTTTGCTAGATAGCCAACCATCAAAAAGGTAGCTAATATAATAATAAAACAAAAATAATAAACTTTTCTCCAGCCTCAATGAGTACTTAAACCTCAAATTAAGTACTCATTGGGGTTTTCTTTTTACCAGCCATAGCCAAAGGGATGATAGCCGTAACCGAAGCGCCCAGGCCCGTAGCCAAACGGATAAGGCGAACGTAGGTAATCGAGATCACGTTGACGGATATAGTAGTAACGTCCTTGCGCGTAAGCTTCTTCTAGCTTTTCGATGCCTTCGAGCGGACAAACGGGCTGCCAGTCGTAGCCTTCGCGACCAAGTTTATAAGCATTGAGCTCGGTGCAGTAGCTTTTGAGACCTTGCTGTCGCCCTTGCTCCCATTGTATGCGGTTGGGCAGGGGACCACCTACCTTTGCGCAGCTATCAGCATAATGACCGAAATAAGCACCTGAACGCCTTGTAAGCCATCAGCATAGCCGACTTCTTGCCAGTTGCTTTCCTGACATTGCTGCGGGGTAAGATTTTGCGTCGTTGCACAGCCTGATAGGGTAAATAATGCAGCGCCTACTAGCGAGAGGGTAAGCCCAGTTTTACTCATGAGTTTATGGACACATTTGCTCGCTAGTGAAGCGGTCGATGAGTTTCGCTTAAGAAGATAATTCATAATAAACCTGCGCGCGTTTAAAATTATGGTTTATCATAGCACTTTTTGATGATGACAACTTTTTTGTATCTCGTTATTATGCTGTTTTTTATTCGAGTTAAGTGTTTGATCTATTAGCACATATAGCCAAGCCATCGAGATTCGAAAACGTGAGTGATTGGTGGTTATCAATTCATCATGCTTGATTTTTAACGGTTCGTGCTCATTATAAGCTTCTATATAGTAGCCAGTATTTAGATAATCATTCGTGAAACAGCCGCTCATTAGAACGCTACTGGTTAGAAAATGACTGGTTAAAAAGTGACTGCTCAAACAATCAATGATGGCTTTTTTATAGTTAGCTGGGCAATCACTGTCTTTGTTGTAGCCCGTTGTATAGATAGTAGCGGTTTTATTTTTTAGTACATTTTCATTTATCCAAAAGGCCGGACCATCATGGGAACATTCATTGGCGTTATCATTGTACTATTTGTATTAGGGAGTATGATGCGCTCAAACCTAACGGTATCGATCAGCGTTTGGATAAGCTGCGCATGACCGCGCGTCGCTTACAATTGAATCCAAAGCTGGTGAGCTGCCCTGATTGGATCAAAGGTAAAGACAACGAATATGGGCGTGGAATGTTAGGTCAATACTGTTTAGTGTTAGATAATGTGCAGCTGCCGCACACGCGCTATCAAGTGATTGATGGGCAATGGAGACCAGATAGTAGTTTTGTCGATACAAGCAAAGATGATGTTAAGCTCACGATTCCAAGTGCGATTCGTGCTAATAACAGCACTAATAATACGATTATCAAGAAGACCAATTTTAGCTTGGATAAAGCGCCGCTAGACTTGCCAATCAGTATTGAGCCGTTTGTTAAAGGTTTGCTGACTAAGGCCAATAGTATCGTGATTTATTGGGAAGATATCGCTTATGTGCGTCCTTCATCCAATCCCGCTTATCAGCAAAAATTGATTGAAGCAGATTTGTTGGTGCTCAAAAAACAGCTTGAACAATGGGCGTCAGAGATGCAAAAGCGCCTATAAAACGGCTACAAGGTAGAAAATAATTTTTTAATCTCCATTTATAAGCAATATGCAAGCACTTTTGGCAAACTCTCAGTCATTTACAGTTGACAGTGTAACGCTTAGCAGTGTAACGTCTTTATAACTGACTCTTTATCTTATGGTTATTGTTTGTTTTATAAACGTTTTTTTTAAGCAGCTATTACTATAATGATTCACCGCGCTACTATAACTCACAATTATAAATTGCCATGCTGCTGTATTTATTCTTACTTTTAATTTACTCATATAATAATGGTGTCGTCACATATGGCAAAAACCGCAACCAAAAAAAGTCCAGCGCCCGCTGCTGGTAATCCCAAAGGCAGTCCAAAGGGCAAGTCTTTGGTGATTGTAGAATCACCTGCCAAGGCAAAAACAATCAATAAATACCTTGGCGATGACTTTATCGTGCGCTCCAGTATTGGTCATGTCCGTGATCTACCAGTTGGCGCAAGCAAAAGTGCAAAAAAACCAACAACGACTAAAAAAGATGACAGTCTAAGCAAAGAAGAAAAAACCCAGCAAGCCTTGGTACGGCGCATGGGCGTCGATCCAGAACATGACTGGGCAGCAGTTTATGAAGTATTACCTAACAAGACTAAGGTTATCAAAGAGCTTAAAGCCTTAGCCAAAGACGCTGACAAAATCTATCTGGCAACGGATATGGATAGAGAAGGGGAGGCGATTGCTTGGCATCTTAAAGAAGTCATCGGCGGCGCTGACAGTAAGTATGAGCGCGTGGTTTTTAATGAGATTACCAAATCCGCCATTCAAAATGCCTTTAAGCAGCCTCCAAACTTGATATCGACCGTGTCAATGCCCAGCAAGCACGGCGCTTTTTAGACCGTGTCGTTGGCTTTATGGTATCGCCGCTGCTGTGGCAAAAGGTTGCTCGCGGTCTCTCTGCAGGTCGCGTCCAGTCAGTTGCTATGCGTTTGGTCGTAGAAAGAGAACATGAAATTCGCGCCTTTATACCAGAAGAGTATTGGCAAATTCATGCCGATACTCACGTTGCCAGTAGCAAAAAGGACGCTGAGCAAATTGCGATTCGCTTAGAGGCGACCAAGCAAGGCGGCAAAACGCTTAAGCTCGTTAATAAAGAGCAGACAGATAAAGTCTTAGAAATTCTTAACTCAAGTGACTTTATCGTCAAAGAGCGTGAAGAGAAGCCTACGCAGTCGCGTCCGAGTGCGCCATTTATCACCTCGACATTGCAGCAAGCAGCCAGCACGCGATTGGTTTTTCAGTTAAAAAGACCATGATTTTGGCACAGCGCTTATATGAAGCGGGTCATATTACTTATATGCGTACCGATTCGACTTTCTTATCTGGTGATGCACTTGCTGCGGTACGTGGCTATATCGAAGACAGCTATGGCGCAAAATACGTACCCGAAAAGCCAAACTTCTACGGCAACAAACAAGGCGCACAAGAGGCGCATGAGGCGATTCGTCCCTCTAACGTCAATATGAAGTCAACGCAGCTTAAAGGGGTTGAGCGTGATGCCATCCGCCTGTACGAGCTGATTTGGCGGCAGTTTGTCGCTTGTCAGATGCTGCCAGCAAAATACTTGTCAGTGAATCTATTCGTCGCTGCCAATGATGTCGAGTTAAAAGCACGTGGTCGTACGTTAGTATTTGATGGTTACACCAAGGTTATGCCACCGGCAAAAACTGACGATACCTTATTACCGGACGTGAAAAAAGGCGATAAATTAATACTAGATAAGCTCGATCCGAGTCAGCATTTCACCAAGCCGCCACCGCGCTATACCGAGGCAAGTTTGGTGAAAGAGCTTGAGAAAAAAGGCATCGGTCGTCCATCGACTTACGCCTCTATCATCTCGACCATTCAAGATCGCGGCTATGTGAAGCTTGAGAACAAGCGCCTGTTTGCTGAAAAAATGGGTGATATCGTTACCGACAGACTAACCGCAAGCTTCCCAGATTTGATGGATTATACCTTTACCGCCGCGCTAGAGGACAAGCTTGACCATGTGGCAGAAGGTGATACAGATTGGAAAGATGTCCTCGATAATTTCTATGGCGACTTCAAAACAACGCTTGATCGCGCCAAAGAAAAAGACGGTATGCGTCCAAATGATCCCACTGACGTACCAGACGTGCATTGCGATCTTTGCGATCGTCCAATGCAATTACGTACTGGCTCAACGGTGTATTCTTAGGTTGTACTGGCTATAATTTACCGCCAAAAGAGCGCTGTAAAGGCACTAAGAACTTAATGCCCGTCGAAGCTTTTGCCAATCTTGATGAGGCAGAAGGTGATGATGAAGCGGCAGAAGTTCGCGATTTGATGGAGAAAAAGCGTTGCCCGAAATGTAGCACGGCAATGAATGGTTATATCGTCGATGGCGGTCTGAAACTGCATGTGTGTGGTAACAATCCTGATTGTGATGGTTATGTCTTAGAAGAAGGCAAGTTCGAAGTGCCTGGCTCTGATTCTCCAACCATTGACTGTAATAAGTGCGATGGACAAATGGAGCTAAAGACGGGACGTTTTGGTCCTTACTTCGCTTGTCAGCAATGTGATAACACCCGTAAAGTGCTAAAAACAGGCGAAGCCGCACCGCCGCGCATGGATCCTATTCATCTGTCAGAGCTGAAATCAACCAAGCACGATGATTACTTTATCTTGCGTGAAGGGGCAGCTGGGATGTTCTTGGCAGCGTCTAAATTCCCGAAAGTACGCGAGACACGCGCACCCAAGCTGGCTGAGCTACGCGAAATCAAAGATAAAATGGAAGATAAATTCCAGTATTTGTTTGAAGGTCCAGATGAAGATCCAGATGGTAATCCCACCATTTTGCGCTGGTCACGTAAGAAGAAGGAGCAATATATCGGCTCTGAGAAAAATGGCAAGGCCACACGTTGGGGTGTGTATTGGCGTAATGGCAAGTGGGTAGAGGAGTAAGTCTCCTTTACCTTTTATCTTGATGATTGATTGTTAATATATGAGATTCTGTATCACCCATATTGTTTTAAGCTATAAAATTTTGAACAAAAAAACCTCTTAGAATCTAAGAGGTTTTTTGTGCTATTCATATTTGTGATATCAATAACAGCTAAGTTCATATGCTATTAGTTCTTTTCGATGATACCGCAAGCAACGCGGTCGCCTGCATTACCAGCTGGTTGGCTAGTATAGTCATCAGCACCGCTATGCACGATAAAGGCTAGACGATTAACGCTATATTTACCAGCATCAGCGACAGAGATTTTCTTATTCACATAGTTAATAGTAGCCACGCCATCTGCATTGGCAGTCAGGTTAGGCAAGTCGCCAGCATGACCATTCATATCGTCAGGATTAGAGTGAGGCTTATTGTCTGGATTAAAGTGACCACCTGCCGCTTTACCCATATCAGCACAGCTACCCGTTTCATGGATATGTAGTGAGACTGTCTTGCCCGGCTGCAAATTCATCAGCTTACCGTAAACTTGTACGCCGCCATCCACAGGGCGTAAGAATACTTGACCCACTTCATTTTTATTACCAGCGACTGCATTGATAGTAGATTTTAAGGCAGGTTGGCTAAGTGGATTGCCAGTTTGCATTTGACCTTCGACGGTTTGACAACCCGTCATTACTAACGCTGAACCACATAATAGCGCACTTGCAAGCATCGTCTTATTCATTATTATCTCCAATTATTTTTAATATTTAGTTATTTTTGATAAGAAGCTAACTCTTGAAGGTTTATAGATAAATACCTTTTGATTTCTATAAACATTCGTTAGTGTCGTCATCAGTATAGCTAAGGATTAGATATAGTTATTCATCAAATGCGCAACAATCGGTTAATAAATGTAAGTATCGTATGGGTTTGAAAATTGTTTACGGTATTTTCTTTACTTCGTTTTGCCATACTAAAGTTTCGCCTGATTCTAACTTTTGAGTAAGGAGATAGCTGGATTCAGAATTATCAGAAGGATTAGATACTCTCTGCGTATCAAGATTGATCAGTGTTAACTGACTAGAACTATAAAGCATTAGGCGGCTAAGACTTGATTCAATATCATCAATGTCATCACCACACCCTACCATCGTTGAAGGGTTGCCACCAATTAGCAACGTTTGATTAGTAGATAAAGCATAAGACCCACCAGCCCCATTGCATCCGACAGAAAATCCAATACCTTGGCTAAAACTACTTTGCTGAGGATTGCTATAATCATGTGAACCAAGCCTGTAGTTTGCAGTAATAGGTACATCTGGACGATTAAATTTATTAATAGTTTTATTGGTATCGTCAGTTGCACTAATAAGACGCCATTGGTATCGCTCTAATAATTCATTGATAAGCGGTATGCCCGCCACAGGATATTCAGGCTTGGGCGTACCCGAAAAAATCAGTGTTTTTCCTTTATTGGTTTTTAGAGCCAGCTGTTTTAATGTCTTGTTAGAACTCTGTGCAGAGTTTGCTAGTACTGGATCAAATCTGAAAGCTGTATCTGAATAGGGTATAAAAACACTATTTACGACATTTCCTGTTTTGTTTTTGATTGTGTTTTTATTACTCAAGTTTTCGATAATTGAATGGTTTACTGTGGTGCAGTTATCAGATGGTTCGCTGACATTGATTTGCCCGTAAAGGTAAGGTAATGGTAACCACATATCAAAAGAAACTTGGTGACGTTGACAGCCTTCTGTAAATGTTAAAAGGCTTGGATGTACCTCCATTATCAAAGGCAGCTTTTGGTTAAAAGCCTTGATTCGACCCTTATCATCGCTGACATAGGTTAATTGCCACTCATATTTTGTGGTGGTTTGAAACAGTCTGGATTCGAGCGTGGTCGCTGACCAGTTTTTATCGTCGATGACGGTCCTGGTTTGTGCTGAATGATTAAGGTTGTTGGTTTGGCAGCCTAACAAAGCGAGGGGTAGTAATGTGCTTATTACAACTAGAGGTACCCTTAAATGATTTAACATTGCACTTTCCTAATTAATAAACATTTGTCTAAAATATAGCATAAGGTATTATTAAGAGTGTTCTTTATTTTTGCCAAAAAAAGCCGCCCATCATTATGATGAGCGGTTTTTTGATTTATAAGACTGGATTAGTAACTAATCAGATTAGTTATGCAACGCTTTGCTTGAGGTTTTATCAACCGTCACTTTAGCTGGTTTAAGCGGCACTGGCATACTGACCAAAGCAACTTTTAATATCTCATCAATCGTGGCTACTGGCTGAATAGTTAGACCAGCTTTAACGTTATCAGGGATATCGGCCAAGTCACGCTCGTTGGTCGCTGGAATCAACACATGCTTGATACCACCGCGATGCGCAGCAAGTAGCTTCTCTTTTAGACCACCGATGCGTAGGATTTTACCGCGTAAGGTAATCTCACCTGTCATCGCAATATCTGGACGAATGGCAATGCCAGTTAAGGCGGAGACTAGCGCCGTCGTTAGTGCACCACCAGCCGATGGGCCATCTTTCGGCGTGGCACCTTCTGGCATATGGACGTGGACATCAGTCGTCTTAAAGGTTTCGTAGTCGATACCCAAACTGTCTCCGCGAGCACGCACCACACTCATCGCAGCGCGAATCGACTCTTTCATCACATCGCCGAGCGAACCAGTAAAGCTCAGCTCGCCTTTACCTTTCATCGCCACCGCTTCGATAGTAAGTAGCTCACCACCGACTTGTGTCCACGCAAGACCAGTGATACGACCAATCTCAGGCTCTTCTTCTGCCAGACCGTAGTCATACTGATGGACACCAAGATAGTCATCGATGTTTTTGTCATCGACCACAATTAGCTGACGTTCTGCTTTCTTCGGAGCACGTGCGCCATGAGTTTCAACCGAACCGCGAACCACTTTACGGCAGATTTTATTCACTTCACGCTCAAGGTTACGCACACCAGCTTCACGCGTATAGCTACGCACGATGCTATGCAACGCCGCTTCGACAATCTCAATTTCGCCTTCTTTGAGACCGTTATTCTTAATGGCTTTTGGCACCAAGTATTTCTGCGCGATGTTGACCTTTTCTTCTTCGGTATAACCCGGTAGACGAATGACTTCCATACGGTCAAGCAGGGCAGGCGGAATATCCATACTGTTCGCAGTACAGATAAACATCACTTGCGACAAATCTAAGTCCATGTCTAAATAATGGTCGTTAAAAGTATCGTTCTGTGAGGGATCTAACACTTCAAGCAATGCTGAGGCTGGATCACCGCGGAAATCTTGCGCCATCTTATCGATTTCATCTAATAAGAACAGCGGGTTTTTAACTTCAACTTTGGCCAGTGATTGGACAATTTTACCCGGCATCGCGCCGATATAAGTGCGGCGATGACCACGGATTTCCGCTTCATCACGCACGCCGCCAAGCGCCATACGTACAAATTTACGACCAGTCGCACGGGCAATCGACTCGCCTAATGAGGTTTTACCAACACCTGGAGGACCGACTAGGCAAAGAATCGGACCGCGAAGTTTTTTCACTCTTGATTGCACGGCGAGGTATTCTAAGATGCGATCTTTCACATCTTGCAAGCCGTAATGATCTTCGTCCAATACCGTTTTGGCTTTTTCTAAATTGATGGAAACCTTGGTTGTGGCATTCCACGGTGTGTCCAAAATCCATTCAATATAGTTGCGCACCACGGAAGACTCTGATGAGGCAGGTGGCATCATCTTGAGCTTTTTCAGCTCTTGATCCGCTTTTTTACGCACATCTTCTGGCAAGTCAGCATCTTCTAGACGCTGCTCTAGCTCAGCCACATCATCTTCACCATCGAAGGCGCCGTCATTCATATCTGACAGCTCATTTTTAATGGCTTTCATCTTCTCGTTTAAGAAGTATTCGCGCTGATTGTCTTCCATTTGCTGACGGACCGCTTCTTGGATATCTTGCTCGATATTTTGTTCAGCACTCTGCTTAACCAAATATTCGGTTAAGGTATTGATATGGGTTTTAAGGTCATCATTTTCTAAGAATGATTGCTTAATATCTAAATCCATCGACACACGGGTTGAGATGAAATAAACCAGCTCAAGCAAATCATCGATACGTTTTGCCACACGAGTCAGCTCGCGAGCATTACGCAGACGCGCATCCGCATAGCTTTCAAACAGTGTGGTTAATGCTTGAATCGTGTTTTTCTGCTGGCTCTCATCCATACTGACATCAAGGTCAGCACGCTCAAAGCTTGCCATTAATAAGTCATCATGATTTTCGATGTCATCAACACGGGCACGATATTGACCTTCGATCAATACTTTGATGCAGTTCTCATCACTGTCATGCGGCATGGTACTGACGATGCGGCAAACCGTACCGTATTGATACAAGTTATCTTGATCGATGTCTTCAGTCAGCGAGTCTTTTTGCGCCACGACCAAGACTTTATTGCCATACTCAGCCTGTGCCAATTCAACGGCCTTTACCGATGGCTCACGACCGACGAACAAGGCAATCTGCATGTGCGGATAAACGACAACATCGCGCAATGCCAGTAGTGGTAAATAGTTTTCTGTACCGTCACCTTTTATACTATCGTCTTTTGCGTCATCGTCTTCAATAGTGTTGTCCTTGTCTTCATTATCTTTATCATCACTATCTTTGCTATCACCATCTTCAACGCGATCAGCTGTTGCAGCTACATCACCTGTCGTATCGTTAGGCGCGCTGTCTCGCTCCTGATCATCAGCAACAGTAGATGAAACGTCGACATCGATGTCGATATTGTCTTGGGCAATTTTATGTTCACTCATATATTCTTCCTCGTTCACCAGACTTGTAAAGTCAAGTTCGTGGTTCATGTTTAGATAAATGGTGCTCACCGATAAAATTGCAAGGCTTGTAGGCAAAGTCACACGCTTATCTGCGCAAAATAGTTATATCTATCTAAAGACTGCGAGTCATATTGTTATCCATAATTTTAAATAACAGGTGACATTTAATGTATACAGAGCATGGGTAAGAAGTGCGTAGCTAATACCTATTGGGTTCTGTGCGTAGGATTTGTGTGCAAAATAAGGTAAACTGACGCGCGTCTTAAACGGTGGTTTTAGCGTCAAGCGGTTTAGAGGCGAGGGTGATATCCATCATCCATGAGATATTAATAGGTCTTAATCAGACAGAATAAGAGGCAATATATGACCATCAATGCGGTACTGCTGGCAGTCGTCATCATGCTAGGGCTGTCTTTGGCGCGTGTACACGTGGTACTCAGCTTATTAATCGGTGCGCTGGCAGGTGGACTCATCGCTGGTTTGGGTATGACCGATACTTTGAATGCCTTTCAAGAAGGTATCCGAAATGGCGCACAAATTGCACTGTCCTATGCGCTGCTTGGGGCTTTTGCAGTGGCGATTGCGCATTCAGGATTGCCACAGTCACTGGCAGGGGCGGTGATCAAACGCATTGATGCGGGTGGTACGAGTGGAATGATTAAATACATGCTGTTTGCAGGCTTAATCACCATGAGCTGCTTTAGCCAAAACTTAATCCCTATTCATATTGCCTTTATTCCATTGCTAGTACCGCCATTATTACTCGCCTTCAATCGCATGCACATCGATAGACGTTTAATTGCTTGTCTACTGACTTTTGGTCTTGTGATACTTACATGTTTATTCCGTATGGCTTTGGCGATATTTATCTCAATCAAATCATGCTGAAAAACGTCGGTGAAGCAGGTGTCGATATCAGTAACATCTCAGTCACCAAAGCATGGCAATTCCAGCTTTGGGTATGTTCGTAGGCTTGCTCGTCGCCGTATTTATCAGCTACCGTAAACCGCGCCAGTATCAGCAGCTAGCACTTGATAAAGCTGCGCATGATGAGGTATTAGAGGGTGACGCGTTAAGCAAAACCGCAGCTAGTGCGCAAACACAAAGCAAGATGAAAACATTGGTGGCGCTTGCCGCAATTGTAACGGCATTTGTGGTGCAGATGTATACCGACTCACTTTTGCTTGGCTCGATGTTTGGCTTTGGCGTCTTTATGGCGACGGGCGTCGTTAAATGGAGTGAAGCCGATACAGTCTTTAATGACGGTATCAAATTGATGGCGATGATTGGCTTTATTATGATTACCGCGCAAGGCTTTGCAGAAGTGATGAAAGCAACCGAACAAATTCAACCATTGGTTGATGGTGCTGCGTCTTTATTCGCAGGTAATAAAGCGATAGCTGCATTTATTATGCTGTTAATTGGTTTAATTGTGACCATGGGTATTGGTTCGTCATTCTCAACCATTCCTATTTTGGCCGCGATTTATGTGCCGCTATGTATCTCGTTAGGTTTTCGCCATTGGCAACCGTGGCGATTATTGGTACGGCTGGCGCGCTCGGTGATGCAGGTTCTCCAGCATCAGATTCGACTCTTGGACCCACTTCTGGTCTAAACATCGACGGCCAGCATGACCATATCAAGGACAGTGTGGTGCCGACATTCTTGCATTACAACATTCCATTATTGATATTTGGTTGGATTGCGGCGATGGTGTTGTAGGCTATCAAAGTTAAGTAGAGATTGGTGTAGGCTGGGTTTTTAACCCAGCTTTAAAATATCAATTACCTTGTTATTAAACTGATTCTATACGAAAAAATCGCCTTAAAACAAATAAACAGACCTGCCAAAAGCAAAGCAATAAAAATAGTAAAGAGGAAAAAAACGTCCAAAAAATCATCCCACCTAATGACGGCGGTGCATGCATCGCCATCATACCGGAACCAAATAAAAATAAAATGCTAGTCCCCAGCATAGTGAAAAACTTCCAGCGACTATCCATATATACATCCATAGTCACCAGTAAGCTTAAATGAAACAGCATTCCTATTATTAATATAACGACTAATTCTATAGGATAGGGATGCGGAAGAGGAATATTCTGAACGTGAAGTAAATAGGGGTCTGTGCTAAAACCTAAAGTGATAATAAG
Source organism: Psychrobacter sp. JCM 18903 (assembly GCF_000586475.1). Lineage (GTDB taxonomy): Bacteria > Pseudomonadota > Gammaproteobacteria > Pseudomonadales > Moraxellaceae > Psychrobacter. The sequence continues at coordinate 75,919 of NZ_BAWJ01000007.1, read as the reverse complement.
ACCGACGAAAATGATCCACAAGATAGCAAAAACTACCCTTAGTGGTTTTGAGCGAAAGTAGCTCATTGTTGTCTTTGCAAATCCTCTATGGGTATTTATTGTCATTTTCAAAATCTTTAATCCCATCATTCAAACTACTCAAAAACGCATCGCTTTGCGCCATCAGCTCATTCAAGCGTTCTTCATTGACTAGCCGTGCTAGCTCATCAGCGCTAAAAGACTGCTCTTGACTGTAGTAACGCAACTCTCTAGCGTCCTCGCTACCTAACGTTTGCAAATACTCGTCCACATGATGAGCGCTAGAGTTAGTATCCATCGCTTGCTTATCCTCTTTCATTAAAACCACCTTATGCCGCTTGGTGTAATTAAGCCATCTAGTGGCACATCCCACGGTTGCCGCTGTAATTGTTCAACTACTTGGAAGTCATAACACCAACCAATTTTTAACGGCTTTTTCGCCCCTGACCGATAGCCTTTACCTAACGTAGTGTCATAAAAGCCGCCACCCATGCCCATACGATTGCCGTTTAGGTCTACTGCCACGAGCGGACAAATAATCACATCCAATTCGCGCGCCCAAAGTAGACGGCGATGATGGTTTTGCTTCATCCCTAAGCTATGAATGCGCGTCGGTACATTTAACAGCTTTGATTGATAAACAGGTACGAAACGTAGATGTTTATCATCGCTGCCATTGCTGGCACGACCAAGCGAGCCGACGACTGGTAAATAAGGTAAATAGCCTAAGCATTGACACCAGTCCAATATTGGCTGAGTAGGTAATTCGCCAAAGCCATCGTAATATAAACCAATACGCGCACGCGGTGCTAAGCGCTGTTGCAACTTAACTAAATGCAAACTTGCCATGCGCGCGTATTGGCTGCGCTCGCCATATGTTAACTGACGACGCTGGCGGGTAAATTGCCGTCTCGGCGGATTGCTAACGGTAGATGTCTGAAACTCAGAATGTTTTAACTCAGGATGCATAGATAGACTATCCCATAATGTATTAAATTGATGATGGCTGTTGCTTGTAGAGAGCAGCAATGGCTATTTGTGAATATTCAACACGGTCTAGTCATGCTATCATAACGCCACTTTACAGCGTATTTTCCTTTATGTGCAGCGTGTGTTGCACTTTTTTCGAAGCAGCTATACAACAAACCATCAAAGAGGGTAGTTATGTCGACACAGAATCAGGCAACTCGTACCGAAAAAGATACCATGGGCAACGTGGAAGTCCCAGCTGACGCTTATTGGGGTGCGCAAACTCAGCGTAGCCGTGAGAACTTTAAAATCGGTGGCGAGACTTTGCCACGTCCAATGATTGAAGCAATGGCACTGGTCAAAAAAGCCGCTGCAATCACCAATGCTGGCCTAGAGCGTATCGACGCTGACAAGCGCGATTTAATCGTGCAAGCCGCTGATGAAATCATCAATGGTGGTCTAACGGATCAGTTCCCATTGGTTGTATGGCAGACAGGTTCTGGCACCCAGTCAAACATGAACATGAATGAAGTACTAGCCAACCGTGCCAACGAAATCGCTGGTTCTGAGCGCGGCAGCTACACGCCAATTCACCCAAATGATCATGTAAACCATGCACAGTCTACCAACGACAGCTTCCCAACGGCGATTCGTGTTGCCGCTGCTCGTGAAATCAACGGTTTATTGATTCCAGCCGTAAAAGCACTACGCGATACACTAGCTGCAAAAGCCAAAGAATTCGATAGCATTGTTAAAATTGGTCGTACACATTTACAAGACGCCACGCCTTTGACCTTAGGTCAAGAATTTAGCGGCTATGTAAGTCAACTTGACCATTCATTGACTCGTATCGATAACGCGCTACAAGGTCTATATGAATTGCCACTAGGCGGTACAGCGGTTGGTACTGGTCTAAACGCCCATCCTGACTACGCAGTAAAATCAGCTGAGCAGCTGTCAACCTTGACTGGACTGCCATTTGTCACATCACCAAACAAATTTGAAGCACTAGCCGCCCGTGATGCTGAAGTATTTGCGTCAGGTGCACTAAAAACGCTAGCCGCTAGCTTAAACAAAATCGCTAACGACGTACGTTGGTTGGCATCAGCCCTCGTTGTGGTTTGGGCGAGTTGACGATTCCTGAAAATGAGCCAGGCTCATCTATCATGCCGGGCAAAGTGAACCCAACTCAGTCAGAAGCGATGACTATGGTTGTCGCTCAAGTGATGGGTAACGATGTAACGATCAGCATGGCGGGCGCATCAGGTAACTTTGAGCTAAACGTCTATAAGCCAGTGATTGCCTTTAACTTATTGCAATCTATCAAGCTACTTGGTGATGCGTGCAACAGCTTCAACGAAAACTGTGCGGTTGGTATCGAGCCAGTAAAAGATAAAATCGATGACTTTTTGCATAACTCATTAATGCTAGTCACCGCATTGAACCGTCATGTTGGTTATGAAAATGCAGCGAAAATCGCTAAAACTGCTTATAAAGAAAACAAAACTTTGAAGCAAGTTGCAGTTGAGCTAGAATTGCTAACTGAAGCTCAGTTTGATGAGTGGGTTATTCCTGCTGATATGGTAAACCCTAAGTAATCTATCTAATAGTTTCTTAGAATAGTAAAAAGACCTTGTCGTGATGCAAGGTCTTTTTTTTGTTTTCGATTTTGGATCTGATACTACTTTTAGCTATTAATTTTTTCATTTGCTATAGAGATAATACGATTTACTCATTATCATATTAAGTTTACTCTCAATATCAAAATTACATTCAATGAGGCAAAAAATGGCTTCCAATAAGAACCAACATTATGTACCTCAGTGCTATTTAAAAAAATTCTCTACTGATGAATCAAAAGCAGCTATTTGTCTCTATAATCTGAACAAAAAGAAACTAATAGAAAATGCACCTATAAAGAACCAGTGTTCAAAAAATTACTTCTATGGTGAAGATCTAGCTTTAGAGAAGGCGTTACAGCCGATTGAAGGCAGTTCTCTGAAATAGTTCGCAATCTTGAAAATATAAATTACGTTCTGACAGACAAAGACAAGCTATTTCTCATAGAATTCTGGCTACTTCAACGTGCAAGAACCGAGGAGTTTTCTAAGTCTACTGCTGAATCAACTGAACAAGATATAAAAACTTTGCTTTCTATTGACATTAAAATGGAAGTTAAAGAAGTTGTTCACAAAGTAATGCAATCGATCTTAAAAGATAGGCATTTAATCCATGACTTAAAGGTTTGTATTTTAAAGAACAATACTAAAACTGATTTCATAACCTCAGACCATCCAGCAGTACTCACAAATCGATGGTATTTTCTCAATAAGAAAGTGCAATTTAGATCTTTTGGATTACAGTCAGCAGGAGGACTATTTATTTTACCTCTTACTCCTAGAATTCTTATGTTGGCCTATGATAAAGATGTTTATAGTATTGCCAATATAAAAGGGTGGGTTCAGCTTAAAAATAGGCATGATATAGATGCTTTTAACTATCTTCAGTTACTGAATTGTCGAGCTAATATATACACAGCAAATCCTGATAGTGCCCTATACCTAGAGATTCTTCATAACAAAGTGGAGTATTCAAAATCTTTGCAAGGTCATAAAACAGAGTTTTACATTTCAGATAACTCTGACGGTAAGATAAAAGATGAAAATCGAATTGATGTTTCTGAAATTAAGGTAAATCAAAAATTCTTCAAAGTCTCTCAAACTGTTTACGCTGCACCACCAATATGGCCTAGAGTAATAAATTGGAAGCCAAATGGATTTATAATGACAAATGACACGTATGATGATTTTGTTCGTCAAGCAGTAGTAAAAAAAATAGGGCGAAGTGATTTTTATAAAATGTCGATCCGCGAAAGCTAGCTAGATTCAGTAAAAGTAATTTTATTCAAACAACTAAACTAAACCTCTCTGATTTCTTAAAAACTCAAAATATGTGTTGATCTAAACTACCTACAAAAAAGCCGAGCAAAATGCTCAGCTTTTTATATCAATCCCTCAAAAATCTAAACTTATAAAGCAAACCAAGCGTCGAAGTTGACTCAGTACGCGAGTCAACCATTGGGCTATCGTATTGTTCATTCGGCAAATAGCTTAAGCTTTGATTGGCAAACAATGCCCAGCGTTCATTGAAATCATAGTTGGCACTAATGTTAACGTAAGGATTCAAGCTCGAATTAGACTTATAAGCGGCGACGCCTGTTTCCGCTGACTCTTTTTCACTGACGCCATAATAGTATTCATTATAGTCAGCATCGTTGTATTCAAAACCAATGCTTGGATAGACTGTTAGCTTGTCTTTCGTAATTCTAGCGAGATAGGTCAAACGAGCTGTATTACCACCGCTACGGTCTAAAACATCAGTCGCGATTTGAGCACGGAAACCACCGACGGGCGTGCGGCGCAAATAAGTTAGACCAGCAGCGACTGATGCTTCACGCTCATCGAGACCTTGCAATGCGCCTCTAGCATCATCAGGATCGAAATCGTTGCCAGCGAGCTGAGCATAAGCCGACAGCTGATTTTTGCCATCATTAATGATATAAGCACCCGCTTGAGCGCCGCGCACATAGAATCTATTGTTGTCATAAAAAGCGCCCGGCAACACACGTACATCGAGGCTGTCTTCCATATCGTAGGCTGAGTTGACGGCTATGACGTTGACACCCACGCTTAATACAGCGTCTTGGTCAGTAGGTAAATTGTCCTTAAAAAGTGCAGCATTGGACATACTGGCGACACTAAATAACGCGGTAGCCGTTAATGCGCTAAGCATGACGCGCGTAGAAATATGAGGTAGCGCTACAGGTTTAAACATAATAAAGTCTCGTGAATGGATGAAATAATTGGGGGCAATCGTGTATAGTCAAGGAATTTTAGAATCGCTACAAGGCGACCGACCGCAGATAGTAAACTGAGTACATCTAGGCGGGTAACACCGTAGCGGTTTAAAAGTGCTCTGACTTATAGCAAGAAGCGAGTAAGGAAAACCTAACCAGTAAGCTGTTATCATGAACTATTTAGCAATGATAAATAACTATGAAGGTTTACTCAATGGTTTTTAATACTTGTAGTATTTGATCATGAATATCTTGCCACCACCAAATAAAGCCAATGCTAATCAGTAGCATAATTAACCATGGTAGTAATTGCCAAATAAGGATAGATTTGGTCGGTGTTTCTTGTTCACTAAGGTGGCTGTGATTAGCATGAGTATTTAAGTGTGAGTTTACAGCAGAGTCGGGGTAGAAACTGCTTTTATTGTCAAAACCGACAGTATTAAAGTGCTCATTATTAGCAAGAGAATCACTATCGCTGCTTACTGGAAAATTGATATAAGTCGTTCGATAACGGTCGTCATAAGTAGCTGGGTTAGGCGTATTCTGTGACGCTATTGTCATACGCTGACGGTAGGCGATTGCGAATGCCAGTGCAATCACTAAGCCAGTCACCGCGCCGCCGATATGCCCCGCATTGTCGATACCCGGTACGGCAAAACCATAAACTAGGTTGATGCCCATGATAAATATCAAGCTCTTAAGATTGAGCACCATGCCATTGACCGATATTTTAAACAGCGCGGCTATCAATAATGCCGCGCCGATACCCATGATGCCACCTGACGCCCCAGCCGATAGACCCGGCTGACCAGTTCCTTCTACAATACTGTGCCACGTGACATAGTTATTCAGTAAGTTGCCCCCGATCGCCGCCAGTAAAAATAATGCCAAAAACTTGGCTGAGCCAAACATCGGCTCGGCAATCTGCCCAAAGAAATACATGGCAAATCCATTAAACAATAAATGCATCAAGCCGATGTGTAAAAAGGCACTGCTGACCAAGCGCCACGGCTCATCACCCATGGTAAATGGCAATGCATTGGCACCCCATTTTAAGAGCGCCTCAGTCGATGGGTTATTGGCATCGACGCCTGTCAGTACCTGCATGATGAATAACCCAATAAAGCTGGCTAGTAACAGCGTGGTGACAGGGGCTGTTTTTAATAATTGTTGAATGGTCATAAAGGTGAGATATCATTAGAATGTTATAAATAGAGTATAAAGGGTATGGTCAAATAATGTCAGACATCTGCATGACATTATGATTTGATGAGTAGTACTCTTAAACGATTAGTGCCCTTAATAGTGGATCGTTTTAACGACCGTTTTAATGACATGTTTAACGACAAATTTAATGATTAGCAACTTTGAGGTTCTCATAAGTGCCTTTTACCAATATATCAGTGGTGACCTTATTGATATCAGTATGACCACAGAACGCCATCGATAGATCGCATTCTTTATGGATGATTTCCAGTGCACGGCGCACGCCATCTTCGCCATAAGCACCCAGACCGTAAAGAAAAGCGCGACCAATCATCGTGCCTTTTGCACCCAATGCGCGCGCTTTTAGTACATCCTGACCCGAGCGAATGCCGCTGTCTAACCACACCTCGATATCGCTATTTTCAGCATGCACCGCTTGTACGATATCGGATAGGCAGATATGGAGGAAAGGGCGCCATCTAATTGACGACCACCATGGTTTGAGACGACCAGTGCATCGGCACCGCTACGAGCAGCCATAATGGCATCTTCAGGTTCCATGATACCTTTAATAATTAATTTGCCGCCCCACATATCTTTGATGCGTGCCACGTCATCCCAGCTCAAGCGCGGATCAAATTGCTCTTCCGTCCAAGCGGTGAGAGAAGATAAGTCATCGACGCCTTTCGCATGACCGACGATATTGCCAAAGCTATGACGTTTGGTGCCCAGCATATTCATACACCACTGAGGCTTGGTCATCAGGTTGACGATATTGGCAAGTGTGGGTCTAGGCGGTGCAGACAAGCCATTTTTGATGTCCTTATGGCGCTGTCCCAGCACTTGTAAATCCGCGGTGAGGATCAACGCCGAACAATTGGCATCTTTCGCCCGCTGAATCAAATTGGCCACATAGTCATGATCGCGCATCACATATAGCTGAAACCAAAAGGGCTTGCTAGTATGGGTGGCGATATCTTCGATAGAGCAGATACTCATAGTCGATAGCGAAAACGGCACGCCGAATTTTTCTGCTGCCCGCGCAGCATGAATCTCGCCGTCCGCCCACATCATACCGGTAAAGCCAGTGGGTGCGATGGCGACGGGCATTTTTACCTCTTCATCAATCATCTGGGTTGCCAGACTGCGGTTGTCCATATCGACCAGCACGCGCTGGCGTAGCTTGATACGATCAAAGTCAGTCTCATTACTGCGATAAGTCGTCTCAGTCCATGAGCCTGAATCGACATAATCATAAAACATCCGCGGCACTTTTCGCTCAGCAACGCGGCGCAGGTCTTCAATTTCAGTAATTTTGCTCAAATTTTTCATTATGTTCTCACTACATCGTTTTTTATTGTAGGCTTGCTATGATTGCATGAAAAGTTGCTGTAAATCCATGACTGAAAATGGATAGTTTAATCGTTTTGATGGTGTCAAAATTACAGGAATAGTGGTGGCAAATTCCATAATCAGTGCTTCGTCGAAATGAGCGATATCGACCTGTTTATAAGCAATCGGCTGTACGGCTTGAAACTGAGTCAGCAGTTGCGCTGCGATGTCACATAAATGACAGCCAGACGTCCCAAGTAGCCACCATTTATCGCTATTTTCAGCATCCCCTAGATTGGGGTTTGCAGCAACCATACGTTCTCGTAAGGCTTTTATATTATTATCATCGTACATATTTATTCTCTTGTCTTAATACTTGTCACAAATTTTTGGTTTTTAGGACTTCGATTGCCAGCATAAATACTGCCTGATCTTTTTTACGTAGACTCTATGGCATGATAAAGAAGTGGGGTAAATAATGACAGCGATTGTGAGATTAGGTAAGATGACCTGCTGTTTTTAATTACTGGCTCTTCAGCTCATCTTATCTTATTACCTTTTCAATCACTTGGATATCGCGCATGGCAAGTTTTGGCAAATTTTTCAAACGGTTATTGATGGCAATCATGCTATTGGTCGTCGCATTCCATGTATTAGTCGCTGGGCTACTATTAATTTGGAAAACGCAGCCGATTAATAACAGCATGTTTATGCTGACTCATCGTTTGACGGGCGGTACTGTCACCCAAACTTGGGCTGAATACGATGCCATCGCAAAATCTGCCAAACAAGCCGCGATAGTGAGTGAGGATTCGACATTTAGTCAGCACAATGGTTTTGATTTCAAAGGCATTGAGGCGGCACGTAAGAAAAATGAAGAGACGGGTAAGATGTCTGCTGGTGGCTCGACGATTACCCAGCAGCTAGCAAAAAACTTATTTTTGACCTCGCATCGCTCGTATGTTCGTAAAATTGAGGAAGCGATTATCACTGTCATGATTGAAACATTATGGGACAAGCAGCGTATCTTGACTGCTTATCTTAATGTGGCAGAGTTTGGCAATGGTATTTATGGTATCGAAGCAGCAGCTCAGCATTACTTTGATAAATCTGCGGCCAAGCTGAACCGTGATGAATCAGCCTTACTTATCGCTATGTTGACCAATCCAAAATACTACGAAGACAATCAGGGTGATAGACGTTTACGCAATAAACAACGTATTATCAAAAAGCGCATGAGCAATGCGGTGTTACCACAATCAGCTTAATGGATTGTACCTATGACCATTTAATAAATAGCGCCGTGTTTTTGAATGATAGTTTTAAGTGACGGTTTTAAGTGATAGTTTTGAATGGCAGTTTTAAGTGATAGTTTCGAGTAGTAATGGATGAAGAAAGAACCCTGATAAATTTCTTAGTGGAAAAGCGATTATAAAAGACAATTGGTATTGAAGATGATGGCGTATCGATAACGCAAAGGAGTAGTGACGTGATGGATGTGAATAATAAGCAGGACACTGATAGCAATAATACAGTGATAGCAGTTGATAATAAAAGCCATACAGAGAGTCGCAATGACAATTTAACTGAGGTTGCATGGCAGCGTTCAGAAGACGGCAGCTATTCACCCAGCAGTTATATCAATCGCGACTTGTCTTTATTACAGTTTCATTTACGTGTCTTAGCGCAGGCGGCAAGTCCACGTCATCCGCTACTTGAGCGCTTGTTTTTCTTGATTATTTTCTCATCCAATATCGATGAATTTTTTGAGATTCGTGTCGCAGGCATTATGCAAAAGCTCAATATTGGTGATGTCTCAACCAGTGTTCATGGCATGCGTCCCAGTGAAGTGCTGAATGAGATATCTACCGTAATGCACGATGCCATCGCTGAGCAGTATCGTATTCTCAATGAAGATATCTTACCAGCACTGGCGCTTGAGGATATTCGTTATCTAAAACGCGATGAGCTAAATGCTGAGCAGTCGGCATGGATGAAGCGCTACTTCACTGAGCAAGTATCGCCAGTGTTGACACCGATTAGCATCGATCCGGCGCATCCGTTTCCGCGTTTGGTCAATAAGAGCTTAAACTTTATCGCCACTTTAGAAGGTAAAGATGCCTTTGGTCGTGATATCAATCTAGCGATTGTGCCAGCACCGCGCAGTTTGCCGCGCGTGATTCGCCTGCCTGATGAGCTGACAGGTGGCAAAGAACACCACGTCATGCTCTCAGCTATTATTCATGAGCATATCGGTGAGCTGTTCCCTGGGATGAGTGTGACGGGCTGCCATCAGTTTAGACTGACGCGCAATGCCGATTTAGATTTGGCTGATGATGTTGAGGATATTGCTAAGGCTCTGGAGGGCGAGCTAGAAAACCGCCGCTTCGGTGATAAAGTGCGGCTAGAAGTCACCACCGATTGTCCAACGCCTATCAGTGATTATTTGCTTAATGAGTTTGAGCTGCATGACAATCAGCTGTACCGCGTCAATGGTCCTGTCAACTTAACGCGCTTATTGTTTGATTTCAATATTCCAGCGCTGCGCTATCAGCCCTTTACCCATGTAGTGCCAAAAGAGTTCCGCCGTGAGATGGATAAGCTGGACAAAGCAACCAGTATGTTTGCCGCCATGCGTAAAAGCGATGTGCTGGTGCATCATCCTTTTCATGCATTTTCACCGATTATCAATCTGCTTTGGCAAGCGGCGAGCGATCCTAAAGTGTTAGCGATTAAGCAGACATTGTACCGCTCAGGCACCAATTCAGAAATTGTTAAAGCATTGGCTGCTGCTGCTCGCAATGGCAAAGAAGTCACTGCCGTCATCGAGCTGCGTGCGCGTTTCGATGAAGCCTCTAATATCGCTGTCGCCAATTACTTGCAAGAAGCGGGTGCGGTCGTTGTTTACGGGATTGTCGGCTATAAAACCCACGCCAAGCTGATGCTCATTGTACGCCGTGAGGATGAGCGAATCCGCCGCTATGTGCATTTAGGGACGGGCAACTATCATGCCGCCAATGCCAAAGTTTATACCGATTATGGTTTATTTAGCGCAGATCCTGATATCTCAGAGGATGTACATAATATATTTCAAGAGCTGACTGGAATGGGTAAGCCTGCCAATCTCAAAAAGCTGCTGCATGCGCCTTTTACCTTGCATGATAAGTTGATAAGCTTTATCGATGATGAAATTGCTCATGCAAAAGCCGGCAAGCGCGCTCATATTATCGTTAAAGTTAATGCTTTAACCGAACGTCGATTGATTAGCAAGTTATACGATGCCTCACAAGCAGGCGTCAAAATCGAGCTCATTTTACGCTCAATGTGTTGTTTGCGTCCGCAAGTAAAAGGTCTGTCAGAAAACATTACCGTACGCTCTGTTATCGGGCGTTTTTTAGAGCATACGCGTGTTTATTATTTCTATAATAATGGCGACGAGCGCTTATATTGTGGTAGTGCAGACTGGATGGATCGTAATTTATTCCATCGCGTCGAAGTGGCATTTCCAATCGAAGACAAAAAACTGTTCAAACAAGTATATCAAGACGGTTTACTTAACTATCTGAAAGACAATACCCAAGCGTGGATACTTAGCGGTGATGGTGTTTGGCAGCAGCTGCAACCAGCCGCAGGGGAAACGCCGCATACTGCTCAAGAGTATTTATTAAAAGTGATTAATGGCGTTGACGCATCAAGCTAGCCTAATATTTCAACGACATCTTCAAAGCGGTAAACACCTCTTTACAATCAATAAATATCAAGCAAAAAACCAAGTGTAGAGTATTCTCTATGCTTGGTTTTTTTGGACAAACGATTTGTCTAAGTTACAAACTGTCTTGTAACCTCACATTTATTCACATATTGATACGGCAGCACACTGGTGCAATCCGTTATCTCATCCTTATAATCAAGGTCAGCCCTCACACTATTATTAAACGGATTTGATGGTTTAATAAATAATTAGCACTCTAGTAATTCACGCAAAATTGCTCGTATTACGAAAAAGAGTAGGGACTGCCTAAATCAACGAATTATAAAAATAGGAAACACCTTATGAGCAATACCGATAATGACACATCAGATATCAAAAAAGCTGCTGAGCAAGCAGACAGTCAGAAAATTGCGCGAAATCTTGAAGACAATAAAGAGGTCGATGCGCCTGAAGCATTAAGTAAAGACGAGCAAACCTCTTTTATTGAAGATGATTTGCGTACTGATAAATGATAAATAAACTGTGACATGAATATTCGGATTAACTTATTTTATCTATGAATGACATATTGATGCGAGGGAATTGCAATGCCAAATAATACTCATCCAAACCATGAAGAAGCGGTACCAGTTAGTGATCCAGCCGCTTTACACCTAGACAATGTACAAGACAGTTATGAAGGTCGTAAGCACGAACCTAATATCGATGGTCCACAACAAGAGTCGCAAGAAACCGACGAGATATATGTTGACCCTCGTAAAGAAGAGAATTTACCCGCTGGTGGCAAGAACGTCGCAGATTTGAATGCCTATGACCTAAGCCAAGAAGGCAATGAATAGTATGAATTGCTGGCTAGGTTGAGTTGGGTATTAAATCAGGCTCACCATTTGCTAAACCGCCATGAAAACTCTAAGCACATTAAGCAATTGCCAAAACACGAATAACAATAATAAGGATATAGCCATGCAAACCAATGATCCAGCACTCACCAAGACACGCATCAGTGAAAATGATGACTCAATCAATAGTCATGATTCTGCTAATAGCCTACCTAGTAGTCCTACTTCTAATGAGCATAGTGATACTGATAGTGGCATTGAAAAGAACATCACTGAAAATAAAGGAACGGATACTTTTAAAGAAGGCGTCGTCCACTCAGAGCATGTCAATGATAATGACAACCCCGCACGTCAGCCTGATCGCCGAGACCAAGAAGGTAATGCTTTTGATGATGGCGTGAATGAGCATACGATGGTTAGCGAGACATCCAAAAGCGAAAGTATTAACAACATGAATCGTTATGCAAATATCGATAATGCCCAAACACGAGTGTTAAATCCTGATGAAAAAGATTAATAGCCTTTTATAAAATATTGATTAAATACAGATTTTTTATCTTTATAGAATGACTATGATGATAATAAGGAGTAATGATGAATACGCCAGATGACAAGGCTGTCAACCAAGAAGACCATCAGTTAAGAGATGCGAACGATAACCATGGCATCGTACCTGATGATGCGCTACAAAAAGTCAATCCAGCAGCGGCAGAAAGAGCAACCGATGATCACGATCCTCATCATGTTGCGAAGGATAATAAACAGTACGACAGCTCATTAATGAAAGATGATAAATAACCATTCATTTTGCTATAACGAAGTTCAAATAAAAGGCTAATAAGTGAAGTAGTAGACCAGAGCATTAAACTTGGTTAGTTACTTCACTTTTTTGCTATATAATTTTTACCATATAAGAGGGTATCTAATCTTATGTATTTAAGCAGGTGTACCGCTATGAAAGCGTAGCTCGTAATCTGGGCTAGAAATCAGTTCTGCTTCTACTTTTTTAAAAAATGCGACACGCTCATCAATATCATCCTCAGACAGTGATTGAGCCAAGGCTAAATAATCCTCAAAGTGACGACTCTCTGACTTAAGTAAGTAGCGATAATACTTTGCCAAGCGTTCGTCATCGATGACCTCAGCAAGGGCGGCAAAACGTTCACAAGAGCGTGCTTCGATAAATGCGCCAATTATCAACACATCAACCATCGCTGCTGGCTCATAAGTACGTTTGTGTTTTAACATGCCTTTGGCATAACGTCCAGCACTCAGATATTTCCACGCCTGACCACGGTCATTCATAATACCTAAGACCTGCTCATAATGCAGCATTTCTTCACGTATCAATTGTGCCAATTTACGCTGCAAATCATAAGAAAACTCATAGCGGAATATGAGATTCATGGCAGTGCCAGCGGCCTTTTTTTCGCAATTGGCATGATCTTGAATGATCAGCGGTACATTCGCAATCGCCGCATCAACAAGCTTGCGTCGTGCGCGCACCCAAAAAATTATAAACAGCAGATAGGTCAACCTTTATCGGGGTGCGTAGCTTTGTGATATCAACATCGTCCTCATCTATCTCGTCTTTTACTATACTAGGTTCTTCTATATTGCTGTCGTTCATAACTTTGTCGTTACTGTTCTTGGTTCTTATATCTTCTTTATTCATAGTGTTTGCCATAATCGAACGTTTAAAAGGTCTTTTTCTAATATTAAATAGATAACAGTTAAGCATAAATCCGTGAGGTAATGATTACTGACAGTTTGTCTATGCGATATCAAGTATTGATGGATAAGCACTAATAAAACCTCTTAGCGCCTGTCTCATATAGATTATCATTATAATACAACCCCAGTATTTATCTAGTGAATGATGTTTTCTTGTTTATTTCTTTATTTGATAGTAGGATGATATTTTGCTTAAGCGCTATTTTGTCTTACTATTGATGTGTCGCCATATTGTGTTGTCGCAGTGGTGATGCTTGCCAATGTTATGCAGTTGAAACCGTTTACAGTAGGTGCAAGGCAACCGAGCTCAAATCGTACACTGAGTACATTAAGCAAGGTTGATACCATCATCCGTTATAAATGCGTTGACCATGCTAATGGCTAATGCAGCAAAAATATAGGTTAATAGCATAGCATAAATAGTTAATTCGCTAATCACCACCAGCTTGTATGATATATCAGTAGGTTTGCTTAGTATTTCATCTAAATTTGGAATAGATGCCTAAGACCGACAATGTGTAATCATTGCGGTAGCAACTTCGTATTCACACCCCTCACGAACAGATAAGGATAACAACATGAGCCAGTCTTCTAACGCCAATCGTATTCAAAAAGGCATTCTTGCCATCGACCAGCAATTGTATGACTTTATTGAAAACGAAGTGCTGCCGAAAGTCGGTGTTGATTCAGACAGTTATTGGTCAGGTTTTGAAAAGGTCATTAAAGAGTTTACGCCGCGCAATAAAGCATTGCTCGCAACTCGTGACAAGATTCAAGCGCAGATTGACCAGTGGCACCTGCAACATCCTGCCAAAGACGGCAATATTGATTATCCTGCTTACAAAGCATTCTTACAAGAGATTGGCTATCTGTTGCCAGAAGGCGATGATTTTAAAGTTAGCACAGAAAATGTCGATGACGAGATTGCTCATATTGCAGGCCCGCAGTTGGTCGTACCAGTACGTAATGCGCGCTACGCATTGAACGCGACCAACGCACGTTGGGGCAGCTTGTATGATGCTTTATACGGTACTGACGTTATCAGTGACGAAAATGGTCAAGAAGCAAAAGGTGGTTACAACCCAACTCGCGGTGCTGCCGTCGTTGCTTATGCCAAACAATTCCTAGATGAAAACTTTGCATTGGCGTCAGGTTCATATAACGATGCGACCGGCTTTAAAGTGGTCGATGGTAAGCTTGAAATTGTCCAAGGTGATAGCAGTACTGAGCTAAAAGATGCCGAAAAATTCGTTGGTTTCGTCGGTGATGCAGAAAGCCCAACGGGTATTTTATTAAAAAACAACGGTTTGCATGCAGAAATTCAAATAGATGCCAACCATCCAGTCGGTAAAGACGACCCTGCACATATCAAAGATGTGCTGCTAGAGTCAGCTATTACGGCAATTCAAGATTGTGAAGACTCAATCGCTGCCGTCGATGCAGAAGAAAAAGTGGAAGTGTATCGCAATTGGCTTGGTCTCATGAATGGTGACTTGCAAGAAACCTTTGAAAAAGGTGGCAAAACCCGCACACGTCAGCAAAATCCAGATCGTGAATACACCACCCCAGATGGTGGCAAGCTGATCCTGCCAGGTCGTTCGTTATTGCTGATTCGTAACGTCGGTCACCTCATGCAAAACCCTGCAATATTGGTCGACTTGGGTGATGGTCAAGAACAAATATTTGAAGGCTTGATGGATGGCTTGATTACACCACTATTAACGCTCAATGACCTTAAAGGTAAAAATGCGCTATCAAATTCACGTAAAGGTTCAATGTATATCGTTAAACCAAAAATGCATGGTCCTGAAGAAGTCAAAATGGCCAACGATTTATTCAATGCAGTAGAAGACTTATTAGGCTTAGAGCGTAATACCATCAAAATCGGTATCATGGATGAAGAGCGCCGTATGACGGTCAACTTGAAAGAAGCCATCCGCCAAGCAAAAGAGCGTGTCATTTTCATCAACACAGGGTTCTTAGATCGTACTGGTGATGAGATGCATACCAGCATGAATGCAGGCCCATTTGTACCTAAGGGTGAGATGAAGTCACAAGCATGGCAGCCAGCCTACGAGCAGTGGAACGTTGATATCGGTTTAGAGACTGGTCTACAGGGTGTTGCTCAGATTGGTAAAGGCATGTGGCGAAGCCTGACGAGATGAAAGAGATGATGGACACCAAAGCTGCACATCCTAAGTCTGGAGCCAGTACAGCATGGGTACCGTCACCAACAGGGGCAACTTTACACAGCATGCACTATCATCAAGTGAGTGTTGCTGACGTTCAAGACAGTCTAAAATCACGTGAGCGTGCCAGTCTAGACGACATTTTAACCATTCCATTAGCAAAAAATATCAACTGGACTGATGAAGAGAAGCAGCAAGAGCTAGACAATAATGCTCAGGGCATCTTAGGATATGTTGTGCGTTGGGTAAATCAAGGCGTTGGTTGTTCTAAAGTACCGGATATCAATGATGTGGGTCTGATGGAAGACCGTGCGACCTTACGTATCTCAAGTCAACACATTGCCAACTGGTTGCATCACGATGTCGTGAGCGAGCAGCAAGTGATGGATACGATGAAGCGTATGGCAAAAGTGGTTGATGAGCAAAATGCAGGCGATAGCGACTATCAGACGATGGCAGATAACTTTGACCACTCTTATGCATTCAAAGCGGCTTGTGATTTGGTATTTAAAGGTCGCGAGCAGCCAAGTGGCTATACTGAGCCATTATTACATCAGGCACGTCTTGATCTAAAAGCAGGCTGCTAATATTGCGCAGGTTAATATTAGAATATGGCATACTTGATATTACATTATGAGACTGATATAACTGACTAAGCTTCTTCTTGGTTTTTATACTTAATAAGGAGTCTGTAATAGCCATTGACTAAGGTTGTAGTCTGGAAACAAGAGCAGTGAAAACACCTTTTTTACTGTTTTTGTAACAATTTTCCGATCTCAATTGTGACTGTCAGTATGTCATAAACCACATTTATTATTTTTTATTAGCCGTACTTGTTAATGAACAAGTACGGCTTTATTTTTGTTAATTAAAGGATATTGATTACGCTAGTTTCAAGTTCTTGGTAATTATATTAATCAATAGTATCTTTATCTATTTGAGCCGATAGGGATTTTTTTACAATGACCTACATTCTATAGTAGATATGGCATTCAACAAATACTGGGTTTAAAAATCTAAAAAAAATGTTGCAAATTATGTCAAAGTTGTTATGCTTGTATTCGAAGTATGAGTTTGGTAACGGATGTTACGCAACGGAGCGATAAAGACCTAAGATTACATGGCAGTTACTTTTTAATCCCAGTTATGTAAGTCATTGTTTTTTTCATCTTACTGTAATAGAACTTCGCCACACTTGTTTCTGACTAATCTCGGTAGCCAGTTACACATTATATCTTTGAGGATTTGTGACGATACCATTATGAGCACCAGCTAATCATAGCTAGCTTATTACTAAAATTGTAAAGTGGAGATACCCCATGAAAAAACTACTTTTAGCTACAGCAGTTGCTGCCCTATCTGTATCTGCAGCCAATGCAGCACCGACTATCTATGGTAAAGCTTTTGTAGCTGCTGATTATATCAATGCAGAATTTGATACTGATACTGGCAACATGTATGATGAAGACAATGTAGAGATTAATTCTCATGCTTCACGCTTAGGTTTTAAGGCTCTGAAGCCATGACTGCGAACACTGATGTTATCTATCAGTTAGAGTATGGTACAAGTATCACTGGTGATAATGCCACTTTCACTAACCGTGATACGTTCCTTGGTTTAAACAACAAGCAGTTCGGTGAGTTCCGTGCTGGTAAAAACCAGTCAACGCTAGCTCGTATTGATAACGTTGTTGTTAACGAAGGTTACTGGGATAACCTAGGCCAAACTGCAAATGAGAAAGAAACAGTTGCAGCATTAAACATGGCTGACAGTAATCGTCTTGCAAGTTCAATCATTTGGACTGCACCTAAGTACAATGGTCTACCATTACAACTGTCTGCAATGTACAGCTCTAATGATGTAGATGGCGATGACTCTGATGACGCGGGTTTCGGTGTTGCCATGTTGTTTGATCAAGGTACTGGCTTTACTGCTGGTGTTGCGTACGATAAAGATCAAAATATTGATGGTGATATCATCCGTGGTACAGCGACTGTAGATCTAGGTAAATTTATCGCTGCTCCTGTAAATTTAGGTGCCTTATATCAAGTAGCTGACTATAATTACGGATCTTCTAAAGAAAAAGGTTTGGTGGTTAGTGCTCAGATGGCTCTAGCTAACTTTGCGCGTCCAGCCTCTATCTACACTCAGTTTAATAAAACTGATAATTTAGATGGTATGGACAACGCTGATTCAAATCAGATCGTTGTTGGTGGTAAATACTTCTTTAAAGACAATATCATTGCTCATGCCTATGCTGGTATGAACAAAGCTGATAATGTTAACTACACATATGTTGATGATATTCTAGAAAAAGATATTAACGTACGTGGCGATGCAGAAGTACTAGTAGTTGGTACTGGTCTAGAATACAAATTCTAATCTAAGCATTAGAATCTGATTATAAAAACTCATCCTTCGGGGTGAGTTTTTTTTGTTATGTCCTATTTGAGTGGGTAGTGCGTTATAATAGCTAAGTACTAAAACTTGAATGTTTCAAAGAGTTTATGCTTTTGCCCTATATTTTTTGACGTATTTTTAGTAAAATCCTTCTTTACCAATTACCGACAGAGTACTATGACCAAGTTTATATTTGTGACCGGTGGGGTAGTGTCCTCACTAGGAAAAGGTATCACCGCAGCCTCTCTTGCAGCGGTCTTAGAAGCCCGTGGCGTAACCGTCACGATGACCAAGATGGATCCGTACATCAACGTCGATCCAGGTACGATGAGCCATTCCAGCATGGCGAAGTATTCGTCACCGAAGATGGTGCAGAGACTGATTTAGATTTGGGTTACTATGAGCGCTTCTTACGCCATTCAAAAATGAGTAAGAGCAATAACTTTACTAGTGGTCGTATCTATCAAAACGTGCTAAATAAAGAGCGCCGTGGTGAATATCTTGGTGGTACAGTACAAGTTATTCCACATATCACTGATGAAATTAAGAGTAAAATTTTAGCCAGTGGTGAAGGTTATGATATCGCTATTATTGAGATTGGCGGTACCGTTGGTGACATCGAATCGTTACCATTTATGGAAGCCGTCCGCCAAATGCAAGTAGAGCTTGGTCGTAATAGAGCCATGCTGATGCATTTGACGCTAGTTCCTTACATTGCTAGTGCAGGCGAAACCAAAACCAAGCCAACGCAGCATTCAGTAAAAGAGCTGCGTTCTATCGGTTTGCAGCCTGACATATTGATTTGCCGCTCTGATCACCATATTTCGCAAGACAACCGTCGCAAAATAGCGCTGTTTACCAATGTGGAAGAGCGTGCGGTTATTATGTGTGAAGATGCGCAAAGTATTTATCAGATTCCACGCACGCTTCATGAACAGGATCTTGATGATTTGATCTGTGAGCGTTTTGGTTTAGATGTACCAGAAGCAGATTTGAGTGATTGGGACAGAGTGGTTGAAGCGCAGCTTAATCCTGAAATGAGCCTTACGGTAGCGATGGTTGGTAAATACGTCGAGTTACCTGATGCTTATAAGTCGATCAACGAAGCACTGCTGCATGCTGGTATCACTCATAAAGCCGATGTCAAAATTGACTATGTCGATGCTGAGCGTCTAGAAGACGATGACAGTTTATTGGCGCAGCTACACAATGCTGATGCCATCCTAGTACCGGGTGGTTTTGGTGAGCGTGGTACCAATGGTAAGATAAAAGCCATCACTTATGCTCGTGAAAATAACGTGCCATATTTAGGTATTTGCCTTGGTATGCAGCTAGCAGTGATTGAGTACGCGCGTAATGTACTCAAAATCGATGCCAACTCTTCTGAGTTTGATCGCAAAACGGCAGAGCTATCATTGGTCTCATCACTGAGTGGTTAGATGAGCGCGGCGAATTACAGATTCGTAGCGATGACTCTGACCTTGGCGGCACCATGCGTCTAGGCGCGCAGCAAGCCGAATTGGTTGCTGGTAGCAAGCTTAGCCAAATCTATGGCGCCAAAAATATCACTGAGCGTCATCGTCATCGTTATGAGATGAACAATCGCTATATCGAGCCATTAGAGCAAGCAGGCATGACCATATCTGGTTATTCTGCCAAGCAGCATCTAGTAGAATCGGTCGAGATTGCTGATCATCCTTGGTTTGTCGCCGTACAATTCCATCCTGAATTTACCAGCTCGCCACGCGGTGGTCATCCACTGTTCAACAGCTTTGTAAAAGCAGCTAAGAACTATAACGAAAGCAAATAAGCGTTAATGCATAAAAATTTACATGTATAAACAAGACTGATCTTCGGATTGGTCTTTTTTTGCGTTTAATTTTATGACTGTGGCTATGAATAAGATTGTTTTTAAGCAATAAACATGACAATTTTTTTAATGGTTGGTCAGCAATTACGCTTAACCCCTTTTTTTACTGAGTCTATCGGTTACAATATGGGATAGAAATATTAATAACAATAAAGAGGGTAACGACTTCATGGAACATTTATCAACGGCGCAATCACATATCAAACTTACTACGCCAAATGGCAACACTCTTAATATTGGTAACGACCAACCATTTGTGTTATTTGGTGGTATGAATGTTTTGGAATCAAAGGAATTGGCCTTCGAGATTGCAGAGCAATATATCGAAATATGTCAGCGTTTGGGCATTGGCTATGTCTTCAAAGCCAGTTTTGATAAAGCCAACCGCTCAAGCCTGCACTCATATCGAGGTCCTGGATTAGAGCAGGGTATTGATTGGCTGGGGCAAATCAAAGAAAAATTCCAAGTGCCCATTATCACGGATGTCCACGAACCTTATCAAGCGGCACCCGTTGCTGAAGTGGCAGATATCATCCAATTACCTGCATTCTTATCACGTCAGACAGATTTGGTACACGCGATGGCGAAAACGGATGCGATTATCAACATCAAAAAAGCACAGTTTTTAGCGCCGCATGAGATGCGTCATATCGTTAATAAATGCCTTGAGGGCGGCAACGATAAGTTAATCCTTTGTGAGCGCGGCAGTGCCTTTGGTTACAATAATTTGGTCGTTGATATGCTTGGTTTTGATACCATGAAGCAGATGGATATCCCTGTATTCTTTGATGTGACGCATAGCTTACAGCAGCCAGGCGGCCGTAGCGATAGTGCGGGTGGACGCCGTGAACAAATTACAACCTTGGCACGAGCAGGGATGGCGACAGGATTGGCAGGGTTGTTTCTAGAAGCGCATCCAAATCCAGAGACTGCAAAATGCGATGGTCCGTGTGCGCTACGTATGAGCCAGTTAGAGCCGTTTTTGCGTCAGTTGAAGCAAATTGATGACTTGGTCAAAGGCTTTGAGGTGTTAGATACCCATTAATGTATTCACAGACAATAAGAGGCTGAGATTATGGCGATGCAAACAGCACAGGTAAGTATCGAAAATATCGATGATGATGAAGGATTAAAGAGTGTGATGACAGCGCTGAAAAATATTACAGGGGTAACAGCTATTGAGCTTGATCCTGATAATAATGTTGCCACCATACGTTATGAAGATACAGACACCAGTATCCATGCGTTTACGGCGGCAATCAGTACGGTCGATTATGTGACTCAGCCATTTCCTCTTGATGCACCGCAAAACCCACGTCATGATGATTAGACGTTATTCTAAAATAAGCGCTATTGTCTGCCACTTAGGCATAAATTCACGGTTCTATTATTTACGGTTCTATTAATAAAGTGATAATCAAAGAGCCTTGTTGTTAACCGTGATAGGCTTAAGCTGGTTAAGCGCTATTTTTATAAGGTCTTAAAAGATAGCCGTCTTAAAAAGACAATTATAAAAGCAATTCTTTAATAAAAGTATTTACCTATAAAAACTCAGTTACAAAAATAAGGAGCCTCTCATGGCAAACCAAACACGTATTATTAAAATTGATGGCATGACTTGCGGTGGCTGTGTGGCCAGTGTGCATAACGCCACTGCCGATATCGATGGCTTAGACGATATCAGTATTGAGCTGGCAGATAATCAAGCGACGGTTACTTTTGATGATAGCAAAACTAGTGTAGAGACAATTGCTGCTGCTATCGACGATGCAGGCTTTGATGCCACTGTTGCTAATGCTTAACCTGCTTCATTTGTATTAAAAAACCGGCTATCAAGGCTGGTTTTTAATGGTTAAAAATTATTGATAGTAGCGTACTCATTATTCAGTAGGACCATACCAATATTAAATTTTAAAGTGTGCTATTTGTTTGACTTAGATATTCCATCCACTGAGTTGCTGTCCTAGCTCAGACGACTTTATAACGCCATAACGCATAAACGCCATACCGAGTTTTATTTATGAATGATACTACCCAAACCGACAATTATGACGCCTACGATGTAAAAACTGATATTCAATCCAATACGCCGCTCGCGCCGCAGCGTGCACATTTGCAGCTAGCAATTGAGGGGATGACGTGTCAAGCCTGCGCCTCACGAATTGAGAAGGTGCTCAACAAAAAGCCGTCGGTATACGAGGTGAGTGTAAATTTCGCTGGCGAAACTGCGAATGTTGATTATGATCCGACCCAGACAACGCCTGAACAAGTGACAGAATGGGTAAATAAAACAGGCTTCGTTGCCAATTTGCAGGCGGCCGATAGTTTGTTTGCAAAAACAGACGAAGATACCGCGACTCAGTACCCATGGCGCTTGATTGGGTTATGGATTTGTTTGGTGCCGTTTTTAATTGGTATGGCAGGTATGCTCGTTGGGCAGGGTATGGCGTGGATGCCGCCGATTTGGATTCAATTTATATTGGCGACCATTGTACAGTTTGGATTTGCCTTGCCATTTTACAAAAGCGCTTGGCGTCGATTAAAGGTGGTCTTGCCAATATGGATGTGCTAGTCGTCATCGGTACCGTGACTATTTGGGCGTATTCAACGTATCTATGGCTGACTCATGGCGATGGCACTTTAAACAGTTTGCTGCAAAGTGGTCATGCTGGTGGTCACGGTGTGGATGGCAGTCCTGCAGTGTATTTTGAAGCAGGCGTCATGGTCATTGCTTTTGTACGTACGGGTAAGTATCTAGAAGAGCGCACCAAAAAACACAGCCTCAATAGTATCGATTTATTATTGTCCTTAACGCCCGATGAAGTCGAACAGCAGCAGCCTAATGGTGATTTTCATAATGTTGCTCTTAAAGACGTGCAAGTTGGTGATATTTTGCGTGCCAAGCAAGGCAGCCGCGTCGCAACCGATGGGGTGGTTATCGATGGTGCTGGCTGGTGTGTCGAGAGTCATTTAACGGGTGAGTCGGTACCGCTTAAAAAAGAAGTTGGAGATAAATTATTGGCAGGAGCGTTGGTTGAAAATGGCAGCTTGTTATACCGCGTCAGTGCTAAAGGTAGTGATACAAAGCTTGGTGATATGGTACAGGCGCTCAGCGATGCTCAAGGCTCAAAAGCAATTTAGCCCGTCTTGCGGATAGAGTGACGGCAGTATTCGTCCCAGTTGTCGTTGTCATTGCGCTTATCACCTTTGGAGTGACATGGTGGCTGACTGGGATGATTGATACTGCCTTGATGCATGCCGTCTCAGTGTTGGTCATTGCTTGTCCTTGTGCCCTAGGTTTGGCAACGCCAGCCGCTATCATGGCTGGTATGGGCGTTGCTGCTCGTCATGGCGTCTGGTTCAAAGACGCACAAAGCCTAGAAGCTGCAGGCAACATCGATACAGTAGTGCTTGATAAAACAGGTACTTTGACCATTGGTAAGCCGACTATCGTGGACCATGTGATGGTGGATAAATCGATCGCAGTCGATGATGTGTTACAAATTGCCGCAAGCGTTGAGGCGCATGCCAGTCATCCGCTAGCAACAGCATTGGTTAACGCGGCTACTGAGCGAAATTTGCCGTTGATGAATGTGACTGATATTAGTGTCATTAAAGGCGCTGGTATACAAGCAATATTGAAGGTTTGGGTGTGGTAAAAGTCGGTACCGCAGAGTTTGCTAATTTAACATTGCCTAAGCTGATGCCAAAGGTATGGCAAATTGCCAGTACCGTTGCCGTTATTATTAATGATGTAGCTTTGGGTGCTTTTGCTCTAGCTGACGACTTAAAAGTAGATACTCCGAAGGCTATTACTGCGCTGCAAGACGCAGGTATCAATGTCATTTTGATGAGTGGTGATAAGCAGTCTGTGGTCGATCATGTGGCAGGGCAGCTGGGCATTGAGCAAGCTTATGGTAAAATGAGCCACGCGATAAGGCCAGTCAAATTGCCTTGTTGCAAACGGCTGGTCATAAAGTTGCAATGGCAGGTGATGGTGTCAACGATGCGCCAGCGATGGCAACTGCCGATGCAAGCTTTGCCATGTTTAAAGGCACAGATGTCGCCCAGCATAGTGCGTCTGCACGCTTGATGGGTGAGTCACTGATGCATATTGATGCCGCGCAAAAAATCGCCAATGCAACAGTGCGCAACATCAAGCAAAATCTGTTTTTTGCTTTTATTTATAATTGCCTGGGTATTCCGCTGGCTGCTTTTGGTTTTTTAAACCCTATGATTGCCGCCGCTGCGATGGCGCTTAGCTCGATTTCTGTATTAATGAATGCGTTACGTTTGACCCAATTTAAAACAAAGGTTGAGCTGGATAACACAGTATCTGGCTCCCACGTTAAAACAGAACGTCTAACAAAAGTATAAGAGTCATATGGCTTTTAATATTATAGGTGCTGAGACAAATCCATAATTGGTAATTTGTTTATCTAAGTGTGATTTTATCAGCGCCAGTCGGTGCAAGATAAGGGAAGTTTGGCAAAATTTATGCTATGATGCCAAGCACTATAGCTGATGATTAAAGTATTAAAACCACCTTTAATCCTGCTCAAAACTTGCTGACTATATAGATAAGCAAAGCTGGTTTGAGCATAGCACTATACGATATTTTGCTTTATCTTTTTTGTATTCTAGTTGCCGTTATTTATCCCACAAACTTGGCATGACCAAAGGAATTAACAGACATTATGTACGCTGAAGAAACCACCAACGTCACCGCAATTAAAGACATTCGCGCCCGTGAGATTTTAGACTCGCGTGGTAACCCAACCATCGAAGCTGATGTAATCTTAGCTGATGGCACTATCGGTCGTGCTGCTGCGCCAAGTGGTGCATCAACTGGTTCACGCGAAGCGCTTGAGCTACGTGATGGTGACCAAAGTCGCTATATGGGTAAAGGCGTTAAGAAAGCCGTTGCTAACGTCAATAGCCAAATTCGCAGCGCGTTGATGGATAAAGACGTCACCGAACAGCAAGGCATTGACGATGCAATGATTGCGCTAGATGGCACAGAAAACAAAGATAGCCTTGGTGCTAATGCCATGCTAGCGGTGTCTCTTGCCACTGCAAAAGCTGCTGCCAAGTCACAAAGTTTGCCATTACATCAATATATTGCAAACTTGCGCAATCAGACGTCGCTGACGATGCCTGTACCGATGATGAACATCTTGAACGGCGGTGAGCATGCGGATAACACCGTTGATATCCAAGAGTTCATGATTGAGCCTGTTGGTTTCACCAGCTTCTCAGAAGCATTGCGTGCTGGTACAGAAATTTTCCACAGCTTGAAATCTGTGTTGAAATCACAAGGTTTAAATACTGCGGTTGGTGATGAAGGCGGTTTTGCGCCAAACCTGCGTAGCAATGAAGAAGCCATCACCGTTATCATGCAAGCGATTGAGCAAGTCGGCTATAAAGCGGGCGAAGACATTCATTTGGCGCTAGACTGTGCGGCTAGCGAATTTTACAAAGATGGTCAATATATCTTGGCAGGCGAGGGCAACAAAGCATTTGATAGCCAAGGATTCTCAGATTATCTAGTCGGCTTGGCGCGTCAATATCCTATTATCTCTATCGAAGACGGGCTTGACGAGTCTGATTGGGATGGTTGGAAATATTTGACTGAGCAGATTGGTGATAAAGTTCAGTTGGTTGGTGATGATTTATTTGTGACCAATCCTGCTATCTTGCAAGAGGGTATTGATAAGCATATTGCCAATGCAATTTTGATTAAGTTTAACCAAATTGGCACCTTGTCAGAAACGCTAGATGCGATCTATCTAGCGAAGAAAAATGGCTATGCAACCATTATCTCACATCGTTCAGGTGAAACTGAAGACAGCACCATTGCAGATTTAGCCGTTGGTACGGCTGCTGGTCAGATTAAAACTGGCTCTCTATGCCGCTCAGACCGTGTGGCAAAATACAATCAGCTGCTACGTATCGAGCAACAAGTACGTGCAAGCTATCGTGGTCGTGAAGAATTCATCGGTCTACGTGGTTAACAAGCCAGATTTCTTGCTACAGCTAGGCGATATGTCATCATTAATCTGGTGATATATCGCTTAGCAAGCTTAGCTGGTTTTTTATTTTTATTATTGTCTCTATGTTGTTCGGCGTTATTATCTTATGAAATACTTTAGCCAATTTATGCTACTTGCTCTAGCCGTTGCCGTCCTTTTGGGATTGCAATATCAGTATTGGCTGGGCGAAAATGGTCGCTTTGAGCATAATAAATTGCTGACTCAAATCGAAGAACAAAAACGCCTAAACGAAAACCAAGTGGCAGCAAATAACTTATTGCGTACTGATGTGCATGACTTAAAAACTGGTCTTGAGGCAGTGGAAGAGCACGCTCGTTTAGACTTGGGTTTGATTAAGCCGAACGAGACCTTTGTACAAGTATCTACGGCGCCCACGACGCATAGCCGTTATTAATTGCTCTTAACTGTCTAAAATTATGATCTTCTATTGTCTATAATAGAAATCTTATTCACCTGAAATTCGTTACTTCTCTTATTCCTCGTCTATCCCTAGCAATACTATCATGGGCTCTAACCATGAATACTACTTTATGAATATTGCCTTATGAATATCACACCTAATGTACATGCCATGATCGTTGCTGCGGGTCGCGGTAGTCGTTTTGGTGCCTCTATTGCCAAGCAATATACGATGTTGCAAGGGCAGACCTTGCTACAGCATAGTGTGGCACGGCTTGCTAGTAGTGCTTATATTGATACATGTTTATTAGTCGTCGCAGCAGATGACAGTACAGCACAGACGCTTAATTTTGCGCTCCCCATCAATTATGTGATTGGCGGCGATGAGCGTTGGCAGTCCGTACAGGCAGGGGTAAAGGCGATTATTGGGGCGGGAGCCGACGACTCAGATTTGGTTGTTATTCATGATGCTGCGCGTCCTGCGGTTCCCAGTCATGATATTGAAGAGGTCATCGAAGCGGCGATGCTAGAGCCTATGGCGCTATCTTAGCGACACCGGTGCTGATACTTTAAAGGAATCCTATCCGCAGTCTACCGCTCAATCTGAGCTTGTAGGTGAGACGTCTGTAGCTAACTTGACAGTGAGTAGCAGCCCACATTCTTACGCTAAACGTACTATCGATCGCCGTCATATGTGGCAAGCACAAACGCCGCAAGTGTTTCGCTTAGGTCAGCTGCAAAAAGTATTGACTTATGTCGCTGAACACGAGCTCACTATTACTGATGAAGCCAGTGCATTTGAATGTTTAGACCTACCCATTCGCCTCGTGACTGGCAGTCGCCAGAATATCAAGCTCACTTATCCTGATGATGCTATTTTACTCACAGCGATTATTAATGCCCAGTTCTGAGTAGACAAAAAATAATTAAACATTCGTAATAGACATCAGTCTGTATCAATCTCATTAATGAGCCAGTGGTCTTATCGCTCATTGGTGACGATTTTTATCATAACTTTCCTCTCCCATATTACCTATTTATCCTATCGCTGCCCATAAACCACAATGCAAGTTCTCGATATAAATAATTGCGAATTATTGTTTGGTTTTTTCAATTAATGATATAAGATAAACATATATTGCTTTGATGACTAAACTAGCCTATGATGTAACCAACTTAATACAATTAATATAAACATTTATAAAATCAATAATATACCAAGCCTATTTGATACTTTCAAAGATCTTGTTTCTATGTTTTTTCTAAATTTAGTATGGTTGTCTTAGCTACATTTACCTGAAAATAGGGAGAAGCTGATTGTCAACAATCAACGATTCGACAAATCCAGTGACGACAGATCTCTGCCAGCTTATATATATAAGCCAAATTACTTCGACTGGTCTTTCAAGCCCCAGCACGCTTAACGACATCTCAGAGGTCGCGACTGAGCGTAACCAAGCCGATAATGTTACGGGTATTCTTTGCTATGGCAATGGCTATTTTTTTCAATGTGTAGAAGGGTCAGAACAAGATTTAACCAATCTAAAGAATCGCTTATTATTAGATGATCGACATAAAGAATTAAAAATCTTAGATTTTTCAGAAATTACCGAACGCCGTTTTTCGAACTGGTCTCTACGCTCCATTACACTTGAACGTTGGATGACCAAAGAGCCTGAGCTGAAAAAACTCATGCCATTTAAACCCTATGATTGGGGCTCTAACGCATGGTGCGAATTTTTAGATATCTTACAAGGGTATTATGAGGAACAAGCAAGAACTGGCAATATTGACACGCCACCTATCAAGTACAGCACGTTAGGGCTGACGTTAAGTAAGGTTGTTGGTCAGCATCAAGCATTCTTCTTGATTCAAACAGTACTCGGTATCATGATTGTGATGACATTGTTGTGGCTAATGCTATCAGATAAGATTTGGTAGTCTTTGTAAAAATAGACTGTTTGATTTAAAAGTCCAGTATTCAATGCTGGATTTTTTTGCTTAAATTTATGATAAAAAATTCAATAAATAATCAGAATATCAAGTTAGGCATAGAAACCATGGATAGCGACGCTTAGTAAATATACCGTAATATCTTGAGCGAACTTAATACCGAATCTTATGTATAAAATTAATTATGCTTCATTTATCAAGTAAATCGGCGATGACGAACTGAGTGCTAAGATATCAAGAACCTCATGATATAAAAAACAGGCATAAAAAAGCCCAATCACAATAGTATGTGATTGGGCTTTTTTGGTGGTACGCTTATTAGTCTTATCAGATGCTTTGCAGCAAACTTGCTAATAAGTGACGCCAAATAGTGGCGTCCCCAGGGGGATTCGAACCCCCGTTACCGCCGTGAAAGGGCGGTGTCCTAGGCCTCTAGACGATGGGGACTAGTAACACAACACCTCAGCTGCTTTCACCTTTATGCTGAAGTGGTGCGTATTCTAATAGCGTCTGCGCTTGCTGTCAAGCCTTTTTCTTCTTCTTTTTAAAATTAAGTATCTTTTTTTGATCGCACGGCGAGGATGTAAGTCATTACGCTTCAAATGATAGCGAATCCATAGAGAAGTACAAGCACTAATAGTCAATGCGAGCAGCATATAACCGAAAATGGTTCCCCATAACTTAAGCTGTGGATCCATAATAGAGTCCCTCCTATTACGCCTCGATAGCATGAATCGTACGGGCTATCGAGACAATGTGGGCAACTTAAACCATCTATAGGATATAACGAGACGTTCTAATGTTAGTAATTACAGCAACTTGTCTGGCTTTTGAATTGTTTTACACAATATGATATTCAACAGTTAGACAAGTTGCTGATTTATTGTGATATCAATCATATCCCTATTGATTGTAAAACCAAGATGTTAAAGTCATCAAGTATTACAAATAGCACTATTATGGGTAGTTGGCAATATAGGATATGTGATAAATGGATTATTTGTGACTACTCTCAGTCGAATCCTCTTTATTTTCTTCAGTATGCATCGCATTAGCCAGCATAGGATAATGGTTTAGGATATGACAAAACAGCTCAGCGGTCTTTTCTGTATCGTATAGGCAGAATGCGCATCATTGCCATCAAAATCAAGCCCTGCTGCCTTGCAAGCCCGTGCTAGTACTGTCTGACCAAATGCCAGCGCAGATAAGGTCACTGTGTCAAAAACTGAAAAGTTATGAAACGGGTTGTGACTTTTGTTGTTGGTACGCAGTACTGCCGCATTCAAAAACGCTAAGTCAAAATGGGCGTTGTGCCCAATTAAGACGCACTGGCGGCAGTCCTCAGTACGGCGTACTTCTTTTAACCCCTTAAAAATACGGCGTAGTGCTGTTTTTTCGTCTTCGGCAATGGCTTTACGCATCGGATTATTGGGATCAATGCCAGTGAAGGCAAGGGCACTTGGCTCAAGATTCGCGCCTTCAAAGGGTTCGATATGAGCATTGAATGCTTCCCCAGGATAAAACACACCTTGCTCATTCAGTAGTACAGGAATGCAGGCAATCTCTAGTAAAGCATCGGTTTGCGCATTAAAGCCGGCAGTTTCCACATCAACGACGACAGGCAGAAACTTACGAAATCGGTCTTTTAGACGCATGGGTGCTAGCTCGTCTGCTGCGGCATCTTCTGTGTGAGTATTTGCTGGGCTCTTAATGCTATTTTCTACAGGGTTTGATGGGTTTTCGTCAGGTAACGCGGCATCGTTTGGAGTGGTCATATCTGGTTAAATCGCTTTTATCAGTCGTACTATTATATTGAATTAAGACATTAAGTGAAAAGTAAATAACCTATGATACAAATCACACTGCTGGGTAGCAGATGTCATTCTTATCATAGGGTTGAACTTCTCAAGTTAAAATAGAATACAGATGGTTTTGCTTAGTGCGTTTTATGCTTTGATAGACCAAGGCAGCGTCTCGCCTGCCATAAGCGGGGTCAATGATGAGCCATCAAAGTAAGGATAGGCTGCTGGCACTTGCATAGGCGTATTGACAAGCGTAATCGTGCTTTCATTGACTGGCAGTCCATAGAACTGAGCCCCAAAACGACTGGCAAAGCTTCTAACTTGTCTATTTTTCCCACGCTATCGAAAGCGTGGCATACAATGGCAAGGCAGTTGCGGCACTATAGCAGCCAGCACAGCCACAAGCGGCTTCTTTTTTATCCGTCGCATGCGGGCTGAATCCGTGCCTAAGAAAAACTTGGGATTGCCACTGGTTGCCACATCTAATAATACTCTTTGATGGCTTTCACGCTTCAAAATAGGCAAGCAATAAAAGTGTGGCTTGATACCGCCAACCAACAGATGATTGCGGTTAAACATTAAATGCTGCGGAGTGATAGTGGCGGCAATGTGATTGCCTTGTGCTAAGACAAAATCAGCGGCATCACTGGTAGTAATATGCTCGACGACAATCTTTAATGTAGGGAATTTGACAATGATTTGCGCCAACACCTCGTCTAAAAAGCGCTTTTCACGGTCAAAGATATCCACATGATCTTGCGTCACTTCGCCATGTATCAATAGTGGTAGGTTGTGCTTTTCTAATGCTTCAAAAACATCGACACAGGCGTTAATATTGGTGACGCCATCAGCCGAATTGGTAGTCGCGCCAGCAGGATAAAGCTTGACCGCTTGGACGATACCTGATTGTGCTGCCATCTCGATATCTTGGGCAGTGGTTTTGTCAGTGAGATATAAAGTCATACGTGGATCGAATGCAGTTTTGCGCTCAGTACTCAGCTCACTGGCTACTAAGTGCGCCATGATACGGTCGCGATAGGCACGCGCATCGTCAGTGTTCTTAACAGGAGGCACTAAGTTTGGCATACATATGACACGGTTAAAGCTGTTTGCTGCGTGCGATACAGTAGTGCTCAATGCTTTGCCATCACGCAAATGGATATGCCAATCGTCTGGCTGAAGGATGGTCAATTCTCTAATCGAATCAGTCATAATGTCGTCGCGCTCTATATCGTCATATACGGAAATAAAAGGAAGGGATACTGTACCGCTATCATAACAGATTTGCCTACTTGACTAAATATGCGGCTAAATATCTGTACATAATACATGGGTTGTTTTTTAATTTGCGGCAATCAGCTGTCACCTACATGTGAATAATTGAAATTTATTGACCCAAAATTTAAATCAAAAGCTTATGCCATGGGGCAGTTGCACTTTTGCCTATAGTAAATATGATGTACACTGAGCAAGTAATTTATCTTTTGATTGAATATTAGCGCTTTTCCTAACACTAAATGCTCACAATAGGAGTTCTTCATGCTCAACTTGATCCAAAAAATATTAATAAAATCGTCTTGGCCTATTCAGGTGGTCTTGATACCTCCATCATCGCTAAATGGCTGCAAGAAACCTATGATGCAGAAGTGATTACCTTTACGGCTGATATCGGTCAAGGCGAAGAAGTTGAGCCAGCACGCGCCAAAGCCGAAGCCATGGGCATCAAACATATCCATATTGAAGACTTACGTGAAGAGTTCGCCCGTGATTATGTATTCCCGATGTTCCGCGCTAACGCTATCTATGAAGGCGAGTATCTGCTAGGGACTTCTATCGCGCGTCCGTTAATTGCCAAGCGCTTAGTTGAGATTGCTAAAGAACACAACGCCGATGCGATCAGTCATGGCGCGACTGGTAAAGGGAATGACCAAGTCCGTTTTGAGCTTGGCGCCGTTGCTTTATCGCCTGACGTGGTTACCATTGCACCATGGCGTGAGTGGGACTTGTCTAGCCGTGAGAGCTTGATGGAATATGCCAAAGAGCATAACATTGCGATTGATTATGCAGGTAATAAGAAAAAATCTCCGTACTCAATGGACGCCAACTTACTACACATCTCTTATGAAGCGGTATTTTAGAAGACCCTTACGCCGAAGCAGAAGACGATATGTGGCGCTGGTCAGTCAGCCCGGAAGAAGCGCCTGACCAAGCACAATATCTAGAACTAGAATACAAAAAAGGCGACATCGTTGCCATCGATGGTGAAGCACTTAAGCCGTATGAAGTCATGATTAAGTTAAATGAGATTGGCGGTCAGCATGGTATCGGACGCCTAGATATCGTAGAAAACCGTTATGTTGGCATGAAATCACGTGGCTGCTACGAGACGCCAGCGGGTACGATTATGCTAAAAGCGCATCGCGGCATTGAGTCGTTAACGCTTGACCGTGAAGCGGCACATCTAAAAGATGAGCTAATGCCACGCTACGCAAAAATCATTTATAACGGTTATTGGTTCAGCCTGAGCGTATGATGCTACAAGCGTTGATTGACAAATCACAAGAATATGTCAATGGTACTGTACGTCTAAAACTGTACAAAGGCAGCGTCAGCGTTGTTGGTCGTAAGTCAGATGATTCGTTATTTGACGAAAAATCGCGACTTTTGAAGATGATGCTGGTGCTTATGATCAGAAAGACGCAGAAGGTTTTATCCGTCTGAACGGTTTACGTCTGGCGATTGAAGCCAGCCGTGGTCGTGATTTATCAAAGTAAGTATGCTTTGCTAGATAAAGCATGAATAAGATACATGAATAAAAAAGGCGCTATATGAATAGCGCCTTTTTTTTGTGGATTTTTTGAAGGTTTGTTCGATGATTTTTTGCTAATTAAGAGGTTCTGTATTCAGAGCTTTTATTTATCATTGAGCCGCTTTTGTTTCTTTGTCATCAGGCTCCTCATCGTCAACCATGACGATAGCCACATCCTGCTGTTGACGTTCTTCGATAATATCTTGTTCTATGACTTCTTCTGTCGCCAGTAACACACCGTCAGATTTTTGGCTTTGATACTTGAGCGTTGCAAGCCCGCCAAGCACCCCGATCACAGCAATAATAATCAGGATAACCGGATTTTTCCAGAGGGGTATTGATGCCTCGTATTCAATGGGCTTTTCGCTGGTGGTGGTCGGTGTATTGTCGTTATTACCACCAATTAAACCCAAGCTTACCAAAGGTGGTTTGGGTGCGCTGGCAGGTTCAGAGGTAATACGTAGGCGATTACGACTGAGATAGATATCTGAGATTTTGGCGAGCTGTAATAGCCAGCGTTGGTGTGGCAGGGCAATGGCTTGCATTTCTGTAAAGACTAGCATGTCGTTATGACGACCTTGCTGCAAGTTATCAGGGGAGCGTCCAATGGCTTTTAAATAATTGCCAGTTGCCAGTTGCATGTCTTGCACAGGCTCATGACGTTCAGGCTTGAATGTCGTCAACTCATGCCAGTAAGGATTGAACGCTGGTGGGGTGTCAGCGAGCTGCTCTGCACTTAATAAGGCACGTTCTGTATGAGGATTGTTGTCGGATTCGGCTGCTGCTTTTGTTTTTACTGCCGAGTCTGAATTGACCTCTGATGCTGCGACTAGACTGTTATCTTCATTTACCACATTCAATTTAACAGAGACAGACGCTGGCTCATTGATGGCAAAGCGAGCAGCTGATAAAAACTGTGGCTGTAAAGCGAACCACTTATCCATCTCATTGCTATCAAGTTGGCTATAGTCGCTAAAATAGCCAGCTCACGTAAGACAATCACGCATAGAGATGTGAGGAGTATCTGTACTTGCTGCGTTGTTGCGTCAATCTGCTGAGCAATGTAGTCACTCGCTTTAATCACGCGAGCATTATCATAAAATATCGCATCTGCCGCTTCATGGCGATGATATAACGTCGCATTGATAGTCGAAAAATTCATCGAATTATATTGGCGTAGCTCTTTAACAGCGCCGCGACTAAATAGCTTTTTGCTTACAGCTTGTCCGTCGTTATGCTGCTGGTAAGCAAGCAAGGCACTGATAATGGCCTGCAAACTGGCATCCATTGCCAATCGAGCTTGTGGTAATGAAAGCTTGGCGGCATCTGCCAATAAAGATACCATTGGCTTGGTATCTTGATAGAGAAAATCATACATCGACACACGTGTCGGTGAAATAGTCGTCATAATCTGCTAGCATCAAAAAGTGTGCCCCTATATTACGGTGCCAAAAGCCTTGATACAATCCCTTAATAATAGAAAAAATCAATCCACTTACTTATCACGCGGTCAATAATGATATCTATTGGGTAAATGACCGTTGGAAACATTCTATGAAAAATAACGAAAGCTATAACGAGAAAAATAACGAGAAAAATAACGAGAAAAATAACGAGAAAAATAACGAAAGTTCTGATGTGCAGTTGGTGGTTAATATTGCTAAGCAAACATTAACGCTCTACCAGCATAATAGAGAATTGGCTCAATATACGGTGTCTACTGCTAAAAATGGCATTGGCAGTCAGCAAGATAGCGGCTGCACACCTCTTGGCAAACACTTTATCGCCAAAAAAATTGGCGCAAATGAACCCATAAATGCCGTATTCATTGGACGCCTCCCTACAGGCGAGATATATAGTGCTGAGCTTGGTGAACGACATCCTGAACGCGATTGGATATTAAGCCGTATTCTTTGGCTAAGTGGTGTGGAAGAGGGCTTTAATAAAGGCAGTAATAGTCAAGGTGGCTGTGATACTTATCAGCGTTATATTTATACTCATGGTACGCCAGACAGTGAACCGATGGGTGTGCCACTCTCGCATGGCTGTATACGTATGCGTAATGAGGATATTATTGAATTGTTCGACCAAATTGCAGAGGGCATATCGGTGACGATTGTTGCTAATTAACCATTCTTAGCCCATTTAGGTGCTTTCGTTCAGGCTCAGGACACGTCCTAAGTAAAACAGAATAACTTCATAGAGTAATTGATAAATAAAACTTTATAGAGTCTAGATATTATTTAGCATATTGCTATAATAGCTTGCTTATGAATGATCGACTTGTCATGCTAAACATGGCTCGTTTGACCTATATTTTATGATAACTATAAGGATAATATCGATGTCTAAAGAAAGCCTAGTCACTTTACAACAAGCCTTTGATGAACGCCGGTCAATATATGCTTTGGGCAATGAGCTGCCAGTAGAGCCACAAGCAATTGTCAATATGGCAGAGCGTGTTTTATTACATACGCCTTCTGCTTTTAATTCACAATCTTCGCGATTGGTCGTACTGTTTGGTGCCGAGCACCAGAAATTGTGGGATATCGCTGAAGAAAAACTGCGTGCAGCCGTCGGCGATGGCGACTTTTCTGGGACTAAGCAAAAACTAGATGGCTTCCGTGCGGCGGCGGGTACGGTGCTGTTTTATGAAGATAAAAACGTGACTCAGTCACTGCAAGAGCAGTTTGCGTTATATGCAGATAGATTTCCAGTTTGGGCTCAGCAAACCTCAGCCATGCATCAGTATGCGATGTGGACTGAGCTACGTACTTTAAATGTTGGTGCCAACCTACAGCACTACAATCCGCTTGTGGATGAAGATGCCGCTAAGGCTTTTGCTATCCCAGATAGTTGGGAATTAGTGGCACAAATGCCATTTGGCAACATTGTTGAGCCTGCTGGCGAGAAAACGTATCAGCCAGTTAGTGAGCGTATGAAAGTGCTAGGTTTATAAAAGCGCTGAACTGACAAAAGAGCTAGACGTAGAAAACCAATATCAATCTTCGATATTTAATTGGCTGAGTTAAAGCGTTAATTTTTTAATATAGTTTAGTTCACTTATCCAATCGGAAAAAGCCCTTTAAAAAACGCAATTCAAAAAAAGACAGCCCATATAAAATGCGCTGTCTTTTTTTACTCTGAGCTTATTTTGTTTAAAGCATTGTTTATTCTAAGTTTTATTGATGCTGTTATAAGTATTTTTACCGCAATACAGAGCTGTGTGTCACTTTCGCCAAGCGTTTTTCTGTGCGCTTAAGGTCTCTCACTAGCATGGCTGCAAACCACCCAGCGCCATATAACGCACTGCTATCTGTCTTCGATTTTAATTGATAGCGCTGTTGGTACATTTTATGATTATGATATTTATTCAAAGTCTTTTGCGCTTTTGCTAAGTATTTTAGCCAGCGTTTGCTTTCCTTCTTGGCTTTTTTCTTTTTTGACTTTTTCTTATCTAATAATGGCGTAGCAAACTCACTGATATAAAGTAAGGTGGTTAACTGCTCATGCAGCTCGTGCTCTGCATTATTACCGTCTAGATCAATATTTTCTATATCGTCACTTTTTGAATCTACGTTTTCTAAGTCACTATCGTCTAAGTCAACACTTTGTAAATCATCATCTTTTAAATCATTGCTTTCTATATTAATGTTATTTGAGCCAAGGTCTTTTTTACTCTGTAGCTCTTGTACTGCCTTGCCAAGCTTTGCCTGCTGTTTGGATAAGGTTTTTGCCAGTTTATCGATGGCGAGTTGATCAGCCTGTGGTTCAAGGCTTGGGTCGCTCATGGTAAAGGCGATCAGCTCAAGTAAGGTCAGCTGAAAATCGTTGGCACTGACAGCCTCTTTCGGAGTAATCTTCAGCGCATCCATATCTGTTGCCCAGTCGACAGTAGGTGCACCATGCTGTTGTAAATTAGGCTCTATATGTGAGGCAAGATGGGCAAGCTCTCGATATTCATTCAATAACGTGGCTGTTCGTTTTAGTATCGGCAGCAGTCTGGATTGATTTCGTCAGAATAGCTGGCAAATGCTTGTAGGGCAGCTTGTAAGCGGGTAATACCAATGTATAGTTGTAATGCATGGACGTCCTCTTCGCTGCCAGCGACGATAGCGCTGCTATTGGGCAGTATTTGCAATAGACAGTTATGTACCGCTGCACGCACAAAGGCAGGCATACTGATTTTCTTATCGATATTTAGCTGATCAAGGTCAGCGTGGACAGCTGGACTATGCTGCTGTTCTGTGATGAGTAAACCACCGCGCTCAGCTTTTGTCACCGTAGACAAACAAAGCTTGTAGCGCTTACACCAAGTTTTGGCGGTTGCAAATAAAAAATCGATATCTCCTGATATCAGCTCAAACTCAATCTCTTGAATAGCATCACGCTGAGTATCATCATTACCGTGAATAATTTCTCCATAATCGTACGCCATCTCGACATGGTTATTTGCATCACCATCACTACCACTATCATCCACTAGCAATCGTGTGGTGCGCTCTACATCGGTCACATATAACCGTGTGAGATTTTTAGCCAGTTTTTTTAGCTTAAATTCAGCTAGGGCAGGGGCGACAGAGGTGTTTTTATAAATGGTTAAATCAGGCATGAGCGTATTATTATCGAGCATCGCTTGTACTTGTTCATTATCCAGTACCGCATTATGCTCTAGGCGTGCTGCAATGCCATCGCCGCCCGCTTTGATGGTCTGTACCCAAGCATCGCCTTCTTTACGAATACGCAAGCCAATGCCTGCCTCTGCAAGCTGTTGGTCTGGGGTATCATAATAATGGGCAGCCAGTTGTGTCACCTCAGAAGACTTGACTCGTGCTTGGCGCATCAAACCTTTCAGTCGCGACTCTGGTACCAAAAACTTTAGCTCTATCTCTTGCATGATGGCTCCCGATTATTTTAATAAATTTGAATGACTACCATCGTATGAAAGCTATCAGCGAATAACAAGCAAAATTTTTTCTATAAATAATCTGAGCCAATATTAGAGATATACTTTTAGTAAGTAATCATTATAATTAACGTTAATTATTAAACAAAAGTAGGATAAAGGTGGTTGGCTTTATAATAGAAGCTAAAATATTTTTATCCAATATATTTATCATATCTCATAAAATGCCGGATTATAAAATAATGACGCGATGCAATCAAAAGAAGTATGACACGCAGCAGTCTCATGCAATATTACTGTCTAAAGCCTTGTTTCCATCAGTTTTATGTCTACCAATAATGCTTGGGTCTGTTTTATTGATAGGCGGCTGCGATAGCTCTTCTGAATATGCAGAAAGCAGCGCAGATCTGACAGAGGTGGCAACCGAAGAAGTTGCAGACGCTACAGAAGGGGAGATGGTTGGCATCATGTCCGATGTGGCAGCTGATAATGCCTCTAACGCTGATGATTTAGAGGTTGCAAACCTATCGAGCACTAGTGAACAGACCCTTGGTAGTCAGGCAGCAGACATTAAAATTGCTGGCAAAGCGCTATTGATAACTGCCAGTGCTGATTTTAAAGTTGAAGATGTCGTCAAAACTAGTGATGCTATTGAGAGTTTGACACGGCAACAGGCTGGTTATGTGGCACTTAGCAATATTAGTAATCATCCACGTGATAGTCGAACCTTTGTACAAGGCAATAAAAATATCACGATTACAACCTACACTCGTCAAGCTGACATGACGGTTCGTATCCCTCGCGCCAATGTCAGTAAGTTCCTAGCGCAATTACAACAGCAAGTCGCATTTTTAAATGGGCAGCAGTTTAGTGCTCAAGATGTGACATTAGATATTTATCGTGAACAGCTAGCGAGCCAGCTAAATAGTGATATGGCAAGCGAGCTTAGCCAAGAACGCCTGAGTAGTAAAAATGACAAAGACCAAGGCAGCAATGTTGATGCTATTACCGCAACTTATGCGGCACGTCGTCAGCAAGAGCTCGCCAAGCTTGAGCAACTGGCTATCGCTGATAAAGTTCAATATAGCACCATTAACCTGACCTTTATGCAGCCAGATATCAGTTATAAAGAAACCACGCAAAATCTGGATGTGCTATTAGATGCTGAGCAGCCAAGTTTTAGTAGTCAAGTGAGTCAAGCACTTAAAGATGGCTGGGAGATACTTAGATCAGTAGCGCTTGGATTGATACAACTGTGGTGGCTGCTTGTACTTGGCGGTATTTTTTATCTAATTTACAGAATGATAAAAGCAATCTATCGTAGATTTTTTAAACATGATCCCCGTATAAAAAATATGAAGCGTGAGCTGATGAGTGAAAATCTAAAAAGTCACGATTCAGTCGGTATACAGAGCAGTCAGGAAGAGGATAATAGCAATAATATGAAAGAGACTGATAGTAAGGATAATAATCACTCAAATTAAGAATTAACAAGCTCACAATGCTCAAAATCTTACAATAATAGAGTGCAAATAAGCAGACATAAAAAAGCCGCCCTACAAGATAGGACGGCTTTCTCTATAACTGGTACTTACGAGATATACTTATAAGTGGTCGGTGATTAGAACTGGTTCATTGTGTTCTTGCCGCCGCCAGCTTTAAGGGCGTTTTCACCTGAGAAGATCTCTTTGTGATCATCGCCAAGGTCAGAACCAGCCATTGCTTGATGCTTAACACAAGCGATGCCTTCACGGATTTCTTTACGTTGTACGCCAGCAGCATAAGCAAGCATACCATCTTCACCGAAGTAGCCTTTAGCAAGCTCATGCACGCTAAGCGCAGTGGTGTGATAAGTAGGTAGCGTGATTAAGTGATGGAATACACCTGCTTCACGTGATGCATCACGTTGGAAGTTTCTAGCCGCTTCGTCAGCTGCGGTATCAAGTTCAGTACCATCGTAATCAGCACTCATCAAGTCATCTTTATTGTAGGCAGATAGGTCTTTGCCTTCTTCTTCCCACTGAGCGATGATTTGCTTACGGAAGTTCAGTGTCCAGTTGAATGATGGGCTGTTGTTGTATACAAGCTTGGCTTTTGGCTGTTGCTCTTTAATACGATCAACCATCATTTTGATGTGTGCGACGTCTGGAGTCGGTGTCTCGATCCATAGTAGATCAGCGCCATTTTCTAGAGCCGTTACACAGTCAAGTACGACACGGTCGATGTTCGTTTCTTCACGGAACTGATATAGACCATTTTGAAGACGAACTGGACGTACTAATTTGCCGTTATGCTTGAGCAAGCTGTCATTCTCTTTGGCGTTTTCTAGCGTGACTTCTTCCATCTCGATAAAATCGATGTACTGAGAAGCAAGGTCGCCTGGCTCATTTGATACTGGAATTTTTTGCGTTAGTGACGCGCCTTCAGAGTCAGTACGAGCAACGATAACGCCGTCTTCAACACCAAGCTCTAAGAATGCATAACGAATAGCGTTGATTTTTGCGATATAGTCTT
Organism: Psychrobacter sp. JCM 18903; assembly: GCF_000586475.1. Lineage (GTDB taxonomy): Bacteria > Pseudomonadota > Gammaproteobacteria > Pseudomonadales > Moraxellaceae > Psychrobacter. The sequence continues at coordinate 35,357 of NZ_BAWJ01000007.1, read as the reverse complement.
CATGCGGTACAGTGACTTTACCCGCTTGGTGACCACATTGCTTCGCGTCAGATACTTGGTTTTCAACCTGAATAGCACAAGCACCAGCTTCAATCATTTGCTTAGTTAGCAAGTAAGTGGCTTCTTCGTTACCGAAACCTGCATCGATGTCAGCAATGATTGGCACAACATGTGAATCAAAGTTTTCGATTTTTTCTAGGATGGCTGAGGTATCTTGACCCGCTTCTTCTGCAGCGTTTAGCTCACGGAAGTAGTCGTTCAATACTTTAGCATCAGCTTGACGTAAGAAGGTGTAGATTTCTTCGATTAGCTAGGTACAGAGGTTTTTTCATGCATAGATTGGTCAGGAAGAGGACCAAACTCAGAGCGAAGGGCTGCAACCATCCAACCTGATAGGTAGATGTAAGTTTTAGACGTAGTACCAAAATATTTTTTCTTAGCGTACATAGTTTGTTGTGCCACAAAACCATGCCATGCACCTAAAGACTGCGTGTACTGAGACGTATCATTGTCATAGTCTTCCATGTCTTGACGCATGATTTTTGCAGTATATTTGGCGATATCTAAGCCCGTTTTAAAACGGTTTTGTGACATCATACGTGCCGCATCGGTTTCGCTGATATTCTGCCAGTTACCGTGCTTTTGCTTTAATTCACGTACTAAGTCGATCGCTGATTTATATGCAGTTGACATCTATGTCTCCTTGGGGTGGTGAAAATTAGTAACTTAGAAAATTACAAGTATTGAGGTAATTTTGATATATGTAGAAAGATGCTGGCAGAAGTAAAAATCTAAAATATAAACCTTGTGCGTTAGCAATCTCTACTAAACTATAAGAAAATTATGATAAAAGCAAATAAAACCTGTCGAATTGGTCAGCTTTTATTATTGGGTCTTTCGTTTTAGGTTGAATGCGCTTTTTTATAAGCCTTTTTTGACTGTTAAAGTGCTTATTGCCCTAAAAAGTGCCAACTACTAATTCAAGCTTAAAAACAAATGAGAGCAAAAAATTAAGTTTGCGTAATAAAGGTTATGTCCGTATTTCCGCATGAAAATGCGATAAAATACCTGTGGTAGTCAATCCATCAAAACGCACGGCGACTGCCTAACATTAAACAAGGACTGATTAAGCGCTTGCTAGCCACTATAGCTAGGTTGCCTTGATTTATCTAGTTTATGATTATTATCTTGGGTATTTAATTTTATGATAGTACATATAAAACAATGACTTATGATGAATGATTTCAGTTATAATAAGCGTATATCAAAATAATTAATATAAAATTGTCCTTATTTCATGCTGTTATAGATGATTTATACTAAATAACAGGGCAAAAAACGCCGCGTTTGTAGTGGTATTTATTTTAAGGTAAAGAGACATATATGAATTTGCAGCGGGTAGATTTAAATTTATTGGTACATCTAGATGTGTTGTTACGAGAAAAAAACGTCACTCGTGCAGCTGAGCAGCTTGGCATTACCCAACCTGCGATGAGTAATATTTTGCGCCGGCTACGTAAGCTATTTAATGATCCATTGCTGGTACGCTCATCCGAAGGCATGACGCCGACTGAACGCGCTTTGGAGTTGCAACCTCGTATCCGTGAAATACTGGCGGATTTGACACAAGTATTAGAGCCACGCACAGAATTTCGTCCTTATAGTACCTCGCGCGTTTTTCGTATCATGACCTCAGACTATGCTGAAGCGACATTGGTACCAAAATTGGTCAAAGCATTGCGCTCAGAGGCACCAAATGTCATCTTAGATTTCTTAACGCCATCGGACGTCTCATATCGTGATATGGAGCAGGGGCGAGTGGATTTGGCGATCAACCGCTTTAATGAAATTCCGCAAAGTTTCCACCAAGTTTTGGTCTGGCGTGATACCTTTAGCTGCCTATTGTCCTCTGACAGTCCCTATGCGCATCGCTTTAATCTAAAAAATTATCTTAAGGCGCAGCACGTTTGGGTCTCTAAAACGGGTATGGGTGTGGGATTTGGTGTCAATCCAGAAAAATCTGGTGGCCTAGGTTCAATTGATCAAGCACTGCAACGTTTAGGTCAAAAACGTCAAATCAGTGTTTTTACCCGCCACTATCAAATGCCAGCCATGCTCGCAGCCAATAAAGATTTGGTTGCAACTTTGCCTACGCGTGTAGCAAAAATGCAAGCTAATAACGACAGTATCATGATGGTCGAGCCACCATTTTTTATCCCTGAATTTGAGCTAACGATGGCGTGGTCGCCTTTGCTGCAGCATCATCCCGCCCATCGATGGTTGCGTCAGCTTATCATGCATGTGGCTCGTCAAATTGTTGACGAAGAAAAGAATCCACCCCAAGAAATTCCTGTGATGAATCATTTGTTTTAAGCCATTTATTTTTGGTTATCAATTGCTTATTTATTAAACCAGCCCAAGCGCTGTTTTTTATTGGCGTAATTTTACTGAAAAATCTCGTCCAAGATTTTGACCTAATAAATCGGTCAGTCACATTCTTAACATCTTACGAACACTTCTTTATAACTTGTAAAACTACTCGTTGTACATTTTGCTATGATGAATTTCCTTTAAGAAAAAACACAAATACATAGCCTATTGTTAAGTTATACGACAGTATCGGATTTCATAAGAGCGTTGATGAAGTTGTCCAATTTAACCAGATACGTTTATAAAAATGACCACTCTTGCTTTATGTATTTCTAAGGTTTATGTGTTTCTAAGATTTCAGATGTTGAAGCGATCAATTTTCAAACCAATAAAATAGTTTAATAAATAAGGATAATAATCATGGCAGATATTACTACTATAAACAGCAACGGGTGAAGCGATCAAAGAATACGATTATATGAGTAATGACGAGGTGAACAATATTGTTGAATCCTCGCACCAAGCATTTACTGAGTGGCGTAAAACCAGCCATGAGGCGCGTGCAAAAGTTATCAATTCTATCGGTGAGACATTGCTCAAGTACAAAGAAGAGTTGTCTGAACTCATGACTGAGGAGCGTGGTAAGCTCTATAGTCAGAGTTTGCAAGAAATAGATTTGTGTAAGGCGATTTGCGACTATACCGCAGAAAAAGGAGTGGCTGCACTTGCTGACGATGAACGTGATATTGAAGGCTTGAAGAAAGGTATTGTGACTTATCAGCTATCGGTGTCATTTATGGCATGCAGCCATGGAACTTTCCTGCTTACCAAGTATTCCGTTATACCATCGCAAATCTGATGGCAGGTAATAGTATTTTACTCAAGCACGCATCAAACGTGACTGGTTCAGGCTTGTTAATCGAAAAAATCTTCCATGAATCAGAGTTACCAAACGATTTGTTCCGTACGATTTTAATCGATCACGACCAATCAGAAGCATTAATCGGTCATGACAAAGTGCGCGGTGTCACACTGACAGGTAGCGACGGCGCTGGTAGCATTGTGGGTCAGCAAGCAGCAAAAGCCATTAAAAAGGTGGTGCTAGAATTAGGCTCAAACGATGCCTTTATTGTCTTAGAAGATGCTGATGTAGAGTTAGCGGTAGAAACTTGTACCCAAGCGCGTCTCATTAATAATGGTGAAACTTGTGTCGCCGCTAAGCGCTTTATCGTTGTTGATAGCTTATACGATGATTTCCGTGAACGCATTGTCAAAAAGTTGCAGACGCTAAATCTGGCGATCCGATGGATGATGCCTCTGATCTTGGTCCATTAGCCCGCAAAGATTTACAAGAAAAATTGCATGAGCAAGTAGAAGACAGTGTGGCAAAAGGCGCAACGATTGCTGTTGGTGGTCAATTGCCAGAAGGTAAAGGCAGTTTTTATCCAGCAACTATCTTGGAGAATGTCGAAAAAGGACAACCTGCCTATGATGACGAATTATTTGGTCCTGTCGCCTCATTAATACGAGCCAAAGACCAAGATGATGCATTACGCATTGCCAATGACAGTCGCTACGGTTTGGGCGGTGCTATCTTCTCTAAAGACGAAGACAAAGCCATTCGCCTAGCGCGTGAAGAGTTTGATACGGGCATGGTTTACATCAATGGTTACGGTCTTGCAAATCCAGCGTTGCCATTTGGTGGAGTGAAAAACTCAGGTCATGGTCGCGAGCATGGCGGTTTTGGTATCAAAGAATTTGTAAATATTAAAGGGTTACATGTCCATAAAAGTCAATAATAGCTGACGTCTTCGGGATGAATATGCTTTAGAAGATTTTAAAGGTAGCTATTAGAAAGCCCAGTCATTCATTGAGTGACTGGGCTTTTTTATGCGAAGAGTTTAAGTTTGATAGTTGGTGCCTGATAATTTGTGACTGTCGCTATTTACTCAGTCGTTCAAATATAGTTTTAACGGTAGCGTTGGTAAAGACATACTTTGTTGATTGGATGCTTGAGCATGGTCTAGCGAAAGTGCGCCTTTGGCCAATAATAAAATCGTCCAAGGGAGCAATTGATGCTCAAGCTTTTGCACGCGTGCTTGCAAGCTATCGGCAGTGTCTCTTTGATGTATCTCTAACAGCGCTTGGGTCAAAACAGCCCCCGCGTCAAGCTCGGCAGTGACGACATGAATACTACAGCCATGATGTCGCTCACCTGCTTGTATCGCACGCTGATGGGTATCAAGGCCTTTATAGACAGGTAGTAAAGAGGGGTGCAGATTAATCATCGGCGCTGGTGCATTATCGATAAAATCTGCACTCAAGACACGCATAAAACCAGCTAACACAATGACATCTGGTTGCCATGATGCTAGTTGGCTGCTGGCATGACTCTCAAAGGTCATGATGCCCATGCGTTTGCCGCTAGCAACATGTGACAATACTGCCACAGGAATGTCAGCGTCTTTTGCACGGGTGATGGCATAAGCATCTTCACGGTTGCTTATGACGCCAACAATCTCAATTGGCAGTGCGCCAGCTTGCATCGCATCTATCAGTACTTGCAAGTTGCTACCACTACCAGATACCAAGACAGCAATGCGCAAAGGCTTGCTGTCTTGGCGTGTATTGGTTGATATTAACGATATTTCTGACATTAACGGTACACCACAGCATCCGCTTCGCGCTTCACCATTTCGCCTAATTGCCAAGCTTTTTCACCAGCATCATTCAAAGTTTGAATAGCCGCATCTGCTTTATCTTTAGGCACGACAATGACAAAACCAACGCCGCAGTTAAAAGTGCGGTACATCTCGCTTTGTTCAATATTTCCTTGGGTTTGTAACCAAGTGAATAGCTCTGAGAACTGCCAGCTAGCCGTATCAATACTAGCAGCTAAATTCTCTGGTAATACACGTGGTAAATTATCGGTTAAGCCGCCACCAGTGATATGTGACATTGCATGCAGCGCTGAGCTACCAAGAGTATCTTGCAACGCTTTAATCGCTTTAACATAGATGCGAGTAGGGGCCATTAACGCGTCTTGGATAGCTGACCGTCTAATTGCTCATCGCTAGTAGTCACATCAATGCCGCTGACTTCGATGACTTTACGTACCAATGAATAACCGTTTGAGTGTGCGCCACTTGAGGCAAGAGCGATCAATACATCGCCTTCCGCGACGTTTTCGCCAGTGATGACTTCCGCTTCTTCGACCACACCGACACAAAAGCCTGCCAAGTCATAATCATCGTCTTGATACATGCCTGGCATCTCAGCCGTTTCGCCGCCGATTAGAGCGCAGTTTGATAACTTACAGCCTTCACCAATACCAGTGACCACAGTCGCTGCAACATCAATATCAAGCTTGCCAGTTGCATAATAGTCTAAGAAAAATAATGGCTCTGCACCGCAAACCAATAAATCGTTGACGCACATGGCGACTAAATCAATGCCGATAGTGTCATGACGATTCAGCTGTAATGCCAGCTTGAGCTTAGTACCGACGCGTCAGTGCCCGACACGAGTAGAGGAGAGGTGTAACCAGTTGGTATACGACAAAGCGCTCCAAAGCCGCCAAGTCCGCCCACAACCTCAGGACGAGAGGTGGCTTTTGCCACTGATTTAATACGTTGTACCAACGCATCGCCAGCATCAATATCAACACCAGCATCTTTGTAGCTTAAAGAAGGCTTGTTACTCATGGTCATCTCACAAATTTTATAGGGAATGAAGGTCTGTCAGTAGAAAATCGAGTTGGTCGTGTTAATTCTGAATATAGTGCGCACATTATACCCAAAAATGACCCTTACTCGCAAAGCAACTTGCGGATATTTGGCGGATATTTCACGAAGACTGACTTTAAGTGGTAAATAAAAAGTTAAGAAACAAAAAATGACGGATTTTTTGCTGTACTCTGCGATAATAGAACGCTAAATTTATTGTCGATAACAGTTCGCTATTACACCGTTGTTGTACGATAAGACGTATCATTTCTTTCAATTATGCTCCCATCTTAAATCAGCCTATCATAGGATTCCTTGTCATGATGAACCAACCAATAGATCCTTTTTTTCGGCGCTTATTTATTGTCGTTGCGATGGTGGTGGGTATATTATTACTGTATTTGATGATGCCAGTCATTATACCGTTTGTCTTTGCTTTCGTACTGGCTTACTTGTTCAATCCGCTGGTCAAACGCTTATCGAAGTATATCAAACGCTGGGTGGCGATTATCATTGTCTATTCCACCATCACTTTAGGAATGGTGCTACTGCTTTGGTGGTTGATACCGACCTTGTGGCATCAGTTGCAAGCGGCGTGGGAGTACCTGCCTAAGGTCTTAACTTGGTATAATGAAGTCGTACGTGAATGGTTCGTTAACAACAGTCGTATCAATCTGCCAGAGTTGGAGTCTAAAGGGTTTTCTGAGACATTGGTTGAATACATGCAAACCAATTATAAGTTTGAAGATGCCAGTACCATGATGAACCAAATATTGGTGTCGAGCATGAACTTCATCAATAATGCAGGACTCATTGTGCTGGTGCCGATTCTTACCTTTTATTTCTTATTTAATTGGGATCAGCGTCTGCAAACATGGAAGCTGGCGATTCCCGCTGCGTATAGCAAAAAAGTCATTCAAATTGCTCGAGAGTGTGACCTTGCGTTGATGGCATTTATCAAAGGTCAGCTATTGGTGATGGTATTATTGGGTGCTATTTATGCGGTGCAATTACAGCTTATTGGGCTTGAGCTTGGGCTGATTATTGGTATGGTTGCCGGTATTGCCAGCTTTGTTCCTTATTTGGGTTTTGGCATTGGTTTTATCGCTGCCATTATCGCCTGCCTGTTCCAGTTTGGGCTAAATTGGACGTATTTGTCGCTGATCGTCGGAGCGTTTTTAGTTGGGCAAGCCGCAGAAGGTTATATTCTACAGCCGTTACTATTGGGTGATAAGATAGGTCTATCGCCGCTTTGGGTGATTTTTGCCGTATTGGCAGGCGCAAGCTTATTGGGTTTCGTTGGTATGCTAATTGCTTTGCCAGTGTCTGCCGTGCTTAATGTACTGTTTCGCCATTTATATATCTACTATCGTTCGACAGATTTTTATAAAGGTCGTAAGCAATTGGCATTGTTTGAGAAGAGATAAATATTTTATCGTTAAATTGATAGAGCCATGGGGAATTAATAGTAAATGGTGTGAGGAATAAACAGTGATGGATAAGGCTTAATAGGTAAAAGACTTGTCAGTCATTTTGCAAATATGTTATATATAGGCGCAGTATTGACAGTATCCGCCGTTATCCAGTTGGTCGTTAACAAGATGACTTTTGATTAGATAATTTTCAGATATATTCCTGATTAAAATGACGAGATGCTAACGCAGCAAGTTATATCAGGTAGTATAAGAGTACCTCAAAGACAGTTATTAATAATTTATCCTTTTATTTATTGCATTACGCAAAACGAGTTGATGATTCATGCAGAAGCACAGCTAAGTCTCAATCTGGACATTAAGCATGATGCAAGTCTAAGTGACTTCGCCGGTCCTGGTTGGATGTCAATTATTGATGCAGTGCGGCAACTACATGTCGGCCTGATTGGTCAGCTGTACCTATTTGGCAGTCCTGCTACGGGCAAGTCGCACTTATTATCTGCTATCTGTGAGTCATTTATTGAGATGGACAAGTCCGCGATTTGTTTGTCACTCAATGAGTTGATTCATACCGATGTGCACGTCCTCTCCTCTCTAGAAAACTTCGATCTAATCGCGATCGATGATTTAGAGGTGCTGGAGCAAAGCAGTCAATGGCAAGAAGCCTTATTTCATTTGATTAACCGCAGTCGTGAAGGTCAGCGTCAATTGTTGTTTGCAGCCAATAAGCCTGCTGGTGATTTGCCCTTTCAATTGAGGGATTTGCTGACTCGTTTGGCACAAGCACCTACGTTTAAAGTACCCAATGGTCATGACTTAGCCGACCGTCAGGCGTTATTACAATCCATCTTGCGTCGGCGTGGTTGGCAGTTTGATGATCGAATTATTGATTATTTGCTTACTGAAGGACCACATCGCATCGGTGCGATGATGGAAGTACTCAATTATATTCAGCCGATGTTTTCGAACCTTGGGCGTAGCAATATATCCAAAGCAGTCATCACTGACGCATTGCGTACCATTGATGAGCAGACACTAGCAGCAGAGCTTGCTGATATTGCGCAAGAGACACAAGTAGATAACGATTCAGCGGAACAAGATCAACATACGATGCCACTCGATTTTTAGCATTAACAACTAAAGTCTTTTATCCAAAACGCTTTTACTATTGCCAAAACGTTTTCACTATTAATGGAATCACTTATGAAATCCAATGCTTCTTTGCTAAAAAAACTGACCATCAGCACGTTGCTTATTGGTGCAGGCTCTGTCTCTATGCTGTCGCATGCTGAAGTAACGCTACTGGTTGATGACCATATCAAAGTCACGGCTATTAATGGGCAAGAAGTGCAGCAGAGCGCTTTTCAACCATTGACTAAAAAGTTCACGCTTCAGCCGGGTCAACATGCGATTACTGCAAAATACGATCGCTTATACGATTTGCGCCGTGATGAGCATGATTATTTACGTTCGGGTAATGTGAGCGTGACGGCAGAATTGGCGGATAATCAAACCTATCATCTGACCATGCCGAATCAGCCAGAAGAGTATGCAGCAGCTAAAGAATATGCCAAGCGTCCGATACTGGCAGTAGAGAAAAACAATACTGTGGTTGCAAGTCAGCAAGGTATCGCTGGTAATCAAGGTGGCTTGTTGTCAGGTTTAGGCAAGGCGTTCGGCGGTGTATTTGGTGGGGCAGATGATGCAGAGCTACAGAATCAGCGTGCGATTGCCGCATTAGATCAACCAAATGTGAATACGGGTACGGTAGCGACTACTAAGCAAACCACTAGCGTTAATTCATCTGATAATACCTTAGATCAATTTATGCAAATTTGGTTACAAGCCACGCCTGCTGAGCGCGAAAAAATGCGTCAATGGATGCAAAAATAAGGTTTCATTAGCAACAGCAAGCACAAAAAAAGCACCTAAATTAGGTGCTTTTTTATGATCTAGATTTTAGGGCGTGTCCTCAATTCAATCAATTACTCTCTAAATGGGCTAAAAATGGCTAAATTTTGTTAAACATCGTCAAATAGCTTATCAATATCTCGATATTAACAGCGCTATTTTCCTTGGTTAACTGCAATTTATCTCATTTTTATCACCATTTTTAAAATGAGGACACGCCCTAGTGATGTACTGTTTCATTAGTAATGATTAACCCAAAAAGGCGTTATACATCCAGATGAGCTTTTCTTGCTCTTGTACATAGGCATCTACGAGATCAGCTGTCCCTTGATCTTCGCTGTCTGCTGCTAGAGCAGATACTTTACGCTGCTCTGTAATCAAAGCTTGTAAACCAGTTACCACGCCTTTCACACAAGCATTGCCATCTTTGACGTTTTTATCTTCTTGAATGCTAGTATGCTGAGTAAAATCGCTATAAGCATGCAGCGGTGTGCCGCCCAAAGTTAAGATACGCTCAGCAATTTCATCAATTTGTAATTGTAGCGCAGTATACAATTCTTCAAATTTTGGATGCAAGGTGAAAAAATGCTCACCTTTTACATTCCAGTGATAGCCACGGACGTTTAAATAAAATACGTGATAAGTTGACAATAAATTGTTTAGTTGTGCAATGACTTCGCTCATGTCAGCTTTTTCTAGACCGATTTGATTAGTAGCGTTACTCATAATATTATCCTTATAGTTTGAGTGTTGATATAAAACATTAAATGAAGAAGATGAGAAGTGTAGCAACTCGTGTGCTGCATTACTATGCTCTTTAATATATTAACGCTTTTCAGCCTTAAAAAGTAACAATCTTAGAAAATAGTATGATAAAACTACCATATAGAATGGCGTCAGCTTAAGCTAAAATCATAACTATACATTCATATAATTTAGAGCAATTATCACCTTTCTTCTGATAGCTATTATAATAGCAGAGCACCATCGATAAGTTAATTTCAATAAATTTATAATTATGATTGGTTTTGTAAAAAGTGTTTTTTATTGCTCATTTCTTTATCGCTCATATAATAAGCGATAAAGAAGTCTTCTACTGTTTTATGCTGGCGGCTGTAAGTTTTCAGGATTTAAGCCTTTAACGGGGATAACTTCTTGCAAATGCTGACGTACCGTATCGATCGGGAACTTCTGTGCTTCTAAGCGTTTTGGCACAATTTGGCTGCCTTGTTGACCTTTCATCTCAAACATCATAAAGATATAGTCGTCCGTCTCATCCCAGCTTTTGACAGCTGACCATGGAATGACGGCTTGCTGGGTCGTGCCTGCTCGCATTTGCATGCCGCGCATTTGGTTGTTATTAAATGTGTCAGGCTGATTCACTGGCATCGCCATGACGAGGCCATGCTTTTGTACGCCCAATTTCATCTGACGCATCTCGTCTGGCATTTCTTGATCCGCCACTTGCTTGTCAAACTCTCTTTTCACATACCATTTAAAGCCAAGGGTACGAACCAGTAAATAAATGACGACTGAAACTAGCATCAGCCAAAAGATAATGGTTGAGTAGCCTGTCACAAAAACCAACCCTGCGATCGCTAGTACCACGGTTACCGCCATAATGATCCATTCTTTCGTTTTGATACTTTTTAGACCGAAAGAAGGGCTGGCACTGGCAAATAGCTCGTATTGTGCTTGGTGAAATTCTGCCTCAGTTAGGTTTAAGGCGACAGGTTGTAGCGTATAGGGGTACAAGGCCATAAAGGTTTCTCAAATACTTGTATTGAAAGTGTTGGGTTTAAATCGACAAAATGCAGCAGCTACGTCGTACTAGGCTAGAAGTCGAATAAAAGGTATGCGCTTATCTTACCGAAAAGTACCCCTAAATGAAACATATAAGCCGCTCTGTTCGTTGATAGAAGTGATATTAATGGTTTTAATAAAGATGGGCGAGGCTTATTGAGGCAAGCTGAACTTTGAGAGATGCATTTAAAGCGAATATAACTGGCTACGGATAATGAAAGTAATAAATGAAAATTCAATCAGCAGCGGTCAAAACATGGTCAAATCTGCTGTGTCTTGGTATTATAGCGGCTATCACTTATTTTGATAAAAACAGTATTTTTAAAAATAACACTTTCGAACCTCTTCCTCACTTCTAGCGTTACAGGCAACTATTATGATTGATCCAAAACTCTTACGCGGCGATTTAAGCGATTTACAACAGCAACTGGCCACTCGTGGTTATGCACTTGACATAGATTTTTGGCAAACGGTTGAGTCAGAACGTAAATCTTTGCAGATCAAAACCGAAGAGTTGCAGTCGAGCCGTAATGCGGGTGCTAAGCAAGTGGGTGCTTTGAAAAAGTCAGGCGAAGATGCCAGTGAGCTATTGGCTGAGATGCATAATGTCAGTGGTGAGATTAAAACAGCCGAAGACGAGCTGCGCACTCTACAAGAGCGTATCAACAAAGCTGCTATGCAAATTCCAAATATTCCAGCAGCCGATGTGCCAGTGGGTACGTCAGAAGATGATAACGTAGAAGTGCGCAAGTGGGGCACGCCTCGTACGTTTGATTTTGAAATTCAAGATCACACTTATATTGGCGAGACACTTGGTATGCTCGACTTTGAAGCCGCGACTAAGCTGACTGGCAGCCGCTTTAATGTACTAAAAGGACAGTTGGCGCAAATGCATCGCGCCTGATTCAATTTATGCTCAATACCCATACTATGAAGTACGGCTATCTTGAGACCTATGTGCCTTATATTGTGAATTCAGATAGCCTAAAAGGTACAGGACAGCTGCCTAAGTTTGAAGATGATTTGTTTAAGCTCAAAAATCATACAAACAACGAAGATATGGACTTTTATCTCATTCCTACTGCTGAAGTGCCAATGACCAATTTGGTACGTGGCGAGCGTTTGGACATCAGTGAATTACCGCTTAAGTTTACCGCGCATACGCCTTGTTTCCGTAGTGAGGCGGGCTCTCATGGGCGTGATACTCGTGGTCTGATCCGTCAGCATCAGTTTGAAAAAGTCGAGATGGTCAATATTGCCACGGCTGAGCAGTCTGATGAGTTACTAGAAGCAATGACTGGACAAGCTGAATATATCTTGCAGCAGTTGAACCTACCATACCGCACTGTTCAGCTATGTACTGGTGATATGGGTTTCGCAGCACAAAAGACCTATGACATCGAAGTATGGTTACCGAGCCAAGATACCTATCGCGAAATCTCTAGCTGCTCTAACTGCGGTGACTTCCAAGCGCGCCGTATGGGCACACGTGTCAAAGACGGCAAACAAACCAGCTTAGCACACACGCTAAATGGTTCAGGCTTGGCAGTGGGTCGTACACTATTGGCAGTGATGGAAAATCATCAAAACGCTGATAGTAGCATCACCATTCCAGAAGTATTGCGTCCGTTTATGGGCGGTGCTGAGACTATTTCAGTTTAATAGCTATATTGCTTATACTAGCTGTGAGTTACTAAGATGACTCACAGCTTTTTAATATAGGGTAGTTTGATAAAACTGATATGAATAATTATTAAACACAAACGATTCTGTCATACCATTTCTTAGCTAGCCTCATAGCAAATATGTTAATATTATACTTTGATTTTATAGTCTATAACTTAGGGGCGCATTTGGCGTCCTTATGCTTATACTCCTTTGAGTAAACTCTCCTCTTAGCCCAATACTAGGACACTCTATGCCAGCTCCAATTAGCGAACGTAAATTAGCCAATGCCATCCGTGTACTGTCGTTTGATGCGGTTCAAAAAGCCAACTCTGGACATCCAGGCGCGCCAATGGGTATGGCCGATATTGCCGAAGTTTTGTGGCGCAAGTTTTTGAAGCATAATCCTGCTGACCCGCAGTGGCACAACCGTGATCGCTTTGTCTTATCGAATGGTCATGGCTCAATGCTTATTTACTCATTGCTGCATTTATCTGGTTATGATGTCAGCGTTGATGATCTGAAAGGTTTCCGTCAGTTGCATTCAAAAACCCCAGGTCATCCTGAGCTTGGCTACACACCAGGTGTCGAGACGACTACTGGTCCACTAGGTCAAGGTATTGCTAATGCGGTTGGTTTTGCTATCGCTGAAAAAACCTTAGCCGCGCAGTTCAACCGTGAAGGCCATAACATCGTTGACCATAACACCTATGCGTTCTTAGGCGATGGTTGCTTGATGGAAGGTATTAGTCATGAAGTGTGCTCACTGGCTGGCACGTTAGGTCTTGGCAAGCTGGTCTTCTTCTATGATGACAATGGCATCTCTATCGATGGTAATGTCGAAGGCTGGTTCACTGATGATACGCAAGCGCGTTTTGAGTCTTACGGCTGGCAAGTTATTAAAGTCGATGGTCATGATGCGGATGCGATCACTCAAGCAACTGAACAAGCGCTTAAAGAAACTACCAAACCAAGTCTTCTGATTTGCAAAACCACGATCGGTGCGGGTAGCCCGAACAAGCAAGGTCTAGCAGCCAGTCATGGTGCCCCGTTAGGTGATGACGAAATCGCCTTGACTCGTGATGCGTTATCTTGGAAACATGCACCGTTTGAATTAGATGACGAAATCTATGAAGCGTGGGATGCCAAAGCCAAAGGCGACATACAGCAGAAAAATTGGGATGCGGACTTTGACGCTTATAAAAAAGCACATCCTGAACTGGCGTCTGAGTTGTTGCGCCGTTTAAATGGTGACTTACCTGCTGACTTTGATAATCAAGCACAAGCCTATATTCAGCAAACGCAAGAAGCGGGCGGCGATGTTGCCAGCCGTAAAGCCAGTCAAAACGCCATCAATACCTTACAGCCATTATTACCAGAATTGCTAGGCGGTTCAGCGGATCTAGCTGGCTCGAACCTCACGCTATTCAAAGGCGCTAAAGGCATCGAAAAAGACGCTGACGGCAACTATATCTATTACGGCGTGCGCGAGTTCGGTATGACCGCGATTGCCAATGGTATCGCATTGCATGGCGGCTTTATCCCTTACGTCGCAACTTTCCTCATGTTTATGGAATACGCACGTAACGCGGTACGCATGGGTGCATTGATGAAGCAGCGCGTCATCCATGTCTATACGCATGACTCTATCGGTCTGGGTGAAGATGGCCCAACGCATCAGCCAGTTGAGCAATTGACTAGCTTACGTACTACGCCAAATCTACGCACATGGCGTCCTTGTGATGCGACCGAATCTGCCAGTGCTTGGTTGAGGCCATTAAGTCTGAACATAATCCATCAGCATTGATTTTTAGTCGTCAAAGCTTGCCACATCAAGCGCGTGATAGCGAGCAAGTAGCGAACATCACCAAAGGTGGTTATGTATTGGCGAAAGAGCAAGGCGAGTTACAAGCCATCATCATCGCGACTGGTTCAGAAGTTGGCCTAGCGATGGAAGCATATGAAGCGTTAAGCGCAAATGGTATTGGCGTCCGTGTGGTCTCTATGCCATGTGCAGAGATTTTCGTTGAGCAAGATACTAGCTACCGTGAAGCGGTATTGCCTGCCAATATCCGTGCTCGTGTAGCAGTCGAAGCCGCGCATGTAGATTACTGGTATAAGTTCGTTGGTCTAGATGGCAAAGTCATCGGTATGACCACTTATGGCGAATCTGCTCCTGCAGACCAGTTATACAAAGAGTTTGGTATTACGACTGATGCTGTGGTTGAAGCGGTGAATAGTTTGGTGTAATCCGTTAAAAAAGTTATAAATAAAAAAGCTGCTAGAGAAATCTGGTGGCTTTTTTATTGGCTAAATAATCAGTGTATTCATAGTGGTATTTAGTCCATAATTAAAAAAAACAGAGTACGGACTAATTATGAACTGGGATTTGTTGAGTATTTTTATCACGGTCGGCTTGGCGCATTTTCTTGCACTATTGAGTCCTGGACCGGATTTTGTATTGATCGTAAAGAGTGCGATTAAGAACGACAGTAAAGACGCAATAGGGGTTGCGCTCGGTATCACCTTTGCTAATGCAGTGTACATTGGTCTATGTCTAATTGGCGTTGGCTCAATTTTAGCCGCCTCTGCACCTATTATGATTACGCTAAAAATCATTGGTGGGTTGTTTTTAATGTACCTTGGGATACAGGCGTTACGCGCACGAAAAGATGCGTATGACCAATTTCAGGTAGCCCAATCAGCCCATTCAAATATACCTAAGACAACTTTTTTAAAGGAATTTACTGCAGGGTTTTTGTCTGGAATATTTAATCCTAAAAATCTACTCTTTTATCTCAGTTTATTCACTGTAGTGTTAACACCAGAAATAAGTTTTGTGTTCAAATTGGGCTTAGGTGTTTGGATGACTGTTGTGGTATTCGCATGGGACACTGCCGTCATATTTCTATTGTCGACTCGCAAAGTACGCGCTAAATTTACCCAAGTTGCTTATTACATCGATAAAGTTACAGGGGCGTTGCTTGGCGTCATTGGTTTAACTATCGTCAGAACAGCAATTGTAGATCGGTAATTTTAACCAAAAGTAATTAGTATATTGATATTGAACGTTATTTATTTTTTCATAACCACTTTCAAGAAAAAAACCATGTCCCTCAAATCCACTTTCAAAGGCTTTCTAGGCGAGACCGTTATCAATGTCGCCATGTGGCTAAAACTTGAAAAAGATGTCTATCACCGATTAAACGGTATTACCTTGCCAAGAGCCAATGGTGCAGTACCCAAATCGATCATATTATCGTCTCTGTATACGGCATCTTTGTCATCGAAACCAAGAATTATAAAGGCTGGATATATGGTAGCGAGAAGCAAAAGCAGTGGACGCAAGCTTTCCCAAATGGAAGTAAGTATAAATTCCAAAACCCATTACGCCAAAATTATCTGCACATTAAGACGCTCGCAGATTTATTAGGATTGGAGCTGAGCTACTTTCATTCGATGATTGCTTTCATCGGTGAATGTGAGCTGAAAACCCGTGATGAGTTGCCCGAACACGTATTGACAGGTGGGATGGTCTCTTATGTGAAGAAGAAACAAGATGAGATACTGACTGAAGACGAGGTCAAGTCTATCGTTGAGCAGATTAATAGCAACAGATTTAGCAAATCTTGGCGCACCAATAGAGAGCATAAAGCCTATCTAAAAGACAAGCATAGCCTCTCAAACAAACAGCCTAGCAGTAACTCCACTGATAAAACAATTGCTAAAACTGCCAGTAAGCCTACACTCGATCCGGTAATAAAAGAAACCGCTAAACGAGCCACGCTGAAAAGCCGAGAAGTGCTGCGATGGTCGGGTCAGACTGAGATTGAATCTAGCGAGTTACTAATTGATAATCTGAATACTCAGCAGACAAACACACCATATGTCAGTATATCGCATGATATTGCTAATAAAGTGTTCCTTACACCGTTTGAAGTTATGGAGCCTGAGTTATCGGACAATGATTTTAAAACGGCTGAATGTGAGATTGTCACGTCTAATAGCATTAATCTTAAAGCTGTTGAGCAAACCAATCATACAGCTATTACAGAGCAAGTACCTGCCTGTCCAAGATGTCAGGCAGCAATGGTCAAACGTGTTGCAAAAAAAGGCCAGCACCAAGGGAAAGACTTTTTTGGTTGTAGTCAATTTCCTAAATGTTGGGGCGTAGTGAATGTTGATTAGCGGTATTCTATATAATCCATACTCTATATAAGCCGTATTACATACAACTACTTGAGCTAAGCACAACTGGCAATTAACCAATCAGCAACTGCTCTCACTCGTGCAGAGCGTCTGACATCTGGATGCATCACAAGATAGAGAGGGTAGTCTTGAGTGAGTGGAATGCTGGTATTTGAGATTGAATCCTGATTGTCTGATGTGAATGATGAAGCGTGGTTTTTCGCTAATATGTGTGGCGTTCGAGCTGTCAGCGCTACTCGATTAATTGGATCAACTGCCGTTAGCTCTGAGTATTGGTGAGCCAAAAACTCTGGCAGTAACGCGATACCTATTTTTTTACGAGCAGCATGACAGGCCATATATAAATCATTAGTGTTAAATGCAACCGTATAGGCATGCTGTTTCACTAAAGCCTGTGACCAAATCAGTACTCTAGCATTAGCTTGAAACTCTATTAATTGCCATCGATCAGAATGGGTGTTTTTGAGGTATTCATTATTAGCAAAGAAACCGTATCTTGTGGACCCAATAATACGAGCAACCAGATCTTCCTGTGTGGGACAACGCGTTCTTATAGCGATGTCTGCTTCTCTGTGATGTAAATTGCTCAAGCCAACTTCACCGCTCAACGCGACTAATATATCTTGGAACTGCTGGCGAAACTCAGTCAGAGCCGTTATCAGCACTTCATTTGCCCAGACAGGTGGTGCCGATATAACAACTTTGCCCTGCATCGCGTTCTGATCAATTGCCATTCTCTCAAATACGGCTATCTCTTTTTTCACCTCAATGGCTTGGCTGTAGAGCGTCGACCCTTCTGGCGTCAGTGCATAGCGTTTGCCTAGCCGATCAAACAGATTTACCGATAATGTTTGCTCAAGATGATCAATTCGCCTCGCAACCGTACTGTGTTGTAACCCCAGCTCTTCAGCGCAAGCAGTCAGAGTCTGTTTTTCCACCAAGCAAACAAAGTAAGCCAAATCATCCCACTGCATCTCAAAACTACCGTTTAGTATGAGTGTTCAGTTTAGCAAACTTCATTGAGTATTTTTGCACAGTGATTGCCTATCTATCATCTGTTTATCTTTACGCCACTATATTAGACTCGTTATCTACTTTATAAAATATTGAGAGACGTATGCAATCATCATCAAACACCCA
The DNA here is from genome assembly GCF_000586475.1 of Psychrobacter sp. JCM 18903. Lineage (GTDB taxonomy): Bacteria > Pseudomonadota > Gammaproteobacteria > Pseudomonadales > Moraxellaceae > Psychrobacter. Next base: position 17,101 of record NZ_BAWJ01000007.1, on the reverse strand, counting down.
AACACTCGATCAATTTATAGCACACATCTTTATGGGTGAATATGAGCAAGCCATGCAGCGATGTGATGAAAACGTTAAATTCGTGGTTTTTCGAGAGAATACAGACAGTCAGGTGCCTATTTATGGGACGCACAGTGGCAAAGATGAAGGTGTTGATTTTTTTAAAAATCTTGCGAAAATGTTCGAGTTTGGCGATTTTATAATGGAGGAGTCTATCGTCGCTGATAATTATGTGATCAGATTTGGCAAGCTTGCTCACACAGTCAAACACACGGGGAAAGTATTTAATAGCCTGTGGTCAATGATTGTCTGTTTTAATGATGCTGGCGAGATTGAACTATACCGCATGCATGAGGACACGGCGGCTTTAGAAGCTGCTATGCAAATCTCAAGATAAAAGGTAAATGAAAGGTTGAAACTGCTTGAGGCTATGATGAATCAGATGAAGCGAAAGAGTTATAAGTTCCGCATTGTTAATACTGCAATTATGGCAGTCTTATTATCAGGGATGATGACAATTTATATCACCTTTATCAACCTTGGTATGGTGGATAGGTTTGTTTATTACTGGTTTAAGGCTTGGATGCTGGCTGCGCCTGTCGCCTTTGTTTGCGTCATGATAATAGCCAATCCGGTGCAGAAATTGACTAAAAGTCTGCTAGACTCATAATTCATTAGAACACTATTACTCAGGACGCTTAAATTTATTGCCACGACTGCTGTTGAAACAAGTTTTATCAGTGAGCTAGGAGTATCTTACAAACTAACGGCTACTTCATAATAAAAGCGACATCAAAATCGTGCGTTGGCATAAAGTTAGTCTCTTTAATCTCAAACGTCGTCGCGCTTACCTTTTTGACTTTACCCTTTCCTTTCCAGCAAAACGACACTAATTCATTAGGATCGCGTTCTACGGTAAGTTTGAAATTAGCGATAGGTTTTGCCCAATTAGCACCTGTGGTCAAGATATAGCTTAAGGCATGATAAGGCGACTACCATTCTTGTGAAATCCTCTTTGAGTTGAAGCATCTACGCAAAAATTTGGGAATCCTTCTTGACCTAGATGAACTGAGCCACCCACAAGCGGTGTATATGAATGCTTGATTTTGGTCGTCGCATTGGCTTTGAATTTTTGCTCCCAACTATAGATAACCTGCGAATCCCAAGGTATATAAAGACTTTCTCTATCATAGATGAATCTATCTAGTGCCTTATTATTACAATCTAAAAGCTGTTGATTGACATATTCAGTGTCAACTTGATACGTCCAAGGTCCCATCATATCAGCCTCGTTAAGACCACAGGATTTAAATATTTCAGTCGTATCAATAGAGGTGTCTGCATAGGTTCTATCGCCATCTTTGACGACAATTGGCCGCATAAAAGTACGGACATGCTGATTAGGAATGATAGGCTTACCATTTATCCAAACTTCAAAGTTGTCATAAGTGGCATTAATATCAGCAAAATCTGAGTCTGTAGAGCTGGGGACAGCTGGCATAGGAAATAAAACGGTTTCGGTAATATCCTTATTGCTTAAGTTTTTAAACTCATAATTGACGCGGATTTTATCTTTGGAGATATATAAGTCTTCACTGTGCATGCTGATATTTTTATTTTTAAGATATTCAACACCGCCTGTACCTATGTAGCCAGTAGAGTCGTTTGCTTGGGCAGCAGTCATTGCTAGCAGCACAGTGTAAGCTAATGTACCGCTAAACATCAGATGGCGCTTATCCATATATTTCTTCCAATCGTAAACAAGCCACCAATCGACCGTCCCATTCGCGCAGTTGCGGCTCTATCTCGCTGCATTGTTGTTTAGCATATGGGCAGCGTTTGTGCAGGGCGCAGCCAGTCGGTGGATTAAGCGGGCTTGGTAACTCACCTTGTAGGGTCAAATCATTCTTATGACCATTTACCGTTGGCGCGGCAGCCAACAGAGCGATAGTATACGGATGTTTTGGCGCGTTATAGATTGCTTCTTTCGGGCCATGCTCGACCGCTTGACCTAAATACATCACCATCACATCATCTGCCACATGACGCACAACTGATAAGTTATGTGAGATAAAGACATAAGCAGTACGATACTCATCCTGTAAGTCCATAAACAGATTCAAGACTTGCGCTTGAATCGATACATCGAGTGCAGAAGTAGGCTCATCAGCGACGACAATTTTAGGATTGAGCATCATGGCGCGGGCGAGGGCAATACGTTGGCGCTGACCTCCAGAAAACATATGCGGGTAACGGCCAGCATGCTCGGGACGCAGACCAACATTTTTCATCATCTCATTTATTTTGTCACGCTTGTCGTCTTTGGACAGTTTGGTATGGATATCTAACGGTTCAGTCAATTGATAACCGATAGTATGGCGTGGATTTAAGCTGCCATAAGGGTTTTGAAAAACCATTTGAATCTCGGTACGCAGCTCTTTGAGCGCTTTTCTACTATAGCCAGTGGTGGCTTCATCATTGATAAATAGCTCGCCATCAGTAGGCTCTTCAATCAGTGTCAACTGGCGGGCAAGGGTAGACTTACCGCAGCCTGACTCACCCACGACGGCCAGCGTCTTGCCAGCCTCAAGCTCAAACGACACACCATTTAATGCTTTAACGTAAGCTTTTGCTTTACCCAACCCTTGCGATACTGGGTAGTGTTTATGTAGATTGTCTGCTTTCAGGACCACTTTATTACTCATACTTGTGACTCCAAGGTAGCAGTGTGAGAGGTAGAGTTGCGAGAAGAAGGATCAGAATGAATACAGCGCACTTTGCCATTAGGAGTATCCAATATGGGCGGCGGTACTTCACAGGCAGGCTCTTTGTACGGGCAGCGAGGAGACAATAAGCAACCACTTGGACGATCATATTGACTGGGTACGACTCCGGGTAAGCTGTTGAGCCTGTCTTGACCGATAGCCAGCTCTGGGATGGCTTGCAGCAAGGCCTCAGTATAAGGGTGAGCAGGCTTTTGAAAAATCTCCGGCACGGTACTGGTTTCGACCACTTGTCCGGCATACATGACCGCGACATCACGCGAGTTTTGCGCGACCAAACCCAAGTCGTGGGTAATCAGTATCATCGCCATTTGTTTTTCGCGTTGCAATCGGTTTAGCAAGTCCATGATTTGCGCTTGTACCGTGACATCGAGTGCAGTGGTTGGCTCATCTGCGATCAGCAGTTTTGGCTCACAAGCAATTGCCATCGCAATCATGACCCGCTGACTCATACCGCCTGATAACTGATGTGGATAAACCTTGAGTCGATTTTTGGCATCGGGCATTTCGACCAGCTCTAACAGCTCTAAGATACGTGTCTGTACTGCTGAACCACGCAAGCCTAGATGCTTACGTAATACTTCACCCAGTTGCATCTCAACCGTAAAGCTTGGATTTAAGCAAGACATGGCATTTTGAAAGATCATAGAGATATCTTTGCCAATGATGCCGCGTTTTTCTTTGGCTGACATACTGAGCATGTCTTTATCATCGAACATAACACGCTTGGAACGGACAGTCGCAGAGGGTGGCAGTAGCCCCATCAGTGCCATCATAGTAACTGACTTACCCGAGCCAGATTCACCCACGACTGCGATGACTTCGCCTTGTGTAATCTTTAACGAAACATCATCGACTGCACGAAAAGCGCGCACACCTTGCCCGAAAGTAACCGAAAGATTTTCAATATCTAACAACAATGGTGATTCTTTTTTTGATGCGTCATTCATAGAAGTGTGAGTGGTAGGCGTTTTAATTAATTGTTCAGTCATCTTAGGTCACCTGCTTTAATTTGGGATCTAGCGCATCGCGTAGGCCATCACCAGTCAAGTTAATCGACAATGCGGCTAAGAAAATAGCGACACCGGGCCAAATCGCTAGCCAAACATTACTCTGAATATACTGACGTGCTGTACCGAGCATCGCGCCCCATTCTGCATCGGGTGGCTGTACACCAAAGCCTAAGAAACCAATTGCACCTGCTTCTAAAATAGCAGACGAGAAAATCATCGTCGCCTGCACGATGAGCGGTGCCATACAGTTGGGCAAAATAGTGATAAACAATAAGCGCAGCACGCCAGCACCCATCACTTGCGAAGCAATAAAGTATTCACGTTGTAGCTCTACCATCGCGGTAGCACGAGTCAAACGAATAAAAGGTGGCGTACAGACCAAGGCGATGGTAATAATCGTGTTGGTCATAGAAGGACCTAAGATAGCGGCAATGATGATCGCCAACAGTAAGCTCGGATAAGACATCAAAATATCATTGACCAGCATGACCGCTTTGCCCCAAACCTTGGGCCAAAATGCAGCACTAAGTCCCAATGAAACACCGACTAACATGGCAAGAGTCGTCGCGCTCAGACCGATAAATAGAGAATAACGCGCGCCATACATCACTCGAGATAATGTATCTCGCCAGCATCATCCGTGCCTAGCCAAAACATGGTATTGCCACCATCCAGAAAGGCAGGAGGCAACTGCTCTTGACCAGTAAATAACTCGTAAGGGTCATGGGGCGCAATGGCAGGCGCAAGGATGGCAATAATGACCATCAATGCCAGTACAATAAAACCAAGCACCGCGCCTTTATTTCGGCAAAACGTCGATAAAAATAGCTGCCAAGATGACGGCGGTGTGGCGGCCATAAGATTGACATCAGAGGAAGAACAGAAGGCTTCATGAGCAGTTCCTATAGTGGCTAGCGCGTTACAAGTATGTAGAGTTCCATTTCTAGCAATCATTTAAAATGTGCTAAAACTCACTCAAGACCATACAAACACCAGTAACCACTATTTATAATATGAGTATTTATCAATGTTAAATTAAGAAGTATGTCGAATACGCGGATTGATCAGACCATACAAAATATCAATAAATAAACTAACCAAAATCAGGGCGGTGGCGACCAATAAAATACCGTTTTGCACGATAGGATAATCACGAGTGAAAAACCCATCGAGCAGCCAATTACCAACACCTGGCCAACTAAAGATAGTCTCAGTGATAATAGCCCCCGCGAGCAAGGTCGCCATCTGTAAACCAATCACAGTCACCACAGTGATTAAGGCATTACGCATGACGTGTACCAATATCACGCGGCGCGGCGATAGGCCTTTGGCGCGCGCTGTACGCACGTAGTCCTCATCTAACACCTCTAGCATCGCCGAGCGTGTCATGCGTGCAATCATTGCGAGTGGTATGGTCGATAAGGCAATAGACGGTAGGATAAAGTGTTTCACCACGTCCCAAAACGCGCCAGGTTCTCCTGATGTTAACGAGCCCAATAACCATGATCCATATAAAGGTTTGACGTCTAAAAACTGCGCGACAGATATGACACCAGCAACGGGCAACAGGCCGAGATAATGGGCGAATATACCCGTGAGGATAGGTCCCAATAAATAGATGGGCATAGAGTAGCCAGCCAGCGCCCCTGACATTAGAGTGTAGTCAATCCATGTACCACGTCGTAGCGCGGCAAAGATACCTAAGCTCACACCGACAACACTGGCAATGACAATGGCACACAAAGCCAGCTCTAAGGTTGGTACAAAATGCGCAAAGAAGTCTTGTAATACCGGAGTACGAGTACGAAAGGATTGACCAAAATCACCGGTCAATATTCCGGTTAAGTAATCCCAATATTGGACAATGAGGGGTTTGTCTAAGCCAAGTCTTTCTAACGCGCGAGCATGTAGCTCTGGATCTACCATACGCTCACCCATCATAATCTCGACAGCATCTCCAGGGACGAGCCGAATTAAGGTGAATGTCGATAGCGTTAAGCCAAGATAGACAGGAATTAGAATGGCAATGCGACGCAAAATGTAAAGTAGCATGGGCTGCTCAATTCAATAGTTGTGGTTCAATCGTTTGAGATCGATGAGTAGAATGTTGGCAGAGATGAGAGAGTCGGTGACAAAATGCTTAAAAAATGCTTAATAAGGCGCTTAACTCATATAAATACGGCTGGAGCAGAGTGTCTGACCCAGCCGAATATAAATTAAACAATCATGCATGTCTTACCGGATGTCATCAGATCAGGTTATTCAACCTTTACACCATCGAAGCGTATTGAGCCAAGCGGACTAATTTTATAATCGACGACGTTTGGTGCGGTGAATACCGTGACCACCGAATGCGCCATTGTCGTCCAAGGCAATTGCTCTTTGAATATCTGCTGAGCTTGTACATAGTCGTTGACGCGCTCATCTTGATTGGTAATCTGACGGGCGTTAGTCACCAAAGTGTCAAAGTCTTTATTACACCAGCGTGAGTAGTTATTGCCACCGACCGCATCACAAGATAGTAGCGTACCAAGCCAGTTATCAGGATCCCCATTGTCACCAGTCCAGCCCGCTAGAATGACATCAGGCTCACCTTTAGCAGCGCGGTTTAGATACTCGCCCCATTCATACGTCACAAGCTTGGTATCGACACCAATTTTTGCCCAATCTGCTTGTAGCATTTCAGCCATGAGTTTGGCATTAGGATTGTATGGACGTTGCACGGGCATATACCATAGATTAATGGCAAGTTTGTCCGCGCCTGCTTCTTTTATAAGGGACTTGGCTTTTTCCACATCGTAAGGCGCATCTTTGATAGATTTGTCGTAACCCCATTGTGTGGGCGGCATAGGATTGGTGGCTTTTAATCCTTCGCTTTGATAAACCGCATTGATAATAGCGTCTTTATTAATTGCCATGTCTAATGCTTGGCGAACTTTAAGGTCGCTAAGCTTCGGTTTTTCAACGTTATAGCCGACATAACCGACGTTAAAGCCGGGTTGATCGAGAACGGTGGCCTTACCAGATTTTTTGACAGAGTCAATTTCGGCCGGTTTTGGATAAGCGGACACATGACATTCACCTGCTTGCACTTTTTGCGCACGCACTGCTGAATCTTTGGTGATGACAAAGACTAGATTATCGATATGAATATCATCTTTGTTCCAGTAGTCTGGATTTTTGGTATAACGAATTTGCGCGTCTTTTTGATAAGAAGTAAAGACGAAAGGTCCTGTACCAACGGGTTTAGTGTTGATATCAGCAGCATTACCAGAAGCCATTAACTTTTCTGCATACTCAGCAGAATCGATATAAGCGAAGGGCATCGCTAGGTTCTGTAAAAATGGTGCATTGGTCTCGCTGAGTGTAATTTTGACGGTATTGTCATCAACTTTTTCGATATTGGAGATAATATCAGGTAGCCCCATACCGACCGAATAAGGGAACTCAGCAGGATAGGCTTTATTAAATTCAAACTCTGGATTGGTGATACGCTCTAGAGTAAAGACAATGTCATCTGCGTTGAAATCACGGGTTGGGGTAAAGTAATCGGTCTTACCATATTTAACCCCTTTACGTAGGTTAAAGGTATAAGTCTTGCCGTCTTCACTAATATCCCAACTTTCGGCTAAGGCTGGCTGAATCTCAGTACCATCTCTTTTGAACTCTACTAAGCCGTTGTAGATGGGAAAGGCGCTCGCATCAAAATCCGTACCTGCAGTGTACTGTGCTGGATCGAATCCAGCCGGACTACCTTCTGAGCAATAAAGTAAGGTTTTGGCTGCTTTAGCATCTGAGCTGGCAGCAGATTCATCGGTGGTTTTGTTGTCGCCGCTACAGGCACTGATGCCTAGAATAACTGTCGCCAACATCGTCAGTTTGAAGAGTGATTTTTGCATTATTACATCCTATGTAATGATAAATAGTCACCAATATATTTATAAGATCGTTTTTGACCTATAAATATAATGAGCGTGCTTTTAATTCCCTTTAAAGCAATTGTTTATATCGTGTTTTTGATATGCAAAATAAAAAATATTTCAGGTTGTATTAACCATTATTCAGATTTGCAAAAAATACCGATATAAATAAGTGGTTTAAATATACTCTGTTCAACAGTGGTAATGCAAGACATCCGTAAGCTAATTTGATAGAAAACGTTCTGTTTTACTATCTTTATTGCCGAATTTGTTAGAGTCTCTCCTTATCTTAGAAATGCTGATAAAATAACCACGAAAAAACAAAGGTTAAACTTTTATATAATTCGCTTATTTTCATTTTATTGAATATAAAGTTTTAGTAGATAAGTTTCTTAAATAAAAATACTAATTATAAGACGCATATCTTCCCATATTTTATGGCGTGATTCGTTCAATATGACTGTGATTTGCTTTGATAAGATCTGCGAGTTTTTCAGCAATCATAATCGTTGGTGCATTGGTATTACCGCTGATTAAAGTTGGCATGATTGAGGCATCGATGACCCTTAAGCCATTTACGCCGCGTACTTTTAATTGCAAATCGACGACTGAATTGCTGTCTGAACCCATACGGCAAGTGCCGACAGGATGATAAATGGTATCTGACTTGTTGCGAATATAGCCGAGCATACCGTCTTTTTCGATATAGGGGGCAGGGTAGTCTTCAGTAATATATTTGGCGATGGGTGATTCTTGCATGATGGCGCGCGTACGCTCCGCGCCTGCAATCATATATTCCACATCTTTTGGGTGCGAGAGGTAGTTTGGATCAATCAATACCGCGTCTGAGGGGTCGGCGGAGTCCAGTCTGACTGTACCGCGGCTTTCAGGGCGTAGGTAGCAACTGTGACAAGAGACCGCAAAGCCACGTCTGAGATCACGACCATGCTCAATCACGCGGGATATGACAAAGTGCAGTTGGGTATTTGGCCACTCTTTTGGATCATCACCGACACTAAAGAACGCGCCCGCTTCAGCATAGTTGGTAGACAAGAGGCCTGTACCATCCTTTCTCCACTGCCGAATACTTTTGGTCAATGTCGAAATCGTCGCCATACCAATACCGATGACGTCAGTGGTATTGACCTCGTAATCAAAAACGACGTCCAAATGATCTTGTAGATTACCACCAACATCGGGCGCATCTACCACGACGTCGATGCCATGCGATTGTAGATGCTCAGCAGGTCCAATACCTGACAACAGCAGGACTTTGGGTGAGCCAAAAGTGCCCCCAGATAATATCACTTCATGACGCGCCATAACCGCATGCTCGACGCCATCTTTTTCATAAGCGACACCAACGGCTTGTTTGTCTTCAAAAATGACGCGGTTGGCTTGGGCGTGGGTGATGACGGTCAGATTTGATCGGTTTTGTACTGGATGTAGATAAGCGGCCGCCGCAGAGCAGCGTTGACCTTGTTTTTCGCCATGAAATGGGTGACTTGATATAGCCCTGTACCGTCTTGCTTTTCGCCATTAAAATCTTGATTATGATCTAAACCATTGGTGATGGCGGCTTCTACGAATGCTTTGGAGATATCACGCGGACTCAGTAAGTCACTTACATGCAGCGGTCCGCTATCACCATGCAGCTTATCACCCCCATGAATATTATTTTCTGCTTTAATAAAATAGGGCAGTACATCATCAAATCCCCAGCCAGTACAGCCTTGTTCTACCCAACGTTCATAATCGAGCGCACTACCACGCGTATAAATCATGGCATTGATAGCGGATGAACCGCCTAAGCATTGACCACGTGGTTGGAAGCCACGGCGGTCATTCAGGTGCGTCTGCGGCGTGGTGTGAAAGCACCAATTATTCAGTTTCAGCGGCTTGCCTGGCACCATCAAAATCAGTCCGGCAGGGACACGGACAGCAAGGTCTTTGCCTTCACCACCATATTCTAATAAACAGACACTAATGTCTGGGTTTTCTGTTAATCGGCTAGCAAGTACGCAGCCAGCTGAACCACCACCAACGATGACGTAATCAAATTTTTTATCAAATTCCATTTTACATTCCTTCTAGCATCCATGCTTAGTAAAACGTGCTCGTTAAAACGCGTTTATTGAAATAGGGTACGCATTACAGTATCTATTATTTTGCTGGAATAATAAAATAAAAATGACTAAGGGGTGTTTGTCGATCAACATATGGCATGGCAAAACAATACTAGGACATTAAACCGCTGGTGTATGCTATTTAAACTTATATAGCACATATCTCTGAACGTACGATAAAGCGCTTACCTTCTGGTATTTCAAGCGAAAAACTGGCTCCGCGTCCATCGACCACATCTATCGTTAGATCGGTATGTTGCCAGAGCTTATACTGAGCTTTACCCATATAAAATGGACAGCCAATCAGCTCACCGATAAGTATGTCTTGTCCGCCTACTTTAAATTCGCCCAATGGATAACACATGGGTGAACTGCCATCGCAGCAGCCGCCTGATTGATGAAACATCAGCTCGCCGTGCTTAGATTTTAGTAAGTCGATTAATGCTTTGCAGGACTCTGTCGCTGTGACGTTCATAATGATTTCCCTATCGTTAGACCCGAACAGATATCTTTCATAATCATACTGAGTAAAATAAAATATAAAGGGTCGCATCATATTCACTCACATCATTTATCATATGTGGTTGAAAACGATACGACCCATTACTAATGATTACTCTAGCCAGTCATTGAGACGGTGTTACGAGTCTCAAAATGTCATAAAACATGTGGCTAGACAATGGTTGTTACAGACTATAGTCAATGACAATGCGACCTTCGATTTTGCCATCACGCATACGATCGAAGATATCATTGATATTTTCTAGTGGCTCAGCGGCAACGGTGGCTTTTACTTTGCCTGCTGCTGCCATGTCTAGCGACTCTTGCAAGTCGAGACGCGTACCAACGATTGAGCCACGAATGGTAATACCGTTTAAAACAGTATCAAAAATGGATACTGGGAATTCGCCCGTTGGTAGACCATTACAGACCAAAGTACCACCGCGTCGTAACATGCCCAACGCTTGATCAAAAGCTTTTGAAGATACTGCTGTCACGAGCGCACCGTGAGCACCGCCGATTTCTTTTTGTAGATATTCAGCAGGGTCAGTATTTTTCGCATTGACAGTGACTTTGGCGCCCAATTTTTTAGCGAATGCCAGTTTTTCGTCATCAATATCCACAGCAGCAACGTTCAATCCCATCGCAATGGCATACTGAACAGCCATATGTCCCAGTCCACCGATACCTGAAATGACAACCCAATCGCCTGGCTTGGTGTCGGTCATTTTAAGACCTTTGTAGACCGTGACACCTGCACATAACACTGGTGCAATTTCAATAGAGTCAACGCTTTCTGGGATGATACCGACATAGTTGGCATCTGCTAGTACATATTCTGCAAAGCTGCCGTTTACGGAATAACCAGAGTTTTGTTGGCTTTCGCATAAGGTTTCCCAACCACCTAAGCAATGGGTACAGTGGCCACAAGCAGAGTAGAGCCAAGGAATACCGACTCGGTCGCCTTCCTTGACATGATGGACATTTTCACCAACGGCAGTGATAAGACCAACGCCTTCGTGGCCTGGGATAAACGGCGGGCTAGGTTTGACTGGCCAATCGCCCTCAATGGCATGCAAATCGGTATGACAGACACCTGATGCCTGCATTTTTACGACGATTTGACCAGCACCTGCGGTTGGAATATCTACTTCTTCAATTTCTAAGGGTTGTCCGAATTCATGCAGCACGGCCGCTTTCATTTTATTACTCACGTTGTAACTCCTTGTCATCGTTCTTTACATTAAGATGCTCGGCGAGCATCGAGGTCGCACTTTACAGTTTTGCCATAAAGTGCTTTGAAAAACAGAATTAAAAGAAGCCCATCGCTTTAGGACTATAAGAGACCAGCATGTTTTTGGTCTGCTGATAATGATCGAGCATCATTAGATGGTTCTCACGGCCAATACCAGATTGCTTATACCCACCAAACGCAGAATGCGCAGGATAAAGGTGATAGCAATTCGTCCAAACGCGGCCAGCTTTAATGCCACGACCGAAACGATAAGCACGAGTACCGTTACGCGTCCAGACACCAGCACCAAGACCGTATAAAGTATCGTTGGCAAGCGCCATCGCTTCTTCATCGTCTTTAAACGTGGTGACAGCAAGCACAGGACCAAAGATTTCTTCTTGGAACACGCGCATATCATTCGTGCCTTCAAAGATAGTCGGCTGCACATAATAACCGTTTGCCATATCGCCATCATGCTTGGCAAGTTCACCACCGACCAAGACTTTTGCACCTTCTTTTTTACCAATATCAAGATAAGATAGGATTTTTTCTAACTGATCTGAGCTGGCTTGCGCGCCAATCATAGTATCAGTATCGAGCGGGTTGCCCATTTTGATAGCTTTTACGCGAGCGATACAGCGTTTCATAAACTCATCATAGATGCTTTCGTGTACGAGTGCGCGTGATGGGCAAGTACAAACTTCACCTTGGTTTAGCGCAAACATGACCAAACCTTCAACCGCTTTATCTAAGAAGTCATCGTCTTCATCCATGATATCAGCAAAGAAGATATTTGGGCTTTTGCCGCCCAGCTCTAGCGTGACCGGAATGATATTTTCACTGGCGTATTGCATAATTAAGCGACCAGTGGTGGTCTCACCCGTAAAGGACACTTTATCGATACGCGGGTTGGAAGCGATTGGCTTACCAGCTTCTACACCAAAGCCATTAATGACGTTTAATACGCCTTTAGGTAAAATATCCGCCGCGCCTATGACGTCAAGCATGTATAAAACAGAAGCTGGAGTTTGCTCGGCAGGCTTGAGGACGATACAGTTACCCGCAGCAAGGGCTGGGGCGATTTTCCAAATCGCCATTAGAATAGGGAAGTTCCAAGGAATGATTTGACCGACTACGCCTAGAGGTTCATGGAAATGATAGGCAACCGTATCTTCATCAATTTGACTAATGCCGCCTTCTTGTGCGCGGATAACGCCCGCAAAATAACGCAAATGGTCGATGGCGATTGGGATATCAGCGGCGAGAGTTTCGCGAACTGGTTTACCGTTTTCATAGCTTTCAGCGATAGCGATTGCCTCTAAATTGGCTTCGATACCGTCAGCAAGTTTGAGCAACATATTAGAGCGATCAGTGACACTGGTTTTGCCCCATGCGTCTTTTGCGGCATGAGCCGCATCTAGCGCCGCTTCGACATCGGCAGCTTTAGAGCGCGCAATCTGACAGAAGGTTTTACCATCGATTGGACTTGAGTTGTCAAAGTATTCACTATCGATTGGCGCGACCCACTCACCATTGATGAAGTTGTCATATTTTTTGCGGAATTGAACAGGACTATTTTCAGTATTGGGATAGGCGTATAACATTAACGACTCCTTGTTGTGTATTATGGCTAGTTAAGAACAAACGACTTAAGCATAAATATTTGGCCATCCTGACCAAGCTATGACCCTATCGTACTGAGCTTTAGCGATGAGCGATAATGACTTTTTATAATGATATATTTCGTATCGTATAACTTTAAGTTATGTGGCTTATCAGGGTTAAAGTCGTCCGCGAAACAGATGTAGCTGTTATAATTGTTGGCAGCTTTTTCTCTTATTATTTGCTCTTAAGCTGTTTTTCTTATTACTATTAACTTAATTGGTTTAGATATATGCGTCAATCTTCTGCTCTTGATATCTTAAAAACGGGTCAAAATGTCTTTTTGACTGGCTCAGCAGGTTCAGGTAAGACTTATACGCTCAATCAATATATCGACTACCTGCGCGCGCGCCGTGTGCCTGTCGCCGTCACTGCGAGTACCGGTATTGCTGCCACACACATGAATGGCACAACGATTCATAGCTGGTCCGGCATCGGTATCAAAGATGAGTTAAGCGACCGCGACTTGACTACGTTATCACGCAAGCAGTTTTTGGCAGACCGACTAAAAGACACCGCGGTATTGGTCATTGATGAGATATCGATGTTGCATGCTAAGCAGCTCAATTTGGTTAGCCAAGTACTCAAGCATGTCCGAAAAAATGACAAGGCGTTTGGTGGTATTCAGGTAGTCGTCGCAGGAGACTTTTTTCAGCTGCCACCGATTGGTAGTAAGGGTGAAACCAACCGTGAAAAATTTGCCTTTATGTCGGAAGCGTGGCTTGATGCCAAGTTTCATATCTGCTATCTGTCTGAGCAACATAGGCAGGTTAGTGAAGCGGCAAATGGTGGGCTCGATTTGGACGATATTCTCAACCAAATTCGCCGTCAGGAAGTCACTTTTGAATCGATTGCCGCGCTGGAGGCGACTTTTGACCAAAATGTCGATATCAAACGTACCCGTCTTTATACCCATAATCTCAACGTTAATAGCATCAATGATAAAGAACTTGCTGCGCTAGATGGTGAGATGATGCGTTTTGAAGCCACCTCTACTGGTGATAGTAAGCTGGTTGAGACGCTCAAAAAAACGGTACGTACCCAAGATGATTTGGTATTAAAAGTCGGTGCCAAGGTGATGTTTATCAAAAACAATACTGAACTTGGCGTGTCCAACGGTACGATGGGTGAACTAATTGGCTTTGCCGCTGTTAAAATCGATGATAGCAAAGACAGCAGTAATGATTTAATCGAAGACGATGACGACAGTGCTGAAAGTGAGACTGATAAGAATGTAAAAGGCAAAAGTAAAAAAGCCATAAAAGAGAAACCCAAAGCCAAAAAGCCAACGACGCAAAAAATGCCCGTGGTTCGGCTCAATTCAGGGCGTGAAGTCATCGCTGAGCCTGAAGAATGGATCATCGAAGATGAGACCGGTGACGTGCTAGCAAGCTATGAGCAAGTACCGCTTTGTCTAGCATGGGCGATTACCATTCATAAATCACAAGGCATGACCCTCGATGCTGCTGAGATTGATTTATCGCGCACCTTTGAGCTAGGGCAGGGCTATGTGGCATTATCACGGTTAAAATCGCTGGCTGGTCTACAGTTGCTCGGTATGAATGAAATGAGTTTGCAGCTTGATCCGCTAGCACGCGGCGCGGACAAACGGTTTTTAGTATTGTCTGATGAAGCTGATGCCAATTATTCGATGCTTGATGAAGAGAGCATGACGCAGGCACATGAGAAGTTTATTTTAAAATCGGGCGGTACGCTGAGTAAATCAGTGATTGATGCTTATGCCACTTTGCAAAAAAAGCGCCGCGAGCAACAACAAGCGCAAATAGACAAAAAACAGAAACTGGGCAATCAAGTTTCTGATAAGTCAGACAGTACCTTGCTTGCGACGCGATTATTATTAGAGGAGAGCTTGTCGATTGCAGAAATCTCACAAGCCCGTCAGCTTTCACAATCAACGATTATGCGTCATATTGCTGACCTAAAATCTCAAGATCCAAGCCTCGCTTGTGATCATTTGCGTCCAGAGGATGAGGTGATGACGGCCGTTGGTAATGCCTACGTCGCGATTAAAGTCGCCAATAATCCAAATGATTTCAATGATGATGGCAGTATTAAATTGCGTCCAATATTCGATCATCTTAAGCAAAGTATTGATTATAATGCCATTCGTTTGGCACTGATTTTTATAACGCCCTAATACTGAATGGCGTTTTGATACTGAGTATGACAACTCAGGTTCAAGCATTCACCAAAGCCATTTAGTTTTTATATAACAATTCTTAGAGCCGATTAACAACTTGTTGGTTTTGTTTCATTGTAGCGCTGACTTTGTAGTGCTCAATTTTTTATCCCTTTATAGCGATATCTTTTTATGCCTGATTTTTCGAGCGCCATTTATCAATTAACGTCTGACCCAGTAGCAGCAGCGACGTTTCATGCATCTAGTGAGCATACACAGCCACTGAGGATTGCTATCAATGGTTTTGGACGTATAGGGCGCAACGTTTTGCGGGCATTGCTAGAGCGCTTTGAGGTATTAGGCCGTGCGATCCATGTCGTGGCGATTAATGATTTAGCCCCAGCGGATATTTTGCTGCATTTATTAAAGTTTGACAGCACGCATGGTCGCCTAAGTCGCCTTGGGGTCAGTGCTGATATTGTGGCAAGTAGCAACGATGAAGCGAGCGATGACGGTAACAATAATAGCGCCACACAGCTTTGTCTGACAAAAAACAATTATACCTATTGTATCAATTTATTTTCAGAACCTAACCCTGCGCAGTTGCTTGGCAGGCGCTGGGTGTCGATGTGGTACTAGAGTGTACCGGACATTTTCGCTCTTATGAGCAAGCACAACTGCACATAGTGGCTGGCGCGCAGCAGGTGATTATCGGTGCGGCACCATTCGATGATGTCGATGCTTGTATCGTTATGGGCGTTAATACTGATGAGCTAACACGTGAGCTGCCGATTATATCGAGCGTTTCTTGTACCACGCAGGCCTTGGTTCCCTTGATTGCGACGCTTGATACCGCATTTGGGGTAAAGTCAGCGATGATGACAGAGATTCATGCGGTTACCGCTGATCAGACAGTGCTCGATCAAGCCCACCGTGACCCAAGACGCGCGCGCGCGTCTGGTTATAACATTATTCCAACCACCTCTAGCAGTATCGCGGCGACAGAGCGTGTCCTACCTGCTATGGTAGGCAAGATAAATGGGCATTCGATACGCGTACCTACCATTGATGTAGCGGCTATTGATGTGACCTTTGTTTTTGATACGCCCGATGTGTCTGTCGAGGCAGTCCGCGAGGCACTCAAATCTGCCAGTCAGGCACATTTGCTTGACATCATGGCTTATACGGATGAGCCACTGGTCTCTAGCGATTTTATCCATCAGACTGAGTCTTTGATCATTGATGGTCAGCAGCTCATGCAAGTGGGTAGCCAGTACAAGGTTTTTGCATGGTATGACAACGAATGGGGTTATGCCAATAGACTACTAGATATGTGTCTACATCTGGCTTCTCATAAAAAACCTATCGTCAATTCTCTATAAAAAAGTGACCGCGTTAACCTTGCTTGAAGCATTACATATACATTTGGACTCAGTTGCCTTGACTCTTTTTTAAACTGAATCAACGATAGCATCAGAATAATTTAAATTCGTGCAATTAATTGCTTGCATTCTCATGTTATATCGCTATAATAACGCACAAATGGAGACGTGGCAGAGTGGTTGAATGCACCGGTCTTGAAAACCGACAAGGGTTTGTAGCCCTTCGAGAGTTCGAATCTCTCCGTCTCCTCCAAATTCGAAAGCCGCAATCATTATTAATGATTGCGGCTTTTTTTGTTGCATTTTTATTTTATATCGTTATAATAATGCACAAATGGAG
>NZ_BAWJ01000008.1 GCF_000586475.1 Psychrobacter sp. JCM 18903 | reverse complement strand
AGCGAATTTAACTTTGTTGCCACTCTTGTCTTATTTAAGGCGCGATAAGCAACAAGGAGAGTTTGATAAATCACTCATTTTTTGAACACGACCAACCGAATTATACCTCTAGTTTATTTTCTACGGCTTGTACCTTACGGCGGGCTAATGCAAGATTGGCTTTTGATTTATCAAGCACCAAATAAATAAACAAGTCTTCATGCTTGGCTGTAGGACGAATGATGTGCAGTTGAGACTCCAAGGTGATCAACATATCTTCGATTTCACCTTTGATATCTAATGACTTCATTGTTGCTACCTTCGCCTTTACCACTTGCGAGTTACCTGCTGCTGCAAGTTCTAAGTCAACGCCGCCGCCAGCCATACCAAGTACCATGCCTGACATATAGTCGACGATACAGCCACCCATTGCACCATCAAGATTCATTAATTCTTGTAACGACTCATCAATATTTGACATACTTTTTCCTATTTATCTGATTGTATTTAAATGAAGTCATTCCATCACAGAAATGCCTTCGTAGTTTCAAGGTATGAAGCTAAATCCAGCTTATTATTTACTCTTTTTATTATTAGTATATCTTAACTTACACTCAAAAATTATAAGATAATTATAACAATAAAATATCAATAACTAAGTATGTTTTTTGGTAAAAACCATATAGTCTATTTATAAACAAAGTCTACATACCGTAGCGGTAGTCATTATATTCCATATATTAGACTCGATGACGCTTACCCCTAACCACTCATGAACAAAAAACGACCGTTGAGTAGGAAAAAATAAAAACATCGAATAATCATGCGAGTTTAAAGTTTAAAACCCCACTCTTGACACTAAAATGCCATTGATCGTTGAATCACTCCAAGCAAACAACTAAGGAAAAACGATGCCCGATTTACTTATAAAAAATGCCCAATTACCCAATCATAAAAACTTGGTCAATATCAGTATAAACGGCGCTTATATTGAGAGCATTGACGACATTTCGGAAAAACCTGAACATGATGATGCGCCAAAAGCAATTTACGATGCTAAAGGTTACTTTGTCTGTGCAGGATTCTATGAGAGCCACATTCACCTTGATAAAGCCTGCATCCTTGATCGCTGTACTATAGAGCAAGGTGATTTAAACGAGGCTGTTGAAGAAACAGGTAAGGCTAAAAAGGATTTTACGGAAGTAGATGTGTTCAATCGTGCTTCACGAGTGATTGAGATGGCGATTAAAAAAGGCACCGTTGGTTTGCGCACCTTTGTTGAAACAGATTCAAAAACAGAGATGCGCGCCTTTAATGCCATCAAAAAAGCCCGCGATACCTATGCATTTGCCATCGATATAGAGATTTGCGCCTTTGCGCAATCAGGATTGACCAATGACCTGCATACTTATGAGCTATTAAAACTGGCATTGTCACAAGGCGCTGATTTGGTTGGCGGCTGTCCATACAAAGATGAGTATCCTCACAAGCATATTAAAATGGTGTTTGACTTGGCTGAGCAGTTTGACGTCGATGTTGATTTTCATTTAGATTTTGATCTGGATCCACAAGGCTCGAGCATTCCAAAATTGGTTGAAGAAACCATCAAGCGCCATTATCAAGGTCGCGTGTCTATTGGTCATGTGACTAAATTATCGGCGATGGACAAAGACAAGCGTATAGAAATGGCTGCGTTACTGAAATTCGCTGACATTACCTTGACGGTGTTACCAGCCACCGACATATTTTTGAATGGGCGTGATTATGATGCGCTCATTCCTAGAGGCATGGTCAACGCCAATGAGCTATTAGCAATGGGCATCAATACGACTATTTCTAGCAATAATATTTTAAATGCTTTCACGCCTTACGGTGATGCCTCACTAATTAGAATGGCAAATATGTATGCCAATATCACTCAATTAGCAAAAGATGAGCAGATAGCGGAGGTATTCGATATGATTAGCAAAAATGCAGCGAAGCTTTTGTCACGGCAAACGGAGATTAAAGTAGGAGCACCGGCTACCCTAGTCATATTAGAAGCGAAAGACGCGGTAGAAGCGATTAGAATCAATTCACAAGCCATAGCAGGCTTTAAAAATGGCAAGCAAACCTTTTGCAATGAGGTTGCCCATATTTGCTTTTAATAACTTGAGTAACTTGAATATCATCAATTGAGCATATTCAGTCAGTTGAAAGATGCAGCCTATCAATGCGCCAGCACCTTCATCATGAAACATAGGCTTAAAACGATAAAAGCGTCACCCAACTATACGTTGGACGACGCTTTTCATAACGGCTTTTTTACTATTTACTATAGCTTTAACATCATAGTTTAAATACTTTCATATGCAGATAAACTTAGTCTAAGGTTTGCACACCGCCGCCATTCACAAATATGGTTTGACCACTGACCCACTCAGATAGTGGTGCGGCAAAGTACAGCATAGCACCAGCGATATCATCGGCTTCACCCAAACGTTGAATCGGCGTATGCTCTAGCATTTTCTTTTCGATTTCTGGTGTTAGTACAGTTTTTAACGCATCAGTACGCGTGGCACCAGGTCCAACCGCATTGACACGTACCTCAGGGCCAAAATCATGTGCCAAGTTCGCCACCATATGATTGACAGCCGCTTTCGATCCTGCATAACCACTCATGTTCGGGCTTTTATTGATACTCGACATCGAAGTGGTAAATACAATCGAGCCATAACCCGATGCTTTCATGTGGGGCACGCATAATTGCGACAAGCGCCAGCCACTAAAAACATTCAACTCAAAGTCACGGCGAATATCATCGACCGATGCTGTGGCTGGGTTTTCACGACCGCCGCCACCGCCACCAGCATTATTGATTAAAATATTGACCGTGCCAAATTCAGCGACGACCTTATCTACCATAGCAACCAAATCTTCATCTTTTAAGATATTACATTCGACTGCCAAGCCTTTGACACCATACACTTCGATATCCTTGACCGCAGCCTTTGCATCTTCTAGTTTTAAATCAGCAACAGCGATATTTGCCCCAGCTTGTGCTAGACGTAGCGCCGTTGCTTTACCAATACCATTTGCACCGCCCGTCACAATCGCAGTTTTTCCTGACAGATCAAATAATTCATTAAATGCTCTATGTTTGAATTCTTGCATAATTATTCCTTATTATCATCATTATTTATAGATAGATTATTTGTTGTTATATACGTTTAAACGATCTATATAATTATGCATGATTGAACTGAGGCTAATGTGTCAAATTGACCACCTTTTGTAAATTAGTTTTGGCGCTGCAACTTTTAGTAATCTATGTCGTGAATTCCGTCGATAGTAACTTGGAATGTCATCGAAATGTTCTTAAGAAACAATGACAACCCTTAAAATCAGGACAAAAAAAGCCTCACAATAAAGTGAGGCTTTGATGCTTTTTCAAGCCATATTTGGAGCGGGAAAAGAGATTCGAACTCTCGACCCCAACCTTGGCAAGGTTATGCTCTACCACTGAGCTATTCCCGCTGATTATCGAATTGTAGTGTTGTTAACAACAACTCCGTCTCGATAGGCTGGCTATTCTATCAGATATTCCAATCCTGTCAACCTCATTTTTAACGTTTATTTCCAATATTATGTCTTTAACTCGCTATTTATTGATGTAATTATCATAAATAATTGATTTAGCGATAATTATTTATTTAAAATAATATCAGTTATTTTTCAGAATAATGTTAAAAATCTAAAGCTCTGTCCTTGTAGGTAATATCTCATTACCTATGAGACTATTTTTTGACTGAGATTTATGCCGCCTATCAAGTTTATAGACGTTAGTCACGAAAAATAGATTTGTTGGTGTCAACGTCCCTCTCACTTACAATCCTACGCTGTATTGTTACTTTTCCTGCATTGGTTTTGCCTTAGTAACATTATTATACTTATGCCTAATGACAGTTCGGGTAAAATTTTACTGTTGAGGTCACGTAGCAAACATAGGTAGAACATTAATAAAAAATTGCCTTACTTGCTGCTTCAACTCTCTATGCCACAAAAAATGTAACACGAGTCATTTGAACGATAATTATTTCAACGATAATCACTTTAACGACAACCGCTTTATTATTAATAGCCACTTTGTTCTATTTTACTTTTTATCATTTACAGCGAGGATGTTTATTATGAAAAAATTACTGACCAGCACCGTGATGGCCGCTTCATTGTCGGCACTAGCACTGACAGGTTGTACCAGCACCACCAGTACTGGTGCCGTTGGCGTTGACCGTCAGCAGCTATTACTGGTTTCTAGTGAGCAAGTTTTGCAGTTGTCTGCACAGAGTTATGCCAAAACGTTGCAAGAAGCAAAAGCGCGCGGCGTACTAGATACCAATAAAGCTCAGCTTAATCGCTTAAAGAACATCGCTAATCGTTTGGTCGGTCAGGTCGGCGTCTACCGTCCAGATGCGGCGAAATGGCAATGGGAAGTTCATACGATCAAATCTAATGAGCTGAATGCCTTTGTGGTGCCGGGTGGCAAAATCATGTTTTACTCGGGTATCATTGACCGCCTGAATCTCACCGATGACGAGATTGCGGCTATTATGGGTCATGAGATGTCACATGCGCTACGTGAGCACTCACGTGAGCGCCTATCGCGTCAGTATGCGACGCAGACTGGTATCGGCGTGGCTGCTAGCATCTTTGGACTGTCACAAGGTCAAGCTGAACTAGCAAACGTTGCTGGGGATTTGGGACTGAGCCGTCCACACAGTCGCACACAAGAAGCTGAAGCCGATCAAATTGGTCTAGAGTTAATGGCACGTGCTGGCTATAATCCGCAAGCAGCGGTTACCTTATGGCAAAAAATGCAAAGCGCGAGTCAAGGTGAGCCACCGCAGTTCTTAAGCACTCACCCGACCAGCAGCAACCGTATTGCTCAATTGCAATCTTTAATGCCTAAAGTGATGCCGCTTTATCAAAAAGCGCGTCGCTAACGAGATTGTTAGATTTCATGCTTTGAGTAAATGGCTGTTACTTATAGAAGCAGAGTACAGGTTATCAATTGTGCTCTGCTTTTTTATGCTGATAGCTAACAGATACCGCTACTTGCCATGACTAGCTATTAGCTCTCGTCATTAAGACAGTATGTTAAAAAGAATATCTTTCATTGCTATATTTTTTAGAAACAGGATTGCTCAAAAGTTTAATCGCTTACAGGCACACGCCACTTAATAGCAGGTTTTACCGCTAATAGCGTCTGCTATAATGGGCATTATTTGCAATTCACAAATTGCTAAGTATGATACCGCCAAGTACTATTAGGCAAAATATATGGAAAGATTATTATGAGTAAAACACCGACCACTGATGCTCTCAATGCTGAGCTACAAGCGTTGCAGCCGCAACATATAGAATTGTTGAATGAATCAATGAATCATTCTGGTTATTTTGATGGTAAAGAAAGCCATTTTAAGCTTACGATTGTTAGTGATGCTTTTGAAGGCAAAAGATTGGTCGCACGCCATCAGCTTGTATATGGACTGGCAAACTCCTTATTAACCTCGCAAGGCGGTCAAATCCATGCTTTAGCGATTCATGCTTACACCCCAATAGAATGGCAAGGTCAAAGCCTGATAGTCCGTTATGTGCTGGACAAAACAAGGGCTAATAACGAACTATTGCGAAGATAGTATTTTCCATACCATAATTATATGTAACCAGTAAGCGCTGAAACTGCACCTTTAAAGGAAATAATATCTCATGAAACATCTACACATGCTCATGGCTGTATTGCTCATTGCCCTGTTTTTATATCAGAGCTATTTGGTATTAAGCTCAAACAAGCAAGCACCACGCGTGGTTAAAATCTCTTCGCACATTCTCTATGCCCTCATTATTGTGTCAGGGGCAGTCATGCTAATGCAGCTGATGAGTGCCAATGCACCCATACAATGGTATTTGCAAAAGTAATCTTACTCGTTGCGGCTATCAGTGCCAGTATCAAAACGTTTAATAATAACGCCACATCTAGCCAAAGAAAAACCGGTATTCTTATTGCTGGAGCGGCATATGTGGGCATTGTGGTACTTGCCTTTGCTAAACCCGGCAACTTATTTTAATAAACATATCATATTTTAATTGCACAAATACTTATATTACTAGCATTGAAGATATTTAATAATTGCTATATTTTCAATATCTTAATCTCATTATTTTTGCTATCTTACATAAATACAATCGCCTTAACCTAGCCTAATGGAGCCACTATGAAAACTCTTACTGCAGCGACACTACTGGCGACAGCTGGCATTTTTGGTCTCTCAGGCTGTGCCTCAACGGGCAATGTCACGCCACAATATGTGCCACCAAGTACGTATCAAAGTTATGATTGCCAAGCCCTTAGTCAAGAATATACCCGCGTCAATCGCTATGTCGACGCGGCGCGCAATGAGCAATCAACTTATCCGCCTCAGGTGTCGGGGTTGGGGTTTCTGCAGGACGTTGGGGTATATCCCCTAATATTAGCTTTGGCGTTGGCAAAAGCAACAATACTAAGGCGCGCGATGCAAAATTATCACGGCTCTATGGCGAGCGTGATGCCATCATTCAATCCGCCCGCATTCAGCGTTGTAGCTTTGCCAATGGTGTTAAGATTTATGGCGAGTAATGCGTGATCGGTTATGTTTAATAGATTATATTTAATAAGTTAAGTTTGATAAGTAATATTTAACTGCTCAATTCTTTGATGACTTTAGATAGTATTTGTTATAAAAAAGCCAGCATGCAATAAGCATACTGGCTTTTTTATAATCATAATTCGTTAAAACTCAAGAATGTAAGCTTTGTACCCACTGAACAATTTGATCGCTAGGTAAAGCACCTGACTGCCGTGCTATCTCTCTACCATTTTTAAAAGCCACCATGGTTGGTAAACTGCGAATATTATAAGGTGCCGCCGCTTGCTCATATTTATCGGTTTGTATTTTGGCAAACACTACTTGTGGCAGTTGCGACGCTGCGGCTTTGAACTGCGGTGCCATCATTAGACACGGCTGACACCAACTCGCCCAAAAATCAACGATGGTCAAGACCTCATTTTTTTGAATGGCTTTACGAACCGTTTGGGCGTTTAGTTCATGAGGACTACCCGTTAATAACGGCTGACCACATTTGCCACAATTTGGCGCAGCACTAAGTTTGGCTGCTGGTATGCGATTGGTTGCCTGACAATGTGGGCAGATCAGATGAGAGTTTTGCTCACTCATTATAAGACTCCTATGCAAGTAGCATGGGTATTGGTCAATCAAAGTATCCAATACCCATGCTTGATTATGTATTTATGATAATAAATCTAGCGACCGTTTAACGCTTGCAGGTATTCATCCCAAGCATTTTATACAAAGGACAAAAGCGGAAGAGTCCTGTGAGTAAAGGCACTAAGCCAATCACGCCCCACCAGCTTTGAAAATACAAACCCAAGCCGATAATCACAACACCCGCGATGATACGTAGTAAACGCTCAGTACTGCCGATATTAATTTCCATGGTTCAATCCTTAAGTGTGAAGGCTTAATGTAGAAGAGTAATATAGCCATGTGTTTACGGTAAAGACTAGCATTATGATGGCTTATACTCGTATTGTGCTTACGTAACGTGATGCATGTTTATAATGTTTGCTTCTTCTGATGTCTGTTTTATTGTCCAAGTACATTAATCGGTACTTTGAGATAACGGGTACCATTGTCTTCTGGCTCTGGGAAATGACCTGCATCGATGTTTACTTGTACCGATGGAATAATGAGACGCGGCATGTCAAGAGTGGCATCGCGGCGCTCACGCATTTGCACAAACTCTGCTTCATTGATGCCATCTTTGACATGGATATTGCCCAGTTTTTGTGCAGCGACAGTCGTGGTTGGACAGTGCTGGCGACCCTTGCTTGGATAATCATGGCACAGATATATTATCGTATCTTCAGGGAGCGCAAGGAGCTTCTTGATTGAGTGGTACAGCGTCTTGGCATCCCCACCTGGAAAGTCACAGCGAGCCGTTCCGACATCAGGAGCAAATAAAGTATCACCAACAAAGACCACGGTCTTTTCATCATCAGTCGCAATATAGCCATATCTGCCGGCGTATGACCCGGTACATACATGACCGTAATAGTAATATTGCCAAGCGCCAAAGTATCGCCCTCATCCGTTAGAATATCGAACTGGCTGGCATCGGTGCGAAAACTGGTATCAAAGTTGAATATTTGCTTAAATATTTTTTGCACTTCGGTGATATGTTGACCGATTATCAACTGCCCACCGAGTGTGTCTTTGACATGTATCGCGGCGGATATATGGTCAGCATGCGCATGAGTCTCTATGATGTAAACCAGCTCCCAACCATGCTCGCGGACGAACCCTATCACCTCATCGACGCTAGTAGTACTCGTGCGCCCTGACTTAGCATCAAAATCCAATACAGGATCGATGATGGCACAGACTTGTTGTTGAACGTCCGCGAGTACGTGAGTATAAGTTTCTGTGTCGCTATGTAAGAATGAATGAACTTGCATGGCTACCTCTTTGCTTTTAGATGAATATTTTATTTTTTGATAAATTGTTCAGTATAATATGCACCGGCTTCAGCTTATCGTATTGACCGCCACATATTTATCAACGATGCATACCAATATAGCAACGATTTAACATTTTATCAATTTATATAATGTAAATAATGATAACTTGATATCCGTGGCAATATCATTGATAATTAATCTTATCTTAGCTATTAATCCTAAATTTTTTATTATGTCTTATATAAGGAGCTTGCTCTGACTACTTCTACTTCAGCATTGAGCACCTCGACTACCAGCATTGATGATGCGTCATCTAGCGTAGCAGACTTTGCCCCTAAAGACCTTGCTGAGCAAATGCAGCAAGCGTCCATGCAAGCCAGCCAACTATTAAAGTCGCTTTCACATCCGGATCGCTTATTACTCTTATGTCAGTTGACTCAAGGAGAATAT
Organism: Psychrobacter sp. JCM 18903; assembly: GCF_000586475.1. Classification (GTDB taxonomy): domain Bacteria; phylum Pseudomonadota; class Gammaproteobacteria; order Pseudomonadales; family Moraxellaceae; genus Psychrobacter. The sequence goes on along the minus strand of NZ_BAWJ01000008.1, from coordinate 153,353 downwards.
TGCGTCAGCGAGCTCGAAAGCTTAGTCGGTGTTGGTCAGCCAAGCTTGTCACAGCAGCTTGGTATTCTACGCAAAGATGCGCTGGTGACGACCCGCCGCGAAGGCAAGCAAATTTATTATAGTATTGCCAGCGACGATGCTTGGCAGTGTTACATTTGTTGTATGAACGCTTTTGTGCCAAAACTGACGGCTAGTTTGTTGGCTTGATTTTTGAGCATCACTTGTCAACCTAATTTTTCAGCATTACCTTGTGAATTTAGCGCTTAGCTGTAATTAAATTTTCTTCTATTCAATTTTTTCTACTATAGTCGGTTCAATATAGTTTAGATACAAAGAAGGTGAGCGAAAGTACTACAACTAGTAGACTAAGCGAGTCTGACACCGTATCTGATTTATATAGGATTGACTATATATTGTGATGACATATTGCTATGCCTTCTATCGCCGCTCGTCTGATTCCTGCTTGGTTGCGTCAATACCAGCTGTCTGCCTTGCCAACTGACGTTGTTGCTGGGTTGGTGGTTGGGGTGCTCGTCATTCCACAAAGCTTAGGTTATGCGGTATTGGCAGGATTACCACCCGTCTATGGACTCTACGCGGCCATCGTCCCCGTGTTGGTCTATGCATGGATAGGATCGAGTAATGTGCAAGCAGTAGGGCCTGTCGCTATTACAGCGATTATGACAGCCAGCAGCCTGCATCCTTATGCTACAGAGGGTACTCAGCAGTATATATTGATGGCAAGTTTGCTGTCATTGATGGTTGGTACGATGTTATGGTTAGCAGGGCGGCTCAAACTTGGCTGGATTATGCAGTTTATCAGTCGCGGCGTTTCAGCAGGCTTTATCAGTGGTGCCGCCGTATTGATTTTTGTCAGTCAGCTTAAATATCTGACTGCGATTCCGATTGCGGGAAATAACTTAATCGGTTATCTATCAAGCATGCAACTTTATGCACGCCAGCTACATCCGCTAACCTTAGTTATTGGCGTCATTGCTTTTGCACTGTTGGTGGCCAATCGCTACGGTAGCAAATGGCTATGGAAATCCTGGTTATCAGTGTCTTATGCCAAATGGGCTGAGCGACTATTTCCGCTTATTTTGCTCGGTATTGCGATTGTTTTGAGCATCAGCTTACACTGGACCACGAACGGCGTGGCCACGATTGGTAGTATTCCACAAGGCTTACCATCCTTTACCCTGCCCTATGTACCAGACTTCGATGAAGCGCTGAATCTATTACCTAGCGCAGGTTTGATGGCATTGATTATCTTTGTCTCTAGCAGCTCCGTCGCCAGCAACTATGCACGCCTGCGCGGTGAGGCTTTTAACGCCAATACTGAGCTGACTGGACTGGGGCTTGCCAATATGGCAGGTGGCTTTTTTCAAGGCTTTACTGTCGCTGGTGGCTTTTCGCGCACCGCTATCAATGCCGACTCAGGTGCCAAAACACCAGTTGCAAGTTTAGTAACTGTGCTGGTCATGATTGCTGCTTTAATCGCTTTTGGCAATGTACTCGCACCACTGCCCTACGCTTTATTGGGTGCAACCATCATGGCATCGATCATCGGTCTCATTGATATAGCAACCTTGAAATCGGCATGGCAACGCGACCGCCTAGATGCGGCCAGCTTTTTGGCGGCATTCATCGGCGTATTGATATTTGGATTAAATACTGGCTTGGTGATTGGTTTGATGGTGTCGTTTGCTAGCCTCATTTGGCAATCGAGTAAACCGCACGTCGCCGTTGTTGGTCAGCTAGCTGGCACAGGGCATTTTCGCAATATAAACCGTCACGATGTGGTGACCTTTAGCAATTTATTGATGCTGCGTATCGATGAGAGCTTATTTTTTGGCAATAGTGAATCTGTCCATCGTAGGGTCATACAAGCCACTCAGCAATATCCAGAAGCGCATGAGATTATTCTTATTATGTCAGCAGTCAATCACATTGACCTGACCGGACAAGAGATGCTTATCAGTCTTAATCAAGAGCTGTTGAACCAAAATAAACATTTAAACTTTAGCTTTATTAAAGGGCCAGTAATGGACATCATCGAGCATACTCCGGTCATTACCACCCTCTCAGGTCAAGTTTATTTAAGCACGATGGATGCGGTAAATGCGCTAAAAGATATCTAATCGGTCTGTGAGACATATGTTGCTCAATCAAGCATACTTATTATTATGCTGTGACAAAATATAGATATGATAAAAGCTGTGTTATGCTAAATTGGTATAAGCCCTTAAAAAATACAGCCTTTAGAAGAGATACCTAAAGTACAGCCTTTATAAAATGGCGCTTAGCTACAATACGATACCTCCAAACGTCTTTTAATATACGCGACCGAAGCTACTTATGACCGATAATTTAACCATTTATAAGCAAATTTATCCAAGCCAATGCACCAAGATTTCTGAGCTTGGCTACCGCTCCGTGCTCAATATTCGTCCTGATGCCGAGACAGAAACTCAGCCAATAGCTGTGATTTTACCAGTGCGACGGCAAAAGCCAACCTTACTTATCATCATTTACCGTTTGATGATGAGCGCTTGAGCATGGCGACTGTCGAGCAGTTTGCGGCGTTTTATCGCTCTATGCCTAAACCAATATTGATGTTTTGCGGGACAGGTGCACGTGCTAAATTGTTGTATCAAAGCGCATTGATGCAAGGTTTGTTATAACCGTTACTATAAAAAAGCGATAGCGCTTACATACGTTCTCTTTAGAAAGTTGCCTATTAAGATTAGTCTAAGATTCTGTATTTTACGCCACACACTTTATTTAATATGAAAAATAAAAAGGAGCTCTTATGAGCCATCAAATTAGTATTACCGGACAAATCACCCTGATCAAGTACCTATGATTGCTGAAAATGGTTTTAAAACCATTATTAACAACCGTCCAGATGGTGAAGAGCCGAATCAACCGACCAGCGCTGAGATTGAGGCCGCTGCTAAAAAAGCAGGTCTTGCTTATAAAGAAGTGTCTTTCGCTGGTAGTGAGCTTAATCAAAACCATGTCGAAGAATTTGCTGATTTCTTTAATCAAGCTGAACAGCCAATGCTGATCTTTTGCCGTACTGGCAACCGCTCAACAGGTATTTATGAAGCGGCAAAGCGTATGGATTTATTAGACGATTGATAGTGATTTAAATATAATCGCTACTGCTGAAAAAACGCCCGTCCAAATTTTGGATGGGCGTTTTTTATTGAAATTACTGAACTATAGACTGGTTAATTTTTAATATTGAGCACATAATAAAATACTACTTATACAGCTCACTAGGATTTTATGATGCAAAAACCGCTACTCATCATCGGCAATAAAAACTATTCGTCATGGTCATTGCGAGCTTGGCTACTATTCAAAGCTTTTAATATTGACTTCGACGAGCAACTGATTGAGCTGTTTCATCCATCCGCGATACCCATTCTCAATGAGCATGCGCCAACAGGCAAAGTGCCAGTTTTGGCCTATGCTCAAGATGAGGAAAAAGTCACGGTCTGGGATACTTTAGCGATTGCCATTCATGCCAATGATTATTTGACAGAATTAGATCTTTGGACAGGATTGAGGAAGTCTGACGCTGAGACCAATACTAGAAATAGAATAAATAGCGCTTATTGCCAAAGCATCATCGCGGAAATGCACTCAGTTCATAGGCATTCGTAGCGAGATGCCGATGAACATTCGAGCTAAAGCAAAAATACAACCCAGCAATGCCTGCTTAAATGATATCGCGCGTATAGAAACAATATTCGAAGATTGCCTGAAAGAGCGCTCAAAAGACAGTTATCTATTTGGTCATTTCACTGCCGCTGATGCTTTTTTCGCACCAGTTATTCTACGTTTGCAAACGTATGCCGATGCCTCTGGCATAGTATTGAAATCAACGACCAAACAGTATTGTGAGACGATGTTAAACAATCCTCATCTACAGGCTTGGCGAGAGGCAGCACTTGAAGAAACTCGCGTAATTAAAGAAGATGAAGCAGGTGAGATACTTTCGGTGGTTGGGGTGTTGGCTGACCAAAAGTGAATCATTGAAAACGAGCCTAATAATTATCTTTTAAAGGATATTCATTAGGCTCTATATAGCCTTTGTTTTTTGATAATTAATACGATAAGTAGCGTTATGATATTTCTTGCCTTTCACAAATCCATTGAGTGTTATTTCTAAAGGATAAAATCCATTAACCGTTTTACGACTATCAATGGCAAAAGTAGTTTTGGTATTATCGCACTCTGACATGTCCTCTTCACATTTCCCAACGTCTTCGTTGTTATGATCCATGCCTATCCAACTCTCTTTGATACCTCCTCCATCGGGTATTAATATGACTAGGTAATCGTTGTAGTACCCTTGGATTACGTTGCTATGCTTATTTAAAAACCCCCACGCATTCGGTCCGAACTTCTGTAAACGCCATTTAGAAAGACCAAAACCAAAACTTCCAGCGGTCATGGTAGGATTTGCTGACTCTACTTGCCAGCTACTACCTTGTGGTTTCAATACAAGCATACCGACCAAACCACTGTCAAAGCGAGTGTCGGTATACTCCAACGCTTCACCATCCTCATTAAACTAGCGTTACCTTTCACCACTATATATAAACGTTTACCTTTATCAGTCTCTAATACTCGTTGTCTATCGATTTCAATACAATAGCCCGTAAACTCCCGTTCTCCAGTTAAACCATTATAAGGCCCTGAGGGTGCAATGATACCTTGGCACTGTTGAGCCTTATTATAAATAGGATAGTATTCTTTAATAATCTCATTAACGCTTTTTGCCGATGCAACATTTGATAAGCTCATAAGCGTAATCGCACCAACAACGCTTAAAGTTATTTGTGATAGTTTGAAGTTTGTCATACTTTATCTTTTCCTAAACGCTTAACGGTTATTTTTTGCGACAGCTGCAGCGTGATGTACAGTACGATATAAACAATAAAGTCGACACTTAAAAACTGACATCTTTCATTGGATAATCATTAGGTACTTGATACCCTAATCGGGCTGATATTTAATAAGATAGACTTTATTTTTATATACTTTATCATCCTCAAAACCGTTTAACGTAATCTCTAACGGATAAAAACCATTAATTATCGTCTTCTTATCAACGCCTAGCTTAGCCTTTAAAAGTGTACAAGTACTGGCATCAGGATTGCTACAACCTCCTGCTGACCCAGATCCTCCATTAGAATGTTCATACTTGGCTTCTACCCAGCTTCTTCTAATATTACTCTTGTCTGGCGTAAGTAACACAAAAGCCGAGCCTGAATGAACCCAATGCGAGTCACTATGAATATTAATAAATCCCCACTTATCAGGGGCAACTTGTATCAGCTTCCAGTCTTTTAGACCTTTACCAGAAGCACCTGCATTCATCGCTGGATTGGCAGATTCTACTTCCCAGCCTGAACCTTGTGGCTTTAGAACAAACATGCCTACTAGACCAGAAAAGACGTGTGCTCCATACGCTTCGCTACCATCTTCATTAAAACCTATGTCGCCAGTTACCGATACATACAATCTTGTGCCTTGTCTAGTTTCTACCTTCAATTGTCTATCAATTTTAATACAGTAACCGTTTTGATAAAGTGTGCCTTCGCCATCTGATGAACCGTTATTAGCCATAATACCTCGACACTGCTTAGCCTCATTATAGATGGGATAGTATTCATTCAGAATCTCATTGACGGTTTGCCCTGCATAAGCATTGCTTACACTAAATATAAACGATATAAAAAGCAGACATTTAACCCAATGATTATTTTTGCGAATTGCATATTTATTTTTCACTATTAATGTTCTCATAAAATATTAACGAACATAAGTTAATTTATAAATTTTTACAAGTAGTATATCAGCACCCATAAAAAACCACCTCAAAAGAGGTGGCTTGTTAGAATAAATTTAGCGTGAAATAACTTACTGCATAACCAAGTATTCAAACGCTGATAATGCCGCTTTGCTACCTTCACCCATCGCAATATTAATTTGCTTAAATGGCACAGTAGTTACATCACCACAAGCAAAGATACCTTTGCGATCCGTACGGCAGCGTTCATCAATCTCAATCTCGCCAAAGCGATTTAGATCAACAAAGCCTTTAACAAACGCAGAGTTCGGTACTAGACCAATCTGTACAAACACCCCTGCCAAGTCACGCTCATGAGTATCACCTGTGCTGCGATCTTGATAAACGATCGAAGTCACTTTACCATCAGTCGCTTTAATTTCTTGCGTCGCTGCGCCAGTGATAAATTCGATATTGGCTTTTTCTTTGGCTTTGTTAATCAATACCTGATCCGCTTTCAAATCATCCGCGAACTCAAGCACGGTCACATGCTTCACGATACCAGCAAGATCTAATGCCGCTTCGATACCAGAGTTACCACCACCGACGACTGCAATGTCTTTACCCTTAAAGAACGGGCCGTCACAGTGAGCACAGAAAGCCACGCCTTTACCGATGTTTTCTTCTTCACCCGGAACACCAAGCTTACGCCACTGAGCACCCGTCGCTAAGATAATACTGCGTGTCTCAAACGTCTCACCCGTGTTTAGATGAATGCGATAATTTTCATCTTCTGTCTCACTGATTTCTTTGACGCTGACGTGCTCTTTTAAAGTAATATCGTATTCGCGTAAATGCTTTTCAAAGTTCGCTGATAGCTCAGTACCCGTGGTTAAAGGCACAGAAATTAAGTTTTCGATATCCTGCGTGTCTTTCACCTGTCCGCCGATACGATCAGCAACCATCGTCACTTTTAAGCCTTTACGAGCGGTATAAATCGCAGCGGCAACGCCAGCTGGACCTGCACCAATAATCGTCACATCTTGCTGCTCTAACTGCTCAGCATCGTCATCAGCTTCTGCTAACAAGTCAGGAAACTGCTCTTGCAACTTTCCAATCAATTTGGCCGTGTCGATGAGACCATTGGCAAACGGTTTACCATTTAAGAATACCGCTGGTACACCTTGGATGTTATTGGCATCAACCTGCTCTTGGAATAGAGCACCATCAATCATCTCGTTGCTAATACCATCGTTCAATAGTGCAAACTGGTTGAGCGCTTGTACCACTTCTGGGCAACTGTGGCAAGATAGCGACACGTAAGTTTGAAACTGTAGTGGCTTATTAAAACGCTTAATCAGCTTTTGAATACTTTCATCCAATTTTAGCGTATGACCACCGGCTTGCAAAATAGCCAAAATCAGCGAAGTAAACTCATGACCACCGGGGATACCACTAAAAACAATACCCGTATCAGTCAATTCACCATCGACATGACTGACTACTTTAAAGCTAATTGGACTTGGTAAGCTATCATCAGTTGCTGTTGCATCAAAATTGATTTTATCTGTGGTGCCAGCGATTTTAGTCAAAAAATCAATCAACTCAGCACGCTTGCTATGTTCGCCACTACCCAATACAAAGGTAATTGGACGAGTCATTTTTTCGCTATAACTTTTGATGGCATCTAATAAACTTTTATCTATCATGTTTGTTCCTCATCATTACTGGATATGTAACGGCAACTGTCATATTGCTCGTTCAAATATAGACTATTTGGTATTAATAATTTTATCTGAAATATTGTAGGCCATAAGTTTATGCCCTTTGATGTCTCTATTATCATAGGTTCTGAGGGTTTCGGCAAGCTGAGAAACTCAAACCTTATGTTTTATAAAACCAATCATTAATTATCATTTATAATTAAATATTAATCTATATGTGGATTATTCTCATGGTAACAAGGCTATTTTTTCGCTACAATCAAATGAGGCTAATAAGAAAAACTCTTATTTCCCTCGTTGCAGATTGTCTTTTATGCAAGTTTATCAAAGAAGCTTTCTGCTACTATTAGGTCTTATCCATATTGAGCTAAATAGTGTTTTGGCTTAATAAAATCAAGTCTCAAAATCATAGCAATTCATCAAAACAATCTTACGACCATGCGCGGATGCTTACTGCAAACTTGCGCTTCATAACAAGGATGACAACATGAGAAAGACTGATACATGGCAAGATAACAAAGACATTATTGCTGAGCTTAAGCTAAAAGACAGTCATTTTGCGACGATCTTTGATGAGCATACCCAGCTAGATCAGCAGATTAATCAGTTGGATAAAAACTTGGTGACACACACCAGTCGCGATGAAGAAATTGAACTGATGAAACGACGAAAACTGCATTTAAAAGATGAGATTTATAAGATAATTGATAAAAATAAACTACAATCTCATGCTTAGCGCTTCACTTATTATCACGATGCATGAATAAAAACACTTATTGATAAATGACATAAAAAAACCCCATCAACTTATGCTGATGGGGTCTTCATTTATAATGCTGATTTAACTCAAAGTAGGATATACAGCACTACAAATATCTAAAGTATTGAGCAAGTTCGTTAAATCAAGAGTTAGATTTTACCAACAAGATCAAGACTTGGTTTTAATGTTTCTTGACCAGCTTCCCAAGCTGCTGGGCAAACTTCGCCATCGTTTTCACGAACATATTGAGCTGCTTTCACTTTACGTAGCATGTCTTTTGCACTACGGCCAATACCACCAGCATGAATCTCAGCAACTTGAATCAAGCCGTCTGGATCAACTAGGAATGTACCACGTTCAGCCAAACCTGCTTCTTCGATCATGACGTTAAAGCCACGAGTGATACGGCCAGTAGGATCACCGATCATTGGGTACTGTACTTTACCGATCGCTTCTGAAGAGTCATGCCATGCTTTATGCGTGAAATGAGTATCAGTAGATACTGAGTATACTTCTACGCCCAAACCTTTAAGCTCGTCGTAATGAGCCGCCATGTCTTCAAGTTCAGTTGGGCAAACGAAGGTAAAATCAGCTGGGTAGAATAAAAAGATTGCCCAGTTGCCTTTTACATCTTCTGAAGTGATGGTTTTGAATTCACCATTAACGTACGCATCAGCTGAAAATTCTGGGATTTCTTGATTAATAATAGACGCCATGATTGGCTCCTTTATAGTTGATTGATAGTTAAGTTGATTAAAATTTCTTGGTATGATTGTTTCTATTAAGCCTTTACTGCTTTGGGCTACCTGACAAACTATACGCGAATTCTATCGTTAATCCAGTTAAAAGTTTTTAATGTGATGTTTTGTTTTATTAAACTTGTTAAACTATTCTCTCTACTTTTTATCATCAGTGCATTATGCGTAAGCCACTATAGAGCATGCGTCAGTCACTATACAGCCGTTAGGTTACGTTAAGATGACATCGAGTTTGGATATCGAATTGGTACACCAAATGAATCAGCATAATATATCACGTTAAAAACCCATTAATAGAGAGGTTTTATGATTACTTTACGTCAACTTGAGTTTGCTTTAGCAGTGGCCAAGCACCGTCACTTCAAACGTGCAGCAGAAGACTGTAATATCTCGCAATCGGCACTGAGCTTGGGTATTGCCGAGTTAGAAAAGCAACTGGATACGCAGATTTTTGAGCGTAATAATAAGCAAGTATTGATTACCCCTATCGGTGAAGACATTTTAACACGGGCGCAGCGAGTTTTCTCTGAAGTCAATGATTTGACCACACGCGCCCATAGCCATCAATCGCCGCTGGCGTATCCGATGACTGTCGGTATCATTCCAACGATTGCGCCTTATCTGCTGCCAAAAGTCTTACCTGCCCTGCGAGCAAATTATCCAGAATTTCGTATGACCATCGTTGAGCAACAAACGGAGCGGTTGCTAGAGCAAGTGCGTTACGGTCATATTGATACCGCTATTATCGCGCTGCCTTATGCAGTCGATGGTTTGCACAGCTTTGAGTTTTGGAGCGAGGATTTCTTTGCCGTATTCCCAAAAGATGATGTGCATGCCAAGCTTGAAACCATCAACGCGGATGAGCTGGCTACCGCCAATCTTATGCTGCTCGGCGAAGGGCATTGCTTGACCGATCAAACCCTTTCTGTCTGTCATTTTGACCGTGCACAGATGAAATCAAGCTTTTCAGATGCCAGTCTAAATACCCTTATACAGATGGCACTTGCAATATGGGAACGACATTGGTGCCAGAAATGGCATTGGATCAGCTGCATCTGCAGAACCAAAATGCCGTCGCGATACCACTCGCTGAGCAAGGACCACATCGTCATATTGCCTTTGTCACCCGTCTGAACTACGCCCGTGTCGATGACGTCAACTTATTGGGTAAAGTGTTTAAGCAAGCCTTTGAAGATGCTGCTAATAAAGAATAATCTGTTGGTTATAAATTGCCAGCAGTTATCAAACGAAGGTTAACGATGGACGATTTATCGCAACTAAATACTGAGCTTGGTACGATTTTTACGCAGCATTTATCCGCTATGAGTAGCCATATCACGCCAGAGCAAGTGAGCATACTTTGGCAGGATATCACCATGCGTTATAACGAGCGCAGCGTGCTTATCATAGCTTGCAGCATATTCAGCAGTTGTTTGGGCAGTTCGATCAGGTTAAGGATAATTTGCATGAGCCGCATATCATTGCGTTAGCACTGTTGTATCATGATGTGATATATGAGCCGACGCGCTCAGATAACGAGCTTAAAAGTGCAGAGTATGCAGTAGAGTCATTAACTGGTTATTTAAATGCGGAGCAATGCCAACATATCTACGCGTTGATTATGATGACGGCTAGTCATCAAGTTGACAAATGGTCAGACGAAACTAACGAAGGAGAAAAATACAGCGATGCCGCTTATTTACTAGATATGGACTTAAGTATTTTAGGGGTATCTTGGTCGGAGTATGAACACTATGCTCACGCTGTACGCCAAGAGTATGCGCATGTCTCAGATGACGATTATCGCGTCGGACGCATGGCCGTATTAAAAGAATTACTGGCACATCCAACGCTTTATCTGACAGATTATTACTATGCACGGTTAGAGAAGCAGGCTAGAAAAAATATTGAGCACGAAATTACGCTTTTACACGCATCTTAATAAACAGCTCACTGCCCTGCCGTGCAGGATGCGAATTATAGCTTGGCTCCATGATTTCAATATCAAAACGCTGCTCAAAACGCTGCTGATATTCAGCTTTTGTGCCGCCAAACGGTGGTTCTTCTCGTCCAAAGTCTTTATCAAAGAGCAAACCAATCAGCTTACCATTCAGTTTCAGTAACGCTGCCATCTGCTGCACATACTCATCACGGCGTGATGGATTTATCGCACAAAAAAACGTCTGCTCAAGCACCCAATCAAACTGATACTGCTCAGGCGATAACTCAAAAAAGTCGGCACAGATTAAATGCTCAACTGGAAAGTCAGGATAACGCTCAGCAAACGCTGCAATCGGCGCAGGGGCAAAATCAACCAAGGTGACATTGGTAAACCCTTGCTCATGTAAATAACCTACCTCGTAAGCATTGCCCGCACCCGGCACCAGAATCGCTTGCTCTTTGGCAGATTCGGGCAGTTGGTCCATATAGGCTTTGAGCGGTGGTGATACCTGTCCCATATCCCAACCGATACTGTCTTGCTCATAACGCTGCTGCCAAAACTGCGCTTGATTGACGTTTTCCATACGACATCCCTGTAGACAAAATTATTATTTAAACGACACGATTTGTATCGTTATGTCTTATCATATCAGGCTTATTAGAGCGTGTCTCATTTTAAAGATGGTGATGAAAATGAGGACACGCCTTACGATTATGGATATTATTTAGATAAATCGTTTAATCTAATTTTCCAGTCTTCCCTGCCAGCATATTATGCCAGTTCTGATAATCTGGCATCGCATTCGCTACCGTCTGCCAAAACTCCGCACTATGATTGGCATGGTGTAAATGACACAGCTCATGGACGATGACGTATTCTGTGCATTCAATAGGATAAGCAGGCAGATACACAGATAACCAAATTCGGCGCGCACGCGTGTTACAACTACCCCAGCGCGTATGCATTTTTTTTAGGCGTATCTCATTGGCTGTCGCACCGACAATCGGTTGCCACTTTGCAAATAATGCAGGTATCGCTTCAGAAAGATGTTGCCGATAATAGGCAAGTTTTTCATCATGGTTTAAAATGAACGGTTGCTTTGTACCCCACAATAGCAAAGTACTATCAGCAGTTAAAGCTTGCGCTAAAGGAAGTTGTTGCCGTTTATACTGCTCTAATACTTGCGGATGGTTTGCTATCGCCCATGACACACGCTTCATCACAGCCTGCGCAGCTTGGGCTGGGCTAATAAATAGTGGTACAGATACCAGTAACTGATGTGGCTTTAAGCGGAAATTGATATTTTTAACCCGCTTTTTGCTGATATGTAGCTCAATATCTGCTTGCGCCAAACAATGTTTAGCGCTGTCTAATAAAAACGAATGATTTGCTGGCGGTACATTCATGCTCAGAGCGCTTGCAGATGATTATCAAACGACATCATATGGCATTGACTGTCTTTAACGATAGCTTGATTTGTAGTGACGATGTCTGAGTTTGGTATAGATAAATCATTGACCGTTAATCTGGTCAATTGACCTTGACCATCACTAACGATAAAACCTGATCGCTCATAATGATTGGCTGTATTATTAGTACTTTGCCGCAAAAACACTGCTGCCCCTGCACAATCTGGTAGCTAACGTCATTTATTAAGGTGCGAGTGTTTAAATCATAAATCGCTGCACAACCGCCAATAGGTGTGGTCACGCATAGTAGGTTACGCGCACTATCGACCGCTACACTGGCGATATACTGATGAAAGCGCTGCCATTGATCATTGGGCATAATGAGCGCTTTAAAATCAGCATCACCGCGCTTATGGGTCAATACTAACGGTACATTAATATGCTTTTCGCCTTGGAATTGAATACCTATCATCACCATACCATCGTCATGCATGGCTAGGTGACGCACGCTCATTTGATTGTGCTCAGGCATAATCTGCTCAAGTAAAGCGCCAGTATGACGGCTGAGGTAAACCAATGAAGGACGCATACTGTCTAAATTGAGCTCTTCACGCGACGCTTGCTCGGTTTTGATACCGCCGTTAGCGATCACTAACGTCTCGCCATCAGGATGCATAATCAGCTCATGCGGACCGATACCATGCGAGTCATACTCTGCTATTTTTTTATAATTATCGTAAGCATCGTAGATACCGATTTTACCATCCAAATTTATGGTGTCATTCTCGGTCACATACAGCAACTTACCATCTAAGCTATAACAAGCGTGTCCATAAAAATGACGGTTATTTGCAGCGTTAATGGCGAATTTTACTTCTCCAGTTGCTGTGTCTAATACCCAAAATTTTTCGCTCGGACGGCGCCCCATCACCACGACGTCACGACTGCTATGATTCTTCACCGTACTATCTTGATCACTAAGCACAGGCTGAACGACAATATCGTGAACACGTTCAGGCATGGTCGTTTGCCAAACGATTTGTCGCTCAGCGTCAATACCGACCACACCAAAATCATTATCATCACGCTGCTCATCATTTGCTAATGCGCTATTTTTTGGCATAGAGGCGACACCGCTAACCCAACAAATGGGTCGCGTCAGTACGGTGGTGGTATGTGCCGCGCTAAAGTCAGCGACGCTATGATGGTTGGTATTCTTCCTATCATCTAGCGATAAATAACAAGCGTGTTGCCATGCAGTAGCGGCTTGCTGACAAGCGTAACTAAACCGTGCTAACTGGGGTGTTGGTGTAGAGGTTAACGACTGCAACTGCGAACGTATGCCTACGACATAATCCTGCAAGCGGGCATCAGGCTGACGCTGCTTGCGATAACGATGATGAATACAGACAAGCGCTACGGTACCCATTATAGTAGAAAGCATCGTCAATGCTGATGTTGCCAGCAGCTCATTATTAGACTGCTTATCTTCTGGCTGCGGCTGTGATTTATTTGCTGTCTTAGTATCGATAGAGTGCATTTTTTAATCGCCATCAGTACTGTTAAAGCCCACACGGATACCCAGCGTCGGAATCAATTGGCGCTTAATAATACGTGTAATAGTCGTGAGGTGATCATACAGCTCTTGTTGAGTGGCTTTATCGGCAGTCCCTAAGTCTTCTGGCATTTGCGCTAATAGTGTAGTGGCATCAGCAAGCGCGGTCGATAAGTTATCCGCGACTTCATTTTCATTATTGCTGCCCAAAATAGCGGTCAAAACGGGATCTGTCAGTGCTTCATTCAATGTCGCCAATTTAGCATTGATAATGGCACGGCTTTGCTCTGCGGTAGCGGCTGGCAAATGACCTTTTGCCTTTCCTGTTAAGCCTAACGGTTGATCGATGGCATTAGACTTCATGGTCTCAACCAACGAGAGTAAAGAATTAAACCATTGATTCAATCCTTGATCGCTGTCAGCCGTTTTATCAATGGCTAATAGACTAGTGGCATTTTGCTGCCAGTTTTTCTCAATATCTTTTAGGCGCGTGCTCAAAGCACTACTTGCACTCATCACATAAGCACATTGAGCAGCATCCAGACTGTCATTGGCATATAACGCTTCTTCTAATCCTGGCACCCCTTGCACGATGGCACTCTCGTTAGCCAATTGCTCGGCGGTGAGCTTAGGATTGGCAGCAATTAGCTCGGCAACGCCACTGTGTACCAGACCGCGCTCATCAGGATAGTAATTGATATATAAATTACTCATGCTGGCGGTCGCTGGGCCAAAGTTAATCATCTCAGCGCCTGCCCATGCTTGTGCGAGCACTAGCCATTGATCGCGCAGTGCTTGCAACTCGTCACCGCTGACTGGTGCTTGCTGACAATGCTTTTGCGCCAAATCATGCAATAAATCACTCTGTTTTGCGGCATCCGCATAGGCTGGAATGACAATGTCATTTGCCACATGGGTCAAATAGGTCTTTTCAGTCTCGGCACTAATATCGACAGCGGTAATTTTATCTCCACTACTATCTTTTTCTGCAACGCTGGTAGATGCCGCACTGTCTTGCGCAACTTTTTGGCTATCTACTTCTGGCGCTTTATTGTCATCAGCCGGTTTGACACAGCTGATCAGCAAGCCTGCGCTTAAGGCCGATAAGGCCATCGCTAAAGCATGGTTCATTTTCATAAATTTCTCAATATTATTATCAATAATGGTTTAAATTCTACTCTTTACAAGCTCTAGTCTCTAGTGTTTGATTGGGCGGATAACCTTATCAACACTTATTTTCTCAGTTATTACTCAATCATTTAGCATAGATAAATGACATTACCTCTATAATGACTGTAAAAACGCATTCAATTCAGAACGACCTTGTTTGTCGAGTTTGAGTACTTTTTGCTGTTGCTTCTGGGCTTCACCGCCGTGCCATAGCACCGCTTCCATCAACGTACGGGCGCGACCATCATGCAAAAATGTCGCTTGTGGATCGACCGTTTGCGCCAGACCAATGCCCCATAAAGCAGGCGTACGCCATTCATAAGAATTCGCTAAAAACTCAACTTGGATATTTTTTGCGGGTAATTTTCCAGCAATCGTGCGATCGGCAAGATCATCACCCATGTCATGTAATAGCAAATCCGTATAAGGATAAATTACTTGTCCATGCTGCTCAAGATGGTCATCGTCAGTTTTTGGCAACTGATATCTTGGTGTATGGCAACTTTGGCAACCCATATCATAAAAGCGTTTTTTGCCCGCTAGCACTAGCGTATCGTCAGCATCACGCCGATGCGGTACCGCCAAATTGCGCGTATAAAACTCCACAAACTTAGCCACTTCATCATTGACTTCGACGGGCGGCTTACCATTGCCTTGCTCATCAGCCCCAGTCGTCGCATTCATACAAGCCGTCTGTGTCGGCATACAGGATTCATGAGGACGTATATTTGAGGTCAAGCCCATGTCTTCATTAAAAGCACTTTGGTTTTGAGTAATCAGCTTGGTTTGCCCAGCTTTCCAGCCAAAGCGTCCAAGGGCATGCTTGCCAGTCTGTGGATCCATGACCCAATTGAACTTGCCACTGATATCGCCATTCGTACTGTTTTTATTATCAACCGCTTGTTTTTTAATCGCTTCATCCGGTATTTGCTCGAGTAACCCAAGCCCAATCATCGGTAAAGCCACTCGCGGCGACACCATCAAATCATCATCAAATGCCCCATAACCCGGTTTGGTTAAATTAAAGGTGGGCGCACGCAATGTTTCGACATGACCATCCGCAAAAGTAACAGGCTTGTCTGTCCACTGCACCGCAATTCTGGCTTCAGCAGGCACACCTTGGATACCTCGATCTTGTAACTGACCACCATACATAGGATGAACGACTTTTTCGATAAGTGAGTTTTGCAGTTGCTGACGCTGCTCATCGGTGGTCGCTGGCATCGCAAGGCGAATAAGCAAGCTATCGGCATCGTCATCACTAGTCATAGGCGCATGACCGCGACCGTCCTTGACATGGCACGACTGACAGGCAGCAACATTGAACAATGCGCCCAGACCATCGCGGCTGTCAGTGCTGGCAGGGGCAATCACCCACGGTTGCCGAAAGAATGCATTACCAATAAAAAAATGCCCTTTTCGTGATGCCGTCAAGTTTGATGAAGGTTTAGAGTAACTCTCAGCGCTGCTAATACTAATACCAGTATCACCACCTTGCTTGACCTCTTGCGGATCAAAGCTTGCCAATTGCTGCATTGGTACGCCAGCGAGCGTTTCGATGGTTTGGAGGCGTTCAGGTGTTAGCGTTGGGTTGTCAGCATTATTAATGGCAGATTTTTCGTTTTCAGAAACGTCATCAGACACACCGTCCGTTGGCTGACAAGCACTAAGAGATAGCACACATAGAATACCAAGCGTTGGCTTTAACAGGGTGGTTTTGCTGACAAAAGACGCATAAAAAGAGGTAGGGGTTTTGGCTTTGAAAATATTTGTCGTGTTCATCGTGGTGTTCATAAAGAGTACCTTAGTTCTAATCTAGAACCATTAAAATCGCATGCTATAAAGTGTTTCACTTCTAGTCGATAAGGTACAGCAATGTAATGACGTACTGACCTATCAGGCTATTTTAATATGGTAAAAAAACGCGCTGCCAACGGTAGTCGACAACGTGTGTATTATACCTAAATTATTTTTCCATGAAAATAATTCTCATTAGCTTATAACGACTTGTCAGGCATTATCGATTAATACTATGTCGATAATGCTATGTCAATCACTGCTATGCTTGCTGTTAAGCCAGTAGATTAATGAGCAATTAAAACTGCGAACCTGCGTCAGCATCTAAATTGTCAATACCGACCGCTTTTGCCGCATTTTCGATACCAGCAGTCAGCTCTTGTAGGCTAGTGATACTATTTTCAATCCAGCTACGACGGGTATTTTGCTCTTCAGCTGAAATACCTTGTTACTTACTTGACCAGCGGTGGCAATCATTTGATCAACTTTGATACCTTCTTTTTCACCTTTTTCAACAATCACATTAAAGGCGGCTTCTACCTTAGCAAAGTCAGTCGCCAATTTATCAGCCGCTTCTTTGTTGTTCGTATCGACTAGATAGTTTTTAACACCATAACCACCAACGCTCTTACCAGCGACTGTTTTATAGTTGCCGTTAAAGACATTTTGGATACCACGGGCATTGTTGGCATAGCTTAGATGGGTCAAATCACTGAAGCATTCGTGCTCATCTTCGGTAGAGCCCGTTACAAACGCAACCTGTATACGCTCAGAAGCAAGCTCACCCAATGCTAGGCTGCCCATCTGATACATGATTTGGCGTAGACCATTATCGTATTTGCGAGCCATCAGGTCGCTACGTAAGGTATTCTCACTCTCAGGCTGCCACTCAGCTTCCATTGCAGTCAAATCATCAACCAATAATTGAGTCGCTGCTTTTAAGAACGCGCCACGACGCTCACATATACCAGCATCTTCATTGACCGTCTCACCGCTGGTACATTGACCCGCTTCAGTCGCATAATCAGTCACTGGACGATTGCCTGCACCTTCGCCAACACCGTTGTTATCTTGTCCCCATAGCATAAACTCAATCGCATGGTAGCCGGTCGTCACATTGGCTTCACTACCACCAATCTCATTCATTTCTGCTAATAGCTCAGGAGTGATAGTACTGGTATCTTGTTTGATACTACCGACTGTAATGCTATCGCTATTGATGATATTGTCTTGGCTATTGTATTCACCTTCATAACCATCACTAACGTAATCAATCAGCGCCTCATCAAGTGGCCAAGCATTTACCTGTCCTTCCCAACCATCGATACTACCGAGTGCTCGTTTATCATTGGCTGTCACAAAGCCTTCATCAAAACGGAAAATCTCAGTTTGCGAATACGGCTGGCGCGCGGCTTTATACGCCGCTTTTGCCGCATCAAGGTTTGCTTGGGTTGGTGTTGTCACATATGTCTCTACTGCTGTTTGCAGGGCTTTAGCAGTATCTAGAGAATCTTTATAAGCAGCATGCGCCATGTTGGCATAGCTGATCATAAGTCTATCGGTATAAGCTTGATCAACCGCTGATAGTTTCGTCGTACCTGCAGCGGTTGTGTCTTGCACCGCTGTTTGCGTATCGGCGGTAGAGTCCGTGTCTTCCTTGGCTTGCTTGGTACAACCCGACACCATTAACAACCCTGCAAGCGCAGCAGCTAAAGTAGTTGGTAAAATCTTACGGCTCGTTACTGTGGTAATCGTCATACATATCCTCAAAAAGTATCGCAAAAGAAAATGGGCTTTGAATAAAGAGCATTAGGGCATATCCTCATTTTAAATAATGCTGATAAAAATGAGAAAAACAGCGCCCATAATATCAAGATATTGACCAGAATTTGATACTATTAGACAAAATTTAGCTATTTTTGGTCCATTTAGAACAGCCTCAAATGAACTGACAACCTACCCTAGTATCGCCACAATAACAAAGCTTTGTAAATTATAGTGTTATTGATAATCATTATCAATATTTAATTAATATTAATGTAACCATTTAGCTAACGATTGTTTTATAAATAGAAACACCAAAAATATTTTAATATTGATTTAAAGATAACGGAATCCTGATACCTAAAATCATTTTGAATTTGAAATCTAAATATCAGGCATAAAAAAAGGCCAGTTTATCACTGACCTTTTTTAACGCTATAATGACAGCTAGACCATCGTATGAATTAACGTACGTTGTTTGGTGCATTGATGGTTAATTCAACACGGCGGTTTTGTTGACGACCATACTCGCTGCTGTTATCAGCAACTGGACGAGACTCACCATAAGCGACGACATTGATACGGCTAGAAGCCACACCGCGTGCGCTTAAATAGTTGGCTACTGCATAAGCACGATCGCGTGACAGTTTCATGTTATAAGCATCAGAACCTTTGCTATCAGTATGACCAGCAACCGTTATCGTGTTTTGGTTATATTCATTTAGCGTCGATGCAAGCTTATCAAGCGTTGGTCTAAATGATGGGTTTAAAGACGCATCATCAAATGAGAACGTGATGTTGCCTGGCATTACTAGGTCAATATTACCATTCGCATTTGGCGTAACGGTTACACCCGTACCAGCCATTTGCTGCTCAAGCTGCTTGGCTTGACGCTCCATGTAGTAACCAACACCAGCACCCAAAGCTGCGCCAATCGCGGCATCACGACCTGTGTTATCACCACCTGTTGCTTTTGAAATTGCACCGCCGCCTAAAGCACCTGCCAATGTACCAATAGCAGTTTTGTTTAAGCGTTGTTGTCCAGTGTTTGGATCAGTAGCACAACCGCTAAGAGCTAGACCTGACGCTACTGCTGCAATCATTAATGTATTACGCATAATATTTCCTCTTAAGTTTAAAAAATTATAGACAAAGTGTGCTTTTTATAAATATTTTCTGTTAATTCCATCTACATGCTTAATATACACTCGTCATTATTATGGCAATTACAATCTAATCATGTGTAATATTTTGTCACACCTGTGTATGAGAAGTGCAGAATGGTTTAATGAGGCTTTCACAATGATTGGATACGTTTGTGTTCTCACTTTTAACTATCCATTAGCGCAAGGTGTTATCACAAGTCACGTTTACACTCGTACACTCTGAACCGTTTCTGCTAAAATTGTGCAATAAAACTGGCAATGAATCATTTATATACTAATAAGACTGACCGAAAAGGATTTAGCATGCGATTGACATCTACTATTCGAAAAATACACGAACGCAACCCTAAATTAGGCAAAGCCGTTTCACTTGCGACAGCGACTGGGGTTATTGCAGCCAACAGCTTCGGTGGTAGTATTCCCTTATGGTTAATGGGTGTCGGCAAAGTCATCACCGGTGCTCCTATCGCAGACAAAGCGGTCATCAAAATCGCGACTTATTGGATCAGTATCAACAGTGCCTTGATCGATGACATGTTGCCACGTAAAGATTGGCGCATCAGCTTACCCGATGACGTTCACATCAATGGCAAATATTTGCTGGTCAGCAATCATCAGTCTTGGGTCGATACCAGTATCGTGCAGTACATTAGTGAAAAACGCTTGCCATTGACACGGTTTTTTACCAAATTTGAACTGATTTATATTCCGATTGTGGGTCAAGCCTTTTACTTTTTAGACTTCCCAATGATGCGTCGGCATTCTAAAGAAGCCGTCGCTAAAAACCCTGCTCTACAAGGCAAAGACATCGAAGAAGCCAAACGCGCCTGTGCCCTGTTAAAAGACAAACCTTTTACTTTGTTAAATTACTTAGAAGGCACGCGTTTCACCAAAGCCAAACATGCAAAGCAACAGTCTCCTTATACTCATTTATTGAAGCCACGGGCAGGCGGCCTATCTTTAGCCATTAACGCGCTAGGCGAAGACATCGATGGCATGCTAGATATGACTATCGTTTATCCTGATGGTGTGCCAAGTTATAGTGATTTGTGGAAAGGCAACATCAAGCGTTTGGGCGTCGATGTGCGTTATATTGAGATGCCTGATGCATTATTTAACGGTATTAAAAATGGTGGTTACGAAAATGATAACGCGGTAAAATCACAAATGTTTGATTGGGTAGAGCAAATTTGGCAGCAAAAAGATCAGCGTATTACCGATATGTTGGCTGAGTTTGAAACAAACCCTAAAGCTCCGAATGCTTAGAGAC
Organism: Psychrobacter sp. JCM 18903; assembly: GCF_000586475.1. Lineage (GTDB taxonomy): Bacteria > Pseudomonadota > Gammaproteobacteria > Pseudomonadales > Moraxellaceae > Psychrobacter. Next base: position 132,229 of record NZ_BAWJ01000008.1, on the reverse strand, counting down.
ATCGTTAACAGAGCAACGGCATACAACAGTGAATTACTTTAATTTGTTTTAAAACTACGATTGAGCGCTGTTGTTTTAAACTTGAATGCTAAATGCCGATTCGTAAATGCTGACTGTAAATCCCAACTCGTAAATGATAATGCGTAATTATAATGAAAGATGGGTTGTTTTTTGGCTCTATTCATTGATAATGTGAATAGTCATGAGCCCATGACTTTTTGACCGTTAGTGACTTGATAGCCCTGTACTATTTGAGCCGCTTATTTTTCGTGCTATTTATCATTTATAAGGTTTGACTGTGCCGCTTCCTCTTCTACTAGCCTGCCTCTAGACTCAGTGCCTGTATCCAATCAGCCGCCTGATAATACGCTGCCACCGCCAAACCGACCAACGCCAAATCGCTTAAAACTCACTTACGATATCCTGATGATTATTGCCATCAGTATCGATCTATTATTGATTAGTATTGATGCTATCTTGATGAGTAGCTTTAGTAGCAATGCCGCAGGATGGCTCAGTATTAGCGATGCTCTCAATTGGTATCAAAATACCTTACATGAGCCTTTACGTACCGCTGGTGGATTTTTTACCCTATTTTTGATCTTTGAGCTACTGCTACGTTGGGCGATTGCGATTAAACAAAACGTCTACTATCGCTGGTTCTTTTTTCCTTTTGTCCATTGGTATGAGGTATTGGGGTGCTTTCCGCAGCTGCGTGCATTACGTTTATTCCGAGCAGTCATCATTGGGCGACGCTTATACCAACTTGGTTACCAAGTGCTGCCGCAGCCATGGATCAATCGGATTAGGTTCTATATCGACTTATTATTAGAAGAGCTGTCAGACCGCGTCATATTGACGACTATTCAAAACTTTCGGCAGCAACTGACCGATCCTAAAACGCATAAATCTTTTATTGAATCAACGATAACTCGTAATCGTAACGAGATTGAGGCAGCAGTGCTGTCGATACTGCGCACAGAGCTAGCACCAAAACTACAGGAGTTGACGGCAGCATCAGGTGGCGGCAGTATATTAGCCAGCGAGATGGGCAATGCTATTGAAGAGGGTTTGGCCAATACGCCTGAGCTGCGTCGCTACCTACGCATGATACCGATTGCCGGTAGCTTGATTGAATCACAGCTGCAACACGTCGGTCACAATATAGGTGAAAACGTCGTTTACGCACTGAATAAACGCCTTCTAGACCCTGAACGCCTCGATTCATTGATGGTAGCAATTGCCAACGGCATTGCCAGTATCGATACGGATAATACTGCGTTAGATACCTTGATTTCGAGTATCATTGATGACAGTTTGACAGAATTTGAAGCGCAGGTAAAAGTGCAGCAGTGGAAGCATCAAGAGATGCTTCATCTATAATCCATACTGCTAATAGCACGCCCTGCCTAAAAAACATTAGGCTTGGCAAGAAAATGAATGGTATGACTCGATAATAAAAACAATACCGTGAATACAGCGACAGAATTATCTCTTGAGGATTTATATATGACAGTTTCAGACAACGACAGCAAGCTCGAGCGCCGCGCCAGCATTGGCATTTTATGGCAAAATGCTGACTTTTTCACGTTTGCAATTTAGCACAGATGATTTAAGCGAGATAGACGCCCAGCTTGCCGCAACGCTTAGTAATAAATCTAGCAATATCCCTATCCTTATCGATAGCGAGGTTGAACAAGATCTCTCAGCATTGGTAGAGCTTTTATGGTCGTGGGGCTTACAGCCTATTGGCGTCGTGACTGGCACACTAGATGCGCAAGCCCGTGAGCAGCGATTGGCCATCTTCCCTGCTGATGGCAAACGTATTGAGCGTATATTACCTAGCAAGAAAGCTGCAACTCAAGTGAGTAAAGCTCCCGATGATAAACATACAGAATCAGCCAGCACCAATTCAACCAGTACCAATTCAGACAGTAACAATGATACTGCAGCCATCAACGAGTCAAATACAGAAACAACGATAGCAACCACCACAGCAGAGACATTGGTGAGCGCTGAGCATATTACTAGCCTAATTTACGATCAAATGCTACGCTCAGGACAAAGCCTGAATCACGTGGGCGGTGATTTGATTTTGACCAATAGTGTCAATAGCGGGGCGGAAGCGATTACCGATAATAGCTTGCACGTTTACGGTCGTGCCCAAGGTCGCTTGGTTGCTGGCGCTACCGGTGACAAAGATGCCCGTATTTTTTGTCAAGTTTTTAATCCTTCTTTGGTGTCAGTGGCGGGAACTTATTGCTTACGAGACAACTTACCTGAGCACGTGATTGACAAATCTGTACAAGTAAGATTTGTAGAAGGTGAAGGCTTAGTATTTACGGTAATGGATGACGCTTAAATCTTTTACCGTTAAGAGCAATAGATGCGTCCGTGATTTTTATAAATGTAGACAGGCTAAGCCGATTTTCATCATACATGACGCTTAGCAAAAAACGTTTATTAGAAAATCTCAATAGTAGACGTTTAGACAGCGCACTTAATATTATAGTAAGTTTATTTAACAAAACTGTTCTATGATGAATCGCTAGCTCTGCCACTATCTACACTACTCGTCAGCGTCTATTTTATTATTCACAATAGGCAATATTGACCAGAAAATTCTAGGTAGCACCGCTTTGTGATCCATATATAAGCTGTTTTTCTGCTTTACTATGGACGTGCTATAAATTTTTGTTTATTTATGCTAGGCTACCTTCGCAGGTAGTGTATATATAGCATGTGAATAATGTGCAATTGCGCTATTTTTTTATATAAAAGATATCCCATTGATTCATAGGAGTGTGCCATTGTGGCGAAGATAGTTGTAATCACTTCAGGTAAAGGCGGTGTGGGCAAAACCACGACAAGTGCCTCTTTTGCCGCAGGTTTAGCATTGCGTGGCTATAAGACAGTCGTTATCGATTTTGATGTGGGTCTACGTAATCTAGACTTAATCATGGGTTGTGAAAACCGAATTGTTTATGATTTTGTTGATGTCATCACTGGTAGCGCACGCTTGTCGCAAGCACTGGTCAAAGACAAACAGCTTGAAAACTTGTATATCCTACCCGCCAGTCAAACGCGTGATAAAGACGCCCTGACAGACGAAGGGGTGGCAGAGGTCATGTCTGAGCTGTCTAAACAGTTCGACTATATTATCTGTGATTCACCAGCTGGTATTGAGCGCGGTGCACAACTCGCCATGTATCATGCTGATGAAGCGATCATCGTCACTAACCCTGAGATTTCTTCAGTGCGTGACTCAGACCGTATTATCGGTATCTTGCAAAGCCAGACCAAAAAGGTTGAAGAAAACCAAGGCTCTGTACGTGAGCATTTGATTATTACTCGTTATAATGCTGAGCGCGCAGCAGCCAACGAGATGATGGACATTGATACCATCTCAAATGATATCCTAAAAGTTCCGTTACTTGGGGTTGTTCCTGAAAGTCACTCAGTGCTTGAAGCATCTAACCACGGTGAGCCTGTCATTCATTATACCGATTCAGTTGCTGGTCAATGTTATGATGACATCGTCGCCCGCTTCTTAGGTGAAGAACGCCCACTACGTCATATTGACGTGAAGAAAAAGAGTCTATTACAGCGCTGGTTTGGAGGTCAATGATGACGAAGAAAAAAGGATTTTGGAGTAGCCTATTTGGTACTGACGACAGTGGTAGCGCAGGTAGCGCTAATATGGCTACTGAGCGTCTTAAGGTTATCGTTGCGAGCGAAAATCGCTTAAACAACCGCTTAACAGCTGATCGTATCGAAAAAATGAAACGTGAGATTTTAGAAGTGGTCAACAAATATGTCAATGGCGTACAGATTGATGATGTGAATATCAATCATCGTTCTGAGGACAGCTAGACGTATTAGAGATGAATATCAGTCTACCTGAACACAAAAAATAAGCGCTGTCTTAGAAAAACAAAAAAGCCCTAAGTATCATAACTTAGGGCTTTTTTATATTGCATGAAATAGTAGGTTTACCTATAGCAGCCTACGATTATTTTGATACCATTATTTTATACGCGCTATCAAATTGTCTTTTTTGACAAACTGATGATATAGAGCAGCACCGATATGAATAAGTGTGAAGGCAATAATGGTCGGCCAAATAATATCAGTATGCAGGTCATTATAAAAGCGTGCCAACTCTATCTGGTGTGACAAATACAGGGATTTGAAACAAGCCAAAAATATCGACGGGGCGTCCACCATAAACGGACATCAGCAAACCAGCTATTGGCATTGCAATTAATAAAGCATATAAGCCAAAATGCGACAGTTTAGAGGCTAATAACTGCCACTTTGGCATCGGTACAGGTGGCGGCGCTTAATAAATACACGATTAAGCACCCGTGCTATCATCCAACATAACAAACTAATACCAAACGCTTTATGCAACCCAATATAAAGATTGTTATCCAAATTATCGTACAACAGAATCATTATCCACGTAACCAACAGTAAAACTGCACTGATCCAGTGAAATATCCGGCTGCTGACTGGCCACTTTGACACATTTGAATTGCTACTATTCATGAGCTGTCCTATTACCCTCATCACTAATTATCTATCATCAATGTTGTAGACAAAACAACCACTCATTCAACGATTAGCAATCATCAAAGTAATTGGGTAACCCTATTTCTCTGATAGTAGAAATAAACCCTGATATAAGCGAGAAGCTAACTGTCTAAATCGACCAATTGATGCGCAATTTTGTCTAAGTCGGGCACCAAATAAGCCTTATCATCAATCATAACCGTTTGGAAAAGATAGGATAGCATAACGTTTTCATCAAAAGGTAGGGCTGTTTTGTCGCTGTCTATATTATCGGCATGCTTAGGGCTGTTAAATTGCTCAGGAACGTCGATATCTTTGACCTCAGAAATACGCACTTGTCGCTGGTGCAGCTCGCCTGCCGTTTGTAAAGCTAAGCGATGATCGGTAGTATTGCCCTCTAATACAATCATGGTATTTGGCATTTTATCTTGTGGTAGCAGATGACATACCACTACCTTTTGCTGCTGCCATTCATAGGTTGCCGTGCGCTCATTATAATCATCCACACTCAAAATCAGGCTGCTTGGAATAAGCCAGTCAGGTTGGTCGAATGCTGGCACAATAGTGACATCAAGCATACCGTTATTCGTGGTCAGTAAACTCACTGCCTCAAACGAATGTTTCAAAATTTGTTTCATACATCGCTCACAATCAGTTAATGCAAAGAGGCTACTACTAATCTTTCATCAATATAGTCTGTTAGTTTTTGTGCTAAATCGGCTGGACTGCCAATAAAACCACAATACCCTGAATCAATAATCGCCTGAGGTTGACTTGGGCAAGCGCTTAAGCTGGGATCTTGCACCCACAATTGACTGTTGTTTTCTTGAATGAGATCCAGATACTGCGAACCATCATTACCCATGCCAGAAAATATAATATTGATAAGCTCGCTACCATAAACGTCGCTGGTGTTTTTGAGAATCTGACCAATCGCGGGCTTATACTCACCCTCCCAAGCTTGCTCTAGCAATATGACTCGACCGGTAGAGTCACAAACAATTTGCTTATCAATAGGAGCTATAAGACACTGTCCTGCTCTTAAACGCTGCGAAGAAGTAATTACCTGACAATGCCAGTCATTATGGCGATTCAGGATGCGTGGCAGTGTGCCAATCATCGTTTTATTAAAATGGTGCGCCAGCAAAATACACACTGGTAGCGTCGCCGACAAGTTATCCAAAAATTCTTTTATAGCACTCGGCCCGCCCATAGAAGCACCCAAAAATACTACGTAGCGCCAGTCTGCATCAGCATTATCAGGTTTGTGCACGGGTGCATCCATTAAAACGGGTAATGCCAGCATATGTGCCAGCTTACGCTTTAATTTGCGCTGCCATTTGGCATATTGCGGCGCTTCATTTAGGTAAGGTGCTTGACTAAAACCCACCAACACCGCAGCAGGTTTAGATGCCGTGGTCGCGGCTACCACACTGTCGTCGTAATCACTATCTATTAGCCAGATGTCAATCGAGGTATCAGAGCGCCCCTGTTTTTCTTGCAGTTGCGCCCGTGACATACAGCCAACAAGGCTAAAACCACAACTGCGTACAGTATCTGAAAAGGCCATACGCTGATGATGGTCTTCTGCCACTACCATCACCTTAATATCATCCTTGTTTTTTCCTCTTAGCGCCAAAACACGTGCATTATCCTTCATAAGTTAAGCTGACCTTTTGACCCAGTATGTGCTGGATTTTATTAAGTAGCTCTTGTTCTTGGAATGGCTTACCCATGTAATCGTTCACGCCAATCTCTAGTGCACGCTCACGATGCTTTTCACCTGTACGTGATGTGATCATGATGATTGGGATATGTTGTAAGCGCTTGCTGTGTCTCACTTGAGTAGCCACCTCGAAACCATCCATACGTGGCATCTCAATGTCGAGCAATATCATGTCTGGTATCATGTCTTGTAATATCTCAATCGCATCGATACCATCTTTTGCCACCGCCACAGTAAACCCTTGGCGCTCTAAGAAACGTGACGTCACTTTACGTACGGTAACAGAGTCATCAACCACTAAAATAGTAGACTTAAACTCTAAACGACTTCGTTTAGCATCAGCAGATTGTGAGATATTTTTGACCAACTGCGCATTACGCATCAAAGCAATCAAGTCTAAGATAAGCATTACTGAACCATCGCCCATGATAGTCGCTGCTGAAATACCTGGTAGATTCGATAATTGTTGTCCTAGAGGTTTGACCACGACTTCAATACGTGACCCTGCAATCTGATCAACCTGCAATGCAATATTCTGTCCGCTACGATTCTTAATGATAATAAGTGGCAAACTGGTATTGGTATTAACGACCAGTTCATTCAGTTCATTGCCTGACAAAATCTCATTTAAATAACGCACTCGATAATCAACATCTTCAAAGTTCAACGTTGCATCACCTGACTGATAATAGTCATAAAGCTTCTCTGGATTAATCCGTACCACACGCTCAATCTGTACCAAAGGTATCGCATAATAGCGATCCGCGGCACGCACAACCAATGCATCAGATACCGCAACCGTCAGTGGTAAACGCATCGTAAAGCGTGAGCCTTTACCCAGCTCTGAGACAACCGATACAGCACCACCTAATTGACGAATCTCGCTGATGACCACGTCCATGCCCACGCCACGTCCAGAAATCTGCGTTACTTGCTTACTGGTACTCAATCCAGCATGGAAAATATACTGCATGATATCAAGATCAGTTAGGCTATTATCATTTGCATCAATCAAGCCTTGAGAAATGGCTTTGTTACGAACGGCTTCTACATCGATGCCGCGACCGTCATCTATTAACTGAATAACAATCTCACTACCTTCTCGATTTACCTCAAGAGTAATACGCCCACTACGCTCTTTACCTGCTTTTAAACGCGTTGAGGTATTTTCGATGCCATGATCGACGGCGTTACGGAGCATATGTTCAAGCGGTGAAGTGATGCGCTCTAGAATGGTTCTATCCATCTCATCATCGGCATTGATGATCGTTAATTCAACAGATTTATTCAGCTCATTGGCAGTTTGTCGTACGATACGCTCAAGACGTGGCGTTAAGCGCGTAAACGGCACCATACGTGAATTCATAAGCCCATCTTGTAACTCGGTCTGTGTACGAGACAGCTGTAATAAAAGGCTTTCACTGTCTCGTGTTTTTTCTAATAGAGTATGATTAATATCAATCAAATCTGAGGCTGACTCTGTCAAAGATTTGGATAACTGATTTAAAGAAGAATATTGATCCATCTCTAGAGGGTCAAACCCTTCATGATTAATCAGCTCATCGTCTATCTGCGACAAGATCTGCGCCTCAAGCTCGATTTCCATTCGGCGTAACTGATCAGCTAAGCGCTGTACCGTAATACCCATATCTTCGATACTATTGGTCAAGCTACTCATGCCCATATCGATACGAGCACGGTTGATGGCTGACTCACCAGACAGGTTAATCATATGCTCGATCAAACCACCTGAGATACGAATCATCTCATTATTATTGGCACTCTGATCTTCCTCACCCGTACTGCTGAGCATAGAGGGCATCTCGCTAATATCTTTTGCCAGATACTGTGAGTCTTGCTGTTCTCTAGCAATAAAGAGCGCTTCATGCTGCGATTGTAGGGATTCTTTAGGGATTTGCTTTAAGCTGTCAGGATTTTTACTAAATTGCTGCAATGCCTCAATCAATAGCGCAGGCGTCGGTGGATTGACATGTTGTCTAAGGATAGATATTGCATCAGCAAGCCAGTCATGACTGGCAACCAGCAACTCCAATACTTTTTTGGTAGCAGGACGACGATTATCTACAAAATCTGTATAAACCGATTCCATTTCATGTGCCAGATCAGCGATACCAGCTGCGGTGACCATTCGTGCGCCACCTTTGATGGTATGCAAATCACGCTGCAATGCCTGTAATGCTGTCGTATTATTGGTATCTGTTAAGAACAGTTGCAGATACTTATTACGATTGGTGAGCTCTTCAGCTTCTTCTAAAAACACCGACAATATATCAGGATCTGGCAAACCATTCGCCCATGACTGTTTAATCATCATGTCTAGGCTCAAGGTATCAAATACGTCAGCGCTGAGGTGAGCGTTGTTAGCCACCCTATTTTGTGCTTCAGGTTCGAAGTGGGTTTTCGGAATAGGTATGATTAGCTCTACCGTTTCTGGCAAGGCTTGGGCTTTTACAAACTGTTGTAGTTGCTCAATCAGCGCTGAGGCAAAAAATGATTTTTTATGATTTACGATATGCAGTACTTGCAACGACATTGTGTCTTGCACTATTTGCATTATTTCAAGCCATTGTGCTGTCGGTATTCTTCTATTCTCTACAAATGCTTCATAGACACTTTCAGCTTCATGGGTCAGATCACCAATACTACGAATACCTGCCATTCGCGCACCACCTTTGATAGTGTGCAGATGGCGCTGTAAAACTTTTAGCGCATTTATATTGCTGATATCAGTACGCCACTTATTAAAACTCTCATCCAGCGCGGCATCAAGCTCTTGAGCTTCTTCTAAAAATATCTCTAATAGCTCAGCATCAGTATCAATAGATTCAAGCTGTAGCTCAGGTGCTGCAACGGCTCTCACGACAAAGACACTCTCATCACCATTGCTATCATCGTCTTGGTAAATACGTTGTAGATCTTCAATAACTTGTTGGTCAATCTTCAATGACGTACTACCAGCCAATGCATCGAACAAACCAACCAATTGAGCATGACCAGCGTGTAAAACCGCTTGGGTATCGATCTTTCTTGCTGTATCAATATTATCATTCAAATAGGCATAAGCGTGACCCAACTCATTGAGAATAGAGGTGAATTTTGGAAACGCTGCTGCTTTATTGGCTAAGTAAGCTATTTGCGATATTTGCTGCGATATATAGCCTGAACATGTGCTGTCTCAGAGTGATTAAGTGCGTCATCTAATTCCCACTCAGCATCCAATAGTTCATCAATATTATTGTCTAACAACTGCTCTATCGTTGGTTTGTTATCAGCCGTGACCTTATCATCGCTAATGACGTATTGATCACCAAGCATGGCTTGCAATGAGGCTATATCTTGCTGACTTTGTGCATCTTCGATCGATATATTTTGCGGCTGAACGTTTTGCTTGTAGTTGTTTAAATAACCGTCCATTAGCGTAGCAGACTTCGCCAATGCTTCTAGATGTTGAGCATTCATCGCAGTATCTTGCTGCTGTAGTAGCTCTAAGCTATGCTCTATCGTTGCGCTAACCTCGCTGATCGCTGCTAAAGCGCTAGAACCTGAAGCCCCTCGCAAGGTATGAAATGCGCGTACAATCTCATCCGTTACTTCAATATAAGACTGATCTTGATGCTCGTCAACGAATTGGTCAATATCTTGCAACAGTCCTTCTGCTTCGTCGATAAAAATCTCACAAAACATTTTTTCTTCTTCGCTTTGCGGTGCTAAATAAATAGGCGCTTCTGCTATCATTTCATTGACAGAATTAATCGTCTGCAGCGTGGTATCTATCTCTGTATTAAGATTATCTTGGGTCGGGCTATGCTCATCAATAGCAGGCGACAGTACTGACGCTTGGATGTTCTCATCCTCAGAACTATTTGATGCTTGCTCATACAAGGCAGAATAGCTAAATGCATCCCCTTGCTGTTTACTATAAGCATTGGCGCATGCGATCCATAAAGGCACCATCGCTGGATAATTTTGGCTGTCATTTTCAAATACTGTTAGCATCGCAGGATAGGCAGCTAGCACATCGGCAATAAGCTGACGCATATCTGCTGAGACAGTCACACTATGATCCAAAATGCGATTAAGCATATTTTCTATAGCCCAAGCCAGCTCAGCCGTATAATTTGCACCAACCATACGACCGGAACCTTTTAAGGTATGGAACCCACGACGAATATCCACCAATCCGCTTAAGTCGGCTGGCAATAATCGCCAATCTTCATATAAAGGTACAATCTCAGCCAATACTTCATCAGCTTCTTCTAAAAATATCTCTTTAATATCAGGATCGGCATCATGAGCATCTGCCGATAGCTGCTCGGTTTCTTGCATAAAGGGTTTGAGTATCGCTGGAATATCAATAGCAGATAAGGAAGCAACAGCAGTGCCTTTGTACTATCAGCAGTTGTCTCGTTTGACTCATTACTCATGTCGAGAGCACTTAGCAGTTCAGCATCATCATCGAATGGAGGCGATAGTTCTAATGCTGAGTCTGAATCAGCAGTGACAGCATCTATTATAGTCAGCCCAGCATTGATAGGTTGCTGTGTCATGAGGTTATGGCTTTGTAGAATAGTGACAGCAGGATCAAAGCTTGGAGATTGTTGTGCTTCAAAATCTACCACTAATGCTGGTAGACGTTTTGCCGTATTCATCACCAGACTTATAACTTCATCTGTGACAGGCAGCGTTTTATCTAACAGGCGATTGAGCAGATTTTCGATCGACCATGCCATCTCGCTGATGCTAAAAGCCCCAACCATACGTCCTGAGCCTTTTAAAGTATGGAACCCTCTACGCACTTCAGTGAGTGGGGTTAAATCCTTTGAGTCTTGCTGCCAGATAGGTAAAAAGTCTTCTAAATCAGCAATGACTTCCGTCACCTCTTCGATAAAGATGTCACGAATCTCTGCGTCCATCTCAAAATTATCAGGCTTAACTTGCTCACGAGCAAGCGTTAATGGTTCACTCTCGGTACTATCATCATCAGCCGTATCTTGCCCTACCACACGCTCATTATCTACATCAGTCAAAGCTTGGTTGGCAACATCATTTTGACTATTAGCAGGAGCAATCTCGCCACTATCATCGTAACGCAATACGTTGGTCGCTACGGATTTTCGGGTAAGGAAAGTGTCGCTAATCGTCTCTGGCGATGCAATATAATGAGTCAGAAGTTGGGCGGCAGTCGCAGTATACTCATTTGCCCGCATTAATAGCTGCTGGTCAAAAACCTGCTGTGCAAGGTAGTCAAGCAACAATTCAATAGACGTTAGCCCTTCAGCCAATGCCTGAGTCACATCCCAACTGAGTACGTCAATCTCATGAATGGTCAATTGTGTAAATATGCTTGCCATATCATTCATGGTTTGACGAATTGATGGCAATCCCATATCGGCAAAAGCATCACCAATATCGGTAAAATCAGCAGCAATGGGCAGTAAGTCAATGTCTTGACGCTGTACATATTCATGGAAGCTTTGTTTGACATCTTCTACCGCGATGCGCAGCTCACGTAAACTTCCACCAACGGAAGCCGTCGCAGGACTTTCTTCCGACTGCGTCTCAATAGCTTCAAACGTTGCAGACAATGTCGTAAAAGAAGCGGCGTCCCCTATTTTGAGAGATATCGTCTGTTCGGTATGATAGATAGCGTTATATAGCTCTTGAAGCTGACGCTCAATCTGCCATTGTTCTTGTGCAAATCCTGTTTCTGATGATAGAGCCTGCTCTATGTCTGTAACAATTGCATGTATTTGCGACACGTAATAAGTCCAACCTCGACCTTCGAGTTGACTTTGTATTTTCTGTAAAGGAACGAGAAGCGTGTCTGGCTTATCCAAAGTAAAGATAAGTGTCTCAAGCTCACTGAGTATACGTGGTAAAAAACGTGATCCCGTTGACGACGTTTGCGACAAATTATTTAGAAGTGACTGAGTGCGCTTGCTACTTTGAGCAAGGCTATTTAGTTCGATATACACCTTTATGATTAAGCTTCGAATAACGCTTGATGATAACTCAGCTTGCTGAGTGCGAGACTCTATTACTTGATCCAGCTGACTTAGCAATGACGCATAATGCTCAGGTAATGGGGTATCATTATGAGCAAGGTCATTTAGCCACAGTTCCGTTAAGTACCAAAGGCGTTGTAAGTCATCATGTTGAGTGGTCTGCCATAAGTATTGGCTGACTCTTTCTAGTGTAGTCAATAAGGACGGTTGATTGGTATTGGCACTCAATAACGCTTGTACTTGCTGTCGCCAAACCAGTAATAATTGTTGATAGTGATAATCAGCTAAATGCGTCGCCGTTCTATTCGCCGGCATCATCACTTCGATGCTATTGATACCATCGATAATATGATCATCGATAGCATGATTATTTAGATTCTTATGCTGAGTATTCGCCAAGCTGACCGAGATATCTGGCGCTATCCCCAGTTTCGATAGTGCTTGAGTAAGCTCCTCAGCAGCATTATCAATTAAAACGGTGTTGTGATTACCCATACCTGCGTATTGATTCAACTCACGCTGTAGTAAGCGATGAGAAAACTGGCCAATGCGGCGGTCGTTAGCAGAAATACGCTCGCGACTGCTCACATCTGCCAGCAAGCTCAGTTTATTGGCAAGATCTGCTAACAAATTAAGGCGAATCATCGTTAGCGCGCCGCCAACCTGATGATAATGTTGCACCATCTGCTCATAATCAGCGCTATCAGCGTCTAACTGCCAGCCATCAGATATCTGTGATAATTGCTGATTAAACAGTGGTAATAACCACTCAAGCGTCACTATGTCATTGGGCTGGTTTTTCATAGGGTTATCCTAACTTGTCTAGGCACTAATCTAGGCATTAATTTTTTGCCACACATTAACCTGTGGGTGCGCAATACGGCGCATATTTGAAGGACGCCAAAACAACGCCTCACCTGGAGCCAATATAATATATCCACCTAACGCACACTGCTCTGATAGCCTTGCCAAAATATCACGCTGATCAAACTTGCGAAAATATAGCAGCATATTTTGACAGATAATGACATGCTGAAGGTGCGAAGTAGGTGGTTTTTGCTCAATAATATTGTGTAAAGCGAAGCTAACATAGCGTCGTAACATTGGCGCAATCTGCCAGTCGGTCTGAGTGCCAGTCATCGCCTTTTTTGCGGTAGATACCTTATAAAAGTGCGATTGGCTGATATCACACTTAGCTCGCAATGGCTGAACGAACTGCTGGCACAGGTCTGGAATTAACGACTGCTGCCGCTTATCATACTGCCCTAGTCGTGCTTTTGTAATGGCTTGTTGGCTAACATCTGTACCCAATATCGTATAAGTAATTAATTGTTCAGAAGCCAAGCTCATCGCCAATGACCATGTTTCTTGCCCACTGGCACAACCAACACTCCAAATGCGAAATAAATCATTAGCATCATTGTTGTGACCACGATCAGTACTAGTGGCAGTAAGCTGCTGGCGCTGATGCTGTAATGCACACTTTGTGACAAAATCGATAGAAGGCATATGGCGAAAAAAACGACTTTCGTGAATCAGTACTTTATCCAATAACTGTTGGCGTATTTCATCATTATTTGGTAGTTGACACCACAGCTTTTCAACTGTCAATCCATGTGATAATGCCGTGTGTTCAATCGCATTTATCAACCATTGCAGCTGGACATTGGGTAGAACAAAACCTATCTCTTGTTCTATATATCGCTGCCACTGCTGCACATCAAAACTGTCTGCCTGCAGCAAACCCTTAATCAACGAGGGTTTGGCTGCTTTGATAGAATTGCTGTCTGGTTGAGTAAAATTATTCACGTCACCTGCTATAGTCACTGCTGCAAATCATCGTATCTGCACAGTATATTATTAACACATTAATTTAAAGACGGTCAGTGGTCTAACACCTACTTGACGTTAACACTTGTCATTACACACTTGCTGATAACGCTTCTTCGGTGTCCAACATCTCGTTTTCTAGTAGCTCATCATCGTTCGATACTTTAAAACCAGTGACTGACTCTTGCAATGCTGCAGCCATTTCGCTCAGCTCACCAATAGAGCGCGCGGTTGCCATTGTGCCAGAAGAGGTCTGTGAGGTAATATCTTGAATAATATTCATCGTATGAGAGATGTGACCAGCAGATTCTGCCTGCTGCAAAGCAGCGTTTGAGATGTTTTGAATCAAGTCAGCCAAGGTATTAGAAACGCTCTGCACTTCTTCTAGGGCTTCACCAGCATCTTTTGCCAAGCGTGCACCGCGCACAACTTCAGAGGTCGTCGATTCCATTGACATAACTGCTTCGTTGGTATCTGCCTGAATGGTTTTTACCAAGGTTTCAATCTGCTTGGTAGCGTTAGCTGAACGCTCAGCAAGACGTTGGACTTCATCAGCAACGACCGCAAAGCCTCGACCAGCCTCACCTGCCATCGATGCCTGAATAGCAGCATTCAATGCCAAAACGTTGGTCTGATCAGCAATATCATTAATCAAACCAACGATATCACCAATTTCTTGCGAAGACTCACCAAGACGCTTGATACGTTTTGAGGTCTCTTGAATCTGATCACGAATCACGTTCATACCTTCAATAGAGCGCTGTACAACTTCCGCTCCATTATGAGAGATGGCTACTGAGCGCTGAGCAACAGTCGCCGATTCTGAAGCGTTGTTCGAAACTTGGTCAATCGATACTGTCATCTCATTAATAGCCGCTGATACACCAGCAATTTCTTGTGCTTGGTGCTCAGATGCTTCAGCAAGTTCGACTGCATTCATCTGTGTTTGGTCTGAAGACTGCGAAACGCGGTCAGCCGTGTTGTTAATAACTAAAACCAATTGACGTAATTGGTCAATCGCAAAGTTCACTGAGTCAGCAATTGCTCCAGTAAAATCTTCTGATACGGTGGCATTAACCGTCAAATCGCCTTCTGCTAAATCACCCAATTCATCAAGTAAACGTAGAATAGCAATCTGGTTACGTTCGTTTTCTTCTTGAATTTGACGCGCTCGCTCAGATTCCGCTTCTGCTTCCTGACGACGACGCAAGGTTTCTTTTTCAATGAGTAGACGCTCTGATCCCCCACGCTGCTTCAGTAACTGATACAGAGCAAAGAGGATGCCTAATACCCCTACGACAAATATAATCGCTGGTAAAGTAACGGATTGATTAAAATCAGCCAAGTACTGACTTACTGACGATAACGAATTGACCAGCCAAATCAGGCAGGCCACACTTATTAGCACAAAAAACCCTAACAATAACTTCCACTTGCTATTAGCGTCCTTGCCATCTGTTGTATTGGTCGTACCAGCTACAGGTTTCTTTATAACATCACTCATCGTACGTATTCCTTTCAAACAATCATCAAAGTCTCATCGTGACTGACTTTGACAATCTTATTGTTATAAAAACAACAGTGATTAGCAAAGCCTGTATGAATACTGACACCCAACCGTATCATGTCATTCGCTATTATTTCGTCATCGTTATAGCAGCCAGATAGCTGTTATCGACTGCTATATTGCAGCATCGGTATACTGCAGGTCTTGTGCGAGCAGGCTTGGCATAAAAACATACCAATCTTGCTCATTTTTAAAGAACTTACCGTGATTATAAGGAGCAAAAGGCGAATCAGGCTCTATAGCTTCTGCACGGTATTGATCATGCGTAAATTGTTCAATCCCAATAACTTGATCCACTAACAGTCCTGAAAAGAGATTGTCATGTTCAATGACAATGACTTTGCGTTGGCTCATTTGCGTTAAACGACTAGGAACCTGTAAAAACTGAGACAAATCAGTGATTGGCAATAGGCGTCCGCGGATATTGGCGATGCCTAGCATCCAAGGCTTCACTAGAGGCAAGCTGGTATACTCTGGCATGGCCAATACTTCTGATACTTGACCCATCGGTGCAACTAACCGCTGTCCGCCAATCTCGAATACCACACCTTGCCAGTCATACTCTTGTCCACCGCGGCGACCACTTTTGCGCGCGCGTGCCAAGTCTGCTAAACGCAGAAGCTCAATAAACCCTCTGGAAGCCACAATCTACTCCATTACTTTACGAATAATATTAACCAATCCATTTTCGTCAACAGGCTTTGCCATATACTCTTTAGCGCCTTGGCGTTTTCCCCAAACTCGATCGGTTTCCTGATTTTTGGTACTGATCATAATCACTGGAATATGCGCGGTGGTCTTACCTCGAGTAATTTTGCGAGTGGCCTGAAAACCGTTCATCTCAGGCATAACCACGTCCATTAAAATGACATCTGGTAAGTGATCAATGGCCATCTGGCAACCTTGCTCACCATTTATGGCCTCTAATACTTTAAAATTATGTCTGGCAAGCATGTCGCGAAATTTCGCCATCTCAGATGGTGAGTCGTCAATGACTAAAACTGTAGTCATAGGAATTTCCTTTATTTTCGAAAGTATCCATAAGGATATGTTGTTATATTATTGAGACAATCCGACTGAAAGTAGCACGCCAACCATGAATGGCAGGGCAACTCTCTTAACAGTTTCGATTAAATATTGAGCAGTTATTAGTAATATTTTATCAATACTAAATCTCTTAACCGTAATGCCTAGCCTAATTTATCTGATTCTATATAAAGCATAGCTATGCATAAATCATACCAACTTGTAAGACGATATTTAATGATATGTCTATAAGTGGACTTATTTATATTAGCGGTACTGATTAATTGCCTCGAACAGCTCATCTTTACTAAATGGCTTGGTCAAATACTCATCTGACCCCACAATACGACCACGCGCTTTGTCAAATAAGCCATCTTTAGACGACAACATAATCACAGGCTTGCTGGCATAATCAGGGTTATTTTTTATTAGCGCACAAGTCTGATAGCCATCCAAACGCGGCATCATGATGTCGACAAAAATAATATCTGGATTGTTATCGACAATTTTTGCTAAAGCATCAAAACCATCAATGGCGGTCACAACTTCGCAACCCGCTTTTTGTAATAAAGTCTCTGCGGTACGGCGAATGGTTTTTGAATCATCAATCACCATTACTTTTAAACCATCAAAATTATTTTCCATTATCAGTGTCCTATAAACGACTATTTATTCTTAATACCATCCATCAATGCAAAAACTTAACGGTTATTTCAACCTATCATATCATTCATTATTGGACTGATATGAGACGCTAAATTTGCATTACCATATGTTATGACAGTCAACATATCAGCTGCCAGTATCCGCCTGTCAAACAGAGCGTCAACATGGGCTACTATACGCACTTTCTAATTAATAAGCTTACTAAATTGCGCCAAATCTATGGCTTTTTAGACGACTTATTTTGCTTTTATTATCGTCCACTGCAACCGTATTTGGTCTAAAACAAGGTAAAGTACCTTTTATTACTGATGACGTTGACGATAAAAGAGGTAAGCCCGAAGCAGAAGAACCATCAACCTTATGATATCTCTGCATTATATAGAAACGCTTGGCACATTGCTGAATAATTTTCTTTTGTGATAAAAGTGTATCATTGTATTTTGTTATGTTTGTTTTAGCACAGTTATCGACTAATTTCCAGTTATGAGTAAGCCAATATTCGAACTGGTCAGTAATATAAAAATATGTTCAGACTAGCTGTCACTCCTACCTTAGCTAATGACTGGGTTTAGTAGCCTTAATGTCAGTGGTTTATTAAGTTTTTTGCGCTTATTTCACCCAGTGGCAATTCACTATATAATAAAACGATGACTACTATGGTGACTGCTATGACGGCTTCTAATTTTTAAAAATAGCACCTATCTACTGAGTGCTTTTCTTCTTGCTGCCTGTCAGCCATCACCGCCTACCAATGAGCCTGTGACTGCAGAAAACAGTGAGACTGTAGATACCCCTATTGTCATTACCGACGATAGTGTTACCATGACGCCAGATCATATATTGAGCATAAAACCTTCACGTTATCAGCCTAGCCTTGGTTTACAAGGTAAGATCGAACCTATCAAACAGACTAAGCTTATCGCTGCATACCCCATTAACGTCGAAGAAATAATGGTTACTGAGGGTCAATGGGTAGAAAAAGATATGCCGCTGCTTATCGTTCGACGCGTGCAATCAGAAAGCAAAACAGCAGATGCATCTAACCCGGTCAAGGAACAATCTTCGGCATCGAACAGCGTTGTCCCAGATTCTGAGATGACGAACGATGCGGTTGATGTAAAGCAAACACACTCACAAAAAACGGACGCTAGCTCAAAACCCAATCAGCCTACAGCAGAAAATGGTGCAACAACCACTAAAAACGACCCAATTGCTCACAAAGAAGAGGCAACAGCAAACGCCACAGTGGGCGCTCCTAAAAACGCAGTCGGCAATCCTAAAAACAATGACCAAACCAGCGCTAATAGCACGGCAAGCTCAAAACCGCAGCAGAGTCAGTATAATTTGGTCACTGTGCGTGCCAGTTTTTCTGGCCGTGTAAAAAACTTATATGCCAAAGCAGGTCAAAGACTAGAGGCGCGCACGCCTTTATTACAGCTTAGCGATGAAACTAAATTACACTTTATCGCGACCCTACCTATTCAAGCAGAACCACAACTTTCGGTTGGTCAGACTGTCAATTTTACAGCTGAAGGTATGTCGGAACAGTTCACAGGACAAGTCAGTAAACTGACCGCGACCAGCCAGCCAAAAAAGCTGTTGGTCTATGTTAATGTCATTGACAATGAAGCAAGTCGAGACAAGTTATTGCCAGATATGAAAGTCACGGGGCGGGTTAATTATGGTCAAATAGATGTGGGCACTATCGTACCTAATCGCGCGTTGCACGATGTTGACTTGACAGAATTACAAACGTCACCATATAAGCCTCTGTCACCGTTAACTGCTAACGTGTGGATTATTGGACAGGATCAGCGCCTAACACGCCAGCCTATTGAAGTAGTCGAATATGACCCTATCACAAAGCAGTATTTAATTGCGGGTATTAGCAATGACAGTTTGATTTGTTTGGCTGATTTACCAGCTGATGCTAAAGGTAAAAAAGTCAATGTCTCATAGCTATGCATACCGACAGTTACATTGTGTAGAAACATTAACAAAGCCTCTCTTGTTTTGTAACTGCGTAATTAGCAATATGGCCGTATGATATATAGCATTAACCGAGTATTCTGAATCATTGGTATTAAATGACTCAATATCTTGAAAGTTTGAGAAATCTTAGAAAGTTTGAGAACCTAGAGGCTTAATCGTTTAACTGTTTGAGATCCTAAAATCAGCGATGTATTTATCGTGATACAAAATATCAAAACAGATGAAATGTTTGGCCAACCATAACAACAACTAGAGGATAACCCATGAGCAAGCAGATTTTATTAATCGAAGATGATCCTGATCTAGCTGAGTTAATCAGCGATTACCTGACCATGAATTATTATGACGTCCATCATGCAGGGCTTGGTCAAGAAGGGCTTGATTTATTGGATGCCAAAGAGCGTGACATTGATTTGGTCGTGCTTGACTTAATGCTGCCTGATATGGATGGTATGCAAGTTTGTCAAAAAATTCGCGGCAATAAAAATAACATGACCAATAAAGTACCAATTATCATGTTGACAGCGAAAGGCGATACCACCGATCGCGTGCTAGGTCTTGAGATGGGTGCTGACGATTATATATCTAAGCCTTTTGAGCCACGTGAGCTTCTCGCTCGAATCCGTGCTGTTATTCGCCGTCATGAGCAGCCCAATCAAGCAGATAGCCAGTCTGATAGCTTGACCTTTGGTCGTTTGAGCGTGTTTCCTGACAGCCATGAAGTGACCATCGATGATGAGCCTGTTCGTTTAACGACGCATCAGTTTCAATTATTGCATTACTTTGCCACCCACTCTGGTAAAGTATTGAATCGCGAGCAACTGTGGCAAGCCATGCCCAATGATGACAGCTCAGATAATATCGATCGCGCCATTGATGTTCATATCTCGCGTCTGCGTGCTTTAATTGAAGACAACCCACGCCAGCCAAAACGTATTATTACCGTACGCGGTGTTGGTTATCAATTTGCCACTGATCAGGTTTGATCACAAAAGTGGCAAATTAATCGATAAAAACCATACTTTTGATTGGTTTATGCAAATTAGAAGTATGAGTGGATATAAACGGCTGATAGTAGAGATGGTTTAATGCAGCAGTTGGGATTTCGTTCGGTATTTGCCAAATTATTTGCCAGTGTCATGCTGGCACTTATTTTATTTGCAGTGGCGATGGTGCTGTTGACGCAACTTGTGCACGATAAAGATGCAAGTATTCGATCAGAAGTATTGGCCACTCAGATTTTAGGACAAATAGACCCTTTCTTGCATGAGTTGAATATCTCTGTTAGCGAGGACAATCGCTTGCAAGCGCGCTTTATGCTAGCAGTGGTCAAAAAGAGCTTTGATATCTTTGATGAGTCATTACAGGCAAAGATGGGCTTGTATGACAGCGAAGGTCGATTGCTAATGCAAACGGATAACAGCGATTTGCCATTGGAGTTGCCCGCACCGCCCTCTTTATTTTCACGCGTTTTTCCCTCTCTCGCAGACACCTCCCCTACCAAGCAAGCTCAGGTTTATAGCAGTACCGGCTATACGCTTTTGTATGAATCACGCTTACCGCCTAAAAAACCAGTACTCTCTCTGCGCTGAATTTATTTACTGGCACACTACTATTGTTACTTATTATGGCAGGTGTCCTATGGTGGATTGCTCGTACCATCACTTGGCGCATCAATCAGATGAGCCAGCAGATGGCGCAACTGGGTGATGGTGATTTTACCGTACGGGTGAATGCTCGTGGTAACGATGAGATCGCTTCACTAGCGCGTGGATTTAACCAAGCAGCACAAAAAATCGAACACCTTATCGATGCCAATAACCTGCTCTTAGCACATGCTTCTCATGAGCTACGTACCCCCATTACTCGTATCCGCTTACAGATTGAGATGATGGATATGCTCGCCGGGGCGCTACCATCTGATACCAAAGCAAAGTTTGATAAACGTGCGCAAGCGATTAACCGTGATTTGTCAGGGCTCAATGATTTGGTAGAGAGTATCTTATTGGTGAGTCGTTTAGACGCCGGTCATGCCTTGCAGCAAGTTGAAAGCTTAGACTTATACGATCTGGTGAATCAAGAACGGCAACATTATCCTGAAGCGACGCTCATTGGTGAACATATTGTGATCGATGGTCAATCATCGATGTTGACCCATTTAATTCGCAACTTGTTAACCAATGCCATGCTACACGGCAAGCCACCCGTGACGGTACTATTGTATGGTGTGCAAACTATTGATGAAGCAGATACCATACCTGATTACCTGCTGCAAACAATACTCTGCAGTAGCTTTGCCGATTATAATAGCTCTGATTTTGACTCCTATCACCAACCAATCGAGGTTAATGAAGACGATACGCATAATCATATTGCGCATAGTAATATTACGCATAGTCATATACACTCAAACGATTCTTCTCATAGTACTGGTAAAGTTAAATCTGAAGCAACGGATGCTATTATCCTGTTGCCAGCACCACCGATATATAAAAACGGAGAAAATATTGCGGTTGAGCATGATCTCAATTCCGATACCGATGCTGATGCCGATGTAAATATAGAGACTAAAATAGATAAGGCTGATATTAATAATACCAACAGCGACATTGACTCTATTGAAACCTGTGCGACCTTAACAGAATCTACTGATGCGGATAGTGTTCAAACTGACTCAAGCACTTCGACAAACTTAGTCAACAGTAACGATACCGTTGGAAGCACCAGCACATCCTCATTGATTGCTAATTATCATAACTTTACCAATGATTTGACTGAAAAAATTAAAAAGATGGTTTGGAAAGCAGTTCCTGACACTGAAGAGCCGTCTGCAGTTATCAATGACGCTAAGAGTACTGCTTGAATGATGCAATTCCTAAATCCAAAGGTGCCATAACAAATAAAGGTGGCAATACACGTGATAAGGGTGATGCTCAAAACAACACTCAAAATCCTACGGAAGTACTCAGTACACCGCGCAAAGAAGGCTTGTTTGCCAAGCATCTCAAAAAAGCCAAGACCGATCCTGTACGCCCATTACCGAAATATGCAGTATTGGCAGTGATTGATGAAGGCACGGGTATTCCAGAAGACAAACGTGAAGAAGTATTTAGCCCATTTGTGCGGTTGCAACAAAAAAATAAAGGCTCTGGGCTAGGCTTATCGCTAGTATCACAAATCGTTACCGCCCATCAGGGGCGCATCATTACTGATACGTTGAATGGACATACTAGGTTTTTAGTTGTTATACCAGTCAAGCACGACCCACATTATCACCAGCATGACTAGGGCGTTTCTTCAATTCAATCTAGTAACCTTTAAATGGGCTAAATTTTGCCAAACATCGTCAAATAGTGTATCAATATCTCGATATTATTTGCGCTACTTTCCTTGTTTGACGGCGATTTATCTCATTTTTATCACCATTTTTAAAATAAGGACACAACCTAGTCAGCGATGCTATAGTAGATTCAATTTAAAAGTAGTACAAGGCAACCGAGTGTAGATGTATATTTAATATTTCAAGCGAGGTTAACGCAGTAATACTTTTATAGTGGAATGACTATATAAGGTGCTATGAACAGACACTTCATTCTACTCGATCATCGCGACTCACATTCTACAAAACCCCTCTTACTAATAGCTATTAATCATAAGCCTGTCACGGATGTTCATATCCAAAGTGCTCGATAATATGCTATATTAGCGCCCCTTATTATAGGGTTATTAACGGTTGTTTCTTAATTGGCTTCTTACATTGTTAAAGAGGCCCGACAGCGCGTTTGTGACTATTAAAAAAATTATTGAATTTTGAGCCCTCCATGAATGACATGATTGTCTTAAACAATGTGACCAAGAGTTTTTTAAGCGACCGATCAATCAAAGACAAAGATGGCAAACCACATTGGTTTACTGCCGTTGAACCGACCTCGTTATCTGTCCAGCAAGGCGAAATCTTCGGCCTAATGGGATACTCGGGTGCCGGTAAGTCTACTTTGCTACGCCTAATCAATATGCTTGAGCGTCCAGATGCTGGTCAAGTCATCGTCGATGGCACTGACTTGACCACTTTGTCTGCCAGTGAATTGCGTATCGCTCGGCATAATATTGGTATGATTTTTCAGCAATTTAATCTGATGTCCAATCGTACTGTTTTTGACAACGTGGCCTTTAATTTAACTGTTTCAGGATATCCGAGCCGCGACATTCATAAACGAGTCATGGATTGCCTAGAGATTGTTGATCTAACAGACCGCGCTGGTCACTACCCTGCGCAGCTGTCAGGCGGACAAAAACAGCGTGTCGGTATTGCCCGAGCGATTGCCCCCAGTCCTAAAGTATTATTGGCTGATGAGCCAACCAGTGCGCTTGATCCTGCGACGACCCGCAGCTTGTTGACTTGTCTACGCAATATCAACGAACAACTTGGCGTCACCATTGTGATTGTGACTCATGAGATGAGTGTCATCCGTAGGCTGTGTGATCGCGCCGCATTACTGCATCAAGGTCAACTCTTGGAAGTTGCGGATGTGAGAGACGGTCTGATTCAGGCGACCACCCCGATTGGCAAAGGCTTAGTGCACGAAGACTAATGAGGCAGGAGAAATAAATATGTTAACTGGTAGTGAATTATCCGCCTCGATAGACAAGCTGTTTGCCCTGCGCAAAGAGATTGTGAACGCGTTTATTGATACATTTATTATGCTTGGCATCTCAACGACGGTGGCGATTGTCATCGGTGGGTTGTTTGGCATATTTTTGTTTTTATCCAGTGATCGACAGTTTTTGCAAAACAAAACATTGTATGGTCTGCTTGGTGGTATCACCAACTTTATGCGCGCTTTCCCATTTGTCATTTTGATGATTGCCATGAGCCCATTTACTAAGGCTATCGTTGGCACGGGTATTGGACCGATTGCGGCCTCATTGGTACTCGCCATTGCAGGTTCGTTTTATTTTGCCCGTTTGGTCGAGCAAAACTTACGTGAAGTGCCACGCGGTATCATTGAGGCGACCGAGTCTATGGGCGCACGTCCTTTGACCATTATTAAAGTCTTACTCAATGAAGCACGCTCAGGACTGGTATTGTCCGTGACGATTCTCTGTATCAGCCTGCTCTCTTATTCAGCAGCGGCAGGTATGATTGGCGGCGGTGGTCTGGGGGATTTAGCCATTCGTTATGGCTACTATCGTTATCAAACGGAGGTGATGATTTTTATCGTTATTGTCCTATCAATAATGGTCGTCTCCATTCAAGCATCAGGTAATTGGTTGGCTAACCGTTTGGATAAACGATAGAAAAAAGACTTAGACAAAGCCAGTTAACGCTAATATGAATAATACTCAGGGTTTAATGCCGATTCATCCTAAGCAAAATGCTTGACTTTGTTACTGAGACCCTTTAATTTTGATACTAACTTAACAGTCGTTAACTTAGCAGCATTACTATCCCTAATGTTGCTTTTTTAATGGCCAGCGTTTGCCTCCATCCCATCCCTCTTATTAAGGAAGCTCCATGAAATTAACAGATATCAGCCGTCAGTTAGCGACTGCATTTGCTGCCGTTGGCGTATCAAGCTAGTCTTGGTTGGTTGCAACAACTCATCAGCACCAGAAGCAACTAAAGAGCCTGTTACTGAAGGCTCAACAGCAGAAACTGCCGCTAGCGATATCGATCCTGAACATACCAAAATCGTCATCGGTACCACCGAAGGTGACTTCGCCGATATGGTGCGTAACCAAGTGAAAAGCTCACTGGAAGCGCAAGGTTACGAAGTTGAGCTGATTGCTTTTACTGACTATGTACGCCCAAACCTTGCCTTGGCTGAAGGTGATTTGGACATCAACATCTTCCAGCATAAGCCTTATCTTGATACCTTCAAAAAAGAAAACAATCTTGATCTGGTAGAAGTTTTCCAAGTACCTACTGCCCCACTTGGCATTTACTCAGGTAAAAAGACCACGCTTGATGATGTTTATAAAGGCATGAGAGTCTCTGCACCAAATGATCCAAGTAACTTTGCTCGTGCGCTGGTGATGATGGATGATCTTGGCTGGATCACGCTAAAAGACAATATTGACCCACTAACGGCATCAAAAACTGACATCGCTGATAACAGCAAATACGACATTGAAATCATTGAGTTAGAAGCCGCTCAATTGCCACGTGCTCGTGATGAAGTCGACTTTGCCGTCATCAATGGCAACTATGCACGGATGCTGGCATCAAGCTGACTGAAGCGCTATTTCAAGAGCCTAGCTTTGCTTATGTCAACTGGTCAGCCATCAAATCAGCAGATGCTGGCAAAAAATGGGTCGAAGATGTGACCAATGCATATAACTCAGAAGCCTTTAAAAAGTATGCTCATGAAACTTTCCCTGGTTATAAGTACCCAAAAATCTGGGGCTCTGATCACAGTGCGCACACGGATACCGCAACAAAACCTGCACCTGTAGAAGCTGCTGCTCAATAAGCTCATAAGCCAAAAGCACTTAAATCCAAAACACTCAAATATCGTCTTCGTCCCGATTGTAAACGCCCATTGCTAGATAGTGATGGGCGTTTTTTATGGGCTCGATTTTACGATTTTTATTTTTTAACCGCGCGCTGCTGTCTATCAGTTACTAAAAATGACGTTACAGCCTGTTTGTCCTTTGTAGGAAAGCGTCACGTGCCCTTTTACTTGCTGCCAATTTTTTCTATAGTGGGTAGGTCAAATAGAGAGGGTGATCAGAATATTGATGATTCGATGCTCTATCAATAAATACACAAATAACAAGGATAATAAGATGCGTGCTAAAACTTATAATATTCGTACCGCTGGACAAGCAAATATTCCTGTACTAGGGCTTGGTACATGGCAATCGACCGGTCAAGATTGTGTTAATGTCGTCAGTCAAGCGTTGAAAATGGGTTATGAGCACATCGATACCGCTCAAGCTTATGGTAATGAAAAAAAAGTTGGTCAAGGTATCAAACAATCAGGGGTATCTCGTGATAAGTTCTTTTTGACCACAAAGATTTTTCCTGATGACATGAAGTTTGAGCCTGAGAAATTGATTGCCGCCGCCAAACGCTCTTTAGCAGACTTAGATACTGATTACGTTGATTTGCTACTATTGCACTGGCCGGATGACCGTGTTCCTTTATCTGAAACCATTCCTGCCTTGTGCGAACTACAGAAACAAGGTCTGACGCGCCATATCGGGGTCTCTAACTTTAATATTGCCAATATTATTGAAGCTGAGAAATATGCTGATGTACCGATTGTGGTCAATCAGGTTGAGTTTCATCCGTTCATCAAGCAAAAAACCTTGCAGACTTTTTTGAATAATCACCACATTCTACTCGAAGCTTATTCACCACTTGCACGCGGTGATGTATTCGATAATGAGATTATTAAAGAAATCGCTGACAAACATAATGTCACGCCAGCACAGATATCATTGGCTTGGATTCTGGCAGACAAGCATCGTATCGCTATTCCGAAAACGTCTAACCCTGATCATTTGCAAGGCAACTTAGACGCTATAAAAGTACAATTAAGTGCGGATGATATTGAGAAAATCAGCAGCTTAGCGCGTGCTGATGGGCGCAAAATTAAGCATCCAGATTACTCGCCTGAATGGGACGACTAAGTTCTCGTAAAAAACCACCAAAACTTATTAGTACTAAAATTCATGTAAAAAAAGAGCCGCTAATAATATATTAGCGGCTCTTTTACTATGGTATGGACTATATAATTACTGCTGTAGAGTATCTGTCTCATGTACCTTTTCAGCAGGATTATATTGCTCAGAAGGAGGCACTACACCGCTACGGTTGTTTTCTTTCATCGATTTGGCCACTTCTGGCGGCATGTAATTTTCATCATGCTTCGCCAAGACTTCTCCAGCGACAAAAGTATCACCCTGCATCTTACCTGTCGCGACGACACCTGAGTTTTCAGCAAATAAATCTGGCAAAATACCTTGATAAGTCACAGGTACTGTCGATTGAAAGTCCGTAATGGCAAACTCAACGTTTAGTGGATTGTCTTCTGCGCGCTGGACACTACCCGCAACGACCATACCGCCTGCTCGAATACGCTTATCTTGTGGTGCTTCACCTTGTGCAATCGCGGTAGCATCAAAGTAGTAATCGGTCTGTTGCCCAATGGCATAAAGAACCAATACCACGGCTATCGCCGCCCCTGCAAGCGTAAACATAACCCACATCAGTTTTTTGCGACGAACTGCGTTCATACCACTACCTCATTGATGAGTCACTGTTTTATAAACTATAGTCAATGCCATACAAATATATAAAACAGAAAAATTTGAAGAAACTACCATTAGAAAAACGTTCTAAAAATGTCTTTCTAATCGTACTCTTCTAATGGCTATATGGTAGCATTTTTCGGACAAATCAATAAGCCCTATAACCTCTGTGACAGTCACCTCTTTATCAGGTGCTAAGTTGCAGATTGAGTGGCTAAAAATTAACGGCTAACGCTAGATAGGACGAACCTACTAGCTAATGAGGCTGTTTGGTGACAGGCATGGTTGTTTTAGCAGTACGCTGTGCTTGCCGCGCTTGCTGAATGGTCAACTGTTTGATTAAAGCCTGTCGTTGTCTACGACTATAAATAACAAAAGCCAGCATCATGCCAACGGTAATTGCCCAGCACGACCAAACAAAAACACCATGCTTACCCATGGCAAGAAATTCAGATACGCTATAAAAGTAAGGCTGCATAATATTTTCCTAGCCGTGATTTTTTTGGCGACAGTCATGACCGTCATTTAGCTTGCCTGCGAATGTATTCTTTGACCCACGCTTTGCCTTGATCACGATACAAAATAAGGGTATTGGTACGATAAATCGCTAATGTTGCCACTAATAAATAACTACCAATAATCATCAGTAATAAGGGCATCCACATATCTGCTGACATCTTGGGGGCGGCGGTCAAAGTAAAGGTCGAGCTTGATGCAAGGTGTTCCACCACTGTACCGAATACTTGATAATGGGCAGATTTACTGCGCCAACAATAGACAAAATGGCCGCGGCTTTACCACGATTGGCAGTATGCTCAAACGCGGCAAATAACGCCATCACGCCCGCATACAGAAACGCCAAAATGAGCATAGAGGTCAAACGTGCATCCCAAACCCAGTAAGTACCCCAAGTGGGTTTCGCCCAAATAGAACCCGTGATTAAGCTAATCACACAGAGCAAGAATCCTAGCGGAGCAAGCGCCTGTGCCACCAGACTGGCGGTCTTGATTTTCCAAACTAAAAAAATGACCCCGAGCACTGCTAAGGCAAAATAGATGGAAATAGCGATACTGGCAGCGGGTACGTGAATAAAGATAATGCGGTAGCTATTGCCCTGCAGATAATCAGGCGGCGCAAAAGCGAGACCCCAGATACTACCGATCAATAGGCAAATACTGGCTAATATGGCTAACCACTTGACCCAAGGCGAAAAAATTCGAAAAAACTGCTTGGTACCCACAGTGGTCAAAAAGCCTTGCCAGATGCGCTGCCACAAGCTAGGAGATGAGACGTTATTCAAGTTGGGCATGGGAATAAACCTATTGGCACAGCGTATTGGTCGTAACCGATATAGCGCATCATGGGCGCGACTACCTGCTAACCTGCTGGCGTTAAACACTGGATAAAATCTACAAGTGATTGTTTGCTTAGTTAACTGACTATTATAGCAAAATTGCCAGTTTTCAACATGCTGTTAATACAAAGGTTTTTTATAGCCTTTTTTATTACAAACTCTCAATACAGAGAGTTGTACATAAATTATGTCGTTTCTAATTCAGCCACGCCATTTTTAACGTCATGGCAATCACCCATGGCATCACCAAAACCGAGATAATACTGCCTGCTAGTAATAAAGCCAGTATCGGTAAACCATTGAGACCAGTGGCAAATAAATCAACCGCTCCTGTGGCAAAAATCAATACAGGCAACTGCATCGGTAATGCAATCAAAGGTACTAGCACCGCACCATTCTTTAATGACAGCGTCAAACTACTCGCGACCGCTGACAGCATCAACAACATCGGACTGCCCGTCACAATAGAAGCCATCAATATCCACGCCTCAAACCAACTAAGCTGAAACAAAGGCACGGCAAGTAAGCTAAGCGCTGCCACAATACCACTACTAAAAATCCAATGGATAACCAAACGAATCAATACCCATAAGGGCAATGATGCTTTGGCAACGACCAATTGCGCCAGTGTGCCATTATCAAGGGCAGGCTTAAACAAACCATCGACACCCATGACCAGTGACAGCAAAGCGGCAATCCAAACTGCCGACACGCCAAGGCGTTGCAATAGCGCAGGCTCGCTACCCACTGCTAGCGGAAATAAGGTGATAATGACCAAAAATAGCACTAGCGGATAAAGCCACTGCACGGCACCCTGTTGTTTGACTTGCCACTCGCGCCGCCATAACTGCATAAAGCTGATACCGCGCACCGCAGCTAAGTCAGTATTTGAGCTTTTATTCACTGTTTGTACTGGACCGTCTATTTCTATCATTTATTTGCTCTTCTACGGATGCTTGGGACACTTATACTGAGAGTATGCAAACTATAGTCAAGGAATTTTAGAATCGCTACAAGGCGACCGACCGCAGATAGTACACTGAGTACATCTAGGGTGGGTAACACCGTAGCGGTTTAAAAGTGCTCTGACTATAGTATTCAAACCATATAATCGGACAAATCGACACTTGATTGGCAACAGCAACGGCCTGATGACTAGTCATTAATATAGCGCCGCCTTCATGGGCAAAATCGCGCAATCTGTCTTCCATTCGCGCTACCATATCGACATCAAGGGCAGTAAAAGGCTCATCAAGTAGCCATAATGGTGTCACCTCATGGGTCAATAAATATAACCGTGCAAGGGTAATGCGGCGGGTTTGCCCAGCAGATAAATGGCTTGAGCTAATCGTCTCAAAGCCCTGTAATCCGACCCAAGCCAAGGCGTCATCAATATCAGTAACCCTTGGGCTAATCCCATATAAATTCAGCAAAAAGGTCAGGTTTTGTGCGACCGTTAGATTTGGATGTATACCCAACTGGTGCGACACGTACAAAGGCTGAATAGGTAAATTCGCTGCTCCTTGATAATAAACCTCACCGCTTAACACTGGCAATAACCCAGCCAGCTGCATCAGTAAAGTGGTCTTACCAGTACCATTGGCACCAATTAAATGGCAAATACTACCAGCTGCCAGATTGAGTACTACCCCTTCACATAGAGGGGTTTCGCCGCGCTGAACGGTCAGCTCATCAAGCGCAAGTAAGGCGGTATTCAGAGCTGTCATCAAAACCTCTCATTATTTATTAAGCGGCAGTCAATATTCATCACAAACACAGATGACGTTCATGGCATAATACTTTATGCTTACCCCACCCACACAGTATAACAAATTGTCGATTATTATGACCTCAAAACCTATGCAGACTTCAAAAGATAACCAAAATCTAGATACGCCAGCGCTAACCATAGATGGCTTAATCGAGGCACAAGTTGCGTTTATGCAGCAATGGCTACGCGTGCAAGCTGAACCGCTGTCTATGCAGGCATGGCAATGGTTTGCTGCACAGCCATTGAATAAATATGTCAGCGCCGATGATTTGCAACAGCTGATTAACGACTGGTTACTCAATCAACCGATGACGGATGTGATACGTAAAGATATTCGCGATATCTTGCATACGATTATTTATCATCCAGTCAATGATAACGTGCCGTTGTCTGAGCTGGTGGATGACACTCAAGTGCAGACCCTTGCCAACTATGTCGGTAGCCACGATCAGCAGCGTAATATCTTGATTCATACATTGGTCGGCAACGAGACTTTTGCCGATTTGCTAACCCAAACGCTATATCATGCCATTAATGACTTTATGGAAACCACGCTGGATAAAGCCGGCGCTGCTGGTAAACTGATGAAATTTGGGCGCAGCTCTTTTGAAAAAGCGACCAATAGAAATCTTGATGAAAAACTGCAGGCGTATTTGCATCGTAATATTAAAGATTTAGCACGCCGCGCAGAAGCCAATGCGCAAGAGCATTTATCAAATGACGAAGTCGCACGATTATTAATCACTGGTTGGGCGCGAATCAAAGACCAGCCTGTCAGTCATCTACAGACTTATCTGCGTGATGAACCTGAAAACAGCAGTATCGATCATATCGAAGCCAGCATTCAGCAAAGCTATAACCGCCTGCGCCAGTCACCTTACTTACACAGCCTTGTGGCAGCGAGCATCGATACTTGGTATGGTAATCATCAGTCAGATACTATTGCGACGGTAGTTTCGAGTCTTCATATTGATGAGCAAGCCATGACTCAATTAAGTACAGCGCTATTACCTGTGGTGCACGATGCCATTGAAAGCGAGTGGTTGACGGCACATACTCGTGAAATGTTACAAGCGTTTTATGAGCAACCAAATATTAAAAAAGGCTTAGCATTTAATGCCTAGTCATTTACTGTCTTGACGTATTTGTCTCAATTTTCCATCTCATTCATTTATTTGACAGCACCATACTTATGAGTCAACGTAACACACTCAGCTTGTGGCAAAAACTCAAACAGTTACTGACTGGTTCAGCAGCGCAGGCTGATGAAGTTGATATGATACAAACAGAGCCTCATGACATGTATAGTAGTGGTGCATATAGTAGTGATACAGATGATGAGGATACTAGTGACGCTCATGATGATACCAAAATCGATTTTGAATCTGATGTCAAAAATAAAAGCAAACATTCAGAAACTGACGCCTTTAACTCGAGTGCCAGTCAACACGAAGCTAGCGACACGCCCATTATCGATTTTCTGAAACAGTACTTTAATGATAAGCAATGGCACTATACTCACTATCGACCCAAAAGCAGTAGCAACAAAAACAATGACCGTCAGCAATCGCATCACTTATCGCTTAGAATGCGCAATAAAAGTCTCGATTGCGGCTATTTGTTTCGCGTGCAAGAAAACAACAAGCTGCTGGCAGTCTATGGAATTTTGCCATTTTTAATACCAGAGAGTCATCAAAGCGCGGCGATGCTACTGATTACTCAAATAAATTATGACTTGCTAATCGGCAATCTAGAAATGGATGTCAATGATGGCGAGATACGCTATAAACACGCTATCGATGTCGAAGCGGTAGGCATCGGTAATGATGTTATCGAGCATTTATTGCAAAGTGTCATCGCGATGACCACGGTCGCGAATGAGATATTTAGTGATTTGATCGATAATCAAAACCCTGCGGAAGACTTACCGACATTGCTGACCGAGCTACGTCAACAATCAGATTCTAGAACCTTCTTTTTGCCAACGCAATTTGTGCAGTAATGAACTGACTATCATAGCTATCCGTAGCTTTTACAATGTCTCATCAGCACACTGTTAAAGCGCTTAAACCTATTTATTCTTAACATACTTTTCAAAAAAGACATCCTCTAACACTATGCTAAAAATTGCTTACTCTGATATTTTTCGATATTCTGTGCCGGAAAAACACCGCTTTCCCATGCAAAAATACACCATGATTCCTGAGCGGCTATTGGCTGAAGGCACTATCAGTACCGACAACTTTTTTGCTCCTGCACGTTTGAGCGAAGATGAGATTTTGACCACGCATACTGCGGACTACTGGTATCAGCTGAAAACCCAAACGCTACCACGAAAGGAAGCGCGAGCCATTGGTTTTGAAATGACACCTGAGCTGGTAAAGCGTGGGCGTTATATTGCTCATGCCACTTATGAATGTGCATTATATGCGCAGCAATATGGCGCGGCGATGAATGTCGCAGGTGGCACGCATCATGCGTTTGCTGATCATGGCGAAGGGTTTTGCGTGTTTAATGATGTTTGTATCGCGAGTAATTTACTATTAAATCGTGGACAGGCGCAAAAGATTTTGGTGGTCGATTTAGACGTCCATCAGGCAATGGCAATGCCAGTATTATGGCAGGTGAGCCGCGCGTTTTTGTGTTTAGCATGCATGGCGCAAAGAACTATCCATTTCGAAAGCAAGTATCAGATTTGGATATTGAGCTAGACAATGATACTGGCGATGTGGAATATTTGCAGTTACTAGAGGCGACATTACCACGTTTGATTAGCGACGTTGCGCCCGATATGATATTTTATCAATCCGCTGTCGATGTGCTGGCAACTGATAAATTAGGAAAGTTAGGGCTGACGATAGAGGGTTGTAAAGCGCGTGATGAATATGTGTTACGCCAATCAAAAGCCGCTAAAATTCCTATCGCTATCGTGATGGGTGGTGGCTATTCAGAAGATATCGACGATGTGGTTGAGGCGCACTGTAATACCTTTCGTTTGGCGCAACAGATATTTTTTAATGAAATAACAAAATAACGCGCGCATAAAATAGCATCTAAACAGCCAAATGCCTCGCGAGCTATCTTATAAAAATGCCATAACTCCCTGCCAGCCGACACGAATACCAAGCACGGTAAGTATCAATAAAATAAGCTGACGAAAGCGTGCTTGTGGTAAATAACGACGTAAGCGGATACCAACTAAAAGCGCAGCAATCGATAGTACACTAAGCAGAATAATCAGCTGCCACTCAACACTGCTGAGCGCCATAATAGGCTCGCGTAATACAATTATTTGAGCAATTTTACCCAGAAAATAGCACATATTTCCGACTTTAGCGATGGTATTTTTATCATCGCTGGCAGACAGTAGATACATCATCAATATGGTCGACATGGCATTGGTCGAGCCACCAATCACCCCCGCACTAAAACCAACGATGATTAACACAGGCTTGGTAGCAGGTAGACGGAGTTGCTTACCAAGCAAGCTGCTTATGACGTAAAAACCAATAACCGCTGCCAATAGTAATAAAATATATGCGCTATCGACCCATAGTAAGAGCTTCGCGCCTAGAATACTACCGAGTAAGCTGGTCAATGCCAGTAACCAATAGCGCCTGCCGTAATAGATGAAATTTTGCCAGATTGTGCGCCCGCCACCCGCGAGCCAAGTCATGGCATTAAGCAATAATGACGGAAAAATAACCAACACAATAGCATGTGGTAACGGGTAGATACTAGCAAGCGCAGTGGTCGTCACCAACGTCACACCTAACCCACTAATACCGTGTAGCAACGATGCCAGTGCAAAGATTACCATCAATAACAACGTCTGGGTGCTATCACTATCCATCATATTAGCCATAAACATTAAGACCTAATGTCTGGATTAATGGTGACATAACTAGGCATTGTGACCATTGTGACCATTGTGGCGTTGCCATATTGTCTCACCAATGATGCCAACCAACTGCTCGGCAATTTTATCTTTGCTCGCCTTCTCAAGTGTGACGCTATCGTGCTCATAACGCTCTGAGAAAAATACCTGCATGGCATTGTCATCGCTGGCAAAACCAATGTCTGCTCGTGAAACATCATTACACGCGATCAAATCTAAATCTTTAGACACCAGTTTGCCACGAGCATAGCGCTCGATATCTTGCGTTTCTGCCGCAAAACCGACGACAAACAGCGCTGGATGCGCAAGCGAAATCGTCGCCAAGATATCAGGGTTTTTGACCAAACTCAGCGTCATCGCATCTTGGGTTTTTTTAATTTTTTGCGGGGCAGCTTCTTCAGTACGATAATCAGCGACAGCAGCCGTGGCGATAAAGATATCCGCCATTACATTTTGATTCTCGCTATGAGCATGCTCCTCATCATCAATCTCATGGCTGTGGTTATGACTGTGGCTATGATCATCACCGCAATCACACTCGCATGATGTTCATGTTGATGACTATGGTTGTGTTCGTGATCGTGAGAATGGTCGTGCTCATCTTCAGGCACATACTGTAGCGCACTGTGCGTACCATCCACGCACTGCTGGGCTGCTACCAGCATCTCTTTAGCCGACAATACATCAATACGTGTGACATTCAGCGGAGTCGGCAGTGCCACTTTGCCGCCCGCAATCAAGATAACGTCTGCACCAGCAGCCACGCAAGCACGTGCTAATGCAAATCCCATCTTGCCAGTAGAGTGATTGGACAAGTAGCGCACCGGATCGATAGCTTCTACCGTCGGTCCTGCAGTAATCACCACGCGTTTACCTGCCAATAATTGCGGCGTGGTTTGCATGGCGTTAAATAATAACACTTCTGCCAAGAGCTGCTCAGGTTCAGGCAAACGCCCTGCTCCCACATCACCGCAGGCTTGCTCGCCACTAGCAGGCGCAATAATCTGATAATTCATATCGCGCAGGGTTTGGACATTGAGATTGACCGCAGGGTGCGCCCACATCTGCTGATTCATGGCTGGTGCAATGATGACTGGTGCCGCCGTTGCAAGGCATACGGTTGTCAATAAATCATCAGCCATGCCCATCGCGAGACGCGCAAGCGTATTGGCAGAGGCTGGGGCAATGATGATTAAATCTGCCCATTTCGCCAATTCGATATGCCCCATTCCGGCTTCGGCTTTTTCATCGAGTAATGAGATATGCACCTCATTGCCAGTCAAAGCTTGCAGGGTCAGTGGCGTAATAAAAGCTTGTGCGCCTGTGGTCATAATGACACGCACATCAAAGCCTGCCTTGATTAATAGGCGGGCAAAGATAGCAGATTTATAAGCGGCGATACCGCCAGTGATAGCAAGCACAATATTGGACATAAGCATGGCATCAATAAAAAGTTGAAAGATAAAATTGCGCTTATAGTAACAATTATGAGATAAGTTGGGTAAGAATTTCCGTATTTACTCAATATATCTGGCAGCAATCCATTCTCAAGGAGTGACAATGGCAATTAAAGACTGGCATGAAGATGATAGACCACGTGAAAAACTACTGAAATTTGGGGCAGCTCATTTATCTGATGCCGAGATATTAGCGATATTTCTGCGCACAGGCACCCAGTCACAGTCAGCTATCGAGTTGGCGCGTCATTTGATCGAGCAATTTGGTAGCTTGGCAGAATTATTGGCAGCGCCGCAAGAGACTGTACTGGATTGTCATGGTATTGGTCCTGCCAAATACGCGCAGATATTGGCCTCACTTGAGATGGGCACGCGTTATTTGGACAGTCAGCTTAAAACTGGTCACGCACTTGGGCGCTCGCAAATGGTCAAAGACTATATCAGCACTCAGCTGCGCGGGGAGCATCGCGAAGTCTTTGCGGTACTTTGCTTAGACAATGCGTTAAATCTCATTAATTTTGAGATACTGTTTACTGGCGGCATCTCCTCTTGCTCCGTCTGTATCAAACACGTTCTGCGTCATGCCTTGAGTCACGCCGCCAGCCAACTCATCGTCGCACACAATCATCCGCATACCGATGCGACCCCTTCAACGGCAGACAACTTATTAACTTACGAGCTAAAGAAAGCCTGCGATTTAATCGATTTATCCTTGGTAGACCACATCATTGTTGGACGCAATGAGACATTATCTTATGCCGAAAGCGGCTTAGCGCCTTTTGGATAACTGATTACGACTGTTATTTTTGCCTATATGAGAAAATCTTGATACATATAATCGACACAGCGTAGCATTTTAGCTATTGATAGTTATCGGCAACTGTTTCATATTGATGGCTAAATTTGTCTTTTATTTGTCTGTCACTGGTTAGGTAGTTATCAAAGCCACTTTTGTAAAATGCTCAACAAATTAAAATTGATCATAAAATATGCTACAAAATCCATAACGGCTCATTGGTTTAATTTGGTCACCAGACCTCTAAACATCAGCAAAAATAACAACAAGATTTATTCAAATACTTTAATACACACACATTTTTCGCGCTTTTGGTTTAGCGTTATAAAAGGAGACAGTCATGGCAATTGGCTTATTTATTTTGGCAATCATTATTCAATTAGCCATGGTTTTGGCCATCTTTTTATTGTCCCTATCACGAATCACAGGCAGTATCGTTGCCCTAGTTACCGTCCTTGTCACCGCCTTTATCAGTCCTTGGTCGCTCATTTTGGGCATACCAATCGCTTTACTTTGCATCGTTTTGCTCGTCGCTCCTATTCGTCAGTCACTGATTACCAGACCTGTTTACAAGACTTTGGGCGGGGCAATGCCGAGCATGAGCGATACCGAGCGAGAAGCACTCGATGCGGGTACCAGCTGGTGGGAAAAAGAGCTGTTTATGGGCAATCCCGACTGGGATACTTTTGCTCAATATCCCTATCCAGAGCTGTCGGCAGAAGAGCAAAGCTTTATTGATAATGAAGTAGAAGTACTATGCGCCATGCTTGATGAATGGAAAATTCAGCATGAAGACAAAGAGCTTTCGCCTGAAGCGTGGCAATTTATCAAAGCCAATGGATTTTTAGGCTTAATCATTCCAAAAGAGTTTGGCGGTTTAGATTTTAGCTCTTATGCACAAAGCCGTATCATGAGTAAAATCGCTTCACGCTCGCCGACCGCTGCGGTTACCTGTATGGTGCCAAACTCGCTCGGCCTGGTGAGCTGTTGATGCATTACGGTACAGACGAACAAAAACAGCGCTGGCTACCCGGTCTTGCCAAAGGTGACGAGGTGCCTTGCTTTGGTTTGACGGGCCCAGAAGCGGGCTCCGATGCTGGTGCGATTCCAGATACAGGGGTGGTTTGTTATGGTGCGCATGAGGGCGAGCAAGTACTCGGTTTGCGTATGAACTTTTCTAAGCGCTGGATTACTCTCGCACCTATCGCCACGGTCGTGGGGTTAGCATTCAAGATGCACGATCCTGAAGGTTTGCTTGGCAATCCTGATAAGACCGATTACGGTATCACTTGTGCGCTCGTGCCTGCCAGCCATGAAGGTGTCATCATAGGACCACGCCATAATCCAATTGGCTCGCCATTTATGAATGGTACAGTCGATGGTAAAGACGTCTTTATTCCACTAGATTACATCATCGGCGGCGTCGAAAATGCGGGTCGCGGTTGGCGTATGCTGATGGAGTGCTTGGGCGTTGGTCGCGGCATCTCTTTACCAGCTTTATCAACCTCAGCCAGTGAAATGACGTATCTGTCTGTCGGTGCTTTTGCCAAAGTACGCGAACAGTTTAAAATCTCTGTGGGTAAATTTGAAGGGGTGCAGGACGCGACCAGCCGTATGGCCAGCAACACTTATATGTTAGAGGCGTTCCGTCATCTGGTTACTTGTGGCCTAAATCAAGGCGGCACACCCTCGGTTATGACGGCAATGGCAAAATATTATGCGACTGAGACCATGCGCAGTGTGGTCAACGATGGTATGGATGTCGTTGGTGGTCGTGCAGTACAAATGGGTCCACGTAACTTTTTGGCCACCCCTTATCAGGCAATTCCAGTATCTATCACGGTTGAAGGCGCAAATATCTTGACGCGTTCACTCATGATATTTGGTCAAGGCGCGATGCGTTGCCATCCTTATCTCTTTGATGAGCTGCAATTGCTGCAAAGCGAAGATAAAGAAGGCGCACTCAAACAGTTCGACACACTGTTTTTTAAACATTTGGGTTATACCTTTAATCGCGGCGCAAAAGCATTTGTCGCAGGTTATGTCGGTGGCAGTAATCATGCACCAAGCTTCGCGGACAGCTTTACTCGTCCCTACTACAAATACATCAACCGCCTGAGCGCAAGTTTTGCCTTAACGGCTGATATGGCGTTAGGGTTGCTCGCTGGCGACTTAAAACGTAAAGAGATGCTGTCTGGACGCTTAGCTGATATTCATAGCCATTTATTCATTAGCACTGCTATTTTGCAGTTTTATGAGCATGGTACTAAATCAGCGTCCGAACGCTTGCATGCTGAGGTTGCCTTACAAAATAGCTTATATACCATTCAAGAAGCTTTTGAAGCCTTTTTTGCAAACTTCCCTAATCGCATGGCGGCCAGTTTGGTCAGTTTTGTGACTTTTCCTAGCGGCTCTATCTTTACGCCGCCAAGCGATGAGCTCAAACGCAAGTTGGGCGATGCTTTTATGGATGACTTTGAAGCCAACCCGTTCCGTGATTATCTCAAAACCATGGTCTATTATAATACTGAAGCCGATGATGTCACTGGACGTATGGAACACGCTTATCAAACGCTACTTAGCATCGAGCCATTATGGCAGAGGTTTAAAAAGGCTGAACACAAGGACAGTTTTGAAGGGCTTACTTTTGAGGATCATGTGGTATATGCCAGCCAAAACGGCGATATTACCGAAGAAGAAGCTGAAGTGCTTATTCAGTACAACGCCATACGCTTTGATTCATTATTGACCGATGTATTCGATAAACATTTATTGCATGCTCAAGAGCGCACCAATCCACACAGCCTTGATAATGCCGTACAGCAATTAACGGACTATGCACAATTGAAAAATGACGCGCAAGCTAGAAATGGCATTGCGACAAACATGACAGCTGAAAATGATGTCGACTCTAATAATTTGGGTACGCCCGTCAGTACAGATAAACCAACTGGCGATGCCAACCCCAATCATGGTTATGAGAGTGACGGTGATGTAGAAATGGTCAAAGAGCAAGATACTATTGAGGAGGTACGTGCACAGACCAACTTTGATGAGTCTGAGCCTAAGATCGAAGCACTAGATCATCGCCACCGTGATGCAGAGTCACACTTAAGTGAACGTATGAGTAACAACCATCGTCTGAATCAGCATAATGCTGACGACCTAGAGCCTTCTGAAATATCTGAAGATGCAGAGAATGTGAAGGATAATATAGACAAACCTGCCGCTACTGATCCTAAATGGCAGGATGGTCTACGCCGTGATGAAAGTGACAAAGTCTAAAATAAAAAGCTTTGATAATTCTTAAAATGACAAGCTTTGAAACAATAGGCTTTGAAATAACAAGGCACAAAAGAATCAGGCTTAAAATATTTAAAAAACAATAGGTGTTAAGGCTGCTATAGTCGATTCAATTTAAAAGTAGTACAAGGCAACCGAGTGTAGATGTATATTTAATAGTTCAAGCGAGGTTAACGCAGTAATACTTTTATAGTGGAATGGCAATAGAAGCCTTGCACGATACATTCTGATCATTCACTTAGAAAAGACTGCCCCATTTGAGCAGTCTTTTTTTAGTTATGAATCGCCATTTTTAACCATCAAGGCGTGTTTGATGATTCAACCATGGCACTGACAGAGACTGTTTTTTAGGCAGTTCAACGTTAAAAATAGTCAGTTTAGTCATTCTAAGCCTCTACTTTTAACAATGAAATGGCAAAAAACAGCCCTATCGCCCTCTATTAATATTGGAAATAATACTAAATTCTCCCAGCTCCATATAAAAAATATGTTATAAAACTAATTAAGGCATGAGCATTACCGTCATTTTATGCTTTGTCTAAAACAGTTTTAACGATCAACAGTATCTATTTTTGAATGTTCAACACGCCTTAATATTGGTCAATATGCCTTGTCATTTACCTACTTTACTCGCGAAAAATTCGGCGCAGATAACTTAACTATTGATTTATATTACCTTAGTCATAAAAAAACGTTGCAGTATCCTTAACAATTATTTTATATTGTGCCCCGAAAACGTGACACTAAGTGGAAGTTGAAAGAATTTAATAGACGTAGCAAGAGCGGTGATAATAATGGCAACAATCACATTGATGTGAGCAGCCTATCTATTCGCTACTGGGGCACGTACACAAAGGATATAAGTTATGTGGAAAAATATGGGACTGACCGGCAAGATTATTGTCGCTATGGTACTCGGTATCATACTGGGATTGTTTATAAACTATTCAGGACTGAACGCTGAAGGCGGTTTCATTCATACGTACATTACCAATGGCTTCCTCGCCATTGTCGGCAAGCTATTTGTCAACTCGCTCAAAATGCTAGTCGTGCCTTTGGTGCTGATCTCACTGATTTGCGGTGTTTGCGGTATTGGGGATATTCGTTTGCTTGGTCGCATCGGCACCAAGACATTTCTTATTTATATGATGACAACAGCTCTGGCTATCGCAACAGCGATTGGGCTTGGCGTGCTATTTGGTATCGGTAAAGGCATGAATATCGAAACCGAAGCGGCATTTGAAGCAGCATCAGCGCCGCCGCTACTAGATGTTTTCTCTAATATTATCCCATCAAACCCCATTAGCGCGATGGCAAATGGTGATATGTTATCGATTATTTTCTTTGCTATTTTGATCGGTGTTAGTATCTTGATGGTGGGTAAACCTGCCAAAGGCTTAGTGCAGAGCTTAGAATTAATCAATGAAGTCATCTTAAAAATGGTGACCATCATTATGAATCTTGCGCCTTATGGTGTATTTGCGCTATTGACTAAAGCAATGGCCGAGCTGGGTTTAGACTTGATTTGGTCACTGCTCGGTTATGTGGCGGTATTGGTCGGCTCATTGGCATTCCATTTCTTTGTCACTATGATGATTGTACTCAAAGTCTCTTCAGGCTTATCCATCAAAACCTTTTTGGCAAAAATGCGTGAAGTTCAGATTTTTGCTTTTAGTACGTCAAGCTCGAACGCGACGATTCCTATTACCTTGCGTACGGTCACCAAGCGCATGGGCGTTAATAACTCAGTTGCTTCATTTACGGTGCCATTTGGTGCGACCATCAACATGGATGGTACCGCCATCATGCAAGGTACGGCGACCATTTTCATTGCCAATATCTATGGTATTGACTTGGGCGTGACTGAGTATCTAACTGTCATTCTAATGTCCGTTTTGGCTTCCGTCGGTACCGCTGGTGTACCGGGTGTTGGTCTGATTATGCTATCAATGGTATTTGCCCAAGTCGGTCTACCTATCGAAGGTATCGGTCTTATCTTAGGTGTGGATCGTATCCTTGATATGTTACGTACCGCAGTGAACGTCGGTGGCGATGCCGCTGTGACGGCTATTGTGGCAAAATCAGAAGGTAAAATGGATTTGGCTATTTATAACGATCCTAACGCTGGCGCAAAAGACGTGTTTGATGGTCATATTGATGAAGACAATGAGCGTGAATTCTCTGAAGTCTTTAGTGATGGGATCATGGGCAGTGAGTACGATGATATCGATCGTCGCCGCTAGGCACTCGCATTGAATAAATTTTGATAATTTATTCACGATACATAAAAAACCTCAGTCATATTGGCTGAGGTTTTTTGGGCTTTACTAAATACATTTAGGGCGTGTTGAACAACAATCAACCAAAAACGTATTTGGTTACCATCGCCAAGCATACCACTACAATCATCGGACGAATCAGCTTACTACCGCCCTTGACCACCATATGAGAGCCAAAATACGCACCTATCGTTTGTCCCACCATCATAGCAAGCCCTACTTTCCACAACACATTACCGCCCAAAATAAAGAATATTAACGAGCCAATATTGGTCGATAAATTCAATACCTTTGCTGCGCCTGTTGCTTCGATAATTTGCCGACCGCGCAACGCCACGTTGCCGAGCGCAAAAAACATCCCTGTACCTGGTCCAATATAACCATCATAAAAACCAATTAATGGTGCAACCACTTTTTGCCATTTGCCTTCTGAGATACGCGGCGCAGCTTCTACTTCGCCAAGTCGAGGCGCAAACAAGGTATAAATCCCGATAGCCGCAATCAAAAACGGAATTAGTGTCTCAAGCAGATCCGGCGGCGACATCTGTACAGCGATAGTGCCGAGAACAGAACCGATAAAGGCGCCAACAATGGCTACTTTGATACGTTGCGGTTTGACCACCCCTTTTCTAATCATCGTAATAGAGGCTGCTAGCGCACCTGAAGCGGCTTGTAGCTTATTGGTACCGAGCGTTAGCACTGGTGGGATATTGGCAAGTAACATGGCGGGGATGGTCAATAAACCGCCGCCACCAGCGATGGCATCAATAAAGCCTGCCAACGCTGCCACAGCGGTAAGCATTAATATAACCTCTAACGAAAGCGATAAGTCCATGACGCTGACCTGTAAATTTTATGATGGAAAATGAGGAAGTCCTAAAAACTGGCTTTAAGAACAGGAAATAAAATATTAGTAGCAATGTTGCTATCAAATTTGCTATCAAATTTGCTATTTAGTAGCTGATAGTACTGCTGATATGTATTAAAGCTGTGACAGAACATCACAAAATGCCAATCATTATAAAGATAAAACGCTAAAAAAAGCCAAAAACGTAAAAAAGTCTGCTAGATTTGTCTAACGGCTTAATAAGTATCTAAAATAAGTAGCGATTGATTAAAAGTATGTAACGACTGAGCACGATTTTGTCTGCTCTATCGACTCTATAATATCGCTATTATTAATGTGACAAGCGGCACTTATAACTTTTGGTTGACGTATTTTGTTGTCTATATCAATAAGAGTATGAGAAACTGTTGCTGTCTATCATGTCTTTATGAGTCGTGTCATAGATATTTGAGGTTATTGGATTAATTTGTAATTCGTGTTTAGCAAATGAGGATGATATGGCAATACGCAGGATTAAAGCATTTTTTGAATTTGAGGCAGCGGGCGGTATCGTCCTAGCATTGGCTGCCATTGCTGCAATGATTATTGCCAACTCCCCTCTTAATGTATGGTATGAGGGCTTTATTCACGCACCCGTTGCCATTCAAATCGGTGAGTTTGCTATCGCTAAAGACGCTCATCACTGGATTAATGACGGTTTGATGGCGATTTTCTTTTTCTTAGTGGGACTTGAGCTAAAGCGTGAAGTGCTGATCGGTGAGCTGTCTAACGTTAAGCAAATCATCCTGCCAGCTGGTGCGGCACTCGGTGGCATGATTATGCCAGCGATTGTTTATTTGCTCTTTAACTATAACGAGCCTGAGTTTTGGAAAGGATGGGCAATTCCAGCCGCGACTGATATTGCTTTTGCCCTAGGTATTTTGAGCTTATTAGGCAACCGCGTTCCCAACTCTTTAAAAGTATTTTTAGTATCAATTGCTATTTTTGATGATATTGGCGCCATTTTAATCATCGCTTTATTTTATACCAGTGATTTGTCATTAGAGTCATTGGCAGTGGCAGGTCTATGTCTACCTTTCTTATACCTTCTCAATCGTCGCAACGTCACCAGCATCACGCCTTATCTGCTGATCGGTGTGATCATGTGGATTGCGGTACTCAAGTCCGGCATCCATGCCACCTTGGCTGGCGTGGTCTTAGCACTATTTATTCCTATGTTTGACCGTACTGATCCTGAGCACTCACCACTAGAAGAGCTAGAGCACGATTTACATAACACCGTTGCCTTCGGTATCTTGCCATTATTCGCATTTGCTAACTCAGGCATATCTCTCAAAGGTGCAGGCTTCGCTGAGCTGTTCCATTCAGTACCGCTTGGTATTGCGGCCGGTCTATTCATCGGTAAGCAACTGGGTGTGATGATCATGTGCTGGTTAATCTTTAAGCTTGGTATCTCAACCATGCCAAGAGGCATGAACTATAAGCAGATTTACGGTGCAGCCTTACTCTGTGGTGTTGGTTTTACCATGAGTCTGTTCATTGG
The DNA here is from genome assembly GCF_000586475.1 of Psychrobacter sp. JCM 18903. Lineage (GTDB taxonomy): Bacteria > Pseudomonadota > Gammaproteobacteria > Pseudomonadales > Moraxellaceae > Psychrobacter. Next base: position 87,314 of record NZ_BAWJ01000008.1, on the reverse strand, counting down.
CGGTCTGGCATTTGCTGGTGAAACAGCCTTATTTGATGAGCGCTTAGGTATTATTATGGGCTCAATCGTCTCTGGTATCGCAGGTTACCTCATGCTCAAAGTCAGCTTGAAAGACAATGTAAGCGGCACCTCAGTCGATCTGACTCGCCCTCATTAATAAGAGAATGAGCCACTTAAAGGCGATTTAGCTTATCAGTGGCTTATTATTTTATAGTTCACGTACTTTGGCAGCCGAGCATGGTTCATTAAAAGTATTTTTCATTAGCCATATCAGCACTTGCATCAATAGCCATAGAAGAGATAATCATGCGACAGTTTGTACTGCGGCCTTCGTTAAGCTTAGCGCTCCTTGGTAGCATTGTTTTACTATCAAGCTGTGCCACGCTCTCTAAGCAGGAGTGCATCGTTGGTGACTGGCAGGCTATTGGCTACAACGATGGCGTGGCAGGTTACCAATCAGACCGCCTCGCTTCACATGCCAAAGCCTGTGCCAAGGCCAGTGTTGCCCCCAACTATCTGGCATGGGAGCGCGGTCGCAGCTGGGGCTTAAGCAATACTGCACGACCAGTAATGCTTACAATGTCGGTCGGCGCGGACGTCAGCTCAATAATGTCTGCCCCTTAACCTTGGCGAATACACTGCAAACTGCTAATCAAAAAGGCTTAGACTATTACGCCTTAGACAGTCAGTTAGACAAAGACAAGCGCCTCATAGAAACCTACCAAGAAGAATTTGATAAGCTAGAAAGTGGGGCGATGTTAAACTTTGCTAATGAAAAAGAAGCACGCGCGCGCTTACTGTCATTAGCCGACGAGCTGCGTAAAGCCAAACGCCGTATGAACACCACGCAAAGACAATTAGAAGCTCTAAACCAGTCAAATAGCTATTAATACTATTGGCCTTGTGAAATGATCTAATAGGAAAATATTTGGTAAGAAAGCATTTGGTAAAGAGGCATTTAATAAATATGGATTCAATCAACATAACTGATAAACAGACGGCTGCTACTTTGAATCACCAACAACCCTCAATAAAACCTTATCAGCGTCACGGACGGACGACCGCGATTGATGACCATAGTGACTTGCAAGTCTTAAAGCGCATCAAGCGTTATTTATTGCCAAAAGACTTCGTTATCTCGCAAGATTTATTAAATGAAATAGTCGCAGGCTACGATATTGGCGATTCACTGGCAGATACGTTGGCCGCTGACGGCATTCGTTTTGCAAAGCCCCTACAGCAATTTATTATCAGCGACAGTAGCAGTAAATTCGATGCTAATCTCACAAATAACCCTGCATTTAACGCCTTGGCTGAACAATTTAGCCACCATCCCGATTGGTTCGATCCCAAGCTTGCCCAAATCGGTGCGATTGCCTATCGGCGCTATCCGCTGATGCTGATTTGGCTATTACGTAATGTCGCATTGATGGCAGGCTACAGCATTCCTGCCCTCTCCCTGCCGCTCATTCAGACAGGCGCATTGATGCATGATGCCTTGCCCCGCTTGATGCTACGTACGCTTATATCTTAGCCGTCTCTGAACATCCCCCATTACATAAGTCGAATACAAACGCCCATAATCAACGTCAGTCTATCGAGCAAGTATTGGCGATTGGCTCAGAAGGTTGGCGGCAATCAATCAAGGTGCGGCAAATTCATACCCTAGTACGGCAAAACTTGCTCAAAGGTAAAGGCAATGCTGCTAAAGGCGTCATACCAAATGCCGACCAACATCACAACCCAGATGGCAGCTGGAATACTGATTATTGGGGTCTTCCTATCAATCAAACCGATATGATTGCTACTCATTTGCAATTTTCATTGTTGATTATGCGCGGGTTACGGCTGCTTGGCGCACGCATCAGCACTGAAGAAGCGTCAGGTATTCTGCATCTATGGAATCTTGCCAGTTATTGGATGGGGGTTGACTTAGATCGCCTGCCAAAAGATGAAACCGCCTGTTGGGAATGGCTTTATACCTATTTATCAATTCAGCAACTTGATTTTAAAATGGGGCAACCATTAGCTAAGGCTCTGCATGATTTGCCACGTCAGCTGATGGGCGAAGACAATCGGCGGGGGCGTTTCGTTGAGATGGTCAATGCTAGCGTCACCCGTACTTTGGTCGGCGATGATATCGGCGATGGGCTGGATTTGCCAAAATCAAAAATCCGCTTTGGTGTCTTATCATCGGTGCCGATTCTCTTTGCCCTTGATACGGCACGTCAGCACAATCAAAGTGTGGCTGAAAAACTAGAAGCCTTCCGCGCCAAACGCCAAGATAATATGAACTGGTGGCTAAAGAAAAATGACGAATATTATAAGTAAGCAATTATAAATAAAGCATAGTAGATAAAAGAAACGAATAATGATTAGATGTCAGTCGCCTTACGGATTAATTTCGCGTATTTTGGATACGATAATACCACTCAAGCTGGCGATCAAAGCCTGTTTCTAACAGACTGGCAATGACTCGTCCTGTCAGACCCCAAACCGTTTCACCATCCACTTGCCAGCTAGGCGTGAGAATGGTCGCGATCTTATCTTGCATTGCATATTCTACCGCATACTCGACAGTAGGCTGAGTCAGCAAGGTTTCAAAATCTGCCCAAAAAATGCGCGAGATTTCGCCAAGCTCAGGGACTAATAATAAATCGGGCGCAATCAGCGCCACAATAGGACGCACACTCATACCACTTTTAGAGGTTTGAATGGGCAATTGACCAATTAGCTGGACTTTATTAGGTGGTAGTGCCGTCTCTTCGCAGGCTTCACGCAAAGCGGTGACGACATTATTACCGTCGCCTGCGTCATGTTTACCACCAACGCAAGAGACCTCGCCAGCATGGCTGTTCATGTGCGCAGCGCGGCGTGTCAGTAGCAGTTTTGGATGGCGTTCATGAGTAATGGCAACCAATACCGAGGCATCGGCAATGGGTGTTTGATACAAGCTATCTAGAATGCGAGTGCTACGAGAAGTGCTAGCATCATACAGCGCAGGACTGGTGACGTCATTTAAGGTCTCATGCTGCACCCGTTCCGCCAACGTTCTAATAGTGGGATAACGAATAAAGTCCGGCACAGCGACTGAAAACTCATCAAAACGTAGCGACTGCGGGGGAAGTAACATGATTATTGCCCTATATTTTTATTAGAATTAAGCATCGGATTGTGGAGCTTATCTCTCGCAATGTGTACAAAGCTTGCGCCAGTGTTATTGCTACGCATATCGCATCTACATGCTGGCCTCTATTCATTCATCGTCATGCTTGGCGACGTAAAGTGGCATTTTTTAATACCCCCTACTCTGATAGATGCGCTCGCTTTGCTGGTTGCCCTTACTTAGAACAACACCAGTCGCGGAAGCCATTACTCTCGTTATAGGTAAAGCTATCATTCAATAGTTAGCGTGAGTCTAGCCTAGCGCAATCTTATCGTGACTGCATATACTTTATGTGACTGTCCTGCTCTGCCTGCTGATACATTCATTAATAGCAACCGTAGCCGTAAGCAGTTGCGCAAACCTGTGTGCTTGTTATTATCACTGCCAGTGTGATGAGAATTTGTGTTATCTTAGGATTAACAGCTATGATCACATAACATCTGATAAGCTAAAGTCATACTATTTTATAAAATAAGAATCATAATTCTTCAAAGAACGACAATCCTTTTTCTCATTTCTATTTATCATGTAGATTTATCATTAAATAAGGCAGTTAATATGCGCTATTGTTTACAATGCGGTCATGAAGCGGAACGCAAAATACCAGCCACGGATAATATCCCACGCTTGGTATGCCCCAATTGCCACTATATTCACTATGAAAATCCAAAAGTGATTTGTGGCTCACTCGTTGTGCATAAGCATCGGGTACTGCTATGTCGCCGCGCGATCGAGCCACAGTATGGCTTATGGACACTGCCAGCTGGCTTTATGGAAAATGGCGAAACCATGGCAGAAGGGGCCGCTCGTGAAAGCTTTGAAGAAGCAGAAGCGGTCGTCATCAATCCGCATTTATATTGCTTATATGATATTCCTGATATCGGGCAAATTTATAGTATCTATATCACTGAGCTAAAAGACGGCGCTTATGGCATCGGCTCTGAAAGTCTCGATTGTGCGTTATTTACCGAAGAAGACATTCCATGGGACAAACTTGCCTTTGAAGCAGTACGTCGTACCCTAAAAAGCTACTTTGCTGACCGCAAGCAATACGATAACCATGAAAATTTCCCTATTCATCAGGATATCATCGGTAAAGACCAAGCGATCAAGCGCTACTAGCCCTAAGCATATAAAAAATAACCTTATAAAAAATCGACTGCTTTACAAAAGTGGTTGGTAAAAACCATTGATAAGTCTTATGCTAAGTTTTGAATATAGCCACTTATCAATGGTTTTTTATTGTCTGAAGTTAATCGTTTAAGCCGACTTGCGAGAATATTATGCTGACTTTATTGCAACGCTCTTTACCGCTACTACCACTGACCATCGCCATGACCCTAACCAGTATAAGTATCACCAGCCATGCGGATGACACACGGTTAACCGCCAAACAATCCGACCCACAAACGCTTGGCTGGATGCAAGGTTTTCCGCCGCCTGCCGATAAACTGATTACTCAACCTTCCTCTAATTTTTTTAGTTTTCCCAAGCTGCGTTGGACGGTCTGTCATATCCGTGAATTGATGCCTACTACTGACGTCAGTCGCGGTATCGGTGCGCCTTCCAAGCTCAGCTATGCGTTAGATAAAAATATCGATGCCATCACCTTTATGCCTACTAACAGTAAGCGCCCGATGACTTGGAAGCAATCACTGGATGCCAATTATACTGACGGCATTATGGTCATGCATCATGGCAAGGTGGTATACGAGCGCCAAAACGGCTGCCTCAATGAGCTGGGCAATCATGCGGCGATGTCGATGACCAAATCAATGACTGGGCTGTTAGCAGAAATCCTCGTGACCGAAGGTAAGCTTGACGATAAAGCTTTGGTAGCGTCTATCATTCCAGAGCTCAAAAACAGTGGCTTTGGTGATGCAACCGTACGCCAAGTCATGGACATGACCACAGCGCTCGATTATAGCGAAGACTATGCTGATCCTAATGCCGATATCTGGAAGTATTCAGAAGCGGCAAGCCCACTACCAAAACCGAAAGATTATAACGGACCCAATGGTTACTTTGAGTACCTGCAAACAGTTAAGAAGAACGGCGAACATGGGGAAGCATTCAACTATCGCACCATCAATAGCGACGCGCTAGGTTGGATTATTTCGCGTACGACTGGTAAAGCGGTGAATGAATTACTCTCGGAACGCATCTGGCAAAAAATCGGTGCTGAACAAAGCGCCTATATGACGGTCGATGCTAAAGGTACGCCGTTTGCTGGCGGCGGTCTTAGTGCAGGTTTACATGATATGGCACGCATTGGTAGCTTGATGCTTAATAAAGGCGAGATTAATGGTAAGCGCTTATTCCCAGCTGCGGTCGTTGATAATATCGAAGCGGGTGGCGATAAAGAGGCTTTTGCGAAAGCCGATTATAAGCAGCTGACTAACGGTAGCTACACAAGCATGTGGTGGTTATTTAATAACCCCACGCCCATCTATGCAGCACGCGGCGTCCACGGTCAAACTGTCTATGTGGATCCAGCAGCTGATATGGTCATCGTTCGTTTTGCGTCATATCCGGATGCTAGTAACGGTAAAATCGACCCTACCTCGCTACCAGCTTATAAAGCGGTGGCAAATTACTTAATCAAAAAGTAAGCCTTTAAAAAACCAGTCTCTAAGAAATAGCGCTTTAAAAGACTTATCCAAAATATAAACCGCCGCTTCCATTTTTAGTGAAAGCGGCGGTTTTTCATATAACAATTAAATCAGCAGACTTGAAGAAGATTAACTTTTAATTTTACAAACGTTAAAGCCCAATTCTTTTACCGCTGCTTCTTTATCATAAGGTGCGAGTACCGCACGTACATGCTTTTGACCTTGGAGGTATTGCTTAGCAACGCGCTGCAAGTCTGCCACGGTCACAGCCAATATTGAGGCACGCATTTTACGCTGCCAGTCGACGCCGCGATGATGTAAATCAGCAAAGCAGGCTTTAACCGCCTCCCCTGCTGGAGAGCCTGGCTTATCCATTCCTGAGATAATACCTAAGATGGCCTCTTCTAACTGCTCTTCCGTTTGCGGCTCATTCAATAGCCACTCGATACTGGCATCGAAGTGTGCAAAAGTTTCAGCACACTGCGGGTCACGGTAGCTAAAGAACTTAAAGGCACAGGCATTGGCATCGTAGCCCGCACCGCCGCCATAAGCACCGCCGCGCTCACGAATAGCGCTATGCAGATAACCATTGCGTAGATAAGGCGCTAATACCATCAAGGCTGCCGTATCTGGATGATCAGCCGCTGGTACGGTATAAGCACTGGCATTATGATAGACGTTGGTTGGCACTAGCCATGCTAAGTCTTCAACATCGAGCACCACATCATTTTCTAGCGCTTCGACCACGTCTTTATCACCATTTAACGCCGCATCAAGTTGCAATTCGGCAAACTCGCTTGGAATATTGGCGTCGATACTCGCATCGGTATTTTTTAACTGCTCTGCAATTTTTGGCGCTTGATTGTCTTTCCAGCTATCAACGATTAAATTGCTTAAGCGTTCAGTTTGCTCCGCTTCACAGATGATGACTGCATGCTTAGGCAAACTAATTAGACGTTGATGTAAGTCCATCAAGCTGGTTGCTAATTTATCCCACTGTGCGTCATCGCTACTGGCATGAGTTAAGAAGTCTTTTAGCGCGTTTAGTGCGGGCAGACCACTGCGCACGTACTCTAATTGCGCTTGACGACTCATGCCGCGACTGGCAGTTTGCATGGCATAAGAATGACCTGAACCAGCAAGGTTTGATTGCCAGCCTGCTTGACGCTGCTGCAAGATTTCTTTGATACGATCATGCTCACTAAAAATACTGTGTTTCATGACTTCTTTGAGCAAATCAATCGCTTCAGGTTTACGATTCAGCGCGCGCGTTGCCACCACAAAATAACTACTAATCGCTTGGCTGTCATCGACATTGGTACGTTGACTAACACGCGCCGTCACCCCTGATGAATGCGCCGCTTGTTTGGCCTGCATTTCGTGAGCGCTGAGCGAATCTGTACCTAGCTCTGACAATAAGCTTAAATAAATAGGCAATAGCGGATGATTAATGACTTCATTAACGGGTAGCTCGCTTGTACCCTCATTACCAATCGCATCAGTCAACGGTACAATTATTTGATAATAATACAAGCCGTTGGTGCCCGCTTCATATTCAAATAGCGTACTTTCTTTGCCGCTCAAATTAATCTGCTTTTGTGTGCCTTGCTTAAAGCTGATATCGGTCGGTACGTCTTCTAAACCCACTTTTGGTAATAAGCTTAAATCATCAGGCGCGGCTTGGCGTGCTGCCAAATCAAGCGCTTGTTGTTTTAAGACGGCTTTATCATCAGCGGTCAAATCCATCTCGATGGTATCAAGACGGGTCTGCTCAGCTGCCGCCAAACGGGCAGTTTTTTCGCTGTCAGGCGTCATTGTGACGCGGACACGATGCTGATTGTCTAGCAAATGCTGCTTGATTAAATTTGGTAGCCACTGCGCATCTTTTACTTGCTCACGTAGCCACTGCAAATGCTCATCAACTTCCCAGACATCAATAGGGTTACCATCGTGAATGGCAGTACTAAAACCTTCTAGCATGAGATTTAGACCATACGGCATGCTATCACCGCCGATATGGCGCTGATCGATCTCGATTTGATGCAAGATAGTTTCAATCGTTTCATCATCAATCGGTTTGCTCGCCACTTGTGTAAGCAAATCAATAATGCCCTGCTCTACCGCTTCGGCGTGTTCAGGGTTAGAACCGCGTAGACCGGTATAAAAGACCATTTCATAATGACTGTCATCCAGCCTAGTAGCGGACTTGGCGCTTTGCCGAGTGGATGGCTGTCCAAATAAGCACGCAGCGGCGAACCAGCATGCTCAACTAATACGCCTTCTAATAGACGCAACGCCAAACGCTGCTTTGGATCGGTAATCGACGGTAATAACCACGCCACCACATGATGCGTTTGGTCAGGACCTGCTTCGTCAGCCGTATAAGTATCAACCGCACTAATCGGTGCAGACAAACGCTGCTCTGGACGCGAGACGTGTTTTTTGCCCGCTTCAAACTGAATCAAGGCATCTTCATGGATTTTGGCTTGGGTTTCAGCGACTGGAATATTACCAAAGCTCATAATCACGCTATTTGATGGGTGATAATGGCTCTGATGAAATTCAACCAGCTCAGTATGGGTCAAGTCAGGAATATCGGCAGGATCGCCGCCCGAATTATAGTGATAGGTCGTCGTTGGGAATAAATGATGGGCGACCGTATGATACAACTGGTCAATCTCGCCACTCATTGCGCCTTTCATTTCATTAAAAACGATGCCTTTAAATTGCGGCTTGTCATTTTCGTCTAACTCAACACGAATGCCTTCTTGGGCAAAATCCAGCGGATGAATATTCGGAAAAAATGAGGCATCCAGATAAACGGCTAGCAAATTAAAGTAGTCGTTTTTATTTTGCGTTGCATACGGATACGCCGTCCAATCGGCAGCGGTCATCGCATTCATAAACGTGTTTAATGAGCGTTTAATCATTGAGAAAAACGGGTCACGAACAGGGAACTTCTCAGAGCCACATAAAGCCACGTGCTCTAAAATATGGGCTTCACCTTTTGAATCCATTGGCTGAGTGCGAAAACCAACCAAAAAGGCATTTTCGTCACTCGGATGTGCCAAATGGTAATGCATCGCGCCTGTTTTGACGTGTTGGCTTATCAATACGTCCATCGACAATGCATCGATATGGCGGTGCTCAATCAGCTCAAAGGCAGGATGCAAAGTTAGATCAGTAGTAGATAATGTGTCGGTCATAATTTTCCTTATGGATTGCTCTAATTTTATTTAGAATAATATGCGATTAATGACTAAATATAGCCAGTGGCGATAAAATAAAATCGGAGTAAACAATAGATAAATAGTGTATGTAATACTTATCGTAGGGTGTTTTTTATATGATATTTATATAAAAATATTGTGCGTATTATTGTGATTAACCTATGAGTAATATTCAAATTTAATGGCATGTACCCGTGCATCATTTTAAAGGACAGCAATGCGCCAGTATAAATTAAAAAGAATTTGCCTAACGGAATTAGATGGGGTTCGCACCTTCATAAGTCAAGATACTGTAGTAATAAAGATGACCAATATGGCAGAATGTCGGATTTTCACAAAGCGAACTCAAAGCTTACTTAACAGCAGCCATCAGTAGTGCTATAGTTAAAATTATCTGTCACAAGGAGCCGCTCATGAGTTACGAACATATTTTATTGGTCACCGACTTAATGTCCGATGCTGATGTGGTCGCCCAAAAGGCCAAACGTATCGTCGAGAATCGTCCTAACGCTAAGTTATCGGTATTACATATTGTCAAAGATACCATGGTTGGCTTTGGCTATGAATTGGTGCCAGCCTCCAGCTTATATGACGAAATTGACGATGAACGCTGTCAAGAAGCGCGTGCCAAACTGGCACAGTTTTTGGAGCGTAATGATCTACATGCGGTTAATTCTGAAGTGACCACTGCCATCTCTAACAGTGAAGGCATCGTCAACTATTGCCACAAGCATGACGTTGATTTGTTGGTCATCGGTCGTCATGAACGCCATGGTATCGCCGCTTGGCTCAGTGGTGCGACGGCAGACAATATCTTGCCTAACGTCCCATGCGACAGCTTGGTCGTAAGACTGGATAAGCCTGTGAATAAGTAGTTTAAAAAAAGACTTAACGTCGTTTCCAAATTAGTTAAAACTACCAAAAATAGCGCATTGTATAACTTTGCGCTTTTTTATTATTCATTGAAATAGTAAACATTCTTACCAATACCTCTATATTTATCACTAAAATTAATCTTCTGTCAAAATATCAATAAACGTCTGCCAAATGGGGCTTTGATGGCGGGCTTTATGCCACACTAGCCACCAAGTTCGTGACAAATCGATGCCCGCGACTTTCACCTGTACCAGCGCTCCTGCTGTCAGCTCTGCCTGAATGACATGCTGTGATAAACAGCCAAGACCAATATCTGCACTCACCATATGCTTAATAGCTTCCGACTGCTGAATCGCCATCACAATTTCTGCATCAGGCAAATGCTTGAGCAGCTGCTCGTCGATAATTTGCCGTGTACCTGACCCTGCCTCTCGTACCAATAGCGGCAGCTTTGCCAGTTGTGCAATGCTAAGCTCGTAGCAATTATCCGCATCATTATACGCTGCCATGTCTGTCAACCATTTGCTATCGCGCTTGGTAAAGATCATCAAGGTATCTGTCCGCCACGCACGCTGCTCAATCACCTTCATATCTGTGGGGCGTGGCATACCCTCTACGAGCGCAATATCAATATTTAATTGCTCAACTTCGCTGACCACTTCTTGAGTATTGGCGATATACATATCGATATGGGCATCGGGCAGCGTCGCATATAGCTTGGCAAGCAGCGGCGGCAGCACATAATTGCCGATCGTGGTACTGGCACCGATATGAATCTGCCCTGCTTGATGCTTATGATAATGCTCTAGAGTTAAGGCCTGCCCTAGGATAGCTTGTGCCTGTATGTAAATAGGATGGGCGTTGGGGTGCTGATTGAGCCTACGCCCGACGCGCTCAAACAATGGCATCTGCAGCCTTGCTTCTAATTCTGTCAGCGCACTACTGACCGCCGACTGCGATAAATGCAGCGCTTCACTGGCACGGCTGGTACTACCCGTTTGATAAATACTGACAAACACCGATAATTGCTTGAGGGTAATCTTTGGTAATACCTGCATGGCTTTTTTCATACTTTCTCTGATACCCTATCTTATTGATACAACCTAAAAACCACCTGTTATTTTAAAAACCCTTTATTATCTAAAAACCCATATTTTTAACCCAAAGACTTTCATTGACCCAAAAAATCGATAGGTTTTATCTAATTAATCTGTTTTTATTATAGATTAGTCTGTCTTATAATGTCTATTCATAAGCTTATGCTTATTTCGATTATAGATACTACATAATAGGACAGTCAGTCATGTACGCCTTGACCCAATCAGTAAATAACTATCTCCCGCGCAGCCGCCATCTAGCAGGGCTCATCGTCGTGCTGATTGGCAGCTTATTTTGTTTGTGGCTCAATACTAGTGTCAACACATGGACAAATGGGCGTATCGTTGGCTTGTCTTCTCTCACTTTAGCCATTCTCATTGGTATGGTATTGGGCAATACAGTCTATCCTAACCTTGCTGAGCGCTTAAGTGTCGGCGTGACATTTGCCAAAGGTCAAATATTGCGCCTCGCCATCATGTTTTATGGCTTTAAGCTGACCCTAACGCAAGTATCAAGTGTCGGACTGTCTGCGGTGATGAGCGATGCGTTGGTATTGACATCGACCTTTTTACTCACCTATTGGATAGGTACCCGATGGTTAAAAGTCGATAAACAAACGACGCTATTGATTGGGTCAGGCGCGAGTATTTGCGGTGCCGCCGCAGTGATTGCCGCCGAGCCTGTGGTCAAAGCGGAAGCCCACAAAGTCACTATTGCCGTGGCGACAGTGGTGGTCTTTGGTACGGTTGCGATGCTGCTCTATCCGTTTTTATACCATCTTGGTTGGTTGCAACCTTGGCTAAATGCTCAGCAGTACGGGATTTATACGGGTTCCACCATTCATGAAGTGGCGCAAGTCGTCGTCGCTGGTAACGCAGTCAGTCCTGAAGTGGGTGACACAGCGGTTGTCACCAAGATGATACGGGTCATGATGCTTGCGCCTTTTTTACTTATTTTATCGTTTGCCTTAACCAAAGGTAGCAGCGACAATGGCAAAAAACCATCGTTTATGAATCGCGTCCAACAAGTCAAAGTGCCTTGGTTTGCCTTTATATTTATTACCATCGTTTTACTGCACACTTGGGTGCCGATGAGCGCAAGCTTTGAGCGTAGTATGGTGATGCTAGACGATGTGCTGCTTACCATGGCGATGTTTGCGCTTGGTCTAACCACGCATTTGGGCGCTATTAAACAAGCTGGCGTTAAACCCCTTATCTTGGGGGCGATTATGTTTGCTTGGCTGATCGTTGGCGGTGGATTGATTAATATTGGTATAAGCTTGCTTGGCTAAAGTAAGCTACCAACATCCTTACCGTTCGTTATCATTCTTGCCATGAGTTATATAGATTAAAAAAGCCGATGACTATGCTAGTCATCGGCTTTCTTGGTTTATCGTCTGATTTAAAAGCTACTCAACATAAAGCGCACGTTACGTTATAGATATTAAGCTTTTAATTGCAAATAGCTTATCTTAAATCGTAGACGAAAAAACGAACCCGAAGGTTCGCTTTTTTTTCATCTTGCTCTAAGTGTCTATAAAGACAAATTAGATAGCAACGATGTTATGGGCTTGTGGGCCTTTTTGACCTTGAGTTACAGTGAACTCAACTTCTTGGCCTTCAGCTAAAGTTTTGAAGCCTGAACCAGTGATTTCGCTGTAATGAGCAAAAACGTCTGCGCCAGTTTCTGGAGCGATAAAACCAAAGCCTTTAGCTTCGTTGAACCACTTAACTGTACCTTTTTGAACGTCTGACATAATATAATCCTACTTTTAAATTTATTAATGGCCTAGTGACCGATAACGCTTGCAAATAGCTACTGAACGATAAATATTAAAACGAAGGATTATAACTAATACTACGAGGTAATGATTTGGTGCAGAACTGCTCTTAAGCTTGGACGTATTATAGGGGGAACATCCTGATTTCGCAAGTCTTATCTTAGCTTTCATGTAACTAAAGCCCGTTTATTACGATTTTTGACCTGAAAATCAATGTATTTTAGGCATTTGGCAAACGGAACAAATAGACCGCTACCCCAGTACAGACCACGGCTACCAGCCATGCCATCCATATCATATCGGTGGGAATATTAAAAAATAACATCGATGTTGAAATAGTCATCATTATTGTCGCTAACCACTTAGCATAGAGTGGCACCGCATGATTATTTTCCCAGTCGCGGACAAATTTCCCAAAGTATTTATGATTAATCAACCAGAAATGAAAGCGCCGCGAACTACGTGCCCAGCAACCTGCCGCTAGTAATATAAAAGGCGCGGTCGGCATGACCGGCAGTAACACGCCGATAATCCCTAATACAAAAAATAGCCAGCCCAGTATGACAAACGTCCAACGCACCGTTGGGCTGTTATGCTGATTGGTTTTGGGTCGATAATAAAAGGCTTTTTTGTTTTGGCTCATAAAAATACTGTCATTGAATGATATGGAAGGGCTAGGGCGTGTCCTCATTTTAAAAATGGTGATAAAAATGAGATAAATTGCAGTCGAACAAGGAAAATAGCGCAGATAATATCGAGATATTAGTCAGCTATTTAACGCCGTTTGGCAAGATTTAGCCATTTTTAACCCATTTAGATGACTATCGATTGAATTGAGGATACGCCCTAATATTTAATGAAGGTTAGACAGCTAGATTGTTAAACCAGATAATCATTTATAGAACTGCCTACCTATATAGGTAGCTAAGCATGCAATATCACTCCAAATGGTACAAGGCTATTTTTACGAGGTTTTTGCTATCAGTAGGTATGTTTGGTTAGTGGTTGGGTAAGTGAGCTCACCACCTTTGACTGAATTTTGAGTAATAAAAAACCGCTCATAGCTAGACTATAAACGGTTTTATCGTTGAAGATACTATCCTAATTTAGTTATTTCGCTATCAATCCTATCTCGCGTGCTTCTTTTAACCAGCTTGGGAATTCCTCTAACATGCTCTCGTAAAGAGCTTCTTCGCTGATATCATCCAAATCATCAAGTTCAAAAAAGTCGCAATTATCAATCACGCGTCCTTCCATGTCGTCTAGTTTTTTTAGAATGCCATAACCACGACCGCCCAAACCCACGAACTGCCAAAATATCGGCAGTTTCGCCGCTTCCGTCATGACTCTGGTGATACCGCGATTGTCATTCACCCCGCCATCACTGATAAATAGCACGTAGATAGGCACATCCAAGCCGTCTTTTTGATAAAACTCCGTCACCGCTTTCATGACTTCTGCTTCGTTATTCACACGTGGGCCAAGTTCCCATTTGCGCCAGCCGCCGTGAGCGTTGTCAATGAAGCCTTCATAGTTACTCAGCCAATCTCACCCAAATACTGCGGATCTCGGGCAAACGCCCAACAGTCTAGCGCTTGGTCATCATCGAAGCTCACTGCCAGTGGCAATATGCGGTTGACCACTTCTTGCACGCGGCCTTTTTTGTACTGTCTATTCATTGAGCCTGAGGCGTCTAACACCAGTGCCACTTTTGCCGTTAATTGCTGCAACTGGCGCTTCTCAAGCGATATCGTGGCCTTTTTGGCAGATTGACGAGTTTTGGCGCTTTGTCTAGCATGACCTTTTCTAACGACGGTTTTGCTTGAACTGGCGTTGCAGTTACATCTGCTGCTGTCGAGCTGCCCTCTTCTACGTCACCACCGAAATGCTGCACGATGGCGGCAAGTCCACCATTAAAGCCTTGCGCGACGTTAGATATTCGCCAAACGCCACTTTTACGATAAAGCTGCATGAGCATACTGGCTTGCTGCTGGGCAAAGTCTGCCGCTTGATATTCTGTCTGCACTTTTTGCGACTGCTGCCAAATGCCAATCTCTAATGATTGAACTTGATTCAGCGGGGTGTCGGCTGATAACACAAAAAACAAGCTGTCTATATTATTAGCCAGTTTGGATAAGTTGACCTCAAACTCGGCTTGGATGCCTTTATTTGCCGTTGGCTGCGACTCGTAATGAGTGAGCTTGATTTGCCCGCAAGGTGAGGTTGGCTGATTATAAAACACCATATAATCATCATTGATCAGTCTGCCTGTTACATCTAATGCAAAACAGCTGATATCCATCTCTATCGGACTTTGACGAGTGAATTTGACTGTGATCACTGTAGTATCATCAATTTCTAGATTGCTTAAGGATAAGCGTTGTCCGACGGTGAGAGAAAGCATTAAAATTCCTTTTAAAGAAGTTTAGTTACCAATCATAACTAAATTTTAGCATTTCAGAATGGATAAAGCTTTCGTTTCTCAATTATCTAAATATAACGAGAGAGAGAGATATCTTCTAAGTTAAGCTGGCTCTTGTAAAACTTCAATCAGATCTTTACTTTTTGTTAGTGAGTAATCAGGTAACTTAGGTTTTAGTCTTTCTAAAATGTAGTTTGCTGAAAGTTCATGTTCGTCTAGTAATGATAGCCAATCCTTAACATAACTTTTAATTCGTCTGTTATCGGATAGTCCCACTAAACCTTTTTCATGATAAGGCTTCATACCTTCCAAGCTACCTTGAATCGAAGTATCTTGATTAGAGACTTTTCTACCAACTAAAATCAAATCAAATCTTAAATTTTCACTTATACCAAACGCTGAGCTTTTTTGAATAATCTCTGCATAATCTTCTAGTTGCCTTAAATGTTTTTTACTTAATGAAATACTAGGACGTTTAATCTCAATGATAACGCATTTAAATATCTTGTTATTGTTTTCATCAAAAATCATTCGTTTACTTGCTAAAAACAAGTCTACTTGACGTTTCGAACCTTCAACTGTCACGTCTTCAACGTCTTCAACAGTTATTTCTTTGATACCTCTAATTGAGTCTCTTAGATTTTTTGCAGTCCTATTAAAATCATCTTCTTCTGCACCTAAAATCGAGTATTGCTCTCCAAACAACCAGCTATTTGACTCAATCACTTGTTGTAAATCAGGAGTTTCTAATACGTTTTTATAGTCATTTACCATGATGCTTCGAAGCATTTTTATAACTTGTAATCTCCTAGAAATAATTTCAACTGTACTAATTATATTTTCTAGTTTGGTATTTTGAATTAAATCTGCTAATCGTTCTACATGTTCAGAGTCCAAATCCAATACGCCTTCGAGCACTTCAAACAAAGCACCGTTTTCATTTGATACCAGAATTCTATCCAATAAACGTACTAAAATTTTAGCAGGCTTCTCACTTAAATTATTAAAAATTCTAGGATCTGCAATATAGAGCTCTTTAACTACTCTTTTTGTATTTTCTAAATTCCATTTTTGAAGATCATTACCATTACTATAAATATGGTCAAAAAAACCCTTATCTTCATAATTCTCTATTAGAAATTCAGCTCGTGCTCTTAGAAAACTGTTATATAGATCAGTTTGCATATCATAAACAGCTTTTGAAACGGCACTTATTACTTTTCGTGAACCGTCCATTTCATATAGATCATTGTCAAATTTACTATTAAATTTTGAGCTTATAACTGCTGATGTATAAAATCCTAGCTTTTTATTGAATCTACTGAGATCTTTATAAACAACTTTATTATTTTTATCAGTAAAGTATATGTATGATTTCTCTGAAGTTGGCTTGTCATGCCAGCGAAATACAGAGATATTAAATTCATAACCTTCAAGCTCAGCACTTTCGTGTTTTACGTCGTTTTTAGGAACGTGAACTCTAACTCCATCAAATAGTATCTTAGCAGTTTGATGGTAAGCTAGAAACCATCCAAACTCGCATGAAAGTAAATTTAAAATCTTCTCATCACTGGGTAGAGAGCCATTTGAAGCATTAAACCCTGTTAATTGAACTGTAGTACCCGACTTCTCTTTCATCAAAAATGGATACTCAGTATCTTTAGTAGATTTAAGTATGATCTTGTGTAAATTAGACTCATGGATAGTTGCTTTATAACTATTACCATTATTCTTCGTATACCATTCTGCATTATTACTTAATTTATGGAATGAGAAACGACCTATTCCATCTTTACCATGTGTATTTATGTCAGCCTTTTTGTTTGAATCATCAAATTTCAAAAAGCCACATTCTTCTCCTTGATCAAAATTGATTCCATTACCATTATCACTAACAGTAATGGATACAAGTCCATCTAATTCATTGCGTTCAATGTTTATAACAACTCTATCAGCACACGCATCTAAACCATTCCAGATTAATTCAAAAATGGCTTTGATTGGCTCTAATGTTTTAAATTTTTTCTTAATTGAGTCAGAAGTAACTTGAACGGAAAGCTCTATATCTTCATTTTGCATATTTAAATCCTCTTTTATTGAATCAAGCTACCATCGTACAACTCAATCGACCATAAAAAACTACAACGCTTTCAACTGCTCCATCATCGCCGTGAGCTGCCCTTCTAACTTAGCCAGTTTCGCTTTCTCAGCATCGACCACTTCTACAGGGCTCTACTGACGATAGTTTTTGCAACTTGTAAAGATATATTCGAGCTAATCTCAATAGGATATAGATAATAGCACACAAATATTCAGTTATTTCTTAGAATCAAAAGTTGATTAGAGAACCAACCAGTAACCAAGTAAAAGAACGCCATCACAATTGTGACAGCGTTCTTTATTACTATAGATATTTACGCTTTATTTACAACGCTTTCAACTGCTCCATCTGCGCCGTCATCGCGGTCAACTGCCCTTCTAACTCAGCCAATTTAGCCTTTTCAGCATCGACTACTTCCGCAGGTGCTTTACTGACGAAGCCTTCATTACCGAGCTTACGAGCAATACCTTCGGCTTGACCTTTCAACTTATCATATGACTTACCTAAGCGTGCCAGCTCAGCCGTTGGATCAATGAGTCCTTTCATCGGTACGAGTACACGCAGCTGTCCAACCATACTTGATGATGATAGAGGCACGTCATCGCCTTCTTTTAGAATGGTTAAGCTCTCTACTTTTGCGAGCGCTTTAAACTGATTGGCGATACGGGATAGGCGCGCATCTTCTTCATCTGAGATATTTTGTAGTAGCACAGGCAGACGTACCGCATTACCCAGTTTCATCTCACCGCGTATATTACGTACGCTGGCGATCAGCTCTTGGAGCCATGCCATATCCGCTTCGATTTGCTCACTGATTTGGGCGCTATCGGTTTGTGGATAGTCCGCGATGACGATGCTTTCGGTGTTTTTTCGGCCTAGTAATGGCGCGATGGTTTGCCAAATTTGCTCAGTCAGATACGGCATAATCGGATGGGTAAAGCGCATTGATGTCTCAAGCACATGCAAGAGGACATAGCGGATTTGTGCTTTGCGCTCATCCGTCACCGAGTCATCATTGAGACTGGCTTTGGCAAGCTCAACGTACCAATCACAGTATTCATTCCAGATAAACTCATAGATATCTTGGCTGACCATATCGAGGCGATACTGGGTAAAGTGCTGATGAATGTCTTTGATGCTCGAGTTTAGGCGACTCATAATCCACTTTTCGGGTAATTCCCACACCTCAGGATTGGGCGCTTGGTCGATAGGTAGCGCGTTGCTGTCTTTATCGACGCAGTTCATCAGCACAAAACGGCTAGCGTTCCAGATTTTATTACAGAAGTTGCGATAGCCCTCGACGCGTTTGAGATCGAAATTGATATCGCGACCGGTACTGGCTAAGGAGGTGAAGGTAAAGCGCAGCGCATCCGTACCAAACGCTGGGATACCTTCTGGGAACTCTTTACGCGTTTGCTTTTCGATTTTGGCGGCGTCTTTTGGATTCATCATATTGCTGGTGCGTTTTTCTACCAGCGCTTCAAGGTCGATACCATCGATCAAATCGATAGGATCTAAGACGTTACCTTTCGACTTCGACATCTTCTGACCATTGCCATCACGCACGAGGCCATGGACATAGACGGTCTTGAACGGTACTTGCGGGCTGCCATCATCATTTTTGACAAAGTGCATGGTCAGCATAATCATCCGCGCGACCCAAAAGAAGATAATGTCAAAACCTGTCACCAACACGCTGGTTGGGTGGAAGGTGTCCATCATGCGTGGATCGGCGTTGACGTCTGCCCAGTCAAGCGTACTGAACGTCCATAGACCAGAACTGAACCACGTATCGAGCACGTCATCATCTTGGCGCAAGATCACATCATCGCCGAGACTGTATTTACTACGCACTTCCGCTTCGTCACGGGCAACATAAACTTCACCCGTCGCATCGTCATACCATGCAGATGCGATGTCCCCACCATAACTGACGGCTGATACACCAATCTTGCAGATCCGTCATCCACGACATATACATGTTTTTGTACTGTGCAGGGACAAACTCGATGCTGCCGTCTTCTACTGCGTCAATCGCAGGCTTGGCAAGCTCTTTAACAGCGACATACCACTGATCGGTTAACCACGGCTCAACGATCGTGCCACCACGCTCAGCACGCGGAGCTTTAAGTGCATAGTCTTCGATGTCTTCTAGCCAGCCTTGCTCGCCTGCTTGCGCCACGAGAAACTTACGAGCGGCAAAACGCTCAAGTCCTGCGTACTCGCTCGGCGTGGTCTCTAATTCTGGCTCACGCGTTTGCAAGTCAGGATAAACTTCCATCGCTGGCAAAATATTGGCGCGCTCATCGAGGATGTTAATCAATGGCAAGCTATGACGACGACCCAACTCATAATCGTTGAAATCATGCGCTGGAGTAATTTTTACGCAGCCCGTACCGAAGTCTTTTTCGACATAATCATCAGCGACGATAGGCACGACGCGACCAGTGATTGGCAGAGTAATGGTTTTGCCAACTAAATGTGCATAACGCTCATCGCTAGGATTGACCGCAACAGCAGTATCACCAAGCAAAGTCTCAGGACGTGTAGTGGCTACCACCAGATAGTTTTTACCATCTTGAGTCGTTAGGTCTTTATCCGTGAAATGATAGCGGAAATGCCACAAGCTGCCTTTTTCATCATGGTTTTCGACTTCTAAATCAGACAGCGCGGTTTGGAACTTTGGATCCCAGTTGACCAAACGCTTACCACGATATATCAAACCATCATCGAACAGGCGTACGAACACTTCTTTTACCGCGTTAGACAGACCATCATCCATGGTAAAGCGCTCACGCGACCAATCAACCGAGCTGCCCAAACGGCGAATCTGGCTAGTGATATTGCCGCCCGACTCTTCCTTCCACTCCCACACTTTATCGACGAAATCTTCACGCGTCATGTCACGGCGCTTAATACCTTGCGCCTCCAAACGACGCTCAACGACCATTTGGGTCGCGATACCGGCATGATCCGTACCCGGTTGCCACAGCGTATTGTCACCATCCATGCGGTGGTAACGTGTGAGCGCATCCATGATTGCATTGTTAAAACCATGACCCATATGTAGGGAGCCAGTGACGTTCGGCGGTGGTAGTGCGATAGAAAATGACTCGTCTTTGTCAAAGGTCGGCTTAAAATAGCCGCTTTCTTCCCAGCCTTGGTACATACCTGCTTCGACTTCTGCAGGATTGTACGCATTCTCTAACTGGCTAAGCGCCGCTTGAATAGATGTAGTGAGGTTGTGGTTACTCATAATGGCATTATCTTTTATTGATTGAATGTGATTAAAGCGAATATAAAAATTAGGAAAATCATGAATAGAGTGATTTTAACGCAGATAGGCAGATTTTGTTAGATGCTAAGGCAATTTATCAGACTTGCAGAGTGGCATTGCCCCATTAATAAACGCAAAAGCCCATAAACGTCCCCAATCGAATGAGACTCCAACAAAATAAGTGCTAGTGATGTTATAAAATATGGGTCATGCTATGAGTTATATTCTATAACATCACTAGCATATAAATGGCGTCTTTATCCTAAAATCATGATCTTATAAACAGCGAGCCGACCGTGTCCAAAGATACCGAGCACACCTATAACCATAGCAGCCACTCTCAAGCTGATGAATCTGACGCTAATGATAGAGACGATAAGCTCTTGATTGATGATAGCGTTTATCAACCATCTGTTACTGAAGATAAAGACGTTAGCAAGACTGCGATTCCAGATGATACCGAGGCGACAGAAAGTTTAGAAGACGAAGATTTCTCTGAAGATATGAGCGAAGCAGATAAAGAAACCATCAAAAAAGTCGCCAATGATGATAACTTGAGTCAAGCAAAAAGCTATGCCAGTATCTTGGTTGAGCAAGTGATGGATGCCAAAGAAACCTTTGAGCGCTCACTTGGCTCGCTATTTACCAGTGCTTTTACCGCTGGGCTTGAGATTGGCATTAGCTTCTTTATGATTTTATCAGCTTTTGCGCTGTTGAGTAGCGTACTACCAAGCCAATACGCAATCGTGCTAGCCTCCCTACTTTACCCAATTGGCTTTATCATCGTCGTCATTGGTCAGTCGCTATTATTCACCGAACAAACCTCACTATTAAGCCTACCTGTGCTTAACAAGATTGAACCGTTGCATAAATTGATACGCCTTTGGGGCATTGTCATTGCTGGCAACATCGTTGGCGGCTGTTTGTTTGCCGCATTGATGATAGGTTTGGGTTTAAATATGCAGCTGTTTAGCGTGAGCGACATCGACACTTATGCCGAACACATTTTAGGGTTTAGGTGGTGGGTCATATTTGGTAGTGCCATCTTGGCAGGCTGGATGATGGGCGTCACCGCTTGGCTTGTGACCTCAGCACGCGACACCCTTAGCCGCATCGTTTTGGTAACGCTTATTACTGGCAGTATTGGTTTTTTAGGATTGCATCACAGTATCGTGGGCAACATTGAGATTTTTTCTGCCTTGCTATACGGCAATACCGTCAGCTTGGGGCGTTATTTACTGTTTTTAGTAGTGATATTGCTGGGCAATACCGTCGGCGGCGTGGTGTTTGTGGCAGTACTCAAAAACCGTACCTTCTTATTTCAAATCGAAAAAGTGAAAGAACAAACAGCCAGCGAACAAGCGGAAGCTAGAAGCAGTGTAAATACCCGCCGACTTTGATTGGTTAATGCTAAATGCTAAACGCTATAAATAGATAATTCACCTATTACCCATAACAAGGTTCAATATTTAAACCTGTTATGGGTTTTCAGCATCTACAGCATACGCGCTGCCAACACACTATTTTCTATTTCAGATTTTCTCAGCTTATCGTGTTGAGCGCTAAATATACGCACCAAAATCCCCGCGCTTAAGAACATCACCAAGGTATAAATGGCTGGCATCATCGACATGTCGTAGTTAGATAATAACGTCAATGCCATAAATATCGACAAGGTGCTATTCTGCAAACCGACTTCTAGCGTCACCGAGGTTCTTTGCGCCCAGTTGAGACCGAACCATTTACTACTATAATAACCGAGCGCCATGGTTGAAAGGTTTAATAATACCGATACGGGACCCGTAGCGATAAAGCGTCGACAATGATATCGCGTTGCACATAGCCCAAAAATAGCACTAAAAACGTTAAAAATATCACCCCAAATCGAGACACATAGACTTGTGAGCGATCGGCAACGGTTGGTGCATAGCGTTTAATCAGCATACCGACACTAATAGGCACTATCGTCAGCACCACCAAAGTCAGCATCGTTTTTACTACTGGTAACTCAAACTCACTACCGCTGCCCATAAAATAAATCAATGAAAAGCTCAGCACAATGGGAATGGTAAAGACGGTAATCACGCTCGCAATCGCGGTCATCGTCACCGACAGCGCCACATCGCCTTTGGCTAAATAGGTAAATAAGTTTGAGGTAGTGCCACCCGGACACAATACGAGGAGCATAACCCCGACGGCATACTCTGGCGTAATGGCATGATATTGGCTAAGGCAAAGCCAATGATAGGTAACAGTATCAACTGATTGGTCAAGCCTATGCCGACTGCTTTTGGGTATTTTAAAACCCGTTTAAAATCGTTGGTGACGAGGGTCAGACCCATGCCCATCATGATTAAAAACAGACAAATAGGAATGATAACTGAATTGACTAACGTGACTATGGCAAGACCTTCCATAACTACATCCTTGTAGATAAGAGCTGTTTATAGATTCATTTTATAGATGAATTTTATAGACCGAGTATGCTGATTAAATGACGCCTGATTAGCAATCCTTGCTAAGGCGTGTCCTCATAATCAATAGCCGTTAAACACCGACAATCAATTAAAAAACAGCAAAAAATAAGACAGGGTAAAAGCAAGTATATAGGGGTAAAGTCTGCCTTATCTATTTTATTCAACTACTCACCAGTCAGTATCCAAACGTAGGATATCCGCCATATAAAAGTATAGAAAAACTTTAAGGTATACCGTTATTTATATTGTTAGGCTGAGAATGAGCAGGTTTGTCGCTAAGAAAGGAATCAATCACACCCGCCACCATCACCATCACTGTCACCACAAGAGTCATTGCTGCTATATCCGCTATGATTACTGTTGTTGATGTCATCTCCAGAAGATGAGCTGGAAGTACGCTTTGAAAGCTTTGTACGACTAGACCAGAGCATCACTTTAAACACACCATAAAACATCAATAGCCCAAAAACAATCTGTAAAAGTAGCAGGAAGCCCCAGAAGAAAAGTTCAAGCATAATATAGTCGACTCTCTATAATTTCTTGTTAGACATTGATAGCAACGCAAGGATAACTAAGATAAGTGCTTATTTTGGGGATAAGAAAGAACATAAGATTAAGAATATATCTTAAATTGGCAGGACTTTAGTGACGGTCAGTACTGATAACTGCCGTACCATAGGCAATAGCTTCTACCATGCTGCCCAGTTGATTGATATTGCTGACTTCTAGACGTAAGCCGTAAATATGGTTATAGCCTTTGGCTTGTGCTTCGGTACGCATACGTACAAGAGCTTCGCGGCGGGCACGGTCGAGTAATGTCTCGTAAGTGGTCAAGTTTTTGCCAAAGATGCTCAATACCCGAGCGATAATCATTTTGAAATAATCTTGGGCAATAACCACGCTACCAAGCACCAGCTCGCCCTCAGTATTGGCAACAAGTTTTGGCACATAAAAGCGCTCACTTGAGACCATAATATGGCTTAATTCTTGCTCTGCAATGCTTAACTGCGCGAGATGTTGGCGCTCATGACGCGACCCAAAGAACCAACCAGCAGCAAATAGTAAAATAAACGGTGCGTAATTGATAAGCATTTGGGTAAGGGAATTATTCATGGCACGTCTCTTGTCATAAACTTATCATAAAAAAGCATCGATGCTTTAAGATTTGGTTAGCTAACCAAAAGGGTTGAAACGTGGCAAGTCATCGGTCGCTGTCGGTGCAGAATTTTGTAGATTTGGCTGTTGACCAGACTGATGATAAGAGTCGCTTGGTGGGGTTTGATAGACTTGCTGCGGCATCGGTATGGCTTTGACAGCGGTGCCATAGACAAACAATTCAGAAGCTCCCTGCGCGATGCTAGAGGTCGAAAAACGCAACCCCACAACCGCATCTGCACCCAAAGCTTCTGCTTTGACAATCATCCGATCGATCGCCTCTTGGCGTGACTCTTCTAACAGCTCGGTATAAGCCGTTAACTCACCACCGACGATATTCTTAAGTCCAGCAAACAAGTCTTTGCCGACATGTTTTGAGCGTACGGTACTGCCGTACACCACATCTAAACGCTCGGTGATTTGGTAGTTGGGCAAATGCTCAAGATTGGAGAGTTGCACAGTCATAATACGACCTTATCGGTGACGTTATATAGACAGCGTCAACTTGGATATAGACCAAACCACGCTG
Organism: Psychrobacter sp. JCM 18903; assembly: GCF_000586475.1. Lineage (GTDB taxonomy): Bacteria > Pseudomonadota > Gammaproteobacteria > Pseudomonadales > Moraxellaceae > Psychrobacter. The sequence goes on along the minus strand of NZ_BAWJ01000008.1, from coordinate 62,591 downwards.
TCCCTATATTGATAAAAAAGGCTAATCGTTGGTATGGAACAATAAAAACAACTCAGTCAAATTGCCTTCGATGCTATTGGCCATTTGTGCCAGCTTGTCTTCATCTTTACGCATCTCTGCAAGCTCTGGATCTTCATCATCGATACCGCTTAGCAAAATCATTGGTAAAGTCAAGACAGCCACATCTTCAGCCGTTTCTTCATCTTCAAACCAATCGCTGGCTTCGTCGCCATACATCGCATCGACAAAGCCAATTGACCAAGCAACGATATCTGATTCATCTGAAAAATCAACGGCCACTTCTTCATCACCCGCATCTTCGCCAAACGGTAGCTCAATAGGCGTCTCGTTTTTTAGCTCAGCGATAATAGAATCGCGCCAGCGCTGGATACCGTCGATGACGTTTTCTGGGATTTCACTAACATGGCCTTCAAACAGTGCATCCAGCCAATTCGGTAATGGACGCCCAATGACTGTCGCTGTCAAAAAACCATGCGCGGCGACACTATCAAGCACAAATGGCTCTCTTGATTGTCCAAATAGTCTAATAATTCATCGAAGCTTAGTTGGTTACTCATGATGTAATTGTCCTTGAAAGATAGAGTGCGGCAGTCGCCATAAACGATCGGTTAAGTGCAGAATAGTGGATAATTTGAAGGTAAAAATGGTTTCGGTAAAGCACCCAAACCATCTTTATAGAATAAGAATTATTGCATAGAGCGGGTTACTAGCAACCGTCAAAAAGTAATGATTGCAATATCATTAGCATTACACTGTCAGCTAATATGCCGTTATTAAAAGGCTTTAGTCGGCTTAAATGACTGAGCACTTTCACATGAGGCTATGACTTAAGTTTAAAAACTAAAGATCGTCATCATCCCAATCATCGCCATCTTCATCGAAATTGTCTATATCGTCTAGATCATCCTTTAGCTCTTTGGCCAAACGCTTTTCTTCTAGCAAATTATCGATCAGTCGACGCTTCTCAAGACTACTTAAGCGCGTACGCACGCTCGTCTCGGCCTCTTCCACCATCTTTGCATCATCATCGTCGACAAAATCATCATCAAAATCGTCGTCAATATCAGCGTCACTCATGACAAGCTCCTATCATTTTTAGCAAGGGTATTAAGAATACATTAATATATATATGCCTTATAAAGTCTCTACTTCACGTTGTCAATGCTTTTTATTATTACTGCCCTATTTTTAGGATATATAAAGATAACGATAGAGACAATATTTCAGACAATTGTATAGTAATAAGCGAATATAAGCAGCATTAAATAGCCGACTCATCTGCGCTTTCAATCATCAATACCGCATTGCGCACATCCGCTAAGCGTTGGATCATCGAATCATTACCACCATCGAACACAGCACATTCACGCTCATAAACCGTGGTTGGGCGCATGATACTCTGTACCTGTACATGGTGACTGATTTGCTTGAGACCTGCATTGGGTAACAAAATCAGCATTTGCTCTTTTTTGCCGACGCTGTGTAATAATTGCGTCATTGCTTGCGCCTGTGCATCATCGCTGACACCTGCTTTAGCAGGTAGCGCAAAGCGGCTTAGCTCAATGTGCTTGTCATGGATGATTTTGTTGAGCATCAAATACAGCTTGCCAAGCATTACACCTGCTAACGCCACTTTGGCATGGCTATTGTCCGCCTTCAACAACACGCTAGCACCCGTGTCATCGAAACGCGGCTCGTTCATCGCGCTGACACCCAGCAACAATGGCTGCTTGAGTAACTCGGTCACCGCTTGGTTCAATAGCTGCGTACATAATGCCAAATAAGGTAAACGCTGAGCCGGTGCCAGACGCTCAAGCATATTGAACTCGTCATGGAATACAATCTGCACTCTCACACTGTCAAATGAGCGGGTAGCAGACAACCGAGAGGCGCTACCAGATTTAGGAGCGCGGCTTATCTCATCTTGGGCAGCACCATTTGCTGCATCATGCTCTGCTCGCTCTTCAGTCGTACTATCGATAGGCTGACTATTAGAGCCAGTGGTATTAGTCGCCGCTTGATTCTGTTGCGTTCTTAAATACTGGTTTACTTCACTATGTACATCCAATTTGTGTGCATTGGCTGGCTGACTGTCCGTTTTACTCTCTACAGAATGATCCGATGCTTCTCTATCTGTATCCGTGGTACGGCGTTCAAACTCCCGATCATAACTGCGCTGATCGATTTGCATATACTGCTCACGATGCAAATCTTGAATATCGCGGCTAAGCGCGTTAATTTGCTCTTTGGTTGGACGGGCAAGGTAACCATAAACCAGCCAAAGCAACAAATGCAGCAGCATGGTACCGATGACGAACGGCCATTGCATAGCGATAATCTCGCCTTTGCTAATATCTTTTAACGTCAACGACACACTGCCAATCACCGAATCGCCATTGGTGGCAATCTGACGAATGGTATCACCTTGCTGCATGGGCGCATTGCCAACAGGCACCAAGATGTCGTCGTTATTGTCTTTAATCAATATGCGCGTCACGTCTTGCTCGCTGGTATAGCGATTGGCAATGACACTTAAGCTGACACGGTCTTTATTTTCTAAAGACAACCTTGCTTCATCAATCAGCTGGGCGACCATCTGCTCGCCTTTTAACGCACGACTTTTGCTCAGCTGTTGATCGGTACTGATGACCAATAACAACGTCTGCAAACAAAAACTAACCAGAAGAATAATGGCAAACAACCCTTGCCGCGGCGCTAAATACGTCATGATATGGTAAACTTTTTTGGATAAGAGAAATTAAAAAAACAAGGCTATCCCTCATTTTTTGGCGAATTTAAAAAAACTATAATAGCGCGCATCTTAACAAGTATGTACTGAATTTAAGTACCATAACCCAACACGTCTGTTGTTGCCTAAAATAGCATTTACAACAAGATTTGGTTACTTAAAAACTGCTGTCTAACATACTAATACTCAGGATAATCTACTGCACATTTGGTAAGCGGCGACTGAGAGCATTGTTATGAATACAATCCGCTTATCTTATCTACTATATCACCATAATAAGTCTTATAGCGTTAGTAGATTTATAAATTTATCATAATAATCACATTCAATTTCAAATGATTTTTCAACGATCGCTGTCATCTTTAATCGACGGTGATACTTTGCGCGTCATCTATAGGCGCTGCCGAGTAAAGCTGCTATTATTCCCAATCTTATATGAGCATACAAGGGACCATTGAGCCATGCCACACAATACATCTTACTCGTTACCAAAAGACAGCAAAGCATGGCAACAAGCCGTTGACTCTATTGCGTCACTGTTACCAGATAACACGAACTTACAAGATTTTGATGCGCTACAGTCCCTGCCAGTTTTTGCTCTTATTGTTGTGCTACCGACCAAAGTATCGACGCTTGATATCCACCAGTATGTGCAATCATGGGTCGATGAACAGCCAAGCTGGCATTTGGTCACCGTCGCTGAAGATACTGATGCCAGTTTTGTCAATATTACCGTTTCTGATACAGAGCCAACGGCAGCAAACGCACAACGCTTGCCTTTTACTCAAGCACAAGTGTTCCGCTATTTGTTGGTTCCAGTCACTGATACGCTCATGCATCCTGGCAAAAAGACCGCAGCAGCTCACATCATTGATGATCAGCTGACCACGCGCTTGCGTCATGACTTGACCGAAGCTTATAACGATAGTCATCAAGCGAGCAGTACTGAACGCTTGGATATTGTCGATTGCCATATTTTATCAGTCGGTCATATGCTACGTACCCACAAGCTTGCCTGCTTTGATATGGATTCCACCTTAATCGAGCAAGAAGTCATCGTTGAGTTGGCAAAAACAGCGGGCATCGGCGAAGAAGTCGAAGCCATTACGGAAGCGGCAATGCGCGGTGAGATGGATTTTGATGAGTCTTTTGCCCAGCGGGTAGCGTTACTAAAAGGCATCTCGACCGATGTATTAGATGATATCTGCAATCGTTTGACGCTATCAATGGGCGCTCGCACTACCATCAGTGCACTAAAGGCTTTGGGCTACCATACCGTACTGGTATCAGGCGGCTTTACCTACTTTGCGCGCTACATCGCTGAGCAATTGGGCATTGACGAAGTTCACGCCAACGCGCTAGATATCGACGAAGGGGAAGTCACTGGTCACGTACAGCTGCCCATCGTCAATGGTGCCAAAAAAGCTGCGATCGTTGAGCATACTGCGGAGCGCTTAGGCATCGAGATGTCACAAGTGGTCTGTATCGGTGACGGTGCCAATGATTTACCGATGATGGCCATTGCAGACCTAGGCGTCGCCTATCACGCCAAGCCTATTGTCCAAGCACGTGCTGATGCTGCCATCAATGTCACAGGGCTAGAAGGCATACTTTATGCCCTTGGTTATCCAGCACTTGCGCCCACGGAGTAACGACTACACTCGCAATACCATAACATGGAGCTAGGTTAGTGTTTTTAACATTAATCTGGCTTTTATGTCTTATTACATTGCGACATTGCGACATTGCGACATTGCGACATTGCGACATTGCGACAGTCAATTTTCGCATCACTGTCCTAGCATACTTAGTGGCATCGCATTAACTTTCACTGTGTTTTTCAATAAAAAAAGGATTGTCCATGACGGCATCACCATCACCGCGGCAAAATGAGCCGTCAGCGCCACAACCACTGGATAAGAGCAGCACTGCTGCATCCTCCGATAGTCCAAAGCAACTATTTGGGGTTTATATTAGAGGAATGGCCATGGGAGCAGCGGATATCGTACCGGGTGTCTCTGGCGGTACCATTGCGCTGATTGCTGGTATTTATGAGCGCTTGATTAACGCCCTGAGTAGCATCGGCCCCAATCTCTGGCAGATATTTCGACAGGAAGGCGGAATCAAAGGTTTGGTTGCGGTGTGGCGACAAGTTGATGCCACTTTTTTGTTGTTTTTGTTATTGGGAATCGCCACCAGTTTTGCTACTTTAGCCGGTATTATCAAACACCTATTAGATAATCAACCGTTATTTATTTGGTCGTTCTTTTTTGGACTGGTTGTCGCAACGGTATTTATATTATTGAGTGAGATTCAGCGTTGGAATATAGGGCGGGCTGCACTATTCGTGACTGGTCTTGTTGCCGCTGTGGTCATTAGCAGCTTACCATTACTCACGACCACACCAAGCTTGCCTTATTTGTTTTTTGCAGGGGCAATCGCTATTTGTGCCATGATCCTGCCCGGTATATCTGGGTCTTTTATTTTATTACTATTAGGTGCTTATGACGCAGTATTAGAAGCCGTGCATAGCCTTAACTTTACGATAATTTTCACGGTCATTGCGGGTATGGCGACGGGATTGTTATTATTTACTCGCGCACTTAAATGGCTATTGTCTCGCTACTATCAGGCAACTTTGGCCTTGCTCACAGGTTTTATCGCAGGCTCGCTTGTGAAAGTATGGCCATGGAAAGTAGATGCTTTAGGCAGCTTAATAGTGACGCGATCAACAACGTGATGCCATGGCAATATCCTACTGGTCCACATTGGCTAACCACTGTAGGACTGATGCTGCTAGGCGCGATTTTAGTCTCACTATTGTCTTGGTGGGGCACTCGTAGCAATCGCGCTTAACCCTACCTTAAACCTGCATCAGTCTCTTTTTAAAACCCAAAAACCCTCCTATACACTCTTAATAATAAGCGCCCATCCTTGCGGCGCTTATGCTTAAACCTTGCCATACAAAACCATCAAAATGTGCTAAAAAACCAAACGTCAACGGTTGTCGCAAAGTCGCCTATCCCCTCTTTAGCTTTGTTCCCCAAACTTTCATAATGACCCTATTGGAATTCACCTTATGAATAGCGAGATGAATGATGTTACTGACTATATTTTCGATTATTGGTATAGAAACGTGGAGCACGGCGGCACTGCTTGGTTATAGCTTGCTGGCAGGCTTGATTTTAGCGCTTGCCTTATCCTCACAGCGCTGGCTGCTCTGGTATCTATTTGGTGGTATGGCATATTGGCTGGCGGTTGAGGCGATTCAAAGCATTGTGGCGGGTCGTCCCATGCTATCAGAGCTGTCAGAATGGCACAGCTATATCATCGCCATGGGCATCAGTTGGTTGCCTTTAGCGTGCTGGGTGCTGTATCGGGCACTACGTTACGAGGATGTCAGTCAATCCGTTCAGCAGCAGCGTCAATTGGAAGCGGCACGCTATATCGAGCACACGCCTGTTTATGATGACGACTACCAACCGCGCTTCCACTGATAGAGTCGCGTCTATATCAACGAGCGACGCTGTTAGGTTGGTTTATTCTCTACTTACGGTACTTTTATTTGCCTTTGATATAACCTGTATTGCATTATCTTTATCCGACTGTATCTCGTCCAGAAATTACGATTAACCTGCCGTCAAATTCGCTCAATCTAGCATAGGTAGTGCGAGCATTCATTTTCGTTGCTATTCTCTTTTCTACTGTCATTTTTATAAATATTAACAACTTATTTTAATCAAGATGACGTCATTGGATGTTACAAGATACTTAACGCTCTCTACGTAACTCCTAAAGAATAGTAACCTCTCTATCGTTTATAATCTAGTTATATATTTGTCGCAAAAATTGTTATAAAGTACGCATTATTTTGCGTCTCATTCTTTAGGAGTTCGATTATGTTTACTGTTCCTGTATTAGATATTAAATCTGATCCGTTAGATGTGCTATTGGCTGTGATTGGCTATCGTTTGTCCATGCTTGCTGATAGTGATAACGAAGATGTGAAAGCACTATTCGCTGATCGCAATGTGACGATTGAGCTTGCCAGCACTGAAGCGGATATCGCCCGTTATTTTGTCTTTGATAATGGTAGCTTCAGCCAATACAGTGGTCATGCTAAAAAAGCAGACCTCACCATCAATTTCAAGGATTCGATGACAGGTGTTAAGCTTTTGACCAAAGGCAATCTTCCTGCCTTTATGACTGCTGTACAAGAAGGTAACCTCAGCATCGAAGGCGATTACAGCCTAATGATGTGGTTCAATAAACTTGCTAAGCATATCGTGCCAGCTGTTCCAGAAGAATGTAAACCTTATATCCAAAAAGCCAAGCCTTATGCTTATAAAGCACAAAAACTTGCAATCATTGGATTGGGGTTGCTAAGCACAAACTTGGCAAATAATGACGTAAATAGATCGACGTAAATAAAGAAAACAGATCACGATTATTTAGCGCTCAGTTACTTTACTCTTTCGCAGTGTTCTGATTTTCTAAAAAGGTTGCGGTATACTATATCGCAGCCTTTTTTATTATCTAAAATTTTATGGCTTTACACACAACTCTTTTAACCACTATTCTCTTAAAAATGATTGTTTTAAAAACTATTATAAAAGGAATTATATGATGGCAGGATTACTTAACATCTCAGAGCCTAATGCCAGTAGCCCCACTGACACGTTCAATAATAAAAATAACAGCCACAGCGGCTTGAACAATGACTTTTTAAACAACTTAGCAATGGATGCCACCACAGCCAGCCAACAAATGACCCGTAAGCATAGCCGCGAAGAAATCGCCAAACTGTTTGATTTGCCTTTAATGGATTTGTTGTTGCAAGCGCAAACGATACATCGGGCGCACTTCACTGCCAATGAAGTACAAATCAGTACTTTGTTGTCGATCAAAACAGGTAACTGCCCCGAAGATTGTGGCTATTGCTCACAATCCGGTCACCACCGCGACACGACTAAATTACAAGCAGAGAAGCGCATAGAAGTCGACAAAGTCATTGCTGCGGCCAAACGTGCCAAAGCCAGTGGCTCGTCACGCTTTTGTATGGGTGCGGCATGGAAACATCCAAGCGCCAAAGACATGCCCTATGTGGTTGAGCTGATCAAAGAAGTGAAGGCCTTAGGGCTTGAGACCTGTATGACCCTTGGTATGCTAGATACCAATCAAGCGACGCAACTGGCGGATGCTGGACTCGATTATTACAATCATAATCTAGATACCTCACGTCGTTATTATGAGCAAGTCGTCAGCACGCGAAGCTATGACGAGCGCTTAGATACCATAGACAACGTGCGCAACTCAGGCATCAATGTTTGTAGTGGCAATATCGTCGGTATGGGCGAAAGCCGTGATGACCGTATTGATTGGGTACATGAGCTGCTAAAAATGCCCAAAGCGCCAGAGTCAATTCCCGTCAACTTGCTTGTGCCCATTAAAGGCACACCAATTGGCGACAAAGTATTGGCAGAAGGTCAACTGTCAGTGATTGAGTGGATTCGTACTATTGCCGTAGCACGTATTTGCTGCCCGACCAGCTACGTGCGTTTGTCTGCTGGCCGCGAAAGCTATCCGACTCTGAGCAAGCCTTGGCCTTTATGCAGGTGCCAACTCATTTTTTTATGGCGATAAACTGCTGACTACTGGCAATGCAAGCCAATCAGGCGATGACAGACTCATGCGTGAGCTTGGTCTAACAAAGCAATTTGCCGCGCCAAGAGCGCCCAAAGTATTGCCTGTAATGGATGCGATGAGCGGTCATCAATCGCAAGTGGTGATGGCAGAGTAGCGTTTTTTATCGCTACCATTATTGGATAATCTGCGCTAAGCTTGCCGACATTATTGATGATAAAATATTAAATCGTAAGAGAGAATGTGATGGCAGATTATTTCAATTGGATTAAAGCGGCGCATATTATATCGATGGTCTGCTGGTTTGCTGCGATATTTTATTTACCACGCTTGTTTGTCTATCATGCGATGAGTGACGACAGCATCAGCCACGAACGCTTTGCTATTATGGAGCGCAAGCTCTATCGCGGTATCATGACGCCATCGATGATAGCCACATGGGTCTTCGGTCTATGGATGTTGGGGCTAGGTTGGGAGGTGTATAAAACCCAAGGCTGGTTACACGTCAAGCTATTATTAGTGGTGCTACTCTCTGGCTATCACGGTGCTTGTGGCTTTTATCGTAAAAAGCTAATGGATAATCCGCATTATAAGACGCATAAATTTTGGCGCTGGTTTAACGAAGTACCAGTGTTTGCATTGGTCATTATCGTCATCTTAGTAGTAGTAAAGCCCTTCTAAAATCCAGTAAATATGCTCATAACTGATTTTTAAATCTGAATACCTCTAAACTCAAAGCGTCCATTACTTATTAAAGTAACGGACGCTTTTTTTAGGACATCATAAATATGACACCTTAAACACTAGGGCGCATGATTTGATAGACATTACTCAAATCATAAACACGGTAACGCGCAGGTTCACGGCGGTTTTCGCCCGCATAGCTGAGGATCAGCGCTTGCTTTGCACGCTCATCAACCCAGCCGACGAACAGTCCACTATGCTCGACGCCATTATAGCCATGATTGATATAATAGAGCCAATCCCCAACTTCAATCTCGCCACTATTGGCATACGGACCTTGACCATAAGTACCTTTATGAATGGTATCGCGTGTCACTCCAGCGCGTTTAAACACGGCATTCAGATAGTCCCAGCAGCCACCTTGAATGATCGCGCGCTCGTTCAGCGCCATCTTGCGGGCGGTGCTAACCACTTCACGTGCGGCCAAACTACTCTGCATCTCCGCACTGCTCAGTAACGGTAAATACTCGCTATCGACATTATCATAATTACCCGATAAAAATGCAGGGAGTACCGCAGGCGCTTGACGTGCTACTTCAGGATAACGATAGGATGTCTGAGTCGCTGGTGGAGTACTGGAAGAATTTGAGCGATAAGTTCCTGCACGTTGAATGGTAGAACGCGTGCTGACTTTCGCGGAGGGCACCGCTGAGTATGATGGTGTATAGCGAGCACTAAAATCAGATTGCACAGATTTTTGGGCGATCAGCGCACTCATACTATCGGCATGGGCCTGACCTACTAGGCCAACGGTAAATAATAAAAGACTGCACGACGCGGTAACCGACGACGACATAGACAATGACACAGGCAAACGCGACATGACCAACTCCTTGTCAATAAAATATAAATGACAACATAAACCATAATAATAGGATGTTCTAATCTTACTTATAAACCATTTAGACATGACGCTGCAAGCATTATTCGGCTCAAATAGCCGATAAAAGGTATAAAAACACAGACTAATGGTTAGATAAGAGGAGCACGTAGAAGAACGATGGAGAGCTGGCGCTAAATAAAAAAGAAATAAAATAAGCAGTTTTAGATTAAATACTGCGTAGATAGAGTACTGAGCAGATAAAATATTATCTGAGATAGAAGATTGCTGAGAGAAAGCCACTTAGGTTTTTTATAGCCCAATCCAGTAAATAATAAGCTAAGAAATAAGCTAATCGTTACTCATCTTGATATTCACATGGCGCTTGCCCAATGCTTGGCCTTGTAAGATAGCTTTGGCAGCGGTTGCCTCTTGGATACTATCAAAGCCGCTAATATGGTATTTGCGTATATCATCACAATCAACAATCTGTAATTGCTCACCAATAAGCATGATTTTATCACCGTCGGTCAACTGAATATGCTGACGCTTACCTTGATTTTCATGCACCAGCTCACCAGCACGCAGCCACAAGATGCCGCTGCTGATGACACCAGCCATGGCTTTTTTCTGTTGTTGGCGTTTTCGATTAAAGATAAAGCTACCGATAATCAGTAGCGCCAATGCCCCTATAGCCAAGCGCTCAGGCAGCAGACTCATAGCCAAAGCAACTGCCACTGCCCCAACCAATAATGCTGAGCCAAACCAAAACATGCCATCATCAGTCGTTTTGGGCTGATCTTTTAGCGTGATTTTGGCACCATCGTCGGTCAGCTTGAGCATGCATGACTACCTGTTACAGAGTAATAAGAGAGTAAAAGTTTAATGAAAATACGATGAGCAAGTAATCATCAATAGGACTACCAACAAGGCTGTTTTTTGCATGGCAATCAGCTCAGCGATGCCTTTTTCGGCAAGAATTAGCATATCGTCGGCTTGAGAGCGGGTAAATGGCTTTTCTTCCGCCGTTCCTTGTAGCTCAATAAATTCGCCTTTTTGGGTCATAACCACATTCAAATCGGTATCACAGCTGGCATCTTCTTCGTAGTTTAGATCTAGATACGCTTTGCCGTCTTTCATACCAACAGAGACCGCAGCGACCAAACCAATCAGTGGGTCTGCCTTGAGTTTTTTGCTTTTTTGGATACTTTCTAATGCATCGATAAGCGCAATAGCAGCCCCCGTCACACTAGCAGTACGAGTACCGCCATCAGCTTGCAAAACGTCACAATCAAGATAAATGGTATTTTCACCCAGCTTACTCAAGTCAATCATCGCTCGTAAGCTACGACCAATCAAACGCTGGATTTCTTGGGTACGACCTGATTGTTTACCACGTGCCGCTTCACGTTGGTTACGAGTATTCGTCGCGCGTGGCAACATACCATATTCAGCAGTGATCCAACCTTTGCCTTTACCTTTAAGCCAACGCGGTACGCCAGATTCAACACTAGCGGTACACAATACTTTGGTATCACCAAAGCTGACTAACACTGACCCTTCGGCATGCTTAGTATAATGGCGCTCAAAGCTGATCGAGCGAAGTTGGTCAAGCTCACGATTGTCAATACGCATAAAAATCCCTAGTACAATGTTTTAAAGGCGGTGTCATAAAATGAGGTGTCTATCATTATGTGGCTAACCATCATTTATCTGGCAAACTATTAATAAGCTAAAATAAATAATGATTGGAAGCCATAGCAGACGTAAATATTGAGATATCCTAACGTGGCAGCGGCGCAATAGCAAGATTCGTTCGAGCTATTGCGCCGCTACTTGAGCCAGTCATTGGCTTAACAAAAAAATAGCACCAACTTTATTCTAACCCTTCCATCTTACGCAATTCTTTACGCAGGATTTTACCCACGTTTGATTTTGGTAATTCATCGACGAACTGTATGTGACGCGGACGCTTGTAACCAGTCAGTTGCTTTTTACCAAAATCAAGCAACTCTTGCTCAGTCACATCGCCTTTTTTGACCACAAACAACTTTGGCTCTTCACCGCGGTCATCGTTTGGAATACCGATAGCGCCGCATTCTACCACAGCTGGATGCTCGCTCATGGCTTCTTCAATTTCGTTAGGATAAACGTTAAAACCAGAGACCAAAATCATGTCTTTTTTGCGATCAACGATTTTGATAAAGCCTTTTTCGTCCATGATACCGATATCGCCAGTTTTCAGAAAGCCATTGGCAGTAAACGTTTCAGCTGTTTCCTCTGGACGATTTTGATAACCTATCATCACCTGCGGCCCTTTGACACAAATCTCGCCGCGATCACCCAATGCGACTTCATTTTCATCATCATCGATTAGTATTATATCGGTGCTAGAGGCAGGGATACCAATTTTACCCGTGAATTCAGCAATGGTCATCGGGTTAAAAGCAGCCACTGGTGAAGTTTCTGACAAACCATAACCTTCCACAATAGGCAGACCAGTGATTTTATGCCACTCTTTTGCCACGCTTGGCAAGACAGACATACCGCCACCGATAGACGCTTTTAGGTTAGAGAAATCTAAGTCTGCAAAGCCGTCTTTGTGTACTAGACCGTTGAACAAAGTATTCACCGCAGGGATAAAGGCGGGTTTGTATTTGGCCATCTCTTTAATCAGACCATCCAAATCACGAGGGTTTGGGATAAGCAAGCCTGCATAACCTCGGTACATACCATACATGCCGCAGACCATAAATGAGAATACATGATATAGCGGTAGTGCCGTCAGGATGACATCATTGGCATCAACATCATCATCAAATGCACTATCCATAAGCGCACTAATCTGTAGCATATTGGCAACTAAGTTACCGTGGGACAGCATTGCACCTTTGGCAACCCCTGTCGTACCGCCCGTATATTGCAATAATGCCACGTCGCTTAAATTCAAATCAGGGCGCTTATATTTGCTGGCTGATACTGCATTTAAAGCGTGCTTAAAACTCACGCTGGTTGGCAGGCTATAAGCAGGAATCATTTTTTTGACATGGCGCGCAACGAGGTTAACGACGGCTCCTTTCACTGTTCCTAGCATATCGCCAATCTTACAAACGATGACATGCTCAACCTGACCTTTGTCTTCTGCCTCTTGATAGGTGTTCGCAAAGTTCTCTACGATGAATAGGGCTTTGGTGCCACTATCATGCAGCTGATGCGATAACTCTCGGCTGGTATATAAAGGGTTGACGTTGACCAACACCATACCTGCACGGATGATCCCCAAAGCAACCACTGGATATTGCAGGAGGTTGGGCATCATCACCCCAACTTTATCACCTATTACCAATCCTAATGATTGTAAGTAACTGGCAATTTGGCGACTGTATAAATCCAATTCCTTAAAGCTAATCGATGCACCCATACAAATATAAGCCGTTTTTTTCCCATAACGGCTAAAGTTACGCTCAAACACATCAAGTAAAGAGGTATTGTCATCAGGCATATCGATAGTCGCATCAATGCCATAACGCTCATAAGTTTTCAACCATGGGCTGTCACTATCTATCGTCGGCATAGTAGGAAATACGCTGTCTTTATTATTCATTGCAGCGTTATCGTTTGTGGTCTCTTTATTGATACTGTCGGTCATAATTTTCCCTAAATGTTACCGTTAAAAACGTAGAATAATCTAATGAAAACACCATTATTTTTTGTGATTGATCAATGACAGCAGAAGCTTGTGAATAAAAAACGTGGTAACAAAAAAGGTTTGTCATTCACAAGCTTTGTCAATCAAAGCGCAACGTTAAGTCCTTAATAAATAGCATAATAATTCGGCATTACCGAATTAAAAACCCCTTTATTCCTGATAGTTTTATCAGACATATAGCGCAAAACCAACGTCATCTCATCGATAAATAGACGAATATGTCGGTAAGCACTATAGCAGTTTTGCTAAAAATTCTCTATCTCTACCTAACTGGGTCATAGCGACAAAAAAAGCAATAAATACAAAAAATGATAAGGCAGCATACCAGCAACCTTACCATTTTTGGATCACGACACCCAGTATCACAACCACCACTATCACGACAACTTAGCATCCTGATAGTTTCTTGCAGATTTAGTTTGTAGCGTTAGTTTGTAGCGTTAGTATCGTGGTGACTTATCATGATGACTTTACGAGTGCCTAACAAACAGTAGCAGACACTCATAAAAATACTCTGGCGCTGAAAGCTAGCTGATTAACCGTGGTTCTTTTCTTCCAGCACGCGTAAATCTTTGTGCAAAATCTTACCGACATTTGATTTTGGTAATTCATCGATGAACTCAACATAACGAGGACGCTTATAACCAGTTAAATTCTCTTTGCTATAAGCAAGCACTTCTTCTTTAGTCAAACTGTCATCACTACGCACAACATAAATCTTTGGCACTTCGCCGCTCTTTTCATCTTCGATACCGATGACACCGCACTCTAAAATCTTTGGATGACCTGACATCACATCTTCGACTTCGTTTGGATAGACGTTAAAGCCTGATACCAAAATCATATTCTTTTTACGATCAACGATTTTAAAGTAGCCTTCTTCATCCATCACGCCGATATCACCGTACGGAAATAACCGTCAGACGTCATGACTTCAGCGGTAGCATCATCACGTTTCCAGTAGCCTTTCATAACCTGTGGACCACGAACACAAATCTCGCCGCGCTCACCCAGTGCGACCTCATTGCCTTCTTCATCCAAGATAGCCATGTCTGTCGCTGGCATCGGTAGACCAATATTGCCTGAGAATTCGCCCGTACCTTCTGGGTTTGCTGACGCCACAGGAGACGTCTCTGACAGACCATAGCCTTGTACGATCACATTACCAGTAATTTTTTGCCATTTGTCAGCGGTGTCTTTTAATACTGCCATGCCACCGCCCATCGACATCTCAAGCTTGCTATGATCTAAAGCTTTGAATGGATCACTATTTGCCAACGCATTAAACAGCGTATTAACTGCTGGGAAAAACGCTGGTGGATAATCTTTGTAAGCTTTGATTAAGCTTGCGCCATCACGTGGGTTTGGTACCAGTAACCCAATACAACCACGATATAAACCAAACATGCCGCAAACGGTAAACGAGAAAATATGATATAGCGGCAAGGCAGTCATGATAACTGGCTGCTCATCCATACCTTCAAACTTATCAAAAGCATCGCCAAGATAGGTATCACATTGAATCAGGTTGGCGACTAAATTACCATGCGTGAGCATTGCACCTTTAGCAACACCGGTCGTACCACCGGTATATTGCAAAACGGCAATGTCATCAAGGCAGATATTATCTGGACGTTTGTAATTTTTGGCTGAGAAGCGATTCAGTGCTGTTTTAAAGTTGGTGCTGGTTTTAAGGTTATAGTCAGGTACAAGCTTCTTCACGTGACGCACGACCATATTAACGATAAAGCCTTTCAATGGACTCATCAAATCACCCATTGACGTCACGATGACATGGTCAACCAAGTCCTTACCAATGTCTTCATACGTTTTGGCGAAGTTTTCTAAAATAAATAATGCTTTGGTATCAGAGTCTGTTAGTTGATGCTCAAGCTCTTTTGAGGTGTAAAGCGGGTTAACGTTAACCAAGGTCATGCCAGCACGCAGCACACCCAATACGGCAACCGGTAGCTGCAAAATATTTGGCATCATGACGCCGACTTTATCGCCTTTTTTTAAGCCAAGTGATTGCAAGTAGGCAGCAATTTGTTTGCTATAACGATCTAAATCTTCGTAGGAGAGTTTTGCATCCATACAGACAAACGCTGTCTTGCCAGCGTGCTTCGTAAAATTCTGCTCAAATATATCGATTAAAGAAGTATTAGCGGCTGGCATATCAATGTCGTATTGAATACCAAGCTTTTCGTAAGTTTTGACCCATACTTTATCGTTACGACGAATTAGGTTACTGTGATTTTCCATAATCTTTTCTCTCCTAGTAATAGTACGCTACCGTCAACCCATGCGAATCACAGTGTGATAAAAATATAAAAACTCAGAGCGCAGGCTTGTCATCGTAATGGCAGGCTTGGCTGTGAGACAATCATATGGTGATGAGCAAACAATATAGCGGTAAATAGCCCTCTGTTCATTAACATACACACTTTATACAGACTACTCAATATAAAAGATTGCTACTTGAGTTCGCAAACTGTCTTGACGGTCAATAATGTCATAGTTATCAAAATCTTAGTAGCGATAATCGATAATTTTTCAGCGATTCATTACCGAACATTTATTCATTAATACTCTTTATAGTGTTTTATCGTTAACTATTTTTTACCTTTACTACCAAGGGCAGTAGCAAGCTCTGTTAAGGTCACAAAGCTACGCTGTGTACTCTCTTTATCATTATCTAGCACGTCACGACCTGTCGTCTATTCTGACTTATGCCTTTTTAATTTTGCCAATATCCTTTACGATAGCACTATCCTATTTGCACGCTTGCACCAATTATTTATACCTATTAAAACTGATAAGTGAACCCTATTTTATGTCCGATGTTATTGATAATACCATTACACCCATTATCCCAAATGAACCGATGGATACCCGCTCCGTGGCGGAGTTCACTGAACAAGCTTATCTCAACTATGCCATGTACGTCATCATGGATCGGGCGCTGCCCAATATCGCTGACGGTCTAAAACCTGTCCAGCGCCGTATCGTCTATGCGATGAGCGAGCTTGGGCTAAAATCGACGGCGAAAGCGAAAAAGTCTGCGCGTACCGTCGGTGACGTGCTGGGTAAATATCATCCGCATGGTGATAGCGCCTGTTATGAGGCGATGGTTCTGATGGCACAGCCGTTTAGTTATCGCTATCCGCTGATCACGGGTCAAGGTAACTGGGGTAGCCCCGATGACCCTAAGTCCTTTGCCGCGATGCGCTATACCGAAGCCAAAATGTCTGCTTATGCCAATACTTTGCTTGCAGAACTCGGACAAGGCACGGTCGATTGGCAAGATAACTTCGATGGCACCATGCAAGAGCCAACCACCCTACCTGCCCGCCTGCCAAATATTTTATTAAATGGTACGACTGGTATTGCAGTCGGTATGGCAACCGATATCCCGCCGCATAACCTTAATGAAGTGGTACGCGCCGCTATTCGTTTGCTAAAAAATCCTGAGCTATCGGTTAAGCAATTAACCCAATCGATACCAGCACCTGACTTGCCAACGCCTGCTGAAATCATCACCAGTAAAAAAGATTTGCAGGCCATGTATGAGAGCGGTCGCGGCAGCTATAAAATGCGCGCCACCTTTCATATTGACCCAAAAGAAAAAAATCTCGTCATTATCGATGCGCTTCCTTACCAAGTGTCAGGCAATAAGATTCAAGAGCAAATCGCTAAGCTCATGACGGATAAAAAGCTGCCTTGGATTACTGATATTCACGATGAATCAGACCATGAAAACGCTTGCCGTATCGTCTTAGAGCTAAAATCTACCCGCGTCGATGTGGCTCGCGTCATGAGCCATCTGTTTGCCAGTACTGATCTTGAAAGCAATTACCGCGTCAATATGAATATGATTGGCCTAAATGGTAAGCCACAAGTCAAAAACCTCAAAGAAATCCTTGAAGAATGGCTCGTCTGTCGCCGCTCAGTGGTCACGCGCCGTCTGCAATATCGCCTCGATAAAATCGACAAGCGCTTACACATCCTCGCAGGCTTACTGATTGCTTATCTTAATATTGATGAAGTCATTCGCATCATTCGCGAAGAGGACGATCCAAAATTATCGTTAATGCAAGATTATGACCTCACTGAAATTCAAGCCAATGCTATTTTGGATATTCGTTTGCGTCAGCTAGCAAAGTTAGAGGAAATTGAGCTACGCCGCGAGCAAGATGAGCTGGCTGCTGAACGCGCCATCATTCAAGAGTATTTGGACAATCCATACAGTCTGACCAATCTGATGATTGAAGAACTGACAGCCGATATGAAAGAACATGGCAATGAGCGCGTATCACCATTGGCAGAGCGCGAAGAAGCACAAGCATTAAAAGAATCTGACCTTGTACCGAGCGAACCAATCACTGCCATCCTATCAAAGGCAGGTTGGATTCGTGCTGCCAAAGGTCATGACGTCGATGCCGCTGGCATGAGCTATCGCTCAGGTGACAGCTATCAAGCGCACGTCCGTGGCAAATCCAATGAGAAAATATACGTGCTCGATAGCACAGGACGCAGCTATAGTATTGACGCGCATAGCCTTGCTTCGGCTCGTGGTCAAGGCGATCCTTTGACCAGTGTATTAAAACCACCAGCAGGTGCCAGCTTTGAGCAGCTATTAACCGGTGCTGACAATCAACGCATCATCCTCGCCAGCTCCGCAGGGTATGGTTTTATCAATACCATCAGTAATCTCGATAGTAATCAAAAAGCAGGTAAGAACATCATTAACTTAGCGGCTGATAGTCGTTTGCTCCCTGTTGCGCGTATCGATGCGCCAGTAGGTACGACTGCCAATGCTGACGGTGAAAATACCAATGCAAATGTAGCGCCTGACCATATTGCTGTCGTGACCAATGCTGGATATTTGCTGATATTTGCCCTCGATGATTTACCTGAACAGGCACGCGGTAAAGGCAACAAACTTATTAAACTAAAAGATGGCGAAGAAGTGCTTACCGTTACGCCACTCAGTCAGCAAGACAGCCTTATCATTACCGCTGGCAAACGCCATGTGACGCTAAAACCAAATGACTTGGCTAATTATACGGGTGTGCGTGGCAATCGCGGTGGTCAATTGCCAAGAGGCTTTCAGAATGTGACGAGTGTTGAGGTTGGGTAACGCTTTTGGGATTTAGAAAGTTAAGCTGAAAAATCAGCCCGCGCTAGACTCATCAGCAAGCTTAAAAAGGGTAGTGATTTATGAAAATAGGACGTAATGAGAAGTGTTGGTGCGGTTCAGGAAAGAAATTCAAACATTGTCATCTTGGACGTGAGAATGAGTCTCCTGTGAATAAAGGCGAAGCTATTACTCATAGTCAAAATAACGCTTCTCGAAAGTGTTGTTATGTCTCTTCTGATTTAAAGCATGAGTGCAGTAAAAAAATTATCAATGCTCATACCGTTTCAAAAAGTAGCAGCCTAAAAGAAATTGCAGATGAAAGTGGTCATGTTTTAGGATTAAAAATAAACTTAGCGAATATTATAAAAAATAAAGGAAAGCTAGTTCCAGAAAAAATAGGAATTAATCAAGCTTCTACCTTTAAAGGTTTCTGTTCAAAACATGACAAGTCTCTTTTTTCTTGTATTGAAGATAGAGAGTTTGTTGGAGATGACGAGCAGTGCTTAGCCCTAATGTATCGCTCAGTAGCGAAGGAGCTTTATGCTAAAGAAGGTGGACTTAACAACTCCGAGTTTGCTAAGAATGGTGATAAGGGTAAGCATTTATTAGGTCAACTATCTATTCAAAAATTTGTTGCAGATCAACAGAAAGGGATCAATACTGCTCTCTCAGAATTATTGGAGCTTAAATCTGAACTTGATGATCAGCTCTTAGGAAAATCAGTTGGTAATTTAAGCCATCTTATTATTGATTCAACATCACCTATGCCTGTCGCTGTTTCTTCAGTTGTTGCCCCTATGAATGACTTTGATGGAAACTTAATCCAAGATTTAGGTGACTTAAATATTGTTGCTGATCACTTAGTGTTTAATTCGTTTTCTAGTGACGGTAAAGGGTATGTAATTTTCAGTTGGTCAAAAGACTCTGCCAAAGTGTTAAGTTTTATCAGCTCACTACTAGCTTTGGAAGATAACAAAATTTTTAGTGCGCTAATAAGGTTCTTTTTTGGAGTTGCTGAAAATACATTTATTTCACCTGTATGGTGGGGCAGTTTATCGGACGAACAAAAAGATAAAATTAATAGCCTTATCATGTCGGGGATAAGTCCGTTCGAGCCTAATGATAATAACTTACTGGTTGATGATGGTATTAATTTTTCGGGGTGGGAAATCGGTAATATTAGGAAAATAAATTTTTGAGTAGGGTGCGTTCCGCGCACCGATGAGATTAGCAACATTAAAAAATTCGTACACCGGACGCAGTTTACGACTTTAATTATTAGTGACTATATGAAAGCTTTAGCAATAATTGTATCTTTTTTATTTTTATTCTGCGCAATAGTAGTAATTTTGGTGACTCCAACTTTTGGAGAATTGTATAAAAGTTTTGGTGTTGATATACCAGTCTTCACTAAGGTCGTGTTAAGTACTCATAAATACTGGTTAGGGTTAGCCTTGATCCCAATACCCTTGGTTTATTTGTTGGAACCGTCAAAAAGATGGCAAGCTACCACTCAATATTTTCTCTTAGCTTTGGCTATTCTTCTTATTCCTTTGACCATTATTGCTCTTTATCTACCTATTTTTGAAATGGGTAGCGTCGTTGGTTAAATTGCATTAGTAAATATAAATGATGCCTTTATCATATAGAGTTGACGGCCTGGCGTAGGCTGAACTTCAGGTTTCCATTACATAAATAAAACCCGAAAGGTGCATGGAAGGCACGCTTTAACTTTCGAAAGCCGACACGCTATATACAGCTACGACTACTACCGCATTGACCATATGCTGCTGCGAAAGCTGCATATGTAAGACCAACACCTAAAGCTTGAATAGGTAGAGTGACGATATCTACTGCCATGGCAACTGGTAGTAGAACCGCGCTAAACTTATTAGCGTTACTGCCTGTCTCCCACTTATAATTCAACTGGATATTTAAGGGCTGCTTGAGCTTATAATTGACGTCATTAATGTTTTGTACTGCAGAAGCTACCGTCAGCTCAACGTTTACTGCACGCTGACAAATTAAATTTTTTTGCTCAGTAACAATGGCTGTCTTACATTCAAATCCAAAACTTTCTAACTTTGATTGCTCGTTAATCTTTAGGGCACTAATCGGCTTAGCATATAGCAAGCCAACAGTTGTAGGTACGTTTTTAATTTGATTTGATTCATCATTTTCTACATCTAGAATAAGCTCATTGGAACCAGCTTGAGTTTTTTGTTGAATATTACGATTGGTATATGAAGATTGAGTGTCGATGTATAACGAGCCTAAATCCACTTGAGCGAAAATTCTTTTAAACAGATCAGATTGCGTATTAGCAGAGACTACAGGCTCTACCAAAAAACTATAATTTTTACCAGCTAGAATCATAGCATCTTCGTATCCTTGTATAGGTTTATTAGGATATCCCACTGCAATGACGCTCTCAGATAAAACGTTTTTTGTATGCTCCTTTTTATTATCGTTTTT
Source organism: Psychrobacter sp. JCM 18903 (assembly GCF_000586475.1). Lineage (GTDB taxonomy): Bacteria > Pseudomonadota > Gammaproteobacteria > Pseudomonadales > Moraxellaceae > Psychrobacter. The sequence goes on along the minus strand of NZ_BAWJ01000008.1, from coordinate 41,290 downwards.
GGCATAATCTGTAAGACCGATAGTCGCACAACTATTTAATACGATTGATGAACCTAAAAGCGTTACTAGTAATAAAGACAATTTTTTCATATGTATAATCCGTTTAAGTTATTCAAATAGCGAACGCCTCAGATGATAATACACAACATATGTAGAATTACAACACTCAACCTTTACGATCTATAAATATAAGATATTGAAAACAACTAAAAAGCCGCCTATACACACGGTATAGACGGCTTTTTTACGTTAATCAGAATAGAGAACTTATCTAAGGCTTATTGGATTCAGCATCTTTAAAAATCGCTGACAAAAAGCTCTTAATCTGAGCACTTGTCATTAGATAGGGATTATAGTCAGAACCTGCTGAGAAGCTTTTGAGGGCATATTCTTCATCTTCAGCGCTTGATGTTAGATGCTTCACTAAAAACCCATTCCATTGACGCGACTCTATTTCCTCTATATTAACAATATTGGGAAAAATGGTTGAATGCTCGTCAAGTATTTTTTCTAAGGCAATATTGATAGCGGGCCTTGTCCCTTGAAAACTTTGAACGAAATAACCTTCACTAATGACTAAAGCTGAAGCTATATTGTTTTCTTCAAAATACCTTCGCCAATACTCAAGTGCACGAGTCAGCTCGATTCCCGAATCTAGGTCGACATTTTTGGCGATATATATCATGTTGATAAGAATATGCTCGCCATTTATTTTTTTGCTTTCTGGAGTATGGCTTGTCGCTATAGTCATGAGAAACCTTATTTATAAAAACCTGATCTAATTTAAGATAAAGTATAATCAATAAAATTTTTTTTCTTAGTGGTTTTTTGTCATCTAGCATCATTGTATTTCTAGAAATAACCATTGGAATTTTAATGAAATAGGACGCCTATACTTCTCAGAGTACAATTGTACTATAAAAATTGGTACAATGACTGCGATATCATTATTCTAATAGTTAACAAGCCTAATCTATATATTCCTATAGCACGGTCTCAACCCTAACATACGACTAACCCACGCTTACTCATAGCTCAGACGTTGCAAACATCACTTACTCTTACTAAAAAGCCGTCTATACACACGGTATAGACGGCTTTTTTACGCTCATTAAAACGACCAAGGCATCAAATCAATACCGACCCATCTCAACCGTTGTCTCAGCAAGCACACTATCGCCTTGCCAAGCCTGCACATCTACCGTATACAGATGATTTTTACCACCTGAACAAGGTGGTTTATACGCCCCTCCCGCTTCCCCTGCACGGCTACGATATTCCGCGATCATCTCAATCCCGACTGACACTTCATAAGTGTGCCCAAACACACGTGGAATCTCAGCACTCGTAGCACCTTCTGGTAGGGCAAACTCTACAATGCCATGTCCACCATGTTGCATACGTTTATTGCTCACATCGTTATAAACGAAAACCAAGCTCTCCGCGCCCATCGGTATGTTTGAGACCGTCATGCTCGGCGTGGCTGGATTTTTGCCATCATAGTTTAGACACTGCTGCCCTTCAGGTATTTTTTTGCCATTCCAAGCAGCATCGTTAAACTTAACATCCATTGCAAAGGCATTGGCAGATAGTGCCAATGTTGCCAGTGCCGTCAAAGCGGTGACTGATTTTAAGGTAAAAATTTTCATACTAGCTCCTTTAGGTAGCGGATACACTGATAAAAACCGTTCATCATTTTGTTAACTGATATTGATCGTTAATCTTAACCTTATAATAAATAGCCACTATTAAGTTAATTATATCGTTTAGGGTTTTTGTTAACCTTTTGAATAAGCATTAATAAATCGTACAGCCAGCAAAGCGAATACCGCAGCAGTAGCCAAATTTGCATCATCGCAGGTTACTCTATAGGTATTTATCTCTTTGGGTGTGTTGTAGTAGTATCTAAATCATTGGTATTGAAACGACTAAAAAACAATAGGATCATCATGTTTATCGAAGACAAAATCGCCAAAGAAAGTATGACTATCAACACTCCGACACCCAAGATCATCTTTTTTGACATCGATGATACCTTGAGCCGCAATGGCATCATCGCCGAACACAACAAAGCGACCCTTGAGCAGCTTGCAGGTACTGATATTAAGCTGGTGATTTCAACGGGACGCTCCAAAGCCATATTGCCAGCAGATATTTTAGCCTTGCTCGAATCTGATGTCTTAGATGCGATTATTTGTATGAATGGACAGTATAGTTTTGATAAAAAGGGTCGGATTAGCCACTATCCGTTGTCCGCTGAGCAAACGGATACCATCGTGCGTCTGTGCCAGCAGAGCGAGTTGGTTCATAAGTTTGACTCTGCCACCCATATCGCATGGTCAGGTGAAAATGAGCGCTTGCGCGAGTTTAATGCCATCACGCCAAACTCTATCGTTGAACCTGAATATCATAAAGGAAATACCGTCTATCAATGCTCAGTATTTTTTAACAATCAACAAGAGAAAATGCAGGACGTCGATTTTGCCCAGTACGATTTAAAGCTCGTCCATTGGCATCATATCGGCGCAGATATCTTACCGATAGAGGCATCCAAGGCGCGAGGCATTAAAGACGTCTGTCAATACTATAGGTAGATGCCAGTGAGTGTATGGCGTTTGGTGATGGGATGAATGATTTAGAGATGTTTGACTTGGTCGGCTATGCGGTGGCAATGGGCGATGCAAAGCAAGAATTGATTGCGCGTGCAGACTTTGTTACGGGTACGATTGAGGAGCGCGGTATTCAATCGGTGCTTGAGCAGTTTCATATTGCGTCTTAATAATCAGACTTTGCAAATTGCTACTTCTCTAGGACGTATCCTCATTTTTAAAATAAGGACACGTCCTAGATAAATCTAACCACGCTTCGTCATTAAACTATAAACCCAACTACCGATTTTATAAAATCCGACCACAATCAAAATAAGCACCACCGCTGCCAGCACATAGGCCAACCAAACAGGCACATTACTCAGCCAGCCAATCGTAAATGCCAAACCCATGTACGTCTCAACCGGCCAATTAACGATAGGTGTCGGCGAGCCAGCGTTAAACATGATCATAAAGCAATTATGCCAAGCACAGCTGTAATCAGTCCAGCACGTTTACGATTATTCATCTTTTGCCTCTTTTAATTCAAACCATTTAATTAACATTAGATTATTTTTATTTTATCGGTACTCTTTGCATCTTATAAAAACCACGTTGTAAACTCATGACTTAAGGGTAAAGCAGCTCTCATCATAGCATGATTATTTACGCTTATTATCTTACTCAAATTTAGCAGTAAATCTCATATTTGTGATTTTATAGATTCTTCAGCCAGTTATCAGCGCCACTTTTAACAATATTATGAAAAACGAACTTCTTTCTTGCCCTTTAAATTCTTAACAATCATAGCCATAATAGTTTCACAACTGGCTCGATACCTTATATTCAGCAATTAGTATTCAGCCCTTAGCTTCCATTATCTATTATTTAACTTTTTACTCATTTGCATCATTCTTATTTAGGAGAGATATTTTGACTCATTTATCATCGCCCCACAACATTGCTCGTAGCGCTCGTATACTACCAAAAGCACTATTAGCCGTGGCTGTTGGGCTAGCACTTGCTAGCTGTAGTAAGTCAGACAATATGGCGGCTGATGGTACAGCAGCGAGTGCTGAAACGCTTAATTTGTATAACTGGTCGGAATATATGCCGCAAGAGATTCTCGATGGCTTTACTGAGGAGACAGGCATTCGGGTCAATTACACTACCTTCGATTCTAATGAAGCCATGTATGCCAAGCTTAAATTGCTCGATGACTCTAGCCAATATGACTTAGCCATCCCATCGACCTATTATGTCGAAAAAATGGCCAAAGAAGGGCTGCTACAAGAGCTCGATAAATCCAAATTGAGCAATTTTAAGAATCTCGATACCTCATTTACCAATACCAAGGTTGATCCAGAAAACAAATATTCGATTCCTTATATGTGGGGCAGCACCGGTCTTGCCATTAATGGTGACAAGGTCGATCCTGCAACCGTAAATAGCTGGAACGATTTATGGCGTCCTGAGTATAAAGGGCAAGTGATGCTGATGAACGATATGCGCGAAGTGTTTGGCATGGCGCTATTGACCCTTGGGCATTCAGGTAATAGTAAAAATCCTGATGAAATCAAAGCCGCTTATGAGAAGCTCACGACCTTGATGCCAAATGTGAAGACCTTTAACTCGGATGCCTCGCGTATGCCTTATATGGAAGGCGAAACCACGGTTGGTATGAGTTGGAATGGCGAGGCAATTATCGCCAATAACGAAGGCTTGACCAGCTTGGTTTATAAATATCCAACTGAGGGCGCTATCTTGTGGATGGATAATTTTGTGATTCCGAAAAACGCCAAACAAGTCGATGCAGCCCACAAGTTTATTGACTACTTGCTGCGTCCTGAGAACTCTAAAATCGTCAGCGAAGAGATTGGTTATGCGTCACCCAATATGGCTGCGCGTGAGATGATGCCAGAAGAGGTGAGAAACAATCCAACCATCTATCCGAGCAAAGACGTACTGGCAAAAGCGGAGTTCCAAGAAGATGTGGGCGACGAAGCATTGCAAGTCTATCAGCAGTATTGGGATAAGCTAAAACTGGTCGTTAATCACTGTTTGTTGATAGCTATTTTTTATAGCTTTTTTAATAACTGTTACCGCAAAAAACGCTAACTTAATAAAGTCAGCGTTTTTTATTTATTCTTTATTGGCTTTTATTTAGCTTTTATAGTCGGTTCAATATAATTTGGATACAAGGAAGGCGAGCGAAAGTACTACCAATAGTAGACTAAGTGAACCTGACACCGTATCTGATTTATATAGGATTCACTATCTTTATAAGTGCAAATCGGTTTCACTACCTTTATGCTCGATACGGCGCTGCTCGCGGCGTTGATAGCGCAGACCGGAGGCGGCAAACCATTTTGGCTTAGTCGTTTGCAATAAATCACTAAGTCGCTGCAACTGTACTTGCAGCGTTTGGGTGAGCCAAAAATAGCCTTGCCACTCAAAGCCTAAGTTTTCTACACTTGGATATTCTGATACCGCGATACGCGTAATCGGTCGAAATACTTCATCATTTGGACTACGTAATACCGCCGCCATATGCTGCATCGCTTGCGTCAATTCGTGCTGATAATGAATAAGCAAAATATGGTTTTCATCATCAATCTCAATATTAGCCAAACGCGGTGCCGCACTTAACAATAAATCAATCGTACCAATAATATTACGATGGGTACGCTGAATAGTCTCTAGTGTTTCCTTTTCAATACCCGATTCACTTGCTGTCGCTGCGATATGCGGACGCACAGCAAGCAAACGCTTATTAATTTTTTGTAATGCTTTCACCAAAGATTTATTGACTGGTGTATCTGGTATAGAACTGTTCGATGGATAAATAATACTGGCCGAACTGGTCGCCTTACTATATTTAAACGGCTTGGGCACTAAGACGTCCGCATCAATATGATTGCCCACCCCTGCATACAAATTGCTGCAGGTTTCAAGATTACTGGCCAATAAAAACCGCCACATCAACGTCGACTTCAACGGTAAAATTAACGTTGCGGCCACCGCTACTCCTGCACCAAGCAAAATATTGAACGCGCGATATAAGCCATCTTGGGCAATATTGCTGTGGTCAGGACTCGACACAATCATCAGCATGGTAATACCTGTCAGCAGACCGATATAGCCCAATTGCTTGACTGCCACATAACCAATAATGCCACTGATAATGCCAATCAGCCCATAATACAACCACAGCCAGCCACCGATATCTTTAATCAGCCATAAGAAGCTAAGCCCAACCACCACCCCAAGCAAAGTACCCAATATCCGCTCTTTAGCCTTGGTATAAATCGCCCCTTGATATTGTAACAAACCCAAAATCACAAACACGGTAATGGTCGTCCACTCACCATGCGGCAAGTGCGTAAACTCATTTAACAAGAGCGCAATAAGTACAGCCAGACCCAAACGTATGGCATGCAAAACATCTGCATGCTGATAACGGGCATAAGGCTCTACAAACGGGGCGGTAAATCGTTGCCAAAAAGTCGGTTTCACGCAGGGCATCTCTTATAAGTGAAGGAAGAAAAAATCGGTTAAATTGTAGCTACTGGCTTAACTATTGATAAATCGATGATAAAGCGATGATAAAGTCATGATCAAAAAATAACGCCTTTTACCTATTAAAAGATAAAAGACGCTGAAGGTCAAAACATGCTAGCACATAACGACAAAAAAACACCCTAACAACATCGCATTTGGCTATTGGTAACGCTGAAAGGTGCTGACAAATACTTGCCAGCATCTCCTATATTTACAAGTGCAAATCGGACTCGCCACCCTGCTCTTTCATTCTACGCTGCTCACGCCTTTGATAGCGCAGACCAGAAGCGGCATACCACTGCGGTTTGGTCGTTTGTAGCAGATCACTTAACTGTTGCAGTTGTGCTTGCAACGTTTGCGTCAACCAAAAATATCCTTGCCACTCAAACGTTGCATACTGTACGCTAGGATATTCTGATAGCGCAATACGCGTAATAGGTCGAAAAGTCTGATCGCCTGGACTACGTAATACTGCCGCGATATGCTGCATGGCTTGGGTGAGCTCGTGTTGATAGTGAATCAGTAGCGTATGATTATCATCATCGATATCGATATTCGCCAAACGCGGTGCTGCACTGAGTAACAAATCGATGGTACCGATGATATTGCGATGGGTACGCTGAATCGTTTCTATCGTCTCTTTATGAATGCCGGACTCGCTTGCTGTTGCAGCGATATGTGGACGTACTGCGAGTAATCGCTTGTTTATTTGCTGCAGCGATTTTATCAACGCTTTATTAACAGGCATATCTGTAGTAGCACTATTTTTGGGATCGTTTGGGCTAGCTGAGCTTATCGCCCTAGTATAGACAAGCGACTTGGGAGCCACTATTTCAGCATCGATATGATGCCCGACACCAGCATAAAGCGTACTACAGGCTTCTAAATTATTTGCCAATAAAAATCGCCACATCAACGTCGACTTTAGAGGTAAGACCACTGTCACCATGACCGCAATACCTGTACCGATTAAGATATTGAGTGCACGATAGACACCATCTTGCGCCATATTAACTTGATTCAAATTAGAAACGATCATCAGCATAGTAATGCCAGTGAGTAATCCAGTATACCCTAGCCGCCTGACCGAAAAATAACCAATAATCCCACTAATTATACCAATAAGCAGGTATTCTATCCCTAACCAAGCACCCGTCCCTTTATTGAACCATAAGATTGCAAATGCCACGACAATACCCAAAACCGTGCCTAGTACTCGCTCTTTGGCTTTGGTATAAATAGCGCCTTGATACTGTAGCAATCCCAAAATAATAAAGACGGTAATCGTCGTCCATTCCCCATGTGGAAAACGGCTTATTTGATTGGCTAACAGCGCAAGTACGATGGCTGCACCGATACGTATGGCGTGCAAGATATCAGCGTGCTGATAGCGCGCATAAGGTTCAATGAATGGTGCAGTAAATCGTTGCCAAATTTTTGGTTTCACGCACAAGCACTCTTATTAATTGAAGAATATATAGTCCATGAAAAGTAATATCGAACCATCATGTACTGCTGATATCAAAAAAAACGTCTCTTACCTGTTAAAAGGTAAAAGACGTTTGAGATCTAAATAGAGCTATCAATAATTGGATGTAAACCAAACCCATTATACCTCTAAGAAGTCCAAAATACCTTCAGCGGCCTCACGACCTTCCCAAATCGCGGTCACGACCAAATCAGAACCGCGTACCATATCACCACCAGCAAATATCTTGGGGTTTTTGGTTTGGAATTTAAAGGTTTGCTTTTCCGCTGCCAGCACGCGACCAGAGCTGTCCATTGCCACTTGCTGAGACTCAAACCAGTCAGCAGGGCTAGGACGGAAGCCAAAAGCCATAATTACGGCATCACATGGGATAATTTCTTCTGAATTAGGAATCGGCTCAGGACGCTGACGACCACGGTTGTCTGGCGCACCCAAGTGAGTCGTGACGACTTTCACGCCATTCACTTTACCATTTAAGCCAATGATTTCTGTCGGTTGACGATTGAATAGAAACTCAACGCCTTCCTCTCGAGCATTGACCACTTCGCGGCGCGAACCTGGCATGTTCTCTTCGTCACGGCGATAGGCACAGACTACTTGCTCAGCGCCTTGGCGAATACTGGTACGGTTACAATCCATCGCAGTATCGCCACCACCTAGCACTACCACTCTTTTACCTTTAAAGTCGATATATTCTTCAGGATTTTTTTCCCAATCGTTGCAGCGATTGACGTTGGCAATTAGGTAATCTAGCGCATCATGAACACCGACAAGCTCTTCACCAGCAAAGCCGCCACGCATATAAGTGTAAGTACCCATGCCCATAAATACCGCATCATACTCGCTTAATAGTTCATCAATACTAATATCAGTACCGATTTCTGTCTCAAGACGAAATTCCATGCCCATGCCTTCAAAGATGACACGGCGGTTACGCATGACGTCCTTTTCCATTTTAAATTCTGGAATACCAAAAGTCAGTAAACCACCAATTTCAGGACGCTTATCAAACACAACTGGTTTTACGCCGTTTCTAACGAGTATATCCGCACAGCCCAAACCTGCTGGCCCTGCACCGATGATCGCGACTTTTTTGTCTGTCCAAACCACATCAGACATATCCGGACGCCAGCCAAGTGCAAAGGCGGTATCGTTAATGTACTTTTCAACATTACCAATGGTCACAGCGCCAAAGCCATCGTTTAAGGTACAAGCGCCTTCACATAAGCGATCTTGTGGACAGACGCGGCCGCAGACCTCAGGCAACGTATTGGTGCGGTGACACAATTCAGCCGCTTGAAATATCTGCTTCGGTGGCCAATTTGAGCCAGTTAGGAATGTAGTTATGTACAGGGCACTTCCATTCACAATAAGGGTTACCACACTCTAGACAGCGGTGCGATTGCTGCGCAACGGCTTCACTCTCAAACGGTTTATAAATTTCAACAAATTCCGTTGAGCGCGTGGCGATGTCTTTTTTGGTCGGCTCAAGCCGTGGTACATCTAAAAACTGAAAACTATTTTCTAAGCGTTTTGCCATGGTATTGTCTCTTTAATATGAGGCTTTTTATATCAAGCTTTTTTAAAGTGGGCGGTGACAGTCAACGATGTCTCATTTATCGCAAAATTAAGAGATTTATATCGTGACCGTCACTTACCTGCTGAAAACCTCTGAGTTAAAAGGCTTTTAAAAGCGGAACATTGGATAATCCAAGCAAAGCTACTGTGGGTCAGCCATGGTGGTCTTGAGAAGGCTCGCAATGTTTGCCGCTTTAGGCTTCACCAAATAAAACTTACGAACATAGTGCTCAAAGTCAGCCAATATCGTCTGACCCCACGCGCTGCCTGTTTTATTAACATGCGCTTCAATCACTTGCTGCAAATGAATACGATGCTCTTCGGTTTGCTCACTTGAGATACGATTAAGATCGATCAGCTCATGATTGCAACGGTCAAAGAAGTCCCCTTCCATATCGAGCACATAAGCAAAACCCCCTGTCATACCTGCCCCAAAGTTGAGACCCGTACGCCCAAGAATAGTGACAATACCGCCTGTCATATATTCACAGCAATGATCACCTGTGCCTTCGATGACTGCTTGCGCGCCAGAGTTACGTACTCCAAAGCGCTCGCCAGCGGTACCAGCTGCATATAGTTTGCCGCCCGTTGCGCCATATAAGCAGGTATTACCAATGATGGCGGTCTCTTGCGCCGTAAAGCTTGAGTCTTTTGGTGGATAAATAACAATCTCACCGCCAGCCATGCCTTTGCCGACATAATCATTGGCATCGCCTTCTAGCTCAATATTTAGACCACCTGCATTCCAGACGCCTAAACTCTGCCAGCAGTACCAGTCAGATGCAGCTTAATTGGCATATCACTCATGCCAAGGTTGCCCCATACTTGCGCAATCTCACCAGAGATACGCGCGCCGATAGAACGATCACAGTTACCGACATAATAGCTATAATCGCCGCCATTACCTTGACGAATATTGAGCAGCATATCACTAATCATCTGTTCAGCGAGTAAGCCTTTATCAAATGGCTCATTACGCTCAACCTGACAGGTTTGGGCTTTACCACTACTGGCCGGATGGCTAAATAATAATGGCGTTAAATCCAAATGACGCTGTTTATCCGTGTTACCTTCTAATACTTCAAGCAAGTCAGTGCGTCCAACCAACTCTTCCATACTACGCACACCAAGGGCGGCAAGCCATTCGCGCGTTTCAGTTGCTACAAATTTAAAGAAGTTAATGAGCATCTCTGCTTCACCAATGAAATGCTCGTCACGTAGCCTGGCTTTTTGCGTCGCAACCCCAGTCGGGCAATTATTAAGATGGCAAATGCGTAGGTATTTACAACCAACGGCTATCATCGGCGTGGTACCAAAGCCAAAGCTTTCTGCCCCAAGGATAGCGGCTTTTACCACATCAAGTCCTGTCTTTAGACCACCATCAGTTTGAATACGAACTTTATGACGCAAGCCATTTACTCGTAGTGATTGGTGGGTCTCAGCCAGTCCTAGCTCCCATGGTGACCCTGCATGATGGATAGACGATAGCGGAGAGGCTGCGGTGCCGCCATCATAGCCTGAAATGGTGATTAAATCGGCATAGGCTTTTGCCACACCAGTCGCGATAGTACCAACGCCCGGACGTGAGACCAGTTTCACCGATACCAAGGCATCTGGATTGACTTGTTTTAAGTCAAAAATCAGCTGTGCTAAATCTTCGATAGAATAGATATCATGATGCGGTGGCGGTGAAATCAACGTCACACCCGGTACAGAATAACGTAAGCGCGCAATCAGAGCATTGACCTTACCACCCGGCAGCTGACCTCCCTCACCCGGCTTGGCACCCTGTGCAACCTTGATTTGCATCACTTCTGCTGAACGCAAATACGCTGGGGTGACGCCAAAACGACCCGAGGCAATTTGTTTGATCTTTGAGTTGCGCAGCGTGCCATAACGTACTGGATCTTCGCCGCCCTCACCAGAGTTTGAACGTCCACCGATGGTATTCATCGCCATGGCAATCGCTTCATGGGCTTCCGGTGACAATGCTCCTAACGACATGCCTGCCGAGTCAAAGCGCGTCAGAATAGCTGAGATATCCTCTACGTCATTCACATCGATAGAGTTATCTGTTTTTAATTGCAATAAATCACGCAAGGTCGCCACAGGACGGCTATTCACTAAGTTGGCATAATTACGATAATTGTCGTAATCACCCGTGCGTACAGCTGTATGCAGGCTATTAATCACGTCTGGGTTAAAGGCATGATATTCTTTGTTGAAGACAAACTTCAGTAAGCCACCTTGATCGAGTGGCGCGCGGCGCTTGAAAGCATTCGCCGCTAGCTGTGCTTGATCGGCAGCTAAGTCAGCAAAGGTCGCACCTTTAATACGACTCTGTACACCTTTGAAACACAGGCTCACCACCTCTTCAGAGAGACCCACTGCTTCAAATAACTGCGCGCCGCGATAAGAGACAATGGTCGAGATGCCCATTTTTGATAAGATTTTTAGCAAGCCTTTATCCAAGCCTTTACGGAAATTAACCCGCGCTTGAATCGGATCACCAAGTAGCTCGCCAGTCGCTACTAAATCATCAATAACATCATAAGCTAAATAAGGATAAACGCAGGTCGCACCAAAACCAATCAATACTGCCACTTGATGCGAGTCGCGCGCCAAACCAGTCTCAATGATTAAATTAGCATCAGTACGAATACCTTGACCAATCAAATAATGATGCACCGCACCCGTTACCATGATGGCATTGGCTGGTACTTTATCGGCATCGATGTCTTTATCAGACAACACAATCAAAGTGTGACCAGCTCGGATGCTGTTAGCTACTTGCTCGCAGATAGCCATGATGGCTTCTGATAACTTAAGGGTGCGATCATAGTTTAAATCAATACGCGCCATTTTAAAGGCTGGATCACCCAAGGTCTCAAGCTGCTGCATCTTGCTGGCTGACAGTACAGGCGACGATAAGATAATACGGTGTGCATCTCGCGCTGATGGCGCAAACACGTTAGTTTCAGCACCGAGGCAGGTCTGCAATGACATCACGATAGATTCACGCAATGGATCAATCGGTGGATTGGTCACCTGTGCAAACTGCTGACGGAAGAAATCACCGACATGGCGGATTTGCTGCGACAACACTGCCATGGGCGTATCATCACCCATTGAACCGACTGGCTCTTGACCATTTTCGGCGTTGGGGCGGATAATTTCAGTACGCTCTTCATTGGTGATGTGATACATTTTTTGCAGTGTTTTTAGCTCATTACCACGACATGTTTGCGCTGCTAACTCTTCCTCTAAACGCTCATCATCACGGATACGGGTTGCTTCTTCACGCAGCCATTTACGGTACGGATGGGCTTTTTTCAGTAACGTCGCAATCGCTTTAGTATCTAAAATTTGACCCGTTAAAGTATCAATAACGAGCATTTGACCAGGGCCAACGCGTCCTTTTGCCAATACATCTTTTGGCGAGTAATCCCACACACCAACTTCAGAGGCAACGGTGATATAGCCGTTCTTGGTCGTCACCCAGCGCGATGGGCGTAGACCATTACGATCAAGCATACAGACCGCATAGCGTCCATCTTGAATCACCAAACCTGCTGGACCATCCCACGCTTCCATGTGCTGCGAATAAAACTCATAAAAGGCGCGCAAATCCATATCCATGCTATCGACATTCTGCCAAGCAGGTGGCACGAGAATCGACATCGCATGGAATAGATTCATACCACCTGACATGAGGACTTCAAGCATATTATCTAAGCTTGATGAGTCAGAGCCCGTACTGTTCACCAGTGGCGTCAATTCATTCAAATTGGGCAGTTTGTCTGATTTTAGTTTTGGCGTCCGTGCCTCAGACCAGTTGCGATTGCCTGTGATGGTATTCAACTCGCCATTGTGGGCAAGATAACGAAACGGCTGCGCCAAAGGCCAACGCGGCAAGGTATTGGTGGAGAAACGTTGATGGAATACCACGATATGCGATGCCAAACGCGCATCTTGTAGATCCAAGAAAAATGCTGGCAAGTCTGATGGCATCACCAAACCTTTATAGATAATCGTCTGACAGCTTAATGAGCACACATAAAACAGCTCATCATTAGCCAAGCGCTGCTCTGCTTTTTTGCGTGCGACAAACAGTTTACGATTAAAGTCATCCGCTGCCAAATCATCGGGGGCGTTGACAAACACTTGCTTAAAATCAGGTAAAGTCTCACGGCCAATGTCACCGACGATGCTCAAATCAAGCGGCACATCACGCCAGCCAGCAACCTCTAATCCTTGGGCGACAATCTCATCGCTTAGCACTTGCTGGCTATCACGAGCTTTTGTCTCATCTAAATTGACAAAGATCATACCAACGGCAAAGTTGTCAGTAATCGCGAACCCTTGCTCAGCAGCAATACCTCTAAAAAACTCAATAGGCGTCGCCAGTAGTAGACCACAACCATCACCCGTTCTACCATCAGCAGCAACACCGCCGCGATGGGTCATACAGCTTAGACTATGAATAGCAGTTTTTACCAAATCATGGCTGGCTTGTCCCTCAATATGAGCGATCAAACCAAAACCACAGTTATCAGAAAAGTCATCTGGCGTGGCCAGGTGGGTTTGCGAGGAAATCATTGACATGGCTAGTCCTTTTAGGTGAACGGGCAATTTATGCATCCAATGCAGATCATAAACTGAAGACCGTAAGCAGAACGGGCTAATAATTAATATTCGTATATCCGAATTAATAAATGGTGTGACGCTCATAGACATCATACTTTGAGACTAAGGTGAAAGCTCTGGCACTCCCAGTCATTGAATAATGTTTCAATAGATCATTAACATATTAAAAGATAGTAAACGGTCGCCCTTGGCAATGACATACAGCCCTGTATACCCGTTACCTAATCATCAATAACGCAATGTCGCTATCTTGAGTGTCACTCGTTATCACACCATGCCTAGCAATCCAGACTGATTGACTACGCATGTAATAACCGTGCATTTGATTAATTTTGAATATCTGACACTCTGTAATCAAGCGCTTCATTCACTCTAAAGAGAGCGATAATAAGAGAGGTTGCGCCACTTGCGATAGCTTAATTATAGATAGCAAGTGACAACGCTTGAGACAAAAAATTTTAGTAACGTATCTTTTAAATGATAGAAGTTACCAATTCATTGTTAAAAAACAATTTTTACGATAACTATACAGAACGTCGCCCACAGTTATATTAGTTAATGACGGACAAAAAATCTAGTCTTTTCTATCGATTCACCCACCATATTTTGTAAGAGAACTTATTACTATTGGTTATAGGATGATTAAATGTTCTATGCAAATTTTGATACATAGTATCTGTGACAAGGCTTAGTTGAGATACTTAATTAAGATCAACTTCTTTTGAAAACGTATTTTTAGTACTAATTATATGCTTTATGATGCTCCACAAAAAACCCACTAACCAGCTTGTCAGTGGGTTTTTGTCAATCATAGTGGTAACGAGGTTATCATAACTATCAACGATATGGTCAAAGGACAAACATACTCTAATTATTTTTGTCTTCTATCAGCGTTTTCATACTGTCGTTATTGCTCTTAGGAGGATTGGTATTCTTGCTAGGAGCGTTTGCGCCAGAATTTGTGCTACTGGTACTACTTGGCGGCTTTGGTGTTGCGACTACTGGGGGTTTTTTAGTAGTATTTTCAGTGCCTGATGTCGCTGGTTTTTTATTCTCTGGTTCAGACTTAGTTCCACTACCTTCATTTTTAGGCGTAGTAACAGAGGAGACTTCCTCTTCATTGCCAACAATACGCTCTTCAGTGACCGATAAAGTATCGGAGGTATCCGCTGACTGACGGATACTTTCATTGTCGCTGTTACTGGCAGTTTCTTGACTGCTACGACCAGCATTGTCCCCATAATCCGTTTCTGGCAGTGGCTGGCGCACTGGCACTTCGCGCTTAGTCGGTTTTAGATCAACAGAACGTGTGCGTCTGGTGCTCAAATCTTTAACCGGATCAGGCGTTCATAATTATCGATGATACCGACATAACGGTTGATCTCTTCTGGCAACACACGCACATTGGCTGGCAACTTAAAGTCTATCAGTTTTGCCGCGCCAACCGCTTCTTGTGGACTACTCATGAGCCATAAGTTAACATATAGCGGACTTGATTTTCATCGTCGAGATAACGGAAATAAGCAAATTTATTACGGTCTGCGCGGCCTTCTAGATAACTGACAATCACATCGTTTTCGGCGACATTCATCACCTGCACTGTCCATTTACCTTTATTCGCCAACAAATAACGTTTGTCTTTAAACTCAGCAGGATAATTGCGCAAATCTCGCACCGTCGTATCAAAACTAATGGGCTGCACGTCGGTATCAAGCTCGTGTAACGACTCTATTTTTAAGGGCTGCTCAAGCTCAGCACTCAATGGTTGCGGTGCTGATATGGGAGCATTTTCAATTTTGGCACCCATCGCTGGCGTTTGACTAAACATCCAAATCAGAGCCGTGACCACACCCAGCAGCAAGGTCATTATCAGCCAAATCAACGCTTGACGGCGATATGACTGGCTAGCGGTACGCGGCGTCGATCTTGAAGCTGCCATGGGAGTATCCTTGGTGAAAATAAAGTTGACCGCATTCAAGAGATGCGCAGTAAGTAGAATGGCGGCGAGCCAGTCTGCTTTAAACCGTTGAATTCAGTGAGTATTCACGAGCACTAAAGCGTTAAGACATTATACGCGGTGTTGTGACAATACCTCGTGCAAAAGATCTTCATCGAAATCATTGGTCAATACGGCCTGACCTAGTGATTTTAACAAAATCAGGCGGATTTGTCCGTGCTTTACTTTTTTATCATGTCCCATCAAGCTTAGCGCCGTTTGTGTATCAATGCGTGGCGGGGTGATAGCAAATTTGCCAAGGTTAAAATACGCTTAATACGAGCAACGTCTTCGACCGTTAACCAACCCATTCTCTGTGATAACTCTGCGGCTTGTACCATGCCAGCAGCGACTGCCTCACCGTGTAGCCAATTACCATAGCCTTCATGTGTTTCAATGACATGACCAAAAGTATGACCGAAATTTAACAATGCTCGCACGCCTGACTCTCTTTCATCTTGCGCGACGATATCGGCTTTATACTGACAGCAGCGTTTTACGGCATCACCAAGTACCGCTAAATCCAAATCCATCATCGCCGGCAGATTGACTTCCAGCCAATCTAAGAAAGTGATATCCATAATAAGCGCGTATTTAATGACCTCAGCCAACCCGGCTGACAACTCGCGCGCTGGCAAAGTCTTGAGCGTACTCATATCAGCAAGGACCATTTGCGGCTGCCAAAAAGCGCCAATCATGTTTTTGCCTTGAGGGTGATTGATGCCCGTCTTACCACCAACGCTCGAATCCACTTGTGACAGTAGCGTGGTTGGAATTTGGATAAAATTTACACCACGCATAAAGCTTGCTGCAGCAAAGCCCGTCATATCACCAATAACGCCACCACCTAAAGCAATAAGCGTAACGTCACGATTAAAATGCTCGGCCATCAATACATCGTAAATTTGATTGATACTGGTCTGATGCTTATATTGCTCACCATCTGGCAATACGCAAACACGCACAGTGAACTGCTCTGTTAACTCTTTCTCTAAAGCGCTTAGGTATAAAGGCGCAACAGTATCATTAGTGACAATCAATACTTGGCGACCACAAATATAAGGTGTGATCAGCTTTGCCATACTGTTGTGATCTATCGCTGTTTTCTCAGTAATGACGATTGGATAGTCATGGCTTTGCGTATGAACCGTTAAACCGTCATGAAACAGTGGCGTTGCCATTAAACACTCCCTAAGCATTTTGAATGAGATAAAAGTAGCTGAGCTTAACTAGGGCGCGTCCTGATTTTTATCGCCATTTTTAAATGAGGACACGCCTTGATAAAGTTTATCATTATGGTTAATTTTCTTTATCTTCTGGTGCTATAGCAGTCGAGTCAGTAAATGACTCTAGTTGCTGTAAAAGCTGATTGACCATATGACGGGGATAAGTATGACCAGTTGGCATAATAATATGAGCGACTTGGCGATATAAGGGATCACGAGTGCTATATAAATCTTGCAAGATTTTTCTAGGATTTGGCTGCTGTAACAGTGGTCGTGATTTGTCTTTAGCCGTGCGAGCCATTTGCACATCAACTGGCGCATTCAAATAAACCACGATACCGCGCTGATGCAAAAACGCTCTGTTTTCAGCACACATCACAGCGCCACCACCTGTCGCTAAGACGATTTGGTCTTTTTGAGTCAACTCATCGATGGCGCGCGTTTCACGCTCACGGAAGCCCGCCTCGCCTTCTTTAGCGAATATCCAAGCAATGTCAGCCCCTGTCTGCGATTCAATGTACCAATCACTGTCTACAAAGGTGCGCCCCAACTGCTTAGCCAGCAATTTACCGATGGTTGTCTTCCCTGCTCCCATCGGCCCTACTAAAAACACCGACGGCAATTCCTCCACCATAATACTTACTCAGCTAAATTAGCTATGATACAACGTCATTGATATTCTGGCTAGTAATGAGCGTTGATTATTGTTAGTAAAATTCAATCAATATGAAAATTTTCCCATAAAAAAAGCAAGCGTTGATGCTTGCTTCTTTTGAGCGAAAACCAATCAATAAATGATTAATCCAAGCGGCTAATACCATCATTGATTAATTTTGGCGTGATAAATATCAATAACTCTTCTTTAGAATTACTACGCACGTCTTTACGGAAAGCGCGACCAATATAAGGCAGATCTCCTAAGAACGGTACTTTATCGACACCATTGCTGGTACGATTCTTAAAGACACCACCCAACACAACCGTTTGACCATCTTCAACAATAACATTGGTCGAAATAGAGTCTTCAGCAATAGCAACCTGATTATTAATAATGGTCGGCGTACCGTTAGTGATTAACAATTGCAAACCGATTTTGCCATCTGGGGTGATATTTGGTGTGGCCTCTAGACTCAATGCTGCTTCTTTAAAGCTAGTAGTGGTTGCTCCACTGGCAGACGCTTCTTGATAAGGAATCTGCGTGCCTGAAGAAACTTTCGCCGTTTGCTTGTCTGCTGTCAGAATCTTCGGCGTAGAAATCACTTCACCGCGATTATCCGCTTGCAGTGCTGACAATTCAAGATCAAGCATCACATCTGACATGCTCAGCAAGCCAAAGGCAATGCTACCGGCGGGGTTAGCCACCCCTAAATCGACGTTTAAGTTATCAGGACGAGTAATATCGTATGAAGATAAGAAACCGTTTGACCATTTACCGTCGTCGTTTCTACATCAAAGTCTTTTAAATCCCATAACGTTTGATTACTACCACCGACCAATAAATTACGGTTGTTGGCAGCACCATTTGATAAGATACCCCAACGAACCCCAATCTCTTTACTAAAGCTATCAGTGGCACTCACAATACGCGCTTCAATCATGACCTGACGGACTGGAATATCAATTTTACCAATCAATTTATGGATATTTTCGATACTGTCAGCCACATCTTTAATAATTAAAGTATTGGTACGTTCATCTACCGTTACCGTTCCACGATTAGACAATAAGGTATTGTTATCAGCAGCATTTGCGTTGCTGCCACCTGATGAGCCACTGCCTTGAGAAATAAGTGTCAAAACATCTGGCGCTTTTGCATAGCTAAGACGAATATATTCTGTGCGTAATGGCGCAAAAGATTCAACCGCTTGCTGTGCTTCAAGCTCACGTGCTTCTTGCTCAGCAAGCTCGGTGGAAGGCGCAACCAAAATGACATTGCCATTTTCACGCTTACCAAGATTCTTACTCTTTAGAATAATATCTAGCGCTTGATCCCATGGGACATTAATCAGGCGTAAGGTGATATTGCCCGCGACTGAATCACTAGCCACAATATTCATTTCTGTGAACTGCGCTAGGATATCTAAGACACTGCGAATCTCAACGTCTTGAAACTCCATAGATAGCGCTTCACCGCTATAGACTTTTTCTTCAAGTGTTGGCTCACGTAGTAGCTCAGGTTTTCTGATATTAATATTCAGCTGATTGCCTGATTGATAAGCCTGATACTCATAATCTTCTTTGACATTAATAGTAATTACACCATTTTGACCTTGGTTTTTAGTATCAATACTATCAACCAGACCACTATTAATATTCAAACGGCGCAATAAATTTCTTGGCACGGTGCTACCCGTTAAGCGTACCACTAACTTGTTGCCTTGACGTTGTACATCAACGGGAATGGCTTCATTGGTAAGTGCGATGCTAACGTTGCCACCACCATCATTTCCTGCGGCAAAATTGACGGCACTCAAACCCTCATAGCTATATTGCTTACTCACTTGCGATGCAGCAAGTTGTGGGCTTAATAATGGGTTAACTCTGACCACCATGGTATCAGCAGGCACTTGATTTTTAACCACCGTTTTACTGGCTATATTGACTGCCGGTGCACTACTGGTTTCTACAATCGGTGTAACGACTGCTGTCGTCGTGATCGCATTATTGTCATTGAGTACGTCTTGGATAGGATCATTGGTCATTACTGGACGATTAGGATCGGTAATGGTTAATAGTAAATCGTTACCCTCAATCGATGTCGTATAGTTACCTGCCTGTTTTAGCTCAACAATCAGGCGCGTAGTACTGTCACTATTCAACGTCGTGACCTTATCAATCATACCAATATTGTATTCATTAAAGCGACTAGCAAGTCCATTCTGCACTTTTTCAAAATCTAGTACCAAACGGCTAGGGTCATCAAGCTGATAGGCGGCAGGTAACACTGGTAAACCGTCAAATCCCAAACGCATTTGCGTTACTGCTGGTGCAGTTTGTACCACAGAAACTTCGTTAATGCGCTGTGCGGCATGGGCACTATTACTCACTGCTACCATGCTGATTGCCAATGCTGAAATGGCAAAAGCAGAAGATACGCGGTTGCTCATCATCGTTACCTTGTTATTGCGTACTGTCATTATTTATTCCTCAAAAAATCTGCCGACTTAGCTTATGGGTGAAACCAACGACTGGGGTTTTTCAACAAACCCAGCGCGGCTGTCTGGCACAATTTCAATCAAGTTAATCTGGGTCGGCGTGATTTCAACAATACGGCCGTCATTTAGTCCAAGATAATCACCTACTTTAACACTCGCGACTGAACCATCAGGGCGTTGTACCAACGCATATCGCTGACCTTCAGGTGAAATTACGACACCACGAAAAATAAGTTGCGATAGCTCATATTGCTCAAGAGGTTCTTTCACTCTGGTAATGTCAGGACGCACACCATCGATGGAAGTGGTAGGACCTTGGACATTGACTAAACTCGGTGGTAAGAATGGACTGCGCTGGGCGCTGGCACTATAAACAAAGTCTTCTACTAGCTCAGCTTTGGGCGGTGGTTCAATAGGTTGAGCTGGCTGATTACGGATATCGGTCATTGATTGCTCTGCCATACCAATGCGATCCGCACACCCTGTTATGGACAATACAGCCATGCTTAAAACCAATAGCGTAGGCAGTTTTTGAATATTCATTAGTTGCCTCCTGCATTATCAGTGGTTGCAGCGTCAGTGACAGCAACCGTTTCATCACCCTCAGGGTCAGCTTCTTTTGAACGATAGGTTTTGGTTTGCAATACCAAATTAAGCTCCGGCAAAACATCCAATGTCGGCTGCGGATTGCTGACCTCAAAATCATGCATAGTAATGATTCGTGGTAAGGCGGCAAGACCACTAATAAAGCTACCAAACTGATGATATTCGCCCAAAGCAGCAATGCGGATAGGTTGCTCAATAAAAAATTCGTTTTCAATCTCAGGCTCTACTGAAATGTCTTGAAAACGTATATTGCTGCCGACACCCGTCATGTTAATGCCCTCTACCAGCTCTGATACACGAGTATCTTTTGGTAGCTGATCGAGTAAGGTATTGAACTCAGCTTCCATTTGGACAACTTGCTCTTGGTAAGCTTTTAAATGACGCGCGCGTGATTCTTTTTCACGATAGCTATCAAGTAACGTTTGTTGCTGGCTCTCAGCAGCATTGATCTCATCGATCTTACTACTAATCGGTAAAGCCCATGCCAACGCTGCGATGAGCGTAATAATAAGCCCTATTACCGTTACCTTTACAGGTAATGGCCAGCTGCCGTAGTTTTCAGAGTCTAACGACTCAAAACTGCGGCGAAATTCCTGTAAATCAAACTGTTGCTTTGGTTTTAATGCTGTTTTTTTGGTTTTAATCAGGCTTTTTTTACGGTTAAGCTTCATAACTCACCTCCAGGTACAGTGGTACCGTCAGCACCTTCTACAGGAACGGCTGTTTCCGACTGTACTTTGGTCGTGATCACAAACTGTACATAACTGTCTTCAGGATAAATAGGACGCGGCTGTTCACCAGCGGTGACCGTATTATTAAGCACTGGTGCAGATTCATAAGCACTGATATTTTGTTGGATATTACTAACGGCTGAATCACCCATCCATTTACTATCATCAAGATTACGAATCAAACTTGATACAATATTAGGATTATCAGCTCGACCTGTCAGCGTCAAAACATCGCCTTCACGCTTGAGATTATTCAAATAGAGTGCCGGCGGATGGCTTTAGCAAGATCATCCCATAAACGAACAGGCACAGGACGTCGACCCTGCAAGTCTTGAATGACTTGCATACGTGAAATGATATCGTCACGGCGCTGCTCCAGACTATCAATTTCAGTCAAAGCCGTATCTAAACGCGCATTTTCTTTTTCAATCAATGCGTTCGCATCAAGTTGTTCATCAAGCTCGTTGTTAAAGTAGCTCCATGAAGCAAATGCAGCCAATAAAGTGAGTAAAGTCACTGCCACTACTAACGTGAGAAATTCTTTATTGCGACGCTCGCGCTCTTCTTGGCGCCAAGGTAATAGGTTAATACGAGCCATTAGTCGAAGCTCCTTAACGCAAGACCGCATGCAGCCATTAAACTTGGTGCATCAATGGCCAGTTGCTCATTATCGATATTTGGTGCAATAGTCATATTGATAAAAGGGTTGGCAATACTAACAGTCACCCCAAGTTTTTGCTGTGCCATGCCAGCAAGACCAGCAATAGAGCTACTACCACCAGCAAGAACCACATGATCGATACTACTGTATTGGCTTGAAGAGAAGTAAAATTGCAATGAGCGAGTAATTTGTTGAATGGTATTCTCAATGAAAGGCGTCAATACATCAAGGTAGTAGTCATCTGGTAAGGTACGCTCACGCTTACTGATAGCCGCTTCTTCAGCAGATAGTCCATAACGATTTTGTATCGCTTCTGTCAACTGAACACCACCAAATAGTTGTTCACGGCTATAGATAAACTCACCGTTCTTAGCGATATATAAAGTCGTTTGATTATGACCAATATCTATCAAAGCCACTAATTCAGGGGCATTTGGCAAGTTATCTACCATGAGTCCGAAAGCACGCTCTATCGCATGGGATTCGATATCCATAACCTTCGTTTGAAGACCACCAAAGGTTAAGGCATCAACTCTTTGGTCAACATTCTCCGAGCGTGATGCGGCAAGTAAGACTTGCACCATATCATCACTTACTAAAGAAGGTCCTAAAACTTCAAAGTCTAAGTTGACGTCTTCTAATGGATAAGGTATGTATTGATCAGCATCTAAACGTATCTGCGCTTCGCGCTCAACATCGCTTAGCGCAGCATCCATATCAATAATTTTAGTAATCACTGCTGACCTGATACGGCAGTTGCAGCACTACTACCAGAGACGTGACAGCGCTTAGCTAAGCCAGCAATAATATGACCGACCGCTTCGGTGTCTACAAGAAGTTTATCGACAACTATACCTTCTGGCAGTCTTTCGATGCCATAAGATTTTAGATGAAACATACCTTGTTGGCGCTCTATGTCTACCAACTTTACTGAAGTGGCACAGATATCAACACCAATCAAATGTCGACTTTTTGAAGTAAATAGCCTCACAAACTCTATACCTTATATTAAGTGTACAATCTGATAGTTATTTGTAATAATTCAGTACAATACTTTACTTAACAGATAGATTCAAGCATTTAAATAAGTTATTAAGGTCAACTTACACATTTATTATGACCTGCTGATTTTGTTCAAGGTATAATACATTATCTGTTGCAAATTTTAATTGATAAGTCTTCTTATGACCAAAAAAAATGCTACCGCCCGTCTCATTCACTTTTTGGTGGGGCTTGTTATTGCCTGCTTGGCATTGGCAGTTATCTTAGCACTTGCTGTGCCCATTGGTTTTTATGGGATGGCGATGTATTTATCGCCTACCCTGCCTAGCATTCAAGAGATTAAAACAGCAAATTTAGAGATGCCATTACAGATATATAGTAGTGATGACAAACTCATTGGCCAATATGGTAACCGTTTATCTTTACCCGTTACTTTTGAAGATATTCCTGAAAATTTGACTCATGCTTTTTTAGCAGCAGAAGATGCGTCCTTTTTTCAGCACAGCGGTATTAGTATTAAGGGTCTTGGTCGCGCGGTGACAGAAGTAGTAACTGATGACGACAGCCAAACGGGTGGCTCTACCATTACTATGCAGGTTGCCAAAAACTACTTCTTAAGTCCAGAGCGTACCTTAAATCGCAAATTGGTCGAGCTATTTTTAGCACGTAAAATAGAAGATGAGCTCAGTAAAAATGATATCTTGACGCTTTATGTCAACAAAATCTATCTAGGCGAAGGCGCTTATGGTATCCGCGCGGCGGCCAAAAAATACTATAGTAAATCCCTAGAAAACCTCACTATTGCTGAAACAGCAATGTTGCAGGCCTGCCAAAAGCCCCTTCTAAATACAATCCTGTTGCCAATCCCAGTCGCGCGCTGACTCGCCGCAACTGGATCATTGGACGCATGCACGAATTAGGCTATATCAGCAAAGCACAACGCGACGAAGCGATCAGCTCACCAGTAGCATTAACCTCTATAAAGAGAAGCTCGACGTCAATATGCCGTATTTGGCAGAAATGACACGCTCTACCTTAGTTGATCGCTATGGTGAGCAAGTGATGCATAGTGGATGGCGGGTACGTCTTACCGTTGATAGCAAAGCACAGACAGATGCGGAAGCGGCGGTACTGACCGGTTTGGTGGCTTACGAACATCGTCATGGTTGGCGCGGGGCTGAAGCAAATGATGAACCGCTAGAAAATTTCCGCCGCTATAGCAATATGACTCCTGCCAAAGTCACCAAAGTGAATGCTCGCAGTTTTGAGGCGACAATGCCTTCTGGTGAGAATGTGACCGTTGGTTGGTCTGGGATGAGCTGGGCACGCAAGTATATTTCTGCCAATCGTATCGGTTACTTTCCTGACAACGCCCGCCAAATTGTCAATAAAAACGATATCATTCGTTTGATACCGACCGCGAATGGTAATTGGCAGTTGGGACAAATTCCTAAACTACAAGGAAGTCTGGTCTCCTTGAATCCAGAAACTGGCGCTGTTAATGCATTGGTCGGTGGCTTTGACTTTAATCACAGTAAATTCAATCGTGCTCTACAAGGCTGGCGTCAACCAGGCTCAACCATTAAACCGCTTGTCTATACTGCTGCTCTAGAAAAAGGCTATCGCCCAGATAGCATTGTTTCGGATCGACCGATTCAAGTGGGTGACTGGAAACCGAAAAATTCTGATCAACGTTTTTTAGGCGAAATCACTTTACGCCGTGGACTGTATTTATCTCGTAACTTAGTCTCTATTCGTCTCTTACAAGCCATTGGTATCTCTGATACGCGCGACCTATTAGATGAATTCGGACTTGATAAAGAAAAGCTACCGACGACTTTGTCGTTAGCGTTAGGTGCAGGACAAGCAACACCGTTACAAATGGCAACAGCCTATGCCACGTTTGCGAATGGTGGTCACCGTGTACAGCCGTATTTTATCGAACAAATTTATAATTATAATAATAACCTCCTCTTTCAGGCAAACCCACGCCAAGCGTGTGCCACCTGCTTCAATGAAAAACTTGAAGACCTCAATAGAAATCTCATCGAAGATTATAAGAAGTCAATTGAAAATGAAGACAGTGCTATCGATGATGAAGTGACGGTTAAAGAACAAAATTTAGAGAACAGTGATAATAGTGAACAAAACGGTAAAGCGCTAAATCTAAAGGTTTATGATGCTAGTCCACAGGCCGATCGCTTAAAAGCGCCAGCGGTTCAATATGCAGTGGCTAAGCAAGCACCTCGAATCTTACAACCCAGAGTCGCTTTTGAGATGGCAGATATCTTACGTGATGTCGTACAGCGTGGTACGGCAGTACGAGCCAAGGCTTTAGGTCGTGATGATATTGGTGGCAAGACCGGTACCACCAATGAAGCAAAAGATGCTTGGTTTGCAGGTTTTCATCCTACCAATGCAACTGTCGTATGGATGGGTTTTGATCAACCATCAACCATGGGTCGTCGCGAATATGGTGGTGTGGCAGCCCTACCTGTTTGGATGGATTTTATGAAAGCCCAACTTAAAGACACGCCTCATCAGTGGGTGTCTATCAATAACCGCGCCAAATCGAAAAAGCAAAAACAAAGAATTATAGAAATGACTGATGATGGTATTCTGGCCGATGATGAAGATACGGATAGCAGCGAATCAGAAAAACCAGTTAAGACGCAGACTCAACAGCGTAAATCACCACCAGCTGAGCCTGTTGAAGTACAAACTAGCTCTCAAGCAGCCAAACCTAGTAACAGTCGTAGTAATGATAGTGTGCCGCAAAACCCTTTATCGGTAACACCCGTTGAGCTCATGCCACCGATACCAGAGTAGACAACCATTAATAATATAAACTTATGACTTAAAAAAAGGCTTATTTGGCACTCGCTAAATAAGCCTTTTTTATACTCAATACTTTGCTCAATACCACTCTATTAAAGGACAGTCATCAGTCAACTAGGACACGTCTTCATTTCAAAAATGGTAATAAAAATGAGATAAATTTTTAATAACTATTTTTAGAACTCAACCATACCAGCACGTAGCTGCTCAATCAGCTCTAAAAACTGCTGACGCCATTCTCGTATTGTCGTCTCATCTGGCAGCCATTGATTCGACAAGGTCACAACGTTAACAATAAGATCAGGCGAGGCAGTATTGCTTGGTGTTTGATCTACGATAGTATCTGGTGGCACGGCGTACAAACAACGCTGATACGCACGCTCTATATTGGCCAAAAAACCCTGCTGCTGTAACTGCTGTAATCGCTGAATCTCAGGTGATACTTGGGTACGCTCGCTCAATGCTTGCTCAATATCTGACAATGTTGGTGCGCTCATGTTTAAACTATAAAAATAACCTAGCTCTTGGGTAAATGCGAGAAAGGCACCGTATAGATGAAAAATAGCAGTTTCACAATGGGCTTGGTATAGCTGCTTATCATCGGTACTTCCCGCTGCTTGGCAGGATAGACGACAGAAATACAGTTTTTGATTGGTTCGATCTGCTTGATATTTGGCAACGCGGGTTTTACCTACCATTTGCGACTTATCCTTATATGAAGTGTAAATTAGGGCATATTTTCCAGTGTACTATTTTTTTAGATAACAGTACCATGCATTTCTCACTTTATTGCACACACAAAAAAGCCAGCAACTTAGGCTGGCTTTTTATCAAATTAACAATAAATCAAGGGCTCTTAAGACTATTAATTATCCTGATTAAGCTCTTGGGCAAAGGCTTCATCAAAGCTTGCAAAGTCTTTACTATCCGTGCTCGCTGACATATCAAATGCTGCATTGTCAAACCCTGCTTTAAGATCTTTATCTAGCAGTTTTTGCTCCGCTTTCTCTTTGCGTGCTTTATGATAAGCAAGACCAGTACCAGCAGGAATCAAGCGACCAACAACGACGTTCTCTTTCAGACCACGTAGTTCATCCACTTTACCAGTCACGGCAGCCGCAGTTAGTACACGGGTCGTCTCCTGGAATGATGCTGCTGAGATAAAGCTTTCTGTTGCCAGACTTGCTTTGGTGATACCTAGTAATTGACGCTCGAACTGTACTGGGAATTTATCTTCCGCTTCCAGCTTAGCATTCAATGCTTTGATATCAGAGTACTCTGCTTGATCGCCTTTAAAGTGGTTTGAATCGCCGCCATCGGTAATTTCAACTTTGCGCAACATCTGACGAATAATCACTTCGATGTGCTTATCGTTGATTTTTACACCCTGCAAGCGATAAACGTCCTGTACTTCGTTAACGATGTAATCAGCAAGTGCAGTCTGACCTTTCAAACGTAAGATATCATGCGGGTTCTGTGGACCATCAGCGATCACTTCACCACGTGCTACCGTTTCGTTTTCAAAGACGTTGATTTGACGCCATTTCGGGATTAGCTCTTCATGAATCTCACCATCTTCATTGGTGATGATGAAGCGGTTTTTACCTTTGGTCTCTTTACCAAAGCTAACCACACCTGTCATTTCTGCCATGATGGCGTGATCTTTCGGACGACGTGCTTCGAACAAGTCAGCAACACGTGGTAGACCACCGGTAATATCTTTAGTACCTGAAGAGGCTTGTGGTACACGACCCAAAATCGAACCGGCTGCTACTTTTTCACCATCGCTGACGCGAATGATGGTTTCAGCTGGTAAGAAGTAAACCACTTCTTTACCTTCATCAGTGTTCAAGATAATCGCAGGACGTAAGTCTTTTGCTGAACTTGAACGGTCACGAGTAGCAAGAATCTCAAATGAGCTCATACCCGTCGCATCATCAACTTTTACGGTAGCAGTTAAGCCATCAGTAATCTCACTGAAGCGTGCAGTACCAGCAAATTCTGTGATAATAGGATGCGTGTGCGGATCCCATTTAGCGATGGTTTGACCAGCATCAACCTGATCTTCGTGTTTCACAAGCACGCTAGAACCATAAGGCACTTTATAGCGCTCACGCTCACGACCAAGCTCATCGGTCAAGGCGATTTCAGCTGAACGCGATACGATGACTAAGTGACCATCGGTATGTTGAACCGTTTTCATGTTTTCGAAATGCGCTTGACCAGCACTACGAACTGAGATGCTGTTATCCACTGATGCTGAGCTTGCTGCCCCGCCCACGTGAAAGTACGCATCGTTAACTGAGTACCTGGTTCACCGATAGACTGTGCCGCCATAACACCGACTGACTCGCCAATGTTCACTTTATGACCACGAGCCAAATCACGACCGTAACACTGTGAACAAACACCATGCTCAACATTACAAGTAATAACTGAGCGTACCCAGATATCATCAATCGCATTGTTATCAAGCACGTTTACCCAATGCTCATCGATCAAAGTACCTGCTGGAATCAATACCTTATCAGCATCATCGTTATAAGTCACATCACGAGCCGTCACACGACCTAGTACTAGCTCACCTAACTTCTCAATGATTTCACCACCTTGAATATGTGGTTTCATGAGCAAGCCTTGCTCAGTACCACAGTCATCACTGGTAATAACCAAATCTTGTGCCACATCAACCAAACGACGCGTCAAGTAACCTGAGTTAGCCGTTTTCAGTGCCGTATCCGCAAGACCTTTACGTGCACCATGCGTTGAAATAAAGTACTGAAGTACGGTCAAGCCTTCGCGGAAGTTTGCTTTAATTGGCGTTTCGATGATTGAACCATCTGGCTTAGCCATCAAACCACGCATACCAGCCAACTGACGAATCTGAGCCGCACTACCACGAGCACCAGAATCTGACATGATAAAGATAGAGTTGAATGACTTCTGCTCTTCTTCTTCACCTTTAGCATTCATGATTTTATCTGTCGCCAAATTGTCCATCATCGCTTTAGCGACTTTGTCATTGGTACGTGACCAGATATCAACCACTTTGTTATAGCGCTCACCAGCGGTCACAAAACCTTGCTCGAATTGATCTTCGATTTCGCGAACTTCACCTTCTGCCACTTCGATGATTTGCTTTTTCAGTGGTGGAATGACCATGTCATCAATACCGATAGACACACCAGACAATGTCGCTTGGGCAAAACCAAGATACATCAATTGGTCAGCAAACATGACACTTTCTTTAACGCCAACTTTACGGTAGCAAGAGTTAATCAAACGAGAAATATTTTTCTTCGTCATCTCTTGGTTACATTCATCAAAAGACATACCTTTAGGCATGATGTTCCAGATCAATAAACGACCTGCAACCGTTTCTTTTAAGCTGATCTCTTTAGTCTCATTGCCATCTTCATCAATATGCGTCTCGGTAACACGCACTTTGATCTTAGCGTTTACATGCAAATCGTTTGAACCAATCGCACGCAACGCTTCATTAACGGTGGCAAAAATCATGCCCTCGCCTTTGGCATTGATAGACGAGCGACTGATGTAATATAGACCCAGTACAACATCCTGTGACGGTACGATGATTGGATCACCGTTCGCAGGCGACAAGATGTTATTGGTAGACATCATTAAGGCACGTGATTCAAGCTGTGCTTCTAGGGTCAATGGCACGTGAACGGCCATTTGGTCACCATCAAAATCGGCGTTAAACGCGGTACAAACGAGCGGATGCAATTGGATTGCTTTACCTTCGATTAGTACTGGCTCAAATGCTTGCAAGCCCAAACGGTGAAGCGTTGGTGCACGGTTAAGAAGCACTGGATGCTCACGGATAACCATGGCCAGCATATCCCACACTTGCGGCTCTTCACGCTCTACCATCTTTTTGGCAGCTTTGATCGTGGTGGCTAAACCATGAGACAATAATTTGTTATAAGTAAATGGCTTGAAT
Organism: Psychrobacter sp. JCM 18903; assembly: GCF_000586475.1. Lineage (GTDB taxonomy): Bacteria > Pseudomonadota > Gammaproteobacteria > Pseudomonadales > Moraxellaceae > Psychrobacter. The sequence continues at coordinate 11,248 of NZ_BAWJ01000008.1, read as the reverse complement.
AATTCAAGTGCCATTTTCTTAGGTAGACCACACTGATGTAGACGTAGTGTTGGACCAACAACGATCACCGAACGACCAGAGTAATCAACTCGTTTACCAAGTAAGTTTTGACGGAAACGACCTTGCTTACCTTTGATCATATCTGCCAAAGACTTCAATGGACGCTTATTACTACCAGTGATTGCACGACCGCGACGACCGTTATCAAGCAAGGCATCCACTGATTCTTGCAACATACGCTTTTCGTTACGTACGATGATATCAGGTGCGCTCAGCTCAAGCAGACGCTTTAGACGGTTATTACGGTTAATGACGCGGCGATACAAATCGTTTAGATCTGACGTCGCAAAACGACCACCTTCGAGTGGTACTAGCGGACGCAAATCTGGTGGTAGTACTGGCAAGATGTTCATCACCATCCACTCAGGCTTGTTATTAGAATCACGGAAGGCTTCTAATAATTTAAGACGCTTAGACATCTTTTTAAGCTTGGTTTCAGAACCAGTTTGCGGAATCGCTTCGCGCAAATCATCGATTTCAAGATCTAAATCGATATCTTTCAATAGGTCTTGAACCGCTTCAGCACCCATTTTGGCAGTGAACTCATCGCCAAATTCTTCAAGGGCTTTATAATAGTCTTCATCATCGAGCAGTTGATACTTCTCTAGAGAAGTCAAACCTGGCTCAGTAACAATATAGCTTTCAAAATACAGAACGCGCTCGATATCACGTAGCGTCATGTCTAGCAATAGGCCGATGCGGCTTGGTAATGACTTTAAGAACCAAATGTGCGCCACTGGCTGGCTAAGTCAATATGACCCATACGATCACGACGGACTTTCGCAGTCGTCACTTCTACGCCACATTTTTCACAGATAACGCCTTGGAACTTACGGCGCTTATATTTACCACATAAACATTCAAAGTCTTTTACTGGACCAAAGATTTTGGCACAAAATAGACCATCACGTTCAGGCTTAAACGTACGATAGTTAATCGTTTCAGGCTTTTTCACTTCGCCATGCGACCATGACTTAATGACGTCAGGTGAGGCTAAAGTAATTTGAATGCTATCAAACTCTTGATTACCGTTGCCGGTAGGGCTTTGCATGATATCGAGTAAATCTTTCAAGTTGCTTCTCCGTTATCTTTATAATCATCTGATAGCGTATTATTGACGCAAATAAGATGAATGAAGGCAATGAATAGGGTTGAGACAAATCACTAAAAGCAGCAGCGATGCGCATACTGCTTTTAGGTTGACCACTAAGGATAATAATTGACTGAGACCATGTTAACGATAGTCTCAATCAGCCGTACTTAATGGGTTTGTTTTAACTCAATATTAATACCCAATGATTTGATTTCTTTGGTCAGTACGTTAAACGATTCAGGCATACCTGGATCCATATACTGCTCACCATCAACGATGTTTTTGTACATACGCGTACGGCCTTCAACGTCATCCGACTTCACAGTCAGCATCTCTTGTAGCGTATAAGTCGCGCCGTATGCTTCTAGTGCCCAGACTTCCATCTCACCGAAGCGCTGACCACCGAACTGAGCTTTACCGCCGAGTGGCTGCTGCGTCACAAGTGAGTAAGAACCAGTTGAACGCGCATGCATTTTGTCATCAACCAAATGGTTAAGTTTGAGCATGTACATATAACCAACAGTTACTTTACGGTCAAACTTCTGACCAGTACGACCATCGTACAACGTCTGTTGACCATCGCGATCCATACCAGCAAGCTCTAGCAGGTCTTTAACTTGGCTTTCTCTTGCACCGTCAAATACTGCTGTGCCCATTGGTACACCAGCGCGCAAGTTATCTGCTAGCGCCATGATGTCATCATCACTCAAGCTATCAAGATCAACTTGCTCACCGCCAACTTGGTTATAGATTTTGTCTAAGAAGTCACGTAAATCTTTGATCGCTGCTTGAGATTTGAGCATACCATCGATCTTCTCGCCCAAACCTTTCGCTGCCATACCCAAATGCGTCTCTAAAACCTGACCGATGTTCATACGAGATGGTACACCAAGCGGTTCAAGACGATGTCAACGGTATTACCATTTTCATCATAAGGCATATCTTCAACTGGCATAATGCGCGATACCACACCTTTGTTACCATGACGACCCGCCATTTTATCACCAGGCTGAATACGACGCTTAACCGCTAGATATACCTTAACGATTTTTTGTACGCCATGTTGTAAGTCATCACCAGCGGTTAATTTGCGTTTTTTCTCAGCAAACTTCACATCGATATCTTTTTGCTTATCAACCAAGTACTCAGCGATTTGCGTTAGACGCTCAGAGATTTCTTCTTCAACTGGTTGGATATCCAGTAAGGTCTCAAGCTCATATCTTTCATATCAGCCAATGCCATCACTGTACCAGCTTTTAGACCAGAACCACCGCTGACTTTTTGACCATCTAACAGATTACCAATACGACCACGAGCCGCTTCTTCAAAGATACGTAGCTCTTCTTTTAAATCTTTACGATAGCTATCAAGCTGTGATTTTTCAATCGCTCTTGCACGTGCATCTTTTTCAACGCCGTCACGAGTAAAGACTTGAACGTCAATAACCGTACCTTTGCTTGACGTTGGTACACGTAGTGACGTGTCTTTAACATCAGCCGCTTTTTCACCAAAGATAGCCCGGAGCAATTTCTCTTCTGGCGTTAGTTGCGTTTCACCTTTTGGCGTCACTTTACCAACTAGAATATCACCAGCATCCACTTCAGCACCGATATAGACGATACCTGCTTCATCGAGGCTTGATAGAGCAGCTTCACCAACGTTTGGAATATCCGCAGTGATCTCTTCGGTTCCAAGCTTGGTATCACGTGCCACACAAGTCAATTCTTGGATATGAATGGTCGTGAAACGATCTTCTTTAACCACTTTTTCAGACAGCAAGATTGAATCTTCGAAGTTGTAACCATTCCACGGCATAAATGCGATGCGAATGTTCTGACCCAATGCAAGCTCACCAAGATCCGTTGACGGACCATCAGCCAAGATATCGCCTACAGCAATAGCATCACCTTGGTTGACGATAATACGTTGGTTGATACAAGTATTTTGGTTAGAACGCGTGTATTTAACGAGGTTGTAGATATCAATACCAGCTTCACCAGCAATCATCTCATCTTCATTGACACGAACCACAACACGTGAGGCATCAACGTCTTCGATCACACCGCCACGCTTAGCAATAACACAAACGCCAGAGTCACGAGCAACGTGACGCTCCATGCCCGTACCTACTAACGGCTTATCAGCACGTAGCGTGGGAACTGCCTGACGCTGCATGTTCGAGCCCATAAGCGCTCGGTTAGCATCATCATGCTCTAAGAATGGAATTAGACCTGCTGCTACCGATACTACCTGACTTGGCGACACATCCATATGCGTCACTTTTTCTGGCGGCATACGCACGAATTCACCATAGCTACGCACACTAACCATTTCATCAGATAACGCGCCTTCTGCGGTTACTGGTGAATCAGCCTGTGCAATGACCGTACCAACTTCTTCAATTGCTGATAGATACTCAATAACGTCTGTTACTTTACCATCAACCACACGGCGATAAGGCGTTTCTAAGAAGCCAAAGCTGTTGGTCTTTGCAAAAGTCGCTAGTGAGTTAATCAAACCAATGTTTGGACCTTCAGGAGTCTCAATCGGACATACGCGACCATAATGGGTATCATGTACGTCACGTACTTCAAAGCCTGCACGTTCACGGGTCAGACCACCGGGTCCTAGAGCTGAGACACGGCGTTTATGGGTAACTTCAGACAATGGGTTGTTCTGATCCATAAACTGCGATAACTGGCTTGAACCAAAGAACTCTTTAACCGCAGCAGCAACAGGTTTTGAGTTAATCAAATCTTGTGGTGACAAGTTATCAGATTCCGCTGAGCTTAAACGCTCTTTGACTGCACGCTCAACACGTACTAGACCAACACGGAATTGGTTTTCTGCCATCTCGCCGACCGAACGAATACGGCGGTTACCTAAATGGTCAATATCATCGACTTCACCGCGACCGTTACGAATCTCAATCAATTCTTTTAAGACATTAACGATATCGGCATTGGTCAATACGCTACGAGCGCGTTGGATGTCTGGATCATCAGTATTATCAAACTCTAACCCTAAACGGCGGTTAAACTTCATACGACCGACGTTCGATAAGTCATAACGATCAGCGTTAAAGAACATGCTGTCAAATAGTTTTTCAGCGGTCTCAACCGTTGGTGGCTCACCTGGACGCATGACTTTATAGATTTCAATCAATGCTTCTTCACGGCTTGACGTACTATCAGCACGCAAAGTGTCGGCAATATAACTGCTTGATCGATATCATTAGTGAATAGAATGCTGAACTCTTTGATAGACTCGCTGGCTTCAAATGCGCTTAATTTAACCAATAATTCATGGTCAATTAGAGTATTCGCTTTAGCGATAACTTCGTCATTCACCACGATATCTTCAGCTAAAATACGCTCATAGAGATACTCATCAGGTATCGCAATCTTCGTCATACCTGCTTCTTCAAGCTGACGAATACGGCGTGCATTAATACGCTTGCCCTGCTCTACGATGACATCACCTTCTGGTGATACGATATCGAACTGAGCCATCTCACCGCGCAAGCGATCAGCAACCAGATCAATCTCGAACTGCTCTTCACCTTTATAAACGGCTACTTTATCAAAGAACAAATCTAAGATTTCAGACGTTGTTAGACCAAGCGCACGTAGAATAATTGAAGCCAATAGCTTACGACGACGGTCAATACGAGCAAAAACTAAGTCTTTGGCATCAAATTCAAAATCTAACCATGAACCACGGTAAGGAATGATACGCGCGTTATAAAGCACTTTACCACTTGAATGCGACTTACCTTTATCATGATCAAAGAACACACCAGGTGAACGATGTAGCTGAGAGACGATAACACGCTCAGTACCATTGATAATAAAAGTACCGTTAGCCGTCATCAACGGCATCTCGCCCATGTAAACGCTTTGCTCACGGATATCTTTGATAGCCGCTTTGCTGTCTTTATCTTTGCTGTCTTTGTCTTTGATGATCAAACGGATTTTGACGCGCATCGGCGCAGCAAATGTTGAGCCACGCAAGATACACTCACGCTCATCGAATTCAGGCGTGCCTAAATAATATTCAACGAATTGTAGCTCTGCGTTACCAGAGTGACTCTCAATTGGGAAAATAGAGGAATACGCAGCTTGCAAACCAGTATTCTCACGAGCTTTTGGCTTTTTGTGCTCTTGCAAAAATTGCTCGTAAGAATCTACTTGAATAGACAGTAAATAGGGAATGTCCATCACAGTGGGCAATTCAGCAAAACTTTTGCGAATACGCTTTTTTTCAGTATAAGAATATGCCATCGAGAGTCCTTACAGTAAACGTGGAAACAAATTAAAAGCGTGGCCAACGTGCATAAATACGATGCAAACTTGGCGACGTAAACGATAATATAAAACAGGTAATCGTGTTCAGTTGATATCTTTTGTCAATTACTACTTCTGCTATCAGTGCTTACTTAGCACCCTTACTTTCATTTTATGATCGGTATCTAAGTCAGTCTATATGACCACTCAGACAACCAAATTCAATATCACATCATCTAAAACATATTGCTTTTTAAGCAAAACTTACTCATAGAGGTAAGAAAAAATGACTTATTCAAGGGTATTTCTAAGTTATCTGCTATCAAAACTGATTGTATTTAGTCATTTTTCTTTCAAAAAACTGGCTCTTTCAAAACCAACAATTCTATCAAAACTAATATCGTCGCTGATATGTACCGTCTATAAGCCTAACTACTGACAGTAATACACTGCGAAACGGACAACCTAAACTTAATAGCTTTTCAGAATTAATAATAATCGGGGTAACTATAACTTTTAGAATCAGTATAAACTATAGTGTTAATGGGAAAGCATGCAGACACAAAAAAATGCCAAACATCTATGGACGTTTAGCTTAAATTAACTGATTTCAAAAACTGGCATGTGTGCTTGCATGTATATCGTCTGTCCTTTTGATGGGTATCCACCGTGATGTTGCATACGACTGTTGGCAGACACAAAAGGTCAAGCTACGAATTATAGTAAAAAAAGCTGGCAATGCAAGGCATTACCAGCTTTTTTGTACAACACTAAGATAAGCGAAGCTTATTTTAGTTCAACAGTTGCACCAGCTTCTTCAAGTTTCTTTTTCAACTCTTCAGCTTCAGCTTTGTTAACGCCTTCTTTGATTGGAGCTGGAGCGCTTTCAACCAAATCTTTCGCTTCTTTCAAGCCAAGACCAGTAGCTTCACGTACGGCTTTAATTACGCCAACTTCTTCTCGCCAAAGCTGGCAAGAACTACGTCAAACTCGTCTTTTTCTTCAGCAGCAGCAGCAGCAGGGCCAGCAGCAGCAGGTGCAGCAGCAACAGCAGCTGTTACGCCGAATTTTTCTTCCATAGCGCTGATTAATTCAACGATATCCATTACTGACATTTCAGCGATTGCGTTTAACACGTCATCTTTAGATAGTGCCATGAGAACTCTCCGTTATCTGATAAAAATTAATTGATTTTAAAATCGCTTGGATTGCTTGCCAAATTTTCAAATAGTGTTGGCAATAAAGTGCAATCGGCGATGTCAAAGTTACGTTAAAACAAGCAATTATGCCGCTTCTTTTGCGTCTTTGATTGCTGCTACCGTGCGAACAAGCTTACTAGGAACAGCGTTCATAGTTTGAACAAGCTTGGTAACTGGTGCATTCATAGTAGCCATTAAGATAGAGATTGCTTCGTCGCGAGTTGGTAGCTTCGATACGCGCTCTAGCTCTTCTGGACCATAAACAACACCACCAACTGATACCAATTTGGTCTCTAAAGCTTTGTGATCTTTACTGAACTCGAAAACAACTCGAGCAGCAGATCCCAAATCTTCCATAGAGAAAGCCAAAAGTAATGGACCAGTCATACGGTCTGACATGCTCTCAAACTTAGTGCCTTCAAACGCACGTTTTGCTAGGGTATTTTTTACCACTTTCAAAACGACGCCTTTTTCACGGGCTTGTTCGCGCAGCTTAGTAAGCTTTGCAACACCAATACCATGATATTCGGCAGCTACTGCTGAGTAAGCATTAGCAGCAACTTCAGACACTTCAGCCACAACTTGTTGTTTTTGCTCTAGCGTTAATGCCATAAGTTGACTCCTTTAATCTTATCAATCAGCTGAATATTTAATCATTTAAACCTAAGCTTTTAAGCATTGGCATTCAATAATTAAACGAATCGCTTAGACTGACTTGATACGACACGTTATCAGCATATTTATTAAAAATAAATATACTCATAACGACTGATTACGGCACCGTTATCAGAATGACATCAAGTGATAGATTGAACTATCGGCTCTTATCAACAACTGGGTGGGTCACCGTCTGCGTAGGACAACTAAGATTTTCATCTTTCGTCGATTAACAAAAGCAGCTCGTTGTTATTACTAATGATCCGAAAAAAATTAATAAAAACGTAAAACTGCTTTCTACCTACGGTCTTAGACAGCATAGCGTTTGCTACGCTGACCTAATTCTTTAAAATATTTTTGCAGCCTTTATTTAAAATCGTCAAATAAAGGCACATATATAATTATTTTGCTGTGCGATATGGAACTGGATCAATACTTAGACCAGGACCCATCGTGCTAGACAAGGTAATTTTCTTAATGAAAGTACCTTTAGAAGTAGCAGGCTTAGCACGTCTTAAATCTGCAATCAGTGCTTCAGCATTCTGGATTACTTGCTCAGCAGTAAAACCAACTTGACCGATAGTCGTGTGGATGATACCTGCTTTGTCTACACGATACTGTGCTTGACCGGCTTTAGCGTTAGTAACCGCTTCAGCAACGTTAGGCGTAACCGTACCGACTTTAGGGTTAGGCATTAGACCACGTGGACCTAGGATGGTACCTAGTTGACCAACAACACGCATTGCATCAGGAGCAGCAATAACGATATCAAAGTCCATGTTACCAGCTTTGATTGATTCTGCTAGGTCTTCAAAACCAACGATATCTGCACCAGCTTCTTTGGCGGCTTCAGCAGCAGCACCTTGAGCAAATACAGCAACGCGTTTGGTTTTACCAGTACCAGCAGGTAGGTTAGTAGCGCCACGAACCACTTGATCAGATTTACGTGGGTCAACACCCAAGTTAATCGCAATATCAATTGACTCTTTGAATTTAAGAGGTGGCAAATCGTTTAGGATTTGAACCGCTTCTTCAACTGTATACTGCTTTTCATGTACAATACGGCTTTGAATTTCTTTTTGACGTTTGGTTAGCTTGCTCATTTACACACCCTCCACGGTAATACCCATTGAACGTGCAGTACCAGCATGGTACGAACAGCAGCATCAAGATCAGCAGCAGTTAAATCTGCATCTTTGGTCTTAACGATGTCTTCTAGTTGTGCACGGTCAACTTTACCGACTTTAGCGGTATTTGGTGTACCAGAACCTTTAGCGATACCAGCAGCCTTACGTAGTAAGTATGCAGCTGGTGGTGACTTCATGATGAAAGTAAAAGACTTATCGCTATATACAGTGATCTCAGTAGGAATCGGTAGACCCGGCTCTTGGTTTGAGGTCGCAGCGTTAAATTCTTTACAGAACGCCATGATGTTCACGCCTTTTTGACCCAATGCTGGACCAATCGGTGGTGAAGGATTTGCTTTACCTGCAGGGACTTGTAGTTTGATGTAACCATCAATCTTCTTAGCCATGATTTTCTCCTAAATGGGTAATAGCGCCAAATCAATGTGGTATAAACCTTATTGACTAACAGCTCCCCGGTTGATGAACTTTTTTGCTGATTTAGTCTAGCTTTTCAACTTTACTAAATTCAAGCTCGACCTGAGTCGGTCGATTAAATACGTTTACCGTTAAATGTAGTTTAGACTTCTCGTAATCCACTTTTTCTACTAACCCTTTAAAGTCAGTAAATGGACCATCGATAACCAACAGCTCTTCGCCCGGCTCAAATAGAGTCTTAGGACGTGGGTCAGTTTCAGTCTGATTCAAACGGTTTAAGATACGATCCGCTTCTACTTGCGTAATTGGCGCTGGTGTTTCAGGTGTGCCACCGATGAAACCCATAATACGTGGGCACTCTTTAACAATGTGCCAAGTATTGTCGTTCATTTCCATCTGGATCAATACATAACCTGGAAAAAACTTACGCTCACTCTTACGCTTTTTGCCGTCTTTCATTTCGACGACTTCTTCAGTAGGAACCAATACGTCACCGAATGATTCAGCGAAGTCACTACGATTAATACGATCAGTTAATGAACGCTGTACTTGCTTTTCATATCCTGAAAACGCTTGGACAATATACCAACGCATATCACGCTCCTGATCATTATAAGTAAATTTTGGGGTAAGACTCACTAATACGTGCGACTAACCAATAAAGATGCCAACGAACCAATTGAAAAAGTTATCTAATAACCAAACCAGAAAACCAACAATGGCAATCATGACAATGACCTGCCAGGTATATTGAAACGTTTCATCTTTACCTGGCCATGTCACTCGGCGCAATTCAACAGCAGCGTCTTTCAATAATATTTTAAAAGCGCGGCCTTGATGCGTTAATGCCAAGCATACTAAGGCGAATACAATAAGGGCAACGATAATACCAATACGTACCCAGACATCATTGGCAGGTTGCCAATAGCCAGGTAAATACTGATTAACTAACGTCGCCCCGATTAATACTGCTGCGGCAAGTAGCCACAGTACCACATCTTTTATTGAGCCTGTTTTAGCCACTTCAACAGCAGTTGTTTGATTGCCCGCTGAGATGTGCTTACCTTTAGACAGCATTCCACCAGCACCCGCCTTGGCATCAGATAACTTAGTCTCGAGGTTATCTTGATCATTGCTCATAAAGAACTCGCTTCGGAGATGGTGAGGTATAACAAAGATGTGATAAGAAGATGGCAGGCGATGTAGGACTCGAACCTACAACCCTCGGTTTTGGAGACCGATGCTCTACCAATTGAGCCAATCGCCTATGGGTGTAAAGGACAGTATTATACAATATTTGATATAAAATGCAAGCCTTTAGTGGTAAAATTATTATTTTTACCTAGTTTTACTCTTATTTGAATGTGCTATTGAATCATCATTACTTTAACAAAATGAAGATACAAGCGACTAATAAGAAGCAGCGTTAATATAGCAAGCTCCGCTAAGAATTACAATAGATTGGAAAGTAAATTATAGACGTTATAGGTATAACTGGCTAATCATGTTGCTAAGACAACGAAAGGTTTGATCATACTACTGAAGAATAACCATATTTCCTGATCATTTGATCTAAAAAAGCCACCCTTAAACAAGGATGGCTTTTTTATGACTAACTCACAATCTCATTACTGAGAATGACAGATTAGTTTAGTACGTTAGCAACAACACCAGCACCTACAGTACGGCCGCCTTCACGAATTGCGAAGCGAAGACCTTTGTCCATAGCGATTGGGTGGATAAGCTCTACGCCCATCTCAACGTTATCACCAGGCATTACCATTTCAGTACCGTCTTGTAATTGGATTGCGCCAGTTACGTCAGTGGTACGGAAGTAGAACTGTGGACGATAGCCGTTTAGGAATGGAGTATGACGACCACCCTCTTCTTTTGACAATACATATACTTCAGCGTCAAACTTGGTGTGAGGAGTGATTGAACCTGGCTTAGCAAGTACTTGGCCACGTTGTACATCTTCACGCTTAGTACCACGTAGTAGTACGCCACAGTTTTCGCCTGCACGACCTTCGTCAAGCAGTTTACGGAACATCTCTACACCAGTACAGGTGGTTTTTTGAGTGTCACGGATACCGACGATTTCGATTTCGTCGCCTACGCGTACGATACCAGATTCAACACGACCTGTTACTACAGTACCACGGCCTGAGATTGAGAATACGTCTTCGATTGGCATTAGGAATGCTTTGTCAACGTCACGCTCTGGCTCTGGGATGTAAGTGTCAAGAACGTTAAGAAGTTCTACAACCGCTGGTTGGCCGTATTTTTCTTGTGAGCCTTTTAGGGCTTCAGTCGCTGAACCATGGATGATTGGGGTATCATCACCTGGGAAGTCGTAGTCATTAAGAAGTTCACGAACTTCCATTTCTACGA
>NZ_BAWJ01000009.1 GCF_000586475.1 Psychrobacter sp. JCM 18903 | reverse complement strand
TGAATCTTTATCAATCAAAGATCGGTGAATAGCTGTTTGACGGCTCATGATGCATACAGAACCATCAAACCGTTGACGCTATGGCTTATCTACTAAAACTGTTTGATCACTTTACGACTGTATATATGTGCTCAGATCATGCATTTCAATGCTGCACACATAGGTTTAAGCATTATACGTATTTTTTAATCTAGTCAACATTACAATATATTATACATCGTCGCTGTTGCACTACTTTATCTTAGTGTAAATCATTAATAATATTGGAGCCTGCCGAACCTAGATACTTTTATCTTAGATACTTTTATCTTAGATACTTTTATCTTAGATGCTTTTATCTTAAATAATTTCATCTTAGATACTTTTATATAATTACTCATGTATTGATAACTTAATAAATTGACAGCACTAAAAGGCAACACCTCAGTGTCACCCTTAAATATTATTTGCTACACTGTAATTTATAATTTTCAATATTTTGTAATTTCGATATCGACACAAACTGTTTAAAGATGGCAAAGCAAACACAAGAGGTTTAAACAATAAATGGAGCTCATATTGAGAATTGAACTCAAGACCTCTCCCTTACCAAGGGAGTGCTCTACCGCTGAGCTATATGAGCATGTTTTTAATAACCACAAAAAACAACTTATGGATTTACTAAAAAAAATATCACGATACAGCAATACTAAAACTGACTGTCGTGATGATTTATTGATAATCTTTGCGATGTTGTATATATGGAGCGGGTGGCGGGAATCGAACCCGCGTCATTAGCTTGGAAGGCTAAGGTGTTACCATTATACCACACCCGCAATTACTCTTATTCAGGAAGACTCTAATCGAGAGTCATGAAGTATAAAGAGTATGCTTGGCGCTATGACAAACTTAAAAAAGTATGGTGGTGGGAGAAGGATTCGAACCTTCGAAGCTTTCGCGACAGATTTACAGTCTGTTGGGTTTGACCGCTCCCCAATCCCACCTTAGGTTGCTTTAAACAAAAATGACTTTAGTTTAAGACAGATTCATAAAAAGCTACTTTAAGAGAGATGGTGCCGACTGCCGGGATCGAACTGGCGACCTACTGATTACAAGTCAGTTGCTCTACCAACTGAGCTAAGTCGGCTTGTTCTCTTAAAGTGGTGGCTATTCTATCAAATTTTTTGAAAGACGCAAGCCCTTTTTTGCCTTTTTTATGATTATTTTAATAAAAACATATAAATAGTTGATTATGTTACTATTTTTTCAAATAAAAATAAGCTGTTTTTTGACGCTGACGGCATACTGTGTTTTTATGACTGGAGTACCTAGCGAATCCGTAAACCATTACACGCCATTTTTACCGCTTTGACCAACGCCAATGCTTTTTTGTTGGTCTCTTCCCACTCTGCTTCTGGAATAGAATCAGCAACAACCCCAGCACCCGCTTGGATATGTATCTTGCCGCGGCGCATCACGGCAGTACGAATAGCAATGGCGGTATCCATGTTGCCATGCCAGCCAGATAACCCACTGCGCCACCAAAGACGGTTCGACGGACTGGCTCTATCTCGTCAATGATTTGCATGGCGCGTATTTTGGGCGCACCTGATAGCGTACCAGCGGGGAACGTCGCACAAAAAACATCCAACGCATCCTTATTGGGCAATATCGTCCCTTCAACATTAGAAGCAATGTGCATCACTTGCGAATAACGCTCGACAAACATCTTTTCGGTGACTTTGACACTGCCATATTCACAAACGCGGCCAATATCATTACGACCCAAATCGATAAGCATCAAGTGCTCGGCGATCTCTTTTTTATCACTCAGCAGCTCTTTTTCAAGCGCTAAATCTTCCGCTTCATTTTTTCCGCGTCTACGAGTACCCGCCAATGGTCGTACCGTCACTTTGCCATTTTCGATACGTGATAATATCTCAGGGGATGCTCCAATAATGTCGAAACGCTTGTGATCATCAAGGGTGTAACCATGTACCAAGAATAAATACGGCGATGGGTTTAAAAACCGTAGGGCACGATAGACTGCTAATGAATCGCCAGTATAATCCGCCGTCAAACGCTGCGCAGGAACGACTTGCATGACATCACCTGCTAGAATGTAATCCTTTATTTTATTGACATCATGACAATATTTCTGTGCGCCTGTTTGTGAGGTAAATGTCGGCGTCGGCATTACGGGTGCGCTCAGATTTGGCATTTCTGCCAGTTTTTCCTCAATTTTTTCTAGCTCGCGGATGGCATTGCTATAGCCATCTTCAGTGTGACAATCAGCATAAACGATGATAGATAACGTATTTTCTAAACTGTCAAAAACAATCACGCTCATTGACAGCATCAGCCACATATCCGGCATTGTCATCGGATTGGGGGCATCTGATAAACCCACGCTTGGCTCGATAACCCTCACCATGTCATAGCCAAAGTAACCTACTAAGCCGCCGCTAAAGCTCGGTAGCGTTGCAATATCCTCGACTGTTGGCATCTTATATTGCGCCATTAGCTGACGGATATAGTCAAACGGGTCAGCGACTGCATCGACATCGGTATGGTCATTTTTTTTGACGGTCATATTACCATCGGCATACTGCAAAATGAGATCACTACCTAAACCAATCATCGAATATCGTGCCCAACGCTCCCCCGCCTACGACAGACTCAAATAAATATGCAGAGCCGTTTAAATCACGTACTTTAGAAAATACAGATACTGGTGTCTGTGCGTCCATTAGACGTTTTTTTATCAGTGGAGCATGACTAAAGCCACGGTCTTTAAAAGCTTGATATTCTTCAAAGTTCATCATAATAATGCTCTCTTAACAAAATATTGGCAAAAGATAAAACAGCAGACTGTTAAATAAAATATAGCGTCAACACTCTATTGAATGTTGACGCTATCAAAGTGACATATTCGTGAGGGTTGCTAGACTATTAGCCGATAGTAGCTAACAATTGGCTAATAATTATACCAAAGCTCGATTGGATTAGAGCATCTCAAACGCACTGGTCAGTACTTGGTTACGCACCGCCCATGTTAAATAACCACAATGCTAGCGCAATAATGATAATGGCAATAAACACCCAAATAAACCAACCACCGCTTGGTTTTTTCTCTGCCTGTCCTGCATTGGCTGAATTACTGATAGCCTGATCCATCGCATTATTACCTTCTGTCCCAAGATCACGAGATTGACCTAGATTGGCAGTGCCAGAAAACTGTGCGGTTGCCGCCTGCTTGGCTCGCAGAATGTCGGGATCTGCTTCTTCTTGTAGAGCAGTTTTAGTTGTTTTGTCATGCTCTGATTCAACTGCTGGCTTTTCATGTACAGCTGACTGCTCTACTAATGACGTATCATGAGCAGGTGCTGTCGGTGCCGCCTCTGTCGCTGTAACGGCTTCTGGCTGACTTACAGCAGGTTGTGCATCTGCTACAGTTGCAGCAGCGACTGGTGCCGCTTCAGTTGTGTTAGACACGGTATTATCTATAGCCGTTAAGACTTCATTGATGCCCGTTTGTTTCACAATCGCTCCTGAATCGCCTCCTGTAAGACTGGTTCAACTGTTTCCTTAACACTGGTCTCAGCTACCCCTACTGAGTCTGCTACTCTATCCGAGGCGGTATCAACAGGTACTGTCTTCATATCAGCTGTCACAGGCAGAATAGCTTCGATGCCCGTTTGCTTAACAATCGGCTCTTTTGCTACTGATTCATGAACAACAGGTTCACTCACCGTCGAGTCTTCGACAGCCTGCATTTCGGCAGTCGTTTCAGCAACCACTGTCTCAGTCTCAGCCACTGAATCCTCTACTGCTACGGGCGCTAATACATCAGTATCTGTAGTAGCAAGTGGCGCGTTTACCTGAAAGCTGAAACTGGCAAATCCAATGGTATCATCTACTTGTAAAAGGCTCGATGTATTACCTTCGATACGCTGCTCGTTGATAAATGTACCGTTCGATGAGTCTAAATCTTTGACATACAATCGACCATCTAAGATGCTTAACACCGCATGATTACGCGATACTTGCTTGCTACCAAGTACCACGTCATTGTCGCTGCCACGACCAACAGACAGGCTGTCATTAACCGTTAACGTGAGGTCACCAAGCGCTTCTGTTAAGGCATTAAGTTGCCAAGTCTCTGTGTCGACTGTCGCCTTCATACTATCTGTATTGTTCGTCATGCGGTAACTCCTTATTCTTTTATTAAATTTCAAATGGTTTTAGATAAATCATTGCCAATTTTTTAAGAGATTTTACGATTTTTTTAATATAAACCGTAATAAGTTATGCAATGACCATCCGAACTATTTAGGTATAAAGTGCGGCTTTATGACACCGTCGAGCTTACTGTACGGGATACTAAGTACTGGCATACCATAAGCATATGGGCCGATAGAATAATGCTGATAACGGATATCGATGCCTTTGTCCGTCAGTGTCACATTGTCACTTAAGGTAAATGGCCAGTTTTTCTCATAACTGCTGGCATCGTCGTCAACCGTTTTGACCCACGTTTTATAAGCATCATAAGCAAGCGCTTTAAAACGTGATTCCTTGCCTGATTGAAGCATATCCTCAAGCTTGATTTGTTTTTTGGTGCCAAGGTCAAATATTAAGTATTCGCTATAAGGCATGCCATGAGCGCCACCAGTAAAGACATAAGTATTGATTTCAAACAGTTCAAAATCACTGACATGACCTAAATACTCAGGCGTTACCATTAGGCTATAAGCCCATGAACTGCCCTCTGGCATATCTATAAACTGTGAGCTGGCAAAGTCATCAATGGCGGCTTTCACCATTGTCTGATTGACCTTCGTTTTGATAGGCGCAGATTCAGTCGGTTTACTATTGACGACTAAATTATTAATACGCGCATTGGCGATATCATTGATCCAACCGTGATTGGTCTTCAGATATTTGATGTCAATTTCTGGACAATTATCGCGCTCAACACACTGTGCTTGCACTTTTTTAGGCAGCTCATATTCTAGATAATCCGTGCTACTGATGAGATTACCTGCATTGGCAGGCATCGCGATGCTACCTAGCAGTAAACTGCCGGCAAGCAGTCTCAGCAGACGACTACGACTTGCTGTCATCGATAAATGCGGATTCATTGTTGACTGATTGATATCAATTTGATTCGCAGCGTTCATATATCCTCTTTTATAAACATAAGATGTTACTTGATATTCTACCGTAACAATGACGATGTATTGTAGGAACACTGTTTGTGTTTTTAGGGTTGTGCTGTCTCCTGCTAACGAATAGCTACCTACCCTCTCTCGTTTCATGCCTAAATCTAAGCTAATAAAAAAGACACGGCTGGCGTGTCTTAAAAGATAAACTAACTCGTGAAATGAGGGATTTTAATGCTCACGAGTATTACTAAAAGTGACTTCTGGATAGCGATCTTGCATCAGCTGCAAGTTGACCCGTGATGGGGCAAGATACGTTAAATAACCACCGCCATCTAGCGACAACTGGTCATGAGCTTTGCGTTTGAATTTCGCCAATGCCACTTCATCATCACAATGAATCCAGCGTACGGTGGCAATCGATACCGGCTCAAAGATACACTGTACTTTGTACTCTTCTTTGAGACGATGCGCGACCACTTCAAACTGTAGTACACCAACCGCACCCAAGATTAAATCGTTGTTAATCTGCGGCATAAAGACCTGTGTCGCGCCCTCTTCGCTTAGCTGCTGTAGCCCTTTTTGCAAGGCTTTTGATTTGAGCGGATCTTTTAGAATGACACGGCGGAACAATTCAGGCGCAAAATGTGGAATACCCGTAAAGTTCAGCTCTTCGCCTTCCGTAAAACTGTCACCGATAGAGATGGTGCCGTGATTATGCAAACCGATGATATCACCCGGATACGCTTCTTCTAACGCTTCGCGGTCCCCTGCCAAAAAGGTCAGCGCATCAGCAATGCGTACGTCTTTACCCAAACGTACATGCTTTAGCTTCATGCCTTTTTCATACTTGCCTGAACACACGCGTAAAAATGCAATGCGATCACGATGGCGTGGGTCCATATTGGCCTGAATCTTAAAGACAAAACCACTAAAATCCGTCTCTGTTGCCGCTACTTCACGCTCATTGGTCGGATGCGACTTGGGTGGCGGTGCATATTTGATCAAGGTATCAAGTACCATGTTTACGCCAAAGTTGCCCAATGCCGTACCGAACAATACTGGCGTCATCTCACCCGCTAAGAACGCCTCAACGCTAAATTCTTCTAACGCCATTTGTACCAGCTCAAGTGACTCTTCGAAAGCATCAAACATCAATTGACCCAAACGCTCACGGATATCTGGATAATCATAGCCCGCGCGGGTCTCAGAGACTGTCATCTTGCCGCCATTACCTTTTTCATAAAGGTAGGTCTTGTTTTCAGTCAGATGGTAGACACCAACGAAATCTTGTCCCATACCGATAGGCCAAGTCACTGGAATACATTTAATTTTTAACACTGCCTCAATCTCGCTAAGCAGCTCAAGCGGCTCACGAATTTGACGATCCAGCTTGTTGACAAATGAGATGATTGGCGTGTCGCGCATGCGGCAGACTTCCATCAGCTTGATGGTTCGCTCTTCGACCCCTTTAGCCCCATCGACCATCATCAGCGCGCTATCCACAGCGGTCAAGGTGCGATAGGTATCTTCACTAAAATCGGCGTGACCCGGTGTATCCAATAGATTGACCACATGGTCTTGATAAGGAAACTGCATGACAGAAGTGGTGATCGAGATACCACGCTCTTGCTCCATACTCATCCAATCTGATGTCGCATGTCGATCGGTCTTACGGCCTTTGACCTCGCCTACTACCTGAATTGCCTGACCCCATAACAGTAACTTTTCAGTCATGGTGGTCTTACCTGCATCGGGATGCGAGATAATGGCAAAAGTACGGCGTTTAGCCACTTCTTTGTTTAATTTCTTTGGATCTACGCTCATAATTTTTGGCTTCAACCTTAACTTCAAAAAGGCTGTCTTTTAGACAGTAATCTAACTAAATAGAATAAATAATGAGCGTATTGTAGCGGATTTAGCGTCAAGGTGCAGAATTAGCGCATAAAAAAACACTCCCTAGATAGTCAAATAGAGAGTGTTGGTCCGTTTTTTTAACATGATGCGTTTTTAAGATTAATAGTAGCGTTTGATTTGTGCGGCCAAGAAATCTCCTGCGACTTCATTGACTATCGTACAATCCACCACACCGCGAATACTGTTGGTATTCGGATTTACCACAACTTTGGCAACATAATTTGCTTCATAAATAGCATTTTTATCATTCGTGCCATCGTTATATTCGACACCATTGTACTGATAAGCAGGCTGATTTCGGTATTCAAAGAACGTCACTTGTGCCGCTTTTTGCTTATTGCCGATGCCTACACCAAACTCAGAGGTTCTGTAGCCTCTATCATCGCTAAAACGGTTTTCAGCTGCATCAATCCACTTATCGAGCGATGTATATCCCGTCTTGTTTTTGTCGTTAAAGGCTAAAAACGAGCGTTCGCTCTCGACTACTGGAATATAGCAAACAGAGCCTATCGGAAACTCTGCATTGGCTGGAATCTTAGGATAATTATTTAAGTCCGTGAGAATACCGCGACTGTTATTTATATTAGTACCCGCACTATAACTGTTTGCCTGCAAGCCTGATAGATTAAGCGTCTTATAATTGGTTTCATAGTCTAGCTTGTTATTACTGTTTTTTTCATAAATAGGACGTTTGACTGTGCGGCCATCAACCTCAATGTTTTTGTTTTCCAGTCGCCCTTCAAAGTTGTCTGCCAATACCGTTCTGTCCAAAGTATTCAAACCTTGATTACTATAATTATTAACGATATTTTTTATTTTGATTTCACGCTCACCAGTACGGTAGGTCTCATCGATGCGTGCAATGGCACTATCTTTCGCTTGCTTATCATAGCTATTGTCAAAGCTGGTCAGCGTAATCTTATTACTACCCGAACCATAAATACCATCATCCTCCCCACCGCAGCCAGCAAGGGTAAATGTTAGCAAAGAAAGTGCAATAGGTAACACCATTGATTTATTCATCGAATAAGACCTTTATTGGTTAGATTTTTTATCATCTATTTTGATAACTTTATTTTTTACAGCTATATTCCTATATTACATTAATACTTCTGTTACTTATAGCGATTAAGCTTTTCCTGCGATAGTTAAATGCAGCTAAAGATTCTATTAACAGTTCACTTACAAATCCACAGTATATACTTACGACTGACCTATATTGCTCATGCACTGGTTTGTTATGCTGAATCCCCTATCAAAATTTATTGCTAAAACATAAAAACTCACAACAAAGGATATGTTATGAAAACACTATATTCCACCAAAGCAACAGTTACTGGCGGCCGTACAGGTAATGCCAGTCTGCAAGACAGTGATTTGACGATTAATATGGTCGCACCCGGCTCTGATAAAGACGGTAATAATCCAGAGCAGTTATTTGCGATGGGCTATGCAGCTTGCTTTGATGGGGCACTTGCTGCGGTCAAAGGGGCAGAAAAAGCAAAGTTTGACTCTACCACTGAAGTATCCGTAGATTTAATGAAAGGTGAAGGCTTAAATTTTCAATTAGCCGTGAAAATTCATGTTACTGCTGAAAACACAGAGCTATCAGCGGATGAGTTCCAAAAGTTGGTCGAAAAAGCCAATAAAGTTTGCCCATATTCTAAAGCGACTCACGGTAATATCGATAGTGAAGTGACTTCAGAAGTAAAATAAAATTGTCAGAATAAATATATTGGTAAAGATAGAAGGACTCAGACTATTCTGGGTTCTTTTTTTATGAGCGTCTGTCAGCAGTATAAATATCATAACTATCGAGAAGTTCGGCAAGGTCTGATTTTATCGTTATAATGGAAGCATCGTTTTATCTGATATTTACTCTATCTGATACCTAATAATAAGTGACCTTTATGACTGACCATATGACCGAATCCTCCGCAGACAATAACCACAACTCGCATCAAGCGCTTGACCCTAAAGCCTTACCAAATTTTGATACCATGCCCAACGTAGCGACTATGGACACCAGTCACGTGGACAAAAATCAGCCACCTTTTATTTTGGTTGATGGCTCTTATTACCTGTTTCGCACTTATCACGCCTTGCCAAAAACCATGCAAAACTCGCAGGGGCTAATAACGAATGCCATCCGTGGCACGCTCAATGCGCTACTAAACTGATGCGTCGATATCATCCCACCCATATGGCGGTCTGTTTTGATACCAAGTCACCTACTTTTCGCCATCATATGTCTGCTGATTACAAGGCGGCTCGTCCGCCCATCGACATAGAGCTGGTGGAGCAAATTCCTTATATCCATCGTTTGGTGACCGCCTTAGGCATTCCACTGTTACGCATCGAAGGTGCAGAAGCGGATGACATTATCGGCACACTGGCGCACCGTGCGGTCGAGCAAGGTCATCATGTGGTTATCTCAACCGGCGATAAAGACATGATGCAACTGGTCAATGACTGCGTAATATTGGAAGACAGCTTCACGGGTAAAGTAACGGACACCCAAGCGGTCATCGAAAAATTCGGTATTAATCCAAACCAAATGATTGATTTTTTGACCTTGATGGGTGACGCCTCTGACGGTATTAAAGGCGTGCCGGGTATCGGTAAAAAGACGGCGAAAGACTTACTCGTTGAGTACGGTGATATCGACAATATGTTAAAGCACATCGGTTTTATTAAAGGACGCGGCGCTAAAGCTTGATTGAGCATGCAAAGGAAATTCCATTCAATGCCAAACTGGCCACTATCGTCACAGACTTAGATATCGGTCAAGACTGGAATGATTTGAAAATCGATACCAATCCTTGTGCTCATATAGATGAACTGCGCGAGCTATATAGCGAGCTTGAGTTTAGAAATGAGCTTGCTTCTCTTGACCACCCAAACCATCCAGCCAATGCTAATGGGAACGGCGTACAAAGTGTTGCAATTAGCCAAGCAGATGCTGAATCACAAGCGCAAATCGCTAAGTCGCTACAATCAAGCAGTATTGAGAATGTCCAAAACGGCAAACAGCATGATAGAGCGTGGCACACTGTGCTCGACGAACCAGCTTTTGAGAGTCTGGTTCAACTACTCGAGTCTGCACCGCACTTTGTCATTGATACCGAAACCACTAGCGTCCATTGGCGTCAAGCACAAATCGTCGGTTTGTCTTTTGCGGTACAAGCGCATGAAGCCTATTACATACCACTGACACATGCACTAGAGGGTGACGAGCTGATAGCTAAACAGCTCGACCGCGATAGCGTTTTAACACGTCTAAAACCTATTTTAGAAAACCCAAATATCGGTAAAATCGGTCAGCATTTAAAGTACGACGCCCATATTCTCAGCCATTATGATATCGATTTATTGGGTAATATTCATGCTCGTCCCAATAATTGGGCGATGGATACCATGCTTGCCAGCTATGTAATTAATGCCGCCATCACTCGTCATGGCATGGATGATTTGGCACGCCATTATCTACAAACCCAAACCATCAACTATGAAGATGTCGCTGGTAAAGGCGCTAAGCAAGTTACCTTTGATCAAGTCGCCATCGATATTGCTAGCGACTATGCTTGTGAAGATGCTGACATTACTTATCAGCTATTTGAGGTGTTCAGCGTTGAGCTGGCGAACGATGCCAATAATGCCAAATTACTACACGAGCTAGAAATACCAACCGCCGAAATACTTTGTCAAATGGAAGCAAGCGGCATTCTTATTAAGCGCCCATTTTTAAATGAGCTATCGAAACGCTTCGATGAAGAAATTATCGCGCTAGAAAAACGCGCTTATGAAGTGGCAGGAGAAGAGTTTAACCTCGGCTCACCGAAGCAGCTTGGTGAGATGCTATTTGAAAAACTCGGCGTTCCGGGTGGCAAAAAGACCAAATCAGGTCAATACTCTACTGGTGAAGCCGTACTGTCAAAAATCGATCATCCATTGGTCGATATTACCTTAGAATATCGTGGTCTATCTAAGCTCAAAAGCACTTATACCGATGCGCTTGATAGTGTCGCAGATAGCGAAACTGATCGCGTACATACCAGCTATCATCAAGCATTGACCAGTACTGGGCGTTTGTCTTCGACTGATCCCAATTTACAAAATATTCCGATTCGTACCGCGACTGGTCGCTTGATTCGTCAGGCCTTTATCGCCCCAGAAGGTCGCGTTATTTTGGCGGCGGATTATTCACAAATTGAATTGCGTCTCATGGCACATTTCTCAGGCGATAAAAACTTAACTGACGCCTTTAATGAAGGGTTAGATATTCACGCTGCGACTGCTGCTGAAGTACTTGGCAAGGATGTTTCCGACGTAACCTCGACCGAGCGCCGTAATGCCAAAGCCATTAATTTTGGTCTACTGTACGGCATGAGCGCCTTTGGACTTGCCAAGCAACTACAAATGAGCCGCAATGAGGCACAAGATTATATTGATATGTATTTTGATCGCTACCCGGGTGTCAAAAACTATATGATCAATACCCGTGCCAATGCTCACGAGCAAGGCTATGTCGAGACGATATTAGGTCGTAAGCTCTACACGCCTGATATCACTCACAGCAACCGCATGGTCAAACAAGGCGCTGAACGTGCTGCGATTAACGCACCACTACAAGGCTCAGCGGCTGATTTAATTAAGTTAGCTATGATTGCCGTCGATAAAGTACTGCCAAAAGCGCAAGCCAAAATGCTGCTACAAGTCCATGACGAACTGGTGTTTGAAGTGGATGCCGATAAAGTCGATGAAATTAGCCAACTCGTTACTGATGCCATGCAAGATGTACTGACAATCACTGCTGTAGAAAAGGCTGGAATGTAGAGTTTTCTGTGCCATTATTGGTTGAGACGGGTGCTGGCGAGAATTGGGATGAAGCGCATTAAGCGTTTTTGTATAATAAAACAGCTCAAGACCTAACGTTTTTATTTTATAGGATATGGCTGTTCTTTAGATTGCCCATATCATACCCAATCGATAGTATCTAATTCGTAGGAGCTGACGTTGATGACTAAGGATTCCGTTATCAAAAAATTATTGACCACACTCATCCTAGCTTTTAGCTTGTCTTTAAGTAATTACGCAATAGCATGCGGATTATTGCCAGGATATAAGTTGTCGGAAGGTGTAAGTTGGGGTGAGCTATGTGACTTTAATGAAGGTTTAGCAAGTGCTCAGAAAGATGGGAAATATGGTTTTATTGATAAACAAGCCAATATCATCGTTCCATTCAGTTATAACTTTACTGCTGAGTTTTCTGAAGGACTCGCCATCGTTAAAAAAATGAACATCATGGATACATCAACAAAAAAAACCAAGTCATTATTCCGATAATATATGATGATGTCAGACCTTTTTCTGAAGGTAAGGCGGCTGTTGAGTACGAGGGTAAATGGGGTGTTATTAATGATACTGGCGAACTTACTATTCCATATCAGTTTGACGAAATCAGGTATTTCTCAGAAGGACTAGCACCTGTAAGAAAGGATGAATTGTGGGGTTATATTGATAGCAGTGGAAAGACTGTTGTACCCTTAAACTATCTGAATGCTGATTCGTTTCATAATGGCTTGGCAGTCGTGGCAAAAGAGAATGGTTATGGCATGATAAATAAAGATAATAAAATAATCGTCCTACGGAGTATGACATGCCTATTTTCATTGATAATTATTACATAGATACTTTTAAGTTTTTGAAAGGCAATAATTTTTATTATTTTGATTCAAATGGTGATCACTTAGCTGTTAGCAGCTATCTTGACACGATGCCTGAAGTGATACTCGATAGACAAAGATAAATACAGTAACCGCTAAAGATAATAAGTACTTTTCATCTTAACTTTTATCATCTGGCAAGTTAAACGTCTGTGTCTGCTCGTTGAACTCTACAATAAAGCTATCTGTGCCTTTATCCAGACTAGAGGGTATTGGCTCGTAGTTGTTATCATAAAGACCGTGTTCGTAATCGACAGTGACTTTTAAGGGATAAAAGCCTTGAGTCATAACCCCACCTGTATTGATACTAACATCACTTTCAGCTTCACCATATGACGGTTTACTCATAAGCTCATACGAATAATCTAAATCCAATCTTGCCACTTCTTCGACTTTACCACTTGTCATAGCAGCGTACATACTCCAAGAACAATTGGTTTGACCACCTGCACCGGAGCCACAAAACTTACCTACCCAACCGTACCTATCAGCACCCACTTCTCTTAAATTAAAACCTATCAGCTGACTTCGACCTGCTCCACCATTTCTTATGTAAGGCTCGCTTGCAGAGACGACCCAAGAGTTGCCTAATTTATAAAGTATGAATAAACCGCCAAATCCTGGTGTCACTCGTGCACCATCTTCCACCGTATCACCAGAAACCAATACATATAAAGTATCTACTCCCTCGATGTTTTTAAATTCATAATGCTTAGGAGCAAGGCAATAGATTTCTGAGCCGTCATCATACAAGGTACAACCACGCAACTTATCATAGCTTGAACTGTAATAAACACTCATAATTTTTTCAACAGCTTGCCTGACATCAAGAGATATTTCAGCATGTGCTGAAGGCAAGACCATCAGAAACAAGCTTACAATGATTAAAACTTTCATATAATAGCGCCTCTATATGTATGTGCTTAACGACCTATGGCATAATACTTTTGTTTGTCCTTTTTAGCTACCCAAAGTAATTGAAGCTCTCCATGATTAAACCAGCAAATCTCAACACCATTACCCTTTACACACTTGCCAGCTTAAGTTTATGCACGCAAGCATGGGCGGATACTACGTCCACCACAGAGCCGAAAGTCGAACCGCTAAAATCTGACACGGCTTCGTTATCTCATGATACTAACTCTAATCGAGATGAAAACCTCAATCAATTTGGCTATCGACCTCAACCTACCGAAACATCTGCCGAGCAGTCTGCTCGATCAGTACAAGGAGCACAAAATTGGACGGACGAACGCCGCGAAGATGTCCAAGAGCAGCTGCATGAATGGGCACACAAAATGGACGGTTGGTTCGGCGAGCCGGATCCCAAAAAACCCGCCAAAGCCAGTTTACGAGTTGTACTAGATACCCGCTGGGTCAACGACCCACAATCAGGCAGTGACGTGAGCGTTGAACCTAGGATTCGCGGCCGCTTACGATTGCCAGTATTAGAAAAAAGATTAAGTCTGATTATCGGTGATGAGGATTTGGATGAAGATACTTTCTTAAAACAGAATGTGACGGGCGATACTTACCAAGCAAGTACCAGCAACCAAGACGGACTCGTCAACAGAAGAAAAACGCGAGAAGACAATGGTTCTATCGCCCTTCGTTGGTCACGTTTTAGTCATGAGGTTGAGCAGCAGTTAGGGGTCAAAACAGATATCGATGTCGGGGTTCGCTCGCTCGATGACTTATACGTAAAAGTAAGCGTCGATAAAGACTGGTATGACAGTAAAAAATGGACTGTCACTAGTGATAGTTACTATCGTTATGGACTCGATAGTGAGCACTATGCAAAAGGCGGGATAAATCTGCAATATGGGACAAATGCTGACCAGTTCATCAATAATCGCACCGCCATCCGTTATCGCAATCAAGACAATGAAGAAAGCACAGACTGGAGCAACGATCTCAGACAAGTACACTACTTGGGCAATGAAAAACAGTTGGCTTATGGTGTCTCTACTGGCGGTTACTTTGACCATGCTAAATCAACATTAAACAGCTATGGCCCTGCTATGAGCTACCGCCAACCTGTCTGGCGAGAGTGGCTTTATGTACAAACAGAGCTAAATTATTATAATGATAAAACAGCAAATAAGGACCACTATCCGTCGGCATTATTGCGGATAGAAGCGTTATTTTAACCCTGCCATCTATTGAATTGGTTATATCATCATGGGTATACATAGCCGATAGCAATGTGCACAACAAAGAGCATTTGTTTGCTTGTATTAACAATGACATATGACTCATTAGTTATATTAAATAACGTTATAGCAATGACATTGGCGTTATAATAGCAGTCTATTACGTTACCTTTAATTAAATAAGTTTCGGTCTAAAGTGAGCCTTTGTGCTCACTTTTTTTATTTTAAAAAATCAGGAGATTTTTATTTTGAGTTCAGATGGCATCATCGAAATTCCTGGCATTATTATTTTATTCGCCTGTCTGCTACGTTGCGTGCAGTATTTACTACAGAGATCTGCCACAAATACGTTTAAACAGATTCGAGCTTTTTGGTTGGCAGCGGTGCTGGTATTCTTTGCTGTGATACGCCGAGAGTTAAATTATCTACCAGACTTATTGGTTTCCACTGACTTTGTGTTGCTCAGCCATTCTTATGACTGGTGGGAAGACCTCGTCCTGACCATCGTTTATGTGCTGATCGTTGGTTTATTGGCTTATTCATGGCGTTATCTTTGGGCAATATTAAAAAAAGTACCCGTTTCTTTGTATTTTAGCGTCGCCGCCTTGGCATTATTAGAATATATGGCGAAAACGCCATTATGATTCCCGAAGCTTTTGGCGTCATCACAGAAGAGCTGTCAGAGACTGCTATTTATGGCATTGCTTGATTTATTTGTGGCGCTTAAACTTAGACGAGTACGACTGTCAAGCAGAAGGGACGAGCGAGCTGCATTGTCAAACGGCTTCACACTAACGCAGAGTGTCTCTGCTAACAGTGATAACTACTCGTTATATTAATCACCATGCGCTCTACATCAATAGTTATACTCTCTAGCAAAATACATTTAGACGAATTTGTTATACTACAGTCGGTTCAATTTAAAAATAGTACAAGGCAACCGAGTGTAGATGTATATTTAATACTTCAAGCGAGGCTAACGCAGTAATATTATTATAGTGGAATGGCTATAATAATAAGTCCGAGGGATAAGCATCATAATATACGACCTCGATTTACTCATGATTAATAACGATTAAGTCACTTATTATGAATATATTGATTACAGGCGCATCACGTGGTATCGGTTTGGCCACCGCCAAAAAGCTGGCGGAAAAAGGTCATCATATTGGGTTATTTGCGACCAATACTGCGACCCTTGAAAGCGCCATTAAAGACAAATCTTTTAAGAAAGCCGTCAAACAACAGCGTATTATTACAGGTCAGCTGGATGTCACCCAGCCTGACTCGTGGGACAATGCGATCAAGCAAATGATTGAACATTTCGGTGGTATTGATGCACTCATTAATAATGCTGGGGTGCTGGTCAGTGGCGCATTACCAACGACCGATCTAGATGAGCAATTGGCTTTAATTGACGTCAACTGTAAAGGTGTTTTGATTGGCTGTCATAAACTGGCGCCTTATCTGGCTGATAGCAAAGACGGCAAAATTATTAATGTGTCCTCTGCTTCTGCTATCTATGGTCAACCCGAAGTTGCGACTTATGCGCCAGTAAGTTTTTTGTGCGAGGTCTCACAGAAGGCCTTAATATTGAGTACGAAAAATTGGGTATCAAGGTGATCGATGTGATGCCGCTGTGGGTCAAATCTGACATGACTGCCGATATCGAAGTGACCAGTATGGATCGCTTGGGCATCCATCTAACGGTCAACGATGTCGCCAAAACATTGTGTAAATTGACGACCAGTCCCAATCGTAAGCTCAAAAGTACGCATTACTCTGTGGGCATGCCAGCAAAACTCTTTCAAGCAGTCTCGCAAGTCACGCCAGATTCTGTAATCCGCTGGGTCAATACCAAGGTTGGTGCTTAAAGGTTGGTGCTTAATAGCAACATCACCTATTCGTTATACTGTTTTTACCGATAACGCTTATTTAATATAAAGCCACATTTACGGCTGCTCAATATGAGTGGCCGTTTTGCTTGCCTCACGAATTTTTATGGCTTGCTCAACAGTTTTACCAGTAAAAATATTGTTTTTAATAATGGTATTTTTTATTGCCCCTGCCGCACTTTCTTCTCGAATCTCAGAACCAACGCTAATCGGTAAGTTCACATCAGCAGCGAATTGATTACCAGCTATTAGCGTGCCATCGTCCTCCACGATAATGCCCTGCTCGACTTGCTCAAATCGATTATCGATAATTTGATTGTCCTTAGCGCTGTCTAAATGATAGCTGGCAAATGGCGTTTGCTTCAGCAAATAAGCACCGCATTCAAAACCTTTGAGATTGCGCGACTGTCTTGACGCCACCCACACCCCGACTGGCTCGTCGTTAAAAGTATTGCCACGAATCATATTGTCACGGCTCGACTCGGTACGCTTAAAATGATTGCCCCGCGTACTGTCATCAGCATGCTCAAAGCAATTGCGATACAGCAAAATACTGCCTGCCCCATTATGGATAAATTGATTGTTTTCGATACGGTTATTGCTCGACGAATCCACGGCAATGGCCTCACGATTGGGCTTAAAGGTACGGAAGCCATTACCGACAAACACCGAATTTTTAATCACGTTATCGCGGCTACCAAATTCCAGATATAGCCCCACAGTGCCTGCATTTTGAATACGGACTTTATCAAAGCTCACGCCATGCACATGATCACCGACAAACATGCCACTATTGATACTGTTTTGACTACTCACATTAATCACACGAATATCGCTTGGTGCAAGCGCACGATTGGCAGCAGGGTCTATCAAGCCGCGCGCATAACGCTGGTTGGGCTGGCTATATTGGCGAATATGTAGCGCATGACCATAGCCATCCACATGACAATTGGCAACGGTAATATCTTCGATAGCGCTATCTGTTTTGGGCTTAATCATAATGGCGCTGGCCGTTGATGCATCATCAACGCGAGTACTGAGCAAAGCGCCCTGACAGTCAAAAGAGCTGTGTGAATCATTCAACTCAAAGCGTATCGACTTGGCTGTTAAATCACAGCTTGCACTGAGTACGCTGTGACCTTTTACCTTAACTATTTGCTTCGGTGTTAATTGTGCGCAGTCTATGGTTGTCGTGGCTTTTGGCAGCTTGGCATCGATAATTAACGGCTGTTTTAAATCAGCATTATCCAAGCTGCTATGGGCGCTGCTACCAGAAAAAGGTACACCTTCACAAGCCTTCAAACCTATTGTGGCACTGATTAAGGATATTGTGACGAACAACCTACTACTTGATACCATCATATATTTCCTATTTTTATGTCTATCTTGTACTTGTCTTACATTTTTTGAACATCCTGTGACACCTTGCTACTATTAGCAAGCGTCATAACACGTCACAATGTTTTTAATAAATAAAATCAGTCACATCCATTAATAATAACTATCGATAATAAGGAAGCCATAATGGACCATTCAAAAAGCCCATTACCAGAAGCAATGGATCACATTGAAGGTGATACGGACGTCAATAATAACAGCCAAGAAATTGATTTGGCTGACCCTATGTTGCATACCATTGATAATGATGATGTCATTGACAATAGCGCAGGATTCGACAACTCGCAAGCCGGAAGTGATGCAATTCAAGGGCTCACCCCTATCCATCATCAAAATATAGACGAATCGCGAATCGATGAAGTATTAGTGGACGATAATTTGGATGACAGCGATTATCCAGATATTGTCGATATCGCTGATAGAGACGCGGCGGAACGTAGTAATGATGACGATTTTTAACCACGCTCTTTCATGATAAAAAAGCTTTGGCACAATAAAAAAGCACGCCCGTTATATCGAGCGTGCTTTTTTTGTACTATAAAATATTGGTTACATTACTGACAACGGCTGGTCAGTCCAAACATCTCGGTAACTGGTGTAGTAGGTAATCATACCTATTGGAAGCAGTGCTAACATACCTAGCCCTAGTGTAAAAACTACCATCAATATCATTATTATAGGAGCAATTAACCAAAAAACGAAAAATGGTAAGATATTTTTTAAACACCCTTTAAAACTCATTTTCATTGCCTGAACAGCTCAATGTTGTGAAGCACAATTAAAGCAGGTGCAAACCAAATCGCCATCAATACAGGGAATAGCAGTAAAAAAACCAATAAAACCCCTATCACTGTTCCTATAACCGCAACATTACTTGACCCTTGAGCTAAAGACAAAGCCATACCACCGAATATAATCAGCATAGGTATCATTGCAACAATAACAGCCACTAAATACAATACGAATAAAATAACTAATGGCTTGAGATGCGTATAAAAGGCTGAAAAAAGATGGTCAAACCTCAGCTCGTTACCTACAGCTTGATCGGCACAACCTTTTATTATTCCACCAACAAACACAAAGGAAAGAAAAGGGAAAATGAAATTTATCACGGGTACGCTACTACCAATCATAGCAATGATTAAATAAACAACACCAATAGCTAACCATAATAAAAATTGATCTTTAAATATTGCAAATGCTTTGGTAATCCAACTTATACCCCACCCTGCTTGGCACATTCGAGGTTCTACCAATAACTGCGGTAATAGGCCGCCATACTCGTCAGTGGGCGGTAAGTTCGGTGGTTGACCGTTAGGTTTTTGTAGAGACACAGAAGGTTGTGAATAATTGGAGCTGCACATATTTATCCTCAAAAATAAAGTTAAGCAAACGTAAAATTAACAATGACAATAAAAGTTTATTTGGCATAGTTTTACATATCAGTCACCAAAAATCCCAACTTTATTCCATTTTAATAAAATTCACTAAAATCATTTAGTCAAAAAAATACCGAACATGATGTCCGGTATTTTTTATGATTTACAAATTCAATTAATCAAGCCCAACCATCTAGCGTTCCCGCCCAGCCTTTGACCAATGGCGCACTGAGCGCTTCGAGCAAATCAATGTGCGCCTCATCCAAGTTCAATGCGGGAATATAGTGATATTCTTGTCCACCCGCGTGAAGAAAGTTTTCACGATTTTCGATGGCAAGCTCCTCTAGCGTTTCCAGACAATCAGCAGAAAAAGCCGGACTAATGACTTGTACAGAGCGCACACCTGACTTGCCCCACTCTTCTAATACCACGTCGGTATAGGGCTTGACCCATTCTTGCTTGCCAAAGCGTGATTGAAACTGATAATCCATTCGTTATCCTTTAGACCAAGCGCGTGAGCCACTTGTGCAGCGGTACATTTACAACGCTTAGGATACGGATCACCTTTATCAGCATAAGGCTGCGGGATACCGTGGAAGCTAAACATCAGCTTGTCAGGCTTGCCATGCTCTGCTTGAAATCGGCGAATCGAATCAGCCAATGCTTGAATGTACAGCGGATGCGCAAAGTAATCTTTGACAATAGTATAGTTCGGCAAATTGCGCTGCTTGAGCGTCCACTTTGTCAATGCATCATAAACAGCACCACCAGAGGAAGCGGAATACTGTGGAAATAATGGCAAGATAACAAAGTGATCAACGCCTTCACCGCGCAAGGTATCCATCACATCAGGCAAACCAGGATTGCCATAGCTCATCGCCGGATGGACAGAAACCCGAAATGGCGCGGCACTATTTGCAAGCGTGGTTCCAATAGCTCCACTTGGCTCTTTAGTATCTTACGAATCGGTGAGTCGCCTTCCCAAATACTGGCATAGGCTTTTGCCACACGTTTAGGGCGGCTTGGCAATACAAACAAATTGAGAATAATCGCCCACAAGAATTTCGGAATCTCGATTACTCGTGGGTCAGACAAAAACTGTTTTAAGTAACGACGTACGGCAGGCGCTGTTGGCTCATCTGGCGTACCTAGGTTCACTAATAGGACGGCAATACGGGGAGCAGTTCAGGTTTCATAGCAGCACTATTTTATTATTAGGTTAATTAAAGAAGAATATGCGATAAAAGATTATTAAGTCATGATTGATTGAATGCTTTATTAGTGTAGCATTTTATCCATTAATAACGCATGGTAAAAGCACACTTATACAATTTGATACTTAGTTGCTATTTATTGCTAGTCATCAATCATCGACTCATTCCAACCCTTCTCTGCCTACTACCCATCGCCCCTAAAAACCATGCTTAAAAGACTATGCTCAAAAGACTTGCTCGACGGTTGTACTCCTACGCGCATCACCATACAATAGGCAAGCACATTGTAAGAAAAACATTTAGAAAACAGTGTCGGCAAAGCAGTATTGGCAACACTGCCTATCGACAGTTTGCCCTTTTTATTTTATTGATGATTGTTGTCTTGCGAGGTAGCTTTGAACGCACGCCCTAATAATACCAGTGACCAGTCCCCGACAGATACGCTTCATTCGGCGAGCCTAGTTAATCCCATGGACTCAGTCAGTTCAGTTGGAATTGTCACGCCTCAGATTTTTCATTTCGCTGAGCCGTTGACGTTAGAATGTAATCGTACTTTGCCATCGTTTGATTTAATCATCGAAACTTATGGCACGCTAAATAGCGACAAATCAAACGCGGTACTTATTTGCCATGCGCTATCAGGCAGTCATCACGCCGCCGGTTTCATAGCGATGATGATAAAAAGGCTGGCTGGTGGGACAATATGATTGGCCCTAATAAAGCGATCGACACCAATCGGTTTTATGTCGTATGTGTCAACAATATCGGCAGCTGTTTCGGCTCTACCGGTCCAACGACCATTAATCCTGACAGTATCGATTCAGACCAGAATAATGTAAACAAAAACAGTTTAGACAAAGACAGTTTAAACAAAAACAATCCAGCCAGTGAACCGCAAGTTTATGGCCCTGACTTTCCGCTCGTCACTATTAAGGACTGGGTAAAAACCCAAGCGATGCTGTCGGATCGTCTCGGTATTGACGTTTGGCATGCCATTGTTGGTGGCTCAATGGGTGGTATGCAGGCGCTGCAATGGTCAGTTGATTATCCAAATCGGTTAAAACGCTGCGTGGTCATTGCCAGCACGCCAAAGCTCTCAGCACAGAATATCGCCTTTAACGAAGTGGCGCGGCAGTCCATTTTATCCGACCCTGATTTTAAAGAGGGACGTTACTTACAAGCAGGCACCTACTCGTCGCGGGCTAATATTGGCTCGGATGGTTGGGCATATCACCTATTTGACCGATGATGCGATGAAGGCGAAATTTGGTCGTGATTTAAAGTCTGGCAAATTTATGTATGGCTACGATGTTGAGTTCCAAGTGGAGAGCTATTTACGCTATCAAGGCGAGCGCTTTAGCGAAAATTTCGATGCCAATACTTATTTGCTCATGACCAAAGCTTTAGATTATTTTGATCCAACACGTGATTATCCATCAGCCGTGGCAACAGATTCGACAGAATCCGCAGCGCAGCTTAAGGACTCGATTGCCACATCAGTGGAATCTAGTAAACAAAGCACGCAATCTGCGTTAGAAGATATGGTGGCAACGATAGATGAGAGTGAAGAGAATCGTCAGCTAGAGCTGTCTGCGCTCAAAGCCGCCTTTGCCCATACGCAATGCCAATACCTAGTGGTCTCATTTACCACGGATTGCGCTTTGCGCCGGAGCGCTCACAAGAGATTGTCGATGCGCTGATGGCGACTGGCAAACCAGTTAGCTACATCAATGTCGATGCGCCGCATGGTCATGATTCTTTCTTATTTGATATTCCCCGTTATATGGGTGCCGTCCGAGGATTTTTGACTGCGCCATTTATCACCGACAGCAAATCAAAACAGCCAGCACAAAGCACAAATCAAAGCAGCCAGCAAAAATCAGGAGCACGCTCATGAGAATGGATCATCAATTGGCTGAGCGCTGGATTGCGCCACACTCACATGTACTGGACTTGGGCTGCGGCAATGGTGAGCTACTCGCGCATTTACAACAAAATCGCGGCGTCACTGGCTACGGGCTTGAGATTGACGAAGAAAAAATCAATGATGGTATCGCTAAAGGCTTATCTATCATCGAGCAAGACCTGAATGATGGTCTGGCACGTTTCGCTGATAACAGTTTCGACACCGTCGTCATGGCACGGGCGCTGCAAGCGGTGAAATCGCCTGATGTGCTCTTACTTGATATGCTACGTGTTGCCCGCGAAGCCGTTATCACCTTCCCCAATTTGCCCATTGGCAAAACCGCATTCATTTAGGGCTTAAAGGGATGATGCCTGTATCAGAGGCATTGCCTTATGAATGGTATAACACCCCAAACATTCATCTGTGTACGTTTAAGGATTTTGAGCAGCTTTGTGCACAGCATGATATTCATATCGTCAACCGCTTTGCCGTCAGCGATTCTGAAAAAGGTCATACGCCACTTATGAAAGCATTGATACGCCAAGCACCCAACCTATTGGCAGACGTCGCTATCTATCGTGTCACCAAACAAAAACCTGAATAATAGATTTGTCTACTTGGGGCGTGCCTTCATTTTAAAAATATTGATGAAAATGAGATAAATTGCCGTCAAATAAGGAAAGTAGCGCAAATAATATCGAGATATTGCTAAGCTATTTGACGATGTCTGGCAAAATTTAGCCATTTTTAGCCATTTTTTAGCCATTTTTAGCCCATTTAGAGGATAATCGATTGAATTGAGGGCACGCCCTAACATTGATTGAAAGCGATAGCACGGCTCATAAATACAAATTTTAACCTTAATAGCTGGTTAATTTATTCTTACGCTTAAGTAACTCTATGATTTTATTGAGGACAATGAGGTATGAATACGCATTAAATCATGTAATTAGTATTTGAGTTTCGTAAGTTTGGGTGTTAAGCTAGCAAAATAGTGTCAATCGCACCCTGATTCTGACCGTTTATCGGTTCGATTAAAGGAATTTGCCACACTACATCGATTAATTATATTGCTAATGATTAGGTAAGTTGGTATCGCAAGATTTCACCTAATTGTTATCGCCGTCTAAATTCTTTTAGCGGTGCAACTTTTTTTTGCTTATTAACTGCCTAATTTTGGAGCTGCTATGAAATTATTAAAAGCTGCGTTGTTTACTGCCTTATTTTCTTGTGCAGGTCTAGCAAACGCTGAGTTAATATCAAACGTGCCACTTGATACGTCACGTTTTGAGCTAATGCCAGTTAGTGAACTGTCTAACCGCGCTGCCCAAGGTAACGATCACGCTCAGTTTTATTTAGCCAAGCGCTTACAGAAAGGCGAAGGCATTGCAAAGAATACCCAACAAGCTATTCAGTGGTATACCAAAGCGGCTCAGCAAGGCGTTGCCCCTGCTCAGTTGAATCTTGCCATCATGTACTTGCGCGGTGAAGGTGTGCAGCCTAATTTGCAACAAGCGAAAGTTTGGTTAGAAAAAGCGGCAATGCGCGGCGATAACCGTGCCAGCTATACGCTTGCATTGCTCGATGAAAAGCAAAAAAATCTCGTCGATGCTTATAAATGGTACGATTTGGCTGCCCGTGACGGTATGCTCGATGAAAAAGTACGTAACAAAGCGCGCGGTAAAATTGGCCAGTTGGCATTGAACTTATCAAGTTCAGACATCGCTAGCGCTCGTAGCAAAGCGGATACTTGGTTTCAGAGTAAGTAAACCTAGCAACATACAGTTTTATTTTAAAAATAAAAATCCAGCCTTTGAGCTGGATTTTTTGTTGTCTGTTTCGCTCACATTTTACTTTTTTTTATAGAGAATTACCCATACATTCTTTGACGGAGACTAATCATGAATTTAAAGGCTTATATTCTCAATGAGTAGATACTCGTATAGCCCCAAACCCAAAAAGTAAGATTAGCTTAGTCAAAATTGCTAAGCATAATATATGTAGTGTATGCTCAAGTTTCTCACATTACTCTAATTTTTGGAAATAGCATGAAAGCACTAGAGAGTAAAAAGATAATTTAATGCATTAGATATTATATAACCACTGTATAACCATGTATAATGTTTCAATGAGAAAATTTTATACTATTGCCGAAGCTTCCATTATTCTTGGAAAATGCAAACAAACTCTACGTAGATGGGATAATAAAGGTAAGTTAACTGCCTTTCGCGAACCCATAAGTAATTATCGAGTTTATAGAAAAAAGGATATCAACGCTATTTTACAGCCTACTTTGTTAACCGATCCAATAATTAACTTTGTCAAACCTCATAAAAAATATACTGTTCTTGAATTGTTTGCAGGTGCAGGTGGACTCGCCTTAGGACTTGAGCAGTCTGGCATTGAATGTGTAGCACTCAATGAAATAGATAAATGGGCTTGTCAAACGTTACGACACAACCGTCCTAACTGGAACGTACTAGAAGGTGATATTAAGTCGTTCGACTTTTCAGAATACAAAGGCCAAGTCGATATCGTGACAGGTGGTTTTCCTTGTCAGGCTTTTAGCTATGCAGGTAGAAAGCTTGGGCTTGAAGATACACGTGGTACATTATTTTATGATTTTGCACGAGCAGTTAATGAGGTTCGACCATTAATTTGTGTTGGGGAAAATGTCAGAGGTTTAATGTCGCATGAAAAGGGTAAAACTTTAGAAGGTATGATTTCCGTTCTTGATGAAATTGGATATCGAGTTGTTCCAGTGCAGGTATTAAAAGCTATTCACTATAATGTACCTCAAAAGCGAGAACGCTTATTTATTATTGGTATACGTAAAGACATTGATATAAATTATCAATACCCCAAACCATCAAATAGAGTTTATAATTTGAGAGATGCTCTAAAAAAAGGGATGCTATATCAAACAGACGTTCCGAAATCAGATGGTGCAAAATACCCCATACATAAAAAAGAAGTTCTTGACTTAGTACCACCTAAAGGCTATTGGCGGGATTTACCTCTCGATATTCAAAAGGAATATATGGGTAAAAGCTTTTATTTAGGTGGCGGTAAAACTGGAATGGCTAGACGGATAGGATGGGATGAGCCTAGCCTTACTCTGACTTGTAGCCCTGCTCAGAAACAAACTGAACGTTGTCATCCTGATGAAACTCGTCCGTTTACAGTGAGAGAGTACGCACGCATCCAAACCTTCCCCGATGATTGGAAATTTATTGGTTCAACCTCTCAACAATATAAACAAATTGGTAATGCCGTCCCTTGCAATCTAGGTAAGGAAGTCGGATACTCTTTAGTGAAATTTTTAAATGCTTATTATGAGAAATCAAACAGTGAGGATTCTTCAATTTCTTTTGCCAATGCTATATAGCCTTGTTTAAAGAAATCATGTGAGTACATATTAAGAATCATATTATCCAATTTCCCAACCAGCTTTTCGTAAAATCCAGAGTACCCTGTCAGTCTATGCCAAAACTCATTGCCAATAACAACAGGAAACTGCTTATCAATTTCCTTATAGTGTTGGCTTAATTGGCTTTCATCGCCGTATAAAACACCTAGTATCAAATCTGAGTTATTTAGATTTATGGCATTGGTTCTAGCTAGATTTGTTACTGTTGTAAATTTAGCTAGAAGTGGATTGACATCCTCTGAATTTATGGTGTTTGGTCCTGATTTTAATTGACACCATTTCTTCCGACCATCAACTTTATCTTCAAACTCAATATCCATGCCTTTTATTAATGAACCTTGGGCTAAATCCAATTCCACAAACATATTCTGAATACGAGTCCCGAAAGATGTGTTTATTGAAGTTCCTAAAACCCGTGGATAATATAAGGCTTTAGCTATACCAAGAGGTGTGAAATCATCTTCTAAAATCTTAGATAAGTACTTAACAAGAATTGGATTTATCTTATACGACTTTAGCTTTGAATGTGTTTTGATCACATTTATTCTATGATTGTCGAATATCTTTTCTTGAAAATATTTGGCTATTATATCCAATAGTTCTTGTTCACTTTTATTGTCCATAGTTTCCTACATGGTATTTCTAGTAAATTTGAAGCATCAATTATACACACACTTCAGTAGAGTACTAATTTATTAATACTTTACTGAAACTCAACAAACAACTTTCTTGATAATCTTTTTCTTTACTTAGGCGGATGTTGTCCTGCTTTGATAGGTCTAGAAAACAATGGCTATAAGTCTGCCAAGCCGTCTCTAGCTGAGTGCTATCAAGTTCGCGGACATACTTTTCGATGACGATAGATTGAAACAGAGACATACGAGCGCCTTAATAATGAAATAAATAGAACCAAACGATGAGCAAACGTCTACTATAGCAAGCTCTACTCATCGGATAAATGCCTAAAATTGATAATCACTCAGATAAGATTTCTTTAGTGAGTCGGCATTGCTTTAGCGATACCATTCGCTATTAAAGTATTCAAAACTTCCCTAAAATTTGCTACACTACGCCCGCATTAGCCAATTCCACAATCGTGCTAGTGTTATAGCATTACCAATTAATTTCAACCGTTAATTTTAAAAAGCACCTTAAACCCAATGCACTAGGTTTGCGACCTAGCCAGCAGGAGAAAAATATGAGTACCATTCAAGACCATAATACAGCTAGCAATATCCAAAACAGCACTGTCACCGACAACAAATCAGCCCCAGCCTACGATAGCGTCACCAATAACATCGTCGTTGCCGCTCTATATAAGTTCACGCGTTTTGCTGACTTTGAGCAATACCGCGAGCCAATTTTAAATAACATGCTCGATAATGATGTCAAAGGCACGTTATTGATTGCTAATGAAGGCATTAATGGTACGATTTCTGGCACACGCCAAGGTATTGATAACGTCCTTGAGTATCTGCGCAGTATCGAAGCGATTGGCAGCTTTACCTTTAAAGAATCTTATACCGATGCTCAGCCTTTTTATCGTACCAAAGTGAAGCTCAAAAAAGAAATCGTTACCATGGGCGTTGAAAATATCGACCCATTGCAATCAGTTGGACGCTATGTAAAACCAAGCGAATGGAATGCGTTAATCTCAGATCCTGACGTCATTCTTATCGACACCCGTAATGATTATGAAGTTAAAATCGGTACGTTCCAAAATGCCGTCAATCCAAATACCGAAACGTTCCGCGAGTTCCCAGAATACGTCGCAAAAGAGATGGATCCAGCCAAACATAAAAAAATCGCGATGTTCTGTACTGGTGGTATACGCTGTGAGAAGTCTACTGCTTATATGCGCGAGCAGGATTTGAAGAGGTGTATCATTTAGAGGGCGGCATCTTAAAATATCTAGAAGAAATTCCAGCCAGCGACTCTATGTGGCAAGGCGATTGCTTCGTTTTTGATAACCGCGTGTCGGTCAATCATAACTTAGAAAAAGGCAGCTATGAGCAATGCTTCGCCTGCCGTATGCCCATTACTGTCGATGACATGCAAAGCCTTGCTTACATCAAAGGCGAGTCTTGCCCGCATTGTATTGATAAAGCAACGGATGAGCAAAAAGCCAGATTTCGCGAACGTGAGCATCAAATGCAGCTGGCAAAGAAACGTGGCGAAGCGCATATTGGTAGTGATGTGATTGATGTGATTGAGAAACGCAAAGCCGCTAAAATCGAAGTACGTCGCCAAGCAGAGGAAGCCAATAAAGCTAACGCTGAATAAAGTTAAGATGGATAAAAGCAAAAAGGACGCCCCAATCAAACATTTGATTGGGGCGTCCTTTTTGCTTTATTAGTACTAACCTATGACTTATTGAGTACGTAATATGGCTTAGCTACCGCGGTAAGTGCTATAGCCGTATGGAGACAAAGTGATTGGCACATGGTAATGGTTATCGCCTTCGATATTGAAATTGACTTCAACATACGGATAGAAAGACTCTAGACCTTGATTTCGGAAATAAGGAGTCGTCTCAAAAATCAACTTATAAGTACCGTCATGCTCAACACCGTCTTGATTCGGTAAGAAGTTGCCGATACGACCATTATTATCAGTCTTTTGCGCATTAAGCAATTTCCAGCTACCAGTTTTCTCTTGCATCATCAGTTTTACATTGACGTTTGGTGCTGGTTTACCCGTGCTAATATCTAAAATATGACTAGATAATTGATATTTATCTTGATCACCAGCAGCATGGCTAGCCGTTGCAGTCATAGCTAATACGCTACCAAATGCAGCTGCCTTGAGTAAGTTGTTTTTCATGAATCATCCTATTCAGTCAATTGTATGTGTTAAATGAATTATCTTCTTCAGCAAGCTATTTACTATTTTTAAGTATGCCTGTCCGCAGAACATAACCGTGATTTACCTCGAAAACATAATTAATCATGTTGTTCATTAAAAATATATTCATCATTATAGGCTTAATGTACTGGTGTAGTTTAGATTGTTAATAAGACCCTATAATTAAGATAATGTTAACTTATATAAAAATGAGTATAGTGAATGTAAAACTTACATTCGCTATAATTTGTGTTACTCATAAATAGAAAGCATCAATGCCATGATTGAACGTCGCAATTGCTTGATTTAAGACAAAAAAATAGCAGACTATCTGAATGATGGTCTGCTATTTCTATGCTAAAAATTATTCCTACATGCAAATATTATTTAAAACAAAATACGCACGCGAATCGTCTCTTCTACGTCTTTTAACTGATCTAGCGCGGCAGTTGAATCATTATAATCAACATCCATGACCAAATAACCGACATCGCCTTCTGTCATTAGGCTCTGTGCTAAGATATTAATTCCTGCTTCTGCAAACAGACGGTTGATCTGAGACAGCACGCCTGGCACGTTTCTATGGATATGTAACAAACGATGCGAGTTTTCTTTGAATGGAATAGAAACTTCTGGGAAGTTCACGGCTGTCGCTGTGTCACCTTGGTCAGAGTATCTAACAAACTTATCAGCGACTTCAAGTCCGATATTGGCCTGTGCTTCTTGAGTTGAACCACCGATATGCGGCGTCAAGATGACGTTATCAAATTTACGCAGTGGTGATTCAAACTCTTCATCAGCTGATTTTGGCTCTTTCGGGAATACGTCGATCGCTGCGCCCAAGATTTTACCAGATTCAAGCACAGCGGCTAAATCATCAATCTCTACGCAAGTACCACGAGCGGCATTGATAAAGTAGCTGCCGTCTTTCATATGCGCGAACTGCTCAGCTTTCATCATGTAGCGGGTGCTTGGTACATCAGGCACATGCAATGTCACGATGTCAGCCGTTGATAGTAGCTCTTCTAAGCTACCTACTTGTACCGCATTACCTAGTGGCAATTTGGTCACAGCATCATGATAAATGACTTTCATACCAAAGCTTTCTGCCAAGACAGACAGTTGCGAACCGATAGAGCCATAACCGACGATACCGATAGTCTTACCACGTACTTCATGTGAATTGGTCGCAGACTTGCCCCAACCGCCACGATGTACGGTCGCGTTCTTTTCAGGAATGCCGCGATATAACATGATGGCTTCGGCCAATACCAATTCAGCTACCGAACGGGTATTTGAGTATGGCGCGTTAAAGACGGGGATACCCAAATCACGTGCAGCGTCTAAGTCTACTTGGTTGGTACCGATACAAAAGCAGCCAATACCGATGAGCTTGTGCGCGTGCTCAAGTACTTCACGTGTCAATTGCGTACGCGAACGGATACCGATAAAGTGAGCGTCTTTAATCTTTTCGATCAGCTCATCTTGATCTAATGCGTGACTGATATTCTCGATGTTATGATAACCAGCTCCTTCCAATACTTTTAAAGCATTGTCATGTAGACCTTCAAGCAATAAAAACCGGATTTTGTCTTTTTGTAGTGATAACGCCATATGAGAACTGTCCTATAATTGTCTTGTAAAATTATCTGAGGGATAATCTGTAGTCGAAGCCGTTTAAAGTAGGTACAAAGTAACCAAGCGCAAACCATACACTGAGTACATTAAATGAGGTTAACGTCGTAACCACTTACCAATGCTTTAACTATAGGGTGGGTGAAACGAAAACAGTCTGGATATCTTACACAAAATTGGGCGGCGATGTTAGCAGATTAGATGAATTATTGGTTATCAAGCCTGAAAACTTTTTATGCTATAGTAAATCACGCTGTTCGACGTTTATTAAACTATTTTTTACCATTTACCGCCATATAAGCACGCAACATGACATCTTTCTATCATTGCTTTACTGGCTCACTTATAATCATATAAATACGTACTATATAAACATACCTATGTGGCTATGTTTATATCCATTTAGCGATATAATAATCCCCTTTAGGCATAGCGCTTACGTTTATACCGAGATTTGACCATGACTTCTTTATCTAGCCAAAGCACCTCTGCAACCCATACAACAGCTGCTGTTCAAACTATTTTGAGCACTTTGATGGATGTTCATCAGTTTGACGCCATCCAAATCAAAACCGACCCTGAGAGCTTAGAGCATTGGGGCAAAGACTGGACTAAGCATTTTGCGCCTGCTGCTGCTGCCATCGTCTTTCCGAAGACTACTGAGCAAGTACAAGCGATTGTACTGCTTGCCAATGAGCACAATGTGGTACTAACGCCAAGTGGCGGTCGTACCGGTTTGTCAGCTGGTGCCGTCGCCGCCAATGGCGAGATTGTCGTCAGTATGGATAAAATGAACCGTATCGGACAGTTTTATCCAGCCGATCGAATAGTTGAAGTCGAAGCAGGCGTCATTACTCAGCAGTTGCAATCATTCGCAGAGTCTAAAGACTTGTACTACCCTGTCGACTTTGCCTCAGCTGGCTCAAGTCAAATCGGTGGCAATATTGGCACCAATGCAGGCGGTATCAAAGTCATACGCTATGGCATGACTCGTCAATGGATTATGGGGCTGACAGTGGTCACTGGTAAAGGCGATATCTTGCAGCTCAACCGCGGTATGGTCAAAAACGCCACTGGTTATGATTTGCGTCAATTGTTTATCGGTAGTGAAGGCACGCTTGGGCTTGTCACCCATGCGCAAATCAAGCTTGAGCGTCAGCCACAAGACTTAAATGTCATGGTACTGGGCATGGACAGCTTTAATGATGTCATGAATGTGTTGTCTGCCTTTCAAGCGAAGATTGATTTGACCGCGTTTGAGTTCTTTGATGATGTAGCGATTGATAAACTGATGGCACACGGTCAAGTACAAGAGCCATTTGAGTCGCGCACCAAGTTCTATACGCTATTAGAGTTCGAAGCGCCATACGAGCCTATCATGGATAAAGCCATGGCGATATTTGAGCATTGTATGGAACAAGGTTGGGTCGTCGATGGTGTCATGAGCCAAAGCTTGGCACAGGCTGAAGAGCTGTGGAAATTGCGCGAATACATCTCCGAGACCATTTCAGTATTTACCCCTTATAAGAACGATGTATCCGTACTGATAAGCTATGTCCCTGAGTTTATCACCGAGATTGATCACATCGTTAGCAGCAACTACCCTGACTTTGAAGTCTGCTGGTTCGGTCATATCGGTGATGGTAACTTGCATCTTAATATCTTAAAGCCTGAGAACATGAGCAAAGATGATTTCTTTGCCGAGTGTCAAATCGTCAACAAACACGTGTTTGAGACGGTGCAAAAATATGGCGGTTCAGTATCTGCCGAACATGGCGTCGGTATGACTAAAAAGCCTTATTTACAATATAGCCGCAGTGAGATTGAGATTGAGTACTTACGAGAGGTGAAAAAAGTCTTTGATCCGAATAATATTATGAACCGTGGCAAAATTTTTGATATGTAAGTGCTTATTTAATAATTAAAGTAATAAATAAGAGTACGAAAAAGACGCTAAACGTGATGGTTTAGCGTCTTTTTTTGGCTTATCAAAGCGATTATTTATAAAAATAACAACACTAGCGCTATCACTAATAACACACTTAAAAAACCTTGAACGATTAAAAATGCTTGGTGCGGGGCGGCGATATGACGAAACATATTGCCCAGTGCATTATAGGTAATACCAGCCGCTTTAATATGTGGCGGCGTATCAAAGGTTTTGATGATTTGTAAAAAATTCTCGGTACGATCAGGCGACCAATTATGCGGCGCAAATGGCAAATATGGCGATAACTGTGCGGCTTGCTTTTTGCTCGCTGGTGACCATAACCAACGCTCTAAA
This sequence comes from Psychrobacter sp. JCM 18903, assembly GCF_000586475.1. Classification (GTDB taxonomy): domain Bacteria; phylum Pseudomonadota; class Gammaproteobacteria; order Pseudomonadales; family Moraxellaceae; genus Psychrobacter. The sequence continues at coordinate 119,162 of NZ_BAWJ01000009.1, read as the reverse complement.
AATAATAAGCGCATACGCCAATCCGCAAAACGGCGATGTTCTATCGTCTGTAACAGCAATATTTCAGTATTCTTATGGCGCTTATCCGCAAATATGCGTTGCTTTAAGGCAAATACGTGCGCTTTCTCACCTTCGATGCATTGCAAAAAATGACCACTACCATAACATAGAGTACCTGTAATGCCATGCTGTTGATTATAGTTACGCGCATGACATTCTACTTCATCAAATATAGAGGCGCTTAAACGTGAGACAAGCGTCAAACTACTAACATACACCAATTGAACCAGCGCTGAGTCTTCTATCTCATCCCAGCTACTGACTCTATTGTTGTGACTTGAGGGCATAATAAAAAAATCCTAAAAAACCGATTAAATACGGCTAAACAAAACAAACACAACGACGCCCCAATGAAAAAAGACAGCGACTCACAAAAACGTAGCAAATAGTTACCACGTTAAACTGTCATTACTTGAGTAGCTTGTTATGATAACCAGCAAAACAAATAGACCAAAACGAAGCGCCCTAAGATATGCTATTTAAAAATAATGTTAAGCTAATAGAAGATCTATACTGACATCCTCAGGTTAGAAGCTGTACCAAACACTTGGCTTGTATTAACCCCAACGACTGTTTGTGAACATTATGAAAAATTTTATAGTTACTTCAATTCATAGCTAATTTAATTTACAGACACTTCAATTTAAATTTATAGCTACTTTAAAATGATATGAGGTTCAAAAAACACGTCAGTAACGCCAAAGCTGACAGAAGTCATAAGATAAATTATCTTCATAACTTATTGTAAATACAATGATAATTGATTGTAACGGTAATATTTTATGATTGGAATATTTTTATCACTTTTTTTTACACAAAAAAATTGCCAACTGAATTGTGGCAACGCATGCTATTTGATATCACTAAAATTGATATCACTAAAATTGATATCACTAAAATTAATAAAGATCCAAAACAGGAACATTATGAGCAAAATAGAAAAACTAGACGACTTTCATCTAACCATCGCTGAAATCAAGAAAAAAGACTATCCACAATTAAAAGCACTGATGGATCGTGTCTATGTCAACTTGGGCGGTGCATGGTCAAAGAACACTATTAATACCTTAATCGATGCCTTCCCTGAAGGTCAGATCGCTTTATTTGATCATGATCAATTGATTGGCATCGTGTTATCTATGCGTGTTGATTATGCCACGTTTTCTAACCCGCACACCTACGACGACTTGATTGGTCATAAAGAGATTATCAGAGACAACCCTGAAGGCGATGCTATTTACGGTTTAGATGCGCTGATCGACCCTGAATACCGTGGTTATCGCCTAGGACGTCGATTATACGATGCCCGTAAAGAGCTGTGTCGCCAGTTAAACTTCCGAGCTATTTTGGCTGGTGGTCGTATCCCGAACTATCATAACCATCAAGATCTCACACCTGGCGAATATATTGAAGCCGTCGCGGCTCGTGAAATTCATGATTCTGCATTGTCTTTCCAACTCTCAAATGGCTTTATCGTCAAGCGTATCTTAACGGCTTATTTGCCTGACGATAAACAATCTAAAGGTTTTGCTACTCTACTTGAGTGGGCAAATATTTATTATGAGCCACAAGATTATAAGCCAAACACTCGTAAGTCTGAGGTGCGTATTGGTGGCATCCAATGGCAAATGCGTGAAGTCGAGTCACCTGAAGAGCTGCTGCAGCAAGTCGAATTCTTTGTCGATATTATGGCTGATTACAACTCTGACTTTGCTTGTTTACCAGAGTTCTTTAACGCACCGCTGATGGGTCTGTGTGAATCGACGGATCAAAACGTCGCTATTCGATTTTTAGCCGGTTATACCGAATGGTTTAAAAATGAGATATCGCATTTAGCGGTCAGCTACAACGTCAACGTCATTACAGGCTCGATGCCGTACTTGGACGAGGACGATACGTTATATAATGTCAGCTACTTGTGCCGCCGCGATGGTACGGTCGAAGAGCAGCGCAAAATCCATATTACCCCGCATGAGCGTAGCGCTTGGGTCATCGAAGGCGGTGACGAGGTTAAGGTGTTTGATACCGATGCCGGTCGTATTGGTATTTTGGTCTGTTATGACGTTGAATTCCCTGAGCTTGCCCGCCTCATGGCACTTGATGACATGGACATCTTGTTCGTGCCTTTTTGGACAGACACGCAAAACGGCTATCTACGCGTGCGCCACTGCGCCCAAGCACGTGCAATTGAAAACGAATGCTATGTGATGATTTGTGGTTCGGTTGGTAACTTACCACAGGTTGAAAGTCTCGATATTCAATATGCGCAGTCCTCTATCTTCTCGCCATCAGATTTTGCTTTCCCGCATGATGCGATTATGGCAGAAACCACTGCCAACACTGAGATGGTATTCTTCTCAGATGTGAACTTAGACAAGCTTATTCATGTCCGTAACGAAGGCTCGGTACATAATCTGCTTGATCGCCGTGATGACTTGTATAGTTTGAAATGGAAAAGAAAATCTAAAGTATCAGCCAGTAAGCTAAGCGATGATGAGCGCCTCGAAAACTCTGGTAGTGTCCTGCTCGGTGATCCATTACAAAACCGTGCGCAAAAACCTTAATCAGTCATTTTAAAATACCAACACTGAACACGGTTTAATAAAGTTTATGAATAATACGGCTGACATTTCAGCCGTTTATTTTTATCTATCAACAACCACTTATCAAAGCCATTTATACAAAACCTATAGCAAAAAAGCAGCCATTATGACGACTGATACTGATACTGAAAAATCCATTAAAAAGCCAAAGAAAACACCCAAGCAAAAGGGGTTGTCTATCGCTAAAAATATCCTCATATATGGCTTGGTATTTGCTGTTATTTATACCGCTATTAATTGGTGGCGACAGCTATCATGCCAGCCAACCCGCAATTGCAACTGACCGATTATCAAGGGCAAGTCGTTGACTTAGCGGCGCTGAGCAATGAACAACCAACGCTGGTGTATTTTTGGGGCACGTGGTGTCCCATTTGTAGTATCACCTCGCCGACCATAGACAGACTTGCCGCCGCAAATGATTATCCGGTCGTTACGATTGCTATTAAATCAGGTACTGACCAAGAGCTGCACCGCTACCTTAATAAAAACAGCTATCGCTTTACGACGATAAATGATCAAGAAGGCAGCATCTTCGCTGATTGGCAAGGACAAGTGACACCTTCGTATGTCATATTAAAGAATGGCGAGATGACTCAAGGTTTGACGGGCATTCAACCCTTATGGTCGCTGAAATTGCGCTTATGGTTATCATCAGTTTTTTAACGCTTAGCCTGCTGTTTAGAGTCCAATTATTTAGAGCCCAATCGATAGACAATGGCACTTGCCATCCGTATGATTCAATAGGTGATGCATCACTCATATAAATGATTGGTTTTGGCTAAAATAAGGACAATACTGACCAGCTCTTTTTACCCTAGCCTTTTTGTCATATAATAGCTGGCAATCTCATTGCCTCTTTTTAGTTTATTGCTATCACGGTATTTTATTATCCATAAGCATATTTTATGTTGCATTCGTCTCGATAGCATTTATTATTGACGTAAGCATATTTATGACGTTGATGCACAGCGATATATTATAAGTGAGAAAGCGATCATCAACGGTTAAGCAGCCAGCTAAGCATTACCCTAAATGTCACATCTGACTTTACATCGATTTTTAATCCATTTTCTAAAAAGACACCTTCTATGACTGATAAAAGTACTGATACGCCAAGCCAAGATTATAAAGACACGCTAAACCTTGCCGATACGCCATTTGCGATGCGTGCCAACCTTGCCAAGCGTGAGCCAGATTGGCTTGCTGCTTGGGAAGCGGATGATGTGTACGGCAAAATTCGTCAGGCACGTGCTGGGGCGACCAAATACATTTTGCACGATGGCCCTCCTTACGCCAACGGTCAGATTCACTTGGGTCACGCGGTTAATAAAGTACTCAAAGACATTATCGTGAAGTCAAAAACGCTATCCGGCTTTGATGCGCCTTATGTCCCTGGTTGGGACTGTCATGGTCTGCCTATCGAGCAAAAGGTCGAAGCCAAAGTCGGCAAGGTTGGTCAAAAAGTCTCCGCCACTGAATTCCGTGGCCTGTGCCGCGAGTATGCGAGTACCCAGATTGAATTGCAAAAGGCGGATTTTAAACGTCTAGGCGTGTTTGGTGATTGGGACAATCCTTATCTAACGATGAACTTCCATCAAGAAGCCAACATCGTGCGCGCATTGGCCAAAATTTATGACAATGGTCATGTGACTCGCGGTATGAAGCCGGTCAACTGGTGCTTAGACTGTAGCTCTGCGCTGGCTGAGGCGGAAGTGGAATACCAAGATAAAGTGTCTGATGCTATCTATGTGAGCTTCGATGTTTTAGATACGGATAAGGTTGCCTCGTTGGCTGATGTAGCAGGCAATATCGCCGCTGTTATTTGGACGACGACCCCTTGGACGCTACCTGCTAACCAAGCCATCTCTGTACATCCTGAACACAACTATAGCGTGGTGGCGACTGAAAAAGGTAATTTGCTATTAGCCGCGGACTTGGTTGAAACAGCATTAACGGAACTCAAACTTAGCAATCAAGGCGTGCTAGCGACCGTATCTGGGCGCGAGCTTGAAGGCTTGCGTGCCCAGCATCCACTGATTGCAGACCGTCAAGTACCGCTTATCCTAGGAGATCACGTAACCACAGATAGTGGTACTGGCCTCGTCCATACAGCACCCGGTCACGGTCTTGACGATTATATCGTCGGTCTTAAATATAACTTACCCGTTGAAAACCCAGTCAGTGTACGGGCGTTTATCTGGACAGCGCAGCGGTATTTGCGGGCGAGCACATCTACAAAGCCAATCCAAAAATCATCGCCGCACTGCATGACAATGGACATCTAATCAGTCATACCAAGATTGAGCACAGCTATCCACATTGCTGGCGTCATAAGTCGCCGATTATTTTCCGCGCAACGCCGCAGTGGTTTATTAATATGGAAACCAAAGGTCTGCGTGAGCGTGCGCTTGCTGATATTCCAGCAGTAAGCTGGACACCAGCATGGGGACAAAACCGTATTGAAGCCATGATGACGGGTCGCCCAGACTGGTGTATCTCACGTCAGCGTACATGGGGCGTGCCGATTACTTTCTTTACCCATAAAGAAACAGGCGAGCTGCATCCAAACACGCTTGAGTTGATGGAAGTCGCTGCACAAAAAATCGATGCGGGCGGCGTAGAATCTTGGTTTGATGCCAGCTGTGAAGATTTCTTAGGGGCGGAAGCCGCGGACTATGACAAAGCAACCGACACCTTAGACGTTTGGTTTGACTCTGGCACGACGCATTTTGCCGTACTTGAACAACGCGATGAATTGACCAACCCAGCAGATATCTACCTAGAAGGCTCTGACCAACATCGTGTTGGTTCCAGACTTCATTATTGACTTCAGAAGCCATGTACGGCCGCCCACCATTTAAGCAAGTACTGACGCATGGTTTTGTGGTTGATGAAAACGGTCGCAAGATGAGTAAATCACTTGGCAATATCATCACGCCGCAGGAAGAGATCAACAAAACAGGCGCGGACATGCTGCGTTTGTGGATTGCATCAAGCGACTATCGTTATGAGATGAGCGCGGGTAAAGCATCATTTAAAGGGGCAATAGATCAATATCGCCGCATCCGTAATACCCTGCGTTTCTTACTTGCCAACACTGATGATTTTGATCCTGCGACCAACAGCGTCGATATCAATGAGCTGGTCAGCCTTGATAAATTCATCATTGAGCGCGCGCAAACCGTGCAAGCACAAATCATCAGTGCTTATGATGCCATGGATTTTCACCAAGTCACCCAGCACATCACTGCGTTCTGTTCGCAAGATTTGGGCAGTTTCTATTTAGATATTATCAAAGATCGTCAGTATACGACTCAGACTGATGGACAGCCGCGTCGCTCTGCGCAAACGGCGATTTACCATATCGTTCAGGCACTCATTCGCTGGATTACGCCGATTTTGTCATTCACGGCACAAGAAGCGTGGGAAGTATTGCATGGTGCTGACAGTTATGTGTTTACTGAAGAATGGTATAAATTTCCAGAATTTGAGCTAAGCGCGATCAGCAACGATGACTGGCAACGTATCATGTTGGCAAAGGATATGGTCAATAAACATATCGAGACCGCACGTGGTGAAAAAATCATCAACGCTAACTTGTCTGCCGATGTTAATCTGTATGCTGACGGTGCAATGCATGAAAGCTTGGCCAAGCTGGGTGAAGAGCTGCGCTTTGTACTAATCACTAGTAATGCAACTTTGAAACCAATGAGCGACGCTCCTGCCGATAAAACAAGCACAGATGAGCAAACTGACGGTAGCACGGATGAATCAGTAGACTTAGTGGTCAATGTGAGCGCCGCAGCTGGCACCAAGTGCGTACGCTGCTGGCATATCCGTGATGATATCGGTACCGATAGTGCACATCCAGAACTATGCGCGCGCTGCGTGACTAACGTCAGCGGTGATGGTGAGGTGCGCCACTATGCCTAACCATACGCCTAACTCAACAGAATCATCAGACAACAAGCCGCCATATGGTGAAGTCGATAAATCACCTGAGCCAGCTCATGCAACTACAGGCAGCTCAACGACACCGAAAAGTCGTCTGAATAAGACGCCAAAAATGATTGCGAATGGCCGTCGTGCGTTTACGTGGTATCTCCTATCGTTGGTCGTGCTAATTATCGATCAATGGACGAAGTGGCTGGCTGAAACTAAACTGACTTTTCATGAGCCAGTACCTGTGATTGAGCCTTTTCTGAATTGGACATTGGCATACAACTATGGCGCGGCATTTAGCTTTTTGGCAGATGCTGGTGGTTGGCAGAAGTGGTTTTTTTCGGGACTGGCATTGATAATGTCGCTATTTTTAATTGGCTACCTGATAAAAGCCCCGCGCCAAGCCAAGCTACTATCGACAGGTCTAGCGCTAGTGCTCGGCGGTGCGGTTGGCAATCTCATTGACCGCTTGCTACATGGTCACGTCATCGACTTCATCCATGTACACAACGCTGATGTCTGGCATTACCCTATCTTTAATATTGCGGATATGGGCATTAGTATCGGTGTAGCGTTGATTGTCATTGACATGCTATTTTTAGAAAAAAAGCGTGAAATGCCACGGTCGTAACCGTCTACAGCTAGAAATATTAATTCAATTTATAAATAAATAAAAAAGGTGGATTACTCAGTCGTAACCCACCTTTTTTATTCATCATTTTTTCTGATAAAGACTATTGGCATAGAGTATTGCGCCTATACGCCACTCTTAAAAGCTGAAAGTCATGATTGATTACCTCTTAGGAAATTTCTCACGCTTCGATAATTTTTTAAGATAATCTTGAACCTGCTCAGGCAACGCAACGCCCAGCATCTTCAACCATGAAAACAAATGCTGATAATAAATGTCTGCCAGCGTAAAGCTGTCCCCCGCTATATACTCCTGCTCATCTACCCAAGCATAAGCAATTGGTAGGGCTTTTTGGATACACTTCATGCAGTTGTTAGCGGTGCCCTCAGGCCAGTTTTCATAATTGTCTAATACCTTGATTTTGGTGAGTATCCATAGATAACTCTCAATCTCGATCATGCCAAATGAAATTACTTGGCGAAGTTTATAGTTTTTCTCAGCGAAGTTCTCATCTGCTGTGTTTGGTGTCAAAGGTTTGTCAGGGTGTAACTCATTGAGATATTCAATAATAGCCAACGACTCAGTAAAATGTTTGCCTTCATGTGTGATGGTAGGGATTTTACCAAAGGGGTTAACGGCTAAAAACTCAGGACTTCGCTGCTCCCCTTTTTTGCCATCTATTTCTTTGGTCTCATACTCTAAGCCCAGCTCCTGCAATGCCCAAATGACTGTTTCAGCGCGACTTGGATGGGTGTATTTGTATAAAGTAATCACTTGCGTTCGCCTTTTATTATTAATGAAATCCATTTAAGGTTTATCTTTCACAGTCGTGCTTGTTGCGTATAATTCATCATACTCGCACAAAATACCAATGCACGGCAACCAGCCACTCAAGATATAAAACTTTGATGTTTCATCAGCCGTTTATTTTAGACTTAAGCATTAAACATCAAAACTACACCGCTCACTATGATAAATAAACAAGTGCTTTTATACCAAAGAATCAAGTAATCCTTGCAAAAATTTCAAGCTTCCTCCTGTCAATATAAACAATAACCCCGCCATATTAATTACGACAGTTAAATAATACGCCACTCGAAATTCAGGCTTTTGCGACTTGTGGCGTAGATACGTCTGCGCAACCATCGCGCCCACCCAACCGCCCAGCGCACTTAGCAGATGCAAGGTTGATTCAGGTGTGCGCCAATCATTATTCTGAGCAGCGGCTTTGTCCTTGGCATACATCATATAAGTAATGAGACCCAATGCCACATACCAACCCACAACCAGCCAGCTGAGCTTGTTCATGGCAGCCAACAAGATTAATACGCCATAAAAGCCCACACCAAGGAACAAACGTTTTTTTTGTCCCGCTTCAAAGTCTGCTTGCATACTACGTTTGTGATTACGCTGACGGATTTTCTGATTTTTTTGCGCCATTTTTTGCTGCACAAAGCTCAGCTCTTGTACATCTTTTGCTTGCATACGCCCTTGGTTGTCTTGCCCAAACGTAAAAACAACGGGCTCACCGACCTCAGGGCGACGACGCGCTTTAAACTCATTGATATGAAAGAATATTGAATCACCATTCTGTGTTTCGATAAAACCAAAGCCTTTGTCGTCTTGCCACTTTTTAATGTGACCTTGTTGCTTATTTACCATAAAAACCCCTGCCTGCTCTTAGAATTGCCAAATATATTACACTATTTGCGTTACACTATTTACGCTTACATACTCTCCAAGATGGCTTATCATTTCTTATATTATTTGCCAAACCAATTCCTAATCCCGTAATAAATGGCTGTTGACTATGACCGACTCACAATTTATCAATCCCAATGAAGACACCCGTATCACTTTTGGCAGCCTTGTAAAGCTGCACTTTGAAGTATCACTAGAGAACGGTACGATGATTGATTCTACCTTTAGCCGTGATGCGCCTGTGACGCTCACCATTGGTGATGAAAGTTTGTTACCTGGCTTTGAGCAGGTATTAATGAACCTGCGTGCTGGTGATACGCGCTCTGCCCACCTTGAGCCGGAGCAGGCATTTGGCGATTGGAATCCTGACAACATCCAACATTTCAGCCGTACTCAGTTTGCGTTAATCGCTGATAATCCAGAAATCGGCATGATGGTAGAGTTCGAAGACAAAGGCAAAAACACGCTGCCGGGTACGATTAGTGCACTCGATGACGAGCAAGTCGAAGTGGATTTTAACCATCCCCTTGCCGGACAATCCCTGTTATTTAAAGTAAAAATCTTTAAGGTTACCCCGCCTGGTGTCACTGGTATAAAGCTCATGTAATCGCTTAAAAAACTGTCAGCTATAAAAATACATTTACAAAGGACATTCATATGCAATATCAAATGTTGCCACAACTCAATGAAAAAGTTTCTAAGATTTGTTTAGGCACGATGACATGGGGACAGCAAAATACCGAGACCCAAGCACATGAACAAATGGACATGGCGCTAAGCGAAGGGGTGAATTTTTGGGATACGGCGGAGATGTATCCATCGCCGCCGGATAAGGACAAGCAAGGCGATACTGAACGCTTTATGGGTACATGGTTTAATAAAACCAAACAGCGCGATAAAGTTATCCTTGCTAGCAAAATATCGCCGATGGATTTTTTGCGTGATGGGCAAACGCGTTTTAATGCCGAACATATTAGCAGCGCCATCGATGGCAATCTTCAGCGTTTGCAGACCGATTATATTGATATTTACCAGCTCCATTGGCCTGAACGCAAGCGAATTTTTTTAGTCAGCTTGGCTATACCGAAGAGATGGCAGCGCAACCATTAGATGATTTGACACCATTTCTAGAGACCATTCAAGCGTTAAATGATGAGATTAAAAAAGGGCGTATTCGCGCTTATGGACTATCGAACGACACCGCTTGGGGACTGATGCGCTACCTATGGGAGGCTGATAAAAATGGTTTGATCGCCCCTATCACGGTGCAAAATCCTTATAGTTTGCTAAATCGCTTATATGAAGTCGCTATGGCCGAGATTACGCACCGTGAGAATGTGGTCTACTGGCTTATTCACCGCTTGGCTTTGGTGTCTTATCTGGTAAATATCTCGATGGCAAACGTCCAGCGGGTGCGCGTCTGACGATGTATGATCGCTTTGCGCGCTATACCAATGAAGAAGCGCTATCAGCCACTGCTCAATACGCCAAAATAGCGGCAGATGCAGGTTTAGATATGGCACAGATGGCATTAGCTTTCGTTAACTCACGCTCATTTGTCACCAGTAACATTATTGGCGCTACTACGATCGAGCAGCTAAAATCCAACATCGATAGTATCCATTTAACCTTAAGCTCAGAAGTATTGGAAGCGATTGAAGCCGTGCATACACAGCATCCCAATCCATCACCCTAATTTTAGCTTGATGTGACACCATGGTCTGATGCAAACCAGACTTTGGCGCATTGAGGCTGTCGTATTTATAATCGACAAAAAAGGCACAAATCGCAGTTATGAACTGAGCGATTTGCGCCTTTTTTATTAGAGCGTGTTAAATATTCACAACTATTATGCTGTCACCGCTTAAACTTTAGCGACTTTCGTTAAGACTCGCGAATGTAATTCGGCCAGACCTTCTTGCATACGGGCTTGTAACAAGTCCGTCAATTCACTTTTGCTCAACTTTGGGATCTATTGGCTCAAGTGGCAATACGTAGGCGGTCACATCTTTCGTATCGAGTACCTTTTTTAGGCTCTCTTTCATCGTAAGCTTGCCATAGTAAGGCAACTCTTCACTTAACGTACCGTCTTTATTGACGTAAGCAATTACCAGCGGGCGTACGGGCACGTCAGCATCTATGGCAGCTTGTAGCAAAGTACCATGGATACGTTTGATTTTTTTGCCATCAGTGGTGGTCGCCTCAGGGAAGAATATGACCGAGAAACCTTTGGTCAAAAAACTGGCAATTTGGGCAGCGACCGACCCTGCATCACCGGAACCACGCTCAATAAATACCGTGCCTGCTGCATGAGCCAGCTTACCAAATACAGGCCATTCACCGATTTCGGCTTTGGATAAGAAAAAAGCAGGACTCAGTGTACCCACCACAGGGATATCCATCCATGACACATGATTGGATACCCATAATCCGTGGTGTTGCTCTACCCGCTCGACTGCCACAACCTTGACGCCAAAAGAGCCTGCCATTTTGCGGCAAAAGGCTTGAATATAGCGTGGCAATTTTTCGCGTGGTGGCTGCTTAAATGCGCCAATACGTTGGGCGGCGCGCAATCCACCAGCGATAGTGGTGGTCATGCCAGCAATTTGTTTGCCGCGCCCCAACTGTTGTCTGAGTGAGAAGCCTGACTTAGATTGGCTCATCTGTGTCCCTCGTGGTTAAAAACTTATGATTATATATCGTAAACAAGCGCCATGAGTATAACAAAATTTATTCAGTCAGTGACGATTTGTTCACTGAGTTGCTTTTTATTCAACCAGTTCTGCTGCGTTCACTGATTTGTCTATGGCTTTCATTTACGCTGTAACATAAAACCATCGTTAATTGTGCTATAACGCTTTAATATTAACTGATGAGACCACATATATATGGTCATATGAACGCTATATCGACGTTTACTGAATGGATAATAGCGATATATTTACTTTATTAAATAGGTGATACTCTTTGGATTATTTTGAAAGACACGAAGGTGGCGAGCGCGCCATTATAGTACATTTAGACATCCGTCAAATTCAAGATCCTGATGATTTAGGTGAATTTGAGCTGTTAGCAGACTCAGCAGGGGCTGATCGTTTGGCTTTAGTCACAGGCTCACGCCAAAGACCCGATGCCAGATACTTCGTTGGTAGCGGTAAAGCAGAAGAAATAGCAGAATTGGTACGCGAACATGATGCGGACATCGTCTTATTCAACCATAGCTTATCGCCATCACAAGAGCGTAATATTGAAGCCTTGGTTAAATGTCGCGTACTGGATCGTACGGGTTTGATATTGGATATTTTCGCGCAGCGTGCCCGTACTTATGAAGGTAAGCTACAAGTAGAGCTGGCGCAGCTCAACCATTTATCGACGCGTTTGGTACGAGGTTGGACGCATTTGGAGCGTCAAAAAGGCGGTATTGGTCTACGTGGTCCCGGCGAAACCCAGCTTGAAACCGATCGTCGATTGCTACAAGTGCGCGTGAATCAGCTTAAAAGCAGAATCGAGAAAGTCAGACAGACACGTGCGCAAGGTCGAGCCCGTCGCCAAAAATCAGATGTGCCGACGATTTCGCTTGTCGGTTATACCAACGCTGGTAAATCGACACTATTTAACCGCTTAGTCGACGAAAATATTTATGCAGCGGATAAATTATTTGCCACGCTAGATCCCACTTTACGCCGTTTAGACTGGCAGGGTGTTGGTCGTGTTGTTTTGGTCGATACGGTAGGTTTTGTCCGTCATCTGCCGCATGAGTTGGTCGAATCCTTTCATGCGACATTAGAAGAAACCTTGGAAGCAGATTTATTGCTACACGTCATCGATTCTTCTAGTGAAGATATGCATGAGCAAATTCAAGCGGTCAAAGACGTATTAGCGGAGATTGACAATGATGTACCAGTGCTCAATGTCTACAACAAAATTGATTTGACAGATGAGCCTGCACATATTGGTTATGCTAGCGAAGGACAACCCAATCGCGTCTATGTTTCTTCTAGAGAAAACCTAGGTATGGAAGCGTTGTCGTTAGCCGTCCAGCAGCTACTGACTGGCACACTCACCACCTTTGAGTTGACCTTACCTTATCATGCAGGTCAGTTAAAAAACGCCTTATATGAGCTGGGTGTTATTCAGGAAGAGAGCTACGATGACAGCGGGCATGAGTGTTTAACGATTCGCTTGCCAAGCGATACGCTAAGACAGCTACTAGGTCAGGCCAATTTAGAGCCTTTAGATGTATTGCCATTAGCACAAGCCACATTATTGATGCCAGTACTTGAAGACTTCGAAAAGCCTGACGAGGTTGAAGAGCCGACGATGACCGAGTCAGAAGAAAAAGCATTTGATGAGTTTGATGCGCTCAATTCTGAAGCCGCTAAGTCAGAGGAATTAGCAGTAGAAGCGGAAACTCCTGACTCAAAGATATAAATGACTGAATCTGTAAAATAGCTTTATAAAAGACAAAAGGATGATATCCATTGATATCATCCTTTTTTGGCACATAGCATTAAATTTTATAGGTTACCCGATCACGAAAACGCGCTACCATAGCCTATGTCTTTTAAAGTGAACACAAGGTAGCCTGGCGCAAATGATACATTCATTATAGTAAGCGAGCTTAACGCTGTTGCTATTTATAATCGCACTAACGATATGCTATAAGCTTTATTAGTTTGCCTACTCTCTATATAATCATCGGCTATAGGTTCAACCAACATTCATATCATTGATAGATAGAACACACTTATTAGAGTGCGGTTACCTATTTTGTTGCTCCTATCCTATCTATTTCTAAATCGGCCAGTATTTCTTATGAAATCTACTCATTCCGCCCATTTGCCGCTATGGCTTGCATTAATGCTGACACTCACGATGGTCATCGTGGTTCGTGAATCAGCCGTTATCATCTGTCAATTAGCAGGAATAGAAAAGGCTGCCAACATCGTTGGATTGGTCGCCATGTTCTTTATTTTGATGGCATGGCGATTACTTAAAGGGTTGCCCAGTTGGCTCACCCAAGCCAGTAATACTTTATTAGTGGATAGCGGTTTTGCTTTTTTGCCCGTGTCTGCAGGTGCAGGTTTACTGCTATTCGCTTTAGGTGATGAGCTTTGGGGCGTTATGCTGACGATGATTATTAGCACACTCATACCGCTTTGGGGACTTGCCATACTTGCCAACCGTTCGCTCAATCACGATGTTAGCATCGATAGCACCACCGTTGAAGAGCACAAAGGACAGCTATGAGCTGTATGAACAAGGAAATGCAATGACTTTTGATAACGTGTTTGTGGCAACCTTTGCGGCGATATTATTAACGCTAATCGCTCATGTGACTGCTCGTGTATTGGCACGTAAGCTCTCATGGCTGCCGATGGTGATTACGGCGTTGGCGCTTGTTCTCTTATTTTTGTTTATCCTACAATGGGATTACAACGATTATTACGATGTTGCCAAGCCTGTATTTGATCACTTATTGGGATATGTCACCGTACTGTTGGCAGTACCATTAGCAGCAATGAACTTTAAAGGTCTGCCAGTCAAAAAGCTTACTCTCATAGTTATCCTTGCAAGTGTGGTTGGTGCATTGCTACCGATGTCATTAGCTTATTTATTTTCATTAAGTCACGACACCATACTCGCTTTCGCAACGCGTTCAGTAACCACACCAATCGGTCTGAGTGTGGCAGATTTAATTAAAGCACCACTTGCCATGGCGAACTTAATTATTATTGTTTCAGGCTTATCGGTGGTACTTTGGCGCGCTTTTTATTTCGCAGTATCGATGATGACCGTGCCAAGGGCTTAGCACTTGGATTGGCAGCGCATGCTTTTGGTACCGTCGAAGCATGGCAAATTAGCCACACTGCTGGGCGTTATGCGGCATTTGGATTGGCAGTAAACGGGCTGGTCACCGCCGTTTGGGTGCCTATTTTTATCAGTGCACTTTCTATATAACCCTGTTCAAATCATTTCCCAGTGCTCCAAACAGCTTTTATTTCTCATGATTCATTCATTGCCACAGCCAGAATATTCACGTACCACATACGCCTAAAAATAATAAAGCCAATACTCAATCAACGTACTCAAAAACGGTAGTGTGTTGATTTTTTTACAAATTAAAAATGACTTTTATACTTTGTACTGATAATCGTATGCGTCGAAAAGTTATTATATGTTATAGTAAGCAACTATTATTTTTTGTATCCAATGCGAGTGGTTTCTAGTTAGACGTGGTTTTTGCTAGGGTGCTATATCGTTTACAGCGATAAAATCCTACCAGCACGATAACCGCTTAAATGCGCAGAACGACGCGCCTATAGGCAAAGCAATTTGCTATTACTCGATGAAAAGTGATAACCCTATGATAAATGTTACAACCTTAGTGACTCGCTGCTTGTCTCCTCTTCTATTAACTGTCATTACTAGCTCACTTGCCTTTTCTGTTACTGCTCACGCGGAGAGTATGTATATTAAAAAAAGTAACGACGGTCAGATACTACTTACCAATCGCAGTGAACCTAGTGGTAACTTTAATAAGTTTACTAAAACAGTCAAAGTTACCCATTATAAAAAATCCAAAATGTATGATGGCAGTGGCGATAGCTATGGTAGTAGCTCTGCCAGCAGTAGCGGAAGCCGCAACTCATACGACAGTTATATTCGCGCCTCAGCTCAGCGTCACGGCGTAGATCCTGGGCTCATAAAAGCAATGATGCATAGCGAATCCGCATTTAACCCGAATGCACGCTCACCTGTCGGTGCACAAGGTTTGATGCAGCTAATGCCTGCGACTGCGCGACGCTTCAAAGTTAGCAATCCTTGGAATCCTGCAGATAATATCGAAGGCTCTGCTAAATATATTGCATGGCTGATGAAGCGTTTTAATAACAACGTAGAATTTGCGGTTGCGGGCTACAATGCGGGTGAAGGTAACGTTGATAAATATAACGGCATCCCGCCTTTTAAGGAAACCCGTAACTATGTCAAAAATGTCATGAGCCGTTACCATAGCTTGTATAAAAACGACTCAGGGCTATCAGGCAGTACCATGAATGCTAGTAATCAAATCGCCAATCCAAGTCTCAGTAGCGGCTTACAAAACGTCAGCTATGGCACCAGCAGTAATAGCAATAGTGCCAGCTATGCCAACTCAGCGTATGACGCATTACGCTAGAATGAAAACTGCATGAACAGTAGAATCCAAACGTAAAAAAGCCCGTTAATATAATTAACGGGCTTTTTTTGTGCTAAGAGGCTTTATCTATTCATTCATAATCTATCTTGTCATATTTTTTGAGTTCGATACAAGATTAATAATAAAGCTGATCGGTGAGTACCAGACCAAAAAGCTTAGCACTCACCTTTCTTCTTAGCAAAATTTAAAAATTACTTGTTAGCCAGTGCTTGTGTTGCAGCAACTTCAGCAGCAAAGTCTTCTTGCTTTTTCTCGATGCCTTCACCAACTTCTAGACGTTTGAAAGCAAGTACTTTTACGCCTTCAGCTTTTAGTACATCACCAACTTCTTCTCGTTGTCCATAACGTATGGCTGACGTAATAAAGTCACTTCTTCTAGGTACTTACGTAGGCCACCTTCGATCATTTTTTCAACGATGTTATCAGGCTTGCCAGACTCACGAGCTTTTGCTTCGATGATGTCTTTTTCGCGTGCTAATAAATCAGCATCTACACTTTCGTCATCAACCGCAACTGGGTTAAACGCAGCGATATGCATGGCAAGGTTTTTGCCAGTCTCTGCATTGCCGCCTTCAAAAGATACCACAACCCCAATACGTAGACCATGACGGTATGAAGCAAGGTTGCTACCTTCCAATACTTCAACGCGGCGTACTTGGATGTTTTCGCCGATTTTTTGTACCAAAGATACACGAGCTTCTTCAATAGTCTGACCATTGCCATATGGCAATTCAGCGATAGCAGCTACGTCAGTCACATTGTTTTCTAATGCAATGTTCGCTACTGCTTCTGCAAATGCCGTAAAGTTTTCGTCTTTTGCAACGAAGTCAGTTTGGCAGTTTACTTCTAACAAGAATGCTTTGTTGTCGCCTTGAGCGATGATAATAGCGCCATCAGCTGCAATGTTACCCGCTTTTTTAGCTGCTTTGGCTTGACCAGATTTACGTAGGTTATCAATGGCAGTTTCTACATCGCCGTTTGACTCTTCTAACGCTTTTTTACATTCCATCATGCCAAGACCAGTACGGTCACGCAATTCTTTTACCATTTTGGCAGATACTTTTACTTCTGACATAAGAGTTACCTTTTATTATGTATGGGAGTGCTTAATTTCTATGAGATATATCTTTGCTATCTATTGGTACTATATCGCTCTTATAGTAATGAAAGCACTCATGGTTGATCGTGATAACAGACAACATTGTAATGACAGATATTGTGCATCACGAGTCTAACTATAAGCGATAATACTCGCTTATTAACGAGTGTTCCATCAACAATAAGGCATGACGAGTAAAACTACATCATGCCTATTGTGAGCTTATACGCTGTTAATAACTTTACATGGATGCAGATAGTGTGACTATCAAGCTATCCTTACAAAGTTAAACCTTTTGGGTCAGCCAATTATTCTGCTGGAGTCGCCGCTTCTTCTGCTTTGGCTTCAACTGGTGCTTCTTCAGTAGCAGGTGCTTCTTGCTCAGCTTTGCCGCCCGCTTGAGTCTGTGCGTATTCTTTACCAGCGATAATCGCATCAGCCATAGAAGTCACATACAAGGTCACAGCACGGATAGCATCATCGTTTGCTGGGATGATGTATCAACGTTATCTGGCTAGAGTTAGTATCAACGATACCGATAACTGGGATACCTAGATTTTTAGCTTCTTTGATAGCAATCGCTTCATGATCTACGTCTACAACGAAGATTGCATCAGGTAGGCCGCCCATATCTTTAATACCGCCTAGTGAACGCTCAAGTTTTTCCATATCGCGAGTACGCTCTAACGCTTCGCGCTTAGTAAGCTTGGCGAAAGTACCGTCTTCTGCTTGTTTTTCTAGCTCTTTTAGACGGTTGATTGACTGGCGAAGTGTTTTCCAGTTGGTCAACATACCACCTAACCAGCGATGGTCAACGTATGGCATGCCAGCGCGTGCTGCTTGCTCAGCGATGATACCGCTTGCTGCGCGTTTAGTACCTACGAACAATACTTTGTTTTTCTTAGCAGCTAAGCCGTTAACGTAAGTCAATGCTTCGTTAAACGCTTTTACTGTGTGCTCAAGGTTAATGATGTGAATCTTGTTACGGGCACCAAAGATGTATGGTCCCATTTTTGGATTCCAAAACGTGTTTGGTGACCAAAGTGAGCGCCGGCTTGTAGTAAGTCGCGCATTTCGATTTTGGTTGGATTCTTTGTAGACATGTGAAATTCCTATTGGTTGGGTTATGCCTCCACATCACAAAAACTGCCTATCTAGCGACACGCATCTGCTAACGGTTAATGCTTATTGTGGCAGCACTAACTTTTTTGCAAATTAATCAAGTCGCCAAACACCCAGCAATTTTTTGCCATGATGTGTGTGTCATTGGTTGATGGGTTGGTCTAAAAAATTGAGCTATCATTTGAACGTAAAAATACGATGTGATAAAAAATAGCTGGGCTGTATTTTATCACATAATGCTTAGCGACTGCTAGCGCTATTATGCTGTTTAAGTGGATGATAACGCATAAAAAAACGACGCATTAACGTCGTTCTTTATACTGAATAAATGAGCAGCTGTAGATTAAGCGATACAGATACCAATGACCGCTTTATACCCACGCCACGTAAATGGTGTGACGTAACTTTGACGATCTTTTGGCAAATAAGACACGCTTGGTGCGCTCTCAACAATATGCGGCGGCGAGATAATAAACTCTGAGCCAAACTCAGTACGAGCATTACCAGAGATAGTGTTGGCCATCTCACCGAGCAGATCCTTCATCATCGTGATCGATGAGTCAGGCTCGCCCATCACTTTTATGACTTCTCGTAACATCACGCTTGGTGCACTCACATACACACAGCCTTCAAGAGGCCCTGATATCTCGATAACGCCGCTATAATCATAACCAACAGCACTCTTGTTATGATTTAAATAAGGGGTATCAATGGATACTTCCGAGCCATCAATTTGTGCAAAAAATGCATTGATTGAGCTCAGAAACACACCCAATTTTTCTACTTTAACCATAATATATTAATATCCATCTTTATGACGCGGTGGCAGCAACGTTAATCCTGCAAACAGACCACAATCTCGCCTATCTGCGAGTTCCAAGTGATGGGAATGATAAAAGAACGCTCATCATTCGGCAACACAATACTTTGTGGAGAGCCTTTAAATACAAACGGCACAGAAATATGGAACTCTGAGCCAAACTCTTTACGCGCGTTACCAGCGATGGTATTGGCCACTTCACCAGCCAAATCGATATAATTCTCATCGCTTTTATCCGTTTCACCCATGCTATCCAGTATAGCGGACAATAACTGACGGGTTGCGGAAAAATACACCACGCCTTTTTGTCCACCCGATATACCGATCACACCTGTATAATCATGGACTTTTGGCTGTTTATTCTCTAACAGATATGGGGTGTCAGCGACAAGCTCCTCGCCCCCAAACTGATTAAAATAGTTACTAATAATACTTAAAAAAATCTGTAGCTTTTGTTCTTTCATAATGACATCTACTTAAGTCGTTGAATGGTTTAGTCTTGCATTAGCTCATACAAAGACTCTACAAGCTCATCTTCTGAAAAAGGCTTGCACAAAAATCCGCTGGCACCCAACGACAATGCTTCAATGCCAGTGGCTTTATCAGACAGTGCTGACACCACTAAAATTCGTACCTCAGGGTCAATCGCAATGATTTTCTCAATGCATTCAAGTCCGTCCATTTGTGGCATGGTCAAGTCCATAGTGATTACATCAGGACGATGGACATTGAACTTTTCAATGGCTTGGACGCCACTGGTTGCCGTCGCAACCAGCATAAACTGCCCTGAATCGTACGCGCGTTGAATACGATTTCTAATAATATTTGAATCATCAACAATCATTAACTTATGCATAACTGATCTATTACCTTTAATGAAGTGCTTGTCATCCTTGACAATATACCTGCTGTTTCTAATTAAGCTTTTGGTAAAGTAATAACAAACCGTGTCATCTGACCAAATTCGCTGTTTACGTTAAGCTTGCCATCATAATCTTTTACTTTTGCTTTAATGATATCGAGACCGACACCGCGTCCGCCATCTTCATCCGCATGTTCTTTGGTAGAGAAACCCGAAGAAAACAGTTGTTTGAGCAGCTCGCTTTGACTGAGCTGACTGGCTTCTTCTGTACTAAAACGACCGTCACTGCTTAACTTGGCACGAATGCTGTCATAATCAATACCTTGACCATCATCTTGCACCATCAGCATGAAATCTGAGCCGTTGTCTTTTAGTTCTAAATCAATCGTCCCAACCGCAGTCTTACCAATCGAATGACGAACACTTGGCGCTTCAATGCCATGAACCACGGCATTACGTAGTAGCTGAATGCTAATCTCTTTAATCGGCTTTACCAGATGCGCTGGTATGTCCGCTTGCATCAGTGTATTACTCTTTAGCTCTACTTGCTTACCTTGTCTTGCGGCAATATCTTTTGCAAATGCTTTATAAAAAGACAGATGATCATCAGTTGCGTCATTATCTAGGTCAATATCCTGACCAATATCAGTATTCATGCTACTGATTGAAGGATTTGATATCTGACTGTCAGTCGCCACCGTTTTTGACATACTGTTTTGAGCAATATTATCATCTAACCCATTTGCAGTTGGTGCAGTCGCTGGTGCTGAACGGTTAATACGCTCGCCCAAGGTTGCGATGGTATTTGATAGGCTTAATAAGTCATCCAAATGTACGGCCAATGGCAAGAAATCGTTACCAGATAATTGACCTTGGTTTTGCAATGCGTGCAGTTTGTCTTCCGCATCTGAGGCAATCTTGGTAAAACTATGCAGTTTTAGCGCAGAAGCTTCACCTTTTAAGCTATGCATTTCGCGGTAAATGGCTTTTAGTTTGCCTCAAGCTCGTATTGTGAGCTACCAGGATTTTTCAAGATATTGTTCATTTTCTCAATGTGCATCTGCGTATTATCAATAAACTCATTAATAATTTTAGGATTTACATTCAAGATAGTGGTGAGCATCTCAATCTGCATGTCGTTTTGCGAACGCTCTTTTTCTAGACGCTGCTCTAAATATACGGCATCTGATACATCGTTGACGTTGACCAAAATACGGGCAATGTCTTTGTTGTCATAAACACGTGAGAACTTGAAGTCTAAGAAGCGATTATTCTGTGCTTTATCACCAGCGTTGTTGTGTAGCATAACTTTGTGCAGTGGATTGAGAGAATCTACCAATTTTTCTTTAACGCGTGGATTGTAAAGCTGCTCAATAAATTGCTGTGTGGTTTTCAGATCTTTATCAGAAATACGCCCACGTAAAACGTTAGTAAAGTTCTCTCCTGACAATCTGTCCTCACCGATAATATCATTCAGTGCGCGAGAATGCTGCTGACCAATATTCAAGTCTTTATCAAGCAAGAATAGACCCGTATTTACCGTTTCCATAATCTCTTGCGTCTCGCGACGAGCAGCGAACGCTTCAGCATCGGTTTCACGTAAACGACGTACAAAGAAGAATACAAAGATTAGAAAGTAGGTAAAGATGGCGGCAACACCAAGTACCTGAATAAGACGAATGGTCGTCGCTTGGCGTTCGGCACTATTGAAAACATCTTTGGTCAAATTGTCTAACGAATCGTTAATCAATAGACTTGATGTCTTGGCTTGCTCAACGGCTTGGGTCAGATCATCTTCAGAGGAAACCATAATATTATCAGCATCTTTGAGATATGCTTGAATCTTAGGCTCTAACGCTTTCCACTGCTCATTAGCCGCGGTAATGTTTACTTGTGCGTTACTGTCAATCTTTGGCAGATCATAAGTTTTGCCATCAACGTCAGTGATCGTTGCACCTTGCTCAATAGCAGCAATAGAGCTGGTAATCAACGCCGTATTTTCCTCCAAACGCTCCAAAACGCGCTGAATATGTGGAGAGTTCGTATCTTCGCCATAGCTATTATCTAAGTCAAATAAATCTTTAATTACCGCCTGCGCGCTATTAGCGACTTGGTTGGTTTGGTCAATTAACGCAGTATTTCTTTCTAATAAGTTTGAGGTATAGAACGTAAAGGCTAACAAGGCACCGATGAGCGATAAAAATAGTGCAATTGAAATGATCAGACCTTGATAGCGCTTATTGTCAACATTGGGAGTGGTTGCCATCTTCAGAATTCCTTAGTTCAATTGCGTAGTATTAGTATCAGAATTGCTCTTATCAGCAGATGCAGGTACAGCCTCACCTAACCAGCGCTCTTCAATTTCCTTAAATGTCCCTTTTTCTTTCAATTTAGCAATACCCTCATTAACCGTATTAATCAACTGAGTATTTTCTTTTGCCATTAATACGACTTGTTGCGCTGAAGGTGCGTCTGCCGCTTCATAAGGTACAATCTTCACTTTATGTTCTGGATAACCTTTTATGATGTACTGCAGCACTGGCATGTCATATAAGAAAACATCAGTCTTACCTTGTACTAAGTCCTGATAAGCCAAAAATGCAGTAGATCTTGAAACCAACTCAACCGAGCTACCCATCTGTTTCAGAGTATCTTCTTCTTTAGAACCTGCCAACGTACCAGTTTTAGACCCTTTATATCGTTTAAGCCTTTGATATCAAACTTACCTTCCAAGTACATGATGGTAGCTGGGTTAAAAAAGTAAGGCGTTGATAGACCGTATCTTACTGCGCGATCATCTTTATAAGAGATACCAGAAATAGCTAAATCACGTTTTCCTGACTCCACACTATCGAACATATCTTGCCAAGTTTCTTTATAAAACTCGACCTTAAAGCCTTGCTCCTCGCCGATAGCTCTAATGGAATCAACGTCCGTGCCCTGCATATTGCCATAGTCATCTTGAAACGAGAAAGGTGGTAAATCACCCGTCATAGCGACCTTTAATGTTGGTGCCGTATCAGGCAAATTACTGACAAAATTATCTTTGTTTTCTGTTACTGGCGTACCAGTCGAATTGGCATTTTCTTGAGTGGAAGAGTTACCGCAGCCAAACAGGCCAACACTCAATACAATTGGTAACACTCGATATAACTGCATCATAATTTACCCTTAAAGCTTCACGTGGTTGTACATATTAATTAATGACAATCTAGCAAGGTTAGGTAATATCTTCACAATACTTACTTACAGAAAGTTACGTTTGATAATACTTGCCTAACTTTATGATTGCAATAATTATGTTTAGTTATTACGTACAATTTGTTATATATGGCAAATAAAGGATATTAAGGGCATACATAAGTCTATCTATATGACTGAAAACTTGTAATATGTCCTTGTTTTATGCGCAGTCTTATGCAAAAAATAAAATAAAAAGTACAAAAAAAGCATCCCTACATAATTAATGTAAGAATGCCTTTTAAGATTCTAGTGCAAAAAACTATAAAGCTTCTGGCTTACTCCGCATCGTCCAGATTTAAATTACGATCTATCTGCCAAATTAAAAAACAGCCAAGACTCATTAACGCGAACATCGCAATACCAATTTTGAGTACGGGATTAACTGGAAATAGGTTTAATAATAATCCACCAAAGATACCGACTGAAAACATGAGCGAGCCTTGTAGCGCACTTGCCATGCCCGCTCGGCGTTTTTGAAAGGCCAGCGCAATAGCAGAAGCATTTGGCTGAGTAAGACCTAAGCCTGCGATACAGAAGAAAATACAAGCCAGCACCAGTGGAAGCCAAGCATCAGTACCCAAAAATAGACCTATTACAAATAGCACGCCTGCAGAAATAACCTGCATCATCGCACCAAAGCGCAAAATACTCAAAATACGAAAGCGATTGGTGAGCCACTGATTCAGCTGAGTCAAACCCACAAAACCAGCAGCATTCATCCCAAATAACCAAGCAAAGTGGGTGGCGGATACCCCATAGGTATCCATAATCAGCTCAGAGGCTGAACTGATATAAACAAACATCGCCCCCATCAGCAGGCCGCCACCAATCGCTGGATAATTGAACGTCGGGTCTTTTAATAAGTCCCAGTACTGACTCAGTACTTCTCTTGCAGGACGTACATTACGATTTTCTTCCGTCAACGTTTCAAAGAAGAAAAACTTTGTGAGCAATAAATTCAACGTGCCAAAAGCAGCCAAAAACCAAAAAATAGAGTGCCAGCTAAAAAACTGTAGAAATAGCGCACCAAGCGATGGGGCTAATATCGGCGCTAAACCCATCACCAAAATCATAATAGAAAAGGCTTTTGCGGTTTGCTTAGCAGTCAATCGATCGCGAATCGCGGCACGAGTGACCACCGCGCCGACACAGGCACCAAGCGCTTGCATCGTCCGTCCAACAAACAATACATACTCGTTATTAGTAGTCGCACAAACAATGGAGGCGATGACATATAGTGTCATACCGATATATAAAGGCTTAACACGACCGACACGATCACTAAATGGACCATAAAATAGCTGGCCAAATACCAAGCCTAAAAAATAGGCAGGAACAGAATTGGCCATAAAGGCTGTAGATACGCCAAAGTCATCTGCCATAGATGGTAATGCAGGCAGATACATATCAATAGACAATGGCCCCACTGCACGATAAGTCCAAGCATCATAATCCATGCAACAGGCAAATCAGCAGAGCGTACGCGCTCAGAAGCAACGGGTCGATTGGGTAGAGAGGATTTTGGAGCAGACATATTCAGACCATTTTATATAGAGTGTATTGAATTTTTATAAAGGTTCAATACACTCTAGTGATTGTTATTGTATTATTCAGGCTTCCATTGTCTTTAATATTTAGTCTTTACTCAATACTGAAAACAAGGGTCATTGCTACCATTAGTGCACATTTGCATACAGCGGCGCAAGTGGATAGTGATATATCGTACTATCCCCTCACATTTCAATAGAGGTATGACGTGAATAAAACAAACAATCACAACTAAAAATAATCACAATAATTTGTCAAAATAGGTCTGAGCGTTAGCGTAGCGGCATAATTAGTAAAAGATATTTAGCGGAACTGGCGCTTGCCAAATGCCGTACTGGCTTGCTTGGCTTTTCTTAAAGCAAGCTTGCGATTACGACCGAGCATCATTTTAAGCTGCCATACTTTTTCTTTATATAAAGTAGTGGCTGGCTGCTGGAACATAGCATTGACCACACGCTTACTCGCCAACACCGCATCAGGAGAGCGCTCTGCAAATTCGGCAGCGAGCTTTTGCGCCTGCTCAAGTGGCGCTTCATTGCAATGGCTGACAAGACCCAATGCTTTGCCCTCACTGGCAGTTACGATACGCGCACTCATGGCAAGCTCTTTTAGCACATCTTCACGTACCACGCCAAACGCCGATTGCGTCAAACCCATGTCTGGTACAAGCCCCCACTTAGCTTCCATAATAGACAGTTTGCAATCTGGATGACTGATACGCACATCGCAAGCCAGCGCTAGCTGAAGACCTGCACCAATACAATAGCCTTCTAGTACGGCAATGACCGGTACAGGCACATCGCGCCATACCAGACAAACACGCTGGAACGAGCTCTGCCATGGCTTTACCAGCTCCCAAACGGCGAACGCTTGATTTTTTGGATGATTCAAATCACCTAAGTCTATGCCTGCACAAAACGTGCCTTCAGCACCGTTTAGAATCACCGCACGTATCGTTTTGTCTTTACCAATGCGTTCTGCGACGGCAATCAATTCTTTCACCACTTTAAAGCTCATGGCATTTTTTTTGTGTGGGCGATTCAAGGTTACCGTGAGTATATTGTCGGTCATACTAACTTGTAAGGTTTCATATTGGTAAGTGGCAATCGCGTTCATAACAATCCTTATTCATGAATAAAATAGAAATGGCATCTAAATATGATGCCGATACGTCTAAAGCTGATGACAACAATATTAACAGCCTTGTTACGACGCTACCTCATCAATAACTGACTGCAACGATTCGATTCATCGTTAATGTCATAAAACCATCATTTCTAAATCATTTTCCACGTCATATCATTTTCACTCAAACGATGATAATTGAGCTGAGGATAGGCTGATAAATCCAGCGCCTGCAAATTATTTAACGCTGTTATTAATGCGGCATAATATGGCTCAAGCATGGCAAACTGCGCAGGGGTGATGTGTTGGACATTCAACAAGCATTTATCTTCTAAGTCTTGACTGGCCTGACGTAATTGCGGCACACCAGTATAACGACTGCCGCCTAAGATGCGATGAGCAATTTGCGCTAGCATACTGCGATCACGGGCGTCCCACGCTTGCGTCAGCGCCTGCTTTTCATCATTAATAGTATCAAGCATCATAATGATAAGCTTGGCTGCCAAGTCGGGCTTATTCGCTGAGCGGGTCAACGCGTCTTGCCAATCTAAAATAGCAAAGCCATCACCTTCGTTAGCCCCCAAAGAGTGATGGCTTAAATGGTGGTGACTGCTGTCCCAACCCTTCGTTTCTTGCGCATATGTGTGGGAATCTGTAGGCATTGCCACTCCATCGCGAGCACTATTTATCGGTGTTTCCGATGGCTTTAATAGTGGCGACTGTCCTTGTTTATGTAAGCGCAAATTCTCATAGCGTGGCTGGGTGTCGCGCGGTGTTTCGCGTCTATAATCCTCGCGTGGTTGGCTGTCTCGCAAGTAATTATCACGAATTTTCTTCAATGATAAAGGACGCGTTATTTTTGGCTGATTGATTGTGTTAGAACCGCTATGACGGTTATTTTCATCCCCTTTCACCATAGGATAAGCAATGGTTGTAGAGTCTGATGGCCACGTTGAATACGTTTCAGTCTCCCTATTCTGTAAATCAGTAGAGTGTGAATTCTCTTTTGATAAATCGATGACCTGCACATCAGTATTGTGCACATCCGTACTGTGCAGATTGGTATCAGGCAACGCTGTTAACTGCGGCATTGTCGTTGTACGTCCAAGCCATTTTTGCAGCACTTGTAACAACTGAGGCTGGCTAATGGGCTTACCCACATAGTCATTAATGCCACTAGCGATCAGTTTGTCTCGCTCATCAGCCAAACCATGTGCAGTCAACGCAATGATTGGAATGCGGCTATCATCATTTTCAATATTGCGAATTTGTCTTGCGGCTTCATGCCCTGACATACGCGGCATTTGGATGTCCATGAATATTAGATCAATATGACCTTTATCCTGAGTAGCAACTTTATCGTCGGTATTCACCTCTTCATAAAGCGTACTATTTGATTTTTTATTCACCTCATCGCGCGTTTCAGCTTTAGAGATTTGCGTTTTATTCGACAGGCTTTGCTTATCATTTTTCGTAGTTTTGATGTTTTTGGTTTGTTGTTTACTGATAATTTCTATGGCGTCAAAACCACTACTCGCTGTGATGACTTGGATGCCAAGCTCACTAAGTAATGCATCGAGCACCAACAAATTGGGAAGATGATCGTCGACTGCCAGTACCGTTACCCCTGTCCAGCGCGGTTCTTGCACGCTTTTTTTGGTACTGCGATTTTGGGTGTCGAGCATGGCATAAAGCTGTCTTTTGTCTAAAGGCTCATACAAAATATTGGCATGATAACGATTTAATAATGCTTGATCGGCAGCAACTTGATAGCCAAATACCGCAAGCTTACCTTGGTAATGCAGACGAATTTGTTTGAGTAATGCCATCATATCGTCTTGGGTATCATCATCGACGATGACCCAATCCCAATAATTACCATGCTCTTTTAATGACTCAAGTACGCCTGGTAAGGAGTTGGCTTGGGTCAACTTAATCGGCAGATATTGCAAGCTGGCTTTGAGCACTTGGATAGAGGCGGTATGATTGATCCATACCAATACATTAAACTCATCGGTCTCACTCGCCAATGGAGCCAAGACTGGTAGCTCAATCGTCTGTCCTGTAGCCGCTTCCAATACATCGACATGTGCTGGCATCCGAAACCAAAACGTCGCGCCCTGATTGGCAATATTCTCTTGAGCATTATCATGAAAACCAATATCACCGCCCATCAGCCGCGTTAATTGCTTGGAGATGACGAGCCCCAACCTGTGCCGCCATACTGACGAGTAATTGAAGGGTCGCCTTGGCTAAAGCTTTGGAACAGCATCTTTTGATCGGCTAAAGAGATGCCCTTACCGCTGTCTTGCACACTGATCATGAGATAATTATCACGATGATCATCTAAGCTGACGCGCACTACCACATCACCACTATCGGTAAATTTAATCGCATTGCCGACGATATTGGTCAATACTTGCTTGAGACGCAGGGCATCGCCATTGATACGCATCGGCACATCATTATAAAACAGCACCGCCATGCGCAGACCTTTTTCTGCGGATACAGGTGAAAGCATATCGACCACGTCATAAATGGTGTCATAAAGGTCAAACTCATGACGGTCAAGTACCAGCTTGCCTGCTTCAATCTTAGAGAAATCCAAAACATCGTTAACCAAGGCAAGCAAGTGTGCTGATGACTTACGTATGGTTTGCACGTACAAATCTTGTTCAGGGTTCAATTCGCCATGCCTTGCCAGCAAATTGATAAAGCCATCGATACTGTTTAATGGCGTGCGCAGCTCGTGGCTAATATTGGCCAAAAACGCCGATTTTGCTTGGCTGGTTGAAATTGCCGCATCACGTGCATTACGAATAGAGATGTTTTGCATTTCCATCTCATCAAACGCAAGGCGCAAATCATCCTCGGTTTGCTCAGCATGGTCTTTTAATTCCTGAAAGCTTCGATGCAAGCGGCGCAAAGTTTTGACCAAGTCTTGCTGCAATAAGTTCAGCTCACCATCTGACTCAACGGGAATAGGCTGATACAAATTGTCGACATGGGTACGCTGCAACTGCAAACGTAGCTCATAAATTGGTGCTATCCAGCGCTTTGAATAAATATTTAAACTCAGCAATAAAATCAAAATAGTGAACAAGCCAGTAATCACTAACGCCATGGCGATACGGTAGCGGGCGATGTAGAGTGGTTCATTGTCCATATCGACGAGCAGCCACAGTTTTTGTCCTTCAAACTCCCCTAATACACTGCCATAAGCAGTTCCAATAGGCGTTGATTGCTGTGATAAAAAATTCTTTTTTGTGTCTATTGCAGGCCATGCTTCGTTCAGCCATAACCGACTGCAGCGAGCACTTGATTGCTTTCATTGATGATCGCAATACGCTGTACATGTTGCTCGGACTGCATACGACCCAGCTTATCTTGAATTTCCTCAAGCTTCGTGATTGTCGTTTGAGTGGCATCATTTGCTCTGACTTCGCCATCCGCATTGGGTTCGCCGTCTGCTTGCTGGCGCTCTTGCGCTAACAGCTCAGGGATTAGCTCTGCAATCGCTGGGGTATAACGAATCAGCACCGCCTCCGCCAATACTTCTTGTTCGGAATTGCTGGCACGCATGGTCTCATAAAAGACCAAAATACCGCCCACCGCTGCCAAGATACAAATGTAGGAACACCAATATAATCAACTGGCCATACGCACTGCTAGTATCAAAACGTTTTTTGTATGCCATGCTAGCTTTACTCTCTACAGAAAATTGCACTATGAATCAATAGCGGCGGTAAGCGGTGTTAGCCAATCATGATTTTTTTAGGGGTTGTGCTCATTGCAAAGCTATCGTCATTTCAAAAATGATAACTGCCTACCCATGATAAATTTAGTGATTCTTGTTCTTGCCGCACCTATATATTGCCATAACTATAACGCATTTCATCGTTCATGGTGAGTGGCTATGGCGCAAAGGCATTTTAACTGTCCAGCCCTTTTTAAACACCACTCATTTACCAAAATCTCTTGATGCCTTCAGCGTAGCCAAAAACAAAATGATATAATGACGCAACTTTTCATTTATTGCTATTTGGTCAAAGCGGTAGAAATGTCATTAATGATCAAATCACTCGCTTCACTCAATAGCGGCCATATCAAGACATTTATTCAAAAATCAAAATGACAATTAAAAAATAAACGGTAATTAAAATCAATTTTAAAAATTCACAAGGATACTTTATGTCCGCAACGGCTATCTCCAACCCTAATTTCATTACTCAAGTCACCAAGCTTGCCGATTGCGTCGGTCAGACGCCATTGGTTAAATTACAGCGCTTACCTGAGCAAGAGCAGCTGACCAATGGTGCTGCGTTACTGGCCAAGCTTGAAGGTAACAATCCAGCGGGCTCTGTTAAAGATCGTCCTGCGTTTAATATGATTTATCAAGCAGAACAGCGCGGTGATATCAAAGCGGGCGACATGCTGATTGAAGCTACGAGTGGCAACACTGGCATTGCTTTAGCCATGGTCGCCGCGATGCGTGGCTATCCAATAACGCTACTGATGCCAACCAATTCAACTCAAGAGCGCAAAGACGCATGATTGCGTATGGTGCGACGTTAATCGAGGTGGATGAAGGCATGGAAGCCGCACGCGATTTGGCGCTGCAAATGCAAGCAGATGGCAAAGGCATCGTATTGGATCAGTTTAATAACTCTGATAACAGTCAAGCCCATTACCTGACCACAGGGCCTGAACTGTGGGCGCAAACGGCAGGAAAAATCACTCATTTTATTAGCTCAATGGGCACCACTGGTACTATTACCGGTGTATCTCAATACCTCAAAGAACAAAATTCAGATATCAAAATCATCGGACTACAGCCTGATGAAGAAGCTTCGATTGCTGGTATTCGCCGCTGGCCCGCAGCTTACATGCCGGGTATCTTTAACGCAGATTTGGTTGATGAAATCATGGATGTGGATCAGCGTATCGCAGAAGTTTATATGCGCAACTGGCGAAAACCGAAGGTATTTTCGCGGGCGTTTCATCAGGTGCTGCAGCATGGGCTGCCGTACAAGTCGCTAAAGAAAACCCTGATGCCGTCATCGCCTTTATTGTCTGTGATCGCGGCGATCGTTATTTGTCGACGGGTTTATACAATATTGATGACAACAATATTGACGCCAGCAATGTCGATAATAATATAGAAGTTAATTAACGCACAGACAACGCTGCTCAGTTTAGTTGATTCAATCAGGATTTCTTATGTCACAAGCTCTACCATCCGACCCTATATTGGTCTTTGATATCGAAACTGTCGCTGATACCGATGCGGCGCGCCGTATCTATCCGCAATTGGCAGAGTTGAATGATGCAGATGCGTTGAGCGCACTCACAGCGCTTCGAATACAAGAAGCTGGGCATGATTTTATGCGCTTGCCACTGCAGCGTATCGTCTGTATCTCAGCGTTATACATCAAAGACGGCAAGTTTTCGTTGTTCTCATTGACCGCTGATAAATTTAGTGAAAAAGACATCCTTGCCAAATTTTTTCGGGCATTTAGTGACCTTGAAAAACTGCCTCAGCTTATTAGTTGGAATGGCTCAGGTTTTGATATTCCTGTACTGATATATCGGGCTATGCAATACGATTTATCAGCGCCATGGTTATTTGAAGAAGGCGAGCGCATCAAAAACATGCGCTTTGATAATTACGTCAATCGCTTCCACACGCGTCACCTTGATTTGATGGACAGATTTAGCCAGTACGGTGCCAGCCGCCGCGAAGCCATGGATATTGTCGCAAGTTTATATGGTCTGCCGGGTAAAACAGCTGTCGACGGTAGTATGGTTGGTGAGCTTGTCAGCACTAATGACTGGCAAACGCTGTCTATTTATTGCGAGTCTGACGTCATGAATACATGGCTAATCTATTTGCGCTGGTTGCGTTTAACTGGACAATTATCCTCACAAGATTTTGACGCTTGGCAGCAGCAGAGCTATGACTATTTAGTAAAATATACCCAAGCGGATGGTCATGCCCGCCATCAAGACTTCATCGCTGATTGGTCATCTGCGCCCACATCATAACAAATGAAGTTATATGAAGGCGCGTTATAAGACATCGCGTTTATCCTCATTTTTTTAGTTATTTATCATTTATTATTAAGGCAGGTTTATGCAACCCACCGATTCAAAAACGTCTACAACCTCTGATGTTACGCCACCAACGAGCGAGACCCAAACGATTACTATTCCGCCTAATAAGAAAAAATCTAAACCCTCATCAAAGACACGCCGCCGTCTAAAGGATGCAGAACCTCTGCCTTTCACCATTGATGGTTTGTCGCATGATGGTCGCGGCGTTGCCGTTTATGGTAATGGTTTTGGTATAGACGATGGCCATATCGAAGACAAACATGGCAAAAAAATCTTTGTAAGCTTTGCATTGCCGGGTGAAAGTGCCTTGGTCAAAATAACCAATAGCCGTGCCAGCTTTGAAGAAGGCGAGGCTGTCAGTATTACTGCCAACCCAAATTCTGAACGTGCCGTACCGCCCTGCCCACATTTTGGCGTCTGCGGCGGCTGTAATTTGCAACACTGGCAGCCAGACGGTCAAATCAACTTTAAGCAATCTGTATTGGCTGAAATGCTGATACACCAAGCCAATGTCACGCCTGATAACTGGCTTGCTCCAGTGGTTGGTGATCGTCTTGGTTATCGTACCAAAGCACGATTGGGTGTGCGTTATGTCACCAAAAAAGAAACCGCGCTTGTCGGCTTTCGTGAGCGCTCAAGTAACTTTTTGGCAGAATTAAATGAGTGTCATATTTTAGATCCAAGAATTGGTTTTGAGATTGAAAACTTAAAAACACTGATTAGTACGCTAGAGAGCCGTAACAAGATTGCTCAGCTTGAGTTGGCCATGGGTGAGGAGATGCCTGAGCTGCCAGATGGCAATCAGCCCGTTGCCCTTATCGTACGCAACTTGGAGCCGTTATCAGACGCTGATATAGAAAAGCTAAAAGTGTTTTTTGCCGCACGCAACTGGCAGCTATATTTGCAGTCTAAAGGTGCGGACAGTATCCAGCGTATTGCATTGACTGAAGATGATGACATGAGCCAGCAATTTGGTCGTTTGTATTACCAATTGCCAGAATACGATTTGACTTTCGAGTTTATCCCGACAGATTTTACCCAAGTGAACCTGTCCGTCAATCGTCAAATGACCAAGCTTGCCTGCGATTTGTTAGACTTAAAAGCAGGTGAACGCGTACTTGATTTATTCAGTGGTCTAGGCAACTTTAGCTTGCCACTTGCTCGCCTCGTTGGTGAGACAGGTTCTGTGGTTGGTGTTGAAGGTAGCGAAGCGATGACCGCACGTGCAGCCGATAACGCACGTCGTAATGGCATCAATAATACAGAATTTTATAGCCAAGATTTGACGCAAGACTGTACTGATAAACCTTGGGCGAATCAGGGCTTTGATGCGCTATTAATCGATCCGCCGCGGTCTGGTGCTTGGGAAATTATGCAGTACTTGCCGAAATTTAACGCTGAGAGAATCGTTTATGTCTCTTGCAACCCTGCAACCCTCGCCCGTGATACAAAAGCATTATTAGAGCAAGGCTATCGTCTGACTCATGCTGGTGTGATGGACATGTTCTGTCATACCGGTCATGTTGAGTCTATCGCTCGTTTTGAAAAAGTAGCGGTGTAATTCAATTTACGGTTAAGTGAGCGGTTCAGAGCGTTAAATAACCATGCTAAAGGTCACTGACATTGATTCAAAATTTGAGTCAAGCGGTGGCAAAAAAATGATGGTTATTTATCCTGATTAACCGCAGACATTACATAGCCTCGCTTGATTTGTCTCTTTAAAGTGAGATAATAGTAAACAATATTCCTAGGCTGGTTTTTTCAATCCTTGTGAACGTTTGCACTCATAGCTTTATATATTTTACGCGCATTTTATGACTGCTAAAAAACAGATTTTTTAGCAGTTATATTGGTTTATAGCTGATACTTTATGAATCGTAAGTTCAACGTGTGTGCATAGTAGATGAGGTTATAATCAATTCAAAATAGCTAAGAGGAGTCGGCTATGGTAAAAATTCGTGAAGGATTACCGCTGGTGGATGGACAGACCACCCAAGCCGATAGTGCAGCACTTGCCGCTCAACTGGTCGCGAGCCAACGCTCGCACCAGTCTGCCAATAGCTATGCCCAAATCCCCCTCGATATCAAATACCAGCTGTCCACTCATAAGCTACACACCACTTTTGATCGCTCAGCACTACATGCCTTTCATAGTCATGATCCAAAGCTTGAAAACGAATATTCTGATAACCCGCTTTTAGATAAAAATAATGCTCTGTCAGATAAAGAGCTCGAAGCGATTGATTTAGATCAAGTCAATATTGATGTTCCCACTTGGTTAGACAACGTCGCCAAACGTATCGGACAAGAGTCTGTACCTCACTTGAGTGCTGCTTGTGAATTTATTCGCAGTCATATGAATACTAGCGAGTCTGAGCGTTCAGGCGCTTATGTCACTGGTATTGGCATGACAGACATATTGACCTATCTCTACCAAGACGAAGACGCTCTTGTGGCTGCAATGCTCTATCGTAGTGCGCGAAAATCAATCATAAGCCTCGCTGATATCGAGAAAAAATTCGGTGCAGACATATCGACCCTAGTCAAAGACACCTTGGCAATGGGTAAGCTGTCTGAGATTATTGAAAGCAATAAGCGTCTAGAAGATCACTTCGTAAACAATCAGCGCGACCAGCTATCTAATATTTATAGCATGCTAATTTCCGTCACCAATGATGTACGCGTCGTGCTTATCAAATTGGCTGAGCGTACTTTTGCCATGCGCGAATTGACCTTTTCTAATGAAGAGCGACAGAATCGGGTGGCGCGTGAAGTCATGACTATTTATGCTCCACTAGCTCACCGCTTGGGCATCGCGCAACTTAAATGGGAGCTGGAAGACTTAGCCTTTCGCTACCTTGCGCCTGAACGCTATAAAGAGATTGCCAAACTGCTCTCCGAAAAACGCAGCGAACGCGAGTCCTATATTCAGCGTGTACAAGATAAGCTTAATGAAGCACTAGCAGAGGCTAATATCGAAGGTGAGGTCTCTGGACGAGTCAAGCATATCTACTCTATCTACCGAAAAATGAAGCTCAAAGGCTTATCGTTTGATCAGCTTTATGACATTCGCGCGCTGCGAGTATTGGTCACCAACCCATCAGACTGTTACCACGTGCTTGGATTGGTACATGGCTTGTGGCGATATATTCCTGAACAATTCGATGACTATATTACCAACCCCAAGTCCAATGGTTATCGCTCACTACATACGGCAGTCATTGCTGAAAACAAGTCACTGGAAGTACAAATTCGTACTCACGAAATGCACTTCGAAGCTGAGCTTGGTATGTGTGCTCATGTTAACTACAAAGAAGGTCTAAAGAATAAAAAAGACAATTATCTTAATCAAAGAATCAGCTCGCTGCGTCAGCTGTTATCGATCAATAATGAAACCCGTAACCAACCGCGCTCATCTTTACTAACTGGTGAAGAAATAGAGGGTATGGAGTTTGACGAAGAAGAGCAACTCGTTGACTTTGACGAGCTCGAACGCATCTATATCTTTAGCCGTGATGGTGACATTACTGAACTGCCAAAAGGGGCGACCGTTCTTGATTTTGCTTATTATGTACATACACAAGTCGGTAATCGTGCCCAAGCTGCGCGAGTCAATCAGCGCTATGTACCATTAACCTATCAACTCAAAACGGGTGAACAAGTTGAAATTATCACCAAAGCATCACGTGAGCCCAACCGTGATTGGCTAGTTGCTTCACTTGGATACATTCATACCAACCGTGCACGTTCAAAATTGCGTCAATGGTTCAATAAGCAAGACCGTGATAAGAACATTGAAATTGGTCGTCAAATGCTCAGTAAAGAGCTTGAACGACTATCGGTACATCCCAATAGCATCGATTTAAACGACTATATTCAGCATTTCCATGTCAATACGACTGATGATATTATCGTTGGATTGGTCACAGGCGACATTGGTCTCAACCAACTCACCAGCCATATCTCTCGTCAGCTACACCTAGAACCTGAAAGACCGCCAGAAAATTTTGCGCCAAGTATAGATGCTAGAGAGGCAGGAAAAATCGATGCTTATAAAATTCGTATCGATGGGCTGGATAATATAGAAATTAATCTAGCAGGCTGTTGCCACCCTGTGCATGGCGAGCCAATTGCTGGTTACATTACCTTATCACGAGGTGTCAGTGTCCATAATCGTGGTTGCCCTGAATATTCACGCTTGATTGAACGCGATCCTGAGCGCGAAATAGAGGCTTCGTGGCGGGTACAAGCTGGTCGTTATCAACCCGTTGATATTCACGTAGAAGCCTATGATAGACGCGGACTGTTGCGTGACTTGACGCAAATTATTGATAAAGAAAATGTCAATATTCGTCAAGTTGAGACGCTTAGTAATGATGATAACATTGCCTTTTTAAAATTTCATATTGAGGTTTCAGGATTGGCACACCTATCTAAGCTTTTAGCGAAACTAGAGCAACAGCATGGTATCTTGCATGCTCGCCGCGCCGTCGCTTAGATATAACTCACAAAGTACGTCCACTGAATCATAAGGTTATTATAAAAAAATCATGCCTGAACTGCCTGAAGTAGAAACAACCAAAACCAGCCTTGCACCGCTATTAGGGCAACGCATCATCGATATAAAAGTTTTCCAGCCAAAGCTGCGCTGGGCGATGCCAGATGATTTAGACAGCTTGATTGATTACACGCTAGATAGCGTTGAGCGCCGCGCAAAATATTTAATTCTTAACTTTTTACCTTTATTACCCAATGATGATAGCGCTGCAGCTCAAACTGCTACGTTAGTACCGCGTCAACTTTTGGTTCATTTAGGCATGTCGGGCAGCCTGCAACAGCAGAGCTACGGTACTGAAAAGCGCAAGCATGATCATCTCATCATTGTTTTTAAGGGCGTTAATAATACAAAATCCCAACTACATTATTATGACCCAAGACGTTTTGGGTCAGTGTTATGGCACAAGGATTATAGTGCTAAGCTATTAGATCATTTAGGTCCTGAACCATTATCAGATGAATTTACTGCAGACTATTTGTATCAGTTGATTCAACGGTCAAACTTGCTTGATCACAGTGCTGATACCGTAGCAATTGGCAACGCCAAATCAAAAAAGCAGCCCATTGCTCGCGCTATAAAATCAGTCATCATGGAACAACAGGTCGTCGTGGGTGTCGGTAATATCTATGCGACTGAAAGCCTATATTTATCAGCTATTCATCCAGCCACCCCCGCTCACCAACTGTCCCATGCTCAGATGATTATTTTGGTCGATCATATTAAAGTTATTTTACAAAAGGCGATAGCACTTGGTGGCTCGACACTGCGAGACTTCACCGTAGCAGATGGCCAAACCGGTTACTTCCAGCAGACATTAAATGTCTATGGTAGACAAGGGGAAACTTGTCCGCATTGTGATGCCGTACTTGAGAATATCAAAATTAATGGTCGCGCCAGTGTATTCTGTCCCAACTGTCAGCCAATCCTTTAAATATTATCTGAAACTATCACTATCTGTTTCGCCTTAAATACCAGAATAACTTAGGTATCAAGTCATAGAATATGGCAGCACAATACTCTTGACTGAGTGTCCTATTATTTTGCACTAATATCATTATATCGCGCGCCATTTTTGTTGCTTATTGACACACATCTTGCTTTAATAGTATGAGCACTTACATAAATAGTGCATAATGTTTATACATCTGTAATATATTTAGCTTACTTATCGTTGCGCATTATTTATATAGGGAAATTGTCTCTGTGTGGAAATAGCAGCAGCTAATAATCATACCAATTATGAATTTTAGGACATCGTTATGACTGTTAAAGCCAAAAACCAACGCACAGTTAAGCAAAAAGCCTTTACTATAGCCGCAAGCTTAAGTTTAATGGCTGCTACTATGCAGCCTGCCTTGGCAGCCATAGAAATTGATGAGACAGACTTTGGGCCTTCTTATGAGACAATGGTGGTTGATACTGTAGTGGGTAAACCTCTACAACTGGTCAGTGCCGTTGCTGGTACTGCCGCCTACCTAGTTAGTCTACCCTTCTCGCTTATCGGTGGTAATGCGGATAAGGCGCAGCAGAAACTTTTTGTTGAACCTTGGGATGCGATGGGACGTTGCTTAGGTTGTACTGTGGCTGAAGACAACTATTACAAATCACAAGTGACTAATGATAATGTTGTCCGTATTGTCGTTGACCAACCATCTGAGATTTTGATTAATACCAACGATTATGTCGTAGTTACGCCATAGTCTTTATATTAACAGCTGGTTAAATGATATAACTGCGCTAAAGACAATGCATTTATAAATTATCCATCAAAAAGGCTAACGTCGTGTTAGCCTTTTTTGTATTTTTAATCAAATCATCATATTTTATTTTGAAACAGTGGTATTACTTAACTTAGCACTAATTTCACGAAGCAATTGCACCTCTTCTGAAGGTTGTTTTACCAGCTCTTGCACTTCTTCTTTACGACGCATTTTGTTAACCATTCTAACCATCATAAAAATAATAAATGCTAAAATTAAGAAATTAATCAGTACAGTAATGAAACTGCCATAGCTAATACAGGAACGCCAGCTGCTTTGAGAGCATCATAGGTCATGGCAACACCTTCAGGCGCATCACCCAACACTAAGAACATGTTTTTGAAGTTGATTTCGCCACCTGCTATGAAAGCCACTATTGGCATAATAATGTCTTCAACTAAGGACGTTGTGATAGTAGCAAATGCTCCACCGATAATGACACCGACCGCTAAGTCCATCACATTACCTTTTAAAGCGAATTCTTTAAACTCAGAAACCATACTCATTATTTTCTCCTCAAAATACTAATCTATAATCGAATAAGTATCTCAACAGTCGACCCAATCTTGAGCCTTAAGAGTAATAGTGAGAAACACTACTACTGTCGGTTATTCTGTCTATATTCTATGGAAATTACAACAAAAAAAAGCAGCATAAAATGAACCATATTTAGTT
Organism: Psychrobacter sp. JCM 18903; assembly: GCF_000586475.1. Lineage (GTDB taxonomy): Bacteria > Pseudomonadota > Gammaproteobacteria > Pseudomonadales > Moraxellaceae > Psychrobacter. The sequence continues at coordinate 80,098 of NZ_BAWJ01000009.1, read as the reverse complement.
CACTCTATACTGCTAATTTTTTAGTTATCTTGATGCCCATTATTAAATAACAACAGCATCAAATGCTTCTATAAAATATCAGTCCAATAAATTACTCAGTAATTCATGGCTCAATATTAAGCACCTTTTTTACCACGGCCGTGACGCTTACGCTCACTTTCAGTCAAATAACGCTTACGTAGACGAATCGCCTTAGGTGTTACTTCAACCAATTCATCATCTTGAATGAATTCAAGCGCTTGCTCAAGTGTGAACTTGACTGCTGGAGTCAACGTCAATGCTTCATCAGTACCACTCGCACGAACGTTGGTTAACTGCTTAGCAGTCGTTGGGTTAACAGCCATATCATCGTTACGTGAGTTAAGACCAACGATCATACCTTCGTAAACTTCAAGCTGTGGCTCAGCAAACAATTTACCACGTTTTTGCAGGTTAAATAGCGCGAAACCTAAGCAAACACCCTTCGCCATAGAAACTAAGACACCATTCGAGCGACCACCAACATCACCGATCTTTTGTGGACCGTAATGTGAGAAGCTTGACGTCATGATACCTGTACCTGAAGTCAAGGTTAAGAATTCAGAACGGAAACCAATCAAACCACGGGCAGGCATCGTCGCTTCGATACGCATACGACCTTTACCATCAAGTTCCATATTGGTCATCTCGCCTTTACGCAAGCCAACCTGCTCCATGATAGAACCTTGATGCTCATCTTCAATATCAAAAACAACGTTTTCATACGGCTCTTGTAATTTACCATCAACTTCTTTAACGATAACTTCTGGGCCTGAAACACCCATCTCAAAACCTTCACGGCGCATGTTTTCAATCAATACAGACAGATGAAGTTCACCGCGACCTGATACTTTGAATTTATCAGGAGATTCTGTATCTTCTACACGTAATGCTACGTTATGAATCAATTCACGCTCAAGACGCTCACGGATATTACGCGAGGTCACAAACTTGCCATCACGACCAGCAAAAGGTGAGTTATTTACTTGGAAGTTCATAGAAACGGTAGGTTCATCAACCGTTAATGCTGGTAATGCCTCGACAGCACTAGGATCACAAATCGTATCTGAGATATTAAGCGAATCAATACCAGTAATACAAACGATGTCACCAGCTTGTGCATCTTCAACATCAATACGATCAAGACCATGATAACCCATAATTTTCAAAATACGGCCATTACGGGTATTGCCATTTTTGTCGATTACAGTCACTTGAGTATTGGTTTTAACTTTACCACGCTGAATACGACCAATGCCGATAACGCCAACAAAACTGTTGTAATCAAGGCTTGAGATTTGCATACGGAACGGTGCGTCAGCATCAACTTGAGGAGGCTGAACCACATCAACAATTGTTTTGAAAAGCGGTGTCATGTCATCAGCCAAATCGTCAGCTTCCAAACCTGCAATACCATTCAATGCTGAGGCATAAACAACTGGGAAATCAAGCTGTTCATCAGTTGCACCCAAGTTATCAAAAAGATCAAAGATTTGATCCATTACCCAGTCAGGGCGTGAGCAGGACGGTCAATTTTATTGATGACAACGATAGGTTTTAGACCTTGCTCGAACGCTTTTTGCGTCACAAAACGGGTCTGTGGCATTGGGCCATCAACCGCATCAACGACTAGAAGCACGCAGTCAACCATAGACATTACACGCTCAACTTCACCACCAAAGTCGGCGTGACCTGGGGTGTCAACAATGTTGATACGATATTCAGTATCATCAGTCTTATCTGTCCAGCGGATGGCTGTATTTTTAGCCAAAATGGTAATACCACGTTCTTGCTCAATATCGCCTGAATCCATTGCACGTTCAGCAATGTTTGCACGGTCGCCAAAAGTACCAGACTGATGTAATAACTTATCAACCAAAGTTGTTTTACCGTGGTCAACGTGGGCAATAATTGCAATGTTACGCAGGTGTTTGATATCGTTCGCCATATAAAATGCTCGTTTCGTCTTAAAAAAATGCAGTAGCAATAAGCGCCGCTGGATAAACTTTTATCATCAACCAGATAGATATTGAGTACTTACTTTTAGAAGACTGCACAATAGATGCGGTTAATCAAATAATTTCAATATAATCAAGTATCTACACTGATAAATTCATCATACAGATAGCTATGCTAATGTACATTCTGTCAATTTACAGAATGTTTGGGCAGCTAGTATAACATTATTGCTCCACAAATTTATGTAATAACTTGCTTTTCTCAATCCATAAATAAAAAGCCACCCATTAGGTGACTTTTTTTGTAACTATATATTTAGTAAAAAAATCGGTCCAATACTATTTACTGAACAACCATATCTTTAGTTTGTTCAACAGTCATTGTTTTGTCACCAGTGATGATGGCATAAACACGACGGTTCATAGCACGACCTTCTTCAGTGTCGTTTGGAGCGATTGGTTGGTCATAACCATAGCCAACTGTTGATATACGGTTTGGAGCAATACCGAATTCGTTAGTTAACATAGATTTAACAGCAACGGCACGGGCTTCAGATAAACGTTGGTTATAACGTGCTGAAGGACCAGTTTTAGAAGCATGACCTTCGATACGTGCTGTAGAGTTAGGATACTCGCGCATCTTCTCTGCTACTTTAGCGATTTCAGGTTGATACTGAGATTTGATAGTTGATTTATCGTTATCAAAGAATACACGTAGTTCCATTTTCAGCTCATCAGTAATATCTACTGGTACTGGGCAACCGCGCTCATCTACTACGACATTCATAGGAGTGCCTGGGCATGCATCGATGCTATCAGGTACGCCATCGCCATCAGAATCAAGATCAGATTCAACTACGACTACTGGAGTAGTATCGATAACTGGCTCTTGCATTGGTGGTACTGCTACTGTAGCGCTAAATGGCCACCAAGTACAACTTCTAGACCGGCCAAAGCCATGCCTTCCCACCAGTTATTATCAAAGTTATGAATCGCACGAGCTTCACCACGTAGGCTTAAAGCATCGTTGATACGATACATAGCACCTAGACCTAGGTTACCAATGGTATCTTTAGACTCTGCAACTTCAGTACCAGCTGATACAGGTTGACCTGCTGTAGTACCTTGCGCATTACCCGTCGCAACATATTGCTCTTGGTTCTCTACTTTAATCTTAGATTGACCAGCACCAACCAATACATATGGTTTGAATGCGCTATCAGTATAACCAGTAAATTCTTCAGTACCGATTAAGAAGTTACCAGAAAGCATGGTTTGTTCTACGTCAAAACGGTTAACACCAGCGTCTGCTGATCTTTCTGAAGCTTCGCCGTTTGCATTTGATACACCATACTCTACTTGGAACTGAGTAGAAGGAGTTAGCTCAATACCTAGTGCAGCACCAGTATATAGACTGCTTTCTTTAGCTACGCCACCGTTTAGATTTCCGTTACGACCATCAATTGGTTGTGATGGATTCTGACCATTCATATAAAGGTCTTTACCAGTCTTAAGGACTTCGCGTTGCTCGTCATGAGCTTCGCCAGTGTAATGATAACCTAGTAACAATGGCTAATAGTTACGCCAGCATTAGCTGCTAAAGGTGCAGCTGCTACAGCAACCAGAGCTAGAGCAATTTTATTCAATTTCATGGACTTCCTCCAAAGGATAATTTGAGTGATGCATTAAGCAAAACCGCTTCTCAAGATGCTCTAAAATAGACATCTTTTACGAATTTTAAGTGACAAAGCAAAACCAATTAAGGAGTAGCTTAGCGATTATCAATTCAGTTTACAACTTTTTTTCGTTAACGAGCTACACATTATTACACGATAATGTCGTAACTAAAACACAATAACCAGCTTAAGTTACCTAGAACTAACACACCTTACGCTTTTTATCTTTTGTATGTCAGTTCACAATAGATAGTAAACCTAACAGTATCTATTGTCTGGGCGTATTTTAGTACAGTTAGTATTTTTTCTCTATTATTAAAACCAGTCATTCACTAATTGAAACATTTTTTGACAGTAGACATATATTCTGTTTATATTATAGCACTCAACATTATTTCAAACATCATAAATTTGATCATTACTCCAAAACTTCGCGCGCATATTGGCTCGATTTTATGCAATGATTGGATTGAATAACATTTAAAGAAGCGAGACTGTTTTATTGAACTAAACTACTTATTATAGGTAACAAGCCTCATGGCATTGCTGCATAAAACATTATCAAGTTATAAAAAGCTCTCAGCATTTATATTATGGGTTTTTACTTCAAATAAGCACAGGCTAGCTCAGAGCCGATTGATTCTTTATGTGTATCACAGATATATAGTATCTCTCTATAAAAGAGCACCTAATACAAACACTAGAACAGACCCAAGCACTGTTAATAGACATAACAAGGGTTTTACGCTGGTTGAACTTATCGTCACTGTATGTGTATTAGTAATTATAGTGATGATCGTAGCTCCAGTCATACGAACACAATTAGCACGTATGGAAGCCAAACGGATTCAAAGTCAGTTAGAGAATTCTCTTGCCTTAGCCAAGGCTGAGAGTTACATCAGAAGACAGAATGTCATTGTTTGCTTATCTGATACTGGAGGGCGCTGCCATAGAGACAGCGATAAGACGCTTTTGTTATTCATAGATAAAAATGACAATAATCACTTTGATGCTCAGGTAGATTCATTAGTCGTTCAGCAGTCTTTAAATCCTAAATACAGTAAGCTAAGTTTACGAGTTGGAAGTCGACGCCACTACACCAAATTTTGGGGTGATAGTGGCAAACCACGAGGACATTTTGGCCATATAAAATACTGTCCCATCGTTGCTTATAATGAAGCAATGTATCTAATATCATTTAACCAAGGAGGTATTGTTAAACAAAAACTTAATGAAGATCATCCCACTGAATGTGACGAATAAGAAATTACTAATGGCATAAGTTACCACTCACATAAATTAGCAATGATATTTTTTAATAGCTTTGTAGATCTGTATATATTGCTTCTTTCACATAATCACTGCCTGTTCGAGTCCTACAAATACAGCGCCTGCAATGAATGCACGACCAATATTCAACTCATAAATACCCTTAATTTGTGCGATAGCACTCACATTATCACGTGTCAGACCATAACCTGCGTTAATTAAGAGGTTATTATCACTGCGTCAAACAGTAGCAACAGCTTGCTTAATTCGTTTCAGCTCAGCATTTTGCATGTCCATATCGGCTACCAAGCTTGCCTCAGCATAAGCGCCTGTATATAACTCAATACCATCTGCTCCCGCCTTCTCGCATCAAAGAGCTTCGGCTAAAGGGCTTGGATAACTAACCCCACGCGCTTGACGTAAAGTTGCTATGTGATCAATGTTTACACTTAATAAAAGTTTTTGGAAGGGGTTGTTAGATGAAGTTAATGAAGCAGTGGTCATAAGAATTTTTTTTGATAACGAAAACCAATTGACTGAACAACGGTACAAGAATATGAAACTTTAGACAGTCTCAGTAGCAATCCGAGTGGTTACAGCACTTTGAGAGTAGCACTATTATTTATTGGTAACGCTGTTGCTGCTGCCATAATAGACGGCTTTGCAATGGTTGATAATCCAGTAAATGGTCAATAAGCTGTCGATGGATTTTTGACCAATTATTTAAGGTTTTGTCAGTAATACCTAACTGCGTCATCGCAATGATATCAGTACCTTTGAAAAAATATTGCTCAATAGTATTGTCTAAATGCTCAGTCTGTATATCATTCTGCAAGACAGGCACTAAACCAACATCAGGTAGAAAACGATAAGAATCGTCAGGCTGAATGATGTTTTCAATACTATCCTGCGTCAATATTAAGCTAAAACCCAACTCATTGAATAAATGCTGCTCAAATTGACGCAAGCACAACCGTAATTCGTTGGCGCTCAAAGGTCGCCTAAGCTGAGACAGACTGTCCTGATAATGTAGCCACAATACTGGCATTGGATCTTCAGTCGACAACAACCGCCATAGTATTTCGTTTAAATACAACGCCGCATATTGATGTTGACCTGTGATATTTTCGTAGGGCAATGCTTCTACAACAGTGGCAATGCCATCATCTTTTGCTATGCCTGTTTGAGTTGTGTGTTGCGATGCAATATTGATCTGACTAAACGTTTTTAAATCGCGTTTACCACTGGCAAAGAGCTGCAATGGCATGAACAATGGCGCGCCTTTTTTTCCAATACCATGGATCACGCCATGTTGCTGAGAAAACAGATAATATAAGGCGCGCTTTTCTTGATAAGGACGCTGATGCAATAAATAACCGACTAACGCTTCGTTACGCATTTTTTATCACCTCAGCATCAAAACTATAGAAAAGTGATTCAAGCGCTATTCTTCAATCAATATCCTAAGCTAGTCAATGCACGTTCGTCATCAGACCAGCCACGTTTCACTTTCACCCACAGTGTCAGCATAATCTTTTTATCAAACAGCTGCTCCATATCTTTACGAGCATCCATACCCACTTGCTTAATACGCTGACCTTTATCACCAATCACAATGGCCTTTTGACCACTACGTTCAACATAAATAGTTGCATCGATGAAAGTACAAGCCTTACGTGGACGCCCTGTTTTTGGATCAGTGTGCGCAGGCTCATCTTTGAACCCATCAATCTGTACAGTTAAGTCATATGGCACTTCGTCACCAGCGCTACGCATGATTTTTTCGCGGATAATTTCACTGGCCAAAAATCGTTCTGAGCGGTCAGTAATTTGCTCGGTATCATAGATAGGAGCAGCAATAGGAAGATGCGAAGCAATCACTTCTTGTAGACGATCTAGGTTTTGGTTTTTTAAGGCAGATACTGGTACGATATCGGCAAAATCAAAACTGTCATTAAACGTCTCAATCAGCGGCAACACGCTGCCTTTATCTTTTAAGGTATCAGATTTATTAATAACCAATACCACATTTAAATTTGTGTCGCCAAGCTTTTGTAGAACTAACAAATCATCATCACGCCATTGATCTGAATCAACAACGAATAATACCAAATCAACATCTACTAATGCAGATACCGCAGCTTTATTCATACGCTCATTAATAGCACGTACTTCATTGCGATGAATACCCGGCGTGTCAACGAATACTGCCTGCATCTCATGATTTGACAAAATACCGTGGATACGGTGACGAGTCGTTTGCGGCTTACGTGATGTAATAGACAGCTTTTGACCCAATAAGTGATTCATCAAAGTCGATTTACCAACGTTTGGACGTCCAACGATCGCGACATAACCCGCTTTAAAATCATCAGCAATACCTGCATGACTACTAGGGGCAAAGAATTCTTCAATTGCCATATCGTTGTCTACAGTAATATCTTCTGCTTGATTGATGCCATCGTTAGTAGTATCGATATTATCTTGGTTTTGATTCAACTCTGTGTTTTCGGTCATATTTTTGGCATTATCTTCATCATTGGATGGCAAGTCAGTACGATTGCTCATAGGTTAATCCTATAGAATTTATACCCAGTCAAATGGTGGTTAATGATGTATTGGCTGTATCAGCACTAAAAAAGCAAAACAATCATCGGCTGGGAAATATTTAAGGTTTTGAAATGTGTGACGTTTACGCTAATTCAAATAAACGATTTTTAAAACGTCACTTAACATATACTGTCAAAAAAGTGGTATGTGCGATCCATAGGTTAATCCTAGTTAGGATCGCTTTTTAGCTGAGCTCGGCAGTTTATGCAACTGGTTAATCATTAGTTCTGCTGCTTTTTGTTCAGCGATACGGCGGCTCTCACCAGATTCAGTAATATCAACACAGTTATTGATATTAACATGGCAACGTACAACAAAAATTTGATGCGGCGCGTTACCACGTGTCTCCATCAGCTCATAATGTGGCAGATCAAACTGCTTAGATTGTAGCCACTCTTGCAATCGACTCTTGGCATCTTTTAACGCTTTTTGGTCATTAACGTTGTCAATCAAATCACCATACCATGAGAGAACACAATCGCGAGTAATATCCAAATCTTGGCTGTCTAAATAAATAGCACCAATCAAAGACTCCACAGCATCAGCCAATATAGAAGCGCGATTGCGCCCACCACCTTTACGCTCACCTATCCCTAATATCAGATGATTAGAGAGCTCTAAGTTTTGCGCAATAATAACCAATGATTCTTGACGTACCAAGGTGGCACGCATACGAGTCAAGCGACCCTCATTTTGGCTAGGATAGCGATGATATAAAGCCTCACCCACAATCATTCCTAACAGAGCGTCTCCTAAAAACTCTAAACGCTCATAATTTTTTTTGCTATCAAATGAGCGGTGTGTCAACGCAAGTTGGGGAGACTCAAGTCCTTAAACACATAGCCTAACTTGCGTGTTAATACGGCTAACTGCTGAATAAATTCTGAGCTAACAATCAGCGTGTCGACAGACGTGCTATTTTGTTGAGGAGTAGGAATCGCTTGGGAATGCTGCAAAGTTGGTTTCATGCGTGGCTTGTGGTTATCCCTTCTGTTTTACTGATTTGGTTAGTAATAGTATGGATTAATGAATATTATAAAGACATTCAGATATTAAAAAGTTTAAGAGTGATCTAACACTCTTTTTAGTTACTCTGCTGTTGTCATATCGATATCACCTTCAAAGCGATTGACAATATCTACATTACCAAAGAAATTGTTAGTGACTGCATATTCTTTACGAATAGCCAATTGTCCCGTCTTTTTATCAATAAAAGTAAATACGTCTTCCGCCTGAGTATCATAATCAGCATTAATAGATAGCTGTCTATTGACACGCTCGACAAACTGCTTGGCCGTCTCATTATTATTATTTGCCTCCTTAAGCTGTGCGCTTAAGGTCTTGGTCAATTGATAATCACCGATCTGAGCAGGTACGATAGCAACCATCAATTTGGCAGCAACTCCTAACACAAGAATAATTAAAACGATACTCGTTACGCTAGCACCACGCTGTGTGGCGATTCCAGATAATTGCTGCACTATGATATCCCTCTACTGGTAAACAACTATTTTTTAGGAGCTACCGAAATACTAGGTAGCCGTTTATTAGATAGCAACAATATTAGCATAAAACTATTATCGATAAATCAACCAATAGAGCGTCTCATAATCTTAATTACATAATCTTAATCAATAGTACCATTGCGTTCAAACGTTGGTAAATTAAGTCCGGGTGGCTTATGCATCCAGATATAAACCGCTTTACCCGCTAAATTCTCATCAGGAACAAATCCCCAAAACCGACCATCAGCACTACGATCGCGGTTATCGCCCATCACAAAATACTGACCTTCTGGAACGCTAATACGCCATTTGGTACCTGCTGAGCTAACCACTTCTGGCGATTGCTGCTGCAAAAATGGTGCATATTGAGAGCTATTCATACCATTTAAGTAACGAACAAGATGCTTGTTTTCACCTTGTGTTTCCTGAAAGTATTGCGCCTCACCTTCTTCTTGCTGACCCATCGCTGCCGCACTGTCTTCGGTCAGTACTTGCCCTGGACCAATTTGTCCTGGTAAATAAAGCTGTGAGGTCAACTCAGGTTTGCCGCAAAATCGACAGGCTTAGTGTCAACTGGGACATCGTTGATAGAAAGTGTCCCTTGATCATAACTAACAGTATCACCAGGCAAACCAATAACACGCTTGATATAATAAATACTTGGGTTTTCAGGATAGCGGAATACCGCCACATCACCATGTTCAGGCGCGCCCGTATCCAGCACTTTATTATACGTCAGCGGTAGGCGCACCCCGTAGGCATACTTATTAACCGCAATAAAATCGCCCGTATATAATGTCGGCACCATAGAAGATGAGGGAATATTAAAAGGCTCAATCAAAAACGAGCGTACTATTAACACCACTGCCAATACGGGGAAAAAATCATAAGCCCAGCGTACCAAGAGACTTTCTTGACCACGCCCGCGAGTTTTACGCTGTTTCAGGGTCAGCTTATCTAATAGCCAAATAATACCCAAACCAATGGTTAATGGTACTAAAATTAAATTAAAATCAAAATCCATACTCAATTGCCTATTAACGAGCGACTTATCTGGCTATCTATACTATCAACTTCGCCACTAATTACACCAACAACACTATCGTTGACCCGCAATTAGTAATGACTTACTCAACCTGCAATACCGCTAAGAAGGCTTCTTGTGGAATCTCCACATTACCGACTTGCTTCATACGTTTTTTACCCGCTTTTTGCTTAGACAATAGCTTTTTCTTACGCGACACATCACCGCCATAACACTTAGCTAAGACGTCTTTACGCATGGCTTTCACCGTACTACGCCCAATAATTTGGCTACCAATCGCGGCCTGAATTGCCACATCAAACATCTGACGCGGAATCAACTCTTTCATCTTAGTCACCAACGCATTTCCACGATAGCGTGATTGGGTTTCATGCACAATCATGGCCAGCGCATCGACTTTTTCGCCATTGATTAATACATCTACTTTAACCAATTTATCGACTTGATAACGCTCAAAATTATAGTCAAGTGAGGCAAAACCGCGCGAAACTGATTTTAGACGGTCAAAGAAGTCCATGACTACTTCGCCCATTGGAATATCAAAGATCAGCTGCACTTGACGACCCATAAAACGCATATCAACTTGTACGCCACGACGCTCAATACAAAGCGTCATCACATTACCAAGATAATCTTGCGGTACTAAAATCTGACAACGGGCAATCGGCTCACGGAACTCTTCGATATTATTGGGTTCAGGCAATCTTGATGGATTATCAACGTAGATAATACTGCCATCTTTTTTTACAATCTCATAGATAACTGACGGCGCAGTGGTAATCAAGTCCAAGTCATATTCGCGCTCTAAACGCTCTTGGATAATCTCCATGTGCAGCATGCCAAGGAAACCACAACGGAAACCAAAACCTAGCGCATCGGAGGTATCAGGCTCAAAGAACAATGAGGCATCGTTGATTTGCAGCTTTTGCAGCGCTTCACGGAATTTTTCAAAATCTGTAGATTCAACAGGGAACATACCGGCATAGACTTGCGGAGTAATCTGTTTAAAACCTGGAATACGCTCAACGTCTGGCGTTTTAGAATGAGTAATCGTATCACCCACTGGCGCGCCAGCGATATCTTTGATACCAGCAATAATAAAACCGACTTCACCCGCTTCCAAGATACCCGTATCTACAGGCTTAGGCGTAAAGACACCAATCGAACCAACTAAATGCGCTTCTTTGGTTGATTTGATATAAAGTTTATCACCTTTTCGGATAGTGCCTTCACGTACCCGAACCAATGACACAACGCCCAGATAATTATCAAACCAAGAGTCAATAATCAATGCTTGTAGGGGTGCCTCACGATCACCAGTCGGTGCAGGGATAAACTCAACCAATGCCTCAAGTAGTTTATCGACGCCCAAACCCGACTTAGCAGAAACTCGTGGCGCATCAACTGCATCAATACCGATGATGTCTTCAATCTCTTGAATGACACGCTCAGGCTCGACTTGTGGCAAATCAATTTTATTTAGTACCGCCATGACTTCTAGACCCTGATCAACGGCAGTATAGCAGTTGGCCACGGACTGAGCTTCCACCCCTTGCGCGGCATCAACGACCAATAGCGCCCCTTCACAAGCGGCTAGTGAACGCGACACCTCGTATGAGAAGTCAACGTGTCCTGGAGTATCGATAAAGTTGAGCTGATAGCGCTCACCATTAGGATGATCGTAGAATAAGGTTACCGACTGCGCTTTAATGGTGATACCGCGCTCACGCTCAATATCCATGGAGTCAAGTACTTGCGCCTGCATCTCGCGATCTTGCAAGGCACCGCACATTTGAATAAAACGATCAGCAAGCGTCGACTTGCCATGATCAATGTGGGCAATGATTGAAAAGTTACGAATATTTGCTAATGCAGTCACAAAGCGCCTACTAAATTAAGGGTGATAGAATAATAAAATTAAGAAATAAATACTGTCAGGCGCAACCGCTAAAATAGCTGTCCATCGTTGAAGAGAAAATAATTAGAATCAGCTTATTTGCCAATATTATTATCTCCAATCAACCGCTCAGGACGTCAACTCTTATGCGCAGGCATGAAAGAGTATTCTAGCAGTTTTCTACCATAAAGTAAGGCGATTTTATTAGCAGAGGGATGATTTACAAGTGAAGTTACGAGCGGATAACTGTACAGATAGAAAGCGAGCGGCTTGATAGCACCTTATTCACTTCGACAAGACTCATGCTAACTGAATATGAACAATCAATAATCTACTGAGGGGTATTGGTTTTAGACAGATCGCTCTCTATGGGTTCACATCCTGCGCTATGCAGATATTTATGCATCCATGGTGACTTACCATAAAAAGCCCCGTTGATCTGAGTTTGCTCTATCAAGTATTCACGAAATCTAAGATAAAACTCATTATCTGGGTGGTTAGGTTGTTGCCAAAAATCATTAAGTGGTTTTTGATCTATCAGTTTCGGCGTATCATAAATCGCACGACCCATGATCTTGGTAGGTTTTTTGTGATATACCGATTGCAAACCTGTCGTGCTATTAATGGTCACCATCCCAATACTGTGTTTCATCAAGGTTGGCAGGTGCATGTCGCAACCATAAAATACACGATCCGCCACTTGATAGCGTCTAGCCAAGCTAGATACCAGCTCGCGATAATCTCGATGACCACGATCTAACGGATGATGCTTAAATACTAGTAATTGCTGCTTATCAGCATACTCTGCAAAGCTGGCAATAGACTCATCAATAAACTGCACCACATCACGATAGTCACTATGATGGGTAATCTGCGAGTCATTATGCACTTGTAAACTAATCAAAAAATAATTATTACTTTGTTCTTTGGTCAGCTTATTTTGCAATCGCTTATCAGGTAAATACCCTCGCAATTTACGCCATGGTGCTTTGAGCCAAGCGATTGCTTCTTGCCACGCCGTCATACCGCGATAGTGCGAATAGTGCGGATAGCGACTTTTGTATATCCAAACGATAATATAGTAGACAATCGCAGCGATACTCAAACGATAAAAACGATTGTGAGTATACAGTGGTTTATCATTGGCTTTTTTGAGCGCTTTAATATCTGCCGTATTTAAGCGCGAATAGCCATTAATGCCATATTCTTGCAATGTAATGTAATCGGGACGCAAATAGCCTTCCTCAAATACAAAGAAAGAGGTGCCCAACTGCTCACTGATACAAGCAGCTTGGGTATGATGCGGACGACAATCACCAAAACAGACAATCGCATCAATGCTATTTTCTTCAATGAAACCTGCAACCAAGAAGAGAACTGCGCTAACGTATCGGTATATTCATAGGTATTATCATGATGATAAAAAAATGCATCACCTGCATTAAAGTTAATCTTACTAACCTTAATATTTTGAGTTTGCAGAAATGTCGAAAAACGGTTGAAGAATCCGCCCATCTTTCCTTGTAACAGCAGGACGTGTCGATGAGTAAGCAAGTGAGACATCGAAGCTGCCATAGTATTGAATTACCATTAATGAGAAGATGAAGAATAAAATCGAGAGTATTTATTAAATAACTTGAATATTAAGCCGTGTAAATACACACTAATCATCACTGATTATACCGAAAAAGCCCCTACTTGTCGCAATGGATTTGCGTCACAAGTTTAGAATAAACTAACGAGATAATTTACGCAGGCGCTGCTGCCATTGATGACGCTGCTGCATAAAACGAGTCGTCGCTTGGTGTTGAAAATTGTCAGGTAGCGTGGATAAAACTGAAGTCGCATGGTTAATCGAGCTATTTATAGGGTTAGATATTTGCGCTTGAGACGCTGTATTATGAATATCTTTAAGCAAAGGAGCGCTTTTAGGAGGGTATAAATAGTCAATCACTTGCTCTACTTGTGCAAGCCCGTAGCCATTAGGTAAACGATATAAGGGATAGCGAATAAGCGCACAATATAACAATTGCTCAAGCGTTAATGTAGTGTCGCGTTTTCGTCTCTCTAAATAGTCAGCTTTCGGTGACAACTGGGCATCAATATCTGCCGTTAAACCCCAACCAGCATAAAACGGTAAGCCGTAGCAAGTAACGTCTAAACCACGCAGCAACGCCTCAAAGCCAGTCAATGAGCTAATCGTATGTACTTCATCGACACATTCTAAGCAATCAGGCATCGCGGTATCATATGCGACGGCACTGACCTGTTGTAAAAACTCTGCGCTAACCTTACCAGCTTAGCCCTGCTTCAACGTCAGGATGCGGCTTATAAATAAGATAAGCATTAGGGTTGTCTTGGCATACACGCTCAATCAAGCCGCTGTTGGTTTTGATCGTCGAGCCACAGTACTGCACCGATAAATCATCTTCGACTTGACCGATGATAAGCAGACGGCGCTTACCAGATACCCTAGCCTCATGCATCCACGAAGTATGCTGGTTATTAGCACTGTCGACCTCAGCCCCAACATTGTATTTACTCACCCGCTGATTCAGCAATTTATCTTGCAGCTGTTGTACACGGACACTTTGCTGTGGGTTCAGTGCTTGACAACGACGTAGCTGTGTCTCTAAGTCTGAAGGCTGGGTCGCATCATAATAAATACCTTGCTTATCTATGACGACTGACAACGGTGCTAACAACGTCGCGCCCAAACCATTTGAGCGGATAAATCCATCTTCCATACAGTATATAGACGGTATGGACAAATGCGGCTGCTTCTCAAGCTTACGCTGTAATTTATTTTGTACTTGTTGCCGCTTAGCCAAACCCCACACTAGTAGAGGCTGCTGATAATCAACACGAAAATGATCAGGATGCAATAAATTCTTGAGACGTGGCTTGGGTTTGATAAATAATGTCGTACGCGGTAGATTCATAAAAGCTTTTACAAATGGTAATTTCCAGCGACTAAATTCATATATCGTGAGATCACCTTCAAGGCGCGCTTGCCAATATCGATTAGTCACTAGCCATTCTATCGCTGTATCAATATCACAGGCTTGCTTGATGGCCGGATCTACATAACGACTATAATCTATATAGGCGCTATAAAATAACGTTTCTAACGTCGCAGATGTTTTTTTAGCAAATGATGTAGGAAACAATGCAGGATTTGAGTGTCCCCTAGACTCTAGCTGTTTGCTGACAAGTTTTTGACGACGTTTCTCGACCGCTTTAAGCAGATTTTTGGGTGCGCCGCTGTCATCAGTTAGACCCCAGCCACTATACCAGTTGACCCCGAAGCAATGTACTGTTTTACCTAACATCAACCCTTCAAAGCCCATATGGGAGCTGACCGTATAAACATGGTCAACTTGCTCTAATAGCTCGATAGGATTGAGCGCTTGAGTTAATAACCGAACCTGCTTAGGTAGTTTTAAACGAGTCAGGTATCCCGATTTTGACGCAGGATGTGCCTTTATCCAAATATGGGCATGAGGATGATTACGACACGCAGATGTTAACATCTTCTTAAACTGACGTTTATCCGCGCCCGCACCGGTGATAGAAGCATCACCAACCACTTGGTCAATCAATAAAACATGCGATTTCAATGGATCTGCTGTTGTATTAACGCCGTCTTCATTTATCAATTTATTCAAGGATGGACAATCGATCACTACGTTATATTTACTGAGCTGCTCATTACAAATACTTGCCATCAATTGCCGCGCGCGCGCGTCATCTATTTCGTAACTATTGGGCGTAGCAGTATTTTTAGTACGCTCAATAATCAGCCGCTCAAGGCGTGAGTCATGCGTCGCATCAAAATAAATACCAAGGTCATCAACGACGACACTCAGCCATGACGGCTGCTAATACCAGAATCTAATGAGCGCAAAAAGCCATCTTCGACACTTAATGTCTCAAGCTTTTGCCGCTTAGCCACTTTATTAGCTCGTTGATAACTTTTTTTACGACCCCAACCGATAAAGGCATCGGGTTGCTTAAAAGAGAGAAAGGAACTGGACAAATGAGTTATCTGATTTTTTATCATGTTTGGTAATGGCAATGCAGACAGTAAATGCGTTTTACTTACATTGATACGTTGCGGTATACCTGACCACGGATACCAGCGCTGAATATCTGCCTGCAATACCTGAGACAAAAGTACATTGTTTTGACGCATACCCTTACCAATGACCGCCAAATGCTGTGGCAATTGGTATGCGGATGATGGCAAAAGCAAGGCATTATCAGAGTGAGAGGTCACTGCCACATTGACATCATCTGCCGCGATTTTTGCCATTTTTAACACCCTTATTCATTACTTTTGCATCTATCTATGCAAATGACTTGTTCTCTTGTTATACAACTTTTCAATAATGGTTATAAATCGAGAACCACTTTAGCAGCGATGGCTAATTGATAAACAATTTGCGATAAGCCACGCGCAATTTCTACGCGCTTGGTTTTGACTTTTGGTAATACCATATCTCATCGCCTTGCTGGATACGATAAGCGGTATTGACCACCTCACTGGCGCCATTTTGATGAATAATCAAGATTTCTTTAACATCAGCATTGTCAGAGAAACCGCCTGAATTGGCAACATAATCACCAACGGTATAATCTGGATTAAAGGTCAGCGCGCCTTGTGCTCGTACTTGACCATTAACGGTAATGACAGACGTTTGCGCAGGTATCTCAATGATATCACCTTGCTGCAGAATAATATCCTGCCACGAATTCGGGACGACAACAATTTGACCCGTCGTTTTAACATTACGCGCTTTGGCAACAAACTGCTTAACCAACGCTGCATCGTCTTGACGCAGTGCTGCTTCTTCACGAGTGGTCGACTGCGTGGCAAGCGTCAGCTCTTCTAGACGATCGAGCGACTCATTAATCATGCGTTTTTGTTGCTCAGCAACAGACTCACGATAAATGGTCAAATGAGTCAGTTTAGCGAGTGGGCTTGGCTGTAGTTGCGGCACGATATCCTTTAAGCGAGCACCATATGGCACAACCATGGCACCATTACCCGTATGCGCACCTTTTACTTGCACCGCGATTGTGCCCGCATAACGATCGGAGGTAACTACCATCTGATCACCATTATAAACAGGCACGTTTTGAGCTTCTGCCAACGAGTAATATTCCGCCGTCTGTGCACGTCCTGCACTGCGAGTGATACTAACGTTGGTCGCATTTGCTGCGGGATTGGCCACTTGCAATACATCACCAATGGTCAAATCATTCACATCAAATTCAAAGGTATATTCGTTTTGGACTTGACCGCCCACTTCAAAGGTTTTTTTCTGCGGCGCGACCGTAATCACATCGCCGTCACGAAAAGAGAATGCTTGTAATTTACCCGCTAGTAAAAAATCATACAGGTTGACTTGCTGTAGCATTTGCCCATTACGTTTGATTTGAATATCAATATAACTACCACGTGTTGGGTCAACGCCACCTGCTCTATCCAAATAAGACAATACCGAGTCTGCTGCTAAACCGCCGTAATAGCCTGGTTGCTTGACGAAACCTGTTACAAATACCTTCACTGGCTGTGCTTGCTCTAATGAAGCATAAACGCAACGTTCGAGCGATAAATACGACTGACAGCACTTTTTACCACATTTTGCAGACTGCCATTTTGCACACCTGAGACACGTACTGGACCGATATTTGGCAAGAAAATATTGCCTTGTGGGTCGACGGTCATGGTAGCCGCATATTGATAAGCGCCCCACATCCGTACTGGACGTTATCACCTGGGTTGATCACGTAACTGTCATTAAAGGTAGAGCCAGAAGTGGTCGAAAATGCTCCTCGGAAGAGCTGCTCACCAAACATCATGTCTTGCGTATTGATGTCTTGATAGGGCGCGTGGTATTGATGACTGACTGACTTGGCAAGCTTGAGGCATTAACCGCTTCTTGCGCGGTCGCCTGTCCTGATACACCACCTGCAAATGCCTGTGTTGAGACATTGATGTTATTGCGGTTTTGGTCTTGACTCATGCTGTTATTGCTGGTGCCAAAGCTAGATCCTGAGATTTGATCAGCATAACTGCCTGCTGCTAGTGCTGATACACTGCTGGCTGCCATGGCCAAACTTAACACTTTTATCACGGTCACAATAGGACGTGGTTTCATATTCATGAGTGGTATTCCTTTGCTGATCTATCGATCATTACTGATATCTGGTGTGTTAAAACTAGCTACGATGATCACGTACAACCGCCATCACTAGGCGCACAAATCCATAAAGCATCAAAAGTAATGCTAGCGACGTCCAAATAATATATGCACGGCGTGGATAAGTTGCTTCTTCAGCTTGATACGGTGTTGAGATGACAATCAAATTTTTCATCTTTTTAAAGGCTTCTAAACGTGCCTTTTCAAGTGAAGATAACGACAATTTATAGAGCTCAGTAGCGAAATCAACATCTGCTTTGATAGTCTCAAACTGTACCGCTTGACGGTTCAACTTGGTGGTATTCGGTGATGTCAGCTTGGTTTGCTCTTGGTTGATTTGCTCTTCGACTGCTTTAATCTGGCTTCTTAATGACACTACTTGCGGTGCATCTGGATTTAGATAGCTGAGTAATTGACGCTCTTCGGTACGTAATGAGCTTAATTGCGCTTGCAAACTACCAATCAGCTGATTCACAATTTGAGCATTGGACTGTGGATCGTAAATCTCATTTTCGTTTTGATATTTCAATAACTGTTCTTTGGCATCATTTAGGCGATCTTGTGATTCATCTAACTGTGTCTCAGCAAATACCAGCTGATCACGAGCCACCTCTTGTGAAATACGGTTGACGAACTGCTCAGACTCATTGAGGATCGTTTTATTCAGCTCAAAAGCATACTTTGGATCAAAGGCTTCTGTCGATACTGACAGCACATAGCTTTGCTCGTCCAGATTAATGTGTACACGCTTTTTGAAGTACTCAAGTAACTCTTCTTGTGTGGCATCAGGCTCAATCTCATTAAGCGGATCTGAGCCATCGACATGATACGCTTCGCGGAACTTGAACTTATTATCAAGGCGCTTCACCATATCATTGGATAGAATATACTCGGTCAGATAAGTCGCATCTTCTTTACTGGTACTGTTCACACCCAGCAAGGCCGACAGTCCACCGCCAGAAGGCACACTGGTATCACTGACTTGTTTGACCACCACATCAGCCGTCGAAATAAACCGCGGATGAGCAATGGTCATGACATAAAATATCACCAACACCCAAGGGAGGACCACCAAGCCAATAAACAGCGAGAAGTCAATTATCTTATTTTTTCGCTTTGTGGACATGCTCTTCATATACCTCAATCGCTTCTGTTGTGTCTTCAAAGACGTGTGCTGTTTGATCCATTAGCACAATACCAATATCACAATTACGCTTAATATCACCGATGTTATGCGATACGATCAAAAACCCTGCTTGTTCACGGCGCGCGGCCAATATCTCTTCACTACGCTTACGAAAAGCCGCATCACCCACAGCGCCTGCTTCATCAAGCATATAATAATCAAAATCGAAGGCCAAGCTTAAGCCAAACGTTAAGCGTGCTTTCATCCCTGATGAATAACTTTTTACCGGCATATCGAAATAGTTTCCGATATCTGCGAACTCTTCGACAAAACGAATTTTTTCGTCAATATAGGGACCGCTTGAATAAAGACGGCAAACAAAGCGGACGTTTTGACGACCCGTCAAACTACCTTGGAAACCGCCGGCTACCCCTACTGGCCAAGAAATCGTCGAGTCGGTAATAATCTCTCCGTGATCAGGCTTATCTAGTCCGCAAATAATACGCAGCAGAGTTGATTTACCTGCCCCATTACGACCGAGTAAACCCACACTTTTTTTATCACCAATGGTCAGATTCAAATCTTTAAATAGATAATGCCGACCCTGCTTGGTCATAAAGGACTTAGAAACATTTTTAATCTCAATCATTCATTTACCTGTCACTACTTTGAACGGATAAGGTCTTTTTCGACCGCTTTATACATCAATAAACCTAAGAAATTGACTGCGACCATCCATTTTAAAAAATACGTTATGTCAATATGATACGCAGGATAAGTAGGAGATAGTGCATTTCTCATTAGTTCAATATTATGGACAAATGGAATATATAATAAATAACTCAAATATGGTTCAGGAATAATATGAATAGAATACATAATTCCAGATACAAAATATAAAATAGTAAAAATCAAACCAATAATTTTGCTGATTTCACCCCCATAATAGCCAACAACCATCATTATCATAGCTAATCCAAAGCCAAATAAGAATAAAGTTAACCAGCAAAACAAAACCACATTCAAATGTGCAAGACTGATAGGAATACCAATAAAAGCAAGTATGACTAACAGCAGTACAAAGGTAAAAAAATAAATCACTAGTTCTAAAAATGAGCGGGCAATAATGACGTCAATGTGACGTACTGATCGATACATTAAAAGCCTTGATTGGCCTCAACTGCTCCTAACGATCGTGTTGCTATGGTACTCATCATACGAAAAGGCACTAGGCCTGCCACCAGAAATAACATGTAGTCCATTCCTGGCAGCACACGGGTCATAATAGCGCCAAATATTATCAAATAAATAGCAACTTGAAACATTATCTCTAATGGCGCCCACAGATAGCCAAGCGATAACCACCAAAGCGCGTTTGCAGCTCACGCATCAGCAAAGCATGAAATGCGGCACCCATGACTTTTAGACCACTGCGATGCTTAATAGGACGATAAGGAGGTAGTTGTACAGACATGGCGTTACAGGACTTTACCGAAAACAGCCCTATGATAAGTAAGCGGGACATAAGTTACAACAATTAATCTGTACCTAAACAGATAAAGCTATGATTTAGCAAGAAATCAGTAGGTAATTATTATGTTTTATGGTGCCCATTGAGCCATTCACCATATTCTTAAATAATTTATTTCAGGCAAAAAAAAACCAATCAAATAATGATTGGCATTTTTAATATTACAGGTCTTGCTAAAAATGGTGGCGATGAAGAGACTTGAACTCTTGACCTCACGATTATGAGTCATGCGCTCTAACCAGCTGAGCTACATCGCCATTTTAGGATGCACATTTTACCCAAGCTGTTGACTGTCGTCAACCCCTATAAGGCATTTTTTGCAGAAAATATGAAATTTATTCAAATTAGCTGCATTTTTATCACGAACAATAAAAAAGGTTTGGTAAACCGATAAGCCGGGTTCTGTCGTGGACAATCATTCCTCTAGGCGCACAATCGCTCGTACGCTCAAGCAACCTACCCGCATCGAACGCGGGCCGCGCCATGCCGATGCCTATTTGGTCTTGCTACGCGTGGAGTTTACCATGCCGTGAACTGTTGCCAGCCACGCGGTGCGCTCTTACCGCACCCTTTCACCCTTACCGATGACATGAATATCTTGCGATACTCATATAAGCCAAAGGCGGTCTACTCTCTGCTGCACTGGTCGTCAAGTTACCCTGCCCAGCCGTTAGCTGGCACGCTGCCCTATGTAGCCCGGACTTTCCTCCCCTGCGCATCTGTTGCCAGTGTGCAGCGGCGATTGCCTAGTCTACCAAGCGCGCTAGTATAGCAAACATATCGACTAATTGGGAATGAGTTTTCTATTTATTTGCAGACTTGAGATAAAAGCCTATTTTGCGATAGAAAAGAAACCACACTCATAAAGCTTTTAGACGAAATCGACTGGTAAAGACAATGAATAGCTTTTTGATAACGCCTCATAATTGGCTTGATGACTGCCATCTATATACGGTATCTGTAACCAATGCGCTTTGGGGTAATTTGCAGCTAAATAATTTTGTAAAAAATCCATGGTAGTATTTGCAATCTCAGCATCCGTCTGAGCAGCATTATCATGAATATGATTATAAATAACACTATGAACTTCTAGACCGCGAAATTTTATCGCCTCCAAACTAAGCAAGGTATGGTTGATGCTACCAAGCCGACCAGAAGTGACCAAAACAATCGGATAGCCTTGAGCTGCAATATAATCTAAGGTTAATAATTGCTCAGTTATTGGCACGAGCAATCCACCAGCACCTTCTAAGAGCACCACATCGTAGCTTTGTTGCAATTGCTGCGTCGCTTTAGTAATCAATTCAGGATTAAGAGTTTGCCCTGCAAGCTTGGCAGATAAATGCGGTGACGCAGGCTTCTCATAACGATATGGACAAGTGGTGAAATTGAGGTCGCAAGGTTGCAACGGAAGGCTCATCAGCTGACGATGGATAATAATATCATCAGCAATTCCTATCTCGCCACTATCTAGATTTATTGCGACACCAGTTTGCACCAGCTTTTGGGTAATGACATTGACGCCTTGATGCATCAGCGCTTTGGCAATCATACCCGTCGTATAAGTTTTGCCGATGTCGTATCGATACCGGAGATAAAGAGAACGCTCATTCTTGACCTTCTTGCGTTAAATAAATACTAACTACTTTTAACAATGCTTGGCAAAGGGTAGCAAGTTCGTCATCTGTAATCACATAAGGCGGCATGATATAAACCAGTTTCCCAAAGGGTCTGACCCAAATACCGTTTTCAATCAATAAAGACTGAAAGGTCGGCATATCAACCGCTTCATTTAGCTCAATGACGACAACTGCGCCCAGACAGCGTACTTCCTTAACACCGTCTAGCTTTGCTGCTACAGCAAGTTGTTGTTCCATTATTGTTCGGATATTTGCTGTACGCGCTTCAATATCATAGGAGAGTATTAAATCAATTGAGGCACAAGCGACGGCACAAGCCAGCGGATTGCCCATAAAGGTCGGACCGTGCATCAGTGCCGGATAATCACTTTGGCTAATGGTATCGGCAATTTTTCGAGTACATAAAGTCGCCGCAAAAGTCATATAACCGCCAGTCAGTGCCTTACCAATGGTCATGATATCAGCTGATACCTGCATGCTCACAAGCGAATAGCTTGCCACTACGCCCAAAACCAGTCGCGATTTCATCGGCAATTAGTACTACTTTGTATTTATCACACAATTTGCGAAGCAGTTGTAAATATTGAGGACTATAAAAGCGCATCCCACCTGCGCCCTGAATAATTGGCTCGATAATAAATCCAGCCAACTTATCGCTATTTTTATCAAAGAAATCCGTTAATTCATCATATTCCTGTTGGGTAATATCACGTTCAAAGCCCATTGGCGGAGCTGCGACAAAATGCTGCGTCGGTAATTGCTTGCCATAGAGACTGTGCATACCATTGATAGGGTCGCAGACACTCATCGCATGCCACGTATCACCATAATAGCCAGAATGGGTCGAGGCAAATTGGCACTTTTGTGGACGCTTAGCGGCAATTTGATATTGCAATGCCATTTTTAATGATACTTCTACCGCAATGCTACCGCTATCGGCATAAAATATGGCATCCAGTCCAGCAGGAACGATTGCAAGCAGCTTTTTGCCCAAGTCTATTGCGGGTTGATGGGTCAAACCACCAAACATGACATGCGCCATTTTACCCAACTGCTCAATCATCGCTGCATTCAGTTTGGGATGATTATAGCCATGGACACTAGCCCACCACGATGACATACCATCAATCAAGCGCGTGCCGTCTTCAGTAACGATATAAATACCATCAGCGTGATCAATCACAATATTGGGATAAGTCGGCGGTAGACTAGCATACGGATGCCAAAGGTGTTGCTGATCAAAGTCGTTCGTTGATTTCGTAGATGAGAGTGATGTTGTCATATTTATTGACCAGTAATACGTTTATATTTTGACAACAAATCGCTTTCGGTTTCGACATGGTCAGGATCATGAGGAATACAATCGACTGGGCAAATGACTACGCATTGCGGCTCGTCGAAGTGCCCGACACATTCGGTGCATAAATCAGGGTCAATCACATAAATATCATCGCCTTCTGAGATGGCTTCGTTTGGGCAGGCAGGCTCACAGACATCACAGTTGATGCATTCATCAGTAATTAATAACGCCATAGACTGCTCCTTATATTTTGCTTATAGCACTTGTATCGTTGGCTTTGACGATTTCGATGCGTTTAAATGTTCGACACATCTTCATTGTCAGCAGGTATTTTGCTATCTAAGATTGAGTTTTTCAGCAAAAGCTTGTGAGACACATGGTGGGACAAATTTAGTCACATCACCACCGAGTTTGGCGATTTCTCGAATCATCGTCGAGGAGATGAATGAGTAATTCTGCGATGGCGTTAAAAATACTGCTTCAAAGTTTTCATCAAGCTCACGGTTCATATTGGCCAGCTGAAATTCATATTCGAAATCTGACATCGCACGCAGACCTCGTAAGACAGCAGTGGCATTTTTTTCACGCATAAAATCGACAAGTAGACCTTCAAAACCCACAACCGATACTTGTGGTAAGTCAGCAAATACCGTCTCAACTAAGGCGACACGCTCCTCAAAGTTAAATAAAGGCTTTTTATGATGTCCTGAGGCAACTGCAATAACGACCTCATCAAACAGTTTGGTGGCGCGTGTGACCAAGTCCACATGACCATTGGTAATAGGATCAAAGGTACCAGGATATAAAATTCTGGTGTGCAGCTTTGAGGAGTTAGCAGAAGTAGAGTGGCTCATAGCGTGGCTAATAGGGTCAGTAATAGTAGGCTATATGCTAGCAAATTTTGCTCAAACTTAATACTTATCGTCGATGCATTTGTAAATAGTTACCGCCTTAACCTCACTGAATGTACTCAGTCTTCTGTTTGCGCTCGATTGCTGTGTGACCACCTTAGATGACTTCGACTATATTGCTACATTTGTCCTAATAGCCGACTTACATTTTTGTTAGAGGCTTTGCTACAATAGGCGGTTCGACTCATCCGTTTTAGCATTTATAAAAAATAACCCACATTTAAGGGTTAGGATGAGGAATCAGTAGGACTAGTCAGATAAGGACTTTGTATTTGTAGGCAGTCCTTATGGAGAAATTATGTCAAAAAAATCAAAAAAACCAGAGAATCAAATTTGTGCCAATAAAAAAGCTCGACACGAGTATTTTATTGAAGAAACGTTTGAAGCAGGATTGTCGTTACAAGGTTGGGAAGTAAAAGCCATTCGTGCGGGCAAAATGACCATTACGGAAGCCTATATTATCTTTCGTAATAATGAGGCATTTATATTTGGTGCCCATATTCAGCCGCTGCTATCCAGCTCGACGCATGTCAGTCCTGATAGTATCCGTACCCGTAAACTGCTGCTCAATCGCCGCGAAATCGAAAAGTTAATGGGCGCAGTCAACCAAAAAGGCTATGCCTGTGTGCCATTATCTTGCTATTGGAAAAACTCGCTGGTGAAATGTCAAATTGGCTTGGCACTGGGTAAAAAACAACACGACAAACGTAAAACGCTTAAAGACCGTGATTGGGAACGTGATAAGCAGCGTGGCTTTAAGAAGGATTTAGATTAAAGCCATCTTTCAACAGATTGGTGTTAATCTTAAAAAAACGGACGATTCAACTTTATGCTGAATCGTCCGTTTTTATTTGTTCAATCTATTTTACTTATCAACCCTCAAACAACTGGCGCAATCTTTGTTGTTTGCGATTGTTTATGAGCGCTACGTAATTTGCGCACCCCATGAGCCACTAAAAATGCGATGCCTACCCAAATCAAGCCATAGCTATAGATCATCGCCGATTCAAACGGGTTGCCTAATACGGTGATTGCCAATATGAATAATAAAGCAGGCTCCAAATAGCTCATCATGCCATAGACGTTGACTGGTAGCATCTGACTGGCATCGACATTGGTTTTCATGGCAAGCACGCTCATGACACCAAGTCCCGCCAGCATCAGGATAAAAAAGCCAGAACCGCTCACTAAGCTTAAACTGCTCGGCGCAAACAGCAATAAGTAAGCCAAAGCAAATGGTGCGAATATCGTCAAATCAACCAATAACCCAGTCACCGCGCCAATCCCTTGTATGCGGCGTAAAATATAATATAGCGGGTACGTGCCGCAGACCCAAAGCGTTGCCCAAGAGACACTTTGCGTACGAATGATTTCACTGCACACACCCACTGCTGCAAAAGCCACCGCTAGCCATTGCAGGCGGCTTAGTTTTTCGCCAAACAAGACGCAACCAAACACTACCATCATGAGTGGGAATAAAAAATAACCCATCGCGGTTTGTACGCCCTGCCCATTGACTGGTGCCCACATAAACAACCAAAACTGGCTTAAGAATATAGGTGTCGGTAATAATAACCACGCCCATTGTTTAACTGTGCCTAGCGCTTTGAGCTTATCAATATGCGAACTCAAGCGCCCACTGATCAGCAAATAGCCTATCAATGCCGCCCACATTGCTAGCATACGCCAGATAAACACTTGCGTACCTGACAATGGTGCTAAAAAGCTGCTATAAGCATAAAGTACGCCAAATAATAAATTCGACAACACCGCTAACGCTACGCCCAATATTAATGTGCGTTGCTGTGCGCTACCCGCCGTCCAAATCACTGGCAATGGCAAGCGCGAGACAGTCGTTGCTAGCGTATTTGCAAAGACAGTAGAAAGCATTGAAGTAGACATAAAAGCACCGTAAGTTTAAATAGATATTAGAAAACCAGCTGTGAGCTTTTACTTGTTAGGGTTAAGCTTTGGTTGCTAGGCTTTAATTGCTAATTTTTGGTTGTTAGACCTTGATTAATAGCACCTATTTTACTGAGTGTCGGTGAGATATTATTGCTATAAAAACCTATTTATGAATAAATCTATCTTATTAATCACTTAAAAATAAATATTTTCTTAAATTTTGACTTATAGTGATAATAATTATAAAAAATCCTGTGAATAAAATGCTTTCTAAAAGAGAGAACACCATGAGCCAAGTTTTAGATGATATCGATAAAGCGATTTTAAATTTATTACAGGACGATGCGACCTTGCCATTAAAAACCGTGGCAGAACAAGTGCATGTGTCTATCGCTACTGCCCAGCGCCGTATTCAAGCATTAATCAGCAATGGCGTCATTACCAAGCAAGTCGCTATCGTTGACCCAAATAAGGTGGGTTACGGACTGACCGCGGTGGTGATGATAGAGATGGCGCGCTCAAACACTTCGATGCAACATCGGTTTGAGCGCTTGATGAATACACAACCACAAGTGATGAGCTGTTATGAGGTGTCCGGTGATGCGGATTTTATGTTGATGGTCAATGCCAAAAATATGAGTGATTACCATCGCTTCACGACTGGTTTGCTCACCTATGAGAATAATGTGCGCAACTTTAAAAGCCAATTTGTGATGAACTTTACTAAAAGTGGGACAAAGATTTTGCTCGATTAATTTGATTATGAAAACTGCTTGGCTGTTTAATTAAAAGTAGATAAGTCGCGGTCAAACAAGGTACGATATCAACGAAAGTTTGGCAGTAAATAATAGATGCCGCACCAGTAGTCCATCGCCTAGTAGACAAGGAAGCCTTACCATGATTAAAAACACCCGTACCATTAGAAAAGAAGAAAGTAATAATCCAGTACTAAAAGCATTAAGCTTTAAGACAGTGATAGTCGGTACATCGCTTGCGGCATTGCTCGCCAGCTCTGGCTGTGCAACCAGTTCATTATTAGACAGTGACAATCGAGTCAGCACAACGACAACTAAAAGTGTGTTGTCAGAAGATCAAATTGTGGCCTTTGGTCGCCCTGCACAGGCATTACCAAAAATGCCAAATGCGACGATGGTTATCGTTGGCGAAAAGAACAGCTATGTGCTGACCCAAGGTGGGACAGAGATGGTGAATTTACTGACCAATTTGACACCAAAAAATATCCAAGTCGATAATGAGATGAATTTTTATGTGCCCAATAATGATGGCTACTTTCAGGGAGAGATGAAGCTGTCTTATGCCAAACTAAAAGACGAATTTAAGCGTTCTGACTACCAGTTCTTTTTGCAAAACAATGGCCGCGAATGCACCTCAGCCAGTGATCAACGTATCAATGCTCAGCGCTTTTGCTTTAGTGTCCCTGTCAAAGGCGCTATTTATCCGCAAGTGAGTAATCTCAGCTTAATCCAATCCAATTATCGCCCTTTAACTAAGCCTTATACGGTCAGTTTTATACCCAAAGCCAGCAAAATCAAGTGTCTCGTAGTGGCGCCAATACGGCGCAAAAGCTGGTCTTACTGCCCTTTGCGTTAGCTTTTGACGTTGTCACTTTCCCATTTCAGTTATTAGAGTAGTAAATCCTTACTATAAACGATGATTTGAAATAAAGATGCGCTTAGTTTCTACAAGCCTTTTTATTCATAGATTACTTAAACTATCAATAACTTATCGTCAATCCTTTGTCATCGTTTATGACATCATGAAGACAATTCATGTTAAAATGAGCACTTTTAAATGAGCCGTTAATATTTTTAATGAATAACGCTTTTTTAGTGCCATTTTTCTAATTAACAGGTCCGCTCATGTCTGCCGATACCATCGCCCGCACCGCCTTTAAACAAGGCACCAAACCACTTTACGACTACGACAAACATTGGGCAAGCTGTTACGAGCCAGCGCCTTATTTGCCAATGAGCCGCAAAGAGATGGACGATTTGGGCTGGGATGCCTGTGATGTCATCATCATTTCAGGCGATGCGTATGTCGATCATCCAAGCTTTGGCATGGCGATTATCGGTCGTCTACTAGAATCACAAGGCTTTCGTGTGGGTATCATTGCTCAGCCAGATTGGAAGAGCAAAGACGCCTTTATGGAATTGGGCAAACCTGTCTATGCTTACGGCGTGACCGCAGGCAACATGGACAGCATGATCAACCGCTATACCGCCGATCGCAAGATTCGTAGCGATGATGCGTACTCGCCGGGCAACGTGGCAAATAAACGCCCTGACCGCGCCGCTATCGTCTATAGCCAGCGCTGCCGCGAAGCATATCCTGACGTGCCAATTATCCTAGGTGGTATCGAAGGCAGCCTACGCCGTATCGCGCATTATGATTACTGGTCGGACAAAGTCCGCCGTAGTATTTTGATGGATGCCCGTGCCGATGTTTTATTGTACGGTAATGCTGAGCGCGCCATCGTCGATGTGGTACATGGTCTGTCTAAAGGCTATAGCTTTGAGCAGATGAGCAAATTGCGCGGTACCTCATATCTGTTGACACCAACGCGCCGCCATTGGCAAGACGATATGACTGAAGTTGCTAGTAATGACGTCGATACCGTTGGCCGTGTTGATCCGATTATCAATCCGTATGTGATGACCGAAGACGTGGATCAATGCTCAATCGAGCAAGACAAACCCAGCGATTCACCGGTTGGGCAAGCGCTCTCAGGAATGGCTTCACAGTATCCGGGCTTTGTGTCTGAACCAGTTACCAATAAAATTCTAAATGCTGAGCAAGTTGACGAAGAAACTCAAGTGGTGCAAATGCGTGGTTTTGACAAGCCAATGACGGCGCGTAAGCATAAAATAAAAATGCCGCCACGTGAAAAGACAGTCATTCGTCTGCCT
The DNA here is from genome assembly GCF_000586475.1 of Psychrobacter sp. JCM 18903. Taxonomy (GTDB): domain Bacteria; phylum Pseudomonadota; class Gammaproteobacteria; order Pseudomonadales; family Moraxellaceae; genus Psychrobacter. Next base: position 50,568 of record NZ_BAWJ01000009.1, on the reverse strand, counting down.
GATTATGAGCACGTCAAATCTGACCCTGTTTTATACGCTCATGCCAGCCGTATCTTACATCTTGAGACCAATCCAGGTAATGCCCGTGCCCTCGTGCAACGTCATAGTAGCGGCGCTGGTAACTCACACACCTCCATCGATGTCTGGCTCAATCCACCACCGATTCCACTCTCGACCGAAGAGATGGATTATGTGTTTGACTTGCCGTACGCACGTTTGCCGCATCCAAGCTATGGCGATGCACGCATCCCTGCTTATGACATGATTAAATTCTCAGTCAATATCATGCGCGGCTGTTTTGGTGGTTGTACTTTCTGCTCAATCACTGAGCACGAAGGACGCATTATCCAAAACCGCTCGGAAGAATCTATCCTACGAGAAGTCGAAGCCATTCGTGATACCGCACCTAACTACACTGGCGTTATCTCTGACCTTGGCGGGCCAACGGCCAATATGTATCGTCTGAGCTGTAAAGACGAAACCATTGAAAAGAATTGCCGTAAGCCATCTTGTGTCTATCCTGACGTCTGCGAAAATTTGATTACCGATCACAGTAATTTGACCAAACTATATCGCAAAGCCCGTGATATCAAAGGTGTAAAAAAGATTCTCATCGCTTCTGGCTTACGCTATGACTTGGCGGTAAAAGATCCAGAATACGTCAAAGAATTGGTCAGCCATCATGTCGGTGGTTATCTAAAAATTGCGCCTGAACACTCTGAAGAAAACGTCTTATCGAAAATGATGAAGCCGGGCATGGGCAGCTATGATAAATTCAAAGCCATGTTTGAGCAGTACAGCCAAGAAGCAGGTAAAGAGCAATATCTAATTCCTTATTTTATCGCCGCGCATCCGGGCACGAAAGATGAGGATATGATGAACCTTGCGCTGTGGCTAAAAAGCCATGGCTACCGCGCTGACCAAGTACAAGCGTTTTATCCTAGCCCGATGGCGACAGCGACCACCATGTATCATACGCATAAAGATCCACTGCATAAGATCAGCCGTGATGAAGGTGACATGGATATCGTCAAATCGGGTAAGCAGCGCAAATTGCATAAAGCGTTCTTGCGCTATCATGATCCAAAAAACTGGGTATTATTGCGTAAAGCTCTGCAAGACATGGGTCGTGGTGATTTGATTGGTAAAAATCGTGGCTGCTTAATCCCGCCGTTCAACGCCAGTTTAGAAGGGCGCGATGCGGCACAAGACAGCTATCAATCAGCGCGTAAAAAGAACAGCCGCCTCGGTAATGACTCGGTGAAGCGTAATAATAATTCGTCAACCAATGGCGCATCCGCTAAAGGCGCTGCGAGTCAAAACACGGTCAGCAAAAACACCAAAAAGCGCGTGAGCAAAGGCAATTTCCAAACCCAGCATACGGGTCTGCCACCGCGTAAAACCAAGTAGCTAAAGCTCTGTATCTCATTGCTAAATGCAGATGCTTAAACGAGTGACGAACACTTATTTAAGCTCATCAAAAAAGCGTCTATCGGTCAAAAGATCGATAGGCGCTTTTTTCCTTTGAAGCGGCTTATTTTTAATAAATGCATAATCAAAGCTCAAATACCGACCAAAACGCACCAAATGATGCGTTACATTAGTCAGTGATTAAGTAACTTAATGAACACGTAACAAACAATTTCTAACATTCTTCAAGCGCTGTTTTCGTTACCATATGCGCTATATGCTTAACGCATTATTAAAAATAAATACATTATGATTTTTATATCTTTGGAGAATGCCATGAAAACCCTAACCAAATTTGCTGTTGCTCTACCTACCCTTGCCCTATTAAGTGCTTGTGCGACCACAGCTCCTACTACGCCAAATGCATCAAACACGCCTGCATCAGAAAGCGTCACCGATGCCGCTTATGATCGTATGGCACCAGCACCTTATACCTGTACTGACGACAGCACCATCATGGCTAAACAATCTATTAATAAAAAACAAGTGATGCTCAATGCAACCTTGCCTAAAGTAAAATGGGCTGAGCAACCAATCATCTTAAATGGTGATGTGCAAGGTGATACCGCAAGCTACGTTAATGAGTCAAACCCAGAAGCTGTCTATGCATGGCACATGAAAGGCGACAAAGGTATTTTTGCCATCAAATGGGCAAACGGTAAAGAATATCAAGTGAACTGCCAAATCTAGTTAGCTAGCTATAAACAGTCTGACAGTTCTAAAAAACTAGCTACTTATAAAAAACAGTCATCATAGGATGGCTGTTTTTTGCGTGTTGATTGAACAATATTGCATTGAATATCTGTATAAAAACTGACATCAAACCATAGATTCAGGTTAAGCATTGGTTAGAATGAACGGTTTGCTGCTTTTGTCTAGAGAAGCATCAAGAAACCTGTCAAAATAGCACTGATAGGATATTGTTTATGATTAATAATACTAAGGATACGTCGATGGCTAAGCGCCTAATGAATATGATGATAATCGCTACTGCCAGCATGTTGGCACTGGCAGGCTGCGACAACAGTGCTGAAACTGCCGCTCAAGATTCTGAGCCAGCGGTGACGACCGCAGACTCATCAACGACAGCCACTAAGACTATCGACTGGTCTGTCATAGCGAGCGGTGAGAAGCCCGCTGACCCTGCCAATTATCAATATCCGTTTGCGCTCGATAGCCAAAATGTGCGCGACTACGCAGAGTATTTCAAAGTGGATAATGCCACCGCTCAGCATAATCTAACGATAAGCATGGCGAGTAATGAGGCACTATCGAAAGCGTTGGATCAGCTGAGTGAAAGCTATGTCTCGCATGAGCTAACCGATGGCAATGAGATGAAACTCATTATTCATACCACGCCTGATGTCGCCGCTAGTCGCTATGATTATGTGCTGTCTGATGACTTTGCGAAAGGGTTGGTATTACCTATCGTGATTCAGCCAGATGGTAAAAAAGGTGATGTGAAGGCTCATGGAGAGGCGCAGGAGTAGAAGAGTGATTAATCTAATAAAATAAGCCATTAAATGACTGAGAATACGCAAGAAAGATGCACTATAGACCTTTCAAATCCTTTTTGGCTACATTACCTATCTTTAGAAAAATCTCTCAAGGAAATAAGTGAATATATAGCTATTAATAAAGATAATTCTCAAAACTATTCTTTCAAAAACATGCAATTGTATTTTGCAATTTGTACTGAAATAGATAGTATATTTAAGCATATAAGAGATAATTTACATCTAAAGAAAATTGAAAGACCCAATATAGGTCATCACATAAAGATGATTAAAGACTATTTTCCCAAAATCGAAGAAACCATTCTAACGCTTAATATCAGCGGATTTGACCTAGACTTTCAACCTTTTCGCATCTTATTTGAAAATGCTAAAACAGAAAAAAGCAATGAGGACGTAGAAAAAAACTCAAACTATGAAGGTTGGTGGAAAGACTATAATTCAGTCAAGCATCAAAGACTTGAAAACTTCAAAAAGGCTAATTTAGATAACCTACTAAACTCATTTGCAGCTCTACATATATTAAACTTAGTTTATGCTATTAGTTTGGAAGAAAAACTAGTACTTATATATGACACAGTATTAATTCAAGCACATGCTTTACGAGACTATCCTTTTTTTCAAGTTAGAGGAAGTGAAGTTATACGATATGTTGGTGGCGGTGGAGACTATTACGGTTGTTATTTGAGTAATAAGCATATCTATTCAGCAGATTAAGACAGATATAACGTCTTGAACTTACAATGATGTGGGTTACACTATTGCTAACCCACCCTACTACTCAAGCCTTATACCTCTCCCAACATTTTCAAAAACTCATCCTCACCCACCACTTTTACACCCAGCTTTTCAGCCTTCGCCATTTTCGAGCCAGCCTTATCACCTGCCAGTAGCGCAGTCGTTTTTGCCGAGATGCTTCCTGAGACTTTGGCACCGAGTGCTTGCAGCTTAGCTTTGACTTCATCACGCGCCATGCTATCTAGCGCACCGGTGATGACCACGTTTGCCCATCGAGTGGCAATCCTTCTGATGCGACTTGCTCAACCTTATCCCAATGCACGCCAGCTTCTCGTAATGCAGTAATGACTTCGATATTGTGCGGTGCGCGGAAGAATTTATAAGCAAGTTCAGCAGTGATCGCACCGACATCAGGCGTTTGCAGTAGCTTATCGATATCAGCAGCCATCAAGCTATCAAGGTCACCAAATTGCTGCGCCAAGTTCTGCGCCGTCGTCTCACCGACACCGCGAATACCCAGCGCGTAGATAAAGCGCGCGAGTGTCGTATGCTTACTGGCTTCGATAGCACTAAGGATGTTCTGTACCGACTTTTCGCCCAGTTTCTCAAGCGTAATCAGCTCGTCTTGATGATTGTGCAACTGATAGATATCAGCGACTGTCTTCACCAAGCCATGCTCAAAAAAGCTAATCAACCAACTTGCGCCTAAGCCATCGATATCCATTGCCCGACGCGAGACAAAGTGGATAAGTGCCTCGACCTGCTGCGCGGGACAAAATAGCCCACCAGTACAACGCGCCAACGCTTCATCTTTGGGCAACACCACAGGCGAGTCGCAGACTGGGCAGGTCGATGGCAATGTAACGGGTTCAGAATTTTCTGGACGTTGATCTGTCCAAACACGGGTCACTTTAGGAATCACATCGCCTGCACGGTGGACGCTGACCATATCACCTGCGCGCACATCTAGGCGCTGAATCTCACCAAAGTTATGCAAGGTGACATTGCTGACCGTGACGCCGCCGACTTTCACGGGTTCTAATTTACCAACAGGCGTAATCGCGCCAGTGCGTCCGACTTGCCATTCGATAGCATGCAAGCGTGTCATGACAGTTTCGGCAGGGAATTTATAAGCGGTTGCCCAGCGCGGCTCACGTGATAAAAAACCAAGCTGCTGCTGCAACGCCAAGCTATTGACCTTAATCACCATGCCATCAATCTCAAACGGCAGCTCGCCACGTGTCTCCTTTACCGATTCATAATAGGCTTGAGCCTCGCGTGGATTTTGTACCACCTCGACTGCACTGACGGTAAAGCCAATGGTCTTTAGCCAAGCAAGCGCTGCTGATTGGGTTTTGATATGTTCAGGCAAACCTTGATTGACTGAATAACAGTAAAATGCGAGCGGACGGCTAGCAGCAATGGCGGGATCTAGCTGACGTAAACTCCCAGCAGCAGCATTGCGTGGATTGGCAAAAGTTTTGTCGCCCTTTTCTTCAGCAAGGCGATTCAAACGCTCAAAACCCGCTTTCGGCATCAGCACCTCACCGCGCACTTCTAATAATGGAATATCGCTTGCAGCCGCGAGCCAAAGTGGCAAATTGCGAATGGTTTTGGCATTTTGGGTGATGTCCTCCCCGGTTTGCCCATCACCGCGTGTCACCGCTTGCGTAAATTTACCGTGGACATATTTAAGTGATACCGCCAAGCCATCTAGCTTTAGCTCCATCTCATATTCAGGGTTTTTCTGCGCATCGTTGAGGCGATCATTCACGCGGCGCATAAAGCCATGTAATTCATCATAATCAAAGACATTGCCAAGCGAGAGCATGGGAATATCATGAGTGACTTGGGTAAAAGCCGATAGCGGCATGTCGCCAACTTGGTTAATTGGGCTGTCTGGCTGTACCAAATCGGGATATTGTTCTTCAAGCGCCAATAAAGAGCGGCGCAACTGATCGTATTCGCTGTCTTCTAAAATGGGATTATCAAGCACATAGTAGGCATAATTGTGCTGCTTAAGCGCATCGATAAACGTGCGCATCTGGGTGACGATAGCATCATCATTTTTTATAGGGTTAGTAGTATTGATGTCTTTATTAATGTCTTTAGAGGTAAGCGGTGAGATAGGGTCAGTCATAGTCGGCGTCTTTTTCTTTGCAATTCAAGATGCCGATATGATAACAAGTTTGTAGGATGCTCGGATATAGTCGATCCTATATAAATTAGATACTGTGTCAGGCTCGCTCAGTCTACTATGTGTAGTACTTTCACTCACCTTCCTTGTATCTAAATTATCTTGAACCGACTCTAGCATTTTGCAGAAAAATAATTCTGTTGAAAACCAAGTTTATAGAAAATCAGGCTAATAAAAAACGCGTCAACCAAAAACTAAAAAAGGCAAATAACGTCAATCGCTATTTGCTTTTTAGAATACTGCTAATTTTAATCAGCTTTTATTAATCAACCTGTATTAATACATTAAAACTAACCTTCATAATCGCGAACTTGGTTACGCAATTGCTGTTTGTATTCAGGGGTGATTGGCTCGTTCTCTTCATCGAGCATAATGGCATCCAAATCACTTGCCATCATGTAAGCAATACTCATCATACTATCGAAGCTACGCAGCGCTTGTGGATGCGGCAGCGATAAGAATACTACCACGCCATTATAAGTATTGGTCGCCACGCTATGCGGATCAAAAGGCGCGATGCCACTATCAGTGATGCCCATCATACTGAACCATAGCATGCCCGTACCATCTTTTTGCTCATAGCGATGGAACATATTCATCGCGCCATAGCGCAGACCATACTTATCAATTAATGCCAATAAATCACGACCACGGATAATCGCGGCTGGACGGTCACGATATTGATGCGGCAAGATAGTGATATTAATGTTGTCTTTGGCATTGATGAGTGGACCGTTTTGCGCTTCATCTACTGGCTCTGAGAGATGCTGATCGAGTATCGGGCTGTTATTATCGAAGCTTGGCTCGTCTGCGGTATCAATAGAGGGTATCAAGCTGTCAGTTGCAGACATCAAGCTTGAAAACGCATCCTGCTCTTGCTCGATATGCATTTGCTCAGCGGCTTCTGCAAACTCGCTGTTGTCAGCACGCTGTTGCTCTGCTTGCCAGCGCACATAGTCGGCGTCATCTATTGTGTCAGTATCGCTGTCATTAACATCCGCATGCTCAGCTGTCAGCTGCGTATCGACATGGGTATGAGATTGGGTCAAAGGCTCGTCTTCGACCACCGCATTTAGATAACTGCGATCAGGAGCGATACTTGTTTCGCCAGCGACTGTATCATCCAAGTCTGGCTGATCGACGATATTGCGTTCATGGCGCGGTATGATAGGAATACCGTTTTTATCATAATTGACCGCTACCGCTTCAGCATTGCTGCGGCGCTTAAAGCTACGAATGACCATAAATAGCCCTGCAAGCATGATAAATGCGGCAATGGCAATCAATATAAACTGAATAGCGGTCATAAGAGATACATCCTAATATATGACAAAAGGGAATACATAAGAGGGAATAAATGGCAATAGTCTAGCATGGCTAATGAATATCGTCACCACATAGTCATCGTTTACCGTGAGGCTGACACACTTGCGTGACGTTGTAATATTGGCACATCATTTCTAACTATACCACTGACAACTGCTACCAGTTATCAATTATTTTTGCTATTCAGCGCTGCTCTTAATCAGAAAGGTAACGTGCCGCCTCATTAAGTGAGACACTGACCAAGGTAGAAATCCCTGCGCTTGGCATGGTCACGCCCTTTAATTCATCGGCAATCTGCATCGTTAATTTATTATGGCTGATAAAGATAAACTGCAAATCGTCTGCTAATTCATGAATGAGGCTGGTAAAGCGGGCGACGTTGGCGTCATCAAGTGGTGCATCCACTTCATCCAGTACGCAAAATGGCGCGGGATGCTGCTTAAATATCGCAAAAATCAAACTCAATGCAGTAAGCGTCTTTTCACCACCTGAAAGCACAGCGAGGCGGCTATTACGTTTGCCTTTTGGCTGTGCCATCAAGGTTAGCCCTGCCCGCCACTGTTCTGATTTTGGCGCATTAACGGGCATATCATCCGTATTGAGCGTTAAACTGGCTTGCCCACCACCAAACACTTTGGCAAATAAATTGGCAAGCTCAATATTGACGGCATCGAGCGTCTGCATAAATAGCGTCTTGGTCGTTTCATCAATCGAAGCAATCGCCTCCGTTAACGTCTGCATACTGGCAGCAATATCAGCTGTCTGCTGCGCGAGTGGCTCTAAGCGTTCATTAACCTCTGCCAACTCTGCCACGGCTGCCAAGTTGACTGCGCCAATTTTGCCTAGCTGCTGCTCAAGCTGCACGCGCTCAGACTCAAGCTCAGCGATTTTATCTGGGCGCACACGGCGATCATGAGCGATAAAATCTGCCAATAAGTTTGAAACGCTCATCACTTGTTGCTGATGCTGTGGGTGCTGCGCTATGTCTGATTGTGCTTTATATTTATGACTCACCTTATAATAAGCATCTAGCGCTTCTTGCGTATGGTTACTAGCATCCTCTAATTTTGCAGCGCTTAGTGCCAGCTCGGTCGAGTGATTGGCAAGCGCATTTTGCTGGGTTTGCAGTGTATTTTGCAAGCTATCTAGCTCAACCTGCTGCTGATTGTATTCTTGCTTGAGCACCGTTAATGCAGTTTCTCGCCCTGTTAATACAGCCTGCTGCTCATCGCGCGCGGTCTGTGCTGTTTGCAATGCAGCTTGCAGTGCTGGCAGTGTATTTTGCTGCTGCTCATGACGCGTCTTTAGATTTTGCTCGCTTTGTAGTGACTTATCAAATTGCGCACTTGCCCGAGCAAGACTGCTAGTACTGTGCTCTAGGCGCATTTCGCTCTGTTGAATACGAAGTTGCAAGGCTTGCCAAGCGTCATCATCTGCTTGACGGTTACGACTTAGCTCACTGCGCTCCGCTTGTAATTGCTGAGTTGCCGCACGAGCATCGGCAATTTGTGGCGTTAGCGCTGCTATTTTGCTTTGGAGATCCTGCTGCTCATGATTGAGCGATTGTTGCTCTTGCACTAGCTCCTGTTGCTCTTGCTCAAGGGTAGCTTTGTCAGCATTGAGGCGTTGGCTGTCCGCTTGCAAACGTTCAGCGTTGGCGCGCTGAGTAGTGAGCTTTTGCTGATATTGATGCTTATCACGCGTTAATTGCTCAGCTTGCGCGCGAGTTTCTTCTAAGCTGACTGTTAATGCATCATAGTTACGCTGGTTATTAGCAATCGCCTTTTGCTGGCCTTGTATCTTTGTTTCAAAATCATCGAGCAAATTCTCTAACGCTTGCAGACGGCTGCGCTGCTGTAAACGCTGGGTTAAAAATTGACTGTTGCTGTTATTGCTATCATTTTGTCCATCTTGCGCACCAGCAAATTTACTTAGATTCATCGTACCCTGACGACTGATAAGCCAGCCGTCAGTCGTGAGTAAAATAGCTGACGATGGCAATGCTTTTAAAATCTCAGCAAGCGCTTCTAACGTTTGCCTATTATCTGTCTCAGGCTGTGCAATATATAAATAGCACTGCTGCCAAAGCGCTAAGTTCGGTGCGCTAATCAGCTGTGATAAAGGCAGTACTTTATCAATCAAACTCTCAGGCAACTCGCTAACCAGTAGCTTTGCATTTATCTCATTTTTCTTAGCGCATAGCCACAAGCTATGACCCGCTTCTATTTTAATTGATGACTTGTCCACTGTATTGGTTTGCGCATTTTGATAAACAAATAAATCTTTTAACTCATATTCAAGCACCTGCCATAAGCTATGCGTCTGCTCGGAGTCAGCGCTCACGTTATTAACATTTGGTCGATAAGTTTGGTTAGAAACCAGCACATGGCTATCTAGCCACAATGCCAACACACTATCAAGTAGCTCTGCATGCTGCTGCCCTTTCGCGCTTAACTCAATCTGGTCACGCAAGGTGGTAATGGTCAATTGGCTATAATCGCTAGCTATTTCATTTTCTAAATCACTTTTAATATCAGCAGTTTTTGCATGAACAAGCGGTTGAGATTTTGGTGTCGGCTTAGGATGCAATATCTTATGCAGAGTATCGTACTCACCTGCCAATACGGCGTGACGTTTTTCATCCTCGCTCAACTCGCGCTGCTGCGTATGCAATTGCTGTTGTAAATCCTGCGCTTGCGGTTGTAGCTCAGACAGTCGCTCATCGACGCTGTCTTGTTGGCGTTCAATCTGCTGCAATTGTTTGTTTAGCTCAGCAACTTGCGCCACTAACGTCTGCTGCAAATTATTCGTATCAGAATTATCTTGCAAACTAGCACTTGCAACTGGTGATAGCGACTGTTGTAATTGCTGCCATAAATGCTGCCAGTTTGTATGACGACGCTGCCACTTATCATGGTTTTGCTGATAACGTTTTTGTGCTTGGTTATTAATGGCTTGCTGCTGCTCAAACGAACGCGCAGTATCTTGCAGGCGTGACAGCTTGTTTTGCGCATCATGGTAGGCGCGCTGTAATGGTTGCTCGTTGCGTTTATGCGCTTCACGTTTAGTCGTTAATTCAATAAGCTTCGGACGCAATGCTTCTAGCACAGTCTGCTGCTCGGCTTGCTCAGCTTTTAAGCGCTCAATCTCATCGACTGCTTGCTCACGCTGCTGCTCTAAACTGGCAAGCTGTTGCTCAATAGCAGTCAGCTGTGACTTGGCATCACCTAATTGATGCTCTGCTTTTTGATAGCTTAGCTGCTGTTGATAATGGTTACTTTGAGCATCGTCTTTGAGCCATTGCTCTTGATTGATATGCGCGGCAAGTTTATCTTGCTTGGCTTTTAGGGTGTCATAGTTGGCTTGTAAAGTTGATACTTCAGTGGCGCTGCGCTCATGCGCTATTTTTTGCTGCTGCTGAGTATGCTTGGCTTGATAGAGCTGCTGAATGGCGAGCTGCTGCTTAATATCAGCAAGCGTTAGCGCTAATTCCTCATAACGCTCAGCACTGGCGGCTTGTTTAGACAGACGTTTTTGTTGGTTGACCAGCTCGCTTTGCATATCATGCAGGCGTGCCAAATTATCTCTAGTTTTCTCGAGCTTCTTTTGCGTTTCTTCACGGCGAGCTTGATAGCGCGACACCCCTGCCGCCTCTTCGATAAATTCACGCAGCTGCATGGGGCTAGACTCAACGATACGCCCAATCATGCCTTGTTCAATCACCGCATAGCTACGTGCGCCAAGTCCCGTACCCAAAAACACGTCGACCACATCACGGCGACGACAACGCGTACCGTTGATAAAATAATCCGAGCGCCCTTCTTTATTTACCTGACGACGAACGGACAGCTCTTGATACAGATTAAATTCATGGCGAATACCGTTTTGCTCATCTTGCGTATGCTCAAAGGTTAGCTCAACGCTAGCGACACTTTTGGCGGCTTTATCTTGCGTACCCGCAAAGATGACATCACTCATCGCCCCGCCACGCAGCTGCTTGGCAGAGGTCTCGCCCAGCACCCAACGAATGGCATCAATGACGTTAGATTTGCCACAGCCGTTTGGCCCGACAATGGCGGTGATACCATGACGAAAGGTAAAAGTCGTAGGATTGGCAAAGGATTTAAAGCCTGCAGCTTGAGAGATTTTAGGCGCATGAAGGATCAGTAAATATGGCGAAAACAGGCGGCTATTCTACCTCAAATTGTGCTAAATTTTTAGGGTTTGTGACAGATGCTATAATATGGCTTAAAATAATAATCATTCATATAACTCTCAAAAAATAAGAGTATAAAAATGCCTAACTATAATCCGCAAGAACTACAGCAAAAATATGAAGAATGGTGCAAACTACATCGCCAGCAACTCGAAGCGCAGCAGCAGTTTTTGCAAGCTGAAGCATTGCAAAATGAGTTGAAAAATTACTATCTAGACCCTCAATGGATGACAGATCGTGAAGCGGATCTGCCAATTGAACATTCGGGTAAAGAATACTCTATCTTTAGTGAAGATGCGCTATGGAGCATGCTCAGCGACCATGATGCGCTAGCCAGAAAGTGGATGCGTTTGGGGCTAGATGCGATTGATAGGAAATAATCATTTCAAGCTTTCATCTGCTTTGATTAAAAATACAATGGTAGAGGCTGTCATGTGTAGCACATACTGAATAAGGTGTTCAGGAACTTCTATGTCATCGTTACCTTTACCATGACCACTCAATTTGTTTCGAGGTGTGGGTATGCTAGAAGTCAACATATTACTTAATGAATTAAAATGATCAGTCCAAAACTTTGGTATCAATTCATTAGCTATGCAACAATCAATAAGCTTCTTTGAAGTGTCCTTTTTACCATATTCCCAGTCACGTTTATCTAATATGATTTTCATGGTGCTTTCAAAGGCTTTTAGACAATCTGTTAGTGCGGAATCGTAACGACCATGACGATAATGTTCGTGAGCCTTTAAGAATTCTTCTTGTGCACCTTTATATATTGGATTACTTAGTAGTTGTAAAGCTGGCTTAACTGCTTCAGTGTGGATAAACTCAGAATCCACTCTGATGATTTGATCGCTTTCGTATTGGTAACCTACGGCATGTTCACGGAATCTTTGATTTAGTTCAGATATAACGTTTTTAACATTTATGTTGGTTCGACAATTTTCAGTAAAAAGCTTTGTGATTTCTACCATTAACTCGATAACACTTAACGCTTTTTCAATATCTTGCTCTGTTAAAAAATATTGAGAGATACTTCTAAAGTAGATGATATGCATTTCATTATCTCTATCATCTCTATTGAGTTTAAAGGTACCCAACTCCTTACATAGGATATTATGGCACTTTTGCAAATACTTACGATTTAAACTACTAGAATATCCAGTATTGCGTGGATAATCTTCGCCTATCGTTTCTTTCCAAATATGTATTATCTGAATTTTCAGTGTTTCTGGTAACTCTTCGTATTGATAGATATCAGGATACTCACCACGTAACTGCTTTTGTCGTTTAAAATATAAATCGTGTATCGCCATTTCTTATTCCTTAAAGTTAGACACTTTACAATTAAAACCTAAATCATCCCAATCCCACTTAACAATAGCTGCCCGCCTGCAAACAATAACAACACTCCAAAGGCACGCTTAAGCGTTAACGCAGGCAATTGGTGCGCAAGCTTGGCACCAACTTTTGCCATCGCAAAGCTAGCGATGGAGATACATAAAAAACCCGTAATATGCACAAAGCCTATCGTGCCCTCAGGCAGATTGACCACATCTTGCCCGAACCATGCAAACCCTGCCGCACCAGCCAATGCAATCGGCAATCCACAAGCGGCAGACGTGCCGACCGACTGCTTCATCGGTAACCCCGCCCAATTTAAAAACGGTACGGTTAAGCTGCCACCGCCAATACCAAAAATAGACGACGCCATGCCAATCCCTGTACCCGCGCCGAACTGTACGCCAGCTGACGGTAACGGCTTACCCAATTGTTCTTTATTGGACAAAAACAGCATTTTTAAAGCGACCAATAACGCGCCGACACCGATGATGGCTTGCAATACTTTACCGTCAATCATATCGGCAATACCAGCACCGACCAGACTACCGATGACCAAGCCGAGTGCCATTTTGCGCCATACTTCCCAACGTACGCCGCCACGCTTATTGTGTGCAGTCATTGAGCTGATCGAGGTCACAACGATGGTCGCCAGTGACGTACCAATCGCCAAATGGGTCACCACTCTGGCGAAAAATCATAAGCAGTAAAAATCCAGACCAATGCTGGTACGATAATCATGCCGCCGCCAACGCCAAATAAACCGGCACTGACACCCGCAAACGCGCCTGCAATCACAAACCACACATATAACATCATCGAATCAGCCTTTTATCACACTTATTTTTATAAAAATTCTTTAGTTTTATAATCACTTGCCTATCGCATTTGCTAAATCATAATCCGACCTTTATGCTGTTTATTTGATACTGTCTAATCGCGACAATCTCATGACAATCGCCCAGTATAACAAAGATTATCCACGCCATATTAACCACATCGACGAAACTTATGCCGCCATTTTCCAATTTTTCTGACGACTCATTAGCGCTTCATCATTTACCACAGCTGAACCATCGCCACTTGTCAGCAGTGCCTCTACCAATAGCGAGCTGATAGCAGACGTGCAACATGGCACGTTAAATGCTGCGCAGATGCATTTACTGACCGCTGAAACCCAAAGCGCAGGTCGTGGACAACACGGGCGCTCGTGGCAATCACCACGCGGCAATGTCTATCTGTCGTTATATCATCCTGTTCATCTGCCGATTAGCGGTTTACTGTCATTAATCATCGGTGTTGAACTGGCAAAAATGCCCGTTATTCAAATATTAAATGAGCAATTGCGCACGCAAGGATTGACGCCAATCGGCGTGAAGTGGGCAAATGATTTGGGCTTTTATCAACCACCATCTGACTCAGTGTTAAATGAGCCTAAACTGGCAGCACAGACCCTACCCTTTAATAAACTTGCGGGTATTTTAATAGAACCCGTGTCGCAAACGGGCAAATTGGTCGGCGTGGTGATGGGCGTAGGACTTAATGTACAGGCAACGCCCAAACTCACTGCAAAAACCTGCGAAGGCATGAGTTATCAGGCGATTAGCCTACAGGATATTTATGAGAGGCTAAAACCAGAGACAGATATTGTGAGTCTGCCAAGCCTAAAAATACTTTACCAACAAATGAGTAAAGCCCTGCTAGCCGCGATGACACGCTTTGAGCACTTAGGATTAGAGAAGCCCACTGGTCAAAGCTATAATTTGGACAGCTTTTTAAAACAGTTTGAGTCGATGGATGCACTGGCAGGATTACGCTTGCACGTTACTCAAGAGCATAACGGTAAAACAGATAGCATCACAGGTTATGCTTGTGGTCTTGATACACATGGATGTTTGCAATTGCGTCAAGATAGCGGTAAGATTTCTGCGCTTTTTACCGGACGCATCGACGTTATTGATAAGGCTTAAATCAAAGACCCAATGGGCACGATATAAAGGGATTTTTATGCTCTGGTTAGATCTTGGCAACACCCGCCTAAAATACTGGCTCACCGATGATATCGGACAAATAGTCGCGCATGATGCCAAGCAACATTTGCAAGCGCCTGCCGAACTACTGATGGGTTTGACCGATCGCTTCGAGCGTTATGCACCTGATTTTATTGGTATCTCATCGGTACTTGGCGACGATTTGAATGTTAAAGTGTCAGAGACGTTAGGTCGTCTGAATATTCCGTTTGAGTTTGTCCATGTCGATGCAGCGCATGCTTTGATGAAGAGTGCTTATAATGACGAACAGCTCGGCTGTGATCGTTGGCTACAGATGCTCGGCGCCGTGGATAAGAAAAAACGTCAATGCGTGATTGGCTGTGGCACAGCAGTGACCATTGACTTGATTGATCATGCTGAGCATTTGGGCGGTTATATTTTCCCCAGTATTTATCTGCAACGTGAATCACTATTTTCAGGCACCAAGCAAATCACCATATCCAATGGCACCTTTGATAGTGTTGGTCAAGGCATGACCACACAAGATGCGGTACATCGCGGTATCTTGCTCTCTATCGTCGGTGCCATCAATGAGATTAGCCATCGCCATCCCAACTTTGAAGTCATCATGACAGGTGGTGATGCAGCCATTATCTCGCAGCACGTCAACCGTCCGGTGCGCCTACGTGATGATTTATTGTTAAATGGCTTGGCACGCTATTTTGATCATACCAAGCAGTCGTAATACTCAATAAATGCTTTTACCTTGAAAATAAAAAAAGCAGTACGTGTGAGGCGTACTGCTTTTTTATTATTGTTTAAGCTTTATTAATACTCAAAGACTATTGGGATGGTGACATTACCTACTACTGTCTTACTATCTTTTCTAAATGGTTTAAAAAGAGAACGACGTAGTTCTTTTTCAAATCCACTATCAATTCTATCAGAGCCGCTACTCTTTAATACGGTAATATTGGCGACTTTGCCTTCTTGATTTACCCTTAATAAGAATTCCATTTGAACACGCTTCTTTTTGCAAGGTTCTTCCGGATCGCAATAACCTCCTAAAGCACGAATGTGGCGATTGTTAAAACTTGGCTGACGTAACCACTTCGCATCAGAAGTCGCAAACTGGATGACAGGTTGCGCTGGTGATAAGTCTGCTATTTCAGCATTTGCAATGTGTGCCGAAAATATACTCAGTACTAGCATCGCCTTTGTCAGCGCAGAAATGATAGTTAATCGAAGGCGTATTTTTAAGTGTCTTTTAAGCGCGGTAGTAGTAGTCGGCATCATAAGCATTATCTGATAAATATGGTGGATAAAAAAGGCTAAGGGTCAGCTTTATTAATCGATTATTGTTAATCAAAAAATAAAACCGCATCTTAGCACAATTGTTTATTTTTTTCTAGCCGTTACCTCGCACAGCCCAAAGCCATGTTGATCAATCTAGCCTGTGTTAACGTTATTTAGTCTCATTAAATAGCTCACGACCAACCAGCATACGGCGGATTTCACTGGTACCTGCGCCAATCTCATACAACTTGGCATCGCGCCAGTAGCGACCAAGTGGATACTCATTGGTGTAGCCATTACCACCAAATATTTGAATGCCCTCGCCTGCCATCCAGGTGGCTTTTTCGGCACACCATAAAATCACACTAGCGCAGTCTTTACGTACTTCTCGGCTATGACCGGCACCGCGCTGATCTAGCATGTCCAAATTCTTGCCGACGGTATATAAGAAACTACGACCTGCTTGCAGTATCGTATACATATCCGCCACTTTACCTTGGATAAGCTGAAACTCGCCAATCGCTTGACCAAACTGCTTACGGTCATGGATATAAGGCACGACATTGTCCATCACTGCTTGCATGATACCGATAGGACCTGCGGCCAATACGGCACGCTCGTAATCTAGGCCACTCATAAGTACCTTAACGCCTTCATTGAGACCGCCCAAGATATTTTCGCTCGGTACGGTCACATTGTTAAAGGTCATCTCACCAGTATGGCTACCACGCATGCCGAGCTTATCCAGCTTTTGCGCTGTGCCGAAACCTTCCATGCCTTTTTCAACGATAAAGGCAGTCATGCCTTTCGCGCCTAGCTCTGGATTAGTCTTAGCATAAACCACCATCACGTCAGCATCGGGACCATTGGTAATCCACATTTTGCTACCGTTTAACACGTAGCTGCCGTCTTTTTCTTCCGCTTTTAGCTTCATACTAACGACGTCTGAGCCAGCGCCTGCCTCACTCATAGCCAATGCACCGATGAACTCACCGCTGACTAATTTTGGCAAATACTTTTGTTTTTGTGCCTCAGAGCCATTGCGTTTTATTTGGTTGATACATAGATTTGAGTGCGCACCATAGCTCAGCGCGACCGATGCCGAAGCACGGCTGATTTCTTCCATCGCGACCATGTGTGCGACGTAGCCCATGTTAGAGCCGCCGTATTCTTCAGGAACGGTAATGCCATGCAGACCGATATCACCCATCTTTTGCCATAGATCCATTGGGAATTCATCGCTGCTATCAATCTCGGCAGCACGTGGGGCGATTTCATTGGTTGCAAACTGCTGTACCATATCGCGTAATGCATCAATATCTTCGCCAAGTTGAAAATTCAATCCAGGTAAACTCATAGCCATTCCTTGTATTTTGATGTTTAATTTTTTACTAGCGCTGTGTCAATTTAAAAATAGATGATATAGCTTGAACAAATTTTCCTCGCTTGCTGTGCAACTTCGTCACTCCAGAGGCTTCAAAAAATTTGTCCCAGCCATAAACCTATCTATCTATTCATTTAGCTTATGACTAACTATATTCTTAATGAAATTAGTTAAGACTGACGTTTGTTAATTAAAGCACGTGCCACGTTTGAGCCATTTGGACGCTTTAAGAACGCACTGATACGCTCGCCTGCCACGACCAATTTATCCAAATTAATACCTGTGCTGATACCCATACCATGCAGCATATACACCACATCTTCGGTTGCTACGTTCCCTGTTGCGCCTTTAGCATAAGGCAGCCGCCGAGACCAGCGACGGAAGTATCAAATTCGCTGACACCCATTTGCAGTGCGGCTAGCGTATTGCTCAATGCTTGACCGTAAGTATCATGAAAATGACCTGATAGCATAGAAATATCAGCAAATTCTAATGCAGCTTGTAACGCGTGCTGCACTTTGAGCGGCGTACCAACACCAATGGTATCGGCGATGCCAATTTGCTCAGCACCAATCTCTATCAGACGCTTGGTCACATACGCTACTTGGCTAGGGTCAATCTCGCTTCATAGGGACAACCAACCGTACAAGAGATAACGCCACGTACCTTGATGCCTTG
Organism: Psychrobacter sp. JCM 18903; assembly: GCF_000586475.1. Lineage (GTDB taxonomy): Bacteria > Pseudomonadota > Gammaproteobacteria > Pseudomonadales > Moraxellaceae > Psychrobacter. The sequence goes on along the minus strand of NZ_BAWJ01000009.1, from coordinate 32,417 downwards.
TCCTTTTGCTGCCGCAGCCACTGGCGCAAAACGTTCGATACTCTCATCAATACTACAATTGATATTTTTTTGACTAAAGGTCTCACTGGCTGAACCAAAAATAACGATTTCATCAGGACGATGAATGATGCATTTTCAAAGCCGCGCATATTGGGCACTAGGACTGAGTAGCAAATATCTGTCTGCCGTGTCGGCGCTAGTGCGTCAAGCAGCGCACTATTATCACCCATTTGTGGCACCCATTTTGGCGAGACAAAGCTTGTTGCTTCTAGCTTTTTGACACCTGCTGCAATCAAATCATTGATAAGCGCTTGCTTAACCTCAGTCGGTACCGTCGTTGACTCATTTTGTAGTCCATCACGCGGACTGACATCAACGATTCTGACGTGACTTGGATATGAATGGTTTAGATACGAATGGCTCATGCTTGTCGTCCTTTTTATTACTTACCTATTATTAAGCTATGTCAGCTATTCGCTCTCAGTATTTTCGCCAGCATCAATGCGTAATAACTCGTCACCATCAGCGACCAAATCACCTGCTGCAAATAGCAATTCTGCCACCACGCCATCCGTCGGCGCAGTAATAGTGTGCTCAATTTTCATAGCTTCGATGACCGCTAACGGCTCGCCTTTTTTCACAGTATCACCAACCGCCACTTTAAAGGCAACCACCTGCCCTGGCATCGGTGATTTTAAACTGCCAACCGCTGCGGACTCTTCGCCCACGTGCGCCATAATATCAACAAGCGTAATCTCGTCACGACCACTGTCTGTGAACACATAAACGGTCTCATTATGCATCCAGCTTTGCGCGCTAGTACGTGCACCATCTAACCATAGCGTATGATTGTGCTCGTCGCTACTGGCATAGCTCACTTGACCTTCATAAACTGTTTCGGTCTGAGCAGCGACATTGATATTGCTAATATCCTGCGTATTAGCGACTTCTTTTTCAATAACGAGCGTAAAGCTACTGAGGTTATCGCTGCCTTTTTTACTATCAGAACAATTTGAATTGTGCCAGTTATTCATGCGGGCAGTATAAGCATTCTCATCATAAACCAAGCTAAATGAGCGAGTGTAATCGTTATAAGCACGGAAGCCAGTAGGTTTGCTAAATGGATCAATATCTGACTCTTGCGTCGCCATCTCGCTCGCAAGCTGACGAGTAATGGCAGTCACAACCAGCGTCGATAATGCCAAAGGCTGCTGATTAAAAATTGCATCACGCTCGTGCTCAATCAATGCCGTATCAAGATTGGCTTTGCTAAAAGATTCTGTATTTAAGATATAACGTAAAAATGCCGCGTTATTCGGCAAACCCACGATACGGGTTTGTGCCAGAGCCCGATCAAGCTTGGCTAATGCCTGCTCTCGCGTTGGTGCATGGACGATGAGCTTGGCAATCATAGAGTCATAGAACGGACTAATCACATCGCCTTCGCGCACGCCATCATCGATACGCACACCAGTACCATCTTTATCAATCATAAAGGTGCTGTGTTCAGGTTTTTGATACGTAAACAACGTACCGGTCGCGGGCAAGAAGCTATTGTCAGGATTTTCAGCACAGATGCGCGCTTCAATTGCATGACCGTTGATAGTCAGATCGGCTTGGGTTTTTGGCAATGGCTGACCTGCCGCGACTAAGAGCTGCCACTCGACCAAATCGACACCCGTGATCGCTTCACTGACTGGATGCTCAACTTGCAGGCGTGTATTCATCTCCATGAAATAAAAATTCATAGAATCTTCGCGCTGCTCAATGATGAATTCAACCGTGCCTGCGCCGACATAATCGACTGCACGAGCCGCTTCGATGGCAGCGGTGCCCATCGCCTCACGCATCGCAATATCAACACCCGGTGCAGGCGCTTCTTCTAATACTTTTTGGTGGCGGCGCTGTACGGAACAATCACGCTCAAACAAATGCACATAGTTGCCATGCGTATCGCCAAATACTTGGATTTCGATATGGCGCGGTTTTAAGGCGTATTTTTCAACCAACACTTTATCATCACCAAAGCTGGTAATGGCTTCACGGCGACATGAGTCTAATAAATCTACAAAATCGCTGCTTTTTTCAACGATACGCATGCCTTTACCGCCGCCACCTGCACTGGCTTTGATCAAGACAGGATAGCCAATACTATCGGCTTGATGCTGCAAAAATTCTGCGTCTTGATTGTCACCATGATATCCCGGTATCAGTGGTACGCCCGCTATTTCCATCAAGCGCTTGGATTCAGATTTGCCGCCCATGGCGCGGATAGCATCAGCCGATGGACCGATAAATACTAGTCCTGCATCCTGACAAGCTTGCGCAAAGTCAGCATTTTCACTTAAAAATCCATAACCCGGATGAATCGCTTGGGCGCCAGTCTCAAGCGCTATCGCGATAATCGCATCACCTTTTAGATAGCTGTCTTTTGGTGCCGAACCGCCCAGATAGATGGCTTCATCACAGACAGCCACATGCTTGGCCTCACGATCCGCATCAGAGTAAACAGCGACGGTGCTGACACCCAGACGCTTGGCAGTCGCGGCTACTCGGCAGGCAATTTCACCACGGTTGGCAATTAGAATTTTAGAAAACATAACTATCCCTGTGTGTTATCGTTTTTATTTGAGATCTTGTCTATTGACTCATTTGTCTCTCGTGCATTATCAATCTGCCGTCAACCAATCCGGCTTACGTTTTTGCAGAAAGGCTTGCACGCCCTCTTTACCTTGCTCTGATGAGCGAATATCAGCGATGCCTTTTACCGTATCGGCAATCAGCTTATCAGTGATGGGAGCATCAGCGACATCGTGTAATAGCTGCTTGCAGGTTTTGACTGCATCAGGGCTGTTTTTGACGACTTTGCTACAAAATATAGCGACCTCATCAGCTAGCCATTCTTCGCTAACACGTTCATGGATAAAGCCAAGCTGCCGTGCCTTTTTAGCATCAAATACTTCAGCACTTAAGAAGTAACGCTGTGACGCTCTAGCACCCAGTGCTCTGATGACATAAGGCTAATCGTTGCAGGCGCTAAGCCTAAACGCACTTCGCTGAGGCAGAAGTTTGCAATTTTAACAGCGATGGCCACATCACAGACAGCCACTAATCCCATGCCGCCTGCATAAACATCACCTTGAATAGCCGCAACTGTTGGCTTAGGACATTCATAAATAGTTTTGAGCATCTGTGCTAATTTGTCCGCGTCTGCTAGGTTTTCCTCGTAGCTATAATCCGCCATGGCACGCATCCAGTTCAAATCGGCACCTGCACAGAATGCCTTGCCAGCAGCTGCTAATACAATGACACGTACGTCATCATCAGCGCCAAGCGTATTAAATGCATCGGTTAGCTCAGCAATCATTTCATCGTTAAAGGCATTACGTATCTCAGGACGATTTAACGTCACCGTCGCCACGTGCTGTTCCACTTTAACCAATAAGCTTTTATAATTTTTATCACTGTCTTTTTGCATAACTTTCTCTATATTTTTATGTAAATATTTAAACAAACGCTCGGTCAATCCATAATAATGTTAATACAAGGAAACCGAATGTAGATGTACAAATCGTACTTCAAATGAGGTTGACGCAGTAGTAGCTTATTATGGGAAGGTCTGAAAATGCTTACATCCTAAAAACACCAAAAGTCGTCTCTTCGATCGGAGCGTTATACGCGGCGCTCAACCCTAATGCCAATACATGACGTGTATCAGCAGGGTCAATTACGCCATCGTCCCATAGACGTGCGGTGGCATAATATGGGTGACCTTGCTTTTCATACATATCGAGAATCGGCGCTTTAAATGCCGCTTCATCCTCATCACTCCATGCCTCGCCTTTACGATCAAAATTGTCACGCTTGACCGTTGCCAATACTGATGCTGCTTGCTCGCCACCCATCACAGAGATACGCGCATTTGGCCACATCCATAAAAAGCGCGGGCTATAAGCGCGGCCACACATGCCATAGTTACCAGCGCCAAATGAGCCGCCAACGATGACTGTGAATTTTGGCACTTTTGCATTGGCGACTGCCATCACCATCTTGGCACCATGACGCGCAATGCCTTCATTTTCATATTTGCGACCGACCATAAAGCCAGTGATATTCTGGAGGAATACTAGTGGGATTTTGCGTTTACAACATAGCTCAATAAAGTGCGTGCCTTTCTGTGCTGACTCACTAAACAAGATACCATTGTTGGCGATAATACCGACTGGCATCCCTTCGATATGAGCGAATCCACAAACTAGCGTCGTGCCAAAGCGTGATTTAAATTCATCAAAAGCACTGTCATCGACGATACGAGCAATGATTTCTTTGATATCAAATGGCTTACGCTTATCCGTTGGAATGACGCCATATAGCTCTTTGGCATCATAGCGCGGCGGAAGCGGCTTGATTTGATTTGGGATTTGCTTAGCAGGACGATTTAGATGGCTAACGATGTTGCGCGCAATTGACAACGCATGCGTATCGCTTTGTGCTAAGTGGTCGACGACCCCCGACAGACGAGTATGCACATCGCCGCCGCCCAAATCTTCGGCTGTGACCTCTTCACCTGTCGCCGCTTTTACCAGTGGAGGACCACCCAAAAAGATAGTACCTTGGTCTTTCACGATAATAGACTCATCACTCATCGCTGGCACATAAGCCCCGCCAGCCGTACAGCTGCCCATGACCACGGCAATCTGTGGAATACCTGCCGCACTCATATTGGCTTGATTGAAAAAGATGCGACCAAAGTGCTCTTTATCAGGGAACACGTCATCTTGATTGGGTAAGTTAGCCCCGCCTGAATCCACCAAATAAACACAAGGCAAATTGTTTTCTTGCGCGATTTCTTGCGCACGCAGATGTTTTTTGACCGTCATTGGATAATAAGTGCCACCCTTTACCGTGGCATCATTACAGACGATCATACACTCAATACCATTGATACGACCGATACCCGCAATCACGCCCGCCGCTGGAATCTCTTCGCCATACATATCATGCGCTGCCATCGGTGCCACTTCTAAAAATGGCGTACCCACATCCAGCAAACGCTCGACACGTTCACGAGGCAAGAGTTTGCCACGGGCTAAATGCTTGGCACGGGCACGCTCTGAACCGCCTTGCACGACTTTACGTAAGTGACCATATAAGTCATCGACCACCGCTTGCATAGCGGCACTATTTTGCTGAAATTCAGCGGCGTTTGGACTCAGTTTACTGGTTATGATAGCGCTCATGACATCCCTTTTCTTTAATGCGTAAATGCAAGTGGCTTTTTTATCTTATGCTTTATTTTAGCGTTTACTCATATATCTTATTCATAAAATAACAGATAAGAATGGTTAAATTTCTACAAACCCAGCTCTTCTTTCATTTGTTCAATGATTTTATATTTCTGAATTTTTCCAGTGATGGTCATTGGATATTCCGTTACGAAACGATAATAAGTCGGTACTTTATAATGGGCAATATGCTCGCTACAGAACTGACGAACTTCCTCTTCAGTTAAGCTGTCTGCTTCTTTAGGAATAATCCATGCCGCGAGTACTTCGCCATATTTTTTATCAGGAATACCGACGATTTGCACATCGCGAATCTTTGGGTGACGATACAGATAGTTTTCGATTTCAACAGGATAAATATTTTCGCCGCCGCGAATGACCATGTCTTTACTACGACCAACGATTTTGACATAGCCATCTTCATCCATCGTTGCCAAATCGCCTGTATGCATCCAACCATCTTGGATGGCTGCGCGAGTTTTGAAACGACTGCCCCAATAGCCTTTCATCACTGAATAACCACGTGTGAGTAGTTCGCCTGTCTCGCCCAAGGCTACAGTCTCACCCGTTTCCGTATTGATGACTTTGACTTCAAGCGCAGGCTGCACTAAACCAACGGTCGATACTTGCTTATCAAGCGGCGTATGTTCATTGGTCTGACAAGAGACTGGACTGGTCTCTGTCATGCCATACGCAATGGTAACTTCACTCATGTGCATCTCATCAATGACGCGGCGCATGACTTCAATCGGACAACTAGAGCCTGCCATGATGCCAGTACGTAAAGTCGATAAATCAAAGTTTTTAAACTCCGGATGGTCAAGCTCAGCGATAAACATCGTTGGCACACCGTGCAGACCCGTACACTTCTCTTCTTCGACGGCTTGCAACACGGTCAAAGGCTCAAAACCATCGTTCGGATAAACGATACAACCACCATGCGTGATAATCGCTAGGTTGCCAAGCACCATACCGAAACAGTGATAGAGTGGCACTGGAATGCACAGCTTATCTTCTTCTGTGAGATTCATGGCCTCACCGATGAAGTAACCATTGTTAAGGATATTACGATGGCTTAAGGTCGCACCTTTTGGCGTACCCGTCGTGCCACTGGTGAACTGTACATTGATAGCATCGGTGTTTTTGAGCTGGGCTTGACGCTCGGCAACACGAGGATCGTTGGCATCGCTTCCGCCATCCATGCAGAGAACTTCTGCATAAAGCCAAAGGTTTCCTCAGATGCTGGCTCATCAATCCAAATGATACGTTCAATCGTCGGAATCTCGACCAAATCAAGCTGGGTATAGTCTTTGTGATAAATCTCAGGACACAGTTCACTGATGAGACTGGCGTAATCGCTGCTTTTAAAATGACGCATAAGCACGAGCGCTGAGCAGCCCAATTTATTCAAGGCATATTGCAGCTCAAAAGTACGATAGGCAGGATTGATATTGACAAGGATAATACCAACTTTTGCTGTTGCTAATTGCATGAGCAGCCATTCAGCATTGTTGTGTGACCAGATACCAATGCGATCACCGATTTCTAGCCCCATCTCAATCATACTGCTTGCCAGCTGATTGACTTGCTGTTGCAGCTCGCGGTAAGTCCAGCGGATATTTTGATGGCGAGAAACCAAAGCTTCACGCTCTGGATATTTGGATACAATGGCATCAAAAAGTCACCGATAGTCGCTTCAATCAGCGGCACATCAGGGCCTTTATCATAGCTTTGGCTAAGCGGTGCATTTGCTGAGCGTGCGCCATATTAATACTAGGAATGCTATTTAGAATAGTATCAAAATCAATGTGAGTCGCATCAAAATCAGAAGTTTGCGTCATAACGAGTCCTTTCGTTTTACTTTTTATGGTGCTTATTAGTCGCCTATCACCGATTCATTCTTCCTTGAACAGGTATTAACTAGCGTTAGCTACTATACCGTCTTAAATCGAAGGCTGTCAATAATAGTAATACAATATGTATCATTTAAAATGATATTATAAGATAAATTCATCAGTCATGATTAAGTGACGAATTTCTTGAATGACTTAAATCAAAAAAGCCAGCCTTATCACATATAGAAAAAAGCTGGCTTTTCCAGTGATTAATAGTCTCAAATCACTCCAGACCCAATTCTTTTATCATTTGCTCAACGATTTTGAATTTCTGAATTTTACCAGTGATGGTCATTGGATATTCATCAACGAAACGAAAGTAGGTCGGCACTTTATAATGAGCAATATGGTCACAACAAAACTGCCTTACCTCTTCTTCGCTTAAGCTATTTGGCTCTTTTGTAATAATCCACGCCGCAAGTACCTCACCGTACTTTTTATCAGGAACACCAACAATTTGTACATCGCGAATCTTCGGATGACGATAGAGATAGTTTTCGACTTCTACTGGATAGATGTTTTCGCCGCCGCGAATGACCATGTCCTTGCTACGTCCCACCACAGTGATGTAGCCATCTTCGTCCATTACCGCCAAATCACCCGTATGCATCCAGCCATCAGTAATCGCCGCGCGTGTTTTAAAGCGGCTGCCCCAATAGCCTTTCATCACCGCGTAGCCATAAGTGAGTAATTCACCCGTCTCTCCAATCGGGACGACATCACCCGTTTCGGTATCCACGATTTTGACCTCAAGCGCGGGCAGCACCATCCCTACGGTAGAAACTCTTTTTTCAAGGGGTGTTTGCGAGCTGGTTTGACAAGAAGCTGGACTGGTCTCGGTCATGCCATAAGCAATCGTCACCTCGCTCATGTGCATTTTATCCATGACGCGGCGCATGACTTCGATGGGACAACTAGAGCCGCCCATAATACCAGTACGTAAGCTGGTCAAGTCAAAACTGTCGAAGTCTGGATGATCCAGCTCTGCGATAAACATCGTCGGTACGCCGAGCAAAGCGGTACATTTTTCTTTTTCGACCGTTTGCAATACGGTGAGCGGATCAAAGCCATCATTAGGATAAACGGCGCAACCACCATGGGTTAAAATAGCTAAATTACCACCTACCATGCCAAAGCAGTGATAAAGCGGTAATGGAATGCATAGCCTATCCTCCTCTGTCAGCCTCATACCTTCGCCAAGGAAGTAGCCATTATTCAAGATATTTCGATGCGTTAAAGTAGCGCCTTTTGGTGTACCCGTTGTCCCACTAGTAAACTGCACACTAATAGCATCGGTATTCTTTAGCTGGGCTTGGCGCGCAGCTAAACGAGGGTCGTTTGCGTTACCCTCTGCCATCCAAGCAGAGAATTTCTGCATAAAATTGAAATTTTCATCAGATGCTGGCTCGTCAATCCAAATGATGCGCTCAATCGTTGGAATCTCGACCAAATCAAGCTGAGTATAATCTTTATGATAAATCTCAGGACAAAGCTCACGAATCATTTGCGTATAGTCGCTGCTTTTGAAATGACGCATTAATACCAATGCCGAACAGCCCAGCTTATTCAGTGCATATTGCAGCTCAAAGGTACGGTAAGCGGGATTGATATTGACGAGGATAACGCCGACTTTCGCGGTTGCCAATTGCATCAAAAGCCATTCAGCATTATTGTGTGACCAGATACCGATGCGATCACCGATTTCTAGCCCCATTTCAATCATGGCACTCGCTAACTGATTAACTTTCTCTTGTAGTTCGCGATACGCCCAGCGAATATTTTGATGACGAGAAACCAAAGCTTCACGCTCTGGATATTTATTGACAATGGCATCAAAAAATCACCGATTGTCGCTTCAATCAGCGACACATCAATGCCTTTATCATGGCTTTGGGTGAGTGGCGCATTTGCTGAACGCACGCTACATTAACTTTAGGGATATTGTTGAGAATACTGTTATTAGGCGTACTTTCATTAATAGTACTTTCAAAGTCAGAAACTTGAGTCATAACGAGTCCTTTCGTTTTGCTGTTTAATGTTTGTTATCAGAGCGGTAATAGACTACAAAGGTAAATGTCATATTCTTCCTTGAATATTCTCTGTCACCATAGACTATAATTAAATCAAGCCCTAACCAATATAGCCTCTTAAATGAAAGCCTGTCAATAATATTGATACAGGACGTATCGATTACTATTGCTGCGCCATCTTATTAAGTTGATTATTTATATAAAAGATACGATAGACATAAAAAAGCCAGCGCTGCATTAGGATAGCAACACTGGCTATGATTTAGAGCTTTTTTAATCGTTACAATGTAGGTGCTACAGGCGATTTAATCGTTACTGTTGCGCTGACTTCATCACTATCATTTAGCAAGTCCATGACCAGCTCTTCATCACTTTCTGTCTTGACCTGCCAATTACCAGTCGCTTTTGGCACACCTGTCACCATGACGGAGATTGCTTTGTTTTTTAGACGAATCATTGGCGGTTTATGCTCATAGCCATTATGATCTAGGCCCAACACATCATCAGCAATGGTAGCAGCCTGCGCGCGTAATGGGGCGACATAGCGACACGGTACACCATCGATAGACATACAGTCACCAATCGCATAAATATTGGCTGTACTGGTACGCAAGGTCGGCGCATCCACCACGATCCCAGTGCGACGGTCAAAATCGACACCAGCTGCGGTAGGCAGTTTGTCATCGACCGTCAAACCTGTACTGGCAATCACATGATCCACGATGAGTGGTTCGATTGGCTCAGCAGTCGTATTTACTGATGCTAGCGCCTCGTAACTGACTTGTAGTTTTCCATCACTAAGACGGGTAATAGCAGATACCTGATAGCCGCCTAAAAAGTTAATGCCTTGCGACTTCACCGCTTGAGCAATACGAGCCGTCGCCTTTGGCGGTAGCATTTGTGATAGTGGTGCACCGTTTAAATCAATGAGTGTCACTTGATGACCTGCTTTGAGCAAATCCTCTGCAATCTCCGTCCCGACCATACCTGCACCAACGATAGCGACGTGCTGACTGCCAGTTGCTAGCTTTTCTTGCAACTGTCCAAAGCGCTCAATATGATTGACATGCCAGACTAGTTCCTCTGGCAAGCTTTTTGGGAAGATAGGATGCGCACCCATCGCTAGTACCAGCTTATCATAGCCAATCGTGGCGTAATTGGTATAAACGGGATCTGAGCGCAGCGCAGAGATAAGCTGCAACTGTTGAGTGGTCGTATCAACATCCGTCACTTGCGTGTTGGCAAGTAGCTTAACATTTGTAGCTTCTGCGGCATCAATGCCCGTTGCTCTGACCAAATCTGCCGCACTTTTCTTTTGGCTAATCGCCATGGTCAGCATTGGCTTGTGATAACGATCGCCACTGTCGGAAGTAATTAAGGTAATCGGAATGTCTTTGTCTTTCGCACGAATGGCATCAATGACATGCCAGCCTGCCAAACCTGCACCAATAATGACGATACCGTTGTTTGATACTTCTGAGTTTTCAGCGCTCATATTAGCTCCCATATAGATAAGCAATTATTTTAGTTGTTAGAATATTGACCGCTATTGTATCAGTAAACAGCCATGCACTCATCTACTCACTTATAGACCAATCATATCAACATCACTGTTAAATACATCAAGCTATCACGCACAAAAAAGCGCCTATTGATAAATAGACGCTTGATATCACCCTAGAGCTACATGAGAAAAAATATATAAATGGTTAGTGATTCAAAATCTTAGATAAGAACAGTTGCGCGCGGTCACTTTTTGCCCCTTCAAAAAACTCATCTTTACTACAGTTCTCGACAATATGACCTTCGTCCATAAAGATAATACGGTTGGCTACTTGACTAGCAAAGCCCATTTCATGGGTCACACACATCATGGTCATGCCATCACGAGTCAACTCGACCATAACATCGAGCACTTCTTGAATCATCTCAGGGTCAAGCGCAGAGGTCGGCTCATCAAAAAGCATCGCTACAGGATCCATTGCCAGCGCTCGTGCAATTGCAACACGCTGCTGCTGACCACCCGATAGCTCCGCGGGATATTTCGCGGCCTGTACCGTTAGTCCAACACGATCTAAATATGCCATGGCTTTTTGCTTGGCCTCGCTCTCTTTGCGACCCAATACTTTTATTTGCGCCACCGTTAAATTATCAATAATGGTCAAATGCGGAAATAGCTCAAAATGCTGAAAGACCATACCGACACGGCTGCGTAATTTCGGCAGATTGGTTTTTGCCGCACCAACTGAGATACCATTTACCATGATCCCACCTTCTTGAAAAGGCTCCAGTCCATTGACCGTCTTAATCAAGGTTGACTTACCACTACCTGATGGCCCGCACACGACGACGACATCACCTTTATGTACATGCGCCGTACAGTCACTCAATACTTGAAAATCCCCATACCATTTGCTGACATCGGACATTTGAATGACCATCTCATCACTAGCATGACCATTGTTGGTGACCAGTCCGCCAAAGGCATTTAAGTATGTATCAGCTTTGCTCATCACTGGCTCCTAACCACATTGTTTTTAATAATCGTCATTTAAGAAAAGTTAGATCAACTACTCAACCAAAGCCTCAACACTCAAAAAGCGCAAGCCAAGATAAATATCTATCAAAATCGCAAACGCTTTTGCAATTGTTGTACACCCACGGAGCACTGACACTGATGATGAAATACACCGCACCAGCACCCAAAATGTAAGGCGTCAGCAAACCCATCAGCTCACCGCGTACATAGGCGGCACGGAAAAAGTCTGTCAAACCAATAGCAAAAACCAACGTCGTATCTTGGAATAAAATAATACACTGCTGCAAGATTAGCGGCAGCATCTTGCGAAAGGCTTGTGGCAAAATGACCAGACGCATGGTCTGCCCATAAGTCATGCCTAACGCTTTAGCCGCATTAACCTGACCACTACCAATCGATTGAATACCAGCACGCACCACCTCTGAAAAGTAAGCGGCTTCAAACATCATAAATGCAACCACACAAGAGGCAAAAGCAGCATCAAGTTGTAAGTACTTACCCGCTATCCAAAAATAAATCATCGGTACGGCAAAGTAAAACCACAGTAGCACTAGTAGTAGCGGTACAGAGCGGAAGTAATTGACGTATAGCTTTGCTGGAATCTCAAGCGCTTTGATACCAGACAAGCGCATCAACGCCAATACCGTTCCTAAGCTAATACCACCAATAATCGCCAAAAACAGCACTTTTAAGGTGGTAATCATGCCGCCCATCAAACCAGGATAGCTGTTGCCAATTCGGTCATCATATTCATTTCTGACCTCCTGCAATGAGCCAGGTACACGCAGTTTGCGCTCAATTAACCCCATAATAGCAATCAACGATAAGTTAAATATTAAATAAATAATCGTCGCGTAGGTATAAATCTCGATGCTGTTTTGGGTGTATTCGCTGATGGTTTTGGTTTGACTGATCAGCTCCATTACCCCGACGAGCGAGGCGACGGAGGCATTTTTGAAGCAGTTGGTCAGCTCAGAGCTGAGCGGTGGCAAAATAATACGAAAGGCCTGCGGTAGCAGTACTTCTTTATAAACTTGTGGAATACTAAAGCCTAGTGCATAAGCAGCATTGATCTGACCTTCGGGCAACGACTCAATACCTGTACGTACCTGTTCAACGATACGAGCGGCGGTAAATAAGCCAAGACCAATACTCGCTGAGAGCATGGCTGAAGTGTTAGGAGATAAATCCTTATACCACCACTCTTGTATTGTGGGCGTGAGCAGCCAGGTGCAATATAAAACCAAAAGAACAATTGGACAAGCAGTGGAATATTACGAAAAAATGTCACATAAGCGGTGCCAATGGCACGAGCGGTCTTATTAGGCAAAGTACGCATGATGCCAAAGATAGTACCTACGACCATAGCAATGGCCCATGCGATACTACCAATCAATAGTAGCCAGCCAAGACCAGTAATCATCCAATGGATATAAAGCTCATTACCGATACCAGTCTGCTCAAAGAGCACACCCCAGTTCCAGCTATAATTCATGGTTGTCTCTCCGAGCAGCGACTGAAAATCCTACGTGTCAGATTGACATCAACATCAGTCTGAACACGTAAGTAAGCTATGTTGCAGGACAATAATTACTGTGCCGTCGCAACTTTCGGCTGAGCGCTGTCATGCGGGCTGGCAATCAAGGCTTTTAAGTTGTCAGACATCTCAAAGTTTAGATTGACGTTCTTTGGTGGGATTGGGTTTAAGAACCACTTGTCATAAATGCTATTGATTTCCCCTGATTTAAAGACATTCGCTAACGCTTCATCGACCACTGCTTTGAACTCAGGATCATCCTTACGCATCATGCAACCATAAATCTCAAACGATTGCGGCGTGCCGACGATGACCCATTCATCAGGATTTTTTGCTTTGGCTTTTTCGCCAGCAAGTAGTACATCATCCATCATAAAGGCATCCGCGCGACCATTTTCTAGCATAAGGAAGCCTTCGCCGTGGTCTTTTGCTGAGATGATATTCATGTCCATTTTGTTGTCATCATTATACTGACGAATATAACGCTCTGAAGTTGTGCCTGCGGTGGTGACTAAGGTCTTACCTTTTAGGTCTTCAAAATCTTGAATACCTGAGTCTTTTTTGGTCAATAGACGCGTACCGATTTCAAAGAAACCGTTGGAGAATGCCACTTGTTTTTGACGCTCTTCGTTGTTGGTGGTCGAACCACATTCAAAGTCGACCGTGCCGTTTTGTACCAAGGGAATACGGGTTTGTGAGGTGATAAGGTTATAACGAACGTTGAGGTCTGGCATGTTTAGCTTTTGCTTAACCGCTTCGACGACTTTCATCTCTAAATCGTGCGCATAACCAATCGGCTGATTTGGGTCGTCAGCGATATAAGAAAATGGAATAGAAGAGTCACGGTGACCGACCACGATAGTACCCGAGTCTTTGATTTTTTGTAGAGTACCGTTGGTAGTGGTTTCTGTCGCTGTTGCATCATCTGCTGGCGCATCAGTGCTGGTTTGGCTACTGTTATTACACCCTGCAAGACCTAGTGCCATAAAAGCAGCGAGAGTTAAAGGTTTAGAGAAAGATCTAGAAGATAGATAGCTCATGAGATACATCCTTTTATCACAAGATTGAATGAGTGCTTGGACGACACAGGTCTTATTCATTGACCTTATTGCCACGCATCCATGCGGTTGTTGTTGCTGTTATTTATCACAATGCAACTTAATGTTACTGTACAACAAATTAGCGGGTGTGGGTAAAAAATTTTTAATGAGGCTTATTTTTTAAGGATATCGGGTTTAGTATCACCATAACTATCCAATAAACACCTGTAATTTGTTAAACAATATCTAACGGGCAATTGATAAATCACGATGAATCCCCATAAAGCTAACAACTTCTTAATACTATAAATGACCTATGACACAAGATACTCAAGTCCCTAATACGGACAGCCAGAACGCTGGCAACCATAGTGACAATGACGTACGTCAACGTTTCTTTATTGAAGATTCGCCAGTGCGCGGTGATGTGGTACGCCTATCACGCAGCTATGCCAGTACGATAGCTCAAAAGCCTTATCCTGAAGCGATCAAGCGCTTATTGGGTGAGATGCTGACAGCAGCGAGTTTGCTTATCGGCACGGTCAAAATCAATGGTCATCTGTCCATTCAATTGCAATCATCAGACAGCGATAGCTTGCTAAACTGGGCAATGGCAGAATGCAATCAAGACGGTATCATCCGTGCCCTTGCTAGCTGGAAGGGTGAGACTGATGAGCAAGTACAGGCTTGGGAAAATATGACTCATGCCAAAGAGGCATTTGCTGAATTGGGTGCGATGGGTCAAGGCGTGTTGTTTATTAACATTCAGCCTGAAGGCGGCGAAGCTATCAAGGCATCGTCGAGCGCAGCCATGACAATTTGGCAGACTGCTTAGCGCACTACCAAAAGCAATCGGCGCAGATTCCAACCTTGATTAATTTGGCATCTGATGGTCTGCAAGCGGGTGGAATGTTGGTACAGATGCTTCCTCGTACTGCTGAAGAAACCTATGAAGTCGAGCAAAACCAAGATGCAGGTATCGACGATGACTTATGGACACGTCTGAGCGTTTTGACACGGACAGTGAAAGCTGAAGAGTTGACCACGCTTGATGCCAACGAAATCCTTTATCGCTTGTATCATGAAGAAAATGTCGTCGCGCCCGATCCTGTTGCATTATCATTTGGTTGCACCTGCTCACGTGAGAAGTGTGAGATGGCCATTGAGCAAATCGGTGAAGCAGAAGTCTTAGATATCATTGATGAGCAAGGCGGTAACTTTGAGATGGATTGCGGCTTTTGTGGCGAGATGTATAAATTTAATAAAGACGATGTGACCACGATATTTTCTGAGTAGTTAGGATTTAGTGCAGCGCGCTTAGTAATAAAAAACCCCTCAAGTGTGACGCTTGGGGGTTTTTAATGTCATGGCTTGAAATTTATGACTGACGATATAACTGGTTTCGAGCACGCTTAATTGGCTACTTCATCCACTTCTGGATAAGAATAGATACGACTATCAAGCCCATACTTTGCATCATGGGCATCGCCTAGCCTATTATCCAACAACCAAGCAATAACTTGCTCATGTACTCTATCGCTGTAGATTAAATTCATGTGATTGACTCCATAAAAAATCGCCTTATGTCCCTCTGGTACTGCTAGCGTATGCTCTTCGGTATATTCGCCGAGCGCTGATTCTACTGAGACCAACCCGTCCCCAAGCAAACTTGTGTCTTAGATTCATAATGAGTTTCAATCAAAGCTGCCGCCACTAAATAGGTATTCACATGCAGGGGCAAACGCGTGGGATGACGAAACTCTGCTGGCAGCACGCTGCGCCCTTCGGTAGACTTCCAATCAGCATCGCGAATACTGCCGTAACGTAAATCTATAATACCGGCGCTACGCAAGTCGCCCAATTTAGCCAATGATCCTGCAAAAGGCAGCTTAGCGATTTTATCTTGAACAAAATGTCCAATCTGCTCCAAGCTTGCGCCATGATGCGGTGAGCCTAAGGTGACAAGATTGCCCACGCGTTTGACCCAGCTAAAGCCTTGCTCTTTACCGTAAAACAGCGCACTACGGCTCAACAAACCGCCCATACTATGACCGATTAAATCTATCTGAGTGACGTCAGGATTATTCTCAACCAAATCTTGCAAGACTTTTGCAAAGCTACGTCCGTTGCTAGAAATACGCCGACCCGTATTATAGTTTAAATACAGCACCGTCGCTTTTGGCAAGTGATTGACCAACGCTTCACCCAAATTGCCTTCTCCAGATACCTGCCAGCTCAAGTGACTCATACAAAGCCCATGGCATAAGATAATAACGCGCCCTGACAGCGCGCCACTTTGTACACGATTGTATTCATCGTATAGCACCATCGATACTGCCAATGGATTGTGATGAGTGATAAGGTGATCGCCCATGACGCCATTTAGAATATTGACCAAGCGACGTAAGTTTTTGGGTAAAGGTTGTATGTTTTTGGGTTTAGAGACAGTGTTATAAAGACGCAGCCCTGAGGCAAGATTATTGCCCACCAATTGCATCGTATAACGCACCGTGCCATAAATACGCCCCGTGATACCGCGCTGCCAGTGCTCAATATTGCCTTTATTAAACCGCCCTAAAGGACGCAGCAGAATCTCACGATGGATAGCCTCTACAATATCAGTGACTTCCACCACGCCCATCGTTGCCAACTGAGCCAAGCCTTCAAAAAAATCAACCAACGTAATAGGCTGATGCGGTTTGCTATAGCTGTTGTCCACCGTCTCGGCGCTCAGCTCATCGACATAGATATATTCGAGTTTCGCCAGCTCTTCATAGACATCGCCCTGAAAACCTTCACCAGTATCCGACTCAATAGCAGTTGGACGCCGAGTGGTGGCAAATAAATCATGAATGGTTTCTAAAGGTTTTGGACTGGGCATAGTGTTAACATATCAAGCAGTTGAAGGGATTTTCCATACTATCCTGTAATTGTCATAAACAGAAGAGAATGATTTAACTATCAAGTATCTTTATTGTCAAAGAAAGGCGCTATCCTTTAATATCAATACTTGCATATTAATAACTATCCTCCAAAATACAAAATCCCAAGCCATGACTTGGGATTTATGTGTTGAGTAAGACGTATCATTACTCATGCAAATGTCTAACTAGACAAACGACTCTGCCAGTATGACATCGCCATCTTCACGCGTAATCATCACGGTCGCTGAGCGCGGCGTACTGCCTCCAGCAATAGCGCCCCAAGTATTACCCGGATGCTGAATATTGATAAATAAGGTTTTAAAGTCAGGAGTCATGGTAATACCTGTGACTTCACAGCCTTCAGGACCGACAAAAAAACGTTTGATATTGTCATTACTAGCAGGCATCCCAACTCGTGTTTGTTGTCCTGCTGAGGTCGTTATGGCTGTCCCATCACTGACTTTACCCGGCAGCGCCGCCAGTAACATACAGCTGCTGGTATCGGTATAAGCGCCATCATCGGTCTGAATCCATAATACGCCACGCGGATCGAAGTACAAACCATCGGGAGAAGACAAATCATTGCTATCATTTAACTGTGACAAATTTTCTGCGGCCAGATCATAAGGCGTGGCAAACAAATAAATGTCCCACTCAAAACTCGTGGCTGCATGATCGCCACCTGCTTCTGCCCAGCGAATAATATGACCGTTGTCATTACCTGCCGCTTTTTCACCTGCCTGATAGCTACGCGGATTAGAGGCTGACACAGGTTGGTCTTCGCGTACGCCGCGGTATTTATTATTGGTCAATGTGACGTATACCTCACCCGTCATAGGGCTAACCGATACCCACTCTGGTCGATCCATTTTGGTGGCGCCGACCACATCTGCTGCGGCACGAGCAAAAACTAACACCTCATCTTGCCCATTAAAAGGCAATACCGTATTGGAGGCATCCAGTCCGTTTTGACTATGGACGAGTGCTTTCCATTCACCGCTGCCATCTTCATTAAAGATAGCAACATAGAGCGTACCGTCATTCAAATACTTATCGCCCGCTTTTAAGCCACCACCGATATCACTATTTGACCATGTGGCTTTGGAGACAAACTTATAAATATATTCGCCGCGAGCATCGTCGCCCATATAAAAGACCACCGGTTTGCCTTGTTCAACCGGAGCATAAGCACAGTTTTCATGGGCAAAACGTCCCAGTGCCGTACGTTTTTGCGGCATAGAGTTTTGGTCAAACGGGTCAATTTCGGTGATATAGCCAAAGGTATTAAAGCCATTACGATAATCCTCAGCAGCACTGGTACCGACGGCGGTCATATCCCAGCGCGAAAATTCATCGGCTATCTTGGCATCTTTGGCTTCAGGTGTGTGCCACAGATACTCCCAGCCTGGGAAATCCTCTGTTGCACCGTAGCGCTCGCGACCATAGTTTTGCCCATCACTTAATTGGCTAGCATCTTGCCCACGGGCGAATACCCCTAAAAAGTTCTCTTCGGTGGTCAGATAGGTACCCCAAGGTGACAAACCTGCACCACAGTTATTATTGATGCCGCGCGTCTGAAAGCCTGTCGGATCAAACTTAGTCTTGACCAAATCAGAACCCGCAACGGGCCCTGTCAAGTGCGCTGTACTACTACTCGTGAGACGACGATTAAATTTCGAATCAGGTACCATCTCATAGCCCATGCCATCAGCGCGGCGTTTCATCTCGACCACCGCCACTCCATGACAATTAACCTCACGGCGCACGTCACTTGCGAGGCGACGATTTTTAAAGATGGGCGCGGCATTATTATCTTGGATCACATGATAGCCAAACGGACTCAATTCGTTACTATTCACGTATTCATGATTCATGACTAGCAAACCATTATCTGACGCTTTAGCATTATACGTGCCGCCATTCTTACCAAAGAACCACATGCCATCATGGTTATCACCCATGCGCCATTCGAATGACTCTGCCGACTGCTCTCGATTGTCTTTCCAATCATCGATACCCGATATCAGCGGCGTACCCAGTGGTAATATCATCTCGGCTTTATAGCTGCTGCCACGCTCATCGTCTCAGCAGTTGAATGCGCCACTGCCGTAAATTTCAAAGTCTCAGGACGTTTGAGATCGCCCTGTGCAGGGATAGCCGCGTTATTATCAGTATTTTTGATAGGACTGCTGTCATCGTCATCGCTACAGCCAACCAAAGGTAGCGCCCCAAAAAAAGCCGCCGCCGTCAATCCTGTGCCACCCTTTAGGATACTACGACGATTTAAACGACGACTAATAATGGTTTGAAAATCGATATTGTCAGTCAGATTAGAGTCTTCAACGACTTCATGGGCAAGTGGTTGTTTATTATTCAATAATGTCATTATCAGTCACCTTGCTGTTAGGCTGGATTGGCGGAGAGTTGGTCGCGGCTTTACAATTATCACCACAAAAATACGAATTACGCCTAAGTCTACCGAGAGTTTATGACAGAACGTTGAAACATAGATGACAGTCTCATGACAGCACTTTGTGAGCACCTCATAAAACGAAAAAATCCCAAGCGTTAACTTGGGATTTTATGATGGCGTCGCTGCATTTGACGACTGATAAAATAGTACTGCTATAAAAACTTATTGAACCTGCGCCTGCCATTCATGGGCACCGAGCTTCAATTTTAACGCATCGCCTGCTTGTAATATGCCAACGCCGCTCGGCGTTCCAGTCATAATTACATCACCTGCTTGTAAGCTAAAGGCATGGCTAATCTCTGCCAGTAATTCATAAACTGGAAATAGCATCAATGCAGTATCACCATCTTGCTTCAACTCATCATTGATATAAAGCTGATATTCGACATGGCTAAAATCACCAAATGCTTGCGGATCAATCCAATTAGCAAGCACACAGGCACCATCGAAACACTTAGCACGCTCCCATGGATGACCTTTTTCTTTGAGCTTACTTTGCAAGTCACGTAAGGTCAAATCCAGCCCCAAAGTCACGCCACCTATCGCTTGCTGTGCTTGTTCAAGCGTGGCTGCCGATAAGTCTGCTGCTAATTGCACACACAGCTCAGCTTCATAATGGGTCTCACCATATATCGCTGGATTGGGACGGACGATATCATGACGCACACTGACCACTGATGATGCTGGTTTCATAAATAAGATGGGCGATTTTGGTATCTCATTGCCAAGCTCGCGGGCGTGTTCCGCATAGTTACGGCCGACACAGACCACTTTGCCGATGGATGCACGTACGCTATCGTTAACCATTGCGATGCTCGCGTCATCATTGACACTGGCAGCAATCGCATTGATTAAAGACATATGGGGTGATTGGCTCATACTAGGCACTCACAGCAGATTATTGATAGGTTGGTCATACATACTGCACTATCTGTCGCTATTTTTCTAGGGCTTATCTTCATTTTAAAAATAGCCATAAAAATGAGATAAATGGCAGTTAAACAAAAGAATAGCGGGTTAATATTAAGATATCAACCCGCTATTTCATTGATTTTTTAGCATTATTTTGAGCCAAATTAAGGTATGGTGTTGGTCATTACATCAGGCGGTACATAGCTTGTGTGGCGATTCATTCTTTTTTCAAACAACCTAAAGCTAAACAAAATCACCCATGATAATAAAAGGTAAATAATACCAGCAGCAAAGAACAGCTCCATTAAGGTATAAGTTCGCGCACTAATGGTTCGAGCGACACCCGTGATATCCATCAAAGCGATGGTTGACGCTAGCGCACTGCCTTTTAGCATAAAGATCACTTCATTGCTGTAGGCTGGAATGACAATACCAAAGGCACGCGGTAAGGTAATACGCGTAAGCTTCTGCCATTTCGACATACCGATAGCGTCAGCTGCTTCGAGCTCACCAACAGGAATGGTCTGAATCGCACCGCGAATGATTTCTGCCAAATAAGCACTGGTATTCATGGTAAAGGCAATGATGGCACACCAATACGCTTGACTGAGCACAGGTTCCCATAAGAACGAATTGCGTATAGCCTCAAACTGTCCTAGACCATAATAAATCAAAAATATCTGTACCAGCAGTGGCGTGCCACGGAAGAAAAAGATATAAGAAAATGGTAGTATCTGCACCAGCCAGTTTTTTGACAAGCGCAACTGGGCTAAAACCAAACCAAAAAATAGACCGATAATACCTGAGATAACCACCAGCTGTACGGTCAATACTGCCCCGTTTAATAAATCAGGAATGCTATCAAAAATAACCTGCCAATTCCAATCCATAGTATCTCTCCTCTATCCTATGGTCGATTGACGGTGGGTTGACTGACGGCTCAGCTTTTTAGCGTAGCGTGCCGCTGGATTGGCGCGCCATTCGAGCCACATCATAAAACCAGTAATCAACATGGTTAAACCCAGATAAATAATCGCCGCTGCCATATAAAAAGTGAATGGCTGCTGCGTTGATTGGGCGGCACGTGATGCCTGATACATGATGTCTTTGAGACCCACGACCGATACCAATGCGGTATCTTTGAGCAACACCAAAAACAAATTGCCCAATCCTGGCAACGCAATCTGCCAAACTTGTGGCAAGGTAATGCGATAAAACGTCTGAAAAGGACGCATGCCAATCGCTTGTGCCGCCTCCTTCTGCCCTATCGGAATCTCTTGGATCGACATGCGAAAAATTTCAGTCGCGTAAGCGCCAAACGCGATAGACAACGCCATCACGCCACCCCAAAAGGCACTGATCTCAACATATTCGTTATAGCCGAATTTCTTGAGAATCGTCATCAGCAGCATAGAGCCACCGTAATAGATAAACAGTACCAATAGCAACTCTGGAATACCGCGCATTGTCGCTGTATATACAGTCGCAATTTTACGCAGCAGCCAGACGTTGGACAGCTTAGCTGTGGCACCGAGCAGCCCTAAAGCCATGCCGATGACTAAACTGGTCATAGCAAGCTTGATGGTGACGGTAGCGCCGCTCAGTAGTAGCGCGCCAAATCCTTGTAAATCAAACACAATTATCCACTCAGTCTCTTTATATTAGCAATTTGCAAAATATGAGTTAAAAGAATCAGCATCAATCGCTGAGCGCTGCTGATAAGCGTATTTTATACCAAATAGACCTTGGTGCTTTGCGTCATAGATCGACGTCAAATCAATACGATTATTGCGGCGGAAATTGACACAGTAGAAATGAGCGCTGATTTTATCATATTCGCTGCCAGCTATGTTAATACTCACACGTAAAAGCAGTGCTTAAATAGACGCTTATCTTCTTAAAAACACATTAGATTAGTCATATTTTTACAAACCGAACAGTCAATATCACAAGACCGAACTATTTTTTATAAAAAACAAAAAAAGGATATCGCTATTGAAGCAATACCCTTTCTATGAAATGGAATTCAAATTAACCTAGGGCGTGTCCTCAATTCAACCGATAGCAATCTAAATGAGCTAAAAATGGTTAAATCTTGCCAAACATCGTCAAATAGCTAGGTAATATCTCGATATTATCTGCACTATTTTCCTTGTTTGACTGCAATTTACCTCATTTTTATCACCATTTTTAAAATGAGGACACGCCCTAGTAAAAATCACCATTCTCACGGTTACGATGCAACAGTGCTAAATGTATTTGAAGACTTATTCAGCAGGTTTTTCTGTCGGCTCAGTAGTGACCGTCGAGCTTGACGCTGGAATCGCAAAATATTTTTGATTGATTTTATCGTAAGTGCCATCGGCTTTAATATTGACCAACGACTTATTAATTTTTGCTTGCAATGCATCGCCTGGGCGCACCGCGATGGCAAAATTATCATTGATGTCAATCTCTTGACCTTTGAGCGCATACTGACTACCTGAGGTGGAGCCAAGCCATTCTAGCGCTGGCAGCTTATCAGACACCATCGCATCGACACGATTCGAACCCAAATCCAAAAACGCATTACTGAGCGTGTCATAAAGCTTCATGTCAGCATTCGGATAAACCTTTTCTAACCACTGCGAAGAAATGGTCGAGCGCTGAGCGGCAATAGAATGCGCATTGATATCATCGCTATTGCTAGGATCGAAGCTGCTGTCTTTTTTTGCCAAAAACACCAAGGTATTGCTAAAGTACGGCTCTGTAAAACTGACTTGTTGCTCACGCTCAGGCGTCACCGACATAGCGGCCACAATCGCATCGTACTTACCCGCTTTTAGACCGGGGATAATACCGTCCCAATCTTGCGCTGTGATTTCACATGTTACCTTCATATCGGCACAGATAGCGTTGGCAATATCAACATCAAAACCACCAAGAGTGCCATCCGCATTGGTATAGTTGAAGGGGGCATAAGCGCCTTCGGTACCAATACGTAACACATCACCCGTCGCTGCGGTCTCAGCGGCGTCTGGGCTGACATCATTATTTGCATCATTTTGACCATTGCTACACCCTGCTAAGGTTAAAAGCGCCGCCATCGCAAGCAAGGGCGCTGAAAAACGTCGCGCTTGATGCCATTGATAACGGATGCGTTCGCGATTGCACGGTGTTGGTCAAAATGGTTGTTCATGATCATCCTTGGGGTTTGTGAGTAAAATAACACTCATCTCTATGAGTGAATATCGCCATACGTGACAGCCATATCAGCCGAGCACAGAGATGAGCTATGATATTAGTTAGTCGCCGCTTCAGCTGATTCTTCTTTCACTTCAACAGCATCATCACCTTCAACCACCATCACTTCTTTTACGTCGGTGGTTGCCACGGCTTTTTGCGCAGCAGCGGTAGAGCTGGTGCCAAAATAGCTGCCTGTGATTTGGTCATAAGTACCGTTTTCTTTTAATTCAGCCAACGCTTTATTGAACTTAGCGACCAATGGATCGCCTTTACGAAGTGCGATACCCATGCATCTTCGTCGGTGCTGATTTCTTGTCCTTTCACTTCATAGTCTTTGCCAGCATCCGTTTTTAGCCAATCGATGCCAGTGACTTTATCGGACATCATTGCCCGTACGCGACCTGAAGTCAGATCCAGATACGCATTGTCTTGGGTATCATAAAGCTTGATATCAGCATCTGCATGTTCATCCTGCAAGTACTGTGAAGCGACGGTTGAGCGCTGTGAAGCAATGGGCTGACCTTTTAATGCATCGACGCGAATGTCATCACCTTTTTTACCAATCAAGATAATGCCAGTGTGAAAGTACGGGTCAGTGAATTCAACCACTTCTTTACGCTCAGGCGTGATTGACATACCTGCGATAATTGCATCGAATTTTTGGGCATTTAGACCAGGAATGAGACCATCCCAATCTTGTGAGATGACTTCACATTTTGCTTTCATTTGTGCACACAGAGCATCGACCAGCTCAATCTCATAACCAATTAACTTGCCATCAGCATCGGTATAACTGAACGGCTTATAGCTTGATTCGGTGGCAATTTTTATGTTCATAGGTGCATCGGCTGTGGTGTCAGCTGCCGCACCATCTTCTGGCGTGGCGCTATTATTACAACCAGCCAGCATAAGCATCGCGGCACTTAATGGCGCAAGCAAAGCGCCTTAGTTTTTAATGATGATGTCATTGATATTGTCATGTTTGCTATTCCTTCATTTTTCAATCAGAAGATTATTGACCAAAGTTCGCTTGCTCAAGACGTGCCAGCTCACCGTTACTACGGATTTCGCTGAGTGCTTTATTAAAGTCGTCTCTGAGTGCGTCACCTTTACGAACAGCAATGGCAATATTATCGTCATTGTCAATTTCGTCACCAACGATACCAAAGCCTTCAGGGTTGTCTGCCAACCATGATTTGGCAGAGACTTTTTCCGCCAATACTGCATCGCTACGACCAGACTTTAGATCCAGATAAGCATTGTCATAATTGTCATACAACTGCACAGTATTGCCGTCTTTGCCTTCATAGTTATCTTGTAAATAAGCGCCAGGCGTGGTTGAACGTTGACCACCAAGTGTCAAGTTTTGATCGCCATAGGATCAAAACTGCCTTTGGTATCGGTCAGCCAAACCATCGTATTGGCAAAGTAAGGCTCGGTAAAGTCGACTTTTTCTTGACGCTCAGGTGTAATAGACATACCCGCAATCACTGCATCATATTTTTGTGCTAAAAGACCCGGAATAATACCATCCCAATCTTGAGCGACGATTTCACATTTGGCTTGCATCTGTTTACACAAGGCATTGGCAACATCAATATCGTAGCCTGCCAAGCTGCCATCAGCATTGGTGTAGTTAAAAGGAGGGTAAGCACCTTCAGTCGCGATACGAATGGTCTTGCCAGCCGTTTCTGCTGCAGCGGCGTCAGTGTTGCTATCAGTAGTTTCATTAGCCGGTTGACTACAGGCGCTCAGCATCAATGCGGCGGTAACGGTCATCGATGACCACAATAGGCGAGAATTCGACATCATACATTCCTTAAATTCTGATGGGTTTTTAATGTAGGGTTCTGATATTTTGTTCTCTGACGTCCCTGCCAGACAAGCAATATAGATAGCAGAATACACAAGCAGCCGTCATTATCGACCACCTGTAAACCTTTTGATAATACCTGAGTAAAATATCAAAAACAAACGTTTTACATACCGACTGTTATTAACGAGTAATAAACGGTCAACGCTGCTTACTAAGCAGTAATTTTACGCTTAAAATAAAATGACGATAGGGTGGTAAGAATATTACCACCCCATTTTTGCATATAAAACGGATACTAAATACGAGGCTAGTTCTGACGATGCGATGCCATAAAGTCTTTGACACGCTCAGAGGTAGGATCATCAAAAACTTGCTCGGGCGTGCCAATCTCTTCAATCACGCCTTGATGCAAGAACACCACTTTGCTTGATACTTCTCTCGCAAAACGCATCTCATGGGTGACGATAAGCATAGTACGTCCCTCTTCTGCCAACTCACGCATGACAGCGAGCACTTCATTGACCAGCTCAGGATCTAAGGCTGAGGTTGGCTCATCGAATAGCAGCACCTGTGGTTGCATAGCAAGGGCACGGGCAATCGCGACACGCTGACGCTGACCGCCAGATAAATTCGCTGGATAGGCGTCTTTCTTATCAAGTAAACCGACTTTATCGAGCAGCTTTTCAGCATCGCTAATGGCTTGATCTTTTTTAATCTTTAAAACCTGCGTTGGCCCTTCGATGATGTTTTGCAAAATCGTTTTGTGCGGCCACAAGTTAAAGTTTTGGAAGACAAAACCCACGCGCGCGCGCAAGTTTTCCAATTGCTTAATATCGACCGCTTGCAGCTCACCTGACTTGGCAGGCTTGAGCATCAGCTCATCATTACCGATAATAATACGACCTTGATTGGGCTTTTCGAGCAAATTAATGCAGCGCAGCAAGGTAGATTTACCTGAGCCTGATGAGCCCAAAATAGAGATGACATCACCGTCATATGCGGTAAGGGACACTCCTTTTAGCACTGCCAATGAGCCATAGCTTTTATGGACGTCTTGTAAATCTAAGGCGATAGGCCGAGTCGGATCTTTTGCAATATCAAGCATGGTTCAGCAGACTTCCAATAAATATGAGTGAAAACACGAATAAAAATAAATAAAAAATAGCGGCATAGGCAGCTTAAATAGTATCAGCATCAATCATAGCATTATTGTGATAAGGCCATGATTCGTGATACAAATAGAAAAAATGCCACATTGTCTCTTATTACACAGCAAAAAGGCAAATCCTGTATTGAACCAGATGCTCAATCAGTGGCAAATAAATATTAATAAGCCACTAAATAGCTAACACAAAAAAGCCCAGACTGTATTTACAGCGCTGAGCCTTATTTTATCACTTTCGTGTACTGGGCGTAGTTTTATCTGATTATCTAGTTTTATTCGCTTATATCATCAACTAATGATAACCAGTTAATCAAGATAGCGATTTAATACGTTGAGACATGTTCTTCGCTCTCAGTACCGTCTAGCACTTCGGCGTCATCTGCTGTTGCCACCGCCACATCATCATTATTACCCACTGCCATGCCATCATCGGCGCTAGCAACTGCAATATCAACACCTTCGCCTGCTGTCGCAACACCAGTAGCTTCATCCTCTACCGCTGTTTGTGCATCAACGGCTGGAGCAGTTTCCATAGGGGCTTCTTCTTTCTTACCACAAGCGCCCAATGTCAATGCCGCGGCAACCAAACCAACTGTCAGCAAGCTTTTACGCGTGGTGTTGTCGATAGTGTCATTTCTAATAGCCATTTTTATTCTCCATCATTATTTCATTTGTTAAGTTGTATTTGACGAGCAACCATTCATACATGAATGTCTGCCCTTTAATTGCTTTTTGATGCACCGTTAAGCTCTACTATACGTATGATTAATGCTAGCTACCTTAGTAGTTACAACGCAGTTCTGTTAAAACCACGTAACCGAAAGCTTGTGTTTTTGCTTTCTCTAAAACGGTGCTTGTATCATGAAATGGCAAAGACTCAGTAATGGTAAAGTCAGTAAAATGACGCGACGACCATGCTCATAAACGCTATGTAAAGTAGGCACTGTTCACAAAATCATCTTTACTATCGCCTCAATCTCCTCTATGTTAAATAGCATAATACCTGACAGGTATCAAAATCATCTTTTGGCCACATTTTCGCCTTTTTGGGCGCTTTCATTTGCTTAAAATATTTATAACATAAGGAAAATAATTTATGAGTCAATCGAATACCACAGACGTTACTGCCTATATGCAAGCTGTCGGCAAACAAGCACGAGCGGCTTCTCGTGTGCTGGCTGCGGCAAACACTGGTGACAAAAACTCAGCATTAATGGCGATTCATGATGTGTTAAAAGAGGCCAAATCAGATATTTTGGCCGCCAATAAAATCGATATGGATAATGGACAAAGCAACGATTTAGAAGCAGCCTTACTGGATCGCTTAGCGCTAAATGATGCCCGCTTTGACGGCATGCTCCAAGGGTTAAAAGACGTCGCCTCATTACCAGACCCTATCGGCGAAGTCACCGACATGACCTATCAGCCATCAGGGATTCATTTAGGTAAAATGCGGGTGCCGCTCGGCGTGGTCGGCATGATTTATGAGTCGCGCCCTAATGTGACCTTAGAAGCGGCTTCATTGGCGCTAAAATCAGGCAACGCTATTATCTTGCGCGGCGGCTCTGAAGCGTTTGAATCCAACCAAGCGATTGCCAAGTGTATCTTGGAAGGACTACAAAAAGTCGGGCTGTCTGAGCACAGTGTGCAAGTATTACAAACGACAGATCGTGCTGCTGTCGGCGAGCTGATCACCATGACAGATTATGTCGATGTCATTGTCCCACGCGGTGGCAAAGGATTGATTGAACGTATCAGCGTGATGCTCGTGTTCCTGTCATCAAGCATTTAGATGGCAACTGCCATACCTTTATCGATAGCGATGCAGATGCCGAAATCGCCATCAAGGTCAGCGTCAATGCAAAAACCCATCGCTACGGTACGTGTAATACCATGGAGACGCTATTGATCGACGAATCAGTTGCGGGTGAGCTATTACCTAAGATTGCCGAAGCCATCATCGCCGCTGATGATGCGATGCAACTGCGCCTTGATGATAAGTCGCAAGCCATCTTAAATGACAATGCTAAGCTTGCTGGACATCTGTCTGCGGCCACTGCTGAGGATTGGGATACCGAATATTTAGCGCCTATCTTAGCGGTAAAAGTTTTGTCAGGTATTGACGAAGCCATTGAACATATCAACACTCATGGCAGCCATCATACCGACGTTATCATTACCGACAACTATACCAAGTCGCAACGCTTCATCCGTGAAGTCGACTCGGCGAGCGTCATGATTAACGCCTCTAGCCGTTTTGCCGATGGCTTTGAGTATGGATTGGGTGCCGAGATTGGCATCTCGACCGATAAAATCCATGCTCGTGGTCCAGTAGGACTTGAAGGTCTCACCTCACAAAAATGGATCGTGTATGGTCATGGTGAGACTCGCGCCTAACGTCTTATCGCTTAGCCTATCATCCACTCTCTCATTTAACGTATAATCCACAAAAAACGCCAGCTCAATTGCTGCGTTTTTTAGTAGTGTCAAATATGTTATATATGCGGTATTAAAACTATGTATATGATAGAAGTCATGCGGCACGATAACAAAACATGCGATAGGAAAGTGGGCTTATGCAGAGTGGTAAAATCAAGCACTGGAATTCAGATAAAGGCTATGGCTTTATCGATGTAGACAACCAAAGTGAAGACGTGTTTTTTCATGTGAGTAAAGTGCGATTATCACAGCCGATAACCATCGGTCAAAGCGTCTATTTTAATAGTGAGCGTAATGATAAAAACCAACTACGAGCCACTGAAGTCACTTCCAACGAATTGAGTATTTTAGCCACTCCAAACTCAAATATAACCAATCACTATTCAAATACTAACAGCCGAAACAACTCTACTGATAATAACAAAAACTCGCGACACACTACCCGTGACAATCGCCATAGTCAGCGTGGCAACCAAAACAAGAGAAGCTTAGGATCTACCCTATTTAGTTTGATTGCTCTTATTGCCGTCGCTGTTTACTTTTTTGGTGATTTGTCGTCTGGGTTTTTGACCGATAGTATTGACCCAACGACGGTATCACAAACCTCATCAGAGGCACATCCAGCAAAGACAAGCGGCGTCACGGGCGATGCTCAGATAGACAATACCATTGCCCTTGTTCAACGAGGCGGGCCATTTCCTTATCCTCATAAAGATGGCACGACATTTTATAATCGTGAGGGAGTATTGCCCACGCAGTCACAAGGCTACTACCGCGAATATACCGTGCCGACCCCTGGCGTGTCACATCGCGGTGCACGGCGTATCGTCACAGGTGGTCATCCGCCGACTGTGTATTACTTGACCGTTGATCACTATGATAGCTTTCGCAGACTGGACGTAAAATAATATGAGTAAAGCCATCCACTATATTAATCTGGGTTTTGACCAAGATATTAACCAAAAAACTACAGCACTAAATGCTAGCATGCCCGCTCAGACTGTTAACATACCGGTAGACGAGATACTTAATAAAACCACATTATTAACAAACTTAGCCAATGCCTGTGATTTTCCCAGCTATTTTTCACATAACTGGGATAGCGCATGGGACTGTTTAACGGACAGCGAAGTGACTCACCTGATGCTGGATCTAACAGCGGTGAAAAAAATAAACACCGAAGATTTTAATGTTTTCAAAAGCATCATTGAAGATGCCTACAGAGATTTTGGCAAGCCGCAATTATGGGTTATTATGCCGTCCGTGGATGATGCCTAGTCGCCAATCACCACACAAACCTGAATTCGAGATAAAACCATATTTATCCCGAATTCAGGTTAATTTATTTTTATAGAAAGGATTAATATATGGAAATTACCCTAAACGGCTATTACACGCTGATACTAGCCACTCTAGTGCTGCTGCTTGGGCGCTTTTTGGTCAAGAAAATTAAATTCTTAGAAGATTTTAACATTCCAGAGCCTGTTGCTGGTGGTTTGGTCGCGGCAATAGTGGTCTATATTCTAAATATCATTTGGGGATATAGTTTTAACTTTCATCAAGGATTACAGACGGCTACCATGCTGATGTTTTTTGCCTCTATTGGTTTGAGTGCTGATTTTAGTAGACTCAAAGCTGGTGGTACGCCATTGTTGATTTTTACCATCGTTGTGTCCGTTTTTATCGTCTTGCAAGATGTCGTTGGTGTGGCCATGGCAAGCGCGTTGGGACTTGATCCACTACTTGGATTAGTGACAGGTTCTATCGCCCTGACTGGTGGTCACGGTACGGCAGGCGCTTGGGGTATCACCTTGGAGCAAGATTACGGTGTGGTCGGTGCAACGACACTTGGTATCGCCGTTGCCACCTATGGCTTAGTCGCTGGTGGTATCATTGGTGGTCCTGTTGCTCGTCGCCTGATTCAAAAGCTGGGGTTAAAACCAACACCTGCCAATCCCAATCCTAGTGACATCGAAAAAGTCGCTGGTGCGCAGTCGCTTTATAGCACCAAACATGACGAAGATTCAGCGAGTAGCAATAAAGAAATTTTCGAAAGACCTGACAGCATGCGCTTTATCACCGCCTCTTCTACTATTGAGACATTGGCATTGTTTGCCGCAGCGTTGGCTTTCGCCGATGTCATGACGCTTGTTGCGCAAGGCACGTGGTTTGAGCTACCTACCTTCGTTTGGGCGTTGGCAGGTGGTGTGATTATTCGTAATGTCTTAACCACTATCTTTAATTTTGATATGTTTGATCGCTCTATCGACGTATTTGGTAACGCTTCTTTGAGTCTGTTCTTAGCCATGGCACTGCTGTCATTGAAGCTATGGCAGCTGACTGATTTGGCAGGCCCTGTGTTGATTATCTTACTGGTACAGACGGTCATTATGGTCGTTTATGTCTATTTCATAACCTTTAAGGTGATGGGTAAAGACTATGATGCAGCGGTCTTGTCAGCTGGACATTGTGGTTTCGGTATGGGTGCGACGCCAACGGCGATTGCCAATATGCAGGCGGTCACGGATCGCTATCTGCCTTCGCCTAAGGCGTTTTTGATTGTGCCAATGGTTGGTGCATTCTTTGTCGATATCGTCAATGCGACGATCTTGCAGATATTTACTAAACTGCCGTTTATGTAATTTGATAAGCAATAAAGTCGAATTAACCTGAATAAGGCTGGGCTACGCTATCGTAACCCAGCCTTTTTATTGGTTATTCAACCTTCCTATAAAGGTATGATTGAACTAAGCTAGATCATTACCTAGTATTGAGAGAATGATATGAGTAAAGATAAACTTATCAAGTTATCGAAAGAAGAGGAAGAAGCGCTGTTAGATAATTTGAGAGATTATATGAGCGAAGAGTTTGATTTGGATATCGGTAATTTGCCTGCCAAGTTCTTATTCGATTTTATAGTGGACTTGATTGGCTCTAAAATATATAACCAAGCCATCGATGATGCTGAGCCTTGGTTATATGAGAGGTTTATGGGCATATTAGAAGACAGTCATGCGCTGAAGAAGGATTAGTTTGCGTTGCGTCAAAACATTGTCATTTCACAAAAAATGAAAGCTAGATTAAAACATAAGCTCAACCCAAATCTCAAAAACTACTACCAATTTTAATCACAAAAA
>NZ_BAWJ01000010.1 GCF_000586475.1 Psychrobacter sp. JCM 18903 | reverse complement strand
TTTCAAACTGCTCTTGAACTAATCCAGATTTTTTTTGCCGAATGTAACCTACTTTAGTTTGACTATCATGTTCCGAAAACAATGCTTGAATGACTCTACGATAAAAGATATGTTTTTTAGCTGGTATATCTGCGTTAGACTTAAAAGTTAAAATATATAAAGATAACAACAAAGGATTTGTCAAAAAGCTATTAATATGCCCACTATTGTTAGTGACTATAGACTCGTTAATTTTATCTCTAAGCTCAATTTCTTCTCTCAATTGGGCATCTACGAAACCACATATCTCTCCATCTTCCATAGAAAGCTTTTTTACATAGTAATTATGAACTTTGCAATTGCTCGATACCTGAGTAAGGTCTAGTAGTTAATATAAATTTGTTATTTGGATACTTATTCCTAAACTCATCTAAATTTTTAATGACATCTGCTTTAACTTCTGTATTTAACTCATCATAACCATCTAAGAAAAAAACGAACTTGCCTGTTTCAAATAGCTTTTCTAAAATTTTCGGATTTTCAGCAATGCAGTCTTCTAATACCTTAGTCTTTATATAATCTTGTAAACTATTTTCTTCATTATTTAGATATCTAAGTTCTACAAGTACAGGTATTGCATATCCTGTTTTAATAGTATTTAAAAACAAATGTTTTATAAGCGTGCTTTTACCACTACCTGCATCACCAATAATAGTTACGGCATTAGATTTCTCAAATATATTGGAGACATTATTGGTGTCAATGACTTCATCCTCATTCTTTAACTTAAGAGGATAATAAATACTATAAATATAGACTGGTGTATTACCTTTAAGTAAAGTTTTAAGCTCAGAGTATTGATCAAACTTCTTTTCTAAGTACTTCTTCAATCCAATTTCAAAATATTGTCTTGTTTGATCATTTATATTACTAATAATAGGTTTCATTTCTTCAAGTATTTTTTTAATTAATACTGGAATACTAGCTTTCAAGACGAGTGGAATTACAGGCTCTAACATCAGAAATCCTTAAGTTAATGTCGGTATTAAAATCGTATAATTAGCTATAGTATTACACTATTCTCTTAACCCTTCCAACAAAATTCTAGTTAAAACCAACCTGTTTAACTACAACTTCGTAGTCAAAACCCACTACCCTATTCAGCAACTAAATAAACACTATCCAACACGCACGTCGCTTTCCTCTGCTACAGTAAGCCATGCAATTATCCTAATAAAAAGGCGCCATTCATGAGCTTACTCAATACCCTCAATCTAACCTACCCCATCATTCAAGCGCCAATGGCAGGCGGTGCCACCACCCTGAGCTGATTGCGAGTGTCAGTAGCTTTGGTGGACTGGGTTCATTAGGTGCTGGCATGACCGCGCCAGACGTTTTGGATAGCCAAATCAATACGATTAAGACCCTGACCGACCGTCCTTTTATGGTCAATCTGATGGTGTTATCTGAGCAGGAATCGAGCACCTTTGATACCACCATTCCTGATTGGCTGAGTCATTACTATCAAGAAAACAATATCGAATGTGCGCTACCTGAACGCCCAGCGCTAAGCTTTGCAGACCAGATACAAGTGCTCTATGACAATCCTGTTCCTGTCGCTAGCTTTACCTTTGGTATTATTAGCGCCGAGCAAGTTCAGCATCTGCAAGGTCTAGGCACGCGCGTCATCGGGACGGCAAATCATCCATTAGAAGCGAAAGCATGGAGCGATATTGGCGCAGATGCGGTATGTGTACAAGGGGTCGAAGCGGGTGGACATCGCGGTGGCTGGCTCGCGCAAAGTGAAACCGATCCATTGGGATTATTGACGCTGATTACTCAAACGCGCGCGTGTACCGATATTCCGTTAATTGCAGCAGGTGGCATCATGACTGGGCAAGATATCAAAGCAGTGCAAACGGCTGGCGCTGAGCTGGCGCAAATCGGAACGGCGTTTTTGACCACAGATAAATGCGGTATTAATGATATTTATAAACAAGCACTACTTGATGCTAGTGAAAATAAACGCAGTGCTGAGACACGCTTAACGAGACTGTTTTCAGGTAAGCAGGCTCGTGGTTTATTAAATGATTATTTGCGTGATTTTGCTCGCTTTGAAAGCGCGCATGAGCTACCGCCCTATCCACAATTAAATGCGATGACCAAGTTTTTGCGTGGTCATGCGACCAATAATCTTGATCCAGAATATCAGTCTTTATGGGCAGGACAAGGCGTCGCTTTGGTCAGACAAGAGCGCACGATTGAGCTGTTAGAGCGCTTGGTCAAAACGTTATAGGCTTAAATGTTTTTATCAGTCCGCGCTACTCTAATAAAAAATCCACCGCTGCCGCTGCATGAATCAAAGTGGTATCAAATACTGGAATTGGGCTATCTGCTTGCTTAATAAGCAGTCCAATTTCTGTACAGCCTAAGATGACGCCCTCTGCGCCTTGATCTGCTAAATCTTTGATCACCTGCTGATAATACTGACGCGAGCTGTCTTTAAATTGACCGACGCACAGCTCTTTTTTGATAATTCGATGTACCTCTGCTCGCGCATCACTCTCTGGTATCAACACTTGAAGCCCCGCAGCCACCAAACGCTGCCTATAAAAATCTTCCGTCATCGTAAACTGAGTGCCCAATAAGGCAATTTTAGACAGATTCTGTTTTTTGATGGCGGCAATAGTGGCATCAGCGATATGAATAACGGGTAAATGCGTCGCGGCTTGCACATCATCGAGTAATTTATGCATCGTATTAGAGGCAATCATGAGCCCTTGTACGCCAGCGGCTTGCAAACGCTGAGCACTGCTGGCCATGATTACACCCAGCGCTGCCCATTCATCTTGCTCTTGGTGCTTATTGATCAACGCAAAGTCCACGCTATGTATGAATAAATCTGCTGAATGTAAGCCACCCAGCTTATCCTTGACACCCTTATTTATCAGCCGATAATAGCTTTCGCTACTCTCCCAACTCATACCACCGATGATGCCCAATGTTCGCTGCTTGTGTACGGTCATTTTATTGCCTTATTTGTGAGTTCTAATCGATTTTATCGTAGCAAAATCAATCATCTTTAGTTTGTTATTTTTTGGGAGTTTTTATTTTCATGCATGAGACAACAGTCATTAAAATATAACGAATGTCGCCATTGATAATAACGATTTTATCCACTCAACAACATACGATATCATGGTTAGTAATGAGAACACATGACACTACGCAACATCGTTCATCAAACGCCACCATCACCATGTAGGACACCTTCACACTATGGCAAAATTCCCTACCATCAGAATACGCACACGGCGCAAGTACTATCGGCTTATTTTTACCTTTTTAATGGCACTGCTGATGTCCACGATTATCTCAACTGCATTGCTGCTGATCAATGTAGGATTCGTCGATGGGTTCTTTATCACGCTGTTTCACTCATGGAAATATGCCTTTATAGTCGCGTGGCCGAGCGCTTATATTTGCGCCTATCTCATCCAAGAGCATTTGCTCAGTCGTATTGAGTTTTATTGAACCATCTAGAAGTTAAAGTATGAGAATGCCATGATAAAGCATCGCTGTGGCTGATGGTAAATCATCATGCCGCTATGAATTAAGAAATCTGTGGTCGTATACACAGCCTTGCTGAAGGTATTTTATGCGAAGATAAAAGGGTATTTTTTGATTGGATATTAGGGACGTTGAGTCATCTTATAATAAGTAACTGGATCTGGATAAGAGACTTTAATGACCTTCCTAATTACTCCCGTAATAAAGCCATCCCCAAGCCCATCATTGTGGTCAGCTAACAACATTAATTAATCAAATGGCTATTGATATCGGTGAAACTGATTGATTGATGCTAACTGCTGACGTTTAAAACCAATGAGTAAAAGTATTAGATTGTATTAAGAGCATTTGAATAAGTCCGCCTGCTTTTAATACAGTCAATACTCATAAACCAAAAACCAAAAACCACTTTTAAGCCACCTCGACCTTATTCTTTAAACAAGCCACTCGGTGATTTATGGTGCCTTCTAACACGGGTTTAATCTGTGCGCATTCTTCATCAGCTAGTGGACAACGGGTACGAAAAACGCAACCTGACGGGGGATTGATTGGACTGGGTAAATCACCCTCTAATAACTGAATGACCTTATTACGTTCAGCAATAGGATCGGGTAGCGGTACAGCAGACATCAGTGCTTTGGTATAGGGATGAGTCGGATTGCCGTATACGGCTTTGTTCACACCCAGCTCGGCGGCGTTGCCTAAATACATGACCAAGACTCGATCAGCAATGTGCTTAATCACAGAAAGATCATGGGCAATGAAGATAAGCGCTAACCCCATCTCTTCTTGCACATCTTGCAATAAATTAATGACCTGCGCCTGAATCGAGACATCAAGGGCGGAGACTGGCTCATCACAGATAATAATTTTGGGCTTTAATATCAGTGCTCGAGCAATGCCTATTCGCTGGCACTGACCTCCTGAAAACTCATGCGGATATCGGTTAATTTGATTGGACAGTAGCCCCACCTTTTTCATGATGGCGCGTACCTCGTTTTGCACCTCAGGCTTCTTCATTTCAGGATAATAAGTACGAAGAGGCTCGGCGATAATATCCCCTACAGTCATGCGCGGGTTAAGTGATGCCAGCGGATCTTGAAAGATCATTTGAATGTCTTTTCGCTTTAATCTCATGGTCTTTTTGGACGCACCCACCATCTCTTCATCACAAAACTTGATACTGCCAGAGTCAGCTTGTATCAATCCGATGATAGTACGAGCAAGTGTTGATTTACCGCAGCCTGATTCGCCTACCACCCCTAAAGTCTCACCAGCAAATAGCTCAAATGATACCCCATTAACTGCTTTTAGAGTGACAGGCTTCTGCCAAAAGTAAGTACTTTTTTGTTTGATATTAAAAGTGGTATGAATGTCCTTTACTTGCAATAACGGTGCTAGGTTATTGCTTTTGGCGCTATCTAAATTCTGTGTCATCATGAGCTAGCCCTCCATCTGATTGATTATTGGCATCGATATCTGCTGAGCTATCTAGTGAGTGATCAACGGGTGTTTCAGGGTGCCAGTGACAAGCGCGTTGACGCTCGTTCGGTAGAAATTCCAGCGGTGGCGGTGTATCACGGCAGATTTCCATAGCATGAGAACAGCGCTCATAAAAAGGACAGCCTGCAGGCAAATCTAATAAATTTGGTGGACTACCTGGAATGGTTTCAAGCTTGCCCATATCGTTATCTAAACGCGGAATGGCTTTTAGTAGCCCAATAGTATATGGATGACTTGGGGCATAAAAAATCTCTTCAGTCTCTCCATACGCCATGGTGCGCCCAGCATACATCACCAGTACTCGATCACAGATACCCGCCACAACTCCCAAATCATGGGTAATCATAATAATGGTGGTGCCAAAGTCGCGTTTTAGCTCGTTTAATAGAACCATAATCTGTGCCTGAACAGTAACGTCGAGCGCGGTGGTTGGCTCATCAGCAATCAACAACTTAGGGCGACATAATAATGCCATCGCAATCATGACCCGCTGACGCATACCACCTGAGAACTCATGCGGATACATGCCAATACGGTTCTTGGCTTCTGGAATCTTAACCGCGTCTAGCATTCGTATGGATTCGGCCCAAGCGTCTTTTTTACTCATGCCTTTATGTAAAATCAATACTTCAGCGAGCTGGTCGCCTATCTTCATATAAGGATTTAATGAGGTCATCGGATCTTGGAAGATCATCGCGATCTGCTCGGCACGAATTTTATTTAGTGCTTTTTGTGACAATCCTAGTAGCTCATTACCCTCAAAGCGTACCGAACCTTTGGCATAACCGTTATTTGCCAGTAGCCCCATAATAGCAAACGCTGTCTGCGACTTACCTGAACCAGATTCACCAACGATACCTAAGGTTTCGCCTTCATGTAGGTTAAAATTTAAGCCATTAACCGCCGTTACTAGACCCTCTTCGGTCGTGAACTGTACCGATAAATCTTTGACTGCTAACAAGGTATTTTCTGCATTAGCTGGCTTATCGAGCGCTGAACCAGTACCCATCTTAAAGGTAGTAGTATTAGACTCTATTTTCTCAGAAGCACTAGGCGCGTTGGCGGCGTTATGAATCTTTTGAGTGGCTATGTTTTTATCTTCCATACTTTTACCCTTCATGCTTTTATCCTTCATACTTTGGTTTTTCATGATGCACCCTCTTAGCGTCTTTAGGGTCAAACGCATCACGCAGACCGTCGCCAATAAAGTTAAAGCAAAATAAAGTAATGACTAAAAAAGCTGAGGGAATCAAAATCTGCCAAGGTGCTACCTGCATGGTTTTTGAGCCTTCTTGCAACAGCGCCCCCCAACTGGTCATCGGCTCTTGAACACCAAGTCCCAAAAAGCTTAGAAATGACTCAAACAAAATCATCGTTGGCACTAATAAAGAGGCGTAAACCACCACCACCCCGAGTACATTGGGCACGATGTGGCGTAAGATAATATTAAAGCCTGATACGCCGCCTACGTGCGCAGCTTCGATAAACTCTTTACTCTTTAGGCTTAGCGTTTGCCCGCGAACGATACGCGCAACATCCAGCCACGATACCAGTCCAATCGCCACAAAGATTAAGATAAGGTTACGACCAAAGATAGTGACTAATAAAATCACAAAAAACATAAAGGGGAAGGCGCTTAAAATTTCTAATACACGCATCATAACGGTATCGACTTTGCCACCAAGATAGCCTGACGTTGCACCGTATATCGTACCGAAAATCACTGCAACCGTAGCGCCGGCGACGCCTACCATTAAGGAGATACGACCACCTACTGCGGTTCGCACTAACAAATCACGACCGAGTGAATCAGTACCGAAGTAGTGCTTATTATCGATGGCTGGCGCGGACTGCATAAAGTTCCAGTCGGTTTCGGCATAGCCAAAAGGTGCTAACATCGGTACAAAGATGACAAAGGCAGCCACGAGTAGCAAGATAAAAAGACTGGCTACGGCGCCTTATTTCGATAAAAACGGCGCTTAGCATCTTGCAAAAGGCTGCGGCCTTTGATTTCCTGAGCCCTATGTCTGCTAGGTCAGTTGTCTGGTCTGCGGTAAGGCTCATAGTCGTCCTTTTAATAATCTATTTAGCATAATAATAATGAATGATACCCATCAAACCGTATTGGAATGATAAGGCGCTTAAATGGTCGCCTTAATATTGAATCTTTGGATCGATTACCGCGTATAAAATATCGACGATAGCATTAAAGCCAATGGTCAATACCCCGACTAAAATGGTCAAACTAAGCACTACCCCATAATCACGATTGAGTGCGCCGTTAATGAATAACTGTCCGATACCGGGTAAACCAAAGATAGTCTCAATCACAATAGAGCCTGTGATAATACCGACAAAGGCTGGGCCCAAATAAGAGATAACGGGTAGTAGTGCGGGTCTCAGCGCATGCCTCATCACTATTTGGCGCATCGGCAAACCTTTCGCCTTAGCCGTTCGGATATACTGGCTATTCATCACTTCAATCATCGAGCCGCGCATGATACGAGCAATACTCGCAACATAAGCGAGCGCTAAAGCGGCGACTGGTAATACAAGGTTTTTGAGTGCCCCGTCATTCCAGCCACCAGCTGGTAGCCATTGCAAAATAATGGCAAAAACCAGCACTAATAATGGTGCTTTGACGAAACTTGGAATCACAACGCCTGTCATAGCAAAGGCCATCAGTACGTAGTCTATCCATGAGTTTTGCTTAAGGGCTGCGATAACACCGAAGATAAGTCCTAAGACCAATGCCAATATAAAAGCGTACAGACCCAACTCCATAGAGACGGGAAACGACTGCGACAACAGCTCGTTAACCGTATAATCTTTATACTTAAAAGACGGTCCAAAGTCGCCTACCGCTAGCTGCTTTAGATAATTAACATACTGTAGCCACATAGGATCGTTGAGATTGTATTTGGCCTCGATATTTGCCAGTACCGCAGGTGGCAAGCTACGCTCACCCGTAAACGGACTGCCTGGCGCCAAACGCATCATAAAAAAGGAGACCGTGATCAATACAAATAAGGTCGGAATGGCCTCTAAGATACGCCGAAAAATCAGTTTTAGCATAATGCCTCTTTTATAATGATGCTTATTTTTCAGCTAAATTAAAATGAGATAACTAGCACAAACCTAACGCCCAGTTATCGTTCAACTAGCAATCTTCAATGACTTGGTTTTAAATAAAATATTGATAATCGTTGTTTATAAATAACAAAAGTTTCATCTATAGTCAATCCTATATAAATCAGATACGGTGTCAGGCTCGCTTAGTCTACTATTTGTAGTACTTTCGCTCGCCTTCCTTGTATCCAAATTATATTGAAACGACTATAACACGCCTAATAAGAGTGGTCGTGAAAAATGAAACTAATGACGCTATCAGCGTTATTTAATAAGAGCGATAAATGAAACCAGCTGCTTTTACCGCTCTCAGACATTCAATCGATAGAATTATTCAGCGATCAGTCAAACGATTAGTGCTTAGCAATTGAGAGATTTTTTACCTGCCAATTGTCTAATATATCCTTAGTTGGAAACCCAATGACATAAGGTTTTACTAGACGCGGGCTGACGTAATGATAAATGTTAAGTAAACCCATATCTTGATCGAGCTGAGCTTCAGCTTGCTTGTATAGATTGGCACGCTGCTCAGGGCTAACGCCAGCTTTCAGCGTTTGCGCCATTAAACTGTCAAAATTAGCGTTATTGTATTTACCGTAGTTGCCACTATTGTCAGATTTGGCAATATTTAAGAAAGCTGACGCTTCGTTATAATCACCGCACCAGCCAGCACGCGCAATTTGATAATTACCATTACGGCGAGTATCCAAATAAGTTTTCCATTCTTTATTGGTCAAAGTCACATCGACGAAGCCGAGCGCTTGCTTCCATAATGAAGTAGCCGCGACCGCAGTCTTTTTATGATTGTCATTGGTGTTGTATAGCAGCTCAAAAGTGAGCGGATTGCTATCGCTATAGCCTGCTTCAGTGAGCAGTTTTTTGGCCTCAGTAACCCGCTTTTCTTGATCCCAAGTCGACCATTCTGGACTATTTGCAATATCGCCATTGGTGGCAGGGGGTGTCAACTGATAAGCGGCCGTCTGTCCTTGACCGATAACTTTATCCGCAATGGTATCGCGGTCCAAAGCTAAGGCTAAAGCACGGCGTACGTTGGGATCGTTGAACGGTGGCTTGACCGTATTAAACTCGTAATAATAAGTACAAAGATAAGGAGATACGGTTAGCTGATCGCCCACTTGCTCTTTAAGCGAAGCGAACTGCTCGGTTGGAATCTCATTGTAGGTCACATCAATTTCACCCGCCTGATAGCGTGCGACGTCAGTCGTACTAGAAGGAATCGGCAGGAAAGTGACGGTATCTATAGTCGTATTAGCATCGTCGTAATAAGAAGCGTTGCGCGTTAAAACGATTTTGTCGTTAATTTGCCACTGGGTAGGCTTGTAAGGACCGTTAACCACGATGTTCTCAGGAGCTGTCCACTTATCACCAAAGGCTTCAACGGTCTTTTTATGAACGGGCTTGACTGAATTATGAATCAACATATCTGGAAAATAAGGCACGGCTCTGATAAAGTAATCTGCAAAGTTTTATCATCGATAGCCTTTACGCCAAGGGTTTCAATGCCAGCCTTACCATCAACAATTTTATCAGCGCCGACTACTTTGGCATCGACCAAATAGCTTGAATACGGCGACGCAGTATTTGGATCGACCAAGCGGCGCATACTGTAGACAAAATCCTCTGCCGTTACTGGATCATCATTTGACCATTTAGCATCGCGCAGCTTAAAGGTCCATACTTTATTGTCTTCGCTTTCCCAACTGGTTGCCATTGCTGGAATGGTCTTACCTTCGGCATCCGTATTGGTTAAACCTTCTAACATCTGGCGGCCAAGGGTAGATTCTGGTACACCCGATACTTTGTGTGGATCAAGTGATTCAGGTTCAGTACCATTATTGACGACGAGCGCTTGAGTATCAGCCAGTACATTAGGATCAACGGCAGCTGCTTGGCTGTCAGTGCCAGACTTATCGCTACTACAGCCAGTCATAGACATGGCGAGCGCAAGAGAGGTAGGCAAAAATATAGAGGACAAAAAGTGATTAGGAGTGCGCATCATATAATAGCTATCCTTGCTGGTCAGTGGCTAGGCGGATCAACTAAATAGTAGTGATTCGAGTTAATATATCCGTATATTGACTATGTTTATTAACAATATTTTAACTAACTATTGGTCATATTGTAGACAACTATTAGTAATTAAAAACGATACAAATGTCAATAAGTTTTAATTCCTCCCCGATACTAACAAGCAAAATAAGGTTGCAGTCAAAGCAGTTTCGACGACCAAAACTTAGATGTAACTACTATTAATTGAGTAACTTTTATAGCTATTTATTACCTTTCATCAGCAATATACTACCGCTCATTCGAAACCTGTCTTATTACTACTAACCTCCGTTTCTAAATCACTAATTATCACTGTCAAGTG
Organism: Psychrobacter sp. JCM 18903; assembly: GCF_000586475.1. Taxonomy (GTDB): domain Bacteria; phylum Pseudomonadota; class Gammaproteobacteria; order Pseudomonadales; family Moraxellaceae; genus Psychrobacter. Next base: position 117,021 of record NZ_BAWJ01000010.1, on the reverse strand, counting down.
AATGAAATCAATGCTATCAAGCAATAAAACCCTAGTAGATATGATGAATTTTATTTATAAGACTATTGTTAATAACTAATCATTTGATAGATTTTTTAAGCCGATGCTGATGAATAATAGTGTGATATTTTCGACACTCAAAATCAGATTTATTCGCTACTTAAAATCGTGCAATTTTTTGATTTTTGCAATTACTTATTTTTGTAAAAGCTGAGTAAGATCATGATAAAAATCACTAAATTTAGAATGAATACCTATCCATATCACTATTAATTCCTTTTTATAAAGCTAATAACGCTGATCTTTTGATGAAACTTTGATTGTATAGTCGCGTGGCCGAGCGCTTATATTTGCGCCTATCTCATCCAAGAGCATTTGCTCAGTCGTATTGAGTTTTATTGAGTAAAAAACTATAAACTTTAGTACACCTGCCTCTCACAAAAAAGCTAAGATAAGCAACATCATCTTTTTATTTAGAGGACGCTATGAGCCAACCACGGCGTACTATCGAGCATTTACTCAAGCAAGGCATACTGCCATTGAAGCATGCCAACGATGCAGCGATTCATTTGCAAGTCTATCCTAGCAAACGCTCATGGCTGGTCTTTTTTGATAAAGCCATGCTGATTATCGGGGCGATAGCGCTGGTATTATCGCTGGTATTTTTTATTGCCTATAACTGGATAAATATGGGCAAAATGGGCAAGTTCGCTTTGGTCGAAGGGGCCTTGGTTATCACGATTACCCTTTACGTTGTGCTCTCTTTTAGACAGAAATTTCAGCTGGTTCGGCAGTTATTATTGCTCATTGCCAGCGTGATTACGGGTAGCTTATTGGCGCTATTTGGGCAGGTTTATCAAACGGGTGCTGATACGTGGCAGCTGTTTTTTGGCTGGGCCGTATTGATTATTCCTTGGGTAATCATCGCCCGCTTCCCTGCGCTATGGTTATTATGGCTTGGGCTAATCAATACTGGTCTCGTCTTATATTTCGGCGTTATGGATTTTGCCTTTGCTAGCTATTTTTATGAAGGTGTCTTACAAATAGCAGTGCTTGCCGCTGTTAATTTTGTGGCGCTAAACTTGTGGCTCGCGTTTATCGACCGTCAACTACCATCAGTCACACGCAGCCGATTTAAGTCCGAGCTGAATTGGAGCGCTTATGTCGTCGGTTTACTCAGCAGCTATTTTATTACCTACCTTGCCATTCTTTATGTCTTTGATGACGCCAATATCGTAATGACGCTGATCGCTTTGCTGCTATGGATGAGCTGGTGCGGATTTATGGTTTGGCGATTTTATTGGTATCGCATCAATCTATTAATGCTGACCTATTTATGTGGCTCTGTCATTGTCGTGGTGATGTTTTGGGCGGGTAAGTTGTTTTTAGACAATTTTGATATGGGTGGTTTTCTCATCTTAGCCCTATTATTGATTGGCATGAGTTCAGCAGCGGTTGTTTGGCTGCGTCATGCGGCACGTTTAAACAGCGAAAACAATATACCCAGTGCTGTCGTTAAAGGAGGCAATTATGAGTAATGATATGAATAATCAACACTCGGACAAGGTCCTTTTACAGCTGCAACAGCTTGGATTAATTGACGGCAATGTGACTGATGCCCGTACTGGTGAGACCAGCGCTAAGGCAACGATAGCGAATAATCACTCTCAAAACGATATTCCTTGGTTTATACAAATACTTTTTGGTCTCAGCGGTATTGTAGCAAGTCTGTTTCTAATCGCCTTTTTGTCTTTGTTATTGTTCGGCATCGATGGCTTTGACAGCGTGATTGCCTTGTTAATTACAGGTCTAGTACTCAGCGCGGCGGGTTTTGTCTTATTTAGAAACAAGCAAAGCCGTGATAATACCTTTATCAGTAGCCTAGCATTGGCTATTAGCTCGGCTGGGCAAGCTACATTGGCTTTGCTTTATTTGATAATAATTTGTCACATCCTATAGATATTTGGCTTTTTTTAATCGTGCAAGCCGTTATGACGGTCATTATGCCCAACCGTATCTATCGCCTATTGGGCAGCATAATGACGCTAGGTTTGACGGTTTATCTGCTTAACTATTATCATCTACCTGAGGTTAGCTTGGGGCTATTAACACTGATTACGACTGGCAGTAACTTATCACGCTATTCTCTATTGCAGCGTATACCTAGTAAATGGCGCGCGGATGCTTTTGATATTATTAAAGCCCTTGGTTACGCCAGCGCGCTGATGCTGTTGTGCGTTTCTGTGTACTTTATCGCCGCTGAACATAGTCATAGCCTTGCTACTTATTATGGCGACACTTTTCGCTACAATTACTATTTGGCGCAAGGATTGCTTACACTTGCCAGCTTTATGCCACTTATCTGATTCTAAAACGTTACGACGTTAAATTACTATCGGCAGCGGGACTCTTCATTGGTGGTGCGCTTGTATTGCTTGGGATAATATCGATTTACGTATCAGGACTGCTCGCGACCAGCCTTATCATCGTCATTGCGATCGCTAATAGCCAACGGGTGCTGTTAGGTTTGGGCGTCACCGCCTTGGTCAGCTATATATTTTGGTATTACTACCAGCTCGATACTTCGTTATTGGTTAAATCTATCTCTATGCTGGTCATCAGTATCGCGCTACTACTTATGCGTTGGACACTTATTAAAGGCTATCTTGCAAATATAAAACCGAGCGCTAACGACAATCAGGAGCGCCACTCATGAACCAGAAAATGTTGACTAAGCGCCTCGTTGATGAAGCATCACCATCCAGCCATTGGCTAAAAAAACGAGCTGTTACCATCACTGTTGCCTTACTTGGATTGGCGCTGATATTGGTCATGATGACACTGAATATCATCAAATACGAAAACCATCTTAGTAATGGCACAACGGTATTATTAGCGCTAGCACCTGTCGATCCGCGCGGTTTTATGCAAGGTGATTATATGGCGTTAAGCTATGCGCTAGAGCGCGATATTTTTGATGCCATGCGACCAAAGCACCCTCATTCAACACAAGACGAATTAGGCTCAGAACCAGATGTAGAATTAGACGAGCTTGATACGGATTTTCGTATTTATGAGCCAAGCGACGGTTATGTCATTGTGAGAATCGATGACAATAATGTGGGGCATTTTGTCCGCTTAGCAGAGAGTAATAGTCGTGAAGAGTTAACTAAAAGTGAGCTGCCCATTTATTACCGCATCCGTAACGGCAGTGTGCAATTGGCGACCAATGCGTTCTTCTTTCAAGAAGGTCATGCTGAGGCGTTTGAAGCGGCTGAATATGGTCTGTTTCGCGTCAATGACAAAGGCGAGCCATTACTCACAGAGATGGTAGACGGTGATTTTACAGTCATCGTTGGCGACATAAATGAAGAGGATAAAGCCTCTCAGTAGACGTTCACGTTGTGACTTATCATGCATTACTACTTATGCTTTACTACACGCGATACGTGCAACGCATAACATTCCTTAACTAAAGTAACATTGAGGGTACTGAGACAAACTTGTTACTGTTGCTCACGACCTAAAAATAAATAAAGGAAATAATTATGCGTAGCGCAACTTATAGTACCTTCGGTAAACCATCTGACGTCCTCAGTTTAGGTGACACACCTATTCCTGAACCAAAAGCCAATGAAGTCCGAGTCAAAACGATACTCGCCTCTATCCACAACCATGATTTATTAACCATTCGCGGTCAATATGGCTTTAAACCTGAGCTGCCAGCGGTTGGTGGTAGCGAAGCGGTCGGCATTATCGATGCCGTCGGTCAGGATGTCAAAGACTTAAAAGTTGGTCAGCGCGTGGCGGCGGCGAGCGTACAAGCGACATGGGCAGAGTATTTTGTCGCCTCAAAAGACATGGTATTTGTCATGCCTGATAGCTTAGAGGACGAAATGGCGGCGCAGCTCATTGCGATGCCACTCAGCGCGCTGATGCTGATTGAGTTTTAGCACTAAAAAGCGGTCAGTGGGTGATTCATAATGCTGCCAATGGCGCGGTCGGCAAATCGCTCGCCATGCTAGCCGCCGCGCGTGGTATTAACACCATTAATGTCGTGAGAAGTGACGATGCTATCAAGGAATTAGAAGCACTGGGTATCAAACATAATATCAACACCTCAGATGACGACTGGAAAAACCAAGTAAAAGCCATCCTTGGTGATGAGAAAATCAGTGCCGCGGTTGATTCTATTGGTGGTGAGTCTAGTAATGATCTGCTGGCGTTACTGGGTCACGGTGGCACATTGGCATCGTTTGGCATCATGTCAGGCAAACCAATGGTGCTAGATCCAACCCATATTATTTTTAAACAAGCAACGATTAAAGGCTTTTGGGGCAGCAAAATCAGTCAAGAAATGAGCGTTGAAAACAAACAGCGTTTGATTGATGAGCTAATCGAACGTGCTAACGATGGCAATTTAAAACTGCCCGTTGAAGCGACGTTTGATTTGGCAGATATCGTCAAGGCCGTCGATGGCAAATTGCAGGCAAGTAAGAATGGTAAGGTGTTGTTAAAAGCATAAATTATTGTCTTACATATATCTATGTACGTGCAAATAACGACACACACCAAATAACCTCACTAGGAATAATATGATGTCTAATAATAAAACCTTTAAAGCCTTAGTCGTCGAAGAAAATACCGACGGCACCTTTAGCAAAAGTATTCAAGAACGCAACGTCAGTGACTTGCCAGAAAATGACTTGTTGATAGAAGTGCATTATTCCTCGTTAAATTTCAAAGATGCCATGTCGGCATCAGGCAATAAAAGAATCACCAAACAATATCCACATACCCCCGGTATCGATGCAGCAGGCGTTGTCGTCAGCGACAAATCAGGCACGTTTACCGCAGGGCAAGAAGTATTGGTATTTGGCTATGATTTGGGCATGGATACGGATGGCGGTCTGGGTCAGATGATCTCTATCCCTGCCGATTGGGCATTGCCCTGCCCAAAAACGCTGACGTTAAAAGAAGCAATGACTTACGGTACGGGCGGCTTAACCGCAGCACTCAGTATTCAAAAATTAGAAAAAATGGGTGCAAAACCCAGTGATGGTCCAGTCGCGGTAACTGGCGCAACAGGCGGCGTCGGTACGATCAGCATCGCTATTCTGAGTCAGCTGGGTTATGAGGTGATTGCCTTCTCAGGTAAGCCAGAGCAAAGCGAGCATTTAAAAGCATTGGGCGCGAGCGAAGTGCGTCATCGCGATACCATCAATGAAATCGGTAACAAGCCTATCGGTCGTGAGCTGTGGGCAAATGCCATTGATACCATTGGCGGCGACTACTTACCCAACCTGCTAAAGCAAACCAAATCTGGTGGTGCAGTGACCAGTTGTGGTTTAGCCAGCGGCGCTGAGTTTTCAATGTCAGTGATACCTTTTATCACCCGCGCGGTGTCATTATTGGGTATCGACTCGGTGTATATTCCACTGGCTGATAAAGAAGCTATTTGGCAGCGTGTCGCCACCGATATGAAGCTGCCTAATCTAGAGAGCTATGGTGAAGAGATTACACTTGAGCAAACGCCAGAATACCTAAATCGCTTTATGTCGAGCAAAGTGGTTGGGCGTTATGTGGTGAATGTGAAGGGATAATTTTTTAGCTTAGCAGTCAAATATTATAAAAAAGGCAGCATCTCTTTTGAGGTACTGCTTTTTTACTTTGATAGCGCTAATCTACAGCAGTCATCATGATAGGAAGAACGTAAAAAACCAGTAACCAATATTTCAAAGACTAAACTACTTCACATTTTGATACTTGCTTCTTCTATTGTTGAAGGCTCTATCACCACCTTCGAGTATTTTACATATTTCAGAATTGATTGTGCTATCTTCTAAGCTACCAGATATGTAACTCAATTTTCCATGATCATTAGTTGCTACGATTACTTGCTCTGCATCAGCATTAACTACTAAATTAGCATTATGAGTAACGATAATAACTTGTCTATACTTTTTCAGTTCTTTAAACAGCTCTATTAAATCCTCAACAATAAAGCCATTATCTAAATCATCTTCTGGTTGATCAAAGATTATAGGCTTCGAAAAAGCACTGGTTGCTAATTTCATTTTCAGGTACACAGTACCTTTCTGTCCAGCTGAAACTTTATTTAAATCCTTATTCTTATATTTTAATACTGGATATATTTTAATGTAATCTCTACGGTGAAAGTCTTTAAAACAAATATCCTTCAATACATTCTGATGAATGCCATCTCTATCATACATATCTTTGAAGTTACTTCGAAGAAAATCGAAAAAAGAACTAAAATCACTTATACCAAAATTCTCGGCCTTTGCTTCATTATTATTCTTAATTCGCCACTTAGAACCATCAATACAATCTGAAACTTTATCATAGAAAGCCTCTGGATTGAAATCTATGACAATTTCAGCATCAAGATCCTCTAACATACTTCCCATCAACTTCTTTTGAGTATCATTAAAATCAGTTCTTAGACTTATATCTTTAAAATCACTCCAACTTTTAGCCAAATTAGAAGCCTGTTCTTTGTAGTCCTCTTCCATTTTATCTAATAAAGAAGAACTATCTGAACCAGCTCCAAATATATCTAGTTCAATACTTCCCAACTCGGTCGAAAACATTTGCATTTCTAATATTTTTGAATTTATAGAATCTAATTCGCTTTGATAATCTTTAAAATCCTCCAGAAGTGTTGACAAGTCACCTTTATAGATCTCAAACCTACTTCTAACATCTTGAACTGATTGGCTAGAAGTAGCTATATCCTCACTGACTGTAGACTTAATAAGTGCTATCTTAGTTTGTTGAGCATCAAAAGAGCTATTATCAACAAGAGGTATGTCTTCAGACAGGTTTAGATTACTGATTTTAAGATTGATATCATTAACAGCATTTAGTAAGTAACGCTCTAACTCATTGATATTAATTAATTTTTTATTACTTTTGTTTAAAGACTCTAAATCGCTCGCATACTCACTTAGCTTCTTCTTATTATCTTCAGTAGTAATATTATTAATAAAACTTTGAACTCTATCTTTTCTTTCATGTAAAAAACTCATTGAATTGGTAGAAATCCCCTCTTCATTCTTATACTCTAGTGTAGATTTTACTTCAGAATACCTACCAATTTTTGTTATAATCTTATGATCCAAATGATCATCAAAACTCACCTCATTTAATCGAGCAAGTTTTTTCATAGAATCAGCCAGCTTATTTTTCTCTTCACTTTCACCTGCATATTTCTTAAGCATACCCTGACTGATATAAATAACTCTAATGGATGCTTTCCTTCTATAATGTCAAAACTAATAATTTCCTCCGAGTCGGAATTCGTTTTATTATATAAAATTTTAACTGCACCATTCTTGTTAAAAATCCCATCTTTCGACTGTTCATTATCAACAAAACTACTTGCTAAGTATTCAACAAGCATACTTTTACCTTCACCTCTACCTCCAATTATTGTAACTAAATTCTGATTAAGTGGAATAATTTTACACTTACTAAAGGTAAGATCTGTTTCACCATCAAATACGTTCAAGTCATTGTCGATAGAAATAGCTGAAAAATAAGGTTTATCGAATAGCAAAAATGGGTTTTCTTCAGAGATACATATTCTTTCCTCTGGTTCATAAATAACTTGCTTAAGACCTTCAAAAGTAGGGTCAGCTTTTATCCATGTGAAACAGTTGCCAATCCTATCCTTATTTAGAGAGGATGAATGGTCATGAGCGTCACTACAGTCTAAAAGTCGGCTATTTACGCGTTGTTGAACAAGCTTTTCTTTAGCACTATTAAACTTAACTACGCTCTCGGATGCTGTGAAAACAATGTCCGCTGTATTAATGATATGTTTTTTAATAGCTATTGATGCATCAGTCCATTTCATTGCATCCCATTCTGTTTTCCCAACGGCAATTAGATACTTACCTTTAAACCTTTCTTTATTCAAGGAATGAATAATATTTTCTAGATTTAAGTTCAAATTATTAAAACCCTCTTCTAAATCAGATCCATACTTGCTAATTTCCTCGGCAGGAATACCTGATTTAATTTCAGCTCCTAACTCTACTAAGCTATCTTTAGTAACAACTCCTTCCCATTTTCGACCATCATTAATTATATAACTTTGAACAAGCGTGTTTAGAAATTGATCTTTTATAATATTTACTGGTATTTCATCTGAAAATATAACATGTAGGTTTATTCTATCTAGCTTACCAAAACCAACTCCAGCTAGATTATTAAGCCTAAACTCTAATACAGGCAATAATAAATCAATATTCTGTAGCCTATTATTCTCTTCTTTTTCTTTCTTTAATCTTTCATAGCCGTCTATGAATAAATAATCATTAATCCCCAATACAGAAAACTCTTGCGGCAAACTTTCTAAATCACTTATATATCTTTCCCAAGCTTCATCTGTATCTCCACCGTAATTTTGACATATTGAAGACGGTGTATGTACATGTAGATCCCACTTTCTCCACTCGGAGCCTCTATCGTAATTTATTGACATAAAGCATTGCCTTATTAATATTAAAATCCAACTATAGTACACTATTAGAAGCTATTTATATAAATAGTATAACTATAAGGTTTTAGTACCACAAAAAAACACCCAACCAAGTTGAGTGCTTTTTTATTGACGACAAGCTGTATATCAATTCAAAAAAGTTGAGTTGAAAAGCTATTTAGGTAAGTTTACGTAGTCTAAAATGGTAACAAGGCAACCGAGCGCAGATAGTACGTATTTGTACATCTAGCTAGGTTAATACCGTTACCGTTTAGAATACTTAAACGGTTTATTCCCACTCAATCGTCGCAGGCGGCTTGCTAGACACATCATAAGTCACTTCTGCATTATCAACAACTAGCCACACGCCCAATCAAACTCATTATTCAACAAATCGATTTGACCATTACCACCGCCCATATTGGCATTACCAAACTCTTCTTCAAACTCAATATAAAAAGGGCTAAATTCTGGCATCGCTTGAATAGGATTGGCCGTACCACCAAAATGACTTTTTGCATGAAACCTATCAAGCTTTAATATCTCACCTTTTTCAGAGAACATCGGAATATAGGCATTTCCATCATCTTCATCTGGCCACTCATCGAGCATCTTGCCAACGTTAGGATCATCTATTCGGACAACGTGCTTAATAAACTGAGCGGGTTCATCTTTGGCAAAGCAAGTGCTACTCCACGCTTCAATTTCATAGTCTGGATATATACCATCTTCTTTACTAGGCAGCGGCGTGGACTCACCAAAAAACTCTGCTTCCGTTAGCCAAATCAATGCCCAGCCACCACCAATAATATCTTCAAGATAGATTTCTTGAGGGTGACGATAGTTAGCATAGCGACTCAGTGACGCCCAAAAATTCTCAGCGTCTGTATGATTCACCTCAGTGAGGTTAGCAATCATATCTTCAACACCGTCTACCCTATCTTCAACATGATCATCCGCTTGAAAAAGCGATATTGCCACGAGATCTTTCCCTTTTACGCGATACGCTTCAGGCACTAATATAGTCCATAAGTGCGCCATCGGTAGACCGTTAATCCTGCTTCGCGGCCATTGATCCGTGGTGATGCCGACTGGGCGACCAAAAGCCCAACCTTGCCCATGATCTTTATCCGTTAGTTCCAAATCATATGCTTGTTTTAATGGTTCCATCACTTTTGTCTCGCCTCCTTAGATTAACCTTATTTATTAGACGTACTACACCAACCAATACCACTCAGGCGCAAACAAATAGGACATACCCATAGATAGCAATACTGATAATATGCTACCCACAATGGCGCCAACCCATGACGTACCACCCTTTGCCGCTAACTCCTGTTCGACCGTCGCTGGGTCAGCTGTATTACTCATGACTTTTTTTATATTTTTGACACTGTGACTAAAGTAAAAATAATTACCTAAAAGTCCTGTCAGTACTGCCCATGCGACAAAAAAGCTGGTTTGACCTATAGAGCTATACGCCTCCATACCGAGCAGATGCATTAAAATTAAATCGACCGTATTTATGCCAAGTACAATACACAAGGCTACTAGGTACATTTTACGATAGCATAACCAAGATGTTCCCAAGAGCAGTCCAGCAATATTAAAACTGTGAATGCTCGAACCATCCTTATTGACTTCTAAACGTGGCTCACTGTCCTTAAACCATTTATTGCGGTAGAAATCATCATACTTTTTACCAACGAAAGCTGCCAATAAAGCATCGGCATTTTCAGAACTGGAAGCTGAATGGTTTTGCGGGATTTGCGCATCTTTAGAGATATTAACTGGCGTTAATGGTGGCGGTGTTTGTGCTTGGACGTCAGAGAGCTGATGCCCACATTTTGAACAAAATCCTGCCTCGCTTGAATTTTCTTGATTACAGTTATTACAAAACATCTTATCCCTTAATTTTACTAAATACTGAACGATTGATAGGCTTATTTCGACTTTAACAAACAATAGCCAATTAAAGTTGACACTATTATAGATAATAAAGACAAATGTTCAATGAAAAATTAGAGGATTCTTAGTTGCCTGTTTGTTTTAACCAAAAAAACACCCAACCAAGTTGAGTGCTTTTTTATCGCTATATTGAACTAATCTAATTATCGATTAGTCGTATATCAATTCAAAAAATTTGAGTTGAAAAGCTATTTAGATAAGTTTACGTAGTCTAAAATGGTAACAAGGCAACCGAGCGCAGATAGTACGTGTTTGTACATCTAGCTAGGTTAACACCGTTACCGTTTAGAATACTTAAACGGTCTATTCCCACTCAATCGTCGCTGGTGGCTTGCTAGATACATCGTAAGTCACGCGTGAAACTTCAGCGATTTCATTCATAATGCGATTCGATACCGTCTCAATCAAATCATACGGCAGATGCGCAAAGCGCGCGGTCATAAAGTCTACGGTCTCAACCGCACGTAGCGCAATCACCCACGCATAGCGGCGACCATCACCGACCACGCCGACCGATTTAATCGGTTGGAATACCGCAAATGCTTGCGCAGTCTTCTCATACCAGCCTGATTTTTCTAACTCTTCCATAAAGATAGCATCAGCAGAACGCAAGATATCAGCGAATTCTTTGGTAACTTCACCAAGGATACGCACGCCCAAACCCGGTCCTGGGAACGGATGACGGTTAATCATCTTCGCTGGTAAACCAAGGGTAATGCCCAATTTACGTACTTCATCTTTAAACAAATCACGTAACGGCTCAACCAACTCAAACGCCAAATCATCTGGCAAACCGCCAACATTATGATGGCTCTTAATCACGTGGGCTTTACCTTGATGCGACTTCGCTGATTCAATGACGTCTGGGTAAATCGTACCTTGCGCTAAGAATTCGATGACTTTACCATCGCTCTGCTCGCTCACTTCACGCGCACTATTAGCAAATACATCGATAAAGGTTTTACCAATGATTTTACGCTTGGCTTCAGGGTCAGACTCGCCAGCCAATGCCGTTAAGAATAAATCCTCAGCATCGACACGAATGACTTTTACGCCCATGTTTTCTGCAAAAATTTGCATCACTTGGTCGCCTTCGTGCAGACGCAGCAGACCCGTATCGACAAACACACACGTTAATTGGTCGCCAATGGCTTTATGCAATAATGCTGCGACGACTGAACTGTCCACACCACCAGATAAACCAAGTAACACTTGCTTATCACCGATTTGCTTTTTGAGTTGTTCGATACGCATATCGATGATGTTATCAGGCGTCCAGCTACCGGCGCAGCCACAGATTTCATGGACAAAACGTCCTAGTAATGCAGAACCTTGCGCGGTATGCGTGACTTCAGGATGGAACTGCAAACCATAATAATGGCGCGAATCATCAGCATAATTGCAATCGGACAGCTTGGCGTGCTGGCAACGATATCGAAACCTTGTGGGGCATCGACACTTTATCGCCATGACTCATCCACACATTTAGCTTCGCTGCTGCGTCTTCGATACCATCAGTCAGCGTTGATTTGCCATCGATATTGATGGTTGCTGCGCCAAATTCATGGATATCACTGGCATGAACTTTACCACCGAAGCGCTCTGCCATCGCTTGCATACCATAGCAGATACCCAATACTGGTACGCCTAGATCAAATACGGCATCATTGATGCGTGGGCTGTCATCTGCGTGCACGCTCTCAGGACCGCCAGATAAAATGACGCCTTTTGCGCCAAAATCGATAATGCGCTGGGTATCGATATCAAACGGGAACATCTCACAGAATACCCCAGAATCACGGACACGGCGGGCGATAAGCTGGCTGTACTGTGAGCCAAAATCGAGAATTAAGATGCGATCTTCTTTAATAGTAGGAACGTTGGCAGCAGTTGTCATAACGTAGTGTCCATCAATAAATAAATTGGTGCGCTATTTTAACAAGTTTGAGCAGTCTATTGGTTATAAAAATACGCTAATCTGCTAACTGGTATATAAATCTATAGCTCATCAGTATAAACCTCTACTTTATTTCATTAATGAATGCATTTCTTCTATATTTTTCTACATCTAGGTAGCGATGATAAGGCACTGTAGAGCAGTCAACAGAATAAAAACGCGATTAATTGACCTAATACTTCTATAGGCAACGCATAAATTCTGGTTCAAGCATTATTACAAACAAGTGTTATTACAAAATAACCATTATACTTTTTTAAATAGTATTCTACAGAGAAGCTTGCATCAGTGTCGCCTATGATTACCGCATATTATTCGGCAACACATGGACTTCATCTGAAATCTTCGCAAGCTTAGTCTCACCGCATTGGTATTTTTATATATTAGGGTTTATTGGTGTTATTTGGTACTACTTAGCGCATAGACTGATGGTTTTGGTGGGGAATAAAGAATTAGCAAGTCGGAACAGCACACCAATCGTTGTTGACTAATGTACAGAAAACAGTTACTTATTATAGTCACAGATAATCATAATAAATTGACAGGTATGTCTCTATGAGCAAAATCAAAGCCCTTATCCGAAAACGCCCTAAATCTGACCCGTCTAAAGCTATTTCAGTCAATTCTGATAACCAAAATACCAATAACGCCAGTATAGATGCTGCCTCAAAGGGTCATGCGGTAAATACCCCAATCGAGCAAACGCGCTGGAATGGCTGGGGCAATATCAATATTAATAAAAAAGTCTCAGCGCATGGGGCGAAACTGATCAAATCGCATATTGGTAAAACCAAAAAACTATCATCAGTGAGCTTACAGCAAGTACTTAAAACCGTCCCCAAATCGCGCTTGCCTGTTGCTATGACTGAGCTTGATACTGTATCTGTCGACAACGAAGTGAGACTTAGACACGCCCGTGGTCAAAGCTTTCCAGACTGGATAGCCATGCATGGTGGCGACTTTGAAGTCTTTCCTGATGGCGTCGCTTTTCCTGCATCGACCGCTGATGTCGAGACTTTATTACAGTTAGCAAGCGAGCACGACCTGATCGTCATTCCTTTTGGTGGCGGCACTTCAGTAGCGGGTCATATCAATCCACAAAAAGCTCACGCCCCGTATTGACCATCGCCATGAGCAAAATGGATCAGCTTATTGATTTAGATAATGAGAGCCAAATTGCCACCTTTGGTGCAGGAACACAAGGGCCGGCGGTCGAGGCGCAATTGAACGAACATGGCTATCGTTTGGGACATTATCCTCAGTCTTGGGAGCTATCGACTTGGCGGCTGGATTGCCGCGCGTTCTAGTGGTCAGCAGTCGTTAGGCTACGGGCGCATCGAGCAGATGTTTGCCGGTGGTACGCTTGTGACACCGCAAGGGGTACTCAATATTGCGGATATTCCAGCGTCAGCGGCAGGGCCTGACCTACGCGAGATGATGATGGGCACGGAAGGTCGCGCTGGTATCTTTACCGAAGTCAAAATGCGGGTGCAGTCGCAACCAGAAGAAGAGCTGTTTAAAGTTGCTTTTTTACCGAACTGGGCAGCGGGTAAAGAAGTGCTCAGACAAGCCGTACAAAAAAATATTCAATTATCAATGCTACGCCTAAGCAATGCGGTCGAGACTGACGCGCATCTACATTTGGTACGACGCCCAGCCAGTTTATGGCCATTAGCACTTATCTAAAAGCGCGCGGTCTCAGCTCAGATAAAGTCATGCTTACTTATGGTGTATCAGGTGATAAAGCACAGAATAAATTGGCACTGACGCAGTTTAATAAGCTATTAAAGCAGCACGGTAGTGTCACGGGTAAAATAACCGATATCATGGGTAGTGTCTGGGCACATGGACGCTTTAAATTCCCTTATCTTCGTGGCACTTTATGGGAAAAAGGCATCATGGTCGATACCTTTGAGACCGCAACCAACTGGAATCATATCGACGAGCAGATGCAGCAGATGCAAGAAGCCGTTCGGACTTCCTTGGCAGATGAATGCGAAGAAGTAATGGCCTTTACCCATATCTCTCACGTCTATAAGCAAGGTGCTAGCCTCTATACCACTTACTTCTTTAGAGCGGCTAAAGATCATGCCAGCACGTTAAGCCGCTGGCAAAAAATCAAACATGCCGCCAGTTTAAGTCTGGCCAATGGCACAGCGACGATATCGCATCAGCATGGTGTTGGTCGCGATCATGCCCCGTACCTTGCTGCCGAAAAAGGTAAGCTCGGTATTCAAGTAACCCATGATATGCTCAAAAGCTTGGACCCTGAACAGCGTATGAATCCGGGTGTTTTAATTAAAGAGTAAAAGGCAGCGGTCGCCTTAGCGTCACTAGTTGGCTTAAACAGGTTAAGTCACTGATTAATTTGAGTGTAAATTACGACGGATCGTTTATGAACCAAGCCAATCAGCATGATCAATACCAGCAACGCCAGCAAGCATTAGCGCCTTTATCTCGTCGCTCGTCTCAAGTAGTACCATGGGATATACTCATCATCGGTGGCGGTATTACTGGTGCTGGAATTGCTCGCGAGGCAGCAAGGCGCGGCTTAGCGGTGTTACTCATTGAGCAAAAAGACTTTGCGTGGGGCACGTCCAGCCGCTCTAGCAAAATGGTACATGGCGGGCTGCGCTACATTGCCTCAGGTGACTATAAAACCACTTTGCTGAGCGTCCGTGAGCGCGAGCGCATGCTAAGCGAAGCAAGTGGTCTCGTCAACGAGATGCATTACGTCATGCCGCATTATAAAGCAAGTTTCCACCGCCATGGATATTCAATACCTTGCTACGTGTCTACGATGGGCTCGCGGGCAAGCGCTACTCTAAATACGTTAAAAAAGACGCTTTTTTACAGCTTAATCCGCACATCAAGCAAGAAAAATTTTTGGGCGCCAGTCAATTTAGCGATGCAGTGACCGATGACTCACGCCTTGTGATGCGGGTACTTGATGAGGCGATTAATGACGGCGCGCAGGCGATTAACTACCTTAAAGCTGAGTCGTTAATTACTAATGAGCAAGGCTTGGTCGTTGGCGCTACTCTATTAGATACTTCTGCTGAAGATAGCAATCATACTTACGATATTCATGCCAAAGTGGTGGTCAGCGCGACGGGTGCTTGGGCGGATACTCTAAGAATGCAGGCAAGCAAACAAACAGAACAAACCTTTCATAAACAAATTCGCCCGTCGCGTGGTAGCCATCTGGTGGTCAGCCAAGAGCGCCTACCAATCAAACAAGCCTATACTTTTTTGCACCCTATCGACAAAAGAGCCGTTTTTGTCTTTCCATGGGAAAACCGTACCGTCCTTGGTACCACCGATTTGGATCATCCGCCATTAGACGATAACGAAGTCGGTATCACTAATGAAGAGGTGGATTACCTATTGGCAGCGACCAATAATCTCTTTGATAATGTAGACATTAGCCGCAAGGATGTCATCAGCTCATGGGCAGGCGTGCGTCCACTGATTTCTGATGGCGGTGATGGTAAGCGCGTCAGCCCGAGTAAAGAAAAACGCGACCATAGCGTTTGGTTGGATAATAATTTAGTGACCGTCAGTGGCGGCAAATTAACCACCTTTCGCCTAATCGCCCTTGATGTACTGAAAGTTTGTCAAAAGGTGCTCGAACTTGATGAGTCAGCTACTCAAGATAATGTCTCATATAGCAGCCAAGTCTTTAGTAATCAACCGCCAACCAATCCCAAATTTTCAACCCTAACACCACTATTGCAACAACGCTTGCAAGGGTTTTACGGTCTACAGCTTGATGCCTTATTAGAGTTAGCGCATGACGATGATTTGGCTTATGTGACCGATAGCAACACCATTTGGGCGGAAATCCGTTTTGCGGCGCATTATGAGCAAGTCATTCACTTGGACGATTTGTTACTGCGACGCACGCGCCTAGGGTTGATACTGCCACATGGCGCAATGACGCCATTGATTAGCGATAGGCTCAAACAAATATGCCAGCAGGAACTGGGTTGGGATGAGCAAAAATGGCAGCAAGAAGTTGAACGTTATCAAGCCTTATGGCAACGCTATTATCATTTGCCCGCTGCTTAATTTATATGACTACATAGTTAAGGATGACTATGACTTTTGATGACTCTATTTACTTCTTAGCCATAGACAATGGCACCCAAAGCGTCAGAGCACTTATCTTTGACCAATTTGGAACCGAGATTGCCAAAGCCCGCGTCCCTATCGAGCCGTATTTTTCAACGCAGCCCAATTTTGCAGAGCAGCATGCCGACTACTATTGGAAAAAACTAAGCGAGGCTTGCCAGCAGTTATGGCAAAGCTGTGATATTACGCCTGAGCAAATTGCTGGCGTCAGTCTCGCCACTCAGCGCTATACCATGATATGTCTAGGTAAAGACAAACAGCCGCTACGTCCCGCTATCGTCTGGATGGATTTGCGTCGCGGCGAAATTAATGACATAGGCTTGCTCAATCCACTCACCAAAGTCATCGGTATGGGCGAGCTGGTACAAGAGGCGCAGCAAAAAGCCCGCTGTAATTGGCTTGCTCATCATGAACCAGAAATATGGGCGAAAACAGCACACTATGTGAATCTATCAGCGTACTTAACCTATCAACTTACTGATGAACTTATCGACTCCACTGGTCATGCGCTAGGCTATCTGCCCTATGACTATAAAGCGCAAGCGTGGTTTAAGCCCGATAATATTAAATGGCGGCTATTCAGCTGTACACCTGAGCAGATGCCTAAAGTTGTTCCGCCGGGACAGCCACTCGGTTCTATCAGCGCCAAAGCTGCCGCTGTCACTGGTATTCTGAAAGGCACACCGATGATTGCTGCCGCCAGCGATAAAGCCTGTGAAGCGTTGGGCTCTGCTGGACTTGCCGCCGATACCGCCTGCTTAAGCTTTGGCACTACCGCGACCGTCAATACCACCTCAAAAAATTATGTTGAAATACTCAAGCACATGCCCGCTTATACCGCCGCCGTACCAAATTACTACAACCATGAATATATGATTTATCGCGGCTTTTGGATGGTTAGCTGGTTTAAAGAGCAGTTTGCCCACTATGAAGAGCAGCTGGCAAAAACGCAGGGCATCGATACCGAAAAACTCCTAGATCAAGCGGTAAAAGACATTCCAGCGGGCTGTATGGGGCTAATGATGCAGCCATACTGGTCACCCGGCGTTCGGCATCCGGGTCTTGAAGGCAAGGGTGCGCTCATTGGATTTGGCGACGTACACACGCGAGCGCATGTTTACCGCGCTATCCTAGAAGGGCTTGCCTATGAGCTAAAACTTGGTTTTGATACTATTGAGAAGCGTATAGGCAAACCCATCAAACACTTGCGTGTCGCTGGTGGCGGATCTCAAAGTGACTCAGCCATGCAGCTTACGGCTGATATCTTTGGTATGCCTGCATACCGGCCGCATACTTATGAAGCTTCAGGCTTAGGCGCTGCTATCAATTGTGCAGTGGGGCTTGGCGTTTATCCCGACCATTTAGCAGCAACTAAGGCGATGGTGCATTTAGGTGATGAATTCTTACCCATTGACGCCAACGTCCAGCTCTACAAACGTCTTTATAATGAAGTCTACCTGAAAATGTATGAGCGCTTAAAACCTTTATACCAAAGCATTCAGGACATTACGGGGTATCCTGCTAAATGATATTACTGTTTAAAATCATTGCTATTTAATGCAGTATGCATACGATTTAACCCTTCTATCAGCAGCGTTTTAGGACACGCTACATTAAGGCGCATTTTAAGATGCCCTTCATTACCGTACTTAATCCCCGCGCTAAGCTCAACTTTGGCCTCTCTAAGCGCGTCATAAAGCATTTGATCGTCTTGCGCATATGCCGAGCAATCAAGCCAAATCAGATACGAAGCTTCTGGACGCATCACCTTAATTTTAGGTAGACGCTCTTCTAAAAATTGTAGCGTTAAGTCAATATTGGCTTCAATATAAGTCAGCGCCTGCGCCAACCATTCGCCACCTTGCTCATAAGCACTACGCATGGCCGTATAAGCAAATAAATTTAGCTCATGCTCGTCACTCAAACGCTGCTGCTGGTTAATTTTACTCAGTAATGCCCTGTCTTTAGCAAACATCATCGAGCCTTTGATACCGGCAATATTAAAGGTTTTGGTCATCGAGGTTAGGCTGACTACTTTGTGCTCATAGCCTGTTGCTAGGGTTAAAAAGGGAATAAAGGTGTGACCACTCAAAGTTAAATCTTGATGAATCTCATCACTCACAATCGCCACATCGTGCTTTTTGCAGATTAAAAGCAGCGCTTCAAGCTCATCCGCTGTCCATACACGTCCGCCCGGATTATGCGGATTACACAACAAATACAGCTTAACTTTATGCTCGATAATTTTAGCTTCTATATCAGCTAAATCCAGATAGTATCGCCCCTCATTCTCCTGTAATGCAGAGGTCACCAGCTTACGATTATTATCCAAAACCTTGGTCATAAAAGGCGTATAAATCGGGTCATTAATGAGTACCGCATCCCCTGCCTCGGTAAATACTTTCATCATCAGCACCAAACTTGGCACGACACCCGGAGAAAACAGGATATCCTGCTGCTCCAGCCACAAGTCATAACGACTGCCATGCCAGTCGATAATCGCTTGATACAACGGCTCGGTCGGCACGGTGTAACCAATATGCCATGCTGCGTTACTGCTCAATCGCCGATAAAATAGGCTGGGCAGTCTTAAAGTCCATATCCGCGACCCATAGCGGAATCGTGTCATCGGTATAATGCCATTTAAACGACCCCGTATCACGTCTGTCTATTATTTCATCAAAGTTGTACAACACCGATGCTCTCCTTTACGGTAGTTTTATATTATAACTGTTCATTCGTCGGCTTAAATGACCTTTGAAAATATAATGCTATCATTATTTGAATAATGGTTAAAAATTAGTGTTACATTAATGTTGCGGACTCTACATATGATCAAGTTATTTATGCCAGAGTATGCTCATATTGCAAGGATTGTGATCTATCAGCTGTTACCCAAACCCCCTACTAAGCCAAGATGGCTTGTCTAAAAGGATTTAGCATGATGAAAATGGATTCCCTATCAAACGTAGCACTTAAAAGTACGATACTCAAAATCAGTTCCCTTACTCTCGCCATTGTCGCAACTTCTGCATGCACTGCTATGGCAACAGGTTCTGACTCCCAAGTTTCAAATACCCAAACCACTACGAATAGTACTGCCATTACTTTAGGCAATAGTGCTATGTCTAGCGGCACTAACGACACGGTTGCTATCGGTAATATGGCCAATGCAGGTCTGAACTCAGCAACCGCTGTCGGCGGTCAAGCCAACGCTGCAGGTTTAGGCTCAACCTCTATCGGTTGGCAATCAAAAGCCACTGCCGAACGCGCGCAAGCCTTTGGTCATCTAGCCAATGCTAGCGGTGTTCGCTCTACCGCAGTCGGCGAAGCGGCAACCGCTGGTGGTACTAACGATACGGTCGCTGTCGGCAATAAAGCCAATGCAGGTCTAAACTCCGCAACGGCTGTTGGCGGGGAAGCCAATGCCGCAGGTTTAGGCTCAACGTCTATCGGTTGGCAATCAAAAGCCACTGCCGAACGCGCGCAAGCCTTTGGTCATCTAGCCGATGCTAGTGGTGTACGCTCTACCGCAGTTGGTGAAGCGGCAGCCGCACAAGGTGCAAACTCGGTAGCGATAGGCAATAAATCTATGGCTGGCGGCATGAACAGCATCGCTATCGGTAACGGAGCAATGGCGGCTAAAAACAATCAAGTCGTCTTAGGCAGCGCTGGACAAGTGAAATCTAGTACTTCATCACAGTCAGGCACGGTCAGAATCATCACTATCGATGACAACGGCACTTTGGGCACGATGATGGTGGACTACTATAAATCAGCTAAATAATAGCAGTTAATCAGAGCCAAGCTGCTAACGCTGGTGCAGTTATCACTAGTTATACTCGATAAAATAATGAGACCTCGCCATGGCGAGGTTTTTGCTATTTAAGATTACGGTACTAGGTTTAGGGGTTTGGCGTGGGGCTTTAGATGGTTTGGGAATAGTTTAGAATTTGCGGATTAGAAGGTAAAACCGTTGCAGTAATAAGGGGAGCCAATCCTGCCATCCGCTATTATCTGCTTATCTAGCATGGCGCGGCTACGGTTTGGGTCATTCCTGTTTGGTCACGATACTGCCCCAAAACCTAGCCTTCGCAACACGCCTATCCAAGCAGGATAGCCGCTGCTGTCAGGGCTAAAACGTGCCTCAAGGCGACTATAATTAAGCTATTAAAGTTTACTCTAGTGAGTGATTTTGATATATGCTGACATACAATCTATATTCTTTACTAAAAAATCTTCAATAATTTTAAAATCATCATTTAATCAATATAAGTGATTTATCTCAATAATAAACAATACAAAGTAGCGAGCTTTACATTATTTATTAATACATAATACAAATACTTATAGAATTTTATCGGAGTTATAAATGGACTTAGTAGGTGCTCGTTGGTGGAAGTTTGATATTCATACTCATACACCTGCTTCATTTGATTATGGTAAAGGAGATTCTAGTCAAAAGAACATAACAGCAAGAGATTGGCTTATAAACTTTGTAAATAAAGGTATTGAATGTATTGCCGTGACTGATCACAACAGTGGGAACTGGATAGATAGATTGAAGGTTTCCGCAGAAGAGTTAAGACAGGAAGGTATTGAAATTCATGTTTTTCCTGGTGTTGAAATTACTGCAAACTCAAATATTCATATCCTTGGGATATTTGATCCATCATGCTCATCGTCTAAAATAGACACAATAATTGCACGCTCGAGATATGAAGGTGAGAGAGGAAACAGTAATGCAGTAGCTCAAGAAAGTGCAGAAAAAATCATTAAAGAAATTAAACATGCTGGAGGAATAGCTATACCAGCACACATAGATTTGAAGGCAGGTATGTGTACTCAAACCTCCGCTCATACGATAAAACAAATATGCGAAGTGGCTAATGCAGTTGAGATCATTTACCCAGACCAAGATAGAGATGATGCTCCTTTATCTAGATATAAAAATACAAATATAAACCTGCCATCTGTCATAGGTTCAGACGCCCATCATCCAAATGATATAGACAGAGCTTTCACTTGGTTTAAGATGTCAACTCCATCTATAGAAGGTTTGAGACTCGCTTTAATAGATGGCAAGTCATCAATCTTACGTTCAGATTCTGAAAATCAGAACCCTAATCAAACTTCAAACACTCGACTTCAGTCAATCACTGTAAGCAATACAAAATATGCTGGTCGTTCTTCTCCTCTAACCATATCTTTTAGTCCATGGTTGAATACATTAATTGGTGGTAGAGGAAGTGGCAAATCTTCAGTACTAGAGTTTATAAGATTAGGTATGGATAGAGCTCGTGATGTTCAAAATCTAGATGCTAACAATGAAGTTCGAAGAACTTTTGAAAACTTTATTAAAACTTCTAAATCAAAAGATTCAGAAGGCGCATTACTGGAAAACACCCAGATTGAATGTCTATACCACAAGGATTCAGCACTATATTCACTTGAATGGAGTATGGTCGATCCAACAGTAAGCATTAAAAAGAAAGTAGGAGATAATTGGATCGAAGAAGATGGAGAAGCTTACTCTCGTTTTCCGGTCAAAATTTTTAGTCAAAAACAAGTTTATGACTTTGCAAAGAACCCCAATGCCCTCCTCAATTTAATTGACCAGTCTTCAAGTGTACAATATCAACAATGGAACATGCGTTGGAAAGATGAAATTAATCGCTACTATTCACTATGTGCCCAGAAAAGAGAATTAGAACTTCAAGTATCTAATAAGCCGATACTAGTAGGTCAATTAGCAGATATTGATCAAAAAATATCAGTTATAGAAAGCTCTGGGCATCAAGATGTATTAACGCAATATCAGTTTTACGAAGGCAGAAACCGGCTTATTTTAGAATACGAAGAAGCCATTACCACCTATACTCAATTACTCACTAACTTGATTGATACAAAATCACCTCGTATAGACTTAAATGAGTTCAGCTCTACCGTTGAAAACGATATATCTGATAGGTTAAAAATCCTGTCAGACCACTTAGAAGTATTCAAACAAAATATATTAGATAATATTTTTCGCTTAGAAGAACAACTATATACATTCAATAAATCTTATCATCAAAGTGATTTTAAAGATAAACATAGTAGTGCTGTAGTCCTACAAGAAAAGCTTAGCAGCTCACTTGCAGAAGAAGGTATCGGAAATCCTAATCAATATGCAGACTTAATTAGTACAAAATTATCGTTAGAAAGAAATATCAATGAATTAACTAAAATCGAGATTCAAATTCAAGAAGTCGACTCTGATATTAATAGTTCATACCGAACAATAGTTGATATAAGAATAGAACTAACAAAAAATAGAATAGCATTTTTAAATCGATATCTAAGTAATAATGATGTGATCAAAATTGAGATACTTCCATTATGTGATAAATATCATTTAGAGAGTACATTCAGAGAATTAATAGGTAAAAATGATAATACTTTTGTTTCAGATATATATGACTATGATAAAAAGTCAGGTTTGCTTTATGAGTTAAATCAAAAATTAGAGACTACAGCTAAATCTAGTCTTGAAGATACATTTTCAGCTTTAAGCTCACTTAAATTATCTCTTTCAGCACAGTCTCCAAACGAAGTATCTAATCTAAATTTGAGTAAGCGTTTTAAGGATTTACTAGATAATTTAAATCCCAATATTCAAGATGCAATTCAAACTTGGTTTCCAGAAGATAATCTGACAGTAAAATTCAATGATGGAAAAAAGTTTAAAGATGTTTCTCAAGGCTCTGCTGGACAAAAAGCCTCTGCTATATTGTCCTTCCTTCTTTCATACGGCTCAGAACCTTTAATTCTAGATCAACCTGAAGATGATCTTGATAACGGTCTAATATCAAGCCTAATTGTTTCAAAACTTCACGAGTCTAAGAAAGAGAGACAAATAATTATTGTGACACATAATCCTAACATAGTAGTTAATGGAGATTCTGAGTACGTTATTGCTCTTGAAGAAAAAGGTCAAATTAATATAAACGCATCTGGAGCTCTTCAAGAAATAAATGTAAGAAAAAATGTTTGTGAGATAATGGAGGGTGGTGAAATAGCTTTACAAAAACGATATAATCGTATGTTCAATATTTAACTGCTTAAAAATTCTAGCTGAATCAATACCTTAAGCAGTTATCGATGTATTACAAACAAGTTTTTAGTTATTAAATAATAATCTCATATCATTTACCCACAAACTCAGCCTCACGTCTCTCAACCATCGCCATCGCACCCTCTTTTGCATCTTCTGAATGAAACAAATGTGGCAGATAACCATGAATGTTGGCGAGTGCTGCTTTTGCGCCATTACGACTGGCATCTTGTGCTGATGATAATAATCCTTGCACGCCAAGCGGTGCAGCGTTGCAAATCTCTTGGGCGATGGTTAGCGCACGCTTATATTCCTCACCTTTTGCCACCACTTCGCTGACCAAATTCAGTCTATCAGCGTTTGCGCGTCAAAGTTTTTACCCGTTAATAGATACGGCATGGCTTTTTGCCAGCCAGCTGCTGCTACAAAGCGTACAGTCGCGCCACCAAACGGCATAATACCGCGCTGGACTTCCATTTGCGCAAAGTTGCAGTTATCACTTACGATAACGACATCGCTATTTAACATCAGCTCAATACCAGCAGTGAAACACGTTCCTTGTATCGCCACGACCACAGGTTTGGTGCGCAGTTTGCCACCGATTCCCCATGGATCTATTTGGGTTTCATCGAATTCAAACGCACCTTTATCCCACTTATCCTGTAGCTCCATCAAATCAAGCCCTGCGGTAAAATGCTCTCCATGGGCGAATATCAGCGCACAGCGAAGATTGGCATCATTTTCGTATTGAGTGAGTGCCTCAGATAGTTGCTTAATCATATGGCTATCAAAGGCATTGCGTTTATCCGCGCGATTGAGCCCGATCAAGCAGATGTAATCTTGGACGTCATAGGTAATGCGAGTGTCTGTACTAGTAGTACTTTCCGTAGTCATATTTTTATCCTTATTAGAGCGATCGTTTTATGGTTTGTCACATGGCGAATTAATACCGCTAAAAATTATGTAACTTACTTTCAATATAGACATACGCTTCGTGCAACGCAAGCATCGTTTTAGCATGAGCCTCAATAGCTGGTATCAATATCAGTTGACCTCATTTACGCTAATGTGCAACTATTATCCAACTCAAGACATGACTCAGAGCATTTTATGGAATTTTGGCACGGTTTTTTGCTTATCACCAGCGTCCATCTACTCGCTGCTGCCTCCCCGGGTCCTGATTTTGTATTAGTCTCACAGCAAACTTTGGCAAAAGGGCGACGCACAGGTTTGATTTGTAGTCTTGGTATTACTTTGGGTCTTGCGATACACATCACTTATTCGGTGCTAGGACTGGCAACGCTCATCGCCCATTCGCAGCCACTACTCACTGCTATTAAATGGTTGGGCGGCAGTTATCTTATTTATCTAGGATGCAAGGTATTCAAGCCAAACCGAAAAAAACATCAGAATTAGCAAATCCAGTAGAGCTAATAGATTCAGGTGTTCACGTTTCACAAGATATGCTTATTAAGCAAACGACTTCTACCAATCATACCGAGCTTTCTGATAAAGCCATTTCTAATAAAAAACCGCCTACTGATACAGGCTCAACCGCTTCCATTCTGCGCCGTGGCTTTTTTTGTAATGTGTTTAACCCAAAAGCGCCAGTATATTTCGTGGCGATATTTACTCTCGTTTTATCACCCGACATACCGCTGTGGCAATTGGCTATTTATGGTGTATGGATGATGGTCTTGCAGATGGCATGGTTTAGTACCGTGGTGATGTTACTGTCTATTCCTGCCATTCATCGTCGCTTTCAGCGTTTTGAACATTGGATCGACCGCGTATTGGGTACAGCATGATAATATTGGGATTAAATCTTATTTTACGTAGTCGATAAGACGCTAGTGACTCGTGAAATCTGCTAAATGGTGCATTATATTCAAACATCAAAGCCCGATACTATGACCAGTAAGCCTATGAACCGTCGCCCGACCGCCAACAATCACCGAAACAGATCGCCTGAGACTGCTAAAAAATTAGGCAGCTACATCCGCGCAATCCGCACCAAGGTCGTTATGACTTTGAAGTATTGACTCGCGCTTTGCCTGAGCTTGCTAAGCATACCATTACCAATCCTAAGGGCGAGTCGACGATTAACTTCTCAGACAGCGCCGCCGTGCGCGTCTTAATCAGGCACTACTAGCAAATTATTATGGTGTGAAGTTTTGGGATATCCCGGAAGGCTATCTATGTCCACCGATTCCAGGACGTGCCGATTATATTCACTATATTGCCGATTTACTTGCGCAAACGACGCATGTTAATAAAGAGAATACCCCGCCGACTGGCAAAGAAATCCACGCCCTCGATATTGGCACGGGTGCCAGCGCGATTTATCCTATTGTTGGCAGCCAAAGCTATGGCTGGCGCTTTACTGCCTCAGACATTGACCCTATTTCGGTCAATACTGCCGCGCTTATTTGTGAGACCAATCCAAAGCTCAAGAGTGCCGTTAAAGTCAAACTACAGACCGAACCTAAATTTATTTTTAAAAATATCATCGGTCGCCAAGATTACTTTGATGTGGTGGTATGTAATCCACCGTTCCATGCCTCATTAGAAGAAGCGATGGAAGCCAATAGCCGTAAGCAACATAATTTGCAACGACATCGTGGTAAGAATGAGAACGCACAAATCAGCCGCAGCTCAACCAAGGCTGGCAATGCCGCGCAAAACCTAAACTTTGGTGGTCAGCATAAAGAGCTATGGTCTGAGGGCGGTGAGATTGCCTTCTTAACCAAGATGGCAAAAGAGAGTCAAGATTTCGCTGAGCATGTTGGCTGGTTCACAAGTTTAGTCTCAAAGTCAGAAAACGTGAAACCAATGCAACTACTGCTAAAACAACTTGGTGTTGCCCAAATGCGCATCATTGAGATGAGCCAAGGTCAAAAAAGTACGCGTATACTCGCATGGCGTTTTGATACTGACGAAGAATAGATAGTAGTTAATATAAAATAGTTATAGTTTCACGTGAAACAAAGTCTTTATTAAAAAAGCACCCCTTTGATCATCAAAGGGGTGCTTTTTATTGTAGAGAATCAAACCAAATAATGATGCTTATTAACGGATAAACATCACCTTTATGCCAATGGCTATCAATACTAATCCACCAAGTATCTCAGCTTTATCCTCCAGCCACGTACCTGAACGCTTACCTAAATAGATACCGAAAAAGCCAAATCCAGCGGTGACAATAGCGATGATGAAGCACGCTAACCATGCATTAACTACCAGTAGGTTTAAAGTAAAGCCTGCTGCCATTGCATCAATACTGGTAGCAATAGCCAATGTAAACATCATACGATGATTGATTTTTTCTTGTATATTTTCATCGAAACTGCCTGCTAATACCGCTTCAACCTCACCATTAAACGCTTCATATAACATCTTAGCGCCAAGCAGAATAAGAATCCCACCACCAATCCACGGGGCAGCAGTCGCTAACCAGCCTAATAATACTGCACCCAATAGATAACCTATCAGCGGCATCACGCCTTGCGCAATACCAAAGTATAGTGCTGCATAAACGGCTAAACGCAGCACATAAGCAGATGATTGCTTTTGCAATTTAGCTCCTAGCCCAATTGATACCGCAAATGCATCCATCGCCAAGGCTATCGCAAGTAAAAAAACTTCAATCATTTCTATATCCATTATCTAAAGCAATTTGTAAATTAAGTTTCACGTGAAACAACTCTAACATTAAAAAACCACCGCCTTGATTGCCAAAGCGGTGGTTTTTTAATTAATTAACAATGATTTCGCAACTCTTTATGTTCAACTTAGAGGCCCAACCTAGATGTCTAAATTAGACACCGTCAATGCGTTCTCTTCAATGAAAATACGACGCGGTTCAACATGATCACCCATCAAGCAGGTAAACATATGATCCGCCGCAATCGCATCTTC
Source organism: Psychrobacter sp. JCM 18903 (assembly GCF_000586475.1). Classification (GTDB taxonomy): domain Bacteria; phylum Pseudomonadota; class Gammaproteobacteria; order Pseudomonadales; family Moraxellaceae; genus Psychrobacter. The sequence continues at coordinate 89,439 of NZ_BAWJ01000010.1, read as the reverse complement.
AATCGTCACGCGTAGCATACGACGGTTTTCAGGATCCATCGTGGTATCCCAGAGCTGATCTGCGTTCATTTCACCCAGCCCTTTATAGCGCTGAATTGCTAGACCACGACGCGCATCAAGCATCATCTGCTGCCAGAGATAGTCAAAGTCACGTACAGGAATGTCTTTGGTAGTACCAGTCGTTGCTTCACGGCGGATAAAGGCATCCTCTGCAAGCAAGGTATTCCATTCAGCAGACAAACGCAGCAACTTGCTGTACTCGCCCGAATTGATAAAGCTAGCATCTAGCAGATAATGATGGGCTAACTGGTGCACATACACCGTAATACGCGGTAGCCACTGTGCTTTTGCTACTGGAGCTTCAGCGTCAACATTTTCCCCGCCTTCAACTTCAATGACAGGCTTCATACCCAATAAATCAGCAGCAGCAGCATCCATATTTTTAGGCTGCGGCGCATGGATATTGACCAGTTCAATCTCCGGACTCAAGTCACTACCGAAGTGCTCAAGCTGAGCTTGCATCACCTCTTTCCAAGCTTGCATCGCAGGCAAATCATAAGTCATATCGGTGCTAAGCTTCGGTGTATGCGTTAACGCATCCAAAAGTACCGCTGGAAAACGAATCTGCAAACGGGCTTTGATCAGCTGCGTTTGGTTATAATCATTTAGTAGCGTTTCTAGCGCTTGCCCCGTAATAGCAGGAGCATCCGCACTGATATGCAGCTTAGTATTATCAATCGTTGAAGACAATAAATACGCTTTAAGTGCTTCGTCGTCTTTTAGGTACAGTTCTTGACGACCTTTTTTCACTTTATAAAGCGGTGGTTGGGCGATATAAATATAACCACGTTCGATCAACTCAGGCGTTTGACGGAAAAAGAAGGTTAATAGAAGGGTGCGAATATGTGACCCGTCACGTCCGCATCGGTCATGATAATGATTTTATGATAACGTACTTTATCCGGATTATATTCGTCTGGACCAATGCCACAACCAAGCGCAGTAATGAGGTTACCAACCTCAGCAGAAGATAGCATTTTGTCAAAACGTGCGCGCTCTACGTTTAGGATTTTACCTTTCAATGGCAAGATCGCTTGGGTTTTGCGGCTACGGCCCTGCTTTGCTGAACCACCTGCAGAGTCACCCTCCACAATGTACAGTTCTGACAATGCCGGATCTTTTTCTTGGCAATCTGCTAACTTACCAGGCAAACCAGCGATATCTAACGTGGTCTTGCGACGCGTCATTTCACGCGCTTTACGAGCGGCATCACGAGCACGAGCGGCATCAATGATTTTGCCAGCAATAGCCTTACCAGCGCTTGGATTCTCTTGCAGATAATCATTAAACTTATCATGCATTGCTGATTCGACCGCTGATTTTACTTCACTTGATACCAGTTTATCTTTGGTTTGACTCGAAAACTTAGGATCTGGAACTTTAACGGATACGATAGCGGTTAGACCTTCACGCGCATCATCACCAGTAGCAACGACCTTCTCTTTTTTGAAGAGATTCTCGCGATCCATATAGGTATTCAAACAACGCGTCAACGCTGAACGAAAGCCAGATAAATGCGTACCACCATCCCTTTGGGGAATATTGTTGGTAAAACAAAACACTTTTTCGTTATAAGTATCTGTCCACTGCAACGCCACTTCGACACTGATACCGTCATCTTGCTCACTCACAAAATGAAAGACTTCATTGATGCCATCTTTACCAGCATTGATATAGCTGACAAATTCTGACAAGCCGCCTTTGTGTTCAAACTCATGGCGCTTATCAATACGCTCATCCGTTAAAACAATGCGTACGCCCGAGTTCAAAAATGATAGCTCACGCAAACGCTTCGCTAAAATATCGTACTCAAAGATGGTGCCAGTAAACACATCGCTACTTGGATAAAAGCGAATTTGTGTACCGGTTTTGTCGGTTGGCTCCATTTGCTGAATGTCCGCATCAGGCACCCCATCAGTATAGGTTTGATGATAGTGATAGCCTTCACGCCAGATATTCATTTCAAGCTTTTTCGATAGTGCGTTAACGACCGAGACACCAACACCATGTAAGCCGCCTGATACTTTATAGCTGTTATCATCGAACTTACCGCCTGCATGCAAGACAGTCATAATGACCTGCGCCGCAGATACACCCTCTTCTGGATGGATATCGACAGGCACGCCGCGACCATTATCCATGACGCTCACAGATTCGTCTTCGTGGATAATGATATCGATTTGATCACAATGACCCGCGAGTGCCTCATCGATAGAGTTATCCACCACCTCAAAGACCATATGATGTAAGCCTGTACCATCATCCGTATCACCGATGTACATACCAGGGCGTACGCGTACCGCTTCTAACCCGCGCAATACACGAATATCTTTGGAGCTATAATCAGAAGGTAAACTTTCAGGAACCACCGCTGGTGCCGTAGTTTCAGCAATGCTGTCTGACGTCAGTTGCTCGTGGTCGGTAGGTAATGAATCACTCATGTGCATTCCTTAATCTAGCCATAATCAGCCGTTTGTTATTAGCGCACCACTACGATGACGCCTCATAACGTTATTTTAGACTTAATTTTTATAGTCAAAACCTTTGATAAGCATTACCAGCTAAAACACGATTAGCTAAAAATTCTTGAGTGTTGATAGCGACTTAAAAAGAGTTTCAAGTCCGCGCTTTTTTTCTCTAACATCGGCTTCTTTTTTTAAACATTATAAAAACCAAGAGAGCAAATAAAACATATATTTATCAAATACTTAGAAATTTACAGGCATTGAAAAACACCTATATAACGTCATCAAACAACTTGCTGAGAACAGGACAAAAATAAAGCCCTATTTTAGCATTTTTTTGCCTCTAAGTCACTGTTTACTGAGCGTTTTATGCCTGTAAAACCAGCTTTGAAAGATAAGTCTATATCATCAAAAAGTGGCAGGTAGATAAGGATAAATGTGAAGTACCACAGAAAAATAGAAAATAGTAATATAAGGGAGATTATGGAGCAATTAGAATTTGACCTTGTTTCACATGAAACATATTGGGTTTCGACCAATATTGATGCACCAAAGGCAAAATATCATCGGTTAAGCTGGTCATAAATACCTGACATGGCAGCTGCGCTAACGTCGACAATAGAATATCTATCGCCCTATCATCAAGCTCTGCAGTAATATCATCTAGCAATACCACTGGTGTCACCTGAGCATGAGCGCTATCATTTGATAGATCATTAGTCTTTTGGGTATTTAGCAGTAATGGCAGTTGCGATAAACGCAGTGCTGTGATTAATAGCTTTTTTTCACCACGCGACAACACATTGGCTGCCTGCTCTTTTATCACAGCTACTTTGAGGTTAGTGTCCGCTTCATGCATTGTATCTGAGAAATTGTTATTCGACGCTGCCGAGTCATTAGAGCGCCAATGCACATGAATATCAGCACGGTGATTACCGATACGAGTATATCCCAGTTGCAAATCCTGTTCTAAGCGCTCGTTAAGCTGTATATCCAGCGCAACATTCGTATCATAACCAGCATTATAGCTAAGGCTCAATTGCTCCGCATAAGCAGGCAATAACTGCGCGATACTTTCAGCAAAATAAGGCTGCCATTCTGCGAATATCCGTTCACGATAATGATGAATCAGTGCCGCATGATTACTAAGTCCTTTGTCCCACGATTTTAGTTCAGCGAGCTGCACTTGGGTCAAATGACGCGTTTTTTTTAGCAAACTATTGCGCTGTCTTAATAGACGCTGATAGGCGAGCCATTGCGGATGGAAACCTTGTTTCATGTGAAACACTAACCAATCTAGCAGCTGGCGACGACTAGCACTGCCCTGCTCTAACATATCCATCGTCGATGGATCTATCAGTAGCGTTGGTATCTGCTCAGTTAAGATGCTTTGGTTATAGACAGTGGTTTGATTCAGACGTAGAATTGTGGTCGCGTCAGCTTGTTTTTGGATAGCTAGGGTACTACTATCATTGAGTCTAGCGTATACAGTCGCAGTATTTTGATGGTGCTGAATGTAGCGTTTTGGCTGGTGATGACGAAAGCTTTTTCCTCTTGATAACAGAAATATGGCTTCGAGTAATGAAGTTTTTCCACTGCCATTGGCACCGATAATGACGTTGCAAGCTGTTGCATGTAGATTGACGTGCGTCAGGTTGCGTAGGTTGGATATTTGTAGACGTTCAATCATAATGCCGACAGCCGCCTATTGACGCTACCTATAATAATAGGCAAAAGTTTAATAATTATTGAATTTAAAATACTGGATTTTAATCAAAGACACTCAGCTTACCTTAATTTTTTAGTGCAAACTGAGTGTCTTTAGTCCCTGCTATTAAGCCTATTGAAAACATATAGAAATTATACAGAAACTATATACGCATTGGCATAATGACATACTGATGGAACTCATCATTCAGCTGATTGACTAGCACCGACGCATTCGATTGGCTCATGTGCATTTGCAAGTCACCTTGAATAACGCCAAGCACATCTTGTAAATAAGCCGCATTAAAAGACAGCTCCATCGGCTCACCTTGATACTTCGCCTGTATCATCTCCACCGCTTCATCTTGCTCTGCATTATTAGCACGAACTTCTACCATCCATCGCTGGCAAAATTAAACACCACACCGCGAGATTTCTCATTACTTAAAATCGCGACACGGCGCAGTACGTCCGTCATTTTTTCTTGATTGAATAAAGCCAGTTTATCCGTATTACTTGGCATCACTCGGCGATAATCAGGGAATTTTCCATCAATCAGACGCGCAGTGAAAGTAACCATCAGGTTTTGATTAACCTGTCCTGCACTATCAACGTCACCAAAGGGTAAGCTCACTTGCAAAAACTCACGACCGAAGCTCAAGGTGACTTGATTGTCTTGCTCACCAAGCATTTTTCCTAGCTCAGAGGCCAAGCGCTCAAGCTCAATGACAGCTTTACGGGGCAAAATAGCCTGCATATTTAAATCAGCACTGACATCGATAACGCTGCGCGCCAAAGCCAATCGGTGCCCATCGGTTGCAACCGTCGTCAGTTGCTGTTGCGACACATCAAACAACATACCAGTGAGATAATAGCGTACATCTTGAATCGCCATTGCAAACTGGGTTTTATGAATCAAATCGATCAGACGATTGCGACTGATGGTTAATGGCGTGATATTTTCAGGATTACCCAAACTCGGATAATCTTCGCTAGGTAATGTGCCTAAGGTGAAGCGACTCTTGCCACTGGTTAATAAGCAGCGTTCATTTTCTTGAGTGGCCAAATTAATTTGAGCTTGTGCAGGCAATGATTTACAGATGTCTTTTAATTTTGTTGCAGGTAAAGTCGTGGTACCAGCTTCAACACAAGCACCAGCAGGCAATTTCAAAGTCGATGTCAGCTCTACTTCTAAATCAGAAGCCGTCAAAATAAGCGCTGATTCGGATAGCTGTAGCTTGATATTGCCCAAAATAACCATATTGTGCCGTTTATCAGCAGCCTTGGCGATCAAATTAATGGCTTTTAGTAACGACTCTCGATTAATCGATAATTGCATGCTTGGTTACTCTTATTTAAATGATTTTTATTATAAAACTTAACAATAATGGCTTAATCATACCCTGTCTATTGACTATAATCCATTCGCTGTCTGTCTACTCGTATTTTTAATATTATAAACCATATCAATCTACTAAAACATAGTGATAGCGCGACCTGCTAACCCGCTTGCAGCATCAATGCCAGTGTTTTGTAATCCTTATCAAACGCAGGGTCTGCTGCTCGTAGCTCATTAACTTTGTCGCAAGCATGCATCACCGTTGTATGATCGCGACCACCGAATGATTGACCAATCTCAGGAAAGCTATCACCAGTCAACTCACGCGATAATGCCATCGCTATTTGACGCGGTCTAGCAATACTACGCGTGCGTTTACGACCCATCATCTCTTTGATGGTCACATCATAGTACTCAGCAACCACTTTGCGAATATTATCCATATTCACAGCTTGCACACGCATCGCGACGATGTCTTTTAGCGCATATTGCACCATTCAAGAGTAATCTGTGCACCCGTCAAGTTAGCATTAGCAAAGACTTGATTTAGAGCACCTTCTAAACGCCTAACATTTGAAACCACGTTTTGAGCGATGAATAATGCGCATTCTTTAGGCAGTGTCATACCATATGAAGCTGCTTTTTTTTGCAAAATTTGCACACGAGTATCAATCTCAGGCGGATCAACTGCTACAGTCAGCCCCCAAGAAAATCGCGATCTAAAACGTTCATCGAATTCGGTCATTTGCGAAGGATGACGATCTGAAGCCAAAATCAGTTGTTTATCACCACTGGTAAAATCTGCAAATAATGTCAAAAACTCATTACTACTTTTGGTTTTTCCTGCTAATACATGAATATCATCTACAATCAATAAATCCACTTTTTTAATTTTCTTTTTAAAATCCTCTATTTTATTATTTCTTAATGAATAAACCAATTGATTAATAAATTTTTCAGAAGTGAAATAATAAAAACTTTGATTATTTTTTAAATAGCGATGTGCTACAGAATGCATTAAATGCGTTTTTCCCAAACCAGAAGGTCCGTATATAAATAAAGGATTGTGTCGATTTTTTGACTGGCGCTTACCAAGCTCATAACAGGCTTTATAAGCCAGATTGTTAGATTTGCCAGTGACAAAAGTTTCAAAAGTAAAGTCAGGGTTTAGATAACTTAACGACTTGGCATCAGCTGAATCAACCAATTCTGCGTGACGCATATTGGCATCAATATCTGCTTTTGCATTGTTATGATGAATGGTTTCAAACTGATGGTCTGCAGGGGTAGGGGAGGGTTTATCTTCATCAAACAAAGACCCTGATTGCAATTGACGATTGTCTTCGTTATCGCGGCCAGCGTTATCAACACGCACAACCACCTCTTCGATACTTCCCTGACTGTGCTTAGCAACCAGCTGCTGTATCTCTTGCAAGTGATTTTTTTGATGTAAGTCACAAAATAATCATTAGGAGCAAGTATAGTCAGCGTTTGCGCCTCTTGATGAGCTGACAATGGTCTCAACCACATAGTAAATACGTTGTCTTTGACGTTATATCGTAGGTCATTTAGACATTTATCCCAAATATTTGCTGTGTCTATCATGAAAAATACTAACCCTATAATTTGAAATAATATTTGTGTTTTAGCAGTGTGATCTGTTGCGTAGCCCTTAATATTTTCCGCAATTATTTCCGTTGGAAACCATATTGGAAGTTACGTTGATAAACTATACGAAGCCACATATTAAGTAGGGGCTAATCTAACACAAATACCCTGTGGATAAAACCTTGTTTTTTGGGGATAAGGCTGTGGATACTTTTGTGCATAACTTTAAAAGTTGAGTTATCCATATTTAGCCCACAGGTTATCCACAGGTTTACCCATAGTACAATATGTTGATAACAAAAAGGAAAACTTACTTAGCCACAGATAATCGAGCTCCCAATAACAACAATACTTATATATATTAATAATTAATTATTATAGATTTCGACAAAAACTGTGGGTAACTTTTGGGAATCCATCACTGAATTAATTAACTGAGTCGTTATTTTTTAGTTATGAATATGAAATTTACACACGATGAATCATTTAAAATGATATTTCCTCTGTCAAAATATCTGTCTGCATCGACATAGATTAAATTAGTTCATTGACCAAGATTCTATGCGGTGGTATAATCCTCCGTTATTACGAATTTAGTCCATTATTTTGATAGGTGAGTTATGAAACGTACATTCCAACCAAGCGTGATCAAGCGTAAACGTACTCACGGTTTCCGTGCTCGTATGGCAACTAAAAAAGGCCGTCAGGTCTTAGCTCGTCGCCGCGCTAAAGGACGTCATCGTCTTACTGTATAATCAGTAGATTGCGATAAGCATGGCTTATAGTGCTTGTTGTGTTTCTATTATTTATAGATTGCGATAGTCAATCACCACAACTGACACTTAGCCATATATTAAAAGCGCCCACATCGGCGCTTTTTTTGTCTCTGTACTTTGTTGTTATTTCTGCGCTATTATTTCCGCTACCGTTATTCGCTCTTATACTAGGTTGTGCTATGTCCAATACTGTTTCAGCGGCAGCTAATGCCCGCTTCACCAAAGAGCAGCGTTTGCTCACGCCTGCGGCCTTCCGTGAGGTTTTTGATGCACCTGAGCGTAAGCTTCATCAGAGCCATCTAATGGCATTTGTGCGTACCAATGATCAGGATAAGCCACGAGTCGGCATGGCTATTACCAAGCGTAAAGTTCCTACGGCTGTCGCGCGAAATTTAATCAAGCGTCAAATACGTGAGCATTTTCGTGTAAAGGCTCATTCTTTAGAAAACAAAGATATTGTTTTTATTGTTAAAAAATCTATAAAAGATATAGATAATAAAGAATTAAAAAATCAAATAATTAATATTATTAAAAAAATAGAAAAAAAATAAAATGAATTTTTTATTTATTAATTTAAATAATTTGCTTTATAAAATTATTTATTATTTTATTGTTTTTTATCAAAAGTTAATAAGTCCACTATTACCTGCTCGTTGCCGCTATTATCCTACGTGCTCGAATTATGGTAAACAAGCTTTGGCATGGCATGGAGTCCGAGCAGGCAGTTGGTTATTATTGAAACGTGTTGGCAGTTGTCATCCTTTGGGTGGACACGGCATTGATTTTGTGCCGCTACCGTTATCTTCTTATCATTATCAATATGTACCTTTTAACGCACTAGCTACTAGTGTCAAAGTTCAAGGTTTATATATTTTTAGAGATAATAAAAGCTATGTGTCTCGCTTAAACCATATGATGAAACTAACATAGCGTTCATCATAGACTGCGAAGTTGTGGATATCTATTTAGTTACCCACAAGTTATCCACACTCTTGGTATCATTTAAGGCAGATTTTTAGTAAAATGATGCACATTTTATGTAAATGACTAGCAATACTGTTGTCACATATGATGATAATTGTACGGTCATGACACATGCCCTAATTTTTCATTCCCTAATTTTTTAATCTAGGAAAGGTTTATGCAAAAGATATTTCGGGTGATGATCATCATTGCGATGTTAATCACCGCTTATCTGCTGATTTTGGCATGGCGAGATGATTATGCCGATGCGCCAGCTGTAGATGCGGTGTCAGAAACCACTACTTCAGTAGGTGCTGACATCCCTTCGACAACTGGTGCCGCAGGTGATATTCCGGTACAGACGTTGCCTGTTGATAATAATACAGTCGCTAATGATGCTGTGACGGCAACGCCTGCTAAAGACACGGGATTAATCACGGTCACTACTGATCGCTATGATATAAAAATCAACCAGAAGGCGGCGATATTGTTTATGCTGCTCTTAAGCAGTATGACGCAACACTCGATAGCGATAAGCCTTTCGTATTGCTAGAGAATAATAGTAATCGCGTGTATGTGGCTCAGTCTGGTCTTATTGGTCCTAATGGTATTGATACTGCAGAAGGTCGTGCCAAATACAGCCACACTGCTAATAATTACGTCATGGAAGCAGGGCAACAGACGCTGTCAGTACCGCTTACTTATAAAAAAGATGGCGTGACCGTTACTAAGACATTTACCTTTACTGAAAATAAATATCCGATTGATATTAGCTATCAAATACAAAATGCTTCTACACAACCGTGGCAAGGTCAGCTATTTGCCCAGTTGAAACGTGATGACAGTAAAGATCCAGGTATGTCTGATAAGGGTGCGCTTAGTATGGCGACTTATTTAGGCGGCGCTTGGGGTACCCTGATGACCCCTATAACAAGCTCAAATTTAAAGACTTTAATGATGGTGAGCTAGCTGTTAGTAGTGATAAAGGTTGGGTTGGTGTTGTGCAGCATTATTTTGTATCAGCATGGATACCTGAAAACTTTACTGCTACTTTCTTTAGCCGTGAAACAGGCGATGATTACTTCATCGGTTTCAACAGTCAACCTGTCAATGTCGCGCCAAATAAACAAGTGACATTAGATGCCACGTTATACGCTGGCCCTAAAGTACAATCTGAGCTAAAAGATGTGGCAGTAGGCCTTAATAAAACGGTTGATTATGGGTTGTTATGGCCAATATCGAAAATTTTATTTGCCATCTTGGACGGTATTCATAAAGTCATCGGTAACTGGGGTTGGTCAATCATTGTATTGACGATTTTAGTCAAAATTGCTCTGATGTGGTTCTCGAATAAGAGCTACTATTCGATGGCGAAGATGCGTGCGATTGCGCCAAGATTAGCCGCACTTAAGGAAGAGCATGGCGACGATCGAATGAAGATGTCGCAAGAAATGATGGCTATTTATAAAGAAGAAAAAGTCAATCCAATGGCAGGTTGTTTGCCTATTTTGATGCAAATGCCTATCTTCTTAGCACTATATTGGGTGTTGGTTGAGAGTGTTGAGCTGCGTCATGCACCTTGGATTTTATGGATTCAGGATTTATCGGCGATGGATCCTTGGTTTATTTTACCATTGCTGATGGGTGCCTCGATGTTTGTACAGCAGCAGCTAAACCCGCAGCCAGCTGATCCGATGCAAGCGAAAGTGATGAAGTTTTTACCAATAATCTTTACTGCTTTCATGCTGTTTTTCCCAGCGGGTCTCGTACTATACTGGACAGTCAACAACTTGTTCAGTATGACTCAGCAATATATTGTCAATAAAAAAGTCGAAGAAGAGCAAAAGCGTCGTACTGTGAAAGTATTGGACTAAAAAGTATTGGACTAAGTAGCTCATCAATTGATAAAAGACCATCGCTACGGCGGTGGTTTTTTTATGCGTGACATTTCTATTATCCCTCACTGATCTGAAATAAAATAAGCGCAAAGCATGGCTATTTAAAGTTTGCTTTGTCAGTCTGTGTCCAGCCGTCTATAATGGAGTTTTTAGCTATTGAGAGTAATTGTGGATTCCCTAGAGATGGCGTCAAACGTACCTAAAGCATCTGAACCACCTAAAGCATCTGGCTTGGCCACGATTGCTGCCATTGCCACACCGCTTGGAAGAGGTGGCGTTGGTGTTGTACGTCTGTCTGGTGCGCGTGCTTATGACATTGCCTGTACACTAACAGGTAAGTCTGCTTTTACGCCACGCATGGCCAGTTTTTGTCGTTTTTATCAGGCTGATGGTACAGTCATCGATGAAGGGTTAGTGCTGTACTTTAAAGGCCCGCATTCGTTCACAGGGGAAGATGTGATTGAGCTGCAAGGGCATGGTGGTATGATTCTACAAAACCAACTGTTAGCAAGGGTATTTGAGCTGGGCGCAAAACAAGCGGGTGCTGGGGAATTCTCTTATCGTGCTTTTGATAATGATAAATTGGATTTGGTACAAGCAGAGGCTATCGCTGATGCCATTGATGCGACCAGTGCCGCTGCTGCTAGCAGCGCCATTCGCTCCCTTAGTGGTGAGTTTTCAAAGAAGATTAATCAACTATTAGAGCAGCTTATTCATCTGCGTTTGTATGTTGAAGCGGCGATTGATTTCCCTGACGAAGAAGACGTGGATTTTTTATCAGACGGTGTTATACAAAGTAAACTTGAGCAAACGCAAGACAAGATACAGCAAGTATTGGCGACTGCCAAGCAGGGTCAGCTCTTACGTGATGGTATCCATGTGGTCCTAGCAGGTAGACCAAATGCGGGTAAATCAAGTTTACTGAATCGTCTGGCAGGGCAAGAGCGCGCTATCGTTACTGACGTTGCAGGTACGACTCGTGATACGCTACAGGAGACCGTCGTGCTCAATGGTTTGACGCTGCATCTTACCGATACGGCGGGTCTGCGCGACACAGAAGACACGGTAGAGCGTATTGGGATTGAACGAGCACGTAACGCCATTACACAGGCTGATATGCTACTGATGGTCTACGATGTGACTCGTGATCTTGAAGAAGAAAGTACGCCGCTACAGCTTGCAGAACAATTATTTGGTGAGTTACCAGAGGCCAAACGCTTATTGATCATTGCTAATAAGAGTGATTTGTTAAGTGATTTACTAGATGATAGTAGCAGTCAAATACCCTCTGTCTCGCAAATCGCAATAAAAGAACATGGTTATGAACAAGTTAATGTTTCATGTGAAACAGGTGCTGGTATCGATAATCTGGTCGAAGCCTTGTGTGCTAAGGTCGGTTTTCATCCACCAGAAAACAGCCTAATTGCTCGCACACGTCATATAGATGCACTTAGACGCACAGCCGACTCTTTAGCAGAGGCGCACGAGCAGTTAACGGTCTTTCAAGCAGGAGAGTTAGTCGCTGAAAGCTTACGCCAAGCTCAAAACAGTTTGGGTGAGATTACGGGAGCGTTTAGTGCGGATGACTTGTTGGGCAAAATCTTTGGTAGTTTCTGTATTGGAAAATAATCAGCCGATTTTTTTGAATTACCTGATACAGCTCGTTAATTCTCAGAAATTTCGGTCTTATCATTCGGTCTTATCATTTGGTCCTATAAATAATGACTGTGACTCTTGCGCTTAATATTGAAATAAGGAAACGCTATGCATTGCCCGTATTGTAACGCGTCAGAGACTAAAGTTATTGATTCGCGTCTGGCGGCAGAAGGTGCGCAAGTCCGTCGTCGCCGCTCATGCAATAGCTGCCAAGAGCGTTTCACTACTTTTGAGATGGTAGAAGTAGTGATGCCAAGAATCATCAAGTCAAGCGGTAAAATTGAGCCTTATGATAATGAGAAACTGCGCCGGTCTATTTTATTACCATTGCAAAAGCGCCCTATCACCATTGATGAACAAGAGGCGATGATCAGCCGTATTGAGAAGCGTGTTAGACAGATGGGTGAGCGCGAAATCAGTAGCAAGGTGTTGGGTGAGATTATCATGAGTGAGCTTAAAACGTTAGATGATGTTGCTTATGTGCGCTTTGCCAGTGTTTACCGCGACTTTCAAGATATTGATGCTTTTCATCAAGAGATTGCCAATATTCGTCCAAATGATAAGTAAATTGATGAATACAATCGAATCTTACCTATTTACTTTTTAGCTCAATTTTTTTTCTTAGATAGAATTTTCTGTAATCATTAATGAAGTCTAATTTTATGCCAGTCTCAAACCATACTCAGAATGCGCAAGACCGTTACTTTATGATGCTTGCGATCGAACAAGCCAAACAGGGTTTATATACAACCAGACCTAATCCAGCGGTAGGCTGTGTCATCGTGCAAGCAGAAGCAATCGTCGGTCAAGGGTTTCATCCGAAAGCTGGTCAGCCTCATGCAGAAGTATTTGCGCTAAAAGAAGCGGGTGCGAGGGCTTTAGGTGCAACTGCCTATGTGACTTTAGAGCCTTGTAGTCATACGGGGCGTACGCCACCTTGTGCTTTGGGTCTTATTAATGCTGGTGTGCAACGTGTCGTGATCGCAGGACTTGATCCCAATCCGCAAGTGGCAGGACGCGGTGTGAAACTGTTAGAGCAGGCTGGGATTCAAGTGACAGTCGGTATATTAACCGAGCAAGCAGAAGCTTTAAATCGTGGGTTTTTAAAGGCAATGCGCACCCAGATGCCTTATGTACGGCTGAAAATTGCCACTAGCCTTGACGGTCGTACCGCGATGGCATCTGGCGAGTCAAAATGGATTACCTCAGCGGCTGCCCGCGAAGATGTGCAGAAGCTACGTGCTCAAAGTGGCGCGATTATTACTGGTAGTGAAACGGTTATCGCGGATAATCCACAGCTTAATGTACGTTCTAACCAATTAGCTGTGCCACCTGAACAAGTTCCTATTCCTAAGGTTGTCGTACTCGATAGGCGTCAGCGCTTAGAACACAGCTTACAGTCTGACTATCAATTATGCCGTCGACCGGATACGATTTATTGGCGCGAAGATAACTTAACTGAATTACTAAAAAAATTAGTCAGTGATCATCAATGTTATGACGTATTGGTAGAGGCCGGTGCTAGCGTTGCTGGTAGTTTCTTAAGTCAACAATTGGTAGATGAGTTGATTGTTTATCAGGCGCCTTGTTTGTTAGGCGCGCAAGCAAGACCAATGGTCGATTTTAACCCATTGTCTCTAGCTCAGCAGTTGCGTTTTAATATTTGTGGCCATGAAACATTAACTCCTGACCTTAAATTGACTTTATTACCGCTATAACTGATTATTTATAAACAGCTTATCCACAGTTTGGGCTAAATTTTTGCTCAATGTGGATAAGCAGCCAGTGCCTTACAAGGTTCCACATGAAACTGTGTGTAACTTTGTTTCACATGAAACAGAAAAATAGGGTTTTTATAAAAAATTCGATATTAATCTAATGTAATCAGTAACTTAGATTTTACTATTAATCTTTCTTGATATTAGCCAACATCTTGTTTTCTGTGGATAACTTAACGGAAATGCGTGTTTTAATACGTTATGAGTTGATTTATCAGTACTTATCCACAATCTATCCCATCATAGGCTCAATTAAGCTCAAGTTGCACTGAAAAAACTGGCTTAGACAAATGCTAGCACAATATTAATAGATCAAGATATATTGTCTATAAAGACAATATCATAATGAAATGAGGTCGATATGTTTACTGGAATTATAGAGAGTGTTGGAAAGGTTAAATCCATGCAGCCTACGGGCGGTGATATACGTTTGACGATAGAGTCTGATGATTTGGATTTTAGTGATGTGAAGCTAGGAGATTCTATTGCCTCCAATGGTATCTGCTTAACCGTCGTAGACCTAGGGAGTAATCATTACTCGGTCGATGTCTCACGTGAAACTATTGCTCGTACCGCATTAGAAACCTTGAAAGCTGGTCACACGGTGAATTTAGAGAAAGCGATGCTACCAACCACGCGTTTTGGTGGTCATATCGTCGCGGGTCACGTCGATGGCGTCGGCGTGGTCAGTAAGCTGCAACAAGATGCACGCTCTATCTATATCGAGATTGAGATACCACAAGAGCTGGCGCACTATACAGCGACCAAAGGCTCTATCACGGTTGATGGTATTAGTCTGACGACCAACCTTGTACGAGACAATATTGTCTCTTTAAATATCATTCCACATACCGCAAAAGTGACCAATATCGCTAAGCATTGGCTGGTTGGAAATAAGGTCAACATCGAAGTGGATATCGTTGCGCGCTATTTAGAACGTTTGTTAAATAAGTCGCAAACCAGTGGTATGAATACGCCAAGTCCGCAAAGCCAAATTACAGAAGCATTTTTAGCAGATAATGGTTTTATGAAATAGCTGATTTATGAAGTAATGGTTTAAAGCTGAAGAGTCAGTTTTACAGATTGTCATGATTTTATGAAGCTCTGTAAAACTGACTCTAGCTCTTTTTTGTTGATCGGTTTGGCTAAAAACTCATCCATTCCTACTTCTATACAAGCGTTGCGATCTTCTTTGGTGTTGTTCGCAGTCAGCGCCACAATCGCAATTTTATCGCCTTGCGCACGAATCGCTTGGGTAGCCTGTAGCCCATCCATGACAGGCATGCGACAGTCCATCAAAATGAGTGAGATATCTTGACGCTGTTGTTGTAGCATATCTAACGCTTGCTGACCATCTTCTGCGACCACACTACGATAACCAAGTTTACTCAATATCTTGCACGTTATTTTCTGATTGGTTGGACTGTCTTCTACTACCAAGATAAGTGGCAATACATTCTCGTTGGCAGCTTTATCTGCTTCGTTTGCTAGCTGCTTATTCTCTTCTTTTATCTCTATGGCTTGAACCAGCTTCTGTCTCGCTGGTAAGGTTAAGCGCAGTAATTCAGAGAGCAATAAAGTCGCATCTAATGGTTTGCCCAAGAATCCTTCATATTTATCTAATAATATAGAGGGAATACGGCGCTCAGGTTTCATACTGAGTAGTATCTTTGGTAGCGACGGATTATCGAGTAGGGTATTTAATGCTTGTTGTCTATCATCATTCCCTATCGCCTGATTAGCGGAAGCAATAGAGAGGGTTTCATAATATTCGTAATCTAATAGCAAGATAGGGGCGAGTCTTTGCTCGTCTTGTGCCAGTTTTTCGTTTAATTGTTGTAGATCTAATTTATCTATAGAAGTATAGATAGTAGCTGGCATCGATAAATATGCGCAAAAATCGCGCAGATGTTTGGCACGTAGTGGTTGTTTAATCACGGCTATTAGATGGATATGAGTCAAATGCTGACTATGATGATAAATAGGCTGATAATTTGGACGTCTGCAAGGCAGATAAAGATTCAGACTGCTGCCTTCAGTCATCGTGCTTTTTATTTCAATAAAACCACCCAATAATCGCGCAAAACTATTGACGTTATTTAGTCCTAGGCCTTGCCCAGTCGTGTTCTTTTGAATGTAATTAACGTTTCGATGGGTGTTTTGGTTGTTGCTTTTATTAAGCTGAACCAACAGTTGATGTTGCTTCGCTATATCGATGCCCATACCGCTGTCTTTTATACTAAAACGAATCCAGTCGTGTGAGGCATGATTGGGATTGTCTTTATTGATTTGATTGTTTTTAATCAGTGTAGGGTCTTTATTAATATTTACTAAGCTTCGGTTTTTTGTTGCTAATAGCTCTGCATTACTGACTGTTTCGATGGTCAGTGATACATAGCCAGAAGTGGTAAATTTCACCGCGTTATCTAATAAGTCGTACAAGATTTGCTGTAGGCGCTGATGGTCTGTATCAATACAACGCGGACTGTCAGGTGTAAAAAAATACAGCAGCTCAAGTCCTTGCTGCCTTATCCTTTCTATAAATGACTGACTGACCTGTTGCCCCAGTCTATAAATATCGACAGGCTCAATGCTTAGGCGGGTTTTTCTTACCGCTATCTCCTCAATGTCTAGCACATCATTAAGCGTCGTGAGCATACTCTGACTGCTTTTAATTAAGGATATTAAAATGTCATTCTGCGCAGCAGTCAATGTCTCAGGATCAATCGGTTCTAGCGTGTCAATCATTGCTTCTAATGGCAGGCGCAAATCATGACCCATCGTCGATTTAATCGTATTAAATTCATCAATTTGGCGTTGTAGCCGTTGATTTTTTTGCTGTAATTGGGCTATTTGACTGGCAAATTCATTAACGTTATTCAGCAGTACGGTAAAGCCGTGAACCTGACCATGTTCACCAAACCATGGCGTAACGTGCAATTGGTAAGTCTGTCCATTTTCTAACCCATAGACTGTTAAGGTACGAGTGACGCGTAGGTTGGCTAATGTTTGAAGTAATCGTTGCGTGGATTCATCTTTACCCGCGATAAAATCCGTCAGTTCATAGTTGCTAGCGCTTTGCGGTAAAGACATGAATATTTGTTCAAAGCGTTTATTGAAAAAGCTGATTTGACCATGACGCATGATCATTAGCATCGGTAAAGGGGATTGATCAACCAAACGTTCAAGACGGTGTGTTAGGGTTTTAATGCGGCGATAGTCATTATGCAGCTGGTAGCTGACACGGCTCAGCGCATGGCCTAAACGCAGAAACTCAGGCGTAGATTTTTTGCAAAAAGGCGGCGGACTATAGGCTTCTTTTGCGTGGCTACTTAGATTGTCCGTATAAATCAGCAGCTGTTCCCAATTGGTGCGACGATTGAGCATATACAGCAAAGCGATAATAAAAAGTATGATCGCTGCCATCAATGGCAACCAGTAGCGATAAGATATCCAGTCAATGATAAGCGGTTTATGGCGCAATATAATATAAAGCTGATGACCACTTTTGAGTTTAATGGTGCCGGTTAAGTTGCGATTATTGAGCGTGTAAGCACTATGACTGCCGTTATTAGAAGGAGATGAGCTAATAATAGGAAACGTAACGTTAGCAAAAGCAGACTCATTGGCTGAGTATGGCGATGGATATAAGTCTGCCCAGAGGGCATCATAAAAACCAGCTGATAGCTTATGTCTTCAAATACGGGTTTTTCTAAAATCCTTTTAATGTCAGGGTTTAAAAGATCATCACGTTCAGTGACTTCATACTGCAATGTATGGAAAGTATCGATACTGTGTTGTTCACTGTGTTTTTTCATCTCGTGAAACAGCGCAAAATAATAGATAGACAACATGACCAGCAAGGTCAGTGCATAAAATATGAGTAAGCGCTGTAAGGACTGAAACTGTTGCATGAAAGCGTGGTCCTATATCGACACAAGAAACATAATGAGTAAGTAATCGGTTGGGCACAGTAGTTGGTTTATTCAAGTCGTTTTAACTTTTACGGTTTTACCGCTATTATCTAGAAAAAAATGGTGAATGGCAGTGGAATATCGCTCAATCACGCATTATTTTGTAAATAAACTCATCAATAAGAGCGCCCTGCTTGCTTTCTATTATAAAGATAAACCGTATCATTGGTAACGCTCGATTACCGTTATTACAACCATGGCACAACATCGTAAACTCACCTATAATGAGTCAATCAACTATATAATGCCTGTTTATGACTATAATTGCTTCTGCCTCCGATTTATCCATGCCATCTACGACGAAAGATTGCTCATCTAGTAAGCGCTTAAGAGTTGCGTTTGCTGGCACTCCTGAGTTTGCAGCGGTTAGTCTTGAGGCGCTTATCAGCCAGCAAGAAGCGTTGAATATAGACATCGTCGCTGTGTATACGCAACCTGATCGCAAGGCAGGACGGGGTCAAAAATTATCAGCCTCTGCAGTAAAGCAAGTCGCATTGGCGCATGATATTGCCGTTGAGCAGCCTCTCACCTTTAAAAAATCTAGTAGTGAAGGGTTGATTGCACGTGAGACTCTGCGTAGTTATCAGCCAGATGTGATGATTGTCGCGGCTTATGGCTTGATATTGCCGATTGGGGTATTGACCACACCGACTTATGGTTGCCTCAATATTCATGCGTCCTTATTACCACGCTGGCGCGGTGCAGCACCTATTCACCGCGCGTTATTGGCGGGTGATAGCGAGACTGGCATTACCATTATGCAGATGGATAAGGGCTTAGATACAGGTGATATGATTTACAAAATCAGCGCTCCTATTAAGGCTGATGATACGGCTGCCAGCCTCCATGATAAAATGGCTGAGCTTGGGGCGACGGCCATTATTACCGTGCTAAAGGACTTGCCACATTATCAAGCACAAGCAATCGCTCAAGATGACAGTCAAGCCAATTACGCTGAAAAACTCGTCAAAACTGAAGGTGAAATCGACTGGACACAATCAGCGACTATTATCGAACGACAAATTCGCGGTTTGACGCCATGGCCAGGTGCTTATACTTTTTTGGCAGGGCAGCGTGTCAAGATTTTAGCCAGCTTACCTGTGAATCCGTCGCAGCAAACCAATCAGCCTGCTGGTACAGTCATCAGCGTTGGACGCAAAGCGATATTGGTAGCTTGTGGTCATGACAGTAATATTGATAATGGTGTCGAAAAACCGCAAGCCAGTACTTTAGCCATTACCGAATTACAGTTTGCTGGTGGTAAGCCAATGACCGCTGAACAAATTTGCCATGGTAATCAATTAAATGATGGTGACCAGTTCACAGCAGACTCAAAATAATTGCTCCTAAATCAGTTTAATACCGCTTAACCTTATTTATTTTTATATTCGTCATTTAATACCAAACAATCCAACTTTTATCAGACGCTAACTATTAGGCGTCAAGGAAATTCAATTTAATGAGAAGCACTGCGCCAAGAAACAATAAGCTCAAACCGTCAAGCAACCTTATCATGAATGGTAGCGTCCGCGTCCGCGTGATTCGCACTTTACTGGCGATTCAGAATGGTCAATCGCTAGCAAGCGTCCTTGATCCGCTACTAAACAGTTTGCATGATGGTGATAAAGGTTTTGCCCATGCGTTACTGCTCACCACGTTGCGTCAATGGTATGCCCTTGAGCGCCTACTCGATAGTCTGGCTGATAACTCGATTGATGAAAAAGAAGTACGTACGACGATTCAAGTAGGTTTGACGCAGCTGCTCTATTTGCAAGTGGCTGACCATGCGGCGATTCATGAAACGGTTGAAGCAGCAAAAGAAATCGAATTTGCGCATGCGACCGGTTTAATCAATGCCATCTTGCGTAAAGTCGCTAAGAACCCAAGTAAGTTCCGTAAGAAATGTGATAAAAAACACAGCTTACCGAATTGGCTTGCCTATCAGATTAAGCAAGATTGGAGTGAGCAGTATGACGATCTGATGCAAGGATTACGTCAACCTGCACCGATGTTTTTACGCGTGAATACAGCGGTTACCTCGGTAGAGGATTATCAGCAAGCATTGGTGGAATTTGAAGTTGAAGCAGATTTGGTTGAGCTAACGAGTGGTTTTAATTTACCCAACTCATCGGATGCAGCCACATCTAATAGCATATTAACCAAAGGTCTTAGACTACATCAAAGCACGGCAGTCAATGCCTTACCGCAATTCGCTGAAGGAGCTGCTAGTGTACAAGACATGCATGCTCAGCTTGCAGCACCGCTTATCCATAACGCTTTACTTAATAAACTGACTGTTAAAAACGATGATGCAGACGACGATATGGATACGAGCAACAACGAGATCCGCATTTTAGATGCTTGTGCAGCGCCGGGTGGTAAGCTTGCTCATTGGTTAGAATTAATTAGCTCAAATGACTCTTCGCTGTTTCACGTGAAACAAAGCGACGAGTCTGTTTCTATGGTTTCAAAAGTGAAGTTGACTGCCATTGATAATGAAGCGCCGCGTATCGAGCGTATTCATACTAATTTACAGCGCTTGAATTTAAGTCAGCACGACTTGCAGCAAGCTGAGAAAAATATTGAGCTTAATATTGTCTGTGCTGATGCGACCACATGGCAAGGTGCGGGTAAGAAAAAGAGCAAGCTCGTATTTGACGCTATATTACTAGACTCACCTTGTACGGCGACTGGCGTAATCCGCCGTCATCCTGATATCAGTATCTTGCGTACTGAAGAAGACGTTGAGCAAACGGCATTGCTACAAGCCGATATCTTGCATAATCTATGGCCACAACTTAAAGTTGGTGGTTACCTCTTATACGTCACTTGCTCTATCCTAAAGCAAGAAAACGTCGAGCAGATGCAAGATTTCATGACTCACTATAATAATGTAGTAGCCGTTGAATTTAGCGACGATTGCAATTGGGGTATCGAACAAGCAATCGGTCGTCAGTGCTTACCAATAGATAGCGAGAGCGGCGATGGCTTTTATTATGCCTTGCTGCAAAAAACTGCTGAATAAACCGTTTTAACTAATAATCTCATTATAGACAGGACAATCTAATGAAATATATCAGTACCCGTGGTCAGACAGCGCCGATGGATTTTAGTGATGTGTTATTAATGGGTCTTGCCCCAGACGGTGGTTTGATGTTGCCTGAGCACTATCCGAATATTGATAGTGCGACGCTTACTGAGTGGCGCACGCTAAGCTATCCACAGCTGGCGATGGCGATTATGCAGCGCTTTGCGACTGATATTCCTGTGGCTGATTTGCAAGACATTATTAAGCGCACTTATACCGCTGAGGTATTTGGCTCTGATGAGATTGTTCCTGTCCGTAAGCTTGAAGACAATTTATATATTCTAGGATTATCAAACGGTCCGACGTTAGCGTTTAAAGATGTTGCCATGCAGTTTTTGGGTAATGCTTTCGAATATGTGCTTAAAAGAAAAGACGCGCGTATTACCATCATTGGTGCCACCAGTGGGGATACAGGTAGTGCGGCAGAATATGCTTTGCGTGGTAAAGAAAATATCGAAGTCTTTATGCTGTCACCGCATGGCAAAATGAGTGAATTCCAGCGTGCGCAAATGTATAGTTTGACTGATAAAAACATCCATAATATTGCCATCGACGGCATGTTTGATGATTGCCAAGACATCGTCAAAGCCCTACAGCAAGATGCTGAGTTTAAAGCGGCTTATAATTTAGGTACGGTTAATTCTATTAACTGGGGTCGTATCCTAGCGCAGATTGTTTATTACTTTAAAGCCTATTTTGCGGTCACTACAAGCAACGATGAAAAAGTCAGTTTTAGCGTGCCATCAGGCAACTTTGGTAATATTTGTGCCGGTCACATTGCACGTGAAATGGGGCTGCCAGTTGATCGTCTAATCGTCGCAACCAACGAAAACGACGTGCTTAACGACTTCTTTAATCAAGGTGCTTATCAGCCGCGTCCGACTGATAAAACTTATATCACTTCAAGCCCATCGATGGATATCTCTAAAGCCTCTAACTTTGAGCGTTTTGTTTATCTCTTATTAGATAAAGACAGCGCCCGCGTTCATGAGTTATTTGAAGGGGTGAAATCTGGTCAAGGCTTTGATTTGTCTGACCTAATGGAGGCGGTCAACACTCGCTACGGTTTTGCTGCGGGTAAATCTACTCATGCCGACCGTCTCGACACTATCAAAACACTTTATGAGCAGTATGGTGAATTGGTCGATCCGCATACTGCTGATGGTATCAAGGTTGCCAAAGAGCTACAGCGCGAAGGCGAGATCATTGTTTGTGCTGAGACCGCGCTACCAGTGAAATTTGCAGATACTATCGTTGAAGCGATAGGTCAAATAGGAATCGCACGCCCAGCCCATACCGAAGGCTTGGAGAACTTACCGCAGCATGTGGTGGTGCTTGATAATGATGCCGAATTGGTCGCTGAGCAAATTCGTCAGCATGTGATACCAAATCCAGCATAAATCAGAGTGGATTTTAATACTTATTTTCATGAGGAACTCTATAAATTTCAATGAGGAAATATAGAAATAATATTCATATAAAAGTTACGCCATTGTAATAAAGTGTTTATGATTGTGTTATGGTAGATATAATTGTAATATTAGAAACAGCGTCGGCGACTCATCATTTTGCTAGACGCTTTTTTAGTAATCATACCAGCCAATTACACTGAACAGCTGCCCTATAAGCGTCATGATAATCGTACGGTTAAGTCCCTTTACGACCCTTATTGCTTGTCACTATTTTAATGACAGTCAAAGATTAAGGTTAAGTAATAGATCTAAATGGTACTAATTGTGGCGACAACAGCGGTACATATTGTGGATATAACAATGAAGATGAGCTTAAAAACGATAGCAAAAGCACTGTTAATCACGACATTTAGTAGTGCAATGCTAATGAGTGTTGCCCACGCTAACAATCCACCACCAGCCATCAAAGCGGATGCGCCCAATCGCTATATCGTCAAAAAAGGCGATACGTTGTGGGACATATCAGGACGTTATTTAGACAGTCCGTGGCGCTGGAAAGAAATCTGGGCAACCAATAAGCAAATCAAAAACCCCAATCTTATTTATCCTAACGACATCCTTATCTTATGTGTGATTCAAGGTAAAACCTTAATTGGTGTTGATACTGGCGAAGGTTGTGCTGGAGTCGAAAAGCAGTTAACGGGTAACGTGGTATCTAGCACAGTCTCAGTCACTTCGACAGCCAACAGTATTCCACCGCTTCCGTGGTCTGCTATTCAACACTGGTTAGATAAGACAGTCATCGTTAATCCACAAGATTTTAATACCACGCCTTATATATTGGCTCTAAAAAAGGCAACTTAATTACCGCTAGCGGCGATAAAGTGTATGCCAAAGGTGTGCCACTGATCGTCGGTCAGCGTTATGGTATCTACCGTGAAGGAGAACTATATGTTGAGCCAAAAACCCAAGAAGTTATCGGTTTAGAGGTCACGCAAGTTGCGACGGGTTTGGTTACTTCGACAGAAACCAACGGCGTCAGCAGTTTGCAGCTCACCGACAGTTACGACAAAGAAGTACGTGAAGGTGATCGCGTATTCGTTGAGTTGAATAACTCTATTCCACCTGTGTTTTATCCAGCCCCTGCAATTGTCAGTCGTGGTGGCATGATTGTCCGAGTCATGGACTCAATCAGCTCAGCGGCGAAGGGTAGTGTCGTTGCTATCAACTTAGGTAGTACCATGGTGCTAAGCCTGGTGATGTATTGACTGTCTATCAAAAAGGGGCCTTAATCCGCGATACCAAAGACAATGACACGCCAGTACGCTTACCAAATGAGCCAAGCGGTATGGTCATGGTATTCAATACTTTCGATAATATTAGCTATGCTTATGTGCTTGATTCAGAGCTACCATTAAACGTCGGCGATCAGCTGTTGCCACCGCCATATCTATAAATGAGTACACTATAAGTGAGAACATGCTTATTTTTGGACGGGATATACTAACTTAGCATATACGAGCTAGATGATTATGATGGCAGTTACTTCTTCTTTATCAGATGAGCAGCGCGCAGTACTGGCGCTGTGGACTGAGGTGAATGCATCATTATCTGCTTATCATAAGCTCATTACTTCTTTTGGCACAGCAGAGCTTGCTTGGTACGCCAAAGTAGATGCTTGGCGGCAATTGGGTATTCATCATAGCCATCTTGCCCGTCATGAACAGACAGAGCAAACGCAAGCCAGTATCGATAAAATACAGCAAGCGCTCATCGAAGGGCGCTACGGTCTGCTATTTGCTGACCAGCCTGATTATCCCGCCCAGCTCTCGCAAATCTATGACCCACCGCCTTTATTATTTTACCGAGGCAATAAATCGCGTTTGCGTCAAGCGCAAATCGCGATCGTCGGTAGCCGAAAACCCACTGCCCATGCCCAAAAAATCACCTTTGATATCGCACAATATTTGGCGCAAGCTGGTTATATCATCACCAGTGGTCTTGCCATGGGTGTCGATAAGCGCGCACATCTAGGCGCTTTAGCACAGGCAGACGCTGAATATCAAGGTCGAACGATTGGGGTAATGGGTACGGGTATTGAGGTCAATTATCCCAATCATCATGATAAATTGTTTGCCCAAATAATTGAGCAAGGCGGCTGTATTATTAGTGAGCTATTGCCGCATACAATGCCACATAAGCATACGTTTCCACGGCGTAATCGTTTGGTCGCTGGATTGAGCTTAGCAACGATTGTGACGGAGGCGACCATTCAGAGTGGTTCGCTGATTACCGCGCGTTTAACCTCGGAGCAGGGTAAGCAAGTTTTTGCCATTCCAAGTCATATTGATAATAGCAATGCAGAAGGCTGTCATCACCTGATACGTGAAGGTGCGACTTTAATTTATCATCCGCAGCAAGTGCTAGAGGATATCAATAGTCAGTTGCCATATAACAGTCATTCATTTCAATCAAATGTCTTATCTACATTGAATCGTAGTCAGACAGAAAACCCTTTAGAAAACGATAGCAGTTCTACTGCAAATACTGGCAAGCTAGCATCATCCAATATTAAACCTTCTCCCAGTGCTATCGTCGTACCAGAGCATTTGATGCTTGTGTATGAGCAGCTTGATTGGCACGGGCAGGATTTAGATGCTCTGATTATCGCTACCAAACTTGCCACACCGCAGCTGATTGGACAGTTAATGGAGCTTGAATTATTAGGCATCATTAGTGTGCAAGGCGGACGGTATTTGCGCGTCTAAAATTGTACTTTCTATCGCTTTAGGCTTTTCACCTATCTACTGCCAAGTGATTGACGACAGTACAATCTAGGGCGTGTCATCAATTAGATTGTGAGGCTTAAAATGAGAAAAATTGTAGATAAACAAGGAAGAAATTGCCGTTAATATGAACATATTGACAAAATTTCTGACGATGTTTAGAAAAATTTAGCCATTTTAAGACCACTAAACGTACTAATGTGCTAATTGATGACACGCCCTAGGTAGCTGCTAATAAGGTCGCTTTAAACTTCGCTGCCCTAATTTTTCTTAGTCTTATGTTATGATGAGTGCTTAAATTTCTACCTTTTTGAAGCCTTCAAGCCATGGAAAAATACACATCTTTTACTACTGACTCTGTCATTCAAGCTGCCAAATGGCTTAAAGAAGGACAGCTACTTGCTTATCCCACCGAAAGCGTTTGGGGTATTGGTTGTGACGCTTATGACGAAGCAGCCGTTCAATGTATTTTATCCATTAAACAGCGTCCACAAGCCAAAGGCATGATCGTCATTACTGACAGCGCTGAGCGTTTAATGCCGTTACTAGAGCCTTTAGAAGAAGGTCTGCGCCAACAAATCATCAAGAGTTGGCAGGCAGATACTGACAGTATAGAGCTACAAGGTAAGCAAGCCCATACATGGCTACTGCCTATCCCTCAGACACTTGAAACGACTATCCCTCCTTGGATCACGGGGCAGCATCAAACAGTGGCGGTTAGAGTTATTGCGCATCCTATGATTCGTCAATTGTGCCAACAACTGGTCGACGTTCAAAACCCATTTGGACTATTGGTTTCCACAAGCTGTAATCCATCAGGGCAACCGCCTGCTATGACTTTCACTGATGCGTATGGGTATTTTGGCGAGCAAATCAGCTACTTGCAGGCTGAAACATTAGGCTATACTTTACCGAGCCAAATTCGTGACGCAACCACGGGTTTAGTGATTCGTTAGCGCATGACAGTCAACCAAGTGATGAGTGTTATCTGTTGATTTCACTATTGACAGAAATAAAAGAATAGCGCAAGATAAGTCAATAAATAACCAAAACTTATAAAATAGAGTGCAGATTAATCATGAAACTGAATCCTGTGACCGAAAAATTTATCTTACATTGGGGTGAAATGGGCTCGCAGTGGGGCGTCAATCGCACCATGTCACAGATTCATGCGTTGTTATTCATCATTGGTAAGCCATTAAATGCTGAAGAAATTACCGACACACTTGGTGTTGCTCGCTCTAACGTCTCAAACAGTATTAAAGAGTTGCAGCATTGGGGCTTGGTACAAAAGGTTTCTATATTGGGTAATCGTCGCGATCACTTCACAACCAATACTGATGTTTGGGAGCTGGCACGCATCATCGTGGTTGAACGACAAAAGCGTGAGCTTGAGCCAACAGTACAGTTCTTACAAGAATTGATGGACAGTCCTGAATTTGAACATGAAAATAATGAGGTAAAGTCACGTATTCGTGATACCCAAGAATTCGTTAGTACCCTAACCACATGGTCATCTGAGATGCTTAAACTGCCCACAAGCATCCTCAAAAAAGTCCTAAAACTGGGCGCTAGTATTAAAAAGGTCTTACGTTAATAGTTAGCGGTGTAATTTAAAATAAAAAATTTGCAATATAATTTCTGTTTTGACAGAAATATATGTAATAACTATAAAAGCCAGTTAAGTTTAAGTGAGATAAGTTTCTATAAAATAGCAGCAACCAAAAATAGCAATGACAAATGGATGTGTAAAATGACAGTCAATCAGACACACACTAATAAAGAGCCAGCCATTAAAAAGGCTATTGCTGCAGTCGAGTGGCAGGATTTGCGCCAGTTAACGCGCGCTCAAATCGCTTACAACATTATTTTGCCTTATCCATTTTTGTTGTTGTCTTGGTGGTTTGCTAGTCAATCATGGTATGTATTGGCGTGCGGCGCTTCTTATTTGTTTTTTGCTGCCGCATTTCGCCAAGCGCACGATGGCTATCATCATAGTTTGGGTACAGGTAAACGCACGACCACCGCCATATTATTATTGCTCAGCGTACTATTAATGACCAGTTTGCACAGCATTCGAGCCACCCACATGGCGCATCATCGTGACCCATTGGGCGATAGTGATATTGAAGGCAGTCTAGCAAAAGGCTCATGGTGGCAAGCGCTGCTCTACGGGATAACTTATCGATTGGATATTTATCGTCAAGGATTGCGTCTAAGTAGCCGTCGCAATCAAAAATTGGCGTGGCTAGAGTTTGCTTTGATTGGTTTAGTCGTCTTGGTTGCCTTCGTACTGACCGTATTTCCTTTAACTGTTCCTGCTCTGACCATGTTAGCGCAAGTATTGATATATCACCTACTGACCATGACGTTGGCCAATGCTAGCGTTGGCATCATTGCGGTGTGGGGCGTGCATCATGATTGTGATGAGACAATCGCCCGAACTGAGCGCAATCCTTTGGTCAACTTGCTGACCTTTAATTTGCTTTATCACGTAGAGCATCATCTCTTTCCTGCTGTGCCATCCAATCATTTACCGACGCTTGCCAAGCGTTTAGATGCAGCAACGCCACATCTGACCAAAGAACATGTATTGCCAAGTATGGTTAACGTCATAGATTTTATTAATCATCGTTGGAACCAATTAAAGAATAAATCTCAAAATAGTAATGATAGTGACTGTCCTATTCGTAAGCGTTTTGCTTAATCAGTAGGCAAAACAAAATCAAGATACTTATCCACCAATTATCCACATGAATTTCATTGGCTTTGGCAACGCCGTATTTATACTGAATTAACGATGAATGTTAATGGGATAAATAGAATGAAAACGAATAATGAGTTAGGTGTGTATCCTTATCTACAAGTGATTATTTTGTTTGCAGGGCTTGGTAGTATGATTGGTGGGTTGATTTCAGAGCTGGCTCTATTATTCATTTTTAGGAATGCGGATTTTGCGCAGATTGGTTATCAGCCATTACTCTATGTTGGTCTGCTTGGTTTTATACCTGCTTTATTAACGGGTGTTATCGTCGCTTATAAGAAGATATGGCGCGGTGATCATAAGAGTCTACGCACGACATTTTTAGTGGGGTTTATAACGTCAGCAGGTTATATGGGTGCAATCATCCTATATTTAGGCATCAACTCCTTGATAGAGGTTGGTGTGCTACTGGCCTTTATGATTGGCATAGGACTATTTGGCGCAATCAATTCAGCGATTGCCAGCCGCATTGCTTTACCAAAAGTACGTAAAAGTCATTTTGATATTAGTACTAAAAAAGTAGACGATAACTATAACGGATTAAGTTTTACTAAACGATAAGCGAAAAATATAGGGAGTAGGACATGAATATTTTAATCAGTGGTGGCTCAGGCTTTTTAGGCAGTGCTTTTAGTGACGAGCTTATCAAACGCTATCGTACGCAAGATAAGGACTTACACATTACATGGCTAACACGCGATAGCAGCCAAACACATCCTGACGCGATCAGTATGATGACCTACGATGAGCTAGCGAGTTCAGATAAAAGCTTTGATGTTATCTTAAACCTAGCAGGCGCAGGCATTGCTGACTCGCGCTGGAGCGATGCGCGCAAAGAGCAGTTGCTCGCCAGCCGTATCAAGCTACCGAATCCTTATTAGCATTTATTAAGCGCACCAGTATTAAGCCCAAGCTAATGGTCAGCGGCTCTGCGATTGGCTGGTATGGCGCACAAGGCGATAAACCTCTTACCGAAAGCAGTGGTTTTGAAACTGATTTTGCCCATCAATTATGTCATGAATGGGAGCAGTTAGCGCTCAAAGCCACTAAACATGGCGTGCCTGTGGCTATCGTGCGCACTGGGGTGGTTATCCATCCTGATGGCGGGATGCTTGGTAAGTTATTAACCCCATTTAAAATGGGCGTTGGTGGGCAGTTAGGTGATGGCAAACAGATCATGAGCTGGATCAGTCGTGAAGACTGGGTTGGGGCGGTGATATTCATCATTGAAAAGCATCTTGCTAATTATGCGGATACTCAGACTACCGATGATCACTCGTTAGAAACTATCAATGATACGCCAGTGCTGGTATATAACCTCACTGCGCCTAATCCAGTGACCAATCATACTTTTACCAAAACGCTTGGAGCATGGTTACACCGTCCCACCTTTTTTACTTTACCCAATTTTCTGCTTAAGCTGATATTTGGTGAGATGTCGACTCTATTAATTGATGGTCAAAAAGTAGTGCCGCAAGCATTACAGGACGCAGGTTATGATTTTAAACAGCCAACACTGAAGCAAGCGTTAGAAGAGCAGAAGTCATAGATACTTATGAAGGTTGTTTCATGTGAAACGTAGTTTTTATCATAGGATTCTTTGTTTCATGTGAAACCTAAAGAGGGGTTTTTATGAGTAAAGTTGATAGCAACGATACAGTTACTGTAACCAACTATCCAAAAGGTAAGGTGATAGGAGTTTATGGATTGTCGGGAGGTGCGATAGGTGGTTTGATTGTCTTCTTATATATGCTTGTAATTGACGGTAATATTTTTAGGCAAGAGTTAACAGATATTTTCAAAATGCTATTAGCTTCTATTGTAGGCGGATTCTTTTTTGGTTTGCTCCCTACGTTAGTAGCTGGATTAACTATATGTAAGTTGAAGATAGTCTTTGATTCCATCCTAAAAATAGTACCATTATTCTTCATTGGATTCTTTAGTACTTTTATATTTGCAGTTTGGATTATAGAAACAGATGTTTTTTTAGAGAAAATAATATTTGGATTGGTTGTTAGCTTGATAGGTGGAGCCAGCGCTGTAATTACAGGTCTTATCGCACTACCTAAATACAAATAAAATTTAAATAGTTATTTCACTATTAACAGAAATAAAGTAAATTAAAACAGCCGATTAAATTAAGCGGTCGCGCCAGCTAGACAGCTACTGCTTATCACCAAGTAAGGAGAACATCATGCGTCATCCTTCGTTAGCCAATATTGAATGGCAAGATTTGCGACAGCTTAGTCTTGGCGAGACTGTTTATAATATTTTCTTATCTTTGCCTTTTTTATTATTGTCATGGTGGAGCGCGTGGCAAGGGTGGTGGTTGCTTGCACTTGTGGCGACATTTTTCTTTTTTACTGCCGCACTGAGACAAGCCCATGATTGTTATCATCGAACGTTGGGAGTAGAGAAGCTTGCCACTGAAACCATGCTGTTTTTTCTCAGTATCACGATGCTCTGTAGCACGCATGCTATTCGGCACACACATCTCAATCATCATAGAGATCCACTGGGTGACAGCGATGTCGAGGGTAATTGGGCTCGTCTGCCTTGGTATCAGGCGATATTAGGCGGTGGTATTTTTTCGTTTATGATTCAGTGGTTTGGCTTGACGCATGGTAGTAGCCGCAATCGTATACTCGTTGGCTTTGATCTGTTGCTCATTTTCGCAGTGATCGCCACCGCTTTTATCACGATGCATCCAGTTTTGATGTATCACGTATTGGTAATGATATTGGCCAATACGATGGTAGGATTCTTTGCGGTATGGAGCGTCCATCATGGTTGCGATGAGGTGGTATATGCCCGTAGTGAGCGCCATCCATTGATTAATCTGTTGACTTTCAATTTGCTCTACCACATCGAGCATCATCTGTTCCCAGCTGTCCCGACCAATCATTTACCAACACTGGCGAAGCGCTTAGATGTTGCCGCACCGCAATGGACGCAGCAGCCAGTCATTCCCTTTTTAGCCGCAGCCAATGAGCACCAACAATCTAGCGTGACTCAAAAATCCAATGCCAGCCACCTTGATATTTAGTTATCACTCAGAAAGGAGTCGTAAGATGATTATCCAAAACCATATCAACAGTTATAGAGAGCAAGCACATTTATCCATCACCATGTATTACGATGATGCTTGCGTCATATGCAGTACCGAGGCACACAATATGCAAGTGCGTCAGCCCGAGAAGATACGCTTAGTTCCTGTGGAAGAGGGGCTTGATGAGTTGGCGGCCGCAGGATTCAGCCGTAAGGATGCGATGACGTATATGTGTATGCAAGACAGCTACGGCAATTGGTACACGCATATGGATGCCGTGCGGCTGCTCTACAGAACGGGCGGCGTGAAATTGTCAACGTTGTTATTTTTGCCAGTAGTCAAACAACTTGGTGACTTCGCTTATCCGTATATCGCGCGTAATCGCTATAGAATCCCGAATTGGGTGACCAAGCTGCTCTATGGCAAAGCGCTGATGCAGGCTTGTGAAAACGGCGTTTGTAAATAGCACCAGATAAAAGTTAAAGTACGTTTTGTGGCAACCATTTAGTTTTGTGGCAACAGCACCTTGGGCGTAAAGCATATGAAGTTTTCGTGGAAAAAATGAGGCTATATCCAGAGCATCAAATTTTTCACGTAAGATAGCGTTATCTTTATCTAAGCAGACTTGATTATGTGGTTCTTTATTGTTTTCACTCAGTTGCTAGCTGTTATGACCAGCGTGCTTCTCTGCTGGTTTGTAAAGCCAAAAACGACTGCTGCAAAAGCTGCACTGATAGCTGTTGTCTTTATTATTAATAATAGTGCTCTCATTTATGGTTTGACTGAGTTTTGGTACGAACGCTTTTATGTCTATTTAGTCATCAGTATTTTGCAAGGTTTTATGTTTTATGCGGGTTTGATAACTGCTGTAGTTGCGCTCCTTGTCTATCGGCTCTTTAAACAAAAATCTCGTCCAATACTCTTGCGCGCTCTATCTGTCACGATTTATATAGCCATTGTTAGCTTAGCCGTATTTAATGCCTACTCGCCCGAAGTACATCGATTGACGGTCACTACAGCTAAGCCGCTGGCTAAGCCAATGAAGATAACGCTTGTCTCTGATACGCATCTGGGCAGATGGTTTGGCAATCGGCAGATAAAGAAAATGGTGCGCCTTATCGATGCGCAACATCCCGATGTCGTGGTTATCGCTGGTGACATTATGAATGACAATACCATTGCTTACGATAATACCAATATGCATGAGCAGCTATCAAAGCTAAAGGCGCCGCTTGGCGTCTATGCGACTTTAGGCAATCACGATTATTTCGGTTATGACCAACAGATCACACAGGCGGTGGAAGAGGCTGGCATCAAAGCGCTTGATAATGAGAGTGTGCTATTAGATGATTCAGTATGGCTGGTGGGGCGCTCAGATGATATCGATCGTACTAGACTGTCAGCCGAGGAATTATTGACGCAAGTAGACACAGATAAACCAGTGATATTTTTGGAACATCGTCCTAGCGCGATGGATGAGGTCAGCGCCCTGCCAGTCGATTTGCATCTGTCTGGACATACCCATGGCGGGCAGATATTTCCGTTAACGCTATTGATGGATTGGTTGACACCACTAAACTATGGTAGTAAAAAAATAGCCGATACGCAGTTTTTGGTGACCTCTGGTTATGGCATTGGTCCCGTACCATTTAGACTGGGAACGCGTTCTGAGATTTGGATAATTACGTTGCAGTCTGGTGTATGAGCCATTTAAATAAACAGTGTTACCCTAATGATAAAGCCTCTACTATATCTAAATGGTAGAGGCTTTTATTTGCTGTTAGGCTGGCTGATAGCTATTTTGCTTGTATTGTCAGCTAAAAACATACTGCATGGCTGCCATCATACTCAAGGATTTTTCCTGCGCTACGCATTTTTTATCACCATTTTTGTGCTATTGCAGCTGTTTAGTGTCGGTGCAGCTCTAAGCGTGCAATGGTGGTTACAGCCTTGGCAGACAGCAGGTTTGCAAACTTCGGTATGGGTCATCGTATTCGTTATTACCAACGGTTTGCTGCTACTCAGTGTCAATAGAGCATTTGCCAATAGCTATCGCTGGATCAGTGGTTGGATGTTAGTTATGCATTTCATGCTATTGACGGCTTTAGTTACGAGTCTATTTTATGGTGGCTATTGGCTAATTACATCGCTAACTGGTGATGCGCTCGCTACACCGGCTACCGTCGATTTTGGGTTGCGAATATTGGCGTTGGCAATATTTATCGGGTTGTTTTTCTATGCCCTATACAGTGCTTATGTGCCTGTGGTACGTGAGTTATCTATTGATATTGATAAACCTTTGGCTAAGCCATTACGTATTGCGGTCGCAAGTGATTTGCATATCGGGAGACTGTTTGGTAGCGGTGCAATAGATAGGCTGCATCATCTTATGGTAAAAAATACAGCCGACATATTACTGATGCCAGGCGATATTATGGATGACAATACGCAAGCATTTACTGATTATAATATGGCGAAAAACTTGGCGGAGTTATGCGAAAGCCTGCCATATGGGGTCTATGCTACTTTAGGTAATCATGATTTATACGGGCATGAGCAGCCGATTGTCCAAGCGTTGCGTGCTGCTGGCGTGCAGTTGTTAAATGATGAAGTAATCGGCATCGAGCATGAAGGTCAACCAATCTGGCTGGTTGGGCGTTTTGATAACCATAAAAGACAGCGGGTAGCCACAACCGATCTACTAGCCCAAGTTGATACTACACAGCCTGTAATACTCCTAGATCATAGACCAAGTGATATTGCTGAGCACAGTCAAATGCCGATTGATTTACAGCTCTCAGGTCATACCCATAACGGTCAGGTATTCCCCGCCAACTTCATTGTTAGTGCCATCAATCGCTTGGGTTATGGCTATGAAGCCATTGGCAAAGGACACTTTGTGGTGTCATCTGGTTACGGCTTTTGGGGCATTCCATTTCGCTTGGGTTCGCGCTCAGAGATTTGGCTAATCACTGTGAATGGTCAGGTTGAAGATAACGTTTAAGAAAGTAATATTTAAGAAAACAATATTTAAGAAAACAATGCTTAAAAAAGTAACGTTTAAATAATGGCAGCACCATTCTATTTTATAAATGAACCAGCACTTTCTTATACAACTGTGTTGATAATTATGCCGCTAATTGTGACTGAGTATTGATAACGTCACGCACAAAACTCGTAAACCCTTTAATAATATCGCCTGTTTTTTGTCCGATACCTTGATGAATACTCATAAAATGAATAAAACCATGCGGCGTACCAAGAATGGTATGAGTCTCGACTGCTACACCATGCACCTTTAATTGCTTTGCATAAGCAAATGCTTCATCACGTAATACGTCTAATTCTGCGGCGACAATGTAAGTCGGGCATACTTTACTATTATCACCAAGCATCGGACAGTTAAGTATATGCTGGCGTGGCAAGGGGCTGTTATCTAAACAAGCAGCATCAAATACAGCCACATCGGCATGATCCAATAATAATCCCTCACCATATAACTCCCAACTTGGATAATCCGTTTCGATATCCGTCACAGGATATAAAGGCATTTGTGCAAGCGGCTTTGGTAAGGGCTCTAATAAATCGAACATTTTTTGACCTGCAATGCCAGATCTGACCATGCGACTTTCGAGGGCGCAGTGAGTTGTTGGGCAATCAAAGTGGACAATCCGCCGCCAGCACTATCGCCTGCTAGTACGATTCGCGAGGGTAAAGCGCCTAAGGTATGGCAATGCTCAGCCAGCCAAGCGTAGGCAGTAATACAGTCTTTTAATGCGGCTGGTGCAGGATGCTCAGGTGCTAAGCGATAATCAACACTGACTATCGGCCAGCCCGTCTGCTCACAAACCGCGTGGCAAAATTCATGATGGGTATTGACATCACCAATACAAAATCCACCCCCATGAAAATATAACAACACTGTTTCATCAGAATTATGAGTATCCGCTTTTTTGAACCCTAAGCCATGAGAGCTCACGTCTGATTGATAACAGCGAATGGTCATATCGCCATCATCAGCGTTGGCAATCACTTTGTCTTCCCAATGCACAAGCTTCTGATTTTTTTTCGTAAATCGCTTCATGTTGCCGATGATATTGTCACTTGCTTGCTGCCATACCTGCGGCGCTTGCATCGCCACGGCGTCAGTAGCGAACCTTTCGCGCAGCTCATGCATTGGTGTCAGCTCAAGAGGCGTTTTAAGCTTACTATTCACCGCGAGAATCAAACGCAGGTGAGCATCGGCGTGCAGATATTGTTTTGAGGTAGGTCCTTTCAAATAACCAACCAAGCTCTCTAATAGTGGCGTTGGCAGATAGCCGACTCCTT
This sequence comes from Psychrobacter sp. JCM 18903, assembly GCF_000586475.1. Lineage (GTDB taxonomy): Bacteria > Pseudomonadota > Gammaproteobacteria > Pseudomonadales > Moraxellaceae > Psychrobacter. The sequence goes on along the minus strand of NZ_BAWJ01000010.1, from coordinate 53,787 downwards.
TCATGGCATAGTGCAAGGTATGCGGCTGGCAAGTCGTCAACGGGTTATAGCTAAGCACCTTTTGTTTGACGGTCAAACGATTCTCTTGAGTGCCATTTTCTTCTTTTATACCCTTATCTATACGATCTGTTGATGCGAGCTTTATCGTTATCAGCGCTTTATTTAATAGTGCATTGATTGATAACACGGTTGATTTAGACATAACACTTCTCGTTGATGATTGTCAGTATGCGTTGTCATATATGAGCGTTCACTTTGACATGAGCCATACTATTTGTAGCAATAATAGAGTAATCAAAAATAAAGTTGAGTATTGTTTGGTAATGGCTTATGTACCAACGGTAAGTTTTTTGGAATAAGTACTGCTTTCTTGTAGCTTGTGTTAACCAACATGGATAGCCATTTGCCACCTATGAAATTCTGTTTTGAGCACTTTAATCTAGATTTAGGCAATATTTGTTGTAAATTAGAAAAATTCCCTTGGCTTAGGCTTGAAATTTACCTTCATCACCTTTATCAAACAGCTAGTAGAAGGTACTCATAACAACAATGTGTAAGACGGGTTAATTATTTAATAAGAGCACAGTATCCCTAGCAAATAGTGAACTTGTTGCGTCTTATATAAATTGTCATTATTAAAATTCTAAGGAGCTATCATGAGCGAGCAAAATACCAACCACGAATCGCCTGAGCAAAATGTGGCGCATGACAATATTGAACACAGTGACAGTATTTTAGAAGAAACCATGAAAGAGTTTGATCCAAAGCATAACTCAGGTGAAGAGCTGACCATCGAAAATGAAATCGATCTCGACACCTTTAAAGCGCGCATCGCTGAACTAGAAGGTGAAGTGAAGCAAGCTAAAGAAGTCACCGCCCGTGCCAATGCCGAAGCTTACAATGCACAAAAACGCATGGAGCAAGAGGCGGATAAGAGTAAGCGTTTTGCCTTGCAGAAATTTGCCAAAGAGCTATTAGAAGTGGTCGATAATTTAGAACGCGCCATCGAAAGCGCCCATGCCGATGACCCTGTTACAGAAGGGGTGAGACTGACGCACAAAGCGTTATTGGACGTATTAAATAAGAACGGCGTTGAAATGGTTGACCCACAAGGTGAGAAATTCAACGCGGATCTTCATGAAGCGGTGGGTATCGATGAAGAAGCCGAGGCTGATACTGTCGGTACTGTATTACAAAAAGGTTATAGCTTGAACGGTCGTTTATTACGCCCAGCCATGGTACGTGTTGGGCAGTAGTACTAAAAATTGGATTTTTAATGTGCTAAACCCTACTATTATTAAGGGTTTTCACAAAAAGTCACACGAAAGACAAATTTTGCATGATGATTGACTTGAAAAAATCCATAAGTAAACCGATATATATAGCAACAAGAGATCAACCACGGTCTGAATAGATAAATACTTAAAACAAATTAGGAGCAAATAATTATGGGTAAAGTAATTGGTATTGATTTAGGTACGACTAACTCGTGTGTCGCAGTGATGGAAGGTGACAAAGTCAAAGTTATCGAAAATGCTGAAGGTACTCGTACAACACCATCTATCGTTGCTTATAAAAACGATGAAATTTTGGTGGGTCAGTCAGCCAAACGTCAAGCGGTCACCAATCCAAACAACACGTTGTTTGCGATTAAGCGTTTGATTGGTCGTCGTTTTGATGACAAAGTCGTGCAAAAAGACATCGGCATGGTACCTTACAAAATCGCCAAAGCAGATAACGGTGATGCATGGGTAGAAATTAACGGTAAAAAATTAGCACCACCACAGGTTTCTGCTGAAATCTTGAAAAAAATGAAAAAAACAGCAGAAGACTATCTTGGTGAAACCGTTACTGAAGCGGTTGTAACCGTACCAGCTTATTTTAATGACTCACAACGTCAAGCAACAAAAGACGCGGGTAAAATTGCGGGTCTTGATGTAAAACGTATCATCAACGAACCAACAGCTGCGGCTCTTGCGTACGGTATGGACAAAAAGCAAGGCGATAGCACGGTTGCTGTTTATGACTTGGGTGGTGGTACTTTTGACGTATCAATCATCGAAATCGCTGACGTTGATGGCGAGCAGCAGTTTGAAGTTTTAGCAACCAATGGTGATACATTCCTTGGTGGTGAAGACTTTGACTCAGCATTGATTGATTATTTGGTTGATGAGTTCAAAAAAGACCAAGATGTCAATTTGAAAGGTGACTCATTGGCGATGCAGCGTCTAAAAGAAGCGGCAGAAAAAGCGAAAATTGAGTTATCAAGTGCGCAAAGTACTGAAGTGAACTTGCCTTATATTACTGCAGACAGCAATGGTCCTAAGCATTTGGTGGTCACTATCAGTCGCTCAAAACTTGAGAGCTTAACTGAAGAGTTGGTACAACGTACCATGGGTCCTTGTAAGATTGCGCTTGAAGATGCTGGCATAAAAATTGGTGACATCGATGATGTTATCTTAGTTGGTGGTCAGACTCGTATGCCACTGGTACAGCAAAAAGTACAAGAGTTCTTCGGTCAGGAGCCACGTAAAGATGTGAACCCTGATGAAGCAGTAGCGGCAGGGGCTGCAATTCAAGGCGCGGTATTGTCTGGTGAAAAAACAGACGTATTGCTACTTGATGTGACGCCACTAACGCTTGGTATCGAAACGATGGGTGGTGTCATGACACCAGTTATTGAGAAAAACACCATGATTCCTACTAAGAAATCACAGGTATTCTCAACGGCTGAAGACAACCAACCAGCTGTGACCATCCAGGTTTATCAAGGTGAGCGTAAAATCGCTAACCAAAATAAACAACTTGGTCGTTTTGATTTGACGGATATTCCACCAGCACCACGTGGTCTACCGCAAATTGAAGTTACTTTTGACATCAATGCTGACGGTATCATGAATATCTCAGCAACTGACAAAGGTACGGGTAAAGCGCAAAGCATCCAGATCAAAGCAGATTCTGGCTTGACGGATGAAGAAATTGAGCAAATGGTTCGTGATGCAGAAGCCAATGCTGCAGAAGACGAAAAATTCGCTAACTTAGCGCAAGTTCGTAACGAAGCAGATGGTCGTATTCATGCCGTACAAAAAGCGTTGAAAGATGCTGAAGATAAGGTAACTGCTGAAGAAAAATCAACAGTAGAAGCTGCTATCACTGAGCTTGAAGCGGTGATGAAAGAAGATGATCATGATGACATCAAAGCCAAGCTTGAAGCATTAGACAATGCCTTCTTGCCAGTTAGTCAGAAGATTTATGCTGATGCAGGCGCAGGTAGCGAGGGCATGGATCCAAGCCAGTTCCAACAAGGCGCGGACAATGCAGCAGATAGCAACCAAGCTGATGATGACGTCGTTGATGCTGAGTTTACTGAAGTAGACGAAGACAAAAAATAATTGTGATTTAGTAACTAAACGCAGTTAAAACAAAAACGCATCCTTCGGGGTGCGTTTTTTATAGCTGTTATTTATAAGAAATATCCTACCAGTCTATATCTTGTCTTCATGATTTAAAGGCACTCACTATCAGTACTTCATAAGTCAAATGAACGATAGGCTGACCGTCGTCATCTTGCGCCGAAAAATGTTGCCAATAATCAGACTCAAACTGTTGCAAGCGTGCTTTGGTCCACATAAAGGGCTGGGTACTGTTGGCTTTTACTTGCGTCTGATTGGTCGATACGCCCGTCAACTTCATATGTTTTAGGATAGCGTAAGGACTGGCAAACGGTAACTCGAAACGCTGAGTGGACAGTTCAATTTTCTCAAAACCCGCACTAATCAGTGCCAATCGCCACTCAATGATATCTGGATAGTGGAGACCCTGATCCGTTAGAGTCTTTATTTGCAAAAAGTTATTTGGCGTAAAAGTGTTAAACAGCAGTTGACCTCCAGCTTGCAAACGGCGTGCTGATTGCGCAACAAAGTTTAAGGGATCATCAAACCACTGCACTGCATTGGCACTGATTATCAAGCTATGCTCATCCTCAAAGTTCATCGTTTCAGCATCGCCAATTGCTATGTCAGCATTGGGCAATATGGATTGTAAAGTAGCCACTTGTTCAGCGCATAATTCATTGATTAGCCAATATTGACTTTGAATGTGTGCTGCGAGTAGGCGGGTCATTTGACCGGTTCCTGCACCGACTTCAAGTACACTGTCGTGTTCAGTGTGGGTGAGTTTGTCTATTAAATATTGACAGACTTGCTGCTGAATATTGGCATGCTGGTCATAGTCGCTGGCATTGGCAAAATGACGAGCGATGGTTTGTTTTCTGGTGCTAAAGTTATCAGGCGTGGCGAGTGTTTTCATACGGTTTATTATATCCAAGTGAGCCAATTATCAATCGATAGCAGGACTGACGTCGCTGATGTATAACAACAGATTTATAATTGTTGTATCAATTGTTCGCAGTCTTCATCTGTCAGCTTGGCATTCATCACCAAACGGATACGAGCGGTGTTTGTAGGCACAGTGGGTGGCCTGATAGGCAGGGCGTAAAAACCTGCTGCTTGCAATTGTTGTGCTTTGGCAAGCGTGCTGGTATTGTCGCCCAAGATGTAAGGCACAATCGGTGAGTCATAGTGTGGATACTGGGTGTTCTGGGACACACGGTATCTTGGGTCGATGGCTTGACTAAGCTTGGTAGACAACCGCGCTAAATGCGCACGTTGATTATTTAGCATTGGCATTTTTGCTAAAATAAATCGCGTCCATGCATGATTGATAGGGGGTAATGCAGTACTAAAAATTAGTGGACGCATGCGGTTAATTAGCCATTGCTTGACGACATCATCGCACATGATATAAGCACCCACCGAGGCAAACGCTTTACCGAAAGTACCGACCAAATAGTTAATATCAGCCAATGTCTGCGTTTCTTCCGCTAGTCCCAAGCCTGTATCACCTAATACACCGATGGCATGAGCCTCATCGACATACAGTTCGATACGAGCATCGCTAGCTTTTAAGTGTACCAGTTGACATAAATCCGCACGATCACCATCCATACTAAAGATGCTCTCAGTGACAATAATGATGCGCTCAATGTCTGGCGCTGCTTGCTCAATAAACGTCGCCAAATGTTCATAATCATTGTGACGATAACGACGATAGCTGACAAGTTTGCTTTGGCTCAAACGCAACCCATCGATAATGCTGGCATGTACCAGCTTGTCAGCTAAGATCAGTGTTTTGACTGGCAAAGCTGTGAGGGCTGGCAATATACCAAGATTGGCATGATAGCCGCTATTCAATACCAATACCGATTTTGAGGCAGAGATATCACGTTTGCCAACAGCGGTTTGATACCATTCCTGCAACTCAGACTCTAGCGCTTGTAGCTGTACATCATTTCCAGTGAGCAAGCGTGAGGACGTCGCACTCATTTTAGGTATTTGTGCGACTGATAGCGGTGTTAGTTGACTGAGAAATTCGTTTTGTAATTCGGTGTCGCCGCCTAAGCCAGATAATCGTTACTGGCGATATTGAGTAAGGTTTGACCTTCGCTAATAACGTATCGCCCATGATGTTGGAGATTGGGTAATTGACGATATTGTTGGGTGGCTTTGAGTGCTGTAAGCGCTTCTTGTAGGCGGCTAGTTATACGTCCAGTCATTATTTTTACCTTAAAATATTCGGTATCTCTTATTGTTTTATGCTTATTTCTGCTAGAAAGGCGATGAAATGAGTAGGGATTATTGCATAAACTCAGTGGTTGTAACAAAAGATTTCATATCTTTGCCTTTGTAACCCAAGCACTGATAAATACTTGCAAATCTTAACTCTCATACCATCAAACACTGACAGACGACTTGAAATAGTTTGTTACTATATACCCATCGTTAGCAAACAAGGCGATAGGGCTATAAAAGCCAATATAAATAGATAACTTGTTTGTCCAAATTGATTTTAAGGAGCTAATAATGAAAACTCTACAAAAAACGCTACTTGCACTAGCAGCTGGTTCTTTGTTAACTGTTGGCGCACAGGCCGCTACTTCTTATAGCAACGGTTACACTGGTCAGCCGTATGTCGGCGTCAAAGTCGGTCAGTTTGATCTAGATATCGACAATGCAGATGATCCAACTGCTTATGGTGTCTACGGTGGTTATAACTTCGATCAAAACTTCGGTGTCGAAGCAGAGTATGTAGGTTCAGATGATGCTGATTACATAAATGGTGATCTTGATGCCAAAACTTATGGCGCATATGGTACGGCACGCTACCAGTTCCCAAACACTGGTTTATACGCCAAAGGTAAGCTAGGGGTTGCTAAAACTGAAGTAGAAGGTGATTACACCGTTGGCCCAGTCAAAGTTTCGAGATCTAGCAGCGACACAGGTCTTGCTGGTGGTGTAGGTCTTGGTTACTCAGTGAACCCTAACTTTGGTGTCGAAGCTGAATACTCAATGATGGACAGTGATGTCGATGCCAAGCTACTTACTGTTGGCGCTCAGTTGAAGTTCTAAAGCCAAAACGATTTATCAGCTAAACGAGTGAGAGAAGATGGCAATAATAATCTTTTCTCATCCAGATACTTTACAGACAAATAATTAAAAATATAACCCTAGGGGAATACTATGAAAACTTTACAAAAAACGTTACTTGCATTAGCAGCTGGTTCTTTATTAAGCATGGGTGCACAAGCCGCCGTATCTTATGGCAACGGTTACACTGGTCAGCCATACGTTGGTGTAAAAGTCGGTCAGTTTGACTAGATGTAAACGGTGCTGATAAGCCAACTGCTTATGGTGTCTATGGTGGTTACAACTTTGATCCTAACTTTGGTATCGAAGCAGAATATGTAGGTTCAGGCGATGCCGATTATTACAACGGTGATATCGATGCCAAGAGCTATGGCGCGTATGGTACTTATCGTTATCAATTCCCAAATACTGCGCTATATGCCAAAGGTAAGCTAGGTGTTGCTAAGACTGAAATCGAAGGTAACTATATCGTTGAAGACTCTAATAGAAAAACCATTTCTAACGACGATACCAGCCTTGCAGGTGGTGTAGGCCTTGGTTATTCGGTTAACCCAAACTTCAGTGTCGAAGCTGAATATGATATGTTAGGTAGCGACGCAGATCTAATGACTGTTGGTGCTCAGCTAAAATTCTAAGTTTTTGATTAGCAGTATGACAACTAAAAAACGCACCCTTCGAGGTGCGTTTTTTTGTACGATAAAAAGCACTGTAAGCGTCATTAAAAAAGAGTGCATTCGTAATAAGGTTCTGTTAATATCTCGAATTCGACAATAGTTCAGCTAACTTATATGCTCTGTTATTTTCATTCAGATGGTATTTTTAGTTTTATTTAACAGGAAGATATATGAATACTTTACAAAAAGCTTTGATCGCCCTATCAGTTGGCTCTTTATTGAGTGTCAGCGCGCAAGCGGCAGTTAACTATGCAGGTCAGCCGTATGTTGGCGTAAAAGCTGGTAAGTTCATGGTAGATGCTGATGATCTAGATGATCCTACTGCTTATGGTATTTATGCTGGTTATAACTTTGATCCTAACTTTGGTGCTGAAGTTGAATATGTAGGCTCTAGTGACACTGATGTTGATACAGGTACCAGACTTCTTAAAGGTGAATATGACCTTAAAACTTATGGTGCTTACGGTACTTACCGTTATCAATTCCCTAATACTGGTTTATATGCCAAAGGCAAGTTAGGTTTTGCTAAAGCTGAGATTGATGCGTCTTTAAGTGACGTACTTGGAAACACTATTAGTGAAAGCGATAGCGATAGTGGTGTTGCTGGTGGTATTGGTTTGGGTTATAACTTTAACCCTAGCATGAGCGTTGAAGCTGAATATGATTATGTCGCTGAAGATATTACTCTATTGACTTTAGGTGCTCACATTAAGTTTTAATAAGTTGATTAAAGAAAAAAGAAACGATCGCTTTGGCGGTCGTTTTTTTATGCTCTAATTTTTTAATATATGTTTCTCATATTTTTCGAAGTATACACATCATATATTGATGATTTTTAAGAAATTATTAACACCAAAAATGTGCTACATTAAAAGTTAGAATGATAAAGATAGGGAATGTAGTGATGATGGAGATGCTGTGGATGATTGAACCTTGGCACTGGTTAGTCTTAGGTTTTATATTGCTGATCATTGAGATGTTTGTGCCGACATTCGCCAGCCTTTGGTTTGGTGCCGCTGCCATCATCGTTGCCGCGCTTTCGTGGCTATTGCCTATTTCTGTCTCTGTGCAAATTATTATTTGGTTGGTGCTTTCTGCCATATTCTTGCTGGCATGGTTCAAGTTTATTAAACCCTTATCAGTAGATCGCACCAAAGCAGGCTTGGGTGGTAGTGTTATCGTTGGTGAAACTGGCATGATTATCGTCCAGCCACAGCCAGATAGAGCGGGCACCGTCAGATTCAGTGTTCCTATTGTTGGGGCAGCGGAGTGGATGTGTCGCACTACGGGGGAGCCAGTGTCGGTCGGCGATCGAGTGGTGGTGACCGATATTGTCGGTAATGAGCTGATTGTGAGCAGTATGAAATCGCAGGCAGCGATTAATAAAGACATGCAATTATAATAATAAGGATGAATTATGGAAAGCTTCAGCATTGTCATGGTGGTTTTGGTTGCACTGGTTGTCTTTACGGTTTTTAAAGGCGTTCGAATCGTGCCACAAGGTTATAAGTGGGTGGTGCAGCGATTGGGCAAATATAGCCAAACACTAGAGCCGGGTCTCAACCTTATTATCCCTTTCGTTGATGATGTCGCTTATAAAGTGACGACCAAAGACATTGTTCTTGATATTCCCTCACAAGAGGTCATTACGCGAGACAACGTTGTTATTATTGCCAACGCCGTGGCTTATATTAATATCGTGCGCCCAGATAAGGCCGTTTATGGTATTGAAGATTATGAATATGGTATTCGTAATTTGGTGCAGACGTCACTACGTTCAATTATCGGTGAGATGGATCTTGATAGTGCATTGTCTAGCCGTGATGAAATCAAAATGAAGCTAAAGCATGCGATATCAGAAGATATTGCGGACTGGGGTATCACCCTAAAGACAGTAGAAATTCAAGATATTAATCCATCGCAAACGATGCAAGCATCAATGGAAGAGCAGGCGGCGGCAGAGCGTCTGCGCCGTGCGACAGTGACTCGTGCTGATGGTCAAAAGCAAGCGGCTATCTTAGAGGCAGATGGACGTCTAGAGGCGTCACGTCGTGATGCCGAAGCACAAGTGTATTGGCGAGAGGTTCTGAAGAGTCTATTCGCTTGATTACTAATGCAATGGGCGAGGAAGAAATGCCTATTGTCTACTTACTTGGTGAGCAATATATTAAGGCGATTCGTGAGCTGGCAGAGTCTGACAATGCAAAAATGGTGGTATTACCTGCTGATATTTTAAGTACCATCAAAGGTATGGTGGGTGACAAGCTTAAGGTTTAATCAGTCATGTATAGCCATGTGCTATAGCATTAACTCTTAAAATGGTCAGTGAGCTTATTAGGCGCTGGCTATTTTTTCGACTGTCAATTGTGCTGAATGCTACATCTAATAAATAACTCATATGGTTCGTTTAACAAGAATAAAATATATATCAGGGATAAAAAATGACGATACAAAGTATTAATACAGAAATTATTAAAATAAAAAACTTTATCCAAGGCACGGCACTACCATATACCGTGCTCGATGATACGCATATCAATGCTGCGTCTCCTGAGAGGAAGCTTGAGATTAGAGGGGGTGGTTTTGGCTCAGATGCAGCGGCTCATCCAACCAATGCCAATCAACTTTATGTGCTCACTGATCGCGGTCCCAATGCGGATTTCGAAGGTAGTGCAGGCAAAGGTAAACAGTTTTTAGTACCTGACTATACACCGCGCATCGGATTGTTTGAGCTACAAGCAACCGGGCAAATTATTAAGATCAAAGAGATACTACTAAAAGACGCAAATGGCAATCCTATCTCTGGGCTACCGAATCCACAAGCACTCGGCGGAACTAATGAAGTCCCTTACGATGTCGACGGCCAGCCGATGACCATGAATCCCAATCTACCTTTTGATGCAGTGACCAATCCTATCAAAAACGATATCAATGGTTTAGATCCTGAAGGTCTTGCTGCGCTCACAGATGGCAGTTTTTGGATCAGTGATGAGTATGGTCCTCATTTGGTTCATTATAATGCGCAGGGGGTGGAGATTGAGCGTATCAATGCCTTTGCGAGCGATCAGCGTAATAATGTGATGGCTAATGGTCAGCCGATTTTACTACCCGCAGAATTCACCAAACGTCGTGCAAATCGCGGTATGGAAGCATTAACGATTACTCCAGATCAGAGCACACTGGTGGGTATTATGGAGTCTTCTATGGACAACCCTGATCAGTCAGGTCGTGTCGCCAGTTTGACGCGCATCGTCACTATCCATCTATACTCTGGTCAAATAGCACAGTATTTGTATCGTCTCGATCATGCTCACCATGTGACTTCGGGTATCGTTGCGATTAACAATCACGAGTTTTATTTGATTGAACATGATCGCAAGTTTCCGCTACAAGACAAGTCTGCGCAAAAGCTCATTTATAAAATTGATCTCTCGCAGGCGACTGATATTGAGAATATTTTAAATACAGATAATATCAAGCAAGATCATGTATTAGGTTTAACGATTAATGAACAAACGCTGGAGCAGCTTATTGCATCCGATGAAAAAATTTGGCAATTGCTGAAGGAATTAGCAATCAAACCAGTCAAGAAAACCTTGGCAGTCGACGTTCTCGCGACTGTAGAGTATCCACATGATAAGTTAGAAGGTTTGTGGTTGCGTCAAGACGGCTCATTGGTTTTACTAAATGACGATGACTTTGCGATGACGGATTCAATGATTGCCAATGCTAAAAGCACAATTGAGCAAAAATATTTAGACAGTGAAAAAACAATAGAAGATGCAAATAGGCTATATATGGTGATGCCTTCTGAATGTGGTGATGGCTACTAAGTAGGCTAGGGCATGTCCTCAATTCAATTGATCATATCTAAACGGGCTAAAAATGGCTAAGTTTTGCCAAACATCGTTAAATAGCTGGTTAATATCCCGATATTATCTGCGCTATTTTTCTCGTTTGACGGCAATTTATCTCATTTTTATCACCATTTTTGAAATGAGGACACGCCTAGAGGTATTTTTCTTCAATCATCAGCTTTATTAAACACCATAAAAAAGACCTCAAGTGAGGTCTTTTTTATGACTGCTTTTAATTTGTGGAATCACTCAATCAAATAACTTTTGAGAAACGGTTCTTATGTTTTTTCTCAAGATATTCATCAAATACCATGGCGACGTTACGACCTAATAATCGACCTTTTGGTAGCACGCGAATACCAGCCGCGTCCATATCGATGAGCTTGTCTTCTTGCATGGCGCCAAGCTGTTGAATCTCATTGATAAAGTAAGTGATGGCATCGATACCAAATTTTTGATTGACGTCTTTAAAATCGATATAGTCGTGACAGAGTAGATTCATAATCACATATTCACGCAAGCGATCTTTGATAGATGTTTTGATGACTTTTATCGCAGGCATGACAGCCGAGTTATTTTGTGCAGCATCGATATTTGCTTGATAAACTGATAAATCTGTATCATTTTGCAAAATATAGCGGGTATTGGCATTGGCAATTTGACTGATAGAGGAGACGCCGAAGCCCAATAAATCACAATCGCCCATGATGGTATAACCTTGAAAGTTACGATGCAGTTTGCCCTCACGCTGCGCCACGGCTAATTCATCATCAGGCTTGGCGAAGTGATCAATACCGATATATTGATAGCCAGCTTCGGTCAGCGTATTGATGGTATTGCCAAGCATCGTCAGCTTGGCTGCTGGGTCTGGCAAATCGGCTTCTTTAATCTGGCGCTGGGCCTTAAAACGTTCTGGCAAGTGTGCGTAATTGAATACAGACAAGCGATCCGGCGACATCTCGATGATACGGCGCACCGTTTTATCCAAGGTTGCGGGTGTTTGATGCGGCAAACCATAAATTAGGTCGATATTGATAGAGTGAAAACCTAGATCACGCGCCTCATTTAACACATTTTCAATGAGCTCTGCTGAATGTACACGGTTGACGGCGATTTGTACCGTTTCATCGAGGTCTTGTACACCTAACTGACACGGTTAAAGCCAAGGTTACGCAATACTTTTAACGTCTCGCCACTCAGCTCACGTGGGTCAATTTCAATAGAGTAATCGCCTTTGTCTTCAGGTAAGAATTCAAACTGAGTTTGTAAAAACTCCCACAGTTGAACCATTTCTTCATCACGCAAAAATGTTGGCGTACCCCCACCCAAATGCAGCTGTTTAACGAGGGGTTTGCTGCTACCTTCTGGGACAGATAGCAGGCGGCGTTTGTGCTTAATCTCAGCGATTAAGTACTGCAAATAATCGCCTGAGTCGCTATTTTTCTTGGTGATAATTTTATTGCAAGCGCAGTAATAGCAGAGGTGACGACAAAAAGGAATATGAAAATATAAAGACAGTGGTGCACGAGCTTCACGGTTTTGAAGGATCTTTGCCTCAAGACCATCAGAGATGGGTGAGAACTCTAAAGCGGTCGGATAGGAGGTATAACGTGGTCCTGAACGATTGTATTTATTAATAATCGCTTCATCAAAGGCAGGTAGCTGCTTACTCATCATACTGCCACGCGTACTGGCATAAGGACTTTCTGATTGCATAACAGGGCGTGTCGTGGTCGGTTGCTCTCCTGCACGATTATAAGGTTGCTGAGTATTTGATTCTGAATGTTCTGTCATGCGGTACTCCTCGTTTTGACCTTGAGTATTACTGTTCTTACATCTCTAACGACCAAATATCTGAAAGCCAGTAGGTGTTTGATAGATGGTTAATAACCATAATAAGTCTGTTATCAGTAATAACTTTCACAGCGCTATATGCTGCTAAATTTATAGCCATCAATAAGCACTAGTATAACAAATCCTTGTTTGCAGTGGGGTGGTCGGCGAGTTTTCTTATATACAAACTGTCTATGATAAGTCCATTTGGTTTTGGCAATTATACTCATACCCCTCTTGCGGTTAGTTGGCTAAGTACTAGCATCATGATGCATCGACGATATTCAAACAGGCTGCTTCCATAAAGTAAAAAAGACCTCAGCATATATCTGAGGTCTTTTTATCACTAATTTAAGTACTCATTAATTTAAGTTATCACTAATTCAAGTTACGTCAAACTTATTCTTTTAGCTGGATTTTATTGCCAATGGCTTGCTTGCTAACGTCATTAGCATTGAAGGGTAAGCGAATCCATTCTTTAGCTGAGTAGCGACGACTCTGGTCACGATGGAACGGTCGAGTAGTATCAGAAGCTTGCGAGTAACCTAATAAGGCTTCTGCTACAGGGCCAGCGCTATCAAAGGTAACGCTTTGCATATATGTCGGACCAAAATTAATGAGGTAGTTTGCGCCATCATTAGCGCTTGTGCCTCTCGTTTCTGCAACATTGAATACACCTTCACGACCAAAGCCACCATGCATAGCAATACGCTCATCGTTTTTACTAGCATCAACGATATACTGCAAATCAGATAAAGACGCATCAAGAGCGATGTTTTTATCTTGGAAGAACTTAATGGAATCTCCTAAAGCAGTACGTGTATCCGCACTAATAATTAAACCACGAGGCGTATTGACTGGGTCTTTTGCATCGAACTTAACACTGAATATCGTATCCGTCGTTTCATTGAAGTCCACATTACGCCAAAACTCTCTAAAGACATGAGCGCCTTTGCTCTCTAAATTATTACGACGATCCCAATTACTCAAGATATTACAAGCATTAGTTGCATCAATAGTAGAGCCACCTGTCAAAGGCATGCTAGCATTCGCTCGACAATCTGCTAATACGTCGTCGAGTACCAACTCAGCGACATAACTGCGGTTACCATAGACGACCTTTTGCATATTGTTTAAATTGAAGTTAGTACCGCCCAAGTTATCTTTATTACTGAATCGATCTTGTATTTGAACCAGTCCCATACGTGAGCGCATAAGTAAGGGAACACCCGCTGCTGGAGTAGCACCTAAGAAGGGGGCTAAACGACGACGTAGGAGCGGTGAAAATCCAGTCAGTGGTTGCTCTAAATTGCTTAACCAATAGCTATCATTCGAGTTAGCAACATAATCATCGCGGATCAAGAAAGGTAAGTTTGAGCGCCCAAAGATACCTGCTTGCGGTGAGTCTGTATCAACTCCCCATTCACAGGCAGCGGTACTACCATTCAGTGCTGGCAAATCAGAGGCAATTAAAGCACCAAGGAAGGGGCCAGATGCAGCACTACTACAAGCTTCAAGCTTAGCTTTGGTCACATTCGGTACGGTTGAGATGTCAGCATAGAGTGCCTTACCATTACGGTCGGTAGCAATAGTATTAACAAACCCAAGACCAAGGACGCTTTGCATTCTATCGACTAAGTCCTCAACGCTCGTAGCCTTATTCATACTACGCCACTGATTGAGTGCTCTTGGGTTTTCAGAGGCGGCATCACGGATAGTATAAGCTAGATTATTAGCGCCCCATGCTGGTAATTGACCATTGAGTAAATTGACAGCTAACATCGGTCCATATTGTGAGACATAAATATTGTGAACCTGCGTCTGATTATTTGGTAGCTGAATAGTGACAGGAACGGTTTCGATATCGCGCTGCTCAGTCACACCAGCGCTATTAGTATAATTGTATTTGAGAGGATCTCCATCAACTAAGCTAAGCTGATAAAGCGTAAAACGTTTGGCAGTGGATACGGTATGGCTCCAAGCCACGTCTTTATTAAAACCGATGTTAGGGAAAGGCTGACCTTGTTGAGCCGCACCCATCACATCCAGCTCACCTGGCATCGTTAAGTGAAATTGATAGAAGCGTTGGACGCCATCCCATGGCTCATGCGGATTGCCATACATGACCCCGCTATTAGTACCAGTCACCTCCTTACCAAAGGCATAGGCATTACTACCGCCACTCATCGCATTAATCGTATCCATATTGAATGCAGGTGCTGACTCTACGACAGGATTTGCGACTGGAACACTACGCATTCTTGAGCTACCCTGAATGCCAGCAACAGAGGGCGGTGCCGCTGCTACAATGGGACCGACGAAATTAGATAAGCCACCACGTAGATTGGCTTTACCGTAGACCGTCAATAAATCATCGAGAGTAATCTCGCGTACCCATTCAGCATTGGCACAAGCAGGATCGATATTAGCCACGCCTGTGTCACGTAGATAACGGCTATAGCTGCTGCATAACCTGTCACAGCATCAATGACTTCAGGGTCTTGAGCTGCTAAAAATTCAGCTTTTCGCTTGTCAGTGTTGTACCACGTATAAAAAGCATCGCTAGCCAAATTACCGTCAGCGCCTAGATACAGCATACTCTGACCGCTAGCGACTACAACTTCACGCGCTAGTGAGCAGAAGTTATCTTCTGCGAATGCATAACCGACGCCATAACCCAGACCTTTGTAATCCTTTGCGGTGATGTGCGGTATACCGAACTCAGTGCGCTGAATATCGGCTTCATAATTAGTGGAAGGGGATATGACATCATCGTCATTGAAACTATTGTCGCTGTCTGAGCAGCCGAATAGTCCTAAAGAGACTGCTACTGTCAGTAGCGTGAGTGTGGGCACACGCCGATTATGCATCTTTATGCTCATAAGTTTATCCATCCATGGTAGTAGGTATTATATAAAGTAGGTGTTATATAAATCTGCAGCAAAAAGCCGCCAGCAAACTTTATATGATCAATAAAATCCTTTTATTGCCAATACTCTTGCTAATCTTTAGTGCTTTGTAGCACGATTAAAATTATCCAATACGTTAATAACGTGGTTAACAGGCGTGATAATCTTTGGAGCAGCATAGCCGAATAAGACTGAGCGAAAGAGCATCCGTTTATCATATAACAACTGTTGACAACTATGCTAGTAAATAAAATGAGACAAGAAAACACGACATTTGCGCACTGATAAATAATACTCTATTATCAATTATTCCCTATATTAGGAAAATGCTGATGTCGTTTGCCCAAGTCTATACCCGTTCAGTCGTCGGACTGCATGCGCCCAAGGTCATTATTGAGGTGCATCTGTCACAAGGGTTGCCAGCATTGACCATTGTCGGTTTGCCTGAGGCGGCGGTACGTGAAAGCAAAGACCGTGTACGCTCTGCGATTCTGAACTCTGGCTTTCAATTTCCTAATCGTCGTCTCACGATCAATTTAGCCCCCGCTGATTTGCCTAAAGATGGCGCGCGTCTTGATTTACCGATTGCCATCGGAATCTTGGCAGCCAGTGATCAATTGGATCCAGAAGTATTATCAGGGTTTGAGTTTATCGGTGAGTTAGCGCTCAATGGGAATTTACGGCAAGTGACAGGCAGCTTAGCGGTGGCACGAGCGATCAAAGCTGAGGCGCTGGCGTCCAAAGTATTGCAGCTGGCAAATATCACTGAACAAGAGCTGAGCGAACCGCAGCCAAAACCACAAACACCGCAGCTTATCGTACCGATTGATAATGGTGCTGAGGCTAGCCGTGTGGATGGCGTGACGATACTAGCCGCGCAAAGCTTAAAGACAGTTTGTGACCACTTACAGTCGTTAGCGAATCCAAGCGCAGCCTATGACTCTTTGGACGTTGTACAACCGAGTCCAGCACAGCAGCATGTTGGCTATCAAGTGGACTTGGCTGATGTCAAAGGACAGCATCATGCACGGCGCGCGCTAGAGATTGCCGCCGCTGGTGGTCATTCGCTGTTGTTCACAGGGCCTCCCGGCTCAGGCAAGACGTTAATGGCGTCAAGGCTACCGACCATATTGCCGGATTTGAGTGATGAAGATGCATTAGAAGTTGCCAGTACTTATTCAGTGGCAGACAGCGATTACGATTATGGGACAAGACCGTTTAGGCAGGTTCATCACACTATATCAGCCGTGGCTTTGGTGGGTGGTGGCTCACGACCAAAACCGGGTGAAATTACCCTTGCCAATAAAGGCGTATTATTCCTTGACGAATTGCCAGAGTTTGATCGGAGTGTGCTTGAGGTATTGCGTCAGCCGTTAGAAGCCAAGCAAATCACTATCAGCCGTGCCAATTCGCAGATGACTTTTCCAGCAAATTTCCAATTGGTCGCTGCCATGAATCCATGCCCATGCGGCTATGATGGCGATACCTCAGGGCGTTGTCGCTGTCGACCTGAACAGATTAAACGCTATCAAGATAAACTATCAGGTCCACTGCTTGATCGCATTGATTTGCATATCACTGTACCTGCGCTGCCAATTGCCGACTTGCAAAATGCTCAAGCTGGCGAAACCTCCGAACAAGTGCGCGTTCGAGTTATTGCTGCACATAAAAATCAGATGCAGCGGCAACAAAAGGTCAATAATGAGCTTAGCCCTAGCGAGATTGATAAATATATCCAACTAGGAGAGGGCGAACAGCAACTATTACAGCTCGCTCAGCAGCGTCTAAACCTATCCGCGCGTGGTTATCATCGAGTATTGCGAGTGGCGCGTACCATTGCTGATTTGGCTGACAGTATCGATATTACAAGCGCTCATGTGTCTGAGGCGCTCAGTTATCGGAGCAAATAATGATTTCAAAGAATGGCTTAAACGAATCATTCTAATGTTCAAATTTTAGCTGTCTATCTTATAATTTTTGAAAATATATTCTACTAATGCCGCAAAATCATCAAAGGCTTCGGTAGGGTTTAGCTCACGGATATCTTGTCCGTAGTTGTAGCCATAAGACAGCCCGAAAGTATCCATATTGGCATTTTGTCCGGCTAAGATATCGTTTCTAGAATCGCCAATCATCACAGCTTGTTCTGGAGTGACGTTCAACGCTTTACAGACATGCAGTAGCGGTGCTGGATCAGGCTTTTTAGTTGAGAGACTATCACCACCTAATACTTCACTGAATAAGTCCTGCCAGCCAAAGGATTGCAATATTTTCGGTACAAAACGAATGGGTTTATTGGTCACTAACGCCAGCGTAAATCCTGCTGCTTTTAGCTTTTTTAGTCCGCTATCGACATCTGGGTAAGCAACGGTTTTGCTACCACTGAGATTTTTGTAAGCCTCAAAAAATAGGTGCTCTGCGTGATTGGCTTCCTCGACCGTCAACTCGCCTTCTAACACGTCTACCTTACCTACTAGTGCGCGCTCTACCAGCAATCTTGAGCCGTTGCCTATCCAGTTTCGTATGGTCTCGATAGGGTACGTCTTTTTGCCCAGAGTGGTTAACATCGCATTAGTCGCATCAGCCAAATCTGGCACGCTATCAATGAGCGTGCCATCAAAATCAAAAATCAAAAGTTGCTTAATATCTACAGTCATTATTATTTGCCCACGCTATCAATTTTATACTTTTTTGGAGTATTAGCTCCAAGCCCTCATTACCTTAGCACAGCAAATCATGAATTCAATTATTTAACAGTCTGTCATTATAGATATTTCTATCTTTTCAAGCTGAGGGTAATATTTTATTGATATGTTTTATGCTTATTCAACCTCTTTATAACGTTCGCGATGTTCCTTTTTCATTCTTAAATAATCTTCGTTCTCACGACACTCGTCCCATTTTTGTTTAAATATGCGCGCCGACTCTGCTTTGACTGGGTCTTCGATTTGTCGTGGCAATTCTTCACGACCATGTGCGCCGCTTTGACCTTTTTTATCATCGGGCACTGGCCCTTTATATTTTTTGCCGCCTTTGTGATTGGCATAACGACGGGCGCGGGTATAGCCCATTTGAATAAATTTGCGCGCCATATCTGCACCGACAAAGTCATCGGCCGCCAGATAATCTAAAAACATCTGATAAATTGTCTCGCTGCTCTCAAGCGCAATATTAGGGGTAGCAAAGCGCCAGTGTGGCAGGATTTCAGACTTATACGGCTCTACCAATAATACGCCTTGCTCGCCGCGACCGACCCGATACAGCTCGGGCTGCGCGCGCAAATCTAGGTTTTTATAATCCAAATCGTAATCGAACGCTCTCATCGCTTTTCCCTATTGGTATTCGTCATCTGTCATATTTATCATTATCAATACTATCGAGTATACTGAGCGCCGCTGTCTAAAAAACAGCACAAAAATGTTATGCAACCGTGACAGTAAGCGTTTAGCATGAGAAGCATGGCGAATAGAATCAATCATTGAGCAGGTCTGAGTAGGTTAAAGTTATGACAGTTAATAAAAACATCCTTAATAGAATCAGTCTAGCTGGCTCGACTGTTACGATGTCTTTAAAAAGTATATTTATGATATCGGTGATGGTACTCATCAGCGTATTAAGCATCAATGCTGCCCATAGCGCATGGTTTGAGCAGTTGATTCCGCAAGGAGAAACTTATACGGTACGTGAGATAGATCGTGATTTGGCGTTTGTGATTGATGGTTTCATTTATGATGCGCGCACGTCTTGTTTTTTAGCAGTGGGCGATAGAGTGATATTTTTTGAAGGGCGTCATGGTATCGATTACCGCGCGACGGTTTATGATTTAGACTCGCGTGAACGTTGCGAGGTGTTATTAAGAAGACGTTTGTCATAAGCTTTTAGACTTATTTCAGAACGGAATACAGGCATAAAAAAAGCCCCGAACATTGCTGTTCGGGGCTTTTTAGAATTCTTAAACGAATGGTGGCTCGAGGCAGGTTCGAACTGCCGACACACGGATTTTCAATCCGTTGCTCTACCGACTGAGCTATCGAGCCGTCTTCGTTGAGGCGCTATTAAACTAAATATAGGCGTTGCTGTCAAGTAGTTTTTGCATAATAGAAGATAAAAGACGATAAATAATCAAATATTGGCAAAATTAACTATTTCTGCTTTCGATTTAATCTTTAACACGCAGTAAATCATACTCGCTCATAATACGATGAATATCTGCATCGGCAGGGACAAACTCACGCACACCTTTTTTGACCTCGGCATCATAGACCAGTTTGATAAACTTAGCATCGATCGCGCGACCGCGATTTTGCTGATGCACCGTTAAATATTGCAAACGCTTGGCATCGGTTTGCCCATCATCAAAACAGCCAACAGCGGCGATAGGTTTATCATTAAACATACCGACGTATAGATACTGACCACGCTTAAAACCTTGCTCAACGATATTTAATACCTCGATACCATCAGGCTGCGCGTCATCGCTATCGTATAATGCCTGCAAGCGCTCTGATAGCTCATTGTCGCGAGCAGGTTTTTTGATAAGTGGTACATCCAAGCTATTAATGGCGATCGCTTCTAAAGGCATGGCAGTTCCTATAAACAGAGGGTTTCTATCGTATAAAGTAGCAGTATGACACAGCACAAAGTTATAACACGGTAAAAGTCATAGAAAGTAGGCTGTAGAATATGATATCTAAAAGTCAGTGCAAATCATGATTAATAATACTGAACACACTATTTTAGCAGAATGAGGTAATTTTGTGCGTGGTTTACCGCTTGGTCGTGGCAGTAAATGTTAGGGTTTGCTATGATGAGGCTAGATGATATTTAGTACGTACAAACCCTAATACCTTGATATCTTTTGTATATATCATTTTCTAATACATTTTTTGCTAGCGCTGACCCAGACACTAGTAAAATATTTAGACATGTTTCGCCTTATTTATTGACCGCTTTTCACTGATAAAAACTGATAGAGAGTAGCCATGACAGCCAATGCAATGACGACTGCTGATACACCTGAGCAAAATGCACCAAAAAACCTAAATCTACATGGTCGCCCTGAACGTATTGCGACCGTTGAGCGCATTACTGCTGAGACCCAAGTGACTTGTACCGTCAATCTTGATGGTACGGGTCAAGGGGTTGTAGATACTGGCGTACCGTTTTTGGATCATATGATTGACCAAATCAAGCGTCACGGTTTGTTTGACTTAGAAATTAAATGCAACGGTGATACCTTTATCGATGACCATCATAGCGTTGAGGATACTGGTATTACGCTTGGACAAGCATTTAATAAAGCATTGGGTGACAAAAAAGGCATTCGTCGTTATGGGCATTTTTATGCGCCGCTTGATGAAGCATTGACCCGCGCTGTCGTCGATCTATCAGGACGTCCGGGTTTACACATGGACATTCCCTTTACCCGCTCGCACGTCGGTAATTTCGATGTTGACCTGTTTAGTGAATTCTTTTATGGTTTTGTGAACCATTCTTGGATGACGGTGCATTTAGACAATCTAAAAGGCAAAAACAGCCATCACCAAATCGAGTCTACCTTTAAAGCGTTTGCTCGTGCGCTACGTATGGCGTGCGAATATGATGAGCGTGCACTCAATACTCTGCCATCGACTAAAGAGGCGTTTTAATGGCTAAAGTGACCAAAATTGCCCTACTAGATTATGGCATGGGTAATTTGCATTCCGCCAGTAAAGCCTTGTCAGTGGTAGGGGCAGAAGTCTCTATCACCAATGATCCTAAGGTTGTCGCTGCGGCAGACAAGATTGTCTTCCCCGGTGTCGGTGCGATGCGTGACTGTATCGCTGGCATGCATGAAGCAGGGATTGATGACGTCATACGCCATGCGGTGTTTAATAAGCCTGTTATGGCTATTTGTGTGGGCATGCAGGCATTGTTTGAGCAGTCCGCTGAAAATGGTGGTACAGACTGTCTGGGTATCTTAAACGGTAATGTAGAAGCATTTGACCCTACGTGGAAGGATCAGCAGGGCGCTACCATCAAAGTGCCACACATGGGCTGGAACACCATTAGCGGTATGGATTTTGACCATCCATTGTGGCATGGTATTCAAAACAACGCGCATTTTTACTTTGTGCATAGCTATTATTGCGAGCCTACTAATAGCTCACAAGTGGCAGCGATATGTGACTATGGTCAACCGTTTTGTGCCAGTGTCATCCAAGATAATTTATTTGCCACCCAGTTTCACCCAGAAAAAAGTCATACTGCTGGCTTGCAGTTGTTGAAAAATTTCGTTGAGTGGGATGTGTAAGTAGTTGATAACCGTGAAGTGAATATTTAATTTAGCAGAAGGTAGATTATCAATTGTATAATCTGCCTTTTTTATGCTCAGCCATCACTTTGTAGCTGCCACTCTTTAGTTATTATAGTTTAGCCATCATGGTTTAGTGATACTCTCAGTCGTTTTCTACTTGCTTATATTTGGAATATCTCAGTGGATTTTACCGCTTTTAAAATCAATGTTATTGAAGTATCTGGACTTGCCAAAGATGCCTTACATATCTATGTCGGCGTCGGCATCTATCTTTTGTGTCTGCTTGTGCTGCGTCCTATCATTAAAAAGCAAAGCATCAGATCATTCATGGCTTTAGTCGTCGTGACGGGCATTGCTTTATTGGGCGAGTATTTAGATAATCGAAATACGATCGAAGCATCAGGCATGGCTGGCTTAAGCCACGAACAGCTGGTCGCAAGCCTCCGTGATTTGATCAATACGTGCCTGCTGCCTTACGTGCTCTATGCATTGAATAAGTGGACGAAGATATTCAGTTCATTCAATCCGTCTACTAAACTGTTAAAGCAGCGCTAATATTCTGAAGTAATTTTATTTCAGATATCAAAAAAGTAAACTTAAGTAGGATTTTATGGTGTAAAATTTATAATATAAAATATATAGCAGACCATATTATGTCTTCATTTAAAATATCTACTTACATTTTTTCTTCTATCATTCTATCCCTAACGACGTTTAGCTATCATTCAGCAGTGGCAAGTCAAAATGTCATCATTGACCTAAACAAACCCATATCGGCAGCACTTTTGGCACAGTACAATCGTGATGGTATCGAGATTGACTACGATGATACGACTGTATTGAAGCAAGTCTACGTGACGGCAAAAGATGGGGCAATCGCACGTCAGTTACCAAGCGGCGCTGCTCGAAAGGTGAAAAGCTATGCATTTGGTGAGAAATTAGAAGTCATTGAAGATAGAAAGGACTGGTATGCGGTGCAAGACAGAATTCGTAGAGAGTATGACGAGGACAATGATGGCATTGTAGAGACAGACGTTGTTAAATGGGAAAAGGTCTTTGTGAGAAAAGAGCAAACGGGTTCTACTATACCTGCCTCGCTAACGTCCAAAGATTTAAACATACTAGCATATCTATCCATTGGCGAAGACTACGAGACTTTTGAAAATGGCAAAGCACTTAACGATTACCTAAAAATAGAGCTAATTGATAAGGCTTTGTTTGAGAAGAAACGTTCACTTGCCGTTGATTTTTTATCAAAAGATGAAAGTATTAAAAAGAGAAATGGGGTGATATCCATTCCAACTGCTGGCAAGGTAGTAACGTTCACTGATAAGAATGTAGATAATGATGGGTATCAGATTTTTGAGTACGTAGGTCAGATTGCCCCGTTAAATCAGTATTTGGTCAGTGGAGGTTACTGGGAAAGCGGTGACTATAAGATGATTGATAAAAATTCGGGTGAGACGACGCAGACGTTTATAGATTATCCTCATATCTCGCCCAATAAAAAATATATCATCTCAGCCTATACCAACCCATATGAGCAATACACCGATCTAGAGCTGTATAGAATTAAGGGAACAGACATCATCCCGATCATGGGTGCAGGCTTTATGCATTGGATGCCTATGGAGGAGCCAAAAGACATATTTTGGGCAAGAGACGGCTATTTATATTTAGCGGTTACTCATAGCGCCGCCTTCTGGAAAGAAAACGGCAACTTTAATGATCTTAATGATACTTTTCAATATATTAGAATAAAGGTAGATTTACAATTGTTAGGCTAGATACTAGCGAGTAGCATCGTAAATACGCTCAAAGTTGTTTTCAGTAAACTCAAAACAGAAGTATCCACTATCCTCATCACGATAAGCGGAGATATCTCCCTCTATACAGAATTCGTTAGAATTTTTAGAAAAAATTAGTTTTTTATAATTAACTAAGTATCCAAAAGGATAAGCTATTTGAGTTTCTGGGTTTATAACAACTAAATAACCAAAGTTATCTTTCGGAACTACTAAAACTTTATCTTTATCAAAATTGACAGTCTTGTCAGTATTTTTATAGGATATTTGATTATATTCGTCGCAAAAATCTTCTACACCATAGTCATAGTTGCATTCCTCATTGCCATGAATCAAAACTTTATAGTTGGCGTCATCGGAATGTACAGCGCTACAACCAGACATTAGAAGTAAGACTATAGCTAACATAAGTCTCATTTAATTATTCCTAAAATAATGTGATGGCTGTAACTGGCGTAGAGACTTTCGAATACTTTTACACTAGATCTAACTATAATTCTCAGCTCACTTGCAAAACCTACCGACCATCATACAACTCACGCACCACTTCACCAATCGCTGCAATACCATCAGTCAGCGTCTGCTCATCAGCGGCGATACTCATACGAATACACTCATGTGCATGCTGATAATCGCTGACATCGACACCAGGGAAGAAATACTGACTTGGTACAATGAGCGTGCCTTTTTCTTTTAAAATCTCGTACAGCTCAACGGTGGTAATCGGCAAGTCTTTAAACCATAACCATAAGAATATAGCCCCTTCAGGCTTATGAATCATCAATGAATAATCGCCCAATGCTTCTTTTAACAGCTTCACAGCGAGGGTTGCCTGCTTTTGATAAAACGGTTTAATCTCATTATCGGCTAACTGCTTGATACGGTCATTTTTTACCAACGGCGTAGCAATCGCTGCGCCAAAGCGTGTTGGTGCTAGATTGACTACCGCATTCATCGCGCTGACCGCTTCGATAACTTTCGCATCGGCAACGATAATACCCGTACGCATACCAGGCAGGCCAATTTTAGACAGGCTAAAGCACAGAATCGTATTGTTATCCCACGTCAAATGCGCGTCTGAATAGATGATATTAGGGAAGGGCATACCGTAGGCATTATCGATGATAAGCGGTATGTCATAACGTTTGGCAATCTCGGTCAAATGCGCCATTTCGTCATCAGTTAGCACGTTGCCAGTCGGGTTGGTCGGGCGTGAGCAGCAAATCGCGCCGATACGGCCTTCTTTTAGTGCTGGCAAGTTCTCTAATGCGTCAAAATCGACACGATATTTAAAGAAGCCTTCTTCACCATCATGAGTCACTTCATCGATATGTGGCAATACGGCTGCGAAATGCTGACCTTCGACATGCACGTCGCTATAGCCGATATACTCAGGGGTCAATGGCAGTAGAATGGACTTGTCGACAGATTCGTTCTTCTCATCTTTGAACGCACCGCCAAACAGATTAAAAAGATAGAAAAATGCGTTCTGTGAGCCATTGGTCAGGGCAATGTTTTCTGAGGTTAGATTCCAATCATAATGACGGTTAAAGAAACCAACCAACGCATCGATAAAGGCGGCATCACCTTGTGGATTAGAGTAATTCGCCATGCTAATAATCGCGCTGCTATTGGCTTCTCCTGCATCATTGTCATTACCAAGTGCTTTATACGTCTCCAAAAATAGCTCATTAACGGCATCAATTTTGGCAGGGTTACCACCACCCAGCATGTTGACTGGCTGATCGCTTTTTAGCGCATCGCCTAGATCGTCCATTAATTGTGAGATGCCAGTTGGCTGGGTAAATTTTTGACCGAACTTTGAGAATTTCATAAGGCTACCATGCTGTTTGGGAGGGTTTGATAAGAAGGAATTTGATTGATAAAAGTTGGGCTAGTATAGCAAAAGATAGGGGGTCGGGGAGAGATGTTCAGGGGCAGATGTGGATTGAAAAGAGTTTAGTTTATACATATTATTGATATAATTATCCTATAAAAGTCTTGTTTATCTCTAATTTGTCGTGTATTCTGAAATTTATCTATTGACAAGAAAGATAAATTTGTGTATAATTAAGCTCTGGCTTATCAATATTCTTTAAGAATATTGATAAGCCAGAGCGGAAAAATAAACTAATGTTCGTTTTATATTTACGTAAATTAATACTAACTCTACATTGTAGTACATAAAATTTTTGTACTATGTATATACGTAGTGTATTTTTTATCTGTAAATCAACTTAGTACGGAAGTGAAATTAAGCTTACAATTCTACTTAGTTAGGAGAATTCAAATGGTAAAATTTGATATGTTCAAGAAGGTTACTCATGAAGGATGGGATGGTTAAATTAAGAAGAAAACTCAAATTACCTATAATAGCCCCTATTGTATTGTTTACACTAGGGGCTATTTGGTTGTGGTGGCACTATCAGATAAATTACTCAGATGTTGTAGTATCAGCTTCAGATGAAGTGACGGTACGAAGCTTCCAAGATAGTGTGTATAGAGTAGTTCTTGGATCCTTCCCTAGCTATGTTTTAGTGGCTGTAGCTACAATAGGTTTATATCTAACTTATCAGTCTATACAAAGTAGTAAATCTTCTAGTAGAAAACAATTAACAATACAACTTGTGACAGAACTCAATGAAAATAAAAGATTGCAAAATACTAAGAACTTAATTTTTGTTAAGGGAAATGATCTGCCCCAATATTATAGCCAGCTAGACAATCATGAATACAAAAATAAATCCGACGAAGAAATATCTAAAGAAATTAGACATAAAGAAGATTTTATAATATTTAAGCATATAAAAATAAACAAAAGTTTTCTAAAGAATGAAAAAAAAAGAAAAATAGATGTCGAAGAAGAGAAAAAGAAAAGATATAAGAGAATACTAGAAGACGAAAAGTTAAAAGATGATATTCATTATGTACTAAACTATTACGAACAAGTTGCCTTAGGAATACGTGTAAAAGCTTTCGAAGAAGAGATTTTTAAAAATTTACACTACTCTAGTTTTATGAAAGTTTGGCAATATGCTCACCCATTAATTCTTAGAATTCGTGCAATCAGCGGTAAGAAGACTATTTATCAGGAAATAGAGTATCTGGCAAGAAAGTGGGATAATGAGCCAATTAAAATGCACTCACTAAATATAGAAATAATTGACGACAATTATGAATAGTTAGTGGACTATAAGCAGTTAAACAAAGTTTAGGAAACTCCCTTTAGCTCATATCGAAGTTATCATTTTCGACAACTCATGCAAGCCTTCACAATCATCTACGATATCTAAATGACTGACCAATAACTGTTCAAGTTGTGTTAGTTCCTGCTGATACTTTTCAATAACTAATATAGACAATATATCTTCGAGTTCAAGCGCCTGATTAATAATAGGCGCTAACCCTTTTAAGTCGTTGTTTTCCTTGATTGTTGATAACCTGTCAAGGCTGAAAATCAAAAAATGAGCTTGGTCAATGCTGATCTCACTAAGAGGTAAAAGTTAAATAATTCTTATCAAAAAATCACTAACTATCATGTCATTTGAGTTCATAGCGTACCTTCTAAACCATCGCCCTAACTCTCGCCATAATCCCGCGCCCAATCACCAGTTTCACATAAATAATGGCAATAGCGAATAGCAAGACAACTAATGCTGCACCACCCATAGCTAGATTTGCCCACGGCATACTAAACTGTAGATTAAACCATTGAGTGATAGCCGCCCATGCGCCAACGCTAGCGATGACGACGGCAAATATCGCCGCGCTAATACCAAGCACACCCAGCTCTAAGATATTGAGCATATATAGGTCACGCTTTTGCATGCCTAGTAGTCTAAATGACGCGCTGTCTTTCATGCGATCTTGTGAGGTGGACAGTAGCGAGCTGATCAGCACCATGACCCCAGTGAGCAGAGCAAGCAAGGTAAACACATAGACCAAGCGGCTCATTTGTACAACCAGCTCTTGGATTTGCTTGGCAATGGCAGTGCGTCAATCGTGGTGACAGCAGGGAACTCGCGTACCAGTTTGCCTTGTAGTTCTGGAATGTCATTCTCTGATACGTGGGCAGTAGCAAATTGAATTTGCGGAGCTGCGGACAGCACCGACGGCTCAAACAGGAAATAAAAATACGGACTTGGGCCACGCTCATAGCGCGTGCGAATACTGGTGATTTGCCCGATGATTTCGATACCTTGAATGTTAAAGCGCACCTTATCGCCCATACCGACATTGAGCATACTGGCGGCAGTATCTAAGATAGATAAGGGTTTGACTTGCTCATCTGTCGCATCGATAGGGGTATATAGCGCGTCGTCTGTGAGCGACTCAGTGATATATTCGGTCTCCATGACCGTATCTGCGTAGCTCAAATTAAACACACGCGTAGGGTCATCAAACCCATCCTCAGGCTCAATATCTTTTGCCGGTACGTCATTTGCCGTCTCCACACGGGCACGAATGACGGGATAATAAGTGACGGGTGCTTCAATGATCGCATCAATATCGTCATGTTGATCGCTCTGCACATCCAGTAAAAACAGATTAGGCGCATCTTCAGGATAAGCATTGATAAACTGCGCATTGATACTGTGATTGAGGGTGGTGATAAGCGTCAGAACCGCGACCGACAGCGATAAGGTGACAAAGAATAGCGCTGATTGGTTACCTTTACGCGCAAGGTTATGAATAGCAATGCGCTGCATCCAACTGACCTTGGTATTGCTCGCTAACTTGGCAAGTAGCCAGAGCCACCCACGCGCCAGCAGCCAAAATATCGCTACAAAACCGATCAAGCCGCCCAATAGCTGTGCGCCTAACGACAGTGAGCCCACTTCATAAGCAAAGAAGGCATACAACCCTGCCAGCACCAAGCCATACCATAGTAATGGCACGCGCCGATACCAAGGCAGGTTTTGTGTCTGGGTGCTCGCCCCTTGATTGAGTAGGGTAGCGGGTTTGGTGGTGTTAAGCGCGCTTAAACCACGCTGCGCAATCAGCAACGTCAGGACTAAAGCAATCACAATGGTTTTGACCGCACTGATTGGATTGATGGCGAGACCAACATCGGCAGGCAAGATAGCCACCAGATACGGCTGACCAATTTTAAGCAAACCTAGACTCAGTATAATCGCGGCGACACAAGCAATGGCAGTGGTGACGATAAGCAGTTGATAGTAGCTGCGCTTGAGTGAGCCAAGCGGTTCACCTAATGCCAAGCGAATGGCATTAGGTGACTGCTGCTTGGTGACAAACGCACTAATGACGCCGTACATGGCGACCGCAGAAAGTAGCAACACTGCGATGACCAGTAACTTTAAAAACATCAGTACATTATCAGAGATACGCGAGACCGAAGTGTCTGCGGACTCTGCGTCAGAGAGCTCGATATCAGGATAGTTGGTCAGTATCTCTGTGAGCGCATCACGCTGCGTCGTTATCAGTTCGGGATCGCCTGCCATCTCAATACGATAGTTTATTCGGCTGCGTTGCCCCAATAGGTTGGTTGACGGGAGTGAGTCTTGATGCATTAAGACACGCCCACCAAACCCAAAGGTGGTCAGCGGGCGATCAGGTTCTTTTGTCAATACATCACTTATTGTGAACTGCGCATCACCAATGGTAATGCGGTCACCGACATTGGCCTGTAGACTACTGAGCACTTCTGGCGCGACGATCACGCTGTCAGAGGTTAGCTGCTCCCACAGCGGCTGTCCTGAGGCAAGCTCCGCTGTACCGTATAAGGGATACGACGGTGAGACCGCTTTAATGCTAGCAAGCAAGGTTCGCTCATCATTGACCAGCATGGCGCTAAACTGATAGTCATACACCGTCTGCGTATCGGGGATGGTTTCTACCTGCGTCAATACTTCACTTGGCCAGTCTTGTTTACTGTTTAAAATCAAATCGCCACCAACGAGCGCGCGCTGATTGTCATTGATATAGCGATCGACAGACTGCTGCACAGAATCGAGGGTTAGGTAAGTTGCAAGCGATAGGGTTAATGTCAGCAGAAACAATACCGGATATACCCAGCGCTGCCACCAACTACGGCTGAGTGCCTGTGAGCCTAGTGTTTGAAAACCTAGGGTACGGGTAAATAATTGGTTTAGGATACCGCTAGGATAGCTGGACTCTTGACGCATACTGGTATCAGTCTTTTTTGTATCAGCTGGTGGTTTATTGTCTGTGGGCTTACTATTCATTAAGATACAATCCAGTTATTCATGTAGGTACAATCCGCCCATCATGCATGGTGATGACACGATCTGCCATTTTGGCAAGTGCAGGGTCATGAGTCACAACGACCAGTGCTGAACCAACCTGTTGGCGTAAGTCCAATAGCAACTGCATGACTTGATCGGCATTTTGCTCATCGAGGTTGCCTGTTGGCTCATCCGCAAACACAATCTTTGGATGCGATACTAGCGCTCGTGCCACCGCTGTGCGCTGTTGTTCACCACCTGACAACTGATTGGGCAAGCTATGACGTCGATGACCCAAATCAACGGCGTCAATAAGCTCGTCTACTCGTGCTGGGTTTGGACGTCTGGCAATATCAAGTGGAAAGGCGATGTTCTCGGCTACTGTCAAGGTTGGCAGTAGGTGAAACGACTGAAAGACAAAGCCCATATCACGTTGACGAATCACCGCCAAAGCATCTTCGTCAAGACTACTGAGCATTTGACCTGCTAGCGACACCGTACCGCTGTCTGGATAATCTAGCGCCGCCAGTAATCCTAGTAAGGTAGATTTACCTGAGCCTGATTTGCCCATAATGACCACAAACTCGCCAGCATTGACATAGATATCTACATCTTTAATGATTGATAGGGTTTGCTCGCCGACTTGCACGGTCTTGTTTAATTGTGAGGCGGTGAGTAGGACTTCTTTTTTATAATCTGCTTGTGGCGTTGAAGCGGCAATCGAAGGTGATGATGTCATTACAGTGTCTCGTTAAGTAGTCTCATTTATCGTATTTTTTGTCGTTTCATCTTGAGCATTTTCAGTTGCGTTGTCTGCATCGGCTATTTTTAGCGCTTCTAGTTTAGGCGCTAGGATAGGCAAGATATTGTCATTAACGATAATTGCGTAGCCTTCTTTAGTCGGATGAATGGCATCGGCTTGATTGAGCGCAGGATCACCGCCCACACCATCCAAGAAGAAAGGAATCAGCGTCACGTTCATGTCTTTGGCGACGCGAGGATATATCGCTGCAAATGACTTCACATACTCAGAGCCAAGGTTGTCATAGATTTGCATGCCGCCCAAAATGACGATACTGCCATTATCCTTTAGACGTTTGACCGCGGTACGAATATTGGCTTCAACTGTCGCCACATCGATACCGCGTATGGCATCGTTAGCACCGATAGTCAAAATCGTCACATCAGGCTTAGTTTGCAACACCCAGTCTAAGCGATTGACCAATCCCGTGCTGGTTTCACCGCTCAATCCTGAATTGATAACTTTGGCATTGTCGTAACCCATTGCTTGCAGACGATCTTCTAACTGAGCAGGATAGTTGTCATCTTTATCCACCCCAAGACCTTCTGTCAGGGAGTCGCCCAATGCCAAGATCGTTAATGGCACTTGCTGTGCAGTGGATGTTGCCGGTTGCTCAGATTTTGTCGTTTGAGGTTCGGCAGTTTGAGTACTGTTTTGCATGCCATTATCGGTGCTAGGTTCAGATGGTTTTTGGCAACCACCGAGCGCCATTACGGCTGTTAAAATAGCCAATGTTGGTAAGTGTCGAGCGAAACGAATGGATAAATTCATCATGATTATTCTGTCCTATAAGCAATCAAACCAGTGTAGCAAAATAAGACAGACACCAATATTATCCTAAGGTTACTGTAGTTTTTGATATTAAAGCTTTTTGCCATCGACCATCACTGGACGACTCACTACCCAAGCAATGACGACGTTGATAACCATCAAAATGAGCATAATGAATAGGGGTAAATCCCAGCTGCCAGTCGCTTCATGTAGCCAACCTGTCCCTAAGGGACCAAAAAAGGCAATCAAATAACCGACGACTTGCGCCATACCAGACAGCTCACTAGATTGGTTGGTCGTATAAGTACGTAAGGAGAACAGCATCATACTCAAGGTAAAAATAGCGGAGCAGCCAATGCCCATCAGACCTGACCACAACCACGCGAGGTCGGTAGATAAATAATTGATTCCTAAAATACCAATAACATTCAGCACCGCTGCAAACACCGCCAGCGCCTGAATAGGGCGGCCGCGATTGATCAGCCACGTCAGGCTCAAAATAGAGACAGGTGCCATAAACTGAAACACTGAAGCCATTTGTCCTGCTTGCACTGCAGATAGCCCTTTGCTGACCCAAATAGAAGGTAAGAAACTGGCAACGGTGTAAAATAATAATGATTGCAGCCCCATAAATACCGCAATTTGCCAAGCAAAAGGCGTACGCCACATGGAGATGTCAGACGCTCCAGAGGTAGGTGGCACAATTGCTTGATGACTAGACGAACCCAGACGCAACCGCAAAAATATCCAAATAACGATCGCAAAAATGCCCAATAGCGACCACCCACCCAGTGCCCATTGCCAGCCCACTTGCTCAGATAATGGTAGTACAACTCCAGCGACGATGCCTGCCGTTACCGTCATCGTTAGACTAAATAGCCCTGTTATGAGTGGAATATGCTTGGGCGTACGCTGTTTAATAACAGGGGCAGCTAAGGTATTCGCAAAACCGATAGCCAGGGTCAACAATAACGTACCAATCAAAAACCCAGACCAAGTGGGAATAACGGTACGAATCATCATACCAATCGTTAATAATGCAATCATCGCAATGAGTGTATTCTCAAGCCCAAAACGCTTACCAATGGCTGGCGCGATCAGTGCGCCCACCGCAAAAGTCAGCATGGGCACTGCTCCTAGCCAACCAATCTGCGTCTCAGAGATATTGAGGGCATCTTGTACGACAAGGGCAATAGAGCCGAGAGCAACAATAGGCGCACGCATATTGGTGGCGAGCAAAATCATGGCACATAAGATGAGCCAAAAAGTGAAGCGTGAGGAGGGCAGCTCAAACGGTGACGGCGTATCTGAATGAGACTGTAATGGCACATCAGTAGAGGTAGACATAGCAGCACGACTATTATAATAAGAAAAAGGACACGTCATTAAACAGCGCCGAAGCATCGTCGCTTGTAAATAACACCAAAGAAAACGCACCTAGACGGTGACTAAAATCATTAATTAGAATCGTAAATTAGAACTAGAGATTACTTGCAGAATACAAGATATATGAGTAACCATTTTGAAAGCGCGCTTATCTTCAATCGCCTATCAACTGGATACGGTATTAGATTTATTTAGTCTACTATTATTAACAGGCCTTGCACGTGCCGTATTGATATCCAAAATGTCTTGAAGCGATGCTAACTAGATACGTCGCGGCTGGCACAACTAAAAATAGCGCCAGTCCCTTGCAAAGGACTAGACGCTATTATAAGAACAGATGTTAGGTAAATACTACCAGCGTATGGTAACAGACGCGGTATTTATAAGAATTTAGCTATACAGGTCTGCCTAGCTGAGCGGCTTTAAGGGCATTTTCTTGCTGTTCTGCCACGATTGAATCACACTTATTGGGATCATTTCCACAAAACGAGCAATTTTCATCACCCATTAGTTTAGCAACGCCGCCACAAGATCCTCTAAGCGGCTTCTTTTTGACCATATAACCGATACCCATAAAGATAAAGAACAGGACGAATACGGTAAAGGTAATGGCAAGCATGGGAAGCAATTGACTAAGCATAGAGGAAACCTCGATTTTTAAAAATAGTGTGGCTATTTACTAGGGTAATACCTTAATAGTATAGCAAGATCAGTATAGCAAATTTTTGTATGGCTCGTTGATGGTTATCGAGCCGTTTACAGTATTGCGACTAAGCTCTATTGCGACTAGGTTCTAAGGCTGTTTGTCAGCACGTAATGCTTGCATTGCTGGTGTTTGTACCACTTGCCACTGGTCAGTATTCTTATCAGAATCCGTCGCCTTTGCATCATCAGCTAAAACAACAAACAAGGCAGCTATATCTTGTGCTTTGGCTGTCGCAAGGGCTTTTTTATAAGGCATCGCAGTGAGGGCAGTTGCCCACGCATCTGCCAAGGCGACTGAGTCTGCTGCAACGGTTACCGATGGTGCACCGCCCGCGATAGGCTTGCCAGTGGTTGGATCAATCGTATGACTGTAGCGCTGACCGTCGAATATGACGGAATTACGATAGTTGCCAGAAGTTGCCAAATACATCTGATTATCGGTATTGATGGGTTGACGAATCGCTGATATTGTCTGACGCTCGCTGACCGTACTGTCCTCAATAGGTGCATCAATCGCAATTTGCCACGGCTGCTGTTGGTTATTGACCCCAGAGGTTGCAATTTCACCCCCTATCTCTACCATGTAGTTGCGAATTTGATAGTCATCTCTGAGCACATCGGCGATTACATCGACGCCATAACCTTTAGCAACTGCTGAGAAATCAAGCCCGACGCCGTCTTTGGTTTTATAAATGCTCTGCTCTTTTTGTACAATGCTTTCAAAATCGACCAAGGCTTTTGCTTGAGCAATCTCAAGTGCTGTCGGTGGACTTTGCAAGCGCTCAACGGTCATGGTGCTACCAAAGCCCCAAGTATCTACCAATGGCATGACGGTAGGATCAAAGGCGCCACCAGATTGCTGATAGACGATTCGTGACACATCAAGTACGTGAGCAAAATCTGCATCGATAGTGAGAGGGATGTCTTTACCTAAATGGTTGAACTGAGAGATAGTAGAGTCTGCTTGATAGGTAGACATACTGTCATTGATTTGCTGCAAGCGCTTATCAATCGACGCTTGGATGGCCGCTTCATCTGTATTCGCAGGTAGCTGATAACTGATATGGTAGCTCGTTCCCATGGTCTCACCGCTGAGATAGTCATAATCTGGCGTTTGCTGGCAAGCGCTAAGACTGAATACAGCACTGATAGCCATAACGGGCAATAAGGTAGTTTTCATCGATTTTCTAGACAATGAGAGTGGGGATAATTTTTGCATTATTGGTTTTCTCATATTAATCATAATGGCTTTTATGGCAAAAGGGTGAGTGGCACGTTCTATTAGCGTCGCCCATTTTACACCCCTTGTCACCCATAACGCCAATCATCGACTTAAGACCTAGTGGCTTAAACGACTAGATTTACTTTACTTTTGATTCACGGATGAGCTTATATAGTTTTGGTGGCGATAGGCGGTTGACTGTGGTCGCCAGTTTTTCTTTAGTGCCTGCCACGATGATATATTCTTCACCCTTAATCAGGCTTTTATGACTTGTTTGGCAAAGGTAGCTGCAGTTAATCCTTTATTAGTCGCCTCGTCCATCGTTCCTTGCGCGCTACCATCACCAGTCAAGGCGTTAATAGAAATACTGGTTTGAATAAATCCTGGGAATATCGTCGCCACCTCTATGCCTTGTTCATGCAGTTCTGCACGCAGACTGTTTGCCCACATATGAAGTGCGGCTTTGGCTGCTCCATAAGCGCCGCGATATTGCGTGCCTAATAAACCTGCCACACTGGATACCATGACAATTTTGCCGCTACCTTGTGTGACCATATCTGGCAATACCAGTCTGGTAAGACGTGTCTGCGCAAAATAATCTATCTCCATAATTTGGCGCTCAACTTCTTCAGTGGTTTCCATAATAAGCGAGCGTTGACTGATGCCAGCATTATTAATGAGCCAATCAATTTTTCCAGCTTGAGCTTTAGCTGTCTCATACGCGTCTTGTGCTTGTTTAGCATCGGTGATATCAAAAGGGATGATGAAATGGTTTTTGCTATTTTTACAGCGGCTTTTGACTGCTACTAATTTTGCCTCATCACGCCCACTTAAAATAATGGTGGCACCACGTTTGGCAAAGGCGATAGATAATGCTGCACCGATACCACTAGAAGCACCAGTAATCCAAATGGTCAAATCTTTAATGTTGGTTTTCATAAGAATCCTTCTTAAATAATTGAAGTTTTGTATACACTTTAGCCAATAGTTTTTTAGCTTAAAAATATTTCTATTTTGAATCTATGGGTTGAGTGCCATCATATATTAAATTCAGAGCAATAAAAAAGGTACCGTGTTTGGCACCTTTATTCTCAACGTGAATTAATTACAGAATTAATCATAGAGCTAATACTTTAATTTAATCTATTAGTTGTATGACGATATCCTTTTGACTCTAAGCAAGCTGTCAATAATGTGTTTTCTTTCTCACTACTTACGTTTGCCATACCAATATCATAACGACATTTTTGTAGAGCGCTATTCACGTCATTTTGTGAAACTCCTGATTTTTGCCAAGTAGGTTCTTGTTGTTGTACAGATTGATACGTCGTTGGATCACTTGCACAACCAGATAAGATTATCATCGAAAAAATAATAGTTGAAAAAACATCAAACTTCATATAAAAATCCAAATCAGAAATAGTAAAATTACAAAGAAATTAATCAAAATTAGTCAGGATTAGATATTAACAAATAGATATTATATTTGTAAGGTTTTAGAAACAAAAAAAGAGCCTCGGTTGAGACTCTCTTTCATTTATCGTTTCAAATATCTTTTTTTACTCAATGACCCACTTAACCACCGAAGTCATCAAGCATGATGTTTTCATCTTCCACGCCTAAGCTGTGTAGCATGTCGATGACCGCTGCATTCATCATCGGTGGCCCACACATGTAGTATTCACAGTCTTCTGGGTTTGGATGGTTTTTCAGATAGTTTTCAAGTAATACATTATGGATAAAGCCGGTTGGACCTTCCCAATTGTCTTCTGGTAATGGATCAGACAAAGCCACATGCCACTCAAAGTTATCAAACTCTTCTGCGAGTTGATCATAATCTTCAACATAGAACATCTCACGAATAGAGCGTGCACCATACCAAAAGCTGATTTTACGCTTAGTATGTAAGCGTTTAAGCTGATCGAAGATGTGCGAGCGCATCGGTGCCATACCAGCACCACCACCAACGAAAATCATTTCAGCGTCAGTCTCTTTGGCAAAGAATTCACCATAAGGACCCGAAACCGTTACTTTATCGCCAGGTACTAGGCTAAATACCCATGATGACATTTTGCCTGGTGGAATACCGTCAGGACCGCGTGGCGGTGGACTAGCGATACGAATATTGAACTTAATAAGGCCTTTTTCTTCAGGGTAGTTGGCCATCGAGTAAGCACGAATAACTGGCTCATCAACTTTTGAGACATAGTTGAAAATACCAAATTTTTCCCAATCTTCGCGGTATTCTTCGTCAATGATAAAGTCTTTATAATGCACTTCATGCGGTGGCGCCTCTAACTGCACATAACCACCAGCACGGAAATTTACTTCTTCGCCATCTGGAATTTTAAGGACCAGCTCTTTAATAAAGGTAGCAACGTTGTCATTAGAGAGAACTTCACATTCCCACTTTTGCACATCAAAAAACTCAGGGTCAATCTCGATTTTCATGTCTTGCTTAACGGCTACCTGACAAGCCAAACGCATGTGATTGCGAATTTCGCCCTGAGTAAAATAGCCTTCTTCGGTGGGCAAGATAGAGCCGCCCCCTTCAATAACGCGGCAACGACACTGCGCACAAGTACCACCGCCACCACAGGCTGAAGATAAGAAAATACCTTCGCTTGCAAGGGTTTGTAGTAATTTACCGCCTGCTGGGGTCACGACGTCATTATCGGGATTATCATTGATATGGATGGTAACATCGCCTGAACTGACCAGTCTTGAGCGCGCCGCCAAAATAATGGCAACGAGGCCCATGATGATCAAGGTAAACATAGCAACGCCACCAATCGCCGTAGCGTAATCCATGGTAGGTATCCTTAATCTATGGAGTAGGGGTGCGAAAAGACGTCATTGCGTGTTTCCTGAACCCCTACCGAATAAATGAATTAAATAGGTCAAATCGCTAAATAGGCTGTTAAGCTTAGCGGTCTAAATTGACATACCGCCGAAAGACATAAAGCCAAGTGACATCAGACCAACTGTGATAAAAGTAATACCAAGACCACGCAGCGGTGCTGGAATGTCTGAGTATTTTAACTTTTCACGGATACCGGCCAATGCGGTAATCGCCAATGCCCAACCGAAGCCTGCGCCCACACCATACACGACAGATTCGCCGAAATTATAGTCACGCTCCACCATAAACAGTACACCACCTAAGATGGCACAGTTTACAGTGATGAGTGGCAAGAACACCCCAAGGGCGTTATACAGACTAGGGACGAACTTATCGAGGAACATCTCTAGAATCTGTACGGTCGCAGCAATCAAGCCGATATAACTGAGCAAGCCCAAAAAGCTTAAGTCGATATCAGGGAAACCTGCCCATGCCAGCGCACCATCTTTTAGAATGAACTGAAAGAGTAAGTTGTTTAGCGGTACGGTAATCGCCATCACGACGACCACGGCAACACCCAGACCGATAGCGGTTGAAACCTTCTTTGATACGGCCAAGAAAGTACACATACCTAAGAAATAGGCCAGCGCCATATTCTCAATAAAGACTGAGGTTATAAATAAACTAACATAATGTCCCATTAGTGACCGCCTCCATGTGCCATGCCTTTAGACTGCGGCTTCATTACAAATTCAGCATCTTCAACCTGCTCAGGTTTCCAGATACGGATAATGGCAATGAACAAACCAATAATAAAGAATGCTGACGGTGGCAACAGTAATAGACCGTTTGGAATATACCAACCGCCATCAGTGACAGGCTGTAGGATGGTGATACCAAACCACGTACCTGAGCCAAGTAGCTCACGGATAGTCGCGACAAACAGCAAAACCGCAGAATAGCCAAGACCATTACCAATACCATCTAAAAAGCTTGGCACTGGTGGATTGCTCATGGCAAATGCTTCGGCACGACCCATCACGATACAGTTGGTGATAATCAAACCAACGAAGACCGACAAGCCTTTACTCACATCATAAGCGACAGCTTTAGCACCTGATCCACCAAGATAACCAAGGAAGCAATAATGGTCATCTGTACGATAATACGAATGCTTGAAGGGATTTGCTTACGAATGATCGAGATAAAGAAGCTTGAAAACGCCGTGACTAAGGTCAACGCCACACACATTACCATGGCATTGGCCATGCTTGTGGTGACAGCCAGCGCCGAACAGATACCAAGGATCTGTAGGGCAATGGGGTTATTATCAAAAATAGGCGAGGTTAAAATACTTTTAGTGTCAGCATGTTATGCCTCCTTGCCGTTTGCTACTGGTCGTTTGGCTGCCAGTTCGGTTTCAGGTTGAGCGCTCAGCGTTGATTGCGTAGCTTGTGTATCTGCCGCATTATCAATTGCTTGACCACTCTCTTTACGTAGCGTATCTAAATAGGGCTTATAACCTTGCTCACCCAACCAAAACTGAATCATGTTACTGACACCGCGACCGGTCAAGGTTGCACCACTGATACCATCGACCCAGTTCTCTTTTGGTGTACCCGCTTTGGTCACACCAGTGGCAACATTACCATTTTCGTCATATGAGTGGATACCGCTCCACTTCGCACGCCACTCTGGCTCTTCGATACGAGCACCCAGACCTGGGGTTTCTTTATGCTCATAAAAGCTGATGCCTTTAATGGTATTCATATCGCTTTCAAGGGTTAAGAAACCATAGATAGTGCCCCATAGTCCATAGCCTTGAATCGGCAAAACAACCATTTCAGGTTTGCCTGCGTCATCTTTTTTAACATAGACTTTGGCATATTTGGGTTTACGACCAATACCAGCAGGGTCATTGTTGCCTAAATCTTCACTCAGTGCTTTATTCTTAGTCGCTTGGCTTGCGTCATAAGCATTACGATCAGGGATGCCAGCGGCTTTTAGCGCTTCATCATCAACGTAGCTGCCTTTACTTAAGTCAATAATTTCGACATCGAAATCTTTAAAACGTTCAGCAACATCATCTGCTGTATCAGACTCGGCATCGTACATGCCAGCGGCGACCAAGATGTTTTTGTTACGGTCTAAGCGTGCGTTTTCAATTTGAGCAGGTTTTAGACCAACCGCTACTGCTGAAACTAAGACGGAACACACCAAGCATAGCGTCAATGCCACACTGATGGTTTTCGCATTATTACTTTTGGGCTTGGACATAACGAACCCTCCGAGCTGTTTGGCGTTTGATGTTT
This sequence comes from Psychrobacter sp. JCM 18903, assembly GCF_000586475.1. Classification (GTDB taxonomy): domain Bacteria; phylum Pseudomonadota; class Gammaproteobacteria; order Pseudomonadales; family Moraxellaceae; genus Psychrobacter. Next base: position 13,680 of record NZ_BAWJ01000010.1, on the reverse strand, counting down.
GCTTGGGTCACAAAGTAATCAAACAATGGAGCAAATAAGTTGGCGAATAAAATGGCCAGCATGATGCCTTCTGGGAAAGCTGGGTTCACGACGCGAATCAATACCGTCATAAAACCAATCAAGATACCATAAGCCCAGCGGCCTTTATTGGTATGCGCAGCTGATACAGGATCGGTTGCCATAAACACGGCACCAAAGGCAAAGCCGCCGATCACTAGGTGCCAATAGAACGGCAAGTTCATCATCATATTGTCTTCAGAACCAATCATATTAAAGACAAGAGAAGTAGCAATCAGACCTACCACACAACCTGCCATAATACGCCATGAAGCAATACGCGTCCAAAGTAGAACGACGGCACCCATTAGGATAGCCAGTGTTGATACTTCACCGATACTACCTTGCATATTACCTAAGAACGCATCACCCCAAGTAATCGCATTACCATAGACGTCGACGAAGTCTTGAGGGACTACGCCTAACGCGGCAAGACCAAGTGGCGTCGCACCAGAGAAACCATCGACCGCCGTCCATACTGAGTCACCAGACATATAAGCAGGGTAAGCAAAGTATAAGAATGCGCGACCCGATAGGGCAGGGTTCAGGAAGTTTTTACCCGTACCACCGAACACTTCTTTTGCGACTACGACACCAAAGGTGATACCTAAAGCAACTTGCCATAAAGGAATATCTGGTGGTAAACAAAGCGCAAACAGCACTGAGTCACAAAGAAACCTTCGTTGACTTCATGGCCACGTACCACGGCAAAGATAATCTCACAGAGAATACCGACCGCAAAGGTGACGATATAAATCGGTAAAAATTGCATGGCGCCGTATACGAAGCTTGCCCAGATACTGTCTGGGTTATAGCCTGCCATACTGGTGATAACGGTACGCCAGCCTTCAGGCTGCAAACCAAGGGTTGCAATCGCCGTTAGTGCTTGATGACCGATGTTGTACATACCCCAAAACATGGCTGGGAAAGTACATAACCATACGGTAATCATAATACGCTTTAGGTCGATACCGTCGCGTACGTGTGATGCTGAGTATGTGGTTGAGCTTGGTTGACGCAAAAACGTATCAAACATCTCAAAGATAGCGTAGTATTTTTCGTGTTTGCCACCCTTGGTGAAAGACGGCTCCATACGATCGAACATATTGTGTAAAAATTTCATCGTGGTTAGCCTCCAGCTCAATGCGCGTCAAGTTATCACGCAAAATATCACCGAATTCATATTTGCCAGGAGATACGAAGGTGCATAATGCTAAATCTTCTTCGTCCAATTCGAGCACGCCCAAATCTACGGCGCTAATCATGTCTTCGACAATTAATGCACGTAGTAACTGTGTAGGCAGATAATCTTGCGGCATGACCTCTTCATAAACCCCGATAGGTACCATCGCGCGCGTGAACCATTACTCGTGGTCGTAAAGTTATATTTCTTATTACCAAAAAACTTAGAAATATAAATAGGCAGCTTAGAGAAGCGGTTGGTGCCGACACTTAGGAAATGGAACGCTGGACGTTCACGCCCTTCAGGCAGCACACTGATTTGATTATGAAAGCGACCAAGATAAGCCGTATTGCCAAACACTTTGCGACCTGACAATACCGAACCGGAAATAATACGGTTCTCGCCAGCCGCCAGCTGTCCTTTGGTCAGAGCAGCGATATCAGCACCGCGCTCAGTAGCCACCAAACGTGGCTTGGTGACCGCAGGACCCGCCAAACTAATGATACGGCGCGTATATAAGCGACCGCTGGTGAATAGCTTACCAATCGCAATCACGTCTTGATAGCCAATCGTCCATACGGTCACGCCGCGCATGATTGGATGCAAAAAGTGAATGTGCGTGCCAGCCAGACCAGCAGGATGCTTACCAGCAAAGCTATGATACTCAGTGACATTATTAGCCGCCATTTTGGCAACTGGCGTCAACTGGGCATCACCATGATGGCAAACAAAGGTCTTGGGGCTGAGTGTCGATAAGACAGCAAGTCCGTCATTGAACGCTTGCAACTGATCGTTAATCAGCAGCATTGGGTCAAATGCTAATGGATTGGTATCCATAGCGGTGACAAAAATAGCATGAGGACGGGCACCGATTTCTGGCGCACGGCTATAAGGGCGCGTGCGAAACGCGGTCCATTCGCCAGAGGCAAGCAGTTGGGTTTCAACAACTTCAGCGTCTAGGTCAGCAAGTTGCTGGGAGTCATAGCGCTCGAAGTCTACTTCTTCACCGTTTGGGTCGACCGCAATCACAAGGCTCTCAAACACACGACGTTCACCGCGTTTAATCGCGACGACTTTACCAGCAGCAGGGGCAGTATAGATAACGCCAACTCGTTTTTTGTCTTCAAAAACGGGCTGACCCTTTGCTACGATATCACCTTCTTTGACATTCATCGTGGGCTTCATGCCCACATAATCATAGCCAATAACGGCGACATGTGTCGGTTGGTGCTCAGATATCTCGCGGGATGATTCACCGGTGATGGGCAAATCCAAACCTTTTTTGATGGTAATCATAAGCGAAAACTTAGTCCATAGTCTAAAACGATACCAGACGTCCTGTTTGGTATATCGGTAGCATGAACATCTGCGTCATTCAATCAAGCCCCCACGCCTCTTTTCCTATAGTAGGATAGTGACAAAGGATCTTTGAAAATGACGCATGATCATAACTACTAGTAAGAGTATTAACGCTGACCTTAGACTCCTTAACAACACGTTAATGTCTTATTCGAATGACCAAAGTGGCGACTGGCTACCAAGGTGTATGTTAAAACCATCAAATCAAACGCAATCGTTCAAGCCTTTAGCGAAAATGATTGTGTAGACAATAGCTCTATCATACGTTTCATTGAAAATTAAAGCTTGTAACACCAGCGCAATTGACCACCCTTATCGGTTTGGTATCTTGTTAATAGATACGCGATTAGATAAGAATGCAGCCAAAAGATGATCTATCGAAATAGATGATAAACTGGTTGATAGACAAACTAGCGAAGCCATTATTAAGTAGATTTCACTCACATCAATAAGCGGCTATACAGCTAGTAATGACTGTTCTAAAATAGTTAGCTAGTGATAGAGATACGATAGAGACTATAAAAAAGAAAGAGGCGTCATTAGAGTTTAGTGCTGTAGAGTAGACTGTTTAGAGGCCACCAGTTGAAATTTCTAATATAACCCTTCTTAGCAATATGTCAGCCAACATCAAAAAGATGCACTTAGCTGCTGCTCGACTCATCCTGACCGCTATGCAACACTAAGCCATAAATGACTCAATAAAAAGCGCAGCGCATGGTTACTATCACATAGAAACAAATAAAAATTTACCTAGGATTATACGCTAAATTGACCTAAAATTGCCAGTCAGTAATTGAATTTATCTAATGTTGCCAGTGATTCAATGTATTAAACTTATGGTTATGATTGACCGTTTTTTTATTGTCATTTCTATCTATCGAAGTGGATTTTGGGTCTATCATGGATAGCTTTTGATTTGTCTATATATTAAATCACTTTTGACTGATGTTTTTATGCGTGTTTAGAGGGTGTTGAACGTTCAATACACCCTGATTTTTGAATTTACTTTTCTAAATATATTTATTGTTGTGCTTTATAAGGAATGCTATATGTGTGCTGTGCCTGTCATTATCCCGGCTATTGATTTAAAAGATGGTAAATGTGTCCGCTTAAAACAAGGCCGTATGGAGGATGATACGGTTTTTTCTAATGATCCAGTGGCCATGGCGGCACGCTGGGTAGAGGAAGGTGCACGTCGACTACATTTGGTTGATTTGAATGGGGCATTTGACGGCGTACCCGTTCATAGACAAGTGGTGAATGATATTACTAAAGCTTACCCGAATCTGCCTATTCAGTTGGGCGGCGGTGTGCGCAACATGAACACCATTGAGCAATATATTACGGCTGGTTTGACTTATATCATCATTGGTACAAAAGCGGTCGAAGATCCGGAGTTTGTCGCAGAAGCTTGCCGCGAATTTCCGGGTCATATCATTGTAGGTATCGATGCTAAAGACGGTATGGTAGCAACCCATGGTTGGGCAAATGTGACCGATACCAAGGCGACCGAGCTTGCAAAGCGCTTTGCAGATGTCGGCGTATCGTCGATTGTCTACACCGATATCAACCGTGATGGCATGATGCAAGGCGTCAACGTTGAACAAACTGTCAATTTGGCACGTGAAGGCGGCTTGCCTGTGATTGCTTCAGGCGGCGTGACCAATATGAAAGATATCGAACTGCTGAAACCTTATGGCGATTGTATTGAAGGTATCATTACTGGTCGCGCAATCTATGAAGGCACGTTAAACTTGGGCGAGGCACAAGTTTATTTAGACAGTTAATGATTATTGAACATTTAATAAAGAAAGATGAGTACGAAAATCTATAAAAAGCAAAGGATGCTTATGAACACTGACTTTGACCGCTCAACGATGCGCGATTTTATAAAAGCGTGCGGTCAAATGCTGTTGTTACTAAGCATCCTTTTTGCCTTTCCAGTGTATGCGGCTGGTGAAGAGGTGACTGGTATAACCACTGCATTGGGGATAGATACAGCAGAAAACCCGGCAGCTGACAAACCTTTACTGGATGCGACATCAGAAGAGGAAGCTTCAGCATCTCCAGTTGTCATACCTGAGCCAGCGCCACCACCCATAATCAGTGGTGAGAGCACCAATAATGCGCAAATCGAAACCACTCCTACTCCGCAAAAAGACAATGACATTCGTCAACGTATTCAGGGTATTTTTTCTGAAATAGAAGGTCTGCAGGCTGTCAATGTCAGCGTTACACAAGGTGTTGTCACCTTAACCGGAGAGACGCCGAACGAGAAAAAAGCGCAACAAGCCATCAATTTGACCAACCGTCTGACAGATGTGGTCACCGTCGAAGATCGGATTGATCGCACGCTTGATGTTCAAGACAATGTTACTACCGTTTATCAAGGTCTTAAAGCACAAGCCAAAAATCTAGTCAAAGCCTTGCCACTCCTATTGGTCGGCATTGTCCTATTTGCATTGGTGACATGGTTTGGTAGTTGGCTGTCTAATCGCAAAAAAATGTGGCAACGGCTCACGCCCAATCCGTTTGTCGCCGAATTGCTGTCACAAACCGTTAAAGTCATTTTTATTATTTTCGGTTTGATTCTTGCGCTGAGTTTGATAGGCGCCGAAACCATCTTAGGCACTTTGCTTGGCGGTGCAGGCGTTATCGGTATTGCTGTTGGTTTTGCGGTCAAAGACACTATTGAGAATTACATTGCCTCGCTCATGCTCAGTATTCGCCAACCATTTCGCGCACGTGATCATATTTGGATTAATAATCAAGAGGGGATCGTAGTACGGCTAACCTCACGTGCGACTATTCTGATGACTTTAGATGGCAACCAGTTGCGCATTCCCAATGCTGAAGTATTTAAAGCAACGATTTTAAATTACACCAAAAATCCAGAACGTCGATTTACCTTTGAGTTAGGTGTTGATGCCAATGATGATCCATTAGCGGCTATCAAGGTCGGACTGGATGCGATACATACATTAGCATTCGTTTTAGATGAACCAAAAGCAGTGGCTGTCATTACCAATGTTGGCGACTCTAATATCATTTTGGAATTTCAAATTTGGGTGGATCAATCAGACACGGACTTCTCAAAAGCACGCAGTATTGCCATTCGTGAGACCAAGCATGCGTTAGAAAACGAAGGCTTTAGCTTGCCTGAACCGATTTATCGTTTGCGTTTTAATAGTAACTTAGAAAAAGCGTTTGAGCATATGCAGGCTAACACTGATAGTGCTAAGTCAGACATGACGATTACAACGAACACGCCCAAAGTGACTGATAAAAACCAGAATAAAGATAATAGCGTTGATGATAAGGACAAAAAACAAGCAAAGGCTCGTGCCAAATTGATTTTACAAGGTCGCAATGCTGATGAGGTGCTTAACGCTCGTCCTGACGACAAACTCATGGAAAAAGTTGAACAGGAAATTGCAGAAAACTCTGACGAGACTGATTTACTGAATAATAATAGCCCGCAAGAATAATTTGCAAAAACCTGCCAAAAACTAGGCATAAAAAATGCAACGAAATGTATATCTGATTATCATTCAAATACGAGACATTTTTTATGCAAATGAAACACTTGATTATATTCGCCCTAGTGGGCATGGTTGCGTTACTAGGTTTCAACCTCATTAATGGCAATCAACGTGAGAAAGATAGAGAAGTAGTCATAAGTGATGCAGGATCTGAGCAATCTCCCGATACAACGTTACCAAATACTGATGATGTAGAAAGTGGCTTAGTAGATGTCGCGAGCCAGCCACTTGGCAAACAGCCTAAAGCCATTCTCGATAATGCTACCGCGAAAATAGATCAGGCCCAGGAAGCAGAGAAGGAACGTCTAGACCAGATGAGTAATGCGCAATAATGATTTAAATAGTCGTTATAAAATACCACGCACAAAAAAGGCCAACGATGACGTTGGCCTTTTTATTATTTAAAGTGTTTGCTAACACTAGCTTTTCTTACTTGCGCCTTTACTACGGCTGCCAGTCTTTTTAGCGGGACTTCTTCTATCAGTACTTTTCTTCTCAGTGCTTTTCTTAGAAGGCGCGCTCTTCGTTTGATTCATTTCACTAGATTGCAATTTGGCTTTTAAATCAAAGTCAATTTGTAGCAGATCCATATTGACGCCAGCAACTTTCACTTTAACGCGATCGCCCAGTCCGAACAATGTCCCTTTGTCTTTACCGATCAGCTGTTGTTGCTGCTCATCGTAAACAAAGAAGTCATCACCGACATTAGAGATGTGAACCAAACCATCGATATATAAGTCAGTCAAGGTAACAAACAAACCGAAGCTTGTGACTGTAGTGACCACACCTTCGAACTCTTCACCAACATGATCTTTCATATAGTGACACTTGAGCCAAGACTCTACATAGCGCGAGGCTTTTTCGGCACGGCGCTCAGTATCTGAGGTTTGCGTGCCAGCCGCTTCGAGAGAAAAGTCCATCACTGGCTGCTGGGTATTGGTCACTTTTGCTTTGATGGCACGATGCAGCATCAAATCAGGGTAACGACGAATCGGCGAGGTGAAGTGGCTATATTCGTCATAAGCTAGCCCAAAGTGACCGATATTGTCAGGTGCATAGTTTGCTTGCATCATTGAGCGCAACAGCATGCTGTGGATACTAATCGCATCGGGTCTGTCTTTAGTGGCTTCAATAATGCGCTGATAATCGGCTTGCGTTGGATTTTCTTCTGGGAAGCTTAAACCAAAATTCTTTGCGTATTCGTGAATACGCATTGATTTTTCGCCATCAGGTTTGTCATGGTTACGATATAAGACAGGAAGCTCATGCTTGAGTGCAAAGTTCGCTGCACAAGTATTGGCCAGCAGCATACATTCTTCAATGAGTTTTTGAGCATCACCGCGAGTACGCGGTAGGATTGCTTCGATACCACCTTTCTCATTAAACTTAATGTAGTCTCAACCGTCTCAAACTCCATTGCATGGCGCTCTTCACGCTTTTTCAGCAGTAGCTCATACAATTGATGTAAGGTATCGACAGATTTTTTGACGTCTTTATTACCCGTGAGAGAGGTAGGTACGCTCTTATCTTCTGGATTCTCAAGATAAGCATTCACTTGATTATAGGTTAAGCGTGCTTGTGAGTGCATGACAGCAGGGTAGAACTCATAACCAGTCACTTTGCCTGCCCGCGATATTTTGATATCAGCGACCATACAAAGACGATCACGGTCAGGATTTAGTGAGCACAGACCATTAGAGAGTACTTCTGGCAACATTGGAATCACGCGATGCGGGAAATATACGGACGTACCGCGCTCGTAGGCATCTTTATCAAGTGGCGAGTTTGGTGTAACGTAATAACTGACATCAGCAATCGCCACTAAGACACGATAGTTGCCACCAGAGCGTTTTTCGGCAAATACGGCATCATCAAAATCACGTGCATCTTCACCGTCGATAGTCACCAGCGGCAAATCACGCAAATCTGTACGACCTTTTAAATCTTTTTCAGTCGGCTCTTGATAATCGTTGGCTTGCTTCAGTGCTGCTTCGCTAAAATCTGATGGGATGTCATAATTGAGTAAGGTGGTTTCGATAATCAGTTCGCGATCATTGTCATCAGACAGTACTTCGGTGATTTTACCCGTTGCAAATTCATGCTGATTTGGCCAATCAATAACATCAACCTTAACAGGAGATCCTTGCTTGGCATTCATCGCTTGTACATTTTCTTCAGTGACGGTAATCGGCTGGTGATTATTTGGACTACCAAGCTCGACACAGTAGCCATCTTCATCACGCGCTAATGTACCAATGAAGTTGTTTTGGCGACGTTCAACGACATCGACGATACGTCCTTCTATGCGCCCACGATTGTCTGTCGATGTACCGACTGCATCTACGGTATCACCGTTGAAAACCCAGCGCATTTGCTTTTCATGCAAAAACAAATCTGGCATATCGCTTAATAATACAAAGCCAAAGCCTTTAGGATGTGCAGACACTGTACCTCTGACGACATCTTGCTTGGTCACCGTGCGATAGCGATAAGGACGACCGTCGCGGTTTACTTGTCCATCGCGTGCCATGGCTTTTAGGCGATTGCCTAAAGCGTCAAACTGGTCTGGGTCATCAATATTAAAGCTTTTGCCAATTGTTGATGCGTGACTTCACCATGCTCATTAATCGTACTGAGTATCAGTTCGCGACTAGGGATAGGATTGTCATATCTTTTTGCCTCACTTGAGGCGTTTGGATCGTTCCAACTCATAAATTACCGTATCTATTTTTAAAATTATTAATAATGGCTATCTTAACACGAACGACGTTGCAATATCTTGCGTCAATTGTCTTAAGTGTATTTGGTAGCAGGAAGTGGCCACCTGTAATAGGCAACAACTATTAAAAACAAATCAAATGTCGATATCGACTGTACTTGATCTATTGGTTATCTTCTTACTGTCTATCTCTTTCGACACTTCTAGTACTGTTGTTTGATTAGACTTATCCAAGTATTTCTGAGCCTTATCGACTTCAGTAGTCAAAGTATTGACCGTCTGTTTCATGTTCTCTAGCGCTTCAATTTTATAATTGCTAATCATATCCATCGTATCATAGACGTTATTGAAGGCGTTTTGCAATTTATCAAGCTCAATGCTGCTACTGGTCGCTTGCTCATGGATTTCACCTGACTGACGTTTTAGCATCGCTGAGGTCGATTCAATTAAGCTACTGGTGGTTTTATTTAAAGCAGTAATTTGATCAAGTACCAGTTTTTGATTGGTCATTGCTTGTGCAACCACGACCGCTGTCCGTAGTGCAGATACGGTGGTTGTGGTGGCTCGATCAACGCCTTTTATCAATTCTAAGTTATTGCGGCGAATGGTATCGAGCGCTAAATAGCCTTGCACGTTCACGGCTAACTGAGTTAAAAAGTCGGTGTTTTTTTGACGCACATAAAACAACATCTCTTCTTTAATAATGCGTGCTTTTTCGGGATCGGTCGCTTCTATCGCATAAACCTTTTGTTCTAACTGCTCATCAATCTTTTTGCCGACATAAACGTATTGGCGTATGGATTGCATCAGCTCCCACATATTGACTTTTTCTTGCTCAATCATCGCATTGTCTTTGAGCAGCTCATCCTTACCATTATATAGACTGGTAACAACCGCATTAATATGCGACTGTGCAGATTCGTATTGACGGAAGTAATCCTGTACTTTATTGCCAAATGGGATGAGACCGAATAACTTACGCGAGCTGGTCAGCTCTTTTTTACTGGGATCTAAATCTTCGACGATGCCGCGCAACTCAGTCAATGACTTGGCGATAGGGGAATTATCAAACAAGCTGTCATTGAGACTTTTGGCGGGTAAATCAAGCATACGATTAGACACTTGGGCTGATTCACGAATCTCTTTGGTGCCGAGATTGTGAATCGATTGCACATTTTGCTGAAATTCAGCGCTGTGTACAGAATTGTTAATCACATGATCAACAAAGGCATCGACCTTGGCATCAAGCTCGGGGATTTGGCTGTCATCCAATTTGACCATTTGATCTGCTTCGCTTTTTTGTATTTCTCTCACAGGTTCAGGCGCGGTTAGAGAAATACTTGGCGTCGTTGCATTTTCTGGTGGGGTCAATTCTTGCATGAAATTTCCTTCAATATTGGATAAAAGTAGTGTTTTTGTCAACGACTCTGATGGTCGTGATATACGTTATTTTTATACACTTACTAGAAATTTTTAATAAATGCTGATTAGCAAATATAAAACAGACCTTTAGATTACCTCGTAATCAAATGGTTGAGAAGGTAGGTTTTGTAAAATAGAGTCAGCCAATTATATCTGACTAAACATATTTAAAAGAGATATGTATCTATGTATCTATGTACACAATAAAAAACCATCAATATCCCGCAGTATATTGATGGTTAAGGTTATACATATCTATATTGACTAACAGCCATCTAATAAACAGATTACTTTTTCTTAGTTGGCCCAAGCAGCATACCCATCTGACGACCTTCCATCTTAGGATATTGCTCAACGTTAGCAATCTCAGCAGTATCTTCGATAATACGATCTAGCTGCTTGCGACCAATCTCTTGGTGCGCCATTTCACGGCCACGAAAGCGAATACTGATTTTAACTTTGTCTTGGTCTTCCAAAAAGCTGACGATTTTTTTCAGTTTAACCTGATAATCAGCTTCTTCAGTACTAGGACGCAGCTTCATCTCTTTTAGCTGAGTTTGCTTTTGGTTCTTTTTAGCTTCTTTCGCCTTTTGCTTTTGATCATAGAGGAAATGCTTATAATCCATGATTTTGCATACTGGCGGTTTGGCTTCAGGAACCAATTCGACCAAATCTAGACTGTCTTCACGTGCCGCTTTCATCGCGGTTTCGATATCGACCACGCCCATCTGTTCGCCGTCTTCTTTAACGAGACGGACTTCTTTGGCTGTGATATCTTCGTTGATGTTCAAACGGTTTGACTGTTTAATAGGTATTACTCCTCATCTGTTTTTGGGGTCTGTCGGCCTTTGTCGCTGACAGCGGTCTGTACTAATGTAATAAATTCTGGAACACTCATCACGCCAAGGTTTTCACCTTCACGAGTACGGACATTGACACTGCCCGATTCGACTTCTTTATCCCCTAATACTAGCATATAGGGAACGCGTTCTAATGTTTTCTCTCGTATCTTAAATCCAATCTTTTCGTTACGCAAGTCACTAATAGCTCGCAAACCTGACTTTTTGAGTTCGCTGACCACATTTTCACAAGCATCTGCCTGTTTATCAGTGATATTCATCACCACCACTTGTTGCGGCGCTAGCAAACGGGCATCCAACCAGCATAGTTTTCAATCAATATACCGATGAAGCGCTCGAATGAACCTAAGATGCACGGTGCAACATAATAGGTACTTCGCGCTCGTTTTGCTCATTGACGAATTCTGCGTCAAGGCGTTCAGGCATGTTTGGGTCAACCTGAATCGTACCGCACTGCCAGACGCGACCTAAAGAATCTTTTAAACTAAATTCAATCTTCGGACCATAGAATGCACCTTCACCTGGTAGATAAGCCCAATCAAGACCTGAACTATCTAATGCATCGGCCAAAGCTTTTTCGGCAAAATCCCAAGACTCATCACTACCAACCCGTTTTTCAGGGCGAGTCGAGAGTTTCATAATGATATTGTCAAAACCAAAGTCTTCATAAACGGCAAGGGTTAGCTTAATAAAGTCAGCGACTTCTTGCTGGATTTGCGACTGTGTGCAGAAGATATGAGCATCATCTTGGGTAAAGCCGCGTACACGCATCAAACCATGTAGTGAACCTGATGGCTCGTTTCGATGGCATGAGCCAAACTCTGCCATACGTAATGGCAAATCACGGTAAGATTTCAAGCCTTGGTTAAAGACTTGCACGTGGCACGGGCAGTTCATTGGTTTTACCGCATAATCACGATTTTCGCTGGCAGTCGTGAACATATTGGTAGCATAGTTGCCCCAATGTCCCGAACGCTCCCACAGGCTACGATCAACGATTTGTGGCGTTTTAATTTCTTCATAGCCATTATCATGCTGTACTTTACGCATATACTGCTCAAGTACTTGATATATCGTCCAACCATTCGCATGCCAAAACACCATACCGGTGCTTGCTCTTGCATATGGAACAGATTTAACGCTTTACCAATTTTACGATGGTCACGTTTTTCGGCTTCTTCGATACGCTGAATATAGGCTTTTAAATCTTTTTTATCCGCCCATGCTGTACCATAGATACGTTGCAGTTGCTCGTTCTTGGCATCACCGCGCCAATATGCACCAGACATTTTGGTCAGTTTGAATACTTTCAAAAATCTGGTGTTCGGCACGTGTGGACCACGGCACATATCGACATATTCTTGATGATGATATAAGCCAAACGCTTCTTCGCCTGGCATATCATTAATCAGCTTAAGCTTATAGTCTTCACCACGTTCTTCAAAGATTTTGATGACTTCATCGCGTGGCGTTATTTTTTTGATAACGTCATAATCTTGCTTGATGAGTTCCATCATGCGTTTTTCAATGGCTGCCATATGCTCTGGTGTAAACGGCGTTTCGCTATAAATGTCATAATAAAAACCATCATCGATAACGGGACCAATCACCATTTTTACATCAGGATATAACTGCTTAACCGCATGACCTAATAGGTGAGCACAAGAATGGCGAATGATATCGACACCGTCATCATCTTTTGGTGTCACGATTTCAACCTTAGCATCATGAGCGATAGGGTCGTGCGCATCAACCAGATGACCATCTAGCGTCCGGCGACCGTCGCTTTAGCCAATCCTGCACCAATGCTTTGTGCCACTTCCATGACGGTGGTACTACCTTCGAAGTTTTTTACGCTACCATCGGGTAAAGTAATCGCTACCATAATCTATTCACCTTTTTGCGTCCGTTGGCAGTGATGATTGCAACCATCAATCATATAACCGCAAGACTGCGTCAATTATATCCAACTGCTATGATATGTTATAAGAGATAGATATCACTTAAAGGCAAAATTTCAAACAATCAACCGTTGAACAATCAAGGTCAATAAGAAATGCCATTAAGTAATATTATAAAGTCAGCTATTATAGCAAAAACTGTGTATCAACACTAGATAGTAAGGGATTAGGTCGGCTTCTATATATAGATGCTATCTATACGAATATCAAGAAGTGTAAATCATAGTTAGCTAGGGACATAGCGAAGACAATTATTGATAAGCAGATAAATATGCCAAAAAGTCAGTATAGAGCCTCAAAGTTTTAGCTTAAAGTAAGTTCTTAATGGCAACGCTATAGATGACAATTAATGAATATCGATAGATACTGTTTAAAGCTGAGTCATTATTTAAGCGAATTAAACAACCACTACCTCTAACCCATTGAAAACTATGCATTATTAAAAGTCTTCTCAAATAAACCTAAAAACCTCTGATAAAGCGGTTGACACCCCTGTCAGAATCTATATAATACGCCCCACAGCAAAGGAAGCTAAGCAGTAAGTTAACCAACTTATTACTTAGATTACCAAGCTAAG
>NZ_BAWJ01000011.1 GCF_000586475.1 Psychrobacter sp. JCM 18903 | reverse complement strand
TTATCTAATTGAAGTAATCAATTTAGATTTTACTGTTAATGTGAACAACCTGAAATACTTGGTATCAACCATTGGTATTATTGGTATGTTCTATTTTTCAGGAGGAATTCTGGGGAAATTTTTAGAAAATTCGATTGATAGAATAGATGAATTAAGTTACATACATTTAAACAATGGTGATAAAAAAATTCTAGCTAAAGCTAAGTCTAAACTAAATTGGAACTACGCTAAATCTATAGCTTGGTTTGCAATACTTACTCTTCAAGCTATTTTCGCATCTACTATTGCGACTTGGATTTTATCTTAGAATCACTCTTAATAAGATTTTTTCCCAAATTCTTATACTACGATATTATTTTATAGGCTGGTTAGCTCGTAGGTTGGGTTGACGAAGGAAACCCAACTGTCTCATATTCGTCAAAACCAACTCGTTGGGTCTCATCCTTCGACACCAACCTACAATCTAAACGCGAAACCACCTACAATCCGTAGGTTGGCGTGGAGCTTGCGACACCCAACAAAATTAAGTAATATCAGCTATCGACTATCATTTGTAGAATAGCATGCAGTATCGAAGGCACTATCAAAGAGGAGCAACTTACTTTTTCACTATCAACCTAGCTGATAGGTCTAGCAATTTGTTAATTAAAGAAATTGAAACACTTCGACATGCTTTTCAAACGGTCAAACACAAACACCCCTTCTACATTGATGCCATTGTTATCTTGCCAGACCATTTGCATATGTTATGTACTATGCCAAATAATGATGCAGACTTCTCTAAACGAATAAAACTCATTAAATATTACTTTTCTTATAACATTGCCAAAACAGAATCTATTTCGAGTAGTAGACTTAAAAAAAGCGAGCGCGGTATTTGGCAACGTCGATTTTGGGAGCACTGTATTCGCGATGAAGCAGACTACCGAGCACATATTGACTATATTCATATGAACCCTATTAAGCATGAGTATGTTAAACAACTCAAAGACTGGCAATATTCCTCATTTCATCGATTTGTGAAGGATGGTTTGCTTCCTATTGATTGGGGCTGTTGAGAATGTCCTTTTCATATTTAGATGTTGGGTGTCGCAAACTCCACCCAACCTACCATTGAATTTATGAAGATTGTTTTGAGACGCGGTTTAGCCCCGATTGTAGCGGTTATCCTACTCAATTGAACGAGTTGCGAGGACTAGATTTTGGATTGGCTACGCGGAGCAAGAGACAGTACAAACCGTAGCCCTCGCCTCGTATCAGTGAGTAGATATGAGCGGAAAGCGGGATTGGCTCCAATACTTAGTTGTTAGATCTCGTACCTCGCCGCTAACCTACTTGACACCCAACACCAAGACGTAAGATGAAATTTAAACCAACCAATTTTCAACATTTATTCGCAAAAAAGGTAAGTCTTTTGACTTACCTTTTTTGATAACATTTACTTTTGAGAGTATCTACTGAGTTATTTACGTTTAATGGTTCTAGTAGTTACTCCAGTCGTTGCCCCACTAGTTGCGTTAGTAGGTGCTTTAGCCGCCGCTTGATAAACTGGCGTAACCTCAGGTAACAGTGCCTGAATTTTAGCGATACGCTGCCCAGAGTTTGGATGGGTAGACATTAAAGTAGCTATGGTGTTGCTACGACCATTGGCAGCCTCCATTTTTTGCCATACTGCAACGGCAGCTTCTGGATTGTAGCCTGCCTGCGCCATCAAGCGTAGACCACCCGCATCGGCTTGTGACTCCTGACTACGAGAAAATGGCTTATCAAGTCCGTAGTCACTAATCAAACCCAACGCATCATCACTTAACCCTGTTCTTGACTGTAGTTCGGCACCACCTAACTGCAGCGCTAAGCCTGTCAGAATTTTTTGCCCAGCATCTTTTTTACTGTGCTCAGATAGCGCATGGGTCATTTCGTGTCCCATGATTGCCGCGATCTCTGCATCTGTTAACTGTAGCTTTTCTACAATACCGGTATAAAAAGCCATCTTACCACCCGGCATTGCCCAAGCATTTAATTCAGGTGAACGTAGAACAGTGATCTGCCAATCAAAAGGGACGCCTGTTGTATTAGCGCGAACGGCGTAGGGCTTCATACGATTAAAGACGTTTTTCACTCGAATGGCGGTAGCAGAAGTATTATCTACCGCGCCTTGACTACTGGCTTTAGAGACCACTTGAGAGTAACTTTTAGCCGCATCAGTATTTAATGTAGCCGTATCGTACCCTGCCATATCGGCGACCGTAGTACACCCTGCTAAAGTAGTGATAGTAGTCAGCAATAGAGCATTTTTTATTTTATGAAAACTGGTCATTAGACGTCCTGATTGAGAGATGCAATTGAGTTAAATAACTGAGCTAAAGGCAATGAATTGATAGACTTAACATTCCACTATCGAAATTCATGTCTTGCAACACATTAATTGAGAGCGACATATAATTGATAACGTAACTAAAATTCAATCAATATGTAATTATCATGTAAGTAATGTGTCTAAATTATCGAGAAAGAGATTATCACTATAGAAAACAAAAGTCTATTAATTTTATAATCTATTATTTGTTTGATATCACAAGCCCCAGCCAACCTCCATTTAACGCCTATAACTTTATTCTTTTAATTAGAGTTATCGCTCAGAGAGCATCCTGCAATAGATCCCACCTACATGAACGCTCGTATCACATTGATCACTCGCGCATCTACCGTACGTTCTATTTTCTCTTTGCCAAAAAATTTTATGATTTATCGTAGCATCAAACATAATGTCCAATAATGTCTGCGCAGCAGCTCCCAGACCCTTTATAATAGCGTATCAATACCAACCAACCTGCGTATCTCACCCATGACCTCTATCAGCTACGTAAAGCAGCAGCGCATTACTAGACTATGCGTGCGCTGCGGCTTACTCCTTATGCAGTATGGCGCTGAGTCTGCGTGGTGGTGGACTTGTCTAAACGCTTGGGGCTTGCTTTGGGGATGAACAGCGTCGAATGTTCGCTGAACTTTAACGCCATCACCCTGACGACTATCTGTGACGAGCGCTGTATCACCACCACCAGAGACACGATCAATCAAAGCATCAATGTCAATTTATTGGTACAAATTCAGCAAATTATCAATAAAACCGAAGCCACCGTAGACAGTACCGATTTGATTGACCGTACGACCCTTGCCTTTGATGAGTTAGATAAGACCGTATACCAAACGTGGCTGGTGGGCATATTTGTTGGCGCATCTTGTGCGGCGTTTGCTTATCTAAACGGTGGCAGTTGGTCGATTACCGCCGTGACATTTATTGCGGGTATGGTAGCGATGTTCACCCGTATTTATCTGTCCAAACACCACTTTAATCCTTTTATCACCGTCATTGTGACCGCTTTTATTGCTTCTTTAATTGGAGCGACGACCTACTATTTTGATATTGGTAATAATGCCGATATTGCGGTTGCCTCTAGCGTCTTGCTACTGGTGCCCAGCTTTCCTTTGATCAATTCTTTCTCAGATATCTTAAAAGGCTATGTCAATATTGGCGTTGGGCGTGCGGTATTTACCTATATGCTCACCCTATCCGCGTGCGTTGGTATCGTGATGGCGCTGGTTTTACTACGCATACAGCATTGGGGGTTTTGAGATGTGGTTCATTGAAACTGTGGTGCTTTCATGTATTATTACCCTTGGTTGGACGCTCATGTTCAGCGTACCCAAACGCTATATTTTGCCTTGTTTGCTGATGACTGCTTTTGGCTTCGGGTTAAAGACTGCTCTCGTTTATCAGCATGTGCATCTCGTGGTTGCCAGCTTTTTTGGGGCGATGCTTGCCAGCTTTTTGGGTGTCTACTTTTCTAAAAAGTATACCCTACCGCCCAAAGCACTTATCTCGCCTAGTGTCATTTGTATGATGCCTGGTATCGCCGCTTATAAGGCGATGGTTAGTATGGTACAGATTGGTTATTTTGGCTTTTCAGAGAGTTATTTAGCCAAATGATGGTGTACTTGTTCGAAGCTTTATTTGTCACCTCAGGATTGGTGCTTGGCTTATCTATTCCGGGACTGTTATTTTATAGACGACGTGCCATTGTTTAAGTAAGTTTAGATGAGTCCAGTTGGGTTTAGATAGGATGATTAGATGTCAGGCTATTTTTGCCTAAATGCTTTTATATTCTGATGCTAGCTGGCATATCCTTATAAGCAAAACCTTGTAAGATTAATAATGATACCCATCACAATAGAGTTCAAAACAACAGAATTAAAAAATAATAGACGGCAAAATTGCACCAATACGCATCAATACTTCCTGAATAAAGAGACTTAACCATGACAAAACATTATGACTATATCGCCATTGGCGGCGGTAGCGGTGGCATTGCTTCCATCAACCGTGCGGCGAGCTATGGCAAAAAATGCGCCATTATCGAAGCCAACCAACTGGGCGGTACTTGTGTGAACTTGGGATGCGTTCCCAAAAAGGTAATGTGGTATGGCGCGCAAATTGCCGAGGCGATTCATAAATATGGGCCAGACTATGGCTTTGATGTGGATGTTAAAGGTTTTGACTTTCAAAAACTGGTGCAGAGCCGTCAACAATATATCGAAAACATTCATCGCTCTTATGACAATAACTTAGCCAAAAATGGCGTAGAAGTGATCAAAGGCTTTGCCAAATTTGTCGATACCAATACTGTAGAAGTGAATGGCGAACTGATTACCGCTGACCATATTTTAATTGCCACCGGCGGTCACCCGATTCAGCCAGATATCAAAGGCGCAGAATACGGTATCGATTCTGACGGCTTTTTTGCATTGAATCATTTGCCAAAACGCGTGGCGATTGTGGGAGCAGGATATATCGCTGTTGAAATCGCAGGCGTGTTGAACAGTTTGGGCGCTGAGGTGCATTTATACGTACGCCAGCACTCGCCGCTGCGCTCATTTGACCACAGTGTAGTAGAGGCGTTGCTCATAGAGATGGAGCAAGACGGTATTCAGTTACATACCAATACCACGCTCAAGGAAGTCAATAAAAACGAAGATGGCAGCCTGACTTTGTATACCGAAAATGGCAGCCTAGACACGACAGATTGCTTGATTTGGGCGATTGGTCGTGCGCCATCGACAGACAATATCAACCTGCAAGTGACGGGTGTGGAAACGAACGAAATTGGCAAAATCAAAGTCGATAAGTTCCAGAACACCAATGTTAAAAACATCTATGCGGTCGGCGATATTATCGAAAACAGTGTGGATTTAACACCCGTGGCGATTGCAGCAGGTCGCCGCTTATCCGAGCGCTTGTTTAACAACAAGCCTAATGAGCATTTGGACTATACGTTGATACCGACGGTTATCTTTACCCATCCTGCTATTGGTACAATTGGTTTGTCTGAAATCGACGCGGTTGAACGCTATGGCAAAGATAATATCAAATGCTATAACTCAACATTTACCTCGATGTATAGCGCGGTGACCCAGCATCGTCAGAAATGTATGATGAAACTGGTGTGCTTGGGCGATGAGGAAAAGGTCATTGGTCTACACGGTCTTGGCTTTGGTGTCGATGAGATGATTCAGGGCTTTGCCGTCGCCATCAAAATGGGCGCGACTAAAGCGGACTTTGACAATACAGTTGCCATTCATCCAACTGGCTCAGAAGAATTTGTGACAATGCGCTAGTTTGATAGAAAGACTGGGCTAAGTTAGTAGAAAGGCTACCCTTAATGAGGTAGCCTTTCTTTATAGATAATGACTTGCACTACTTGCTACAAGTCCCTTTTATGCCGAGTTTGAGGTCAGCGATTGCTTCCCTGCCTTCACTTTCAGGTACCAGTTTAACACCCGCACCACCAACAATTAAACCTGGCTTAATATATTGTTTTACAAAGTAGTTATTACCCGCTGTAGTATCAATCATTAAATCATTAGGAGAAAATTCAGATTCGGTAGAAACTTTGTGCGGCATATTGCCTAGTACTTCATGATAGAAAAAAGTGCCTCGTGCAGTTTCACCAATACATTCATCATCTACCCATACATCTTTCTTTAGAGCCCCACCCACCACACTATTGCTACGATAAATATATAGACCAGCATTGTTGGCACTAGGTGCTTTCACTTGCTTGAGTACGCTAGATGCTTCGATATTTTCAGTGGGTACAGAAGCACAACCGGCAAATAGTATTGATGTAATCGTTAGAAAAGCGATTTTTTTAGCATTTTATCTCTCTAAGAATAAAATAAATATAACTTGAAATTTCTGATGATTTTATTATGAGTAACTTTAAAAAACATAGCTCTGCTTTAATTGCCTAATACCCATTCATCGTTCACTTGATAAACCTTGAAATTGGTCTTGTTAGTGCGGCTCTCCCCCGCGATTGTCTGAGTGATATCAGCGGTACACATATAAGTATTGTCGCCCTCAACAGTATCACAGTTGATATTCTCGACGCGTTCAAGCTTTGGCATCATACCCTCCATCATGCCGCTCATCGCCTTTGCCATCTCATCATTGCCTGCGTTCGCCATCGCATCGTCCATCATACTATTGGCTTGCTCGTATTGTGCCTCGATTAACGCTTCAACCGTGCTTTCAGAAGGTGCATTAGAGCATGCGACAAATAGCGGTGTTAGTAATGCTATGACTGCCAATTTTTTCAGATTAGTCATCTCAATCTCAATGTATCTATAATGTTACTTCACTATACAGAATTACTTCTAAATACCCAACTTAATTTTAGAACACAAGGTTAGATTTATGATGAATAGCTTTAATAATTTAATGAGATGAAAGAATTAACGTGCGGTGCATACTGACAGTACATTCACGATACTGCTATGATGTGGTATTCAAAACCGTTGCGAGATAACTGTGTGGCAGGTGTACTTTTTTATATTACCGATTGGTCTGGGAATCATGACCTTGGCAGCAAGTTTGTTGTTTTTATTTGCTTATCTGATGTCTGATGACAATGCCACGCGCTTGCCCGCTTTTAACTGGTTCAAGCGCTTAATTATCGTGGCATTTATCCTGCTAAGTATTGGGCTATTTATGACCTTTGGTCATTTTTGGGGTTGATAAAATCAGCCTTTAAACATTCAATATTCTTTAATGAACCATTTTTTCTAACTCCAATAATTCTAAATCTTCACGCTTTGGCTCACCATTATTGCCGTCATTTGGAAATGGCATTTTATTACCATTTAGCTCATAACCTCGGCGCTGATAGTAAGCCAACAGCTCAGGACGATGACTCAAAATAGACATGGTCAAACGTGCAGTTTTTTTAGCTGCTGCTTGCCCATCTGACTGTAGATGACGAGTAGCAAAGGTTTCTGCCGCTTGCAAAATAATATTACCAACGCCCTGCCCCTGCAGCTCTGGATCTACTGCAAACATGCCGATATAGGCTTTGTTATTTGAGTCAGCATCGGTTTTGATATCGACAGCGATACAACCAAGTATCTCACCCGTTTCCTCTCCATCACGGTCGCCCGTTGTCGTTTTTGGATAGACAAAGTAATAGTGATTAGGGTCATTAATCACGGCAGCGAGCTCGGCTGACGTGGTTCGAATACCGCCAATTAAATCCGCCTCATTGGTCCAACCTGCGGTCTCGCGATAGCAGCAGTTCAATAACTGCTCCAGTGCATTAATATCATCGGCTTGCGCTTGTCGTAAAAACACGGACTCTCTATCCAAGTAATTTTTATCTATAGTGTTTTTATTCATATTATAATTTTTCCTTTCCTTGTTTGTATTAAAAAAACTGACCCAAATCGATAGGTCAGCCTTAATAGTAATATGTATCCATCTTGAGTACTAGGGCGATAATACCTGTGCTTGGTCGATAATATTAAATCCTGCCTTAAGCTGTGCACGCGTTGGCGCATGACCACGGCGGAGTAGTTCAGAAAAGGCAACCAATTCTTTATCATGCCCTAAAGTGCTAGCCGCACTAGCACGTGTGTCTTCCCCGTCATCATCAAAATAATATTCGATATAATCTAGCGTGTCTGGTGAACCAAACAAAATATTGTTATCGGGTGTCGTGGCATGACCACTATAGCGCAAGCTCTTGCCATATTGCATCGTCCAAAAGAACGGGATACGCGCGGCGAGCGAGCTGACACTTTCATCATTTAATATCGCAGCCGCAGTCACTAAGCCATGTTGCAAGGCCACGCGCCAATGTTCGATGCGCATGCGCCCCATTTGCCCAGAAGCTTTCGCAATATCACCCAATGCATAGACCCCATCACGCAGCTGTAAATACTCGTCCACTTGAACACCATCTGGCGCGTTTACTTCTTCGAACAGTTCTATACGTGGTGCTACGCCAGTCCCTAAAATCACAATATCAGCATCAACTTGCTCACCGTTCGCCAGCGTGACACCGCCCACTTGTGAAAAGGTTTGATTTTCTTCTTCATTCTCAGACCGATTAACAACCCTTTTAACCTCAGTGATTTCATTGACCGTGGCATCAAAAACAAACTGAATGCCTTTTTCTTCATGCAGCTTGATCAGCGCATTACTGACGGTTTCGGAGACAATATTTCCCATGACGCGATGGTCTTTTCCGATGACGGTAATAGAAGCCGTCGTGCCTGCCTGCGCCAATGCGGAAGCGACCTCCATACCGATAAAGCCAGTACCGATAATCACCACACGCTGATCGTGACTGGCCGCTTTTATCAATTTGGCATCATCCATACTACGCAGCGTATAAACGCCATCAAGCTCAGCCCCTTTAAAGGGCGGTATCTTTGGCTCAGCGCCTGTTGCAACCACTAAAAAATCAGCAGTTTGTCTGTCGCTATGACCATTTTTATCTTTAATGATAATGGTACGTTCATTGGGCAATACTTCGCTGACAGTTTGATTCAAGCGTAAATTAATATCGTGTTTGCTCGCCCAATCTGCACCGCCTAGTAGAAGCTTCTCTTCAGGCATATTGCCCGCTAAAAATGCTTTGGACAATAATGGACGATTATAAGGGGCTTTATCATCAGCACTAATCAAGGTGATTTTGCCGCCATAGCCAGTGTTACGCAGCTGATGCGCTGTCATAAAACCAGCCGCGCCACCGCCCACGATGAGAGTATGCGTCTCGATAAGCTTATCATTTGTAATCTGTTTATCTATCTTCGCTGAGATATTCACCGTCAAGCTGTCGCCGTTATCGGTCACTTCATATTGAGTCAAGCCTGCTGTCGCTACTGGCTCTAACAGATTGCCATCACGGCTATCAAAAGTCGCATGATGCCAAGGACAGACCACGCGATTGCCACAACGTAATCCTGTGCCTAAATCTGCGCCTGCGTGCGGGCATTTACCATCGAACGCCTGAAACTCATCGTCGTCACGGGTAATTAAAATGATACTATCATCATCTTGCTTGTACGATTTCATACCGCCATTGGCAATATCAGCCTTATTAATAGTCACTGTGTCAATCGTTGCATTGGTCATAAGTCTTCCTTAACAGTTATAATGGTTCCCTGAATCAAACGTGTTGAAAATAACCCTATCGCATCAGCCAATTTCAACGAAAAATACCATTCTCGATACGTTTATTTAAATGCTTTTTTAAAACGCTATCCATTGATAGTAGCAAGACACTTTCGCACACGCTGTTTTTTTTGTATGTTTCCTGCGTTGCAAAACGTAATCGTTAACTGTTAATCCCTATGCTTACCTATTTTTTTAAATCTTATCCTCAAAATAAAAGACGACTTTATGACTTCTCGTGATGACATGACCGATATTAATGCTAGCCCTCAATCCGCTCTTGAAAACAATCAATTTGATAATGAGCAGTTTGATATGGCAAGTATCGATATTACCACCGCGACGGATACTGCGCAGTTACCGCAGCCTCTTCAACCACCTGTACAGCAAGCGACCTATAAAGCCCACGCAACAGACTTTATCGTTAATGAGCTATTGCCGCTCGAATTCACCGGTGAAGGTGAGCATTTATGGCTGCATATCCAAAAACTAGGGATGAATACCGCTTATCTTGCAAAGCTGCTGTCAGAGTGGGCAGAGATTCCTCTGCGTGATGTTGGTTATTCAGGTCTTAAGGATCGCCATGCATTGACAACTCAGTGGTTTAGCTTGCGAATCCCAAAAAAACAGCTGCCAGCGGCTGAGTTTGCACCAGTCGATATCGGAGCCGATGAATCGGTCACGATCATCGACCAGAAATGGCACAACAAAAAGCTCAATCGCGGCACGCATCGCGCCAATCAATTTATCATCACCTTGCGTGATATCCAATTTGCTGATTTTGATACAGCATTGCCAGCACCTGAGCAATTATTGTCGGCGAAGCAAGATGTCGAGCAGCATTTAGCAAGCATCGCTATAAATGGCGTGCCCAATTATTTCGGCCCTCAGCGTTTTGGACGAAATGGCAATAATATTAGAGAAGCATTATCGCTGTTTGCCCGCCCACGCCCACCGCAACAAAGTCGACCACAACCCAAAAAGAGCAAACGCAAGCACGCGCCACGTAAGCAGAATACAATGGAGCTGTCTGCCGCACGTAGCTTAATTTTCAATGAGATATTGGCGTTACGTGTACGTGATGGCAGCTGGAATACTGGGCTGGCAGGCGAAGTGTTTAACTTAGAGGTTCAGGGTCAATATTTACTAGCGAAGCCATAGACGACACGTTGCGTGAACGCCTTGAGACGGGTGATATCCATCCCACTGCTGCATTATGGGGCAAGGATAATGATAAAGTCAGCGGCATGGCGGCAAGTACTGAGAAAAATGTGATTCAGCAAAATCCGCTACTGGCTCGCTTAGCCAATGGCTTAGAGCAGCGCGATGTAAAAGCACAGCGACGCGCGCTGCGCCTACCTATTGAAGCGCTGTATTGGGAATGGCAGGATAAAGATAATGAACAGACATTGGTGCTGAGCTTTACGTTAACGACAGGTAGCTTTGCCACCAGTGTCTTGGCAAGCTTAGTAAAACAATTAATATACTAAAACGTAGTTGACCCTTCGACTATGGCAGCTAGTCATGTGCCATAGAGTGCCTCAATATTATTATTTTTTGCTGCCAACATCTCGTTGGCACTCACCACTTGATCACGGCCACGGCCTTTGGCTTCATACAAAGCCTTATCTGCCATACAAATTAGGCGCTGGCAAATATCGTGAGGTAGCTGCACTGCGGGAATTTTACGATTCACGCGTTTGCTACTATACGAGGGGATTCTCTGCGGTTTAGCAAGCGACTGCGAGGCATCCTTTTTATTCAGAGTTTCGCAGGCTTGTTTTATACAATTACGCTCACCATGGGTCAGTGTATATAGCCCCAAGCTAGCAGTCACACTAAAGGTTGTATCGTCATCGAGAATGATGACGTGTTTGGCGATAACACGCCGTAATTGTTCAGCAATTATCATAGCTGTGTCGTGCTTCGTATCTGGCAATACAATCAAAAACTCCTCACCGCCATAGCGACTCACGATTGTTTCATCAGTTAAAGACTGCAAGAGCGTCTGCGCGACCTCCACCAATACTCGATCCCCGATCTCATGACCGTAACTGTCATTGACCTCTTTAAACCAATCCAAATCCAATAAAATAACGCTGATATCTTGATGGTCTTCTACTGACTTCAGCACCTGCTTCATTTGCATCATCCGTAACGGCGACTTTTGAGTTGAGTTAGCTCATCTTGATTGGCATGCTGCAAAATTTCCTTTTTACTATCATCTAATATTAGTAACAAAGTACGAAACATATAGATAATAAAAATAGCTTTTGGTAGCGCCATATAAATATGTGTAGAACGCCAAAAAAAAGCGGAAGATCGGCGCAATTGATCAACACTGTCCCAATTTAGCGTGCCATTTTGAAAAATAGAGGCAGAGATGGCGTTTTCGATTGTCGTAATTTCACTATAATTGATATAACTATAATAGGTATCAAGAGGAATGACCGTGAGCGTCATTTGACGCAGATTGGGTAAAGTAACGCCAAGATAAGGAATAAATGTGACTGCTAGAATGACGGCTGCGTGCCCTAAAAATGCTCTCCATACGTAGCGCCGACGTATAAGCATCATCCCCAATATCGCACCGCCGACTAAAGAGACGCCCGCGACCAAGCTACTATGTCCTAAAACTAAAATAACCATTGCAATATAGGTACTATAGACCGTAATTAGTATGCCTTGCCACTTATACAAATTGCTATTGGCTTTTTTGACAGGTGAAAAACGACTGGTCATCCATAATAAAAACAAAGCTACCAGTGTCACGCCGAACCATAGTGGATACAGCAGGGCTATATCGACATAGGTGTCATAAATATCGCGGCGCCACCAAACAAATAAGCACCATAGCCAGTGTAAAGATACCTCCATCACCATAAATAAAGCCAGTAATGACGTTTTATCAGCAGCTTGCCACTCAAAAATTGCTTGAGATAGCTTGGTGTAGCCTAGATGAGATATCGATACAGCCATAGTAGGGCTACCGCAAATATTGAAAGTAATTAAGTCGACATTAAAACCATTAAATAAAAATCAAAAGCCTGAATCAACAATAATAAATGGTATGACTTTTTACCTTATACCATTCCCAAAAACTTAAGTAGATAAGAATGCGAGTGTCGATACTACATTTTGTAAACTAAATGGGAGTTAACCCCGAAAATTTCATTTTTAAAAAAACCCCACTCATCTAGTGTGGCAATTTCTGTCGCAGTTATCAATCTATTTACTGCCTTCATGCGTCAATATATGACGCATGTTTTTTGGATAACCTGTCAATTGATGTTTGAGCTTAGTCAACATTCAAAACTGTACTCAGCAATGAATTTTCGTTTAAGAAAACATTGCAAAAGACTGCCAAACTCCCTGCTGATCAGGTTCATTGTCGGTACATCACCCAAACGACGCCACGGCATATTGCTACCATGAAAGTCACTGCCGATCGAGGCGACAAGATTGTGGGCAGCGATACTGCGATCGACCATTCTGCGAGTACTAACCGGTTCGCTATTCGACGGCAGCTCACAAGCATCGCCACCAAGACCAGCAAACTCTTCAATCAGTTTACGAACTCGTGTCGCTGAAAGCTGATAGCGCGTGGGATGCGCCAACACCGCCTTGCCACCACAAGCATGGATCAGCTCAATGCCGTCAGCCATACTCAGTGCATCAATCGCCACATAAGCAGGTTTATTATCTGCCAAATACTTATCAAAGGCTTTTTGTACTGTCTTGACTTCACCGCGCTCAAACAATACTTGACCAATATGCGCGCGCCCGACCGCTTGTGGGTTGCCGCCAGCTTTATCAAGTACGGCTTGCCACAGCGCATCATAGTTAATATCTAATAGCACACTGAGCTTTTCAGTGATTCGTTGACCACGCGTGGCACGGCTATCCTGTAATTGCTGCAGCGTTGCATGCATTTTTTCGCGATCGGTAAAATCTAACCCCAGCACATGGATGATTTTATTGGTTGATTTATTTTTGCCATAACCACCAATAAGTGTATGCTCACAGCTTATCTCGACCCCATTAATCAGCTGCATATCGCAGGCAATGGCAGCCGCACGCGCCTCATCAATTCCTGCCAGCGTATCGTGATCGGTCAATGCCAATACATTGACGCCGGCCGCATGGGCGCGCTGCACCACTTCCGTTGGTGCATAAGTACCATCAGAGCAAGTGCTGTGACAATGTAAATCGAATTTCATAAGAGAAGCCTTAGCATTAAAAATTAAAAGTGTAGAAAATAAAAAAAATGAGCACATTGCAATAAGCCGTTATATTTGGCAGTTGTCATGATTATGAGTCATAATCATCAGATATTGCTACGCAGGCCTGTGATATAGCATGATTATCGTGTTGATTGCTTTTTTTTGGCGCAGTAGACGTGTAAACTACCCCATACGTTTTTGTCGGACATCCCCTTTGCTATGAAAGCTTTATTAGACTTTATTCCCTTAATTGCCTTTTTTATTGCTGCTCGCTACAGTGGTATCCTAGCGGGGGCAGGTGCGTTGCTTATCGCCACCATCGTCGTTTATGCCATTCATTTTATTCGCCAAAAAGGCACTTTTGATAAACAGCAATGGGTTGTCTTACTATTAACCATTTTGTTTTGTGGTGGTACTTTATTATTGCGTGATGATATCTATCTGCGTTGGAAGTCACCTATTATCAACGGTATCTTTGCACTAACACTTTTAGTCAGTGCTGCGATTAATAAGCCACTGATGCAACTGGCGATGAAAGATGTTTTTTTGCTGACGATGAGTGGTTGGAAAAAACTCACTCTCGCTTGGGCACTGTTTTTTGCCTTTATGGGCATACTGCATTATATCACAGCGTTTACGATGTCAGATGAGGCATGGATTAACTTTAAAACTTATGGCTGGATTCCGATTATGTTGGTATTCGTCATCGCCCAGTTTGCCGTATTAAAAAAGCACCTCAACCCTGCGCTCGCCGATAAAACCGTCAAATAATACTCATTTTATAATAGAGCCAATGCTATCTCTAAATGCCAATAGCGACAATCATTAATCGCAATTAGCTCGGGCGCATTAAGCAAAACACTTTAAATTAATCATAATTTTTATTAATCGAGGAAGTCTCATGTCCTTATTTGCCATTATTGGTCATGACGTGGCCAATAGCAGCGCACAACGTCAGATTACCCGCGCTGAACATGTCGAACGCTTGCAAGCTTTAGATCATGACAATCGACTGATTATCGCTGGTCCAACACCCATCGAGCATGGCAAAGGCGAGATGTCAGGCAGCTTAATTATTGCTGACTTTGACTCTGCAGAAGCAGCGCAAGCATGGGCAAACGATGAGCCTTACTTACGTGATGGCGTGTACAGTCACGTAGATATCAAACCCTTTATTCATACATTGCCAAAAGCGGATGACAGCGCATCAGTTAAAGTAGCAAAATCGTGATTCAGTGCCTATCTTTGTTAAAAAGTCGCTCTTATCAGCGTAGCATTGTTAGTATGATTTTTATGGCTACTGTTTCAGCACAGGCTGCGCCGACGGTGACAGCTATCGATGTGGCTGATCCAACACTCACGACACCCGTGCCAGCTCAACCAATATCGACCGCTCAACCAACGAAAAACTCAGTGATGAATATCAGCGATACATTGGCGGCGCAATTACAACCATCTGATAAGGCGTTATCCGATGCCAATCAGCAGCTATTAAGCCGTAATGCACAGTTGCAGCGCGAGTTGAATGACTTGCAAACTCAAGTAAATGTTTTGGTCTACGAGAGCAAAGGTCAGCTTTTTTTATACGGTGCATTTACTGTGTTAATTAGCTTACTGGTCGGTATTTTTATTTCTTGGTTGGTGTTTGTCCGCCGTGAACGCTGGTAACTAGTACCACGCGCTTTTTATTGATTTATCTTATGTGACTGTCTATGTCTAAATCCACGTTCGAATCAAAAGATACTGATACATCGTCGACATCCTCTAAAAACACTCAGTCACTAAGCATTCACTCATCAAATATCACCCCTGCCAAGATTGATTGGCAGATGGATGATACGGGTAATAAAGTGCCTGTATCGGGTGAGTTTGGTGATGTTTACTTCTCAAATGCTGATGGTTTAGCGGAATCGCGTCATGTGTTTTTGGCGCACAATCAATTGCCTGAACGACTGACCAATCTTGCACCAAAGCAATGCTTTACGATTGCTGAATTGGGCTTTGGTACTGGACTGAATTTTCTCGCTACGTGGCAGCTATGGCGACAGCTGCGGGATATACACCCTCAATTAGCAACTGCAAAACTGCATTTTATTACCACTGAAAAGTTCCCGATACCCCTTACCGACCTTACCCAAATACTTGCCTTATGGGGACAGCGCGCGCCTGAATTGACAACACTAATAGAGCTATTATTGGCGGCCTATCCGCCTCTTATCGCGGGCTGTCATCGTTTGAGTTTCTTTGATGATAATTTGACTTTTGATATATGGTTGGGTGACGCAGCTGAGAGCTTAGCCAAACTATCAAGTAACTCTTCTAGCTCGCATGCACCTTATGTTGACGCTTGGTTTTTAGATGGTTTTGCGCCCTCTTGCAATAGTACCTTGTGGGCGGATAGTATTTTTGCACAAATGCAGCGTTTATCACGACCCAATACAACTGCCGCCACCTATAGCTGTGCCGGTATCGTCAAACGTGCGCTGCAAGATTGTGGCTTTCAGATTAAAAAAGTGAAAGGCTTTGGTCGTAAGAACGAAATGCTAACGGCGATCATGCTGGATACCATAAATTTAACTGACAATAATAATGGCAACAATAGTAAAGACATAAATAGTAAAGACATAAATAGTAAAGACATAACCTCTTACAATAATGCTAGCACCGCCGCGCCCGACAACGATAGCCAATCTACCAAACCCACTGACAACCTGCCCGCCCATAGCATTGTCATTGGCGCTGGCGTTTCAGGGCTATTAACGGCTTGGTCATTGGCCAATCGTGGTATTCAAGTGACTTTGCTAGATAAATCAGCACCTTTGGCAGGCGCATCAGGCAACCCTCGTGCTCTGCTCGCTCCTAAGATGACGCCCATTCATCATGTCGATGAACATTTGCATACCATAGGCTATCTCTATAGCAGCAGGCTATATCGATGCTTAAATGTAGATGCTGAAAAATTAGGATTAGTGCCAATACTTGAACCAACGGGTGCTCTTGATCTGCTTATGAAAGCCAATATTGGCACAGAGCAAATCGCTGATTACCCCGATGAGATGGCCACCACACTATCCCATGAGCAGGCGCAAACTGTCAGCGGGTTAAAAACACAAGATTTATCAGAGAATTTGTATTTACCGCAGTCTGGCTTGGTCAATCCGCAAGCATTAAAAGATACTATCCTAATGCATCCGCTCATCCACTTTCAGCAAGTAGACGTTAAGAGTATTAGCGAAACAGAAGAAAATGCTTGTATCGAAGGCAATAATCAGGATAAGCAGACGATATCCATTAGCGCTGATAACGTGGTCATTTGCGCAGCTTTTGAGAGCCATCAACTGGACAAGCGTATTTTTGATTGTCGTAAAATTCGTGGTCAGCTTTCTTGGTTTACGCCCACAACCGAACAGCTCACCATATTGCCCAAAATACCGCTTAAATATAGTGGCTACTGTGCATTATTTACCGCGCAAACAGGCGATGCACAATTGAACGATGTTATAGAACAGCACTCTCAGTTTTTATTAGGCGCAAGCTTTATACGTAATGATACAGACATAGATATCCGCACAGAAGAGCATCAGATTAGCCGAGACAAACTAGTGACTGCCATTCCTGAGATGGACTCGATTATTCCAACAGATATTAGTTTGTGGCAAGGACGAGCGGGGATTCGCACGCAAACGCCTGATTATCACCCCATCGTTGGAGCGTTAGCAGACAGCAAAAGAATTTGGGTAATGAGTGCGATGGGTGCTAAAGGGTATGCCATTGCACCAATATGTGCTGAAGCGTTAACAGATATGATGTTAGGAGCATTTGCCCCCTTATCAACAGCGATGCTTGCGCGCCTGTCGCCAAATCGTACGCGTTTACAAACACCGCTTACTTGAGATTTTTAGTCAAAGGTTTAATCAGTGCCTTCCATTCTAGATTTAACCGCACCAAAAAGTGATTTTCCAGTGTCAGAGTCGCGGGACTCTTGATGACCAATTTTAGTACTACTTTGAGTATCAGTCGTAATCATTGGGGCAGTTAAAGTCCGAATCTGTGCTTCGTCACGGGTGTTTTTTTGAATGGTCACTGCAGCAAATAAACTCATGGTAAATGCCATCATATAAAAGCCTTTTTCACTTAAGCTTAAACTTCCCGCATTCATCAAACCAATAGCGATTAGCGCAATGGATAATCCAAGAGCCGCCCAGCTGATTAGATAATACATATTGGTTGTTGGAATACCTTCGCTACGATCACGAAGGGTTTTTTGCAAACTAATTGCTGAATAAAGACCTAGCGCCAGCACCGCTATATAATAGCCTTTTTCATTTAATAACATACTCTGTGCATTCCATAAGCCAAGTAAATACGCTAGGACACCCACCAACATCACCGCCCAAGAAGTCCCGACATAAGCAGTAGTTGGTTTATAAGCGGCTAGCTGACTCTTAGTAATCGTGTCATTATTCATCATCTTCCTTAATTAGAAATAGGCAAACACTTAGTCGTAAGATATATAGTGGTAAGATACATAATAGCGAGATAAACAGTAGCGAGATACAACTTTTATCGACCGCTATTTTGCCTTAACATAACACAAGCATGTTATATTGTAATCTAAAAACTTTTTTTTAATAAATAGCATTTTTTATGACAGAGCCCCGACATGTCTTTTTTTACCTTACTCATTTTGCTTAGCCTAATTGTTATTGTGCCCATATTTTTTGTGATGAAAGAAAAGTCTAAGCACACACAGATTGCTTCTATACAGCGGCATCAAGAATACTTGGCTTCTGCGAATCTTGTCGCTACCCAGTCTAAAGCAGATATGGCTGTAAACAACGAGGTAAATCATGAGCGAGCTAACGGGCTCAGCATGATTAATTTTTCAGCTCGACATCCTTTTATCAAGCTACTTTATGACGAGCAAGTACCTAAGACGTTTCGAGTGACTATGGACGATATTGGACAACAATATGAGTCTACCCATCATGAAGAAATCACTGAATCACAGCTATTTACCCTCAATAAACTCATCACCACACGTGTTCCAGAATTGATTAGCGACTACCTTAGCCTCGATCAACATTATGCCAAAACAGTCATTATTGATACCGACAAACAAAATACCAGCTATGACATGGTATTAGATCAATTAAACTCGATTTTAGACTTTTCTCAAAAGCTCAATATTCAAAGCCAAAGTGGCGTTGTAGACAAGCTACTTGCCAGCCATCGATACTTAGATGACGTGTATAAAGAAAGCGGTATGGCAGCCGACAACCTAAAACTGAAATAAGTAATGCCTGTAGATAGTAAGCAAGAAATTGATAGTAATAGCAGATGACGGTCATATTTGACTGTGAGGGATAAATAATTCTACGTCGTTCACTATATTTAAACAAAAACTCTGCCAATGGGTAGCCGTATGATTATGAAAATCGATGCTCTTACAATTGCAAAATCAAAACCCTTTTTTCAAGCGATTTCTGCTATTTTTTTAAGTCTCTCACTATTGAGTGCTTGCCAAAAAACACCAGAGCCTGAGACAGATAACGAAACAATCTCTGAAGCGGCAGTACAAACCACACCCGTGACTACCAATATTAATGTTGATACGACCGCTGATAATGGTGATGATATCGCAAATCCTGAAGTAAGCTCAGAACAAGATGTAAGTTTAACTGAGCTAGAGAATGACCTTGGTGCAACAGACTCGGTAGCAAACAATACTGCACCAGCACCAAATCCAGAACAAGCCATTAAAGGCGCGCAAATTACTGATGTCCGTTATAAAAATGCGGCTGGTGAATCACTCTCGGTCGTTTTTGAAACCTCAGCAGCAGGCGTACTCAACGCTATCATTAGCCTACCGAACAAACCAAAAATGACACTAAGTGCGCCAGAAGGCCAAGGCAATAACCCAACTTATCGATCAAGCGATGGCAGCATCCAACTGGTCAGTCATGCAGGCGGTGGTACTATCGACCTTGTCCAAAATAACAAAATTACTAGCTTTGATGCAGTCAGTGCCGAAGCAGAAGTCATCACTGAGTAATTGATTAAAAAATACAGCTTAGAACCTTTAAAAAGTTACATAAAAGAAATCTCTTGAGCATTAAAAAGGCGCAAATATTTATGATATTTGCCGCCTTTTTAATGCTATTAACTTTTCTCTAACCAAATCCAGTTACCTTTCCAAACAGACTGACCAGCCAACTGATTACTGCCCACAGTCCCCAACCAATCACTACAATAACGATTAGTCCCAACAGATCAGGAATGTGCAAATACAACCACGCAATGATAGGATTGCGCCAAAAAGCGCCAAAACGGCTACGCTGCTTATCTTCAAGCGATTGATGCAAAAACGGCCGATCCATGTGCATCGTTTCAGTAATACCATATTCATCGTGCAGATGCTCATGCACGATGCCTAAAGTCTTACGACTGGGGCGAATAAAAATATCGAGCAGCGTGCCAATACCCGGTACGATACCAACGACCATATCAATGAGTGCCAGTCTGACCGCAGGCGTCATTTTATGCGCTGGCACACCCAGCTGACGCCCTAATACAAAAGCATAGCTGGTTAAAGCCAGTCCTGCTAAATCTCCTGCCAGCGGAATCGTTGAAAGCGCCGCATCTGCACCCATGCCTTGTTTGGTAAAAGGCACACGTACCAGCGAATCCATCGTATTAGCAAACTTAGCCAATTTACGCTCGGTGGCGATCACTTGTTCGCGTGTTAATCCATGCTCAGCTAGCTTTGCTTGATAATCGATGACAGGTGCATTGGCATCAGAAGATTTTTTCGCTTTTGACTTTGAGAGCTTTTTGAAGTTATCCATTAAAAGTCGTCCATAGACAAGCGATTGCAATGAGAGCAAATACGTAACGCCCTACCCATATATTGGCTAAAAACGCCTGAAAACAGGCTCTTGCATTACGAGTAGCACAAGCGCTATTTTGCTTAGCAAACATCATCGCCACTAACGCCAAGCCAAATACTGGCGTCAGGCCTAAGCTTGTCGGTGCAAAGTAATGCCAAATGACCGCGCCCATGATAAGCAAAAACAATGTTTGTAGCAGCGAGATAATAATCACATCATAGCGACCAAATAATATCGCCGTTGATTTGACCCCAATTTTTAAATCATCTTCACGGTCAGCCATAGCATACTGGGTATCATAAGCCACGGTCCAACACATATAAGCGACAAATAACAGCCAACACCAGATATCAGGCGCGCCTTGTATCGCCACATACGCCATCGGTATCGCCCAACCAAAAGCCGCTGCTAAAAACACCTGCGGCAAATGGGTAAAACGCTTCATAAATGGATAAATGAATGCCAATAACACTGCGCCAAGCGACCAGTAAAATACGGCTATCGGCAAAAAGAACAGCAAACTGGCGCTGAGTAATACCAATACTAAAAAAACAGCGATTGCTTCTTTAGCAGACAGACGCCCATCAGCTAATGGACGTCCTTTGGTGCGGGTCACATGACCATCGACCTTACGATCGGCAAAATCATTGATCGCGCAACCTGCCGCCCGCATAAAAATTGCGCCTAGCGCAAAAAGTACAAATATCTTGAGGCTTGGCAAGCCTGCTGTTGCCCCTTGCTGTTGCGCTTGACCCATCGCCGCCAGCATTACGCCCCATAGCGTTGGCCAGAGTAGTAGTTCTATACCTACTGGTTTATCAAAGCGCGTCAGCTGCAGGTAAGCTTGTAGTTTGTCGTTAAATGTCATGGCTTTTTATTATCATTAATAGAAGGTTTTTTTGTGCGTGTTTGCCTACTTTTTCGGCAGCTCTTATATGAAGTGCTATTACATTGAATTATTAATACATTGGCGAGCTACTGGATTTGTTGCCACAATTTGTTGGCCTCGATGAGCGACAGCTCAGGATATTGTTTGCGTAAGGCTTTAATGGCAGGGATTTTGTCTTTTTGTGCGGCTTGTTGACGCAAAAATGCCACATAATCTTCAGGACGACTGAACTCTTTTAAACGGGCTTCTAGCTTAATATTCGGGTGCGCAACATGATATTTATTAATAATAATCCTGCACATGATCCAAATAATTAGCGTCGACATTCCCTGCTCCTAAATCCAATCACTCTTAATTTTACAAATATGGAGTTGCTAACTGCGCACTCTAAGCTCAATAACTGAGTTCAATAGCTAAGCACAGTCATTATCATAAAAAATGGCTATTAAACAAAATAACCATCAAAGCGTACGGCTTCGTTATGCCAGCTCTCACTTGGTTGTTGATGCGCAAGTAACGGCGCAAATTGCGGACGCTTAACGACTACGCGGCCAGACGTTTGAGCATTTTGACGGATGGCTGCTTGCGCACTTTGTAGCAACTGTTCTTCTTGTTCTAGCGTTGGTGGGCTAGCCAATTGGTGTAAGGCTTGCATGTGCTTGCCCACTTTAGCGCCTTTACCCGTTTTGCTATCTTGGTAACTGTCTTCCGGAAACATAGGATCCAGATACACCACATCGACTGCTTTCATATCGATTTCTTTAGCGTCATCTATCGTATCCGCTGCTAGAGTTGCAAAATAGCCAAGCGCATCGGTATTGATAATATGCAGACGGCTCATCAGCTTTTGCCAATTTGCTAGCCCACTCATACGCTGCTGCTCTACTAACAATAACAATGCCATCAAGGCTGCTGCTCGATCATGATGACCTGAGCGCCCGTACTGGCTAATATCAAGCTGTCATGACCAAAGCCTGCTGTGGCATCGATAACCTGACTGTCCGATGTAATTTTGACCGCTTGTAATAATAACTCAGACTTACGCCCCGCACTCACCACACGGCGTTGCAGCTTATCCCATTCTGGTGCAACGCTTAACCCATCGCTCAGCCATGATAGCTTATTTTTTTCATCCAACAACAATATAGGTTGGGTAGCTGCCTGGGTTAACTGCTGGCGACGTTTTTGACTAAGCTTATCGGTAAACAGCTCAAGGTGTAAAATAATGGGCAACTGATGTGCGATTATCAACGCTTGTATATCTGCAACCTGACTATGCTGCGACTCGCTGACATAGTATAGTTGGCAGTGCATAATGTTACTACTCTCTTTGAACCCTTGGCGTGAAGCGGTCATCTCTACTTTCCTATTCGCGGCTTATAGACTCATCCCACAATCGGCTCTAGCCTGCCATTTGATAACCAAAACCCCAAGCCGCTATTAATACAATGATGCCAGTAATAATGCGTAACCACGCAAATATTTTAAAATCACGACGACTGACCCATTCTACTAGCAAACGGATACAGAGTAAGGCGACGATAAATGACACCACCGTACCTATACCTAATACCAGCCAATCCTCGCTATTGGTCAATACATCATGGTGCTTCAGCAAATCCAATAATGCCGCGCCCACGATGACTGGAATACCCAAAAAGAAAGAAAATTCAGCGGAAGCTTTACGTGAGACGCCGAGCCATAGCGCGCCGATAATTGTCGCGCCTGAGCGTGATGTTCCCGGTATCAATGCCAGACATTGCAGCAGACCAATCATCAACGCTGTTTTTAGACTGACGTCTTCTGCTTCTTGCGCAATAATCGTTTTAGGGCGATTTTCTACATAGAATATCAATAAGCCACCGATAATCAGCATAATTGCCACGACGATGGGATTGAATAAATATGATTTAATCTCATCAGCGAAGGTGAAGCCAACGATCATCACCGGAATAGTCGCCACAATCAAGCTAAGTCCTAGCTGGCGTGGATTACTCATGCTTTCAGCTTTGCCTGTCAGCAGACCCATCAGCGCTTGCCATAGTCTGTCCCAGTAATCATAAATGACCGCTAAGATAGCGCCAAGCTGCACCACTACCACAAATAAATCGACTTTTTCTTTGGTCCAAAAGCCCATCAAATCCGCTGATAAAATCAAGTAGCCAGTGCTAGAGATTGGTAAAAATTCAGTGATACCTTCAACGATACCCATGATAACAGCTTGAATTAATAAAATGATATCCACGATGGCTTTCCTAAATATGGATCTATTGGCTAATAGCGTTTTAGAGTATTTTTATATTTTATATAGCGCTGATAATGGCTGGCATTAATATGATGGTTACGCCTTACCTTGCTCTTTTAGCGTTTTCCACGCTTGATTGCGCAGATACTTTGGTAAGCTTGCGAGGCTTCTGTGCCGCCTGTCGCCCTAAATTGAGCCATACCAAGCTGCCCCATCACAGTAGCGTCAGGGTGAATATCTGCCTGAATGCTCTGACCGTCATGTAATATTAATAACGGCGCACCATTGCCAGCAATGGGAATATTAAGCACGGTCTGGCTGTCATAATCGAGCAACTGCTCGGTATCTTCGCCATTTTCTTGATTAACCGCCTGCATAAGGTTGTCTATTAGCACATATTGCCCAAAATAAATTTGCTGCATACGCGCATCAAGGGCGCTATACACTTCGGTCACACCATATTTTTGATACGCCGCTTGCGCAATCGCTTGTAGGCTTGAGACTCCTACACAAGGAATATCATGGGCGACAGACAATGCTTGTACTACTGCCGTATTAATCCGTATGCCACTAAAGGCACCAGGACCACGGTTAAATATCAAGGCTTGTAAATCAGCAAGGTTGAGCTTAGCCTCGGACAAAGCGGCGTCAATCATTGGCAGAATTTGCTGGGTTTGCTGGCGTTTACCCGTCTCTGTATGACTCGATAGCACTTGACCACTGGCATCTAAAATCGCGATCGAACACTGATCAAACACGGTATCCATTGCTAAAAACATCATAACCTCGACCTATTGACTTAGCATTATAAAACAGCGCCTATCATAGCATTTAGGATAGGCAAATTTTATTAATTTCTAAATTTTCATACTTAATCCATCAATATTTATGGGAACATGACAGACATAAAAAAACCCAAAGCGACTTGCACCTTGGGGTTTTCATTAAGAATTGAATACTATAGCAATCTAAGCATCTATCAATTAAAAACGGGTTTTAAACTTTTTTGGCGCTTGATTCTGCATTTCCTGCATTTGTTTTTGCATCTCTTCGGTGCTTGGCATGTTGTTTGGATCTAGACCCATCTGCTTAGCCATTTGTTGTGGATTCACATCCTTGACGCCGCCTTGCTGACCGCCGCCACCAAATAAAGGACCGCCACCGCCGCCACCAGCACCGCCGCCACCCATTAGCCCTTGCATCGATTTCATCATTTTACTGATGCCTTCAGGCTTAGAGATCATTTTCATCATTTTTGCCATTTGCTTGTGTTGTTTGAGCAAACGATTGACGTCTTGAATCTCACGTCCCGAACCTGCGGCAATACGGCGCTTACGGCTTGGGTTAATTTTATCAGGATTTTTGCGCTCAAATGGCGTCATCGAATTAATCAACGCTTCCATCTCACGTACTTTTTCTTCTGGCTTAGCATCTTCGACCGCTTTTTGCATATCCGAGCCGCCCATACCTGGCATCTTATCTAAGAAGCCTGCCATGCCGCCCATGCTTTTCATTTGTTGGAATTGGGTCAATAGATCCTCAAGGTCGAAATCGCCGCCCTTTTGCATCTTTTTCGCCATTTTTTCGGCTTTATCACGGTCGATTTTTTGTTCAACTTCTTCGACTAGGCTTAAGACGTCACCCATACCAAGAATACGTTGAGCGATACGTTCAGGATGGAACAGCTCTAGCGCGTCTAATTTTTCACCGCGACCTAAAAACTTAATTGGCTTACCAGTAATCGCGCGTACAGAAAGTGCCGCACCGCCGCGAGCATCACCGTCAGTCTTAGTTAAAATCACACCCGTTAATGGCAGCGCATCATTAAAGGCTTTGGCGGTATTTGCCGCATCTTGACCAGTCATCGCATCGACGACGAATAAGGTCTCAGAAGGATTGACCGCTGCAGTTAACGCCTTAATTTCAGCCATCATAGTCTCATCGATAGCCAGACGACCAGCAGTATCAATAATCAGAATATCTTGATATTGAATTTTGGCTTCTTCGATAGCACGCAGCGCGATGTCTATCGGGTTTTCATCAATGCTTGAGTTGACAAACTTGGCATTCACTTGACCTGCCACTTGCTCAAGCTGAGCAATCGCCGCTGGACGATAGACGTCAGCGGATACTAGCATCACCTTTTTCTTATGGCGCTCTTGTAAAAACTTCGCCAATTTACCAGCCGTCGTGGTTTTACCTGCCCCTTGCAAACCAGCCAGTAAATAAACAACTGGTGGCTTACCCGTCATCTCAAGCTGCTGATTGGCACTGCCCATCATTTCGGTCAGTTCGTCATGGACGATTTTGACAAAGGCTTGCCCTGGCGCCAACTCTTTGAGTACTTCTGCACCAAGCGCTTGCTCTTTGACGCGCTTTACAAAGTCACGGGTGACGGGTAGCGCGACGTCGGCTTCTAGTAGCGCCATACGCACTTCACGCAGGGTATCTTTGATGTTGTCTTCGGTCAACTGCCCAGTACCGACGATATTGCGCAGGCTCGACGATAAACGTTCTGTTAAGGTATCAAACATAAATAACTCTCAGTTAAAATAATTCTTGGTGAAAACAATATTTACTTAAAATAATGCTTACTTAAAATAATACTTAGTGAAACTGGCTTCAGCTCAAATAGCGGATAAATATTCTTAGGGAATACTGTAAAGTATTTAATCGTATCTTCATAAAAACAATGATAAAAAACAGTATATTATCAACACTATAGCACCAAGACGACGCCAAAATTATAATGATTTTGCAAATACAGCATTACCAAAGCTTGGCGCGGCGCTTTATGACTTATAGACAATCGCTTTACAAGCTAGGCATATGAGCGCTTATTCAAGCAAACTTGGCCAAGCATTTATAAGGAATAAGCAAGTTGGTGCTCAATTGGCACCCATTTTATGATAAATTGGACGATTATTCTAATCATTCCGATAATACCACTTTAGCATTAAATTGAGCGGCTATTTTGCGCTCAGTATGAGATGAGGCATTATATCTGTGCACTTTGCATTCTTACTTGCTAGCCTAGCCTATATCTTAGTCAGCGCTTACCTTAGTTGGGCACTGACTCGGGATAAGCCTATCCATAAAGGCATCAGTTTGGGATTATTGATGGTCGGCATGCTCGCGCATGCGGCGCTACTTTATCCTTATGTTGTTACGCTTTACGGGCTAAACTTTAATCTTTTTAATATCATTAGTCTAATCAGCTTATTCTTTTTGTTCTTCTATTTTTTATTTTGTTTGTATCGCCCTATCGTCAGTCTGGGCATACTGGCAGCGCCAACAGCATTGGTAGGGTTAACAATTGGCTATATTGGCCGTGCGCCTTATCAACCCATTACAAATATCAGTATTGGGCTTGAAGCTCATATATTACTATCACTTGCCGCCTATTGTGTGCTGCTGATGGCAGCGGTGCAAGCGCTATTTTTACGCCTACAAATACGCGAACTCAAGCACCACTCTATTCATCGTTTTTGGGTGAATAAACTACCGTCACTACAAAGTATGGAGAGTCTATTATTCGATATGCTATTGGTCGGTTTTGTCCTACTAAGTATCGCATTGGGCATTGGCTTTATCTATGTAAAGGATTTGATGGCGCAGCATATTGTGCATAAGACCGTGTTTAGCCTGCTGTCTTGGTTATTGTTTGGGGCGCTACTGGTCGGTAACTGGCGTGCTGGATGGCGGGGCAAACGTGCCGCCAATATGACTATCTATGCTTTTATCCTATTAGCCATCGGCTTTGTGGGCAGCAAGTTTGTGTTAGAGATGCTGATATAAAATCAGCGCTGCAATAGCAATAGGTCCAGAAAAAAGCCGTGAGTATTAATGAATAATACTCACGGCTTTTTTTAACCTTCTGTTAACCAGCACTTCTCAATTTGAACTCGCTCTAATTAAATGCTAATTAAAAACCACGGTTTTATTACCCGCTACAATCACGCGGTTTTGTACATGCCAGTTCACAGCGCGTGCCAAGACATTACGCTCGATATCACGACCAATAGCGCGCAGCTCCGTCACACCTTGACGGTGAGTGACTCGGTGTACATCTTGCTCAATGATAGGGCCTTGATCAAGCTCAGCGGTGACATAATGCGCGGTCGCGCCGATGAGTTTCACACCTTTATCATAAGCCTGACGATAAGGATCAGCTCCCACAAATGCAGGCAAAAATGAATGATGAATATTAATGACTTGCATCGGCCATCGCTTGACAAAATCAGACGATAATATCTGCATATAACGCGCCAACACTAGCAAATCATTGCCTTCCATCAACTCATGAATTTGCTCTTCTGCCTCTGATTTATTGTCTTTGGTCACTGGCACATGATGGAAAGTAATACCGAAGTTCTCTACCGATTGGCGCAAGTCTTCGTGATTACTAACAACAGAGGTAATCTCGCAGTCAAGTAAACCTCGCTGATGCCGCCATAACAAATCCAACAATGCATGATCAAACTTTGATACTAAAATGCCAACTTTCGTCTTAATCGCATTATCATGTAAACGCCAAGCCATGTTATGGCGCTTGGCTACCGTATGCGCAAAACTGGCTTCAAAATTCTCAATAATCTCGCTTAATCCTGCTAAAGCAAACTCTAAACGCATAAAATATTGACCACCCTCATGAGCAGTTGAATACTGATCGAGAGTAATAATATTAGCACCATAGCGATGAATAAACTCAGATACCGCTTGCACAATACCGGCTTGATCGCGGCATTTAATCAATAGCGTGGCAGTATCGATTGCCGTCTTGTTAGACAGGTTACTAGATAGTTTATGAGATGAGTGTTTTACTGAAGTAATCGTTGCAGTGTCTGACATAGTGCGCCCAATCAAAAAATTAAACTTGCTACTGACTTTCAATACGGTCATTAGCATAGGAAACCGACTATTCTAATCGCTTTTACCTAACTTTGCTGACTGAGTTGGTTTTTTTAGTTATTAAGATTCATAACGTAAAAACCCCCAACGCGAGGTTAGGGGTTCGTTCTAAAGCCTAAAGCAACTATCCAATAGTATAAGTATAGCTAGTTACATTGCCATTTGGTGAAGTGGCAGTAATCTTAACCTCATCCGTTGCCTGACAGTTTTTCAGCTTAAAGGTTGTAAAAGTACCCAAGTTATCACCCGGCATACCAGTTGCTAAGTTAGCAGGTACTTTAGTAACACCTGATAGGGTAGCCTCACAAGTATTATTTTTGCTTTCTACACTAATGTCGCCTATAGGTGGATTAGTAGTAAATACTTGTGAAGTTCCCGTACCGTTACTACCAATAGGAACTAAAAACTCTTCATTACCAACTTTTACAGTAACTCTTGATCTTGGATTAGCATCCAAAACCTCAATGAAAAATCCATTTGCGACACGTTCAATTGTAGCAGT
Source organism: Psychrobacter sp. JCM 18903 (assembly GCF_000586475.1). Lineage (GTDB taxonomy): Bacteria > Pseudomonadota > Gammaproteobacteria > Pseudomonadales > Moraxellaceae > Psychrobacter. The sequence continues at coordinate 87,503 of NZ_BAWJ01000011.1, read as the reverse complement.
TGGATTTGCAGAAGTTTGGTCAATTGCTGAACCAGTTATCGTTGTACCAGAAGGCATAGGATTTAAGTCGTAAAAACCACCGCTATTCACTCTAAATGATATGGATGTGTCACTACTAAAAATAGCTTGAGGTGTTCGAACTGTAAAATTACCACCTTGATCTAAACTTCCCACAGTGAAACGCGTATCGTTACCGTTAGACAGCAAAGTAACAGCTTGATAACGTACTACCGTATCTAAATCAGTGTTACAGCTATTTACTTTGTTGGGTGAAACGAACTCATTGATATACCTAGATTCGTACTGACGTTTTTTCAAATCAGACAATGATGGAAATTTTAAATTGATGTACTTATCAATATTATTTTCACATGCATTGCTTGCCCCAGTTGTCAGTGGATAAGTAAACTCACCAATCTGAAAATCTCCGCTTTCATTATCGTCACGGAATGTATCACCGATATTATGAACTAGTATATCAACACCTTCATCCCAAGCATTGTTTTCGTTCATATCGATGTAGTCTTTTTCACCTTCAGCAACTGCTAAAATACTTACGCGTCCATCACCTGGACGCGGGTTTTGCGTTGTAAAGGTGACATCACAGTTACCATCAACTGTGGCACAACTAGAGGTAACCTTGCCGCCTTCGGCAGTAAAGTTAATTACTGTGCCATCGGGCACTTTATTACCATTACGATCCACCATTCTTGCATTGATTTGAGTACTATCGCCATCATAAGACCAATCTAAAACGTTCTTCTCCCATGATAAACTAAGGCCCGTCTGAGTGACTCGTGAGCTGGCTACTGTTATGTTTTTTGACAAAGCATTTATTAATGGGTCATCTACTAAAGATACTTCAATCTCTACTGGCCCAGGCGTTGTACCAGGGAATATAGGCACAATAATCTGACCACTAGCATCAGTGGTTGCTACATAAGATTGCTGGTTTCTATTTGGTCCAAAAGTAAGACCAAGGGGTGATTTCTCTAAAGACACTCTGACTTGTTCATTTGCCAGGGTAGTAGATCCAGAGTACACCGTAAACTCAGCTTGTCCTGTAGAAGATGAGCCACTACCGCGAATACCTAGACTGATGTCATTAGAAGTATAGATAATTGATGTAGCTTCAGCAGAGGCAACAGTAACTGTCGTTGACTTAGTTTTATTACCTGTACGTGCAGACATACTAACTGGACCACTACATAGTGTGGTATCTAAATTAATGGCTTTAAAAACTGCTTTAATCATCCCTTCACTATCAGAGGTAACTTGTTCTGGTATTTGACCACAGCTACTATTGAGGTTTACTAAAACACCACTTAGTACATCACCTGCTTCATTAGTAACTTTTAGACTGATAGGCGTTTGGCCTCCTGAAGCCAAGCTACTGGACCCAACTGTTATTTCTGACAAAGTAACATTTGTTGCCTGAACTGAGAAAGTTGTCTCCGTTGTAGCGGTTTTCTGCTTATAGGTTACATTCGCTGAGATAGTATATGCGCCTGAAACCTCTGCATTATTAGGTTTCAAAAATATTTGCGCTATACCTTCTGCATCTGTCAAAACTGCGCCTGATGTTGTTTGAGAAAGATTTATCCCTTCTGCATCAATATCGAAAACAACTTTCGCATTTATAATAGGGTTTTTAGCTTTATCAACAACCTTTATCTTGTAGTAGGCTCCTTCTAAGCTAATTGAGTTTATGATATTACTATCAGCATTAAAGAGTGCACCTTCTACAATATTGATTTCCCCAATAGCTTGTTCACCGTCACCTGTACCAGGCTGCTCTACACCCAAATCAGGCGCTGGCGCAATTGTATCTGTACCATCACCGCCACCACATCCTGCTAATGTTAAAGCCAGTGATAACGCTGTCAATTGAAACAACTTAGAAGAAAGTGGGCGTGAACTATATGACATGTTTTGGACTCCGCGTCAGCAGTAATTTATTCGAGCAAATAAACAAAAATCATTACACAGAATCATAATAGATTGGTAATGATACATAGATTTACATTAATACCCGTTGTATTAACAGATTGTATTAAATATATAACAGCAACTTTACTGACTTTTGTCATAACTTACAACTAAAAATTAATTTTTACTATTAAATAATCAACAACATAGCCAGTGAATTTCAGGGTATAATAGCCATCCTTTAGATCGACAATAATCATAAAAATATTTGAGTATTCATCTGTTTTATGGTATAAATGTCGGCTTTAAAATTTTCTGATTGGTACGCTTGTTATTTGCCTTTAGATAACAGCAATATCAACTCAACATTCATATAGTTTTGTTTGGTGCAAAGCTGCCGCTTGCTGTGTCCATGCCGCAAAAACGTGCAACTTGCCCAGACTGGTATGAGAAAAACTCATACCTCATAGATTAGGAGTTCGCCATGTCTCGAGTTTGCCAAGTGACTGGAAAGCGCCCTATGGTGGGTAATAATGTTTCGCACGCAAACAACAAAACCCGTCGTCGCTTTCTACCAAACCTTCATAACCATCGTTTTTGGGTAGAGTCTGAAAATCGTTTTGTACGTCTACGTGTGTCTACCAAAGGTATGCGCACTATTGACAAACTTGGTATCGATAAAGTGTTAGCAGATATGCGCGCACAAGGTCAAAAAGTATAAGTTAAGACTGGCAGCTTAATATCTCGATAATTTTCGTCGTTTAAGCTGCTTTTCTGCTACATCTTATGTAGCTACTTAATATTTTAGATCCGTACCTATCGTTTGAAGACCCCTCATTTACAGGAAAGCTATCATGAGAGATAAAATTAAATTAGTATCAACAGCTGGTACTGGGTATTACTACACCACTACTAAAAACAAACGCACTATGCCTGGCAAAATGGAAATGAAGAAATTCGATCCAAAAATTCGCCAGCACGTGATGTTTAAAGAAGCTAAAATCAAATAATTGCTATAATTTATAGAATATATTTTCATAAATACTTTCTATAAATAAGTTATTTGAAAAAAAGGGTATATCAATTGATATACCCTTTTTTATGCTTGCTACTTTTCATGATGATTATTTTAATTGACTACTAGCCAGCTTAACAGCAACTCATCACTAACTATAGTGCGTCGGCTCTTTGTCATAAACATGCGCATGCCATTGGCTCATCTGCTTTTGCATAATGACCTGAATCGCGGCATGAATCATATGCTGACCTATCGCTTGGGTGTCACTACCGAGCAGCTCTTTAAGCTTTTCAGAAAAATCAATGGTCATCAGCGGCGCTTCGTCCTGTTCCGCGTCACGTAACAATAAGCGACCATCTTCTGCCTCTACCAACTCAAGGGTAGTCTCTTTGGCAAATCCTGCAAATTGATCCGTACTTTCGTTATCTACTTCTATATCATTATCGATATCGTATGGCATGAATTGCTTCCTCATTGTCCCGTCTAATACTTGCAAGAAAAATCGCGCGTCGCAACATTATTGTTTTACAATAATACGGGTAAAACTATCTTAGTCATACAATGGACGCTTTGGTCTTGAAATTCAAGGCTTGTCACATAAGTCTTCTACATATAGGCTTTTTGGGTGTGCTATCACTGATAGTATTAGCGCCAGTAGCGTAATTTTGCCACAGTAAATAAGAAGGCAACAAACATACCGAGATAATACATGAGCTTTAACTCTAATGTCGGATCTCGATATTTAAACGGTAAGGCTACAGTGGCGGTGGCGGTCGGAAATATCAACAGCATAAGCAGCCAGTTTTCGATGACATTGAGCCAACCTTGTAAATCAGTACCGTTACGCAATGATGCTAGCCCTAGCAGCAAACAGGCGATAATTAAGCTGGTGAATAAGCCATTGGGTAGATCTTTTGGATAGATGATATTGGCAATCTTGGTCGGTATGATTCTCATGTAAAATTCCAGTCACGCTTGCAGCGCGTGACTTAATAATTAAAAATTGTATAAAAACAGCCTATCATAAATATTGCAGTGCACTATATTACCAAACAGCTTTATCTCTGCTCATAAGACTCTAACTGTAAGTACCCATTAACCAAAGCATCGATATACAAGAGGTTAAATAACCCAAGCTAATGGCATTCCAGCTCTCTATATGCATGCCTTTAACTTTGTTAAGTATCTTCGAACCTAGCCAAAAAAACAGGGGAATGCCCAGCATAAATGCAGGCACAATGACCGCAGCATGACGTAATACTTCACCAGTATCATCACCCACCATTAGCCGAAAGCCGTAACCTGCCAAACTTAGAACCAAGGCAAATACAGCCAAGCCAATAGTAATACCCTTTGGCACCAAGCTGCGTTGCTGTGTCTCATTCTGAATTGGCTGCTCAGTGATTTGCTCTGACTCAGGTGATTCTGACGAATTGATTGAGTTTTTTGTGTCCATATTTCACCTTTACGTAACTTACCGTTATGCATCGTTATCCGTTATACAGCACATTTTGCTACTATTCTTTTATGACAAAAATGACTGACGAACGCATTTATCGATCACATAAGACCGTAGTTATTCGTTACCATTAGCCAAAGCCAGCTCAGCACGCATAGCATCAATAGCCACTTTATAGTCATCTTGGTTAAAGATCGCCGACCCTGCCACAAACATATCAGCACCCGCTTCGGCAATGGCTCGGATATTACTGGCTTTGATACCGCCATCTACTTCTAATCTGATATCACGACCACTGGTGATGATGCGCTGACGGACTTGGCGCACTTTTTCTAACGTCCCTTCAATAAATGACTGACCGCCAAAACCTGGGTTGACGCTCATCAATAAAATTTGATCTACCTTGTCCATCACATAGTCTAAATAATGTAATGGCGTTGCGGGATTCAATACTAAACCACATTCAGCACCGCCATCTTTGATCAGCTGTAAAGAGCGATCAATATGCCCACTGGCTTCTGGATGAAAAGTGATAACACTCGCGCCTGCTTCCAAGAACTGCTCAATCATGCCGTCAACTGGTGAGACCATCAAATGCACATCGATTGGTGCATCGACCCCATAATCACGCAGCGCCTTACAAATCATACTACCAAAGGTGAGATTGGGTACATAATGGTTGTCCATTACATCAAAATGAATCACATCAGCACCTGATTCCAACACCCTTTCAACTTCTTCACCTAAACGTGCAAAATCAGCTGAGAGTATTGATGGGGCGATAAGATAAGGTTTAGAAGGAATAATCATAGTTGAGCTACCTGATTCTGTTGAAATAAAATACGAATAAAATAAAAAGAAACTAAGTACTGGCTTAAAAAGCTGTGCCTTTAAAGCAATAATATTAAGAACTCAAACTATTAGCGCTGCTTATACTGGGTTTTGCAATAAGCACGACCGACATCGAAGCCTCGCTTAGCTTGGTGTTTGGTAGCGCGATTGCTCACGCGCTGACGCCATAAGCGAAAAGATGACGGCTTTAGCGCTTGGCGCATCAGCTTAATCACGCCTGCTTCATTGAGACCATAGCTATGCTCTATCGCCGCAAACGGTGTTCTGTCCTCCCACGCCATTTCTATCACTCGTGAGACTTGCGCGTCATCTAGCACTTTATCACCTGACTCATTGACTACGGTTGCGATAAGCTCATCGGATTTATCAGCGTTTGATTGCTCGCCATTTGCGCTCGCATGAGTATTATTGTGCTGCTTATTCTTTATCGCGGCATCCATATCAGCTTGCATCATTGCTAATGCCGACTGGGAACTAGTAACGTATAACTGATAGTCAGGCGCTGACTGCTCACTTGATTTAGCTGCGATTAAATCTTGACAACTTGCCATAAAAGTACCTTTTTAATCTTAAACAGTATAATGAAAAACACAGTAATATTATGGATTAGCCAAGCTGTGCCATACGCCAATGATGTTCGATATGATCGTTAATCACCGTTTGAATAAAATAGTAGCTATGATCGTGACCTGCCTGATAACGCAAGGTTAAGCTGATTGGCTTTGTCACAAGCGCGTTGTAATTTGGTGGTTTGCAGTTGACCCTCTGCTAAAAAATTATCAGCCGCGCCTTGATCCACCAAGATACTTGCATACTGCTGCCCCGATTTTTCAATCATCTGCGCAGCATCTGCCTGCGCCCATCGTGATTTATCATCGCCGAAGTATTCTGTATAAGCGGCTTGCCCCCATGCCGACTCACTGGCCGCGCACACAGGCGATAAAGCTGAGACACTAACAAACTTGCCTGGAAACTTAAAGCCCAATAGTAATGCTCCGTGACCGCCCATCGAATGCCCTGTCACGCCAATACTGTCAATAGGAAATTCTGAGCGTAACAAGTCATATAACTCATCAACGATGTAGCTTTGCATATTAAAATGCTCTGACCATGGTGCTTGCGTCGCATCAACATAATAGCTTGCGCCCTGACCGACAAAATAACGCTCATCATTTGGCACTTCATTGCTGTCACTACTTCGAGGTGATGTATCAGGGGCGATAAATATCATACCAAGCTCGCTGCATTTTTGCTGAAAATGCGCTTTGTGGGTGACATTATCAGCATTGCAAGTGAGACCTGATAAATATAGAATCGCAGGACAACGGCGACCAGCAAGCGCTTCATCTGGCAGATAAATGCTAAAGGTCATCGGCGTTTTGGTCGATAATGATTGATGGCTATAGTAATGCTGCTCACCATCGAAACAGCGGTTGACGCTGATCTGCGTGATTTTTGAGTTAGTAGATAGACTGTGTTTATAAGAGTTGTTCATAAGCGACATCCTTTTTATCCAAAGTAAAGTACACGATGACTTATAAAAAGCATTGGTAAAGTAATACTAGTACTTCTCCAAACTCACTTAGTACTCAATCATTATACCATTCACAAGAATTAAAGTAGTAAGGAAAGCGAGTGTCAGTATTACAGATTCTAGACTGAACGAGCTGAATACGGCTCATCGTGATTTTTGGGTTGTGGGTTTTGGGTTTACTGTTAATTGACAGTGATCGCAGTATTAGCCACTGGCTGACCAGAAGCACTATCCTCTACGATATTAATGGCGATAGAATCACTGTCATTAATAATGCTGGCGACTGGTGGTCGGGTTTTATCAAACAATACTTGTTCGAACGCTGGCAAAGCAGTCTCCATCAGACTACCAATCACCATCTGCGGCTCTGATGGTTCAAAACCCATCGCACTTTCACGCTCATTCACACGCAAACGGGCATCTTTAAAGGCAGATTCAAAACTGGTATTGCCACGCAGGCTTTCAGCAAAAAACGCTTGCCCAAAATAGGTCATCTCAGCTGTGTTGGTACAGCCAAACGATGCCTTATCCGCCGCTGATGCGGTAATCACCACCGTGGTTGGAGAGGCCAATTCATCGATAAATGAGCCTGAATAGCAAGCAGATACCACAATCAACCGCCAGCGAATACCTGAAGCGTCTAGCGCCTCCCGTAACCATGCGGCATCTAGATTCTCCATTGCTAATGGTGGATTTGCTAATTGAATGATATTTTCGTTGCCGTGTGAAGACAAGGTTAGGAATAACACATCCTCATCGGCATTCATCTGCTGACCAATTTTCTTTAATCCACGCAGAATGCTGGTTTTGGTAGCGATTGGCTCATCAAGCCAACTATAAGTATTGTTGATCAACGAGAGTGAATGTCCACTAGTGCCAAAACGCACATCGAATAGCTCACGCACTTTATTAATCTCAGAGCGAAAAACATCTTGACCAGAGAATCCTGCCACACCCATAAAATACCAGTCGGTCTTGCCCGAAGTGCTGGGATCGATACTATTTAATGCTTGCTGTAACAAACGAGGCTGCTCATATAATGCCGCTTCTGCTAAAACAGGCTCTACAGGAATCTGCTTAAATATAGGCTGGTCCGCGACATTACGCTGCCAAATCGTCAACAGTGCGACTGCACCTACCAATACAATGACCCGCTCCCACCACGGTATGCGTAGACGACGAGAAAAAATCCATAATAACGCCAAGGTCTGCCATAAAAACAGCACCAAAAACAGTATGGGTAAAAGTGAATAGCTCCAATCTGGCAACCAACCATAACTGCCCAAAAACTGCACCAAACTTTGTAATAGTGCAGATAAGGTATCAGCCACTAGCCACAATACCACGGGCACAAACACCAACGTTTGATTGCCAGAACGCCGTGCCAAAATGATGCCGCCCAATAAAATTATCATCGGCCAAATCAAGTAGCTGACCAACCCTTGCTCATTAAAGATACTGCCATTTTCCGCGGCTAACCAAGAAAACAGTACATTACTACCGAGTGCCAATAGTGCAAATACGGCAAACTGGATAAAGGTAGGTTTTACCCAAGAAAACGCGCGCGTCGACCCTACTAGCATCCACAAGGTTGCAATAATATTGGCAGCGAAATTGAGCGAAAAACGCTGAAGCGATACGGTTTTTAACGACGCAAGTGACAAAGACTTAAACCTCTAGCCAGTCGAGAAAAGAAAGTGAGTTGATGATGATTTTTGGTGTGGCAGCTACCTACAAAATGTCATTAATTCACATTTTTTATATAGCATATGGACATCAAGATTACATGCAATTCACAATGAGATGATTTTAAGAGACGAATAGCAAAGACTAAAAATATGACTAAACAGTTTAGCTCGCTAATATAACGCGATTGTAACGGATTGTCGGTCAAGAGGATAAGGCTGATTTGTAAAATTCGCTTAAATTTGGCTAAGGACATATAAAAAAGGAGGTCTTGAATCCAAGACCTCCTTTTTTCTCAATAATGACTGTATCAAAGACTCACTACTATCTCATCAAAAGCTCATTCACACGTTTTAGATAAGCGGCTGGATCATCTAATTGACCGCCATCTGCTAGCAATGCTTGGTCAAAAATTACTTGCGCCAATTTATCAAAATCAACGTCAGATTGCTCGCTACTTTCAAGCTTTTTAATCAATGGATGATCAGGGTTGACCTCTAATGTCGGCTTGCTTTCTGGCACATCTTGACCCATTTGTTTAAGCATCTGAATCATTTGTGGTGATAACTCACCTTCCCCAACGACCAAGCAGGCAGGACTATCAACCAAACGCGTCGATACTTTAACGTCTTTGGCACGTTCGCCTAACGCTGCTTTAAGTTTATCGACAACAGGCTTCATGGTTTCTTGCGCTTTTTCAGCTTCAGCTTTTTCGGCTTCGTCTTGCAAGTCGCCCAAATCAACGGCACCTTTAGCGATGTTTTGTAGCGGTGTCTCATCAAATGAGGTCAAGAAGTTCATTGCCCATTCATCAACACGGCTGGTCATCAAGATAACTTCGATGCCTTTCTTTTTAAACAGCTCTAACTGTGGGCTATTTTTAGCAGCCGCTAGATTGTCAGCCGTTAGATAATAGATGGCTTTTTGACCCTCCTTCATACGCGCTTTATAGTCTTCAAAGCTGGTGGTCACACTATCCTGAGTACTGGTCGCATAACGGAGCAATTTGGCAATACGTTCTTGATTGCCCATGTCTTCGCCAACGCCTTCTTTGATAACATCACCAAATTCAGCGTAGAACTGCGCGAATTTTTCTTGCTTATCACTGTCTTCACTGTTGGCTAGACTGGCCAGCAACGTCAAAATACGACGGGCGTTACCATCGCGGATAGACTTCACATCACGCGACTCTTGTAATAGCTCGCGGCTGACGTTCAATGGCAAGTCGGCTGAATCAATGACCCCTTTGACGAAACGCAGGTACATTGGCAATAATTGCTCAGCTTCATCCATAATAAAGACGCGCTTCACGTATAGCTTTAGTCCATGCTGCTGGTCACGAGTATATAAATCAACAGGGGCTTTTTTCGGAATATATAGCAGCTGAGTATACTGAACGCGACCTTCGACACGGTTATGCGTCCATGCGAGTGGCGCATCCATATCATAAGTGATGTTTTTGTAGAAATCGACATACTCATCATCTTCAATCTCAGAGGCTGAACGTGTCCATAGCGCGCTGGCTTTATTGATAGTCTCCCATTCATCGGTCAATACCATCTCGCCACCAGCAGGTGCGTCGTCGTTCTCATCTTCTTTGACATCTTCTTGCCAAACTTCTTTACGCATCTGAATCGGTAAGCTGATATGGTCTGAGTATTTATTAACCAACTGCTTAATTTTGCCACGGTCTAAATAGCTGTCTTCGCCCTCACTATATTGCTCTTTTAAATGCAAAGTAATGGCGGTGCCACGAGTTTCTTTAGTGATAGGTTCAACCGTAAAGCTACCGGTACCATCTGATACCCAGCGTACACCTTTATCCGCAGGTTCGCCCGCTTTGCGTGATTCGACGCTAATCGTGTCAGCAACGATAAAACCTGAATAGAAGCCAACCCCAAACTGTCCGATTAATTGACCATCTTGCTTTTGTGATTCAGACAGCTTGTCTAAAAATGCTTTGGTACCGGACTTGGCAATCGTACCCAAGTTTTCGATAGCATCGGCTTCATTCATGCCAATACCATTATCGGTAAAGGTGATGGTTTTGGCGTCTTCGTCGACAGCAATGCGAATGCGCAGCTCACCATCGTCTTCATAAAGACTGTCATCATTGGTCGCTTCAAAGCGCAATTTATCACAAGCATCAGAGGCGTTTGAAACCAGCTCACGCACAAAGATATCAGAATTAGAGTAAAGCGAATGCGTGACTAGATGTAGCAGTTGCGCTACTTCCGCCTCAAAGGTATGTTTTTTTAATTCAGGGCTGCTTTTATTAACATTGATGCTATCAACTTTTTGGTTATCAACTGGGGTCTGTTCACTCATAAAAAACTCCTTTAATTTATGTCAAAAACGTATCATAAAATAGCAATCATTTGACTGTCTCTACTCAGGTACAAATTAAGCAGTTCAATTTCGAATATCGCTAAGTTGTTTATACTAATAGGGGCGCAGCAGAATATTTCAAGCTAAAAAGTACAATTCAACAAAAACACCGCCCTAGTTTCCTAAGGCGGTGTCGTTATATCGATAATAGGTTTAGCAAATAGATTTAGTAATACGTTTTTAGATAAACCTATCAACTATAAGCAGCTAGGCAAATGCAGCGCTGGATCTGACTCACGAGCATTCATCGCATCTTCAACCGTTAAGCCTAGTGCTTTGGCAACGCCTGCGCCATAAGCGGCATCACACCAGTTACAGTTACGAATGTGGCGATACTGAATAAAGTCCGGCACACCAGCCATATTATTTGCTGTGTTTTCAAATAGCACTTGTTGTTGCTCAGCACTCATCAAATTAAACAATGCGCGAGGTTGGCTAAAATAATCGCTATCGTCTTCACGGAAATCATAATGCGCCGCATAGCCGTCAATTTTTAATGGTGGCTCAGCATAATCAGGCTGCTCTTGCCACTGGCTAAAGCTGTTTGGCTCATAATGCGGGCGACTGCCATAGTTATCATCGACACGGCCTTGACCATCACGATGATTGCTCATCACAGGGCAACGCGGCTTATTTACCGGAATTTGCTGATGATTGACACCGACACGATAACGCTGAGCATCAGCATAGTTAACCAAGCGGTTTTGTAGCATTTTATCTGGTGAAACGCTGATACCCGGTACCAAATTACTTGGCGCAAATGCAGCTTGTTCCACATCGACAAAGTAGTTGTCAGAGTTTTTATTTAATTCAAACTCACCCACTTCAATCAGTGGATAATCACCTTTTGGCCATACTTTGGTCAAGTCAAACGGATGATAAGGAACGGTATCCGCCTCAGCTTCTGGCATGATTTGCACATACATTTTCCATTTTGGGAAATCGCCATTTTCGATGGCATCGTACAAGTCTTTTTGATGACTCTCACGATCAGAACCAACCACCTCTGCCGCTTCTGCATCGGTCAAGTTCTTAATGCCTTGTTGCGTACGGAAATGGAATTTTACCCAAAAACGTTCTTTGGCTTCGTTCCAAAAACTATACGTGTGCGAGCCAAAACCATGCATATTTCTGTACGAGGCTGGCAGACCGCGATCACTCATAACGATAGTAACTTGATGCAAAGCTTCTGGTAATAAAGTCCAAAAGTCCCAGTTGTTGGTCGCCGAACGCATATTGGTACGTGGATCACGTTTGACGGCTTTGTTTAGATCTGGGAATTTGCGCGGATCACGTAAGAAGAACACAGGTGTATTATTTCCCACCATGTCCCAGTTACCTTCTTCGGTGTAGAATTTCAAAGCAAATCCGCGAATGTCGCGCTCGGCATCAGCCGCGCCGCGCTCACCTGCGACGGTACTAAAGCGCGCAAACATCTCTGTCTGCTTACCCACTTCGCTAAAAATATCCGCACGGGTATAATTAGTGATGTCATTGGTCACGGTAAAAGTACCAAATGCGCCAGAGCCTTTGGCGTGCATACGGCGCTCTGGAATCACTTCACGGACGAAATTTCCTAACTTTTCATTGAGCCAAACATCTTGCGCCAATAATGGACGCGTTTGCCGGCGGTCATGCTGTTTTGATTGTCTGCCACTGGTGCACCATTGCCCATGGTCAATTGGGTCGGTGCATAAGGACATTTTTTATCGCTCATATCGTTGCTCATAGTCATACTCCTGTGAATAGCAAATGGATTAAAGTACAAAACCTATTCTGAATACGCTTCTATTAATAGTTCCAGAATAGTTGTCAGCTTGTTCGAAAAACGGTTTGTTTTTTTCATAGTAATGTCTAATGACAGTCATGTTCTGTGGTTAGATACTATTACAACCCATTACCATTGATTTGTATAATTAATTAATTACATGATTTCGTTTTGTTTTTCAGAACCACTTAACGTGTTTTCTACTCATCCAAATACTTTATTTCTTAGGATAGTTGTTATTAACAACGATAAATATTAACAGTGCAACTACTCTCTATCAGCCTTGCTATCACTTTTTTAAAGCGAATTGACCATATCAAATAGAGCTTAATTAAATACCACCGAGCAATTAGCGCGGCATCGGACGAATGGTCAAAATTTGCTCACTACGACCAAAAGGGCCATGAACGTCATGCAACACAGCGCTCGTTAAGCCAATGCCATCATTGCCATACTGCTGCACCGCTTCGATGCCAAGCCAGCGACCTTGCGGCGCGCGATGCATATGAATTTGCAAATCCGTATTGGGAAACATCCATTCTAATTCTGACAAGCCAAGCCCAAGGCGCGGCACAATGCCATTGGCCGTATCGACCATGCCCAATAGATGCACCAAGTCATCAGTCGGCTTGCCCTCGATCATTTCCACATCATTAGTAATCCAGACCATACCGCGTCCTGGGCGACGCTGCGTATCATCAGCGACCAAGCGCACACTCTCAATAAACCCGCCCGGCCAGCCTTTCATGTCTTCCCAAATAGGCAACTCTTCGGGCTTATGTACCGCTTTTTGGTCTTCAATGCCTGCAATCTCGCTGGTATCTTGGGTCATTAGACGCCATGCCCGCGCAATAATCGCATCACGACCGCGACTGCTCATGACTGATTCAATCAGCTCAATGGTCTTGCCCGGACGAATACAACGCGTGGTGATGGTAAAGTCATCCAGTGGAATCAATCCTAAGATATCTAGCTGATACGAGCGATACGCATGTTTTCTTGCGGCGCATAACCGTTTAGCTCAGCCGTGAGCAATCCTGTCGCTGGTGCCATATGCTGTTCATGCTCATTCCAAGCACCTTGAGCATGTTTGGTTGGCTGATAATGTGCGATGTTGACGCCGTCTTCTCGCTGTTCGCGTTTGATAAAGTTATAATAAGCTGACATGACTGTCCTATGATTTATTTGATAAGCTCTTGTTGTTTTAGTTTAAGAACCTGTCGACTCTTAATGACAAAAAATAACGCAACGACCATCGCGGCAATTAATACGCCATAAAAAACACTCTTTTCTCGCATAAAATGCAGAATATTACTACCTAACACGAATCCCACCACCACGATGACAAACAAATTCACTTTCAATTGCTTGTTAACCTCACCGAGAGTGGCTTCTGCCAATACAAATCCTTTTTTTTGCTTTTTCATTTTGCGTTACCTACTATACGTTACCTATTAGATGTCTTGTACAAAGCCTTATCTATTTACCCACTTGGGTAACTGGGATACGCAAGGCTTTAGGCAGACTGAAAGTGACGTTTTCTTCGATCCCTGATAGCTCACTCGGTAAATCACCACCCCAATCTTGCAGCTGCTGTAGCACTTCTTGAATCAGTACTTCGGGTGCTGATGCGCCAGCGGTGACGCCGATACTCTGCACACCATCTAACCAGCTTTTATCCATCTCACTGGCATTGTCGATTAAATACGCACGGCAATTCATCCGCTCAGCCAGCTCACGCAGACGATTAGAGTTTGATGAATTGGGCGAGCCGACCACTAAGACCACCTCACAGCGACTGGCTAAGTCTTTTACCGCATCTTGGCGGTTTTGCGTGGCATAACAGATATCGTCTTTGCGCGGACCTTGGATACTAGGGAATTTTTCACGCAGTGCATCGATGACGCGCGCTGTGTCATCCATAGATAAGGTCGTTTGGGTAACAAATGCCAAACGTTCGGCATTTTGTACACTCAATGCTGCCACATCGGCTTCGTTTTCAACCAAATGAATGTGACCGCCGTGGCGACGGTTAAAGCGCCCCATCGTGCCTTCCACTTCGGGATGTCCAGCGTGCCCAATCAATACCGCATCCATACCCTCTTGCGCAAATTTAGCGACTTCGATATGTACCTTAGTGACCAGCGGACAAGTGGCATCAAATACGGTCAAATCGCGGCGTTCAGCCTCATCTTCGACAGCTTTTGATACACCATGAGCAGAAAAAATAACGATAGAGCCATCTGGCACTTCATGAAGTTCTTCCACAAAAACCGCACCGCGATTGGCCAAATCAGAGACGACAAATTTATTATGTACCACCTCGTGACGAACATAAATGGGCGGTTCAAAACGTGTCAATGCTTCGTTCACAATCGCAATCGCGCGATCCACACCAGCACAAATCCACGTGATTGGCAAGATAAATTTGCATAAGAGGGCCTATCATTAGATAATTTATTATTAAAGCTTAAATACACGACATTACTGTCAAAAGCTTTAACTCAAAAATTGGGATGAATTCATTACGCTACTTTAGCATAATTTACTTTTATTGCCTTTGAAAATAGCACGGTACTAGAGGCTGTTTTAACTAGAAGCACACACATATTCATACGTTCAAAGTATTTATCCATAGTGGCAGCGTTAACTGCACTTAATGCACTAAAAATGTGATTTATAATAAGTTGCCCTATGCCATCTTTAGATCGCTTCGATGATAACGACTGGTCAAAGGCGGCTTTAATTAAAATAAAAGCCACAAAAGCAGTTTATAATAGTGCATCGATGACAATGTCTATCGCCATACATGATGGCGATTTTTCTTTTTACCAGTTTTGAATTGTTTACTAAAACAGCTTTGGCTCTTTTACTCGCACAGATTTGACTAGCACACACTCCATTAGGACAAATTGTATGACAGGTTCATTATTTATTATTACCGCTGCCTCAGGTACGGGCAAAACCTCACTGGTAAAGCAGCTACTTGCCACGACTAATGACTTAACCGTCAGCGTATCACACACCACGCGCACGCCACGTCCCGGCGAGATTGATGGTCACCATTATCATTTTACCGACGTCGAAAATTTTGTGACTGCCATCGGTGAAAACAAGTTTTTAGAACATGCTGAGGTCTTTGGTAATTACTATGGCACCTCGGAGCAAAGTGTGCGGACGCAGTTAGAAGCAGGCGTCGATGTTATTTTAGAGATTGATTGGCAGGGCGCACTACAAGTCAAAAAAATCTTTACTGACGCCATTATGATTTTCATTTTACCGCCAAGCATTGCCACTTTACGTCAGCGCTTATCGACGCGTGGGCAAGATACTATGGAGGTAATAGAGCAACGTCTGGCTGGTGCAGTGACTGAGATGGCGCAATATGTCCATTTTGATTTTGTGATTATTAATGACAATTTTGAGGTCGCTTTGACTGAGCTAAAAGCCATTATCGTGGCGGACAGGCAGACGCTTAAGCGTCAACAGCAGCGGTATCATCGCACCATCAGCAATTTACTTAGCAATAAAGTAGAAGAGTAAAGCAAGAGCGAAATACTACTGTCAACTCAGTCGATGAGCGCTTATTAATAGATACGTTAATAGACACGCAAAAAGCAACTACGCGGCTGGGCAAAAAATGCTATAATGTCTCGCTATCCCCCTTTATATTTTGATATTATTTTTATTGAGTGGCGGGCAAGCTCCGTGACTAATAAAACAACCGAGGTAGCTACATATGGCACGAGTGACGATTGAAGATTGTTTGGATAATGTTGATAATCGCTTTGAACTGATTTTAGTGGCAAGCAAACGCGCACGTCAATTGGCTAAAGGTATCGCTGAACCATTGGTTGATGTGGATAATGACAAGCCTACGGTATTGGCATTGCGTGAAATCGCTGCTGGTAAAATCACTCGCGATATCCTAAATCAGCCAGAGCACAACTTTGCCACCAGTTCATTAGATTTGGCACTGTCAGGCGATCATGGTTTTTAAGACACTGTATTATTAAGATACAGCATTGAAGATTTGTCGTATGAAGCCTATAAAGCTAACCACTGCCTTATAAGACAAATACACACAGTGATGACATATTGACGAGAGACCACAGCATAGGCTGTGGTTTTTTGGTTGTAATAGCTGGTTGCTGTGATATTGCTTTGATATTGCTTTGACTGTTTTAGTCACCATTTATACCTGAAAACCTACCATTGAGTTAGAATTTCTAAATTTTTATAGCACCTGTTCGCTTAGCAGTTGACATTGAATGCGATTTACGATTAATTAGAGGATGGTCTACCTATTTTTATCTTTTTTCTCGAAATTTTTTATATTGATAGTATTCCAGCATTCATTCAGTCACCATTTACCCGATAGACAGTCAGGCAAACAGGTAATGGAAAATAGGATCGTTACTTTATGAGTCAAACCTTACCCAAACTCAGCCATCATTTAGTCGATGAGGCTCAATATAATTTACTGCGCTCAGTAGGTTACCTCACTGCTGCTGAACGCCGTGATATTATTGATGCCTGTGAGTTCGGTGATATTGCGCACATCAAAGATAAGCGTAAATCAGGAGAGCCTTATATCACCCACCCGATTGCGGTGGCCGAGATACTGGCAGGTTTTCGTTTGGATCGAGATACGATTATTGCAGCGATTTTGCATGATACGGTCGAAGACACCGAGGTGAGCGATGAGCAGATTGAGCAGCGCTATGGCAAAATAGTGGCGAGACTGGTCGACGGTGTGACTAAGCTAAAGTCGTCCTCACACAATAAACAGCAAAATAAAGCAGCCACCTTTCATAAAATTTTGACAGCCACCCTTGCCGACCCACGCGTATTGATTATTAAGCTTGCTGACCGCTTACACAATATGTCGACACTAGATGCGGTACGCCCCGAAAAACAACGCACCACAGCACAAGAAACGTTGGACTTTTATGTGCCGTTTGCGCGGCTAATGGGTCTTAATGATATTGCCGATTATATCGAGGTGCTCTGTTATCGTAACCTTGATTCTGACATGTACAACAAACTGTCTGACAAGCTACTACAGCACGGGCTTGGGCGTAACTTTCAAAGAGAGGCGATACATCGCTATTTAAGTATTGTCCTCAATAATTTGGGGTTGAATGGTCTGGTCAAAGTTTTAGACAATCGCGTGGTCATCTACCGTCAGTTTTTCCGCAATCGCGGTGAAATCAACGCTCTACTCCGTCATTATGCCTTTGAGATTGTCCTCGATAATGTCGAAGCCTGTGACAAGCTGGCCTATTACTTAATTAAAAAATACCAGATTGATGACTCTCATATCGCTGATAATATTCGTCGTCCGCTACCAGGTGGCAATCAATCGCTCACGCTTATCTATGAGCGCGATAACGATGTCGTCAAAGTGACGATTTTGACCAAGCAAATGCAAAGCGCAGCGCGGCTTGGTGTCATTGGTGCAGAGCATGCCTCAGACGTTAGCCAATCGGTTATCCAAGCCTCATTACGCAATATGAAAGACTTGGTCGATGAAGACAGCTAGATGAAAATAGCCCAGACTTTTCAGCGGCGGTCTCTACCATTAATGAGCTGATGGATTACCTACACTCCAGTAAAATCATCTGCTATAGTCCAAAGGGTCGTGCTTATGAGCTACCACAAGGCGCAACCGCGCTAGACTTTGCTTACGCTGTCGGACCAATGGTCGGCAATGTAGCCGTTGGCGCCAATATCGATGGCAAAAAAGCCAAACTTGGCACAGTCGTTAAGAACGGGCAGCTGGTTGAAATAGAAGTCAATAGCCACTCAGAACCAAAAGCAGAATGGCTAGGATTTGTCGTGACCAATAAAGCGCGTGAAGAGATTTTGCGTTGGTTTAAAGACTTGTCTCCTGCTGATAAGCAACACCATGGTCAACAAGCCTTAGATCGGGCGCTAAAAACCTATCAAAAAAGTCTCGATGACTTAACCGATAGTGATTGGAAAAACCTCACTGAATGGCGTGGCTTGACCGAAAAATCCGAACTATTCGAGCAAATAAGCTCTGGTACGTTATTACCACAGCTGGTAGTAACTCGCTTGTTTAGCGATGAAGTCAATGATTTGCAAGCACAAGAACACAGCGATGATATGACCCAACCACAGCAGCTGATAGTCAATGCGTCTGGGGTTGAGCTTGATTTTGCCAATTGTTGTCATCCTATTTATGGTGACCCTATTGTCGGTCACTTGTCCCGTCACGGTCTGGTTGTTCATCGACACAAGTGCTTTTCACTTGATGATATTCGTAAAGACAATCCTTATCAGGTTATACAACTGCGCTGGCGTAATGACAAGGCCGTAAAACAAGGTGACGCTGGCGAGCATGACATAAAAAATACCGGAAAGATTCGCTTTCCAGCTTATTTAAAGCTATCTATTGCCCTCAGCGACGAACAAATTACTGAAGTCATCTATCATTTACGCCAATTAAATATCGGGGTAGAAAAAGTAGACGTGCGCAGTAGTGATACCATCATTCATATCATCGTTCGTAGCCGCAATCATCTAGCACAAGGCATTCGCGAACTACGCTCCTTGCTAGGTTTTCCAAATATCATCAGGCTGTATCAGCTGTAGTGCTGGTAATAAGGTGTAGTGCACGTGGTGTAGTGCACGTGGTGTAGTGCGCGTGATACATTGCCACCAACACTCACTCAATAGAACATTGAATAATGGATTTAGAAAATTTTAGAAAGACCTGAAATAATGATAAACTGTGTTTTTTGATTTTTAGCAAATAAACGTAGAGCGTGTCATCATTTGTATGGTGAAAAACGAGATGTAAATGATGAATAATGCGCCCTTACCTACCAAACCAGAAAAAGATAAAAAGGATATATAATATGACTCGTCAAACCATTCAAACTGATAAAGCCCCTGCTGCCGTTGGTACTTATTCACAAGCCGTCAAAGTCGGTAACACCGTCTATATTTCAGGACAATTGGGTTTTGACCCTGATACCATGGAATTAAAAGAAGGTTTTAAAGCACAGGCTGAGCAAGTGTTCGAAAACATCAAAGCCATCTGTGAAGCGGCTGGTGGCAGCTTAAATGACGTGGTTAAATTTAACGTGTCATTAACAGATTTGAGTGATTTTGCTGTTTTAAACGAAATATTCGTTGCCAATTTGAGCGAGCCATATCCTGCTCGTGCAGCTGTCCAAGTAGCGGCGTTACCTAAAGGCGGTGTGGTCGAGATTGAGTCAATTTTATATATTAAGTAACTTAAGCCATATCATCATGTAAATGGTAAGGCTTAATACATAGACGTACTTAATTCTCAAGTCGTTACGTCAAAAAAGCCACTGCTAAAAGGTAAGGCCAGAGTAAGCCCAAATATCACTATTTGGGCTTACTGCTATTATTCTTATCAATATTACAACCCAGTTATCCAAAAGCTGGTTATCTAAAGTCCATTTACCTAAAAACTGTTTATCCAAAAACCATTTACCTGAAAACTGGGAACGCATTTTATGTTGGTACAAGTTGCTCTACCCGTGCCCCTTTATCGGGTATTTGACTATAGCGTACCAGCAGATATAAACACCTTATCAAGCCCTTCTTTACCCCCTATTGGCTGCCGTGTCGAAGTATCCTTTGGTCGTCAAACTTTAATCGGTATCGTCGTCGCTCATATTCCAGAAGCAAATAGCAGCGTGCCACTTAATAAGCTAAAACCTATCAATAAATGCTTAGATGCTGAGCCTATTTTGGACGCCAGTATGCTAAAGCTGGCACATTGGCTGGCGCGTTATTATCACTACCCGCTTGGTGACGTTTTAGCAGTCATGCTGCCAACGCTCGTTCGTCAAGGTAAGCCGCTGGATTTACTGATTACCCATTGGCGAATTTTGCCGCAGGTAAGCGACGATGACTTTCGTGCCAATGCCAAAAAACAGAAGCAGCAGTTTGATATGCTTAAGCTGCATGGCGAGCGCGGCGCGAGTGAAGATGTTTTATTGCTAGAGGGCATGGAAAGGAGTTTTTTAAAGGCGCTCGAAGACAAAGGTTTAATCGAGCGCTATATTCAGACCAAACAATCACCTGCGCCTGTTAAATTAGCAAAAATGCCCCTTGATCTCAATGACGAGCAAAAACTCGCCGTTACCGCCATTATTGCGGCTCATGAAGCCAATCGCTACACGGGGTTTTTATTAAATGGCATCACTGGTAGTGGCAAGACAGAAGTCTATCTGCAAGCGATGCAAGCCGTATTGGAAGCTGGCAAGCAGGTGTTGATTTTGGTACCAGAGATTGGATTGACACCGCAAACGCGCGCGCGTTTCGCCAGTCGCTTTGCCGCTCACATTGTCTTATTGCATTCTGGCATGAATAATACTCATCGCTTACAAGGCTGGCAAGACTGCCGTACAGGTCATGCTCAAATCATTATTGGCACGCGCTCAGCGGTGCTATATCCTTTTGCAGATTTGGGCTTAATTGTCGTGGATGAAGCGCATGATGGCTCTTATAAGCAGCAAGATACCTTGCGCTATCATGCCGCTGATGTCGCGCTGTATCGTGGACTACAAGCCAATATCCCTGTCGTATTGGGTACGGCGACGCCATCTCTTGAGCATCTAAAACTGGTCGATGATGGCAAGCTGGTGGAGTGCCAACTGCAAACTCGTCCCGGTAATGCGAAGCTTGCGACCATGCAGCTGATTGATGCGCGCCTGCAAAGTACTCATCAACAAGCGACGGACGAAGGCGCGCGCTATGATACTGGGCTGACCGATGCGCTTATTGGGGCAATACGGCAAACGCTAGAAGCGGGCGATCAAGTATTGATATTTTTAAACCGTCGCGGCTATGCACCAGTTTTGCTATGCGAATCTTGCGGTTGGCAGGCAGATTGTCCGCGCTGCGATGCGCATTTAACCGTTCATTATAATAGCCAGTCCCAACACAACGCTTATAGTAGCTCCTATCTAAAATGTCACCACTGCGACTGGCAAGCTTATATTCCGACAGTTTGCCCGGATTGTGGCAGTCAAAATTTGGATGCCAAAGGGATGGGTACGACGAGGCTCAGCGAAAACCTGCATGCGATTTTTGCCAATCCGCAAACCAGCAAAGAGCTATATCCCATTATCCAAATCGATCGCGATACAACAAGGCGTAAAGACAGCTGGGAGCATATCTATCAGCGTATTAATCAAGGCAATCCTGCCATCTTGGTTGGCACGCAGATGGTCGCCAAAGGTCATCATTTCCCCAATGTTACGCTTGTCTGCTTGCCCAATGCCGATCGTGGTTTCTTGTCCGCCGACTTTCGCTCGCCGGAACATACCGCGCAATTGATGATTCAGGTAGCAGGACGTGCGGGACGCGGTGACAAGTCTGGTCGTGTACTCATTCAGACGCTGCAACCGGACAATGAATTATTATTGAAACTGGTCAAAGATGGTTATTTGTCTTTTGCTCGCGAGCTATTGCAAGAGCGTAAATGATGGGTTTACCACCGCACAGTCATGCTGCCTGATACGCTGTGAAGGCAAAACCCTTGCTGCCACGACCCAAGCCCTTAAAGATGCCATCGCCATTCTGCCAAATGGACATAATCTCGCCGTACTAGGACCTATCGATGCACCAATGAGTAAAAAGAACAGTCGCTACCACGTACAACTGCTACTTTTAGGCAAAAATCGACAACAATTACACCATGTATTAAACCAATGGTGGCAGCCTGTACTTGCCCTTCCAAACGCCAAATATCTGAAGCTGACTCTGGATATTGACCCTGTTGGCTGGTAACTTCTCACTATTACTCTTTAAACCCAATTACTCTGCTGTAGCTCGCCGTTAATAAAGAAGGTTATTCAAAATAGCTCATTCATCGTTTACTGCCTAGATACAGCAAGCATTTATTAAATATGCTAAATTCTTTATATCTGGCTAGCTTGCGAACAGCAAGCCCAGCCTTATAAGCAATCAAATTTCCTCTTCTGTCATTCTGAGTGTTGTTATGAGTCAAAATAAATCAAACGCTGAACAAGGCAACCATTCTCATCAAAATGATACTGTTAATGTGGCTAACCATCTGCATAAAGACGATGAGAGCAACTACACTCATGACAATCAAGCCACTCACGATCACGATGAACACTTAGAGCAAACAACAGCCCCGCGAGATACCAAGGGCTATCAGCGCACCTTGCTGTTTAGCTTTATCATTATCACAGGCTATATGTTTATTGAAGCCATCGGTGGCTGGCTGACTGGCAGTTTGGCGCTATTATCTGATGCAGGTCACATGCTAAGTGATGCAATCGCACTTGGCGCGACGTTAATAGCATTTAAAATTGGTGAAAAAGCAGCTACTCATCAAAAGACGTTTGGTTATAAACGCTTTGAGATTTTAGTCGCAACAGTCAATGGTGCGACGCTGGTCATTATTGCGCTAATGATTTTTTATGAGGCGATTAAGCGCTTCAATTCACCGCCTGAAATTGCTACCCAAGGCATGCTTATCGTTGCTACTATCGGTATGTTGGTCAATATTTTGGTTGCGTGGCTGATGCATCGAGGCAGTCGCGGCGAAGATGCACATGGTCACAGTCATGCTGGTAGTCATAAAGACAGTCACGAAGACACTCAAGGAAAAAATGCGAGTAAAGCACCGGTCAACCTTAATATGCAAAGTGCTTACCTGCATGTATTGAGTGACTTAATGGGTTCGGTTGCCGCTATCATGGCCGCGCTTTTGATGATGAGCTTCGGCTGGGTTTGGGCGGATGCAGCAGCTCGGTGATTGTCGCAATACTGATCTTATTTAGTGGTTACCGCGTCGTGCGTGATTCGGTCCATATTTTGATGGAAGGCACGCCAGAAGGCATATTCTTAGTGGATGTCGAAAAAAAACTGCTTACCCATCCGCAAGTACAAGAAGTCCATGATTTGCATGTTTGGAGTATTACCAGTGGTCTAAATGCCTTGTCTTGTCACGTCGTTGTCGATGGCGAGATGAATATTCATGAATCCAGCATATTGATTGAAAATTTAGAACAAAGCTTGCTTGAGCTCGGTATCCATCATGCGACCATTCAGGTAGAAAGCGCATCACATCCGCAGACTGAGGCACATAGCGATGCGCTGGTCTGCGATATCTCAGAACAACAAACAGAGGGTAATAATCATATTGGTCACAATCATTAAGCATGAGGCATTAAGCATGAGGCATTAAGCATGAGGCATTAAGCATGAGACATTGAAAGTCAGACATTGAAAGTCAGACTTTGAAAGTCAGACATTAAACATTGAAAAGACCATTCTTCATTCAAATATCAATTTAAACGTTGCCTATCATTGATTAGCGACGTTTTATCAAATGGTGGCAATCATAATTCCATATGCACCAAATGAGCCAAAGCGCTGTTATTGACCAAATACCTAACCCCAACGATAAGAATATGATTCGAATCCGAAAATCTCATGCGTCAGTCATGATAGGTGTCAAATAAGCGGGTGCCATATTTGACAAATGCAGCAACCAAAATCCAAATAACCGCGTCAGTCCTGCCCCGAAAATCCTTAAAATTATTTTGCTAAAAGTCTTCAATAATCCGCGCAACTTACTATCAGTGGACGAATCATCATGCATGAATATAACTTCTTATGCACCGACATAAACAGGCTTTATTTTAAATAAGCTGATATCACGCCAATTTTTAGCATTGTAATGGCATGTTAAAAATGATGGAAAATTTAGCCTCGCCGCCATATTTTTCATATAAATTCTGTATACTTAAAGCTGAAACACCCAATTTACCACTAATGGATTATTTTCTGCCATGTCGAGACGCTCAGCTCCTTTTGTTGCTCCAAGCTACATTGATGACCCTATCTCAGCAGAGGGTAAAAAGCATGCCAAAGCATTGTTATCGACGCTGCAAGAAGACATTGCTAGCTTTCGAGATGAGCAGTTTCCGCCTGATATTTTGCGTCAAATTCGTGATATGCCAATTTATGAAGGCAATATCGCCGAAGTCCAAGCCTATCAGCAGCGTTGGCATAATCTGCTTGAGCGCGCCATGGCGTTTTATCCTGCGGCCAACCTACCGCCCGATCATCTGCCGCTACCAGCCAGCCTTGAGATACCGCAATTTATCTATCATGTGCAAAGGCTACATTTGACCAAGACTCGTGCAAAAGAATCAAAAAGCTTCGGTTCGGTCGGTGCGCTTACTGATAAGTGTGGTGATTATAGTGCTGATGAAATTGCGCGTATGAGTGCCGTATTTGATAATGATGATGAGGCGCGTTTGGTGGCGCATCGTGAATTTATTGATTTGCGCGCCTATGTATTTTGCCGTGATAGCAAGGGCGAGATGCTGGAGCCTGAACGCGTGCGTTTTTATCGAACGGGGCTTATCGTCCATGCGCTGCCCGATTTCAAAATCGTAGATAGTCGCCAGACCCCGCGTAAGCGCCGTAACGATGCTTATAACAATCCACTTGCCGATAATGGTGTGTGGAAGATTTATTGTAAAAAATAACGTATGCTAAGATTTTTTATTTTTGCTATGCCCATATTGTAACGCTTATTTTATCATGATTGCTAAGGATTCCAGATGTTCGCTGCCGCCACCGGCTCACCAAATTTAATGTTACAAGCTACAATCTTCTTAGGAGCAGCCCTGCTCTTTGTACCCCTTGGTAAACGTTTTGGCATTGCGACGGTCTTAGGTTATCTCATTACAGGATTGATATTGGGGCCCAGTGGTCTGGACGTCGCAGGCGATGCTGAGAGCTTGTTGCACTTCTCTGAGTTTGGCGTGGTCATGCTGCTATTCATTATCGGGCTTGAGCTGCAACCCTCACGATTATGGGCACTGCGGCGTTCGATATTTGTCCTCGGTGGTTTGCAAGTCGGTCTGACTGGCACATTATTAATGGGGCTGTTACATCAAATTTTTGGCTTACAGCTCGATACTGCTTTTATCGTCGGTTTTGGCCTTGCCTTGTCGTCCACAGCTTTTGTACTACAAATACTGACGGAAAAACAGCAGCTTTCTAGCACCCACGGTCGTGAAGCGTTTACGATTTTATTATTCCAAGATATTGCGGTTATCCCTTTGCTAGCCGTCATTCCTTTCCTATCAGGGGTGCGCGAACAAAGTTATGATTTGATTTATTTTGGCAAAGTTTTTGCGGTTTTTGCTGGACTGATTTTTGCTAGCCGTTATGTCGTTCGTCCTTTCTTTAAGTTTGTAGCGTCTAGTGGTGCATCAGAACTGCTGACCGCCGTTGCGCTATTTATCGTGATGGGTGTGTCTATTTTGATGGGTCAAATTGGTTTATCGATGGCATTGGGTGCTTTTTTAACAGGGGTACTGCTCGCAGATTCTGAGTATCGCCATGAGTTAGAAGCCAGTATTGAGCCGTTTAAAGGGTTGCTACTTGGCTTATTTTTTATGTCGGTCGGTATGCTGACGGATGTCAAACTTATCTTGGCAAAACCTATTTTTATCATCGGCTGTGCAATGGCATTGATGGCTATCAAATTTGGTGTCATTACCGCCATTGCAAAGATATCAGGCAATCGCTGGCCAACCAGTATCAGACTAGGTGTGACGCTCGCTCAGGGTGGTGAGTTTGCTTTTGTTTTATTCAGTGTCGCTACTGCTCAAAATGTGTTGCGACCTGAGCTTGCCAACACTCTGAACCTTATCGTCACTATCTCCATGGCGCTCACACCACTGGCATTTTTATTACTTGAGAAAATCGGTGAGCCTTTATTTGCCAAAAGCAAACCCAGCCGGGAATACGATGCCATTCCCGATCATGAACATCAAGTCATTATTGCTGGCTTTGGGCGCGTCGGTCAGATTATCGGTCGTGTACTACGCATGCACGACATCGAATTTACCGCCATTGAACGCTCAGCGAATCGTGTCGATTTCGTGCGTAAATTTGGTAACCAAGTCTATTACGGCGACCCAAAAAACCCTGAGATATTGCGCGCGGCTGGTATCAAAAAAGCCCGTGTGTTTATTTTAGCCATCGATGATTTAGAGCGCTCTATCACCACGGCTCAATACTTACGTAAAAACTATCCAGACTTGATTGTCTTGGCACGGGCACGTGACCGTCAGCATTATTATCGGTTGCGTGAGGTCGGTGTGCGTCATATTTGGCGTGAGACTTACCTATCGTCCTTGGATATGTCGCGTGAATCGCTACAACTGCTTGGTATCTCACCAGAAAAAGCGCGCGAGACGGTCCAAACCTTCCGTGATTACGACGATGACTTGATTGAACGTCAGCAAGCGATCTATGATGATGAAGCCAGCATGATTGAATCCGCACAATCAGCGATGGCAGAACTAGAAAGCTTGTTTGATGAAGACATTGATAAGGCACGAAAAATGGACTTAACGGATTTTTATGACGCGCTAAAAAGTAAAGCAACACCCGCTGATAAAAAGGACGACGTTGCAACTGACTCTAACACCTAAGTATTTATATATTTTAAAGCGTATTTGATGATTCACAAATAGACACTGTCAGTGTCATCGTTAAATCATCAAACATGCCCTAATCGGGCATACAGCTTGCCGGTGCCAGTTTCTTATTTAGTGAACTCATACAGCTCCAAATATCGCTGTCTGGCACATGGTAAAAAACCAGTGTCTGCTGATTTAGGTAGCGGATAGGGAACTGAACATTTTGTATGGTCGCAATGACTGCACAATCCGTTTCTACTACGCCAGCGGCCTTTTTATCGATATCAATTCGTATCTGCTGAGTGCCTTTATCAATAGGCAAATGAATCGGACATTGCCCTGTCTGTTGATAAATCAGTGCCACACGATTTTGTGCCGTTTTGGCTGTATCATACGCATCGAACAGTACTTCATTGGCTTTTGGCTTGGCAATAATTGGTAAAAACTGTATCTTAATAACCATCAAAGCAAAGGCAAAAATACCAAACCCCAATCCTAACCCAAATAGACTGACCCCACCTTCTCGGCGCAGATGTGCCTTTTGCGCTGCTTCATCACGCGGATAATCATCGATAGCATCTGCAATCTCACGTCGCGCCATGCGGTAATAATACGCATCCGTCCAACGCGCCACCATGAACGACCAAAATAACCAAATGATCGCGGCAATACCTATGCGTGTCGCCATCTGGTAAGCATCAGGATGAAGGACATTGCCAAAAATTCAAACGCAACCAATACCAGTGCCACATTGAGCTGAATAAACGACCAGCCTGCTACGCTATAGACAATCGCATCCATATAGCGTTTGCGATAGAGGAGCCAAGGAAAAGTCACAAAAAATGCTGCCCAATGCCATTTTGGCGACAGATAACCTTGCGCATCGAACTGCTCAAAACGTTTCAGATAATAGTGCTGGCTACGGTGACCGATAAACCATTTATCAAGTTGTGTACGCTTAGCAGGAGTCAGCTGTTCTTGGTAAAAAGGGGGCGGCGAATCCGTCTCGATAAATAGCATAGATGACCCCTATTAACGATGAAGAAAAATTTAAATCCATTACTCACTTTATATGATAACGCCAAAACCGATGTGCAGAACAGTAAAACGACAGATAAATACCGTTAATTCAATGTAAAAGAAAGTCAAGGCAGCCGAATGCCAATCTATATGTGATACGTCAAACAAGGTCAGCGCTTTCACTTTTTTATGCTGAATGAACGATAACAATATTAAAAAAGTATTGTCCGTTCACAGCTGTATAGATTTAACTTATAATGAGCATACATCACCCATTTTATGAAGCCTTGTCAATCCTATGATTCCACATCCTGATATTAATGATAACATCGATAGTACGAGTAATACTGATGAGCAAAAAGTCCTCAGTACTAACACCGAAAGCCTTACTCATACTGACATTGAAGCCCGTATTAGTAATGAGAGTGAGCCTGAAGAAAGCAAACATCTACGTATCGTCAATACCTTTATGAAACGACGTACGCACATGAATAAAAATGCCGAACTGGCACTGACCGCGCCAGAATTTTCTGAGTATCTGGTCAATAACAGTTTCGGTGATGGCGATCTTGATGGTATTGACAATCTACGAACGCTATTCGCTGATAGCCCTAATGGTAGTGAAGCACCGCTTACCTTAGAGATCGGTTTTGGACTGGGTGATTCATTCATTGAGATGGCGGCAGCAGAACCTAGCCGCAATTTCGTTGGTGTCGAAGTGCACGAGCCAGGTATCGGTAAATGCGCCTATATGGCAGGTACGCAAGCGCTAACCAATGTCAAAATCATCAACGGTGATGCCATCCAATTGCTCAAGCAACTACCAGAGAACCATATTGATCGCATCCAGCTTTACTTCCCTGACCCATGGCAAAAAAAGCGCCATCACAAGCGCCGCTTCGTCAGCCTGAACGTATGGCGATTGTGACTCGTAGTCTAAAGCAAGGCGGCTGGTTCCATACCGCAACCGACTGGGAGCATTATGCCTTTTGGATGGTTGAAGTTTTAGACGGTTTTACTGGTTTAACCAATCAAGCAGGCGCAGTTCACTTCACCGACCGCCCTGACTTTCGTCCAATGACCAAATTTGAGCGCCGCGGTATAAATAGTGGACATGGCGTTTGGGATTTAATCTATATCAAAGACTAGATTTGGCTCACTTATCTTCGGTGACTTCTGCATAGCGGCTAAATTATTTAGCCGCTTTTTTGTGCTTGCAAATTATCTAATGACAATATTATTTGATTTTTTTCAGCTACAACCCTTAATATACAAGCTACAAGTATTTTTATTAAAAATAATAAATTTTTTTTAATATGTGAAACATCGTCTATTTTCATAGAATTTTTAAATCAATAGCGCTATATATAGGGGTAAAAAATATATTGCAGCGCCACACTCACAGGTCACCTACCTACTCAAACATTGATAGTATAAGGGATTCATGAGTTCTCCCCATAAGCTGTGGATAACCCTGTGCATAAGTACGCACTTGACAACAATTTCCCTAGATAGCTCAAAGGATGAGGTAAAATCGTTCATTTTTTATACAATTTAAAAAACCTTTTAAATCAGTAAGTTATGACGTATTTTATAATACTGTAATTTATTTTCAATATATTTTTAAATTAAATTAATCCTCACCGATGTTTCACAAAAGCTAAATTTAGACGCTTTATTTCTTGTGGACAACTTTTAATGCTATTGACAAAGGGCGACATTATCCTATCCAAAATTAGGATATATTCAGCAACTAGATTACACAAGTTATCACTTATATACAATGCGACAGTTAGTGTCGTTTAGCATCATCTAACCTTCTATATGCTCCTTGGTTTTTGTTATAATCACCTTATCTAATCAACTGCACTTTAGAAAACAGTCAAGGCTCAACGAGCATAATGTTACCTATAAATTACATCTGTTGGCGCTGATTATGAACTTAATTTTACTTTTATCGTTATTTGATTTTACTGTATAGTAGAGTGATATATCTAATATTACTGTCTACATCATCGATACTCTACCCCATTCATCTTAGATAGACATTGAACGAACGCTGCCTATTATTTAGATAGCCATCAGCACTATTGATCCGTTAACCTTCGTAGCTACAAACATTTTATTTATCATACCAAATTTATAGTTTTAACCAATGATTGAAGACAAGGAATCCAGTATGGACGACAATAAAGCCAAAGCCCTTAAAGCAGCACTCGGTCAAATCGAAAAGCAGTTTGGTAAGAATACCATCATGCATTTAGGTGACGACTCAGCTATTATGGATGTCGATGTAGTATCAACAGGTTCGTTGGGTCTGGACATTGCACTTGGCATTGGTGGTCTACCAAAAGGCCGTATCGTAGAGATTTATGGCCCAGAAGCTCAGGTAAAACGACCATGACGCTACAGGCGATTGCAGAATGTCAAAAACAAGGCGGCACCTGCGCCTTTATCGATGCTGAGCATGCGCTTGACCCTGTTTATGCGCGCAAACTTGGCGTAAACACTGACGAGCTATTGCTTTCTCAGCCTGATAATGGTGAGCAAGCACTTGAAATCACCGACATGTTGGTGCGCTCTGGTGCTATCGATATGATTGTTATTGACTCAGTTGCTGCCTTGACGCCGCGCGCAGAGATTGAAGGCGAGATGGGCGACTCACATATGGCTTGCAAGCACGTCTGATGAGCCAAGCATTACGTAAAATCACAGGCAACGCCAAACGCTCCAATTGTATGGTGGTATTTATCAACCAAATTCGTATGAAAATCGGTGTGATGTTTGGTAGCCCTGAGACCACGACTGGTGGTAACGCGCTCAAGTTTTACGCCTCAGTTCGTATGGACATTCGCCGCATCGGTGCGGTCAAAAATGGTGATGAAATCATCGGTAACCAAACCCGTGTCAAGGTTATCAAAAACAAAATGGCACCGCCTTTCCGCCAAGCAGAGTTTGAAATTACTTATGGTGAAGGTACTAACCATTTAGCCGAAGTGATTGACTTAGGCGTTGAGATTGGTGCGGTTGGTAAAGCAGGCTCTTGGTATAGCTATGGCGATGAAAAAATCGGTCAAGGTAAAGCCAACTCTGTACTGTTCCTAAAAGAAAATCCTGCGATTGCAAAAGAGATTGAAGATAAAATTCGCGAGGAAAAGCTTGGGTCAAAAAAAGAAGCCAAAGCCGAAGATAAAGCCAATGAAGCGTTGGTTTCTGACCCTGTACAATAACGGCGCAATTATTCACCGCTATTAATAATCATGACTTGTTATGAAAATTAAATTGTTATGAACATTAAAACTTTAGCTGAAATAGTCGCTGAATCCGATGCCGATTCAGCGAGTAGTCCGACTATCAAATCAAAAAAACTGTCCAAATCCTCTGAATCCTCCAAATTTTCTCAGCATTCCTATCAAGGCAATCCTAAAAAAACAACTAAGACGCGCAAGCATTCAACTTACTATCATGAAGACCATTCATTATCTGACGATACTGACTTTTCAGTAGAATCCGTTGAGGCTCACTCTTCTACCAATAAAAATCCTGCTAAAACTAAGAAACGTAAAAATCGTTTTCACCCAGCGGCTAACTTTAGCCCTGAGCCTAGTGACGTGCCTGCTTATCAGCAACCCGAAGCGCAAAGTATCAAAGAGATGCTGGCTGAAGTTAAACAAAATATTCATGGTGAACCAGACGATAGCGCGGCTACTGATAATGAATTTAACAAAGAATCACAGTATACAACCGATGCTGCCATTACCAACACTTCTGCGCACAGCACAGTTGACAATCAGATGGATAACCTACCCGCTGCTCTTAAAGCGTATTTGCGCACGCCTGAACAACGACAAGCAGAAATAGATGAGATCAAAGCCGAAAGCCGTTTACGTTGGTTGGCGTTTTATTATTTATCGCGCCGTGAGTACGGCAAGGCTGAGCTTAAGCAAAAGCTTATTGATAAAGAGCAAGCCCCAGATAAAATTGATGCGCTACTCGATGAGTTTGAAGAAAAAGGCTACCAAAGTGATTATCGCACGACGCTCATGCTCATTCGTGAAAATATCCGCAAAGGTCGGGGACGTGGACGTATCAAGCAGGAGTTTTATCGTAAAAAAATTGCCATGCCCAGTAATATCGATGAGTTAATCGATATGGCAAATGCAGAGTCAGAAGAGTTTAGGGAGTTTGTAGATGATAGTGCAGATAATCTGGTAGATGGTGTCGACTGGCTCAAACTGGCGGTCACAGCGCGCACTAAGAAGTACGGCGATGACATACCCACTGAACAAAAAGACAAAGCAAAGCAGCTACGGTTTTTGCAATATCGAGGCTTTCAGAGCGATATCTGTTTTGCCGCGCTCAATTATACTTTAGACACATTAGATGAGCGCTTTTAAGCCACCCTCACCTTTTTTAAAAACACCAATCTGTATATAAGACAATATGACTTGAGCGATCTATTAATAATAGCCGAGCACTTTCCACCAAATCAAACCAGCACCGATCCAAATAACTAAATTGACCACACTCATTATTGCGCCAATACTCCACCACTCTCTTAACGTCACATAGCCAGAGTTAAAAATGACTGGCGCAGTACCAGTTGCATAATGCGTAAGCGTCATCATGATATTGCCCGCTGCGGCTAAGATAAGCGCATATAACATCGGCGGTGCGCCCAAGCTTAAACCCACCGCATAAAATGCTGCAAATAGTGCAGTAATGTGAGCCGTGGTACTAGCAAAGAAGTAATGGATATATAAGTATACTAGGGTCAAAATAGTCACAGCACCGATCCAGCCAAGCCCAGTCGTGCCAATCATCGATTCGATATTGCCAGAGAACCAGCTTATCAGTCCAAGCTTATTAAGATAAGCGGCCATCATAATAAGGGCGCCAAACCAAATAATGGTATCCCATGCTGACTTCTCTTTTAAAATATCGTCCCAAGTCAGTACCCCAGTCAATATTAAGGTCGTCAAACCAATAAATGCTGTGGTGGTAGCATCAACGCTATATTGCTCACCTAACATCAATGCGGGAATATTCGCCCACAATAACAGCATCAGAGCAAATACCCCGAGCATGATTTTTTCTTGGCTGCTTATTTTTCCCATTTCTGCCAAATTGTCCTTGGCAAAACCTTTTGCATCGGGCGTGATTTTAACATCAGGGGGATAAATTATATAAATGACTAACGGCATCACAAGCAGACATAGCATGCCAGGTACAAACATCGCCACTGCAAGTGGTCCATGACAGCTGAATATCACCGCCTGTGGCTTTATTCACCAAATCTACAACCAGAGGGTTGGGCGCAGTAGCCGTGATAAACATCCCAGAGGTAATCGGGTTGGCATGATAGTTCACCATCGCCAAATACCGACCAATTTTATTTTGAGTACCTTCTTCTGGCGTCGAATGAAGCTTTGCGCGATAGACTTCATAATAGGATGAATAATACCGCCGCCACGTGCCGTATTAGAGGGCGTAATGGGTGCTATCATCAATTCAGCCGCAGTCAAAGAATAAGCCACGCCGATGGTTTTTTTACCAAAAATAGAAATAAAGTAATAGGCAATACGTCGACCCAAACCCGTTTTTATCAAGCCACGCGATATCATGACTGCAATACCAATTAGCCAAATCAACGGACTTGAGTAGCTTGATAATGCATCACTAACGGCTTGTGCTGGGCTATCACTAGTCACGCCTGTTAGTGCGACTAGGGTGACTGCAATGATAGCAATGGCACCAATGGGTAATACTTTACCGATGATAGCGACAATAGTGGCGATGAATAACGCCAGCATGTGCCATGCTTCAGGGGTAACGCCAGTAGGTACTGGTATCACAAACCAAATGATCAAGCCGACAAAAATGGCAACCGCTGCTTGAATAGGCTTAAATGGCATGATTAAGTATCCTTATAAATGCTTATACCATCACGCAGTCATATTATATAAAGGATCATCAAAGTAGCCACTGCGACAAAAGACTCAATGAATCATATGACCATCTTATAAGATTTATAGAATTATTTTTCTATTATTCACCATTTTTAACATATCTGTTTAGAACAAAGAGTAAATATTCAGTAATAGAGTACCAATAGTAAGGTTAAACTAACAGCCATAAAAAGAGCACATTGGATAACGTACTCTTTTTTATGGTATTAACTTTTTGGCATTAACGATTGCGACTTTCTTTAAAAGATAAATTTATTTTAACGCACCTAGTCGACTAGATAGCTGATTGATGATTTGATCAATCTCTTCATTGGCTTCAGATTCATTATCCAAATTGCCACTTGGTGTCAGCTGATTCATTACTTCTGGCAGCAATTCAGCAAGACCTTGACGGACTTCTACGTCATTAGCACCAGTATGTGCTGCAACCTGCTGAATCTCATTTTCATCGAATAACTGACTGATATCATTTGGATCAAGGTTGTCATTGTCTTGTTGGTTACTCATCCAAGAACGCGCTTGGTTTTCATAACCCATACCTGTGATTTTTGATAATGCACCACTCAAGCCGCCATTGCGTTTGATCCAGCTTAGTACCATTGGCATAAGTGCAGCGATTAGCATACCTTTACCACCGAATCCAGATTTTCTCGTTTGACTACCCATGCTTGACCACCTAGCACACTGCCTAATATGTCTCCAAGACCGCCGGCATTAGAATTGACGCCGCCACTTTGATTGCCACCAGTGAGTCCACCGCCTGTTAACCCACCGAGAATATCATCTAAGCCAAAACCATTGTCTGGCTGACGATCATACTGGCGTGGATTATAGCCACCAGTTTGACTAGCACCGCCTAGCACGCTACCCAATATATCCCCAAGACCACCTGTACGACGTGGATCAATGCGTTGATTTACAGGATTACGCTGCGCATCTTCAGGATCCATCGCACGACGGGCCACCTGACTAACCAAATTCCCTAATAAGCTCATTTTCGATTCCTTTTTGTCATATTATTTATTATCTATAAACCGCTAAAAACTTCGCTGCTAATTTAATATATTAATCAACAGCTCGATTTACTTATGCGATTCACAATTCTCTTGCAATATAACAAATCTATTTCGCTATCCAGATAGGTATTTTGTTATGACATGTAGGCGTTCGTAAATTCTTGAAAAAAATCCCCCATTGGACACTATAAAAAAATACTACCTTAACTCGTATTTTCGGCGTTTATGTTAGGCATATTGAACATTCGGCGATGGGACTGATAAGCACCATTTATGAATATTCAATATAATCTAGCCAAAACATTCAACTCTCGCCATTGTTCAAGGCTCACTTGATCTCGAAAGATGGTCACTGATAAAGAGCGCTGATAAGGCTCTATAACATTGAATTCAAAGCTTATCGCCCATCGATATCCAGAGACAGCGATTAATTGTGCCTGCCATAGCTCATCACCGCGACCCGTACGGAGCAGTAGCTGCCAATGCTGCTCAACACGATGACTAAGTGGTGGTTGGCTAAGGTGCAGCAGTATGGGTCGTGATAATGTCAAATAAATAATCACCGCGGCGGTAACGATTAAAATAAGCACATATTGCCATAACAGTAAAGAAGCAAGCCACGCCAGTACAGCCATGACGGCGGTCAACCCACTATAAAGCAGCAAACGCACATAGCTGGCAGGCCGAATAGCCGTATCAATACGTAACGAATTTGCCAAGGTCATATTTTATCACCAAAAAACGGCAGACCATTATGTTGCTCAGGCCTATCTATGCCAGCTCTGGACAACCATTTTTTATATCTAAATCAGTCTTTAAGTCAAATCTTTGGTATGACGCCATGTCTTAATTTTATTGACTAACGCCCATATTTCTTCGTTTTCTGGACGATTTTGATTGGTGAAATAATCCAACAAATCAGGGTCTTCATGAGTCAGCATTTCTGCAAACGTCTCTTGTTCAGCAGGCTCTGCCGTTAAGTAAATTTCTTTAACATAAAGGTCAATATAAAAGTCTAACTCTTTTAATCCGCGGCGTGCTTGATAGATAATGCGGCGCTGTTCATTGGTTGGTTCTGGCTGAATCGGGGTGGTCATAAAAGTACTCTCATTATTTTAAATTGGGATTAAGGATAATTATGCGCAGATAATTGACGCCACAAGGCGACTGCTTGCTGCATCATCGCCACATTATGGGTGCGTATAATGCCAGCGCCTTGCTGTAGGGCAAAGATACCAGCCGCCGTACCTACCACATCACGATCTACCGTGTTGGTAGTAGCAACGACTTCGACGCCATTCTTGCTCAATACTTCCGCTAAAAAACGCTTGCGTGAAATGCCAAACATCATCGGTAAATCAAGCGCTTGTAGCCTGATAAGCTGGCTTAATAGTGCGCAATGATGCTCATAATCTTTCGCAAAACCAAAGCCTGGATCGATAATAATTTTCTCACGCTTAACACCGATTCCTGTTACTTCGTCAATGCGCGATAATAGCTCAGCCCTTACGTCACTAATGATGTCGTCATATTGTGCCAAATTATTCATCGTTGTTGGCTCGCCGCGCATATGCATGAGCATGACTGGTATATCAAGCTCAGCCGCTAGTACTGCTGCACCCTCGCGTTTGAGTGCTCGTACATCATTCCAAATATCAGCACCAGCATCAAAAGCCGCTTTCATAACCTCTGGATTACTGGTATCAATGGATAACCAAATATCCTCTCCGCAATGCCGGCGGATGGCTCGAACCACTGGCGCAACACGCTGCAGCTCTTCAGACGTGCCCACAGCATCCGCATTGGGGCGAGTAGACTCACCGCCAATGTCGATAATAGTCGCGCCCTCTTCTATCATTTGCTGACAATGCGCAACAGCCTTATCTACCGCATTGAATTGTCCACCGTCTGAAAACGAATCGGGTGTGACATTAAGAATACCCATAATATGAGGCTGCGATAGATCTAGTGTTTTATCACGACTTGATATCTTATAGCTGGGTAAGGGCTGAAATAAGGACATAACCAAATTATCTCTCATTAAAACATTCTAATTATTGCACTGTGCTTGTTATGCGTTGTGCTTATCATACCAGTAAACTCTATTCTGTACTAAACCCTTCACGAAATATGGACAACAAAAAAGCCCTTTATCATAAAGGGCTTTTTCTATTGGATATGAATTAATTAATAACTACATCGCTGGTAACGGTGGCGGTGTTGAGTTGGTTGTTTTGATATCATTCTTCGATAAGTTGACTTCGTTGTGCTGATAAACTCTAGGTGGACGTGGGTCTTCACCTGCTAAGATATCTTGCAACTGATCACGGTCAATCGTTTCCCACTTCATTAGGGCATCTACCATCGCATGCATTTTTTCTTGATTGCCTTCAATCATTCGCGCGCGATATCATATTGCTCCTCTAACATACGGCGGACTTCTTCATCGACCTTTTGCTGTGTGGCTTCCGAAATCGTACGACTGCTAGAGCCAAAATAGCCTTGCGAGCTGTCTTCGTCTTCATAAACCATAATACCAAGTGCGTCAGACATACCGTACTTCGTCACCATGGCGCGAGCCATCTTGGTTGCACGTTCGAAGTCATTAGAAGCACCCGTCGACATTTGATTGATAAAGACTTCTTCAGCGATACGACCGCCGAACAAGATAGCAATATCGCTCAGCATTTTTGATTTATACATACTGGTTTGGTCATGCTCTGGCAACTGCCAAGTAACCCCAAGCGCAAAACCACGCGGCATGATCGTTACTTTATGCACAGGATCGGTACCTGGTAGTAGCTCAGCGACTAAGGCGTGACCTGCTTCATGATAAGCAGTAGCACGGCGCTCCTCTTCACGAATGACCATTGATTTACGCTCAGGACCCATATATAGCTTGTCTTTTGCATCTTCAAAGTCATTCATATCAACGCTGGTCTTGTTGCGACGTGCTGCAAACAATGCCGCTTCGTTGACAAGGTTGGCCAGCTGCGCACCACTGAAACCTGGTGTACCGCGAGCCAATGCATTGGCATCCACACCGATAGTATTCGGCAGCTTTCTCAAATGCACTTTAAGAATTTGCTCACGGCCTTTAATATCTGGTAATCCCACTTGTACCTGACGGTCAAAACGACCTGGACGCAATAGCGCTTTATCAAGCACATCCGCACGGTTGGTCGCGGCAATGACGATCACGCCTTCATTGCCTTCAAAACCATCCATCTCAACCAATAATTGGTTCAGTGTCTGCTCACGCTCATCATTACCGCCGCCCATACCAGAGCCACGATGACGACCGACCGCATCAATTTCATCAATAAAGATGATGCAAGGCGCGCTCTTTTTAGCCTGTTCGAACATATCGCGTACACGTGAGGCGCCGACACCGACAAACATTTCAACAAAATCAGAACCTGAGATTGAGAAGAACGGTACTTTAGCTTCACCAGCAATGGCTCTGGCTAACAAGGTTTTACCGGTCCCTGGAGGACCTACCATTAAGATACCACGTGGAATCGTTGCACCCAGTTTGGTAAATTTATCAGGGTCGCGTAAAAACTCGACCACTTCAACACTTCTTCTTTGGCCTCTTCACAACCAGCCACATCTTCAAAGTTCACCTTGATTTGGTCTTCAGTCAGCATTTTAGCTTTTGACTTACCAAAGCTCATAGGGCCGCCGCCTTTACCGCCAGCGCCACCTTGCATGTTACGCATGAAGAATAAAAACAGACCAATAATCAATAGAATTGGGAAACTGGCTATCAGTAATTGCATCAAGACGCTTTGGCGTTTTGGGGCAGTCCCTTGGACTTCGACTTGGTTCTCACGCAGCAATGGCATGAGCTCGTCATCTGACACAGCTGGTCGAATGGTCTCAAAAGATGAACCATTTTTCTTTTCGCCGGTGATTTGCTCGCCATCGATTTCAACGCTGGCTACTTGGTTTTCTGACACGGCGGTCACAAACTCAGAGTAGTTAAGGCTATCCGGCTCGGATGATTGATCAAAGCCGCTAAACACCAGCACCAAAACGCCGATTACCACCAGCCACAATAAGGTATTTTTTACCATGTCGCTCACTAGTTATTCCCATCCCTTACTTATTGGTGTGTTTATTAAACACGTGACGTCTATAAACGTATCGCTCATTTTTTAGTAGATATATTCATAGCCAAAATTTGTGATTCAGACTCATACAACTCAAATGCTGCATGGGGACTGTTTTCACGATTTATAAATATCAATGACCTATATATCTATCATAGATGAGCACATCAGCGCTTATTGTCAGACGACTTTGCCTAAAAAATATTCTTGAAACAAAGTTAATATACCATGATATGTGGTGCTAACCTGCATAATTCAAGCAGGTTTCGCTATTATTCAGTTAACGATTGTAGCGGGTTCAATGCGCTCATGAGACTATGTTATGGTGACACATTATCTCGCTTACAATGGCTGTGACATAACGACGTTATGATTATTTAATCGCTATCCAAAACATCTCTTTTGACCGTGGTCTTGACGCACCTGGTTTGATACTACGAATCTTACTAAAATCCTGCTGCATCTGCTTGCGTAATTCTTGTGTGCCTTCGCCTTGAAACACTTTCATAATAAGTGCGCCACCTTCTGGTAAGGTTGCAAGCGCAAAGTCCACTGCTAGCTCGCATAAATACATCATGCGTGGCTGATCGATTGCGCTGTTTCCTGCCGTATTTGGTGCCATATCGGACAGCACTACATCGACCTGCCTATCACCAACCTCTGCCATGATCGCATCAAACACTTCTGCTTCGCGAAAGTCGCCTTGAATAAAGGTCACATCAGGCAATGTATCCATCGGCAGAATATCAGAGGCAATCAAAATACCTTTTTCGCCTACCAGCTGACCTGCCACTTGAGACCAACTGCCTGGAGCACTGCCCAAATCCACAACCGTCATGCCTTTTTTAATAATATTGGTCTTTTCATTAATTTCTAATAATTTATAGGCAGCACGGGCACGATAGCCATCTTTTTGCGCTTTTTGCACATAATGATCGTCAATATGCTCTTTCATCCAAGCGCTACTACTCTTTGACAGTTTTTTATTTTCGATACGCGTGGCCAAAATACCTGCTCCTATTGCTTTGCAAAACATTCATACATATTACTGAAGTAGCTAAAAGATTTATGAAGCACTTTCGATATGGGTTAAATTCATTCGAATATGCCATCAATCAAGATTTTTATACATTTACAGTCTTAGACTGACTAAATTCTATTGGTTAAAACACTGATTTATCAGACAGTAGCGTTTATAATGTGCCCAAACATTCAGTTTAACATTTTCATCACGTAAAATCGTGCAAAATCCTGCTGATCTCATGCAAGATGACCACAGATTATCTATAATGGTCGTCAACTGCTCTTAATAGCACTGTCTTTTATTTTTACCAACACC
The DNA here is from genome assembly GCF_000586475.1 of Psychrobacter sp. JCM 18903. Classification (GTDB taxonomy): domain Bacteria; phylum Pseudomonadota; class Gammaproteobacteria; order Pseudomonadales; family Moraxellaceae; genus Psychrobacter. Next base: position 46,918 of record NZ_BAWJ01000011.1, on the reverse strand, counting down.
TAGGAATTCTATGCAACTCGATAACGCTACCATCAAACGCCTAAGAGGCATTGGTCACGACCTCAAACCTATCGTCATGATTGGCAACAAAGGTATTACCCCAACCATTACTGAAGAGATTGATCGCGCGCTATCAGATCATGAGCTCATCAAAGTAAAACTGCCTGCTGGCACAAAAGAAGAGCGCGATGTCATCGGTGCAGAACTTGCCAAAGCGGCTAACGCGTCTTTGGTTCATTCTATTGGTCGTATGGCATTGTTACTACGTAAAAATCCAAACGCCAACCCAAAATTGTCTAACTTAGCGCGTCATGCATAATAATATGTGATGACCAGCTTGGTTTGAGTGATGTGATGCATATCAACTCAAATCATAGCCAAATGGTGACGATAAATGTAAAAGCCGCGATGCATCTTGCTCGCGGCTTTTATGTTGTCTGCGCGTTTTAGATTTACTTAGTGTGTAATATTAGCTCGCTTAGTCGGTACAATTTTTCTTATGGTTACTTATATATTTTCATTGTTGGGTCTTAAATTATGAATCAATCATTCAATCTCTGTGTGGCCACCGAAACCATAGTAAACGATGCACAGCAACTGGGTGTAACAGTAGATGAGTTACAGCGCATCTGTATAAATGTGAGTGCTCAGATTATTCGACAGCCATCACTATACTTACAGCTAACCTATCAACTCACCCTGCCCAACCAACTGCTAGCAAAGCAGCTAAACTGGTCAATATGGCAGCAAGCGCAAGTAAGATTCGATGATTACTTGTGGGAAGAGACTTGCCTTGAGTGTTTTATCGCTGGTCGTCTGATAAATGATGAAAATCTAACGGAGGCTCAAAAGGCAACACCTTATATCGAGATTAATGCCAATCCAGACGGTCGTTACGCGCTATATCAATTTGAAAGCTATCGTAATCCTGCGACCTTACCACCAACACCCTTATATGCAGCTGATGGACAAGCGCGCGCGTCTATTAATTGGATAAATAATGTAAAGCCAACATTAAGGTACGTGGAGAATCCTTTATCTAATAATCCATCAGTCGCAAAAAAACCTCATCATTATGAGCGCAGCTTTAATGTACCAGTAATCCAACGATCCAATCAGCAGTATGCTATCGCTAATACTGTGATTGAGCAAATACATCCTTGCGTTATTTTATGGTTTGGTGAGATTGCTTTATATTTTGCCTCAAACCACGCCTCCCCGCCTGACTTTCACAATCGTAGCCACTGGTCGAAATTTGAGCTTTAACTCTACTTTTAACTTAAGCATCACAACTCAAAGCGCAAAAAAACCAGCAACGCTATAAAGAGCATTACTGGATTTGGAGAAAACTTTTAACTTAGGTTACATCTAACTGGCTACTATTTGTCAGCCATCGCGAGGTAAATACCACGGTCTGATGCATCATCGACATATTGCGAATCACGCCATGTCGTATAGCTGTAAGTGCCACTGTATGGGCTAATGCTGTTTTGGCGGAAATCAGATACCCAATCGTTACCATCAAAGATCTGGATATGACCATGTGGACGGTTTGACGTACGATTATAAACAACGACGTCACCCACTTGTGGCTGCATATCATTACTGATCTTGGTAAAACCTGCTTGAGCAAGTGTGCCGCGAGAGGCATACTGATAAGCTGAAGGGTTAGGCGTAAATTCGTAACCTGCTGATTGTAGCGCTTTACGTACATAGCGAGCACAGTAGCCAGAGCTTCTAGATAACGCTACTCGCGATGCACTTGCCGCTGCGATAGCAGGAGCAGAATTGCGATCAGGAGCGCGGCTTGATTGCTGCTGACGCTGCTCATAAGACAAACGGCTGGTAAGCGAAGCAAGCTGGTATTCTTTTTGCTTGGCATGCGCACTTAAATTATCAATGGCTTGACTGATCTCATCATTGCTATATACATGAGCACCACTGTTAGTGCTATAGATATTGCGGCTAGAACCGTAGTTCGCAGAAGCAGAGATGTTAGTGATGGTATGACTCAAGGTATTATTTGGTTGAAAGGTTGTTTCGACAGCACCACTTGTCTGTGCTATACCCATTCCCAATACTGACAAAATTAATAAAGCTTGTTTCATAAATTTACTACCTATTGTTAATACAAGACCGCTCGTCATCCGTGACAAAGCATCAATTAGTTTAGAGGAGATGATCATTACAAAACATGATAAAATCCTTATTAAAACAGCCCGCTATTTCTTCTGTAGTGACTAATGCTGGTATTATCTGTTAATACCATATTCCGCTTAGTTCACTGTCTCGCAAATCGTTCAATATCAATTGCTTTTAGCATGTCAATTATGAATATCGATTTTGTCACCTATTAGATGAGTCATCACGATGTCAAAAAAACAGCCAAATCGGCTTGCCCAACTTATCGACCATCAAGCTTTTGCTGGTAGCGCACTACCCCGAACGCTTGCTGACAATATGCGGCTATACATAGAAGCGACCAACGAGGTAAAAGAGCTATTGGTAGATTGTCTACCTGAAGAAATTCTTAATACCTGTTGGGTCGTAGGCCTCACCTCCGAGCAATTAATACTCAGTGTGGGCTCAATGACTGCTGCCAATCATATTCGCTATTTGCAGAGCGCTTATTTGCAAGTCTTAACAGAGCAGTCAATTACATTTAAACAACTCAAGCAAATTCGCGTCGTCGTAGCTAAAAATTCAGCTGATAATCATTCATCTAAACAACTATTAGCAGTATCAGCAACTTTGTCAAAATCTAGTAAAGCCAATGAAAATCAGGCTCTTAGCCAAAACACAAAGCGGACTATATCACAGGCCGCAGAGCATGTCACCACTGATGAAAATCTCAAAAAAGCACTTTTACGTCTGGCAAATCATTGAAATTATTAATGTTACTATGTAAAGTTGTGTAAACAAAACCGTAAAAATCAGCTGATAACGCTGCGATTTTGTAATGACGCAAACAAAAAAAATCACCTGCTAGCTCCGTTCACATTATGAACGTCACCAACAGATGATTGAAAAACTATCCACAGCTTTGATATTCTCTACTCTAGAGCAGAATTGTTAAAATAATCTAAACAATACATTCAAAAAAACGAATATTATTAGAATGTAATTACTGCCGGATTATGTAATATTGCGTAAATGTTTCGATACTTCGTGTATATTCCTGTATTCATCCTTCAACAGTCAAACCTTCGAGAGGCAAATACTGAATTGGGCACGTTACATTGTCATCAAAAGTTACAATTTCAAAATTATTATGGTCAGATAGTATCTCACGTACCAATAAATTGTTTAACGCGTGACCAGATTTATAAGCATTAAAGCGACCCAAAATCGGATAGCCAATCAAATACAAATCACCTAAAGCATCCAAAATTTTATGGCGAACGAACTCATCATTAAAACGCAAGCTTCTTCGTTAAGATATTTGCCTCATCAATAACAATAGCATTATCCATACTGCCTCCTAACGCCAAATTATTCTGACGTAAGGCTTCTATGTCTCGTAAAAACCCAAAAGTACGGCTGAACTCAATTGCTCAATGAAGTTTTGCGTCGAAAACTGCAACTGGGCATGCTGAAAATCTTTGTCGATAGCAGGATGATCAAAATCAATCTCAAAATTTAGCTCAAACCCTTCATAAGGACGCAGTTCTGCCCATTTATCATCCACTTTTATTCTTACAGGTCTGACGATTTTTATAAACTTCTTTAAAGCGTCTTGCTCGCAGAATCCTGCGTCAAGCAGCAACGCTACAAAAGGAGCGGCACTACCATCCATAATCGGTATCTCTGAGGCCGATACACGGATTAAAAGGTTATCCACGCCAAGTCCTGCAATGGCACTAAGCAAATGCTCGACCGTCCCCACACGTGTGCCACCAAACACTAGGTTTGACGACATCATAGTGTCTTGCACCAAAAAAGCACTGGCTGGAATCGGCTGGCTGCCTTCGATATCAGAACGCTCGAAAACAATACCCGTATCAATAGGTTGCGGATGAAACTCTAAGTCAACAGGCTGACCACTATGGAGACCAATACCTGTAACAGCAATCGCAGTTTTTATGGTTCTTTGGTTCATGCTGTCTTCTCACATATTTTGTTACAATTGCCATAGTGTATCATTACCCGCCCCTAGTTCGCCATAGTTAAAACTCGCTAATTTCCTTATCTCCTTGATTGATAACACTTATCGTCAATAAATTTTGATGGTTCTCATGTCTTATTGATCACATTGCCTCTGTTAAAACAGGGAAATAACAGCCAAATGTTACAATCATAAATTGTTTTATACGCCTATTTATTAATGATTATTTTCGCATCGAGAGGCGACTCTTATAAATAGAGCGCGCTCATAGCTGAATCAGTTTGCTAATATATGGACATTTTCTATAGGCACAAAAAAGCCAGCAACTTAGTACTGGCTTGTTTTGGATCTAAAAATCTGAAAATATTATTTATTTTGTTGACGTTTTAGATAGTCTTGAATGCTATTGGTTTTGGTTTTCGCCTGCTCTTGAGGCGCGCTTGAGCGAGTAGCACTAGCCGTTTCTTGATACATCTGAGCTTGCGATTGCTTCTGGCTGTTTAAAGCACTGGTATGCACGTTAGGGTCAACAGGCTGAGTGCTATTGACAGAAGGAACTGGTGCCTCGACTACTTCTGGCTCTTGTCCAGCGTTTTCATCTAAAGTCAGACCCGTTGCAATAACAGTGACATGTAAGTCATCACCCATTTTTTCATCAATCACTGAACCATAGAAAATATGTGCATCGTCAATATCTGTAATTTCTTCGACAATAACACTGATTTTGCTCATCTCATCTAATGAGAGTGATTCAGAAGAAATCACGTTAACCAACAGACCTTTTGCATTTTCTAAACGCAAGTCATCAAGTAATGGTGATCTGATGGCTTTCTCAGTTGCTTGACGCGCACGATCATCGCCGCTAGCACGGCCAATACCCATCATCGCATGACCTTTGGCAGTCATAGCAGTGCGGATATCGTTAAAGTCGATATTGATCATACCTTCACTAGCGATAGTTTCAGCAATACCTTGAACCGCATGTAATAACACATCATCCGCTTTTTTGAAGGCATCTTGCATAGAGATATTGCCGTAGACACTCATCAACTTATCATTCGGAATCGTAATGATAGAATCAACGAAATTAGTCAATTGCTCAATACCAGCTTTAGCAGCCTTGATGCGTTTGCCACCTTCAAACTTAAATGGCGTAGTGACGACGGCAACTGTCAACACTTCCATTTCTTTAGCAATACGAGCAACCACAGGCGCTGCACCCGTACCCGTACCACCGCCCATACCAGCAGTAATGAACACCATGTCTGAATGTTCGAGTAATGCACGGATGGCTTCTTCTTCGCTCTCTGCTGCTTCACGCCCAACTTCTGGGTTCGCCCCTGCGCCCAAACCGCGATTCGTTTTTGCGCCAAGTTGCAATTTATGCGGTGCAGTTAAACGATCAAGCGCTTGTTTATCCGTATTAGCACAGACGAACGTTACACCTCTAATCCCTTGTTGTACCATATGTTCAACCGCATTACCGCCACCACCACCAACACCGAATACAGTGAAGCTTGCTTGGCCGTTATTTTGAGGCTGGTTATCATCTGGCATGGTGTATTTTGACATAAAAAGGTTTCTCCAGTTGCAGATAGCGTGATGGTCGATACTTGGTAACACACTTATATGGCGCGCTATCGACTTACTATATATAATTGTATTTAAATAAAACAGGGCAATGGCTTAGATAATTGTGCTAGCCAAAATATGCCAGTATAGTACAGGGTGTTACTTTTCGTATTCTTGCCTATTATATAGCTGCATACTCATATGCTGCTTAATATAAGTATGTTTTGCTAACAGATTATAATATCTTTTTGAGTACACTAGCAAAACGCTGCCCTGCACTTTGAAAAACACCAGTGACTCGATTTTTTTGAATCGCTTCAGGCTCGCTTTTTTCACTACGGCGAAACTGCTCGCTTTGACTATATAATAGTGTACCAAATGCCGTTTGATAAGCACGATCATTCACTTGACTGTTTAGCTGCTTAAATGACTCATCATTATCAAAATGATTATGAGCACTAATAGCAGGATGAGTGTTGGTTAATACTACGGGCATTTTGAGCAATTTTTTGGTAAAGGGTATCATACCTTTAATCGCCGTACCGCCACCTGTGAGTACGATACCTTTGTCGATATAGCCGATGAGATCAGCCTCATGCAATTGACGAGCAACTTCCGTAAATATCTGCACATAGCGCGCTTCAATAATGCGGGCTAGATTATAGATACCAATATTAATCTCGTCACCTGTTCCTTGTGGTTTAAAGATAAAGAACGAGCTAGGATCGACACTATTGACATCGACAGTACCATGAGTTTTTTTCAGCTTTTCAGCCTCAATCATGGAGATACCAAAATCAGCTGAGATATCCATCGTCACTTCGTGGCTGCCTGTCGCGATACAATGGGTAAATATGAGCTTGTTTTCTTTATAAACGCAAATACTGGTCGTACTAGCACCAATATCTACCAAACAAACCCCTTGCTGGCGCTCGTCACTCATCAAACTGTATTCAGCACTCGTCACTGCATCAAATACAATGTGGTCAATACCAACATCACAGCTTTGCAGTAATTTTTGGATATTCTGACGACTAGCAACGGGCATCATCATCATGTGATACATCACAGTAATATTATGCGCCATCATTTCGATTGCATCATCCACCATGAAATCTTGATCATCAACATAGATACCCTGCTGACAGCAATGCATTAGATAGTAGTCTGATGATAGATCGCGTGACTTGGCATTAGACAACGCCTGCACCATATCTTTGGCACGTACCGCCTCATCTTCTACACGTACCTCGCCTGCACTATTTTTGCTCGATAATTCCGGGGTCGCTAAGGTCAACCACACACTGTGCACGCGGCAATTGGCAGTATCTTCTGCTTCTTGAATGGCTTGTTTAATAGCACCTTGTAGACGTTCACGGTGTTTTATTTGACCTTGGTAAAAATCGCTATTTTTGACTTGTCCCACGCCCAGAATACGGATGTCTTTTGCAGAGACAACGTTACCAATAACGACATAGACTGCCGTGGCACTTAGATGGACAACAACCAGATTTTCAGTATTTTTCATGGTACCAGACAAATTATCGCTAAACAGGAGACCAAATGACGTCTCCATTAGATCATTAAAAAAGGCGTTATCAACACGCTATGATATTGTATATTCTGTGCTACAAACTATCAAAATAGCTCAAACTAAAATGCTAACCAGTTTTTGCTTGTGCTATCTATCTATCGTTATTCTGCTTCATCGATTGTTGGCTGTGCCATATCCCAAGCAATGGTAAAACCATTTTTATAGCGCAAATCTACAGACTGTATTTCGCCTCGACGCTCACTTAACTGATTGCCGAGCAGCTGACTCAAACTCAGCAGCTTTTGCGCAGTATTCTCATTATCAACAATCACACGCAGTCCATTGTCAAAACGAATCAGCCAAGTCATTCTTGGTGACAGGATAATATCTTCGACTTGCATACCAAGTGGCGCATACCAGTCGTTAACTTGCTGCATCTGCTGCATGATAACTGGGGCTTGCGTTATCTCACCTTGTAAGGTGGCGAAGCGTTCTTGCGTCAGATCTTTACTATCAGCAGGGACAAAAACCGCACCTTTTGCATCCACCAAACGCTCTGTACCAAAATTAGCAACCGCTTGCTTAGGTAATGCAGTAACGACTATGCCCCGTTGCCAATCACGAGAAATACTGACCTGATCAACCCAAGCCAGACCCGTCGTAATATCTCTTAACGCTTGCAAATCAGAGGTAAAAAAGCTGCTTACCTTTTGTTGATTCATAACCTGTTGCAATGCGCGATACTGGGTAACTGTCAAACCCTGATTATTCACATGGATAGAAGCTGGCGGTGCATCACGCAACGCTTTTCCACCCATTATCAATATCAGTACGAGCAACCCTAGTACCAATACCATAAAAAAATATTTGAGCGAAGTCGGTACTTGGAACTTAGAGTTTGGGCGACGGGTTTTATCACTCATCAAGTCAGTTACCTCGTTGACAGTTTGAGCCATAACGACCTTTGTCCCTATATTTGCATAAAACTGATCATGCTATTTATAAATGTAAATCTGCATATTTTTGCAGAGGCCTATTAAGTTGACATATTATCAAAATATTTTACTAAAACGATTTATAGGATGACATTATGCTCATTTAAACGTAACATTTTTCTTAATTTATGAATAACTTATGGGCTAAATTCATAGAAAACAGAAATATCACTAAAACAGACCTATAATTACAATATTAACGTATTTTATGGTTAAACAATAGCTTAACCCCTACTAGTGACAACGAATTTACACAAGTTTACATGACGCTGTGGTATAGCAGCTCTAGTGATACATTAACCCGTTCTCGTCTAGTAGTATTCTCAGGCTATAAGAAAAATTCAAACCTAATGATTCATAATGTTTTATCACTGGTTTATTAAGACAGCCTATTAATGACAACTGCCTTAATAAATATCAATAGCATTATGAACAATGTTAAAAAATGAGCAATGTTAAAGAATGAACAATATTAAAAAGTAGCATTGCTAAATAACTATTTAAGCAATAACTGCTATACCAGTCACTCTAATGTCTGCGCTAAAATATGCCAGCACAATGCATCAAAGTCCATGCCTCGAGCCTTGGCTGCCATCGGAACCAAGCTATGGCTGGTCATGCCTGGCACTGTATTGATTTCAAGCAACCAGAAGTTGCCTGCTTCATCTTGCATAGCATCGATGCGTCCCCAGCCTTTGGCATCAACGGCACGGAACGCTGCAAGGCTCAGATCTTGTAAATGCTTTTCGTCAGCAGCGCTCAGACCACAGGGGATATAGTAACTGGTATCATTACGATTATACTTGGCTTCAAAATCGTAGAAGTTGGTAATATCAGCAGGTTCAAGACGAATAACTGGATAGGCTTCATCGTCGATAATGACGATTGTGAACTCACGACCGGTAATCCAGCGCTCAGCCATAACCGCATCACCGCACTGTACTGCCGTGGCATAAGCCGCTGGCAACTCGTCAAGATTGTTGACCTTAGTCATACCAATACTCGAGCCTTCATGAACGGGCTTGATAATAAGTGGTAAACCTAGCATGTTGACCACTTGCTGCCAGGTCAGTCTCAGCTGTTAACAATGAAAATGGCGCGGTTGCTAACCCACAACCCTGCCACAATTGCTTGGTACGAACCTTATCCATACCCAGCGCTGATGCCAGAATGCCTGAACCCGTCTGCGGAATATCAAACCATTGCAGCACGCCTTGTAGCAAGCCATCCTCGCCGCCGCGACCATGCAACACATTGAACACGCGGTCATACTCGCGTAGCTCTGTGATGTCTTGATGCTTAGGATCGAAATGAGTGGCATCAACGCCTTGGTTTTGTAGCGCCTGCAATACGGCAGCACCACTGTCTAATGACACGCTGCGTTCATTGCTACTGCCGCCATAGACAACCGCCACTTTACCAAACTGTCTGGCATCTTTTGCATCACTGGTCGTCGTGTTTAGAGTGGCATCATTGCTCTCTAAATTATCTGAATTTTGAGTGCTGGTATTTTCTTTAGTATCAGTCGTCATGAAGATCGTTCCTAGAATTTTTTAGCTTACTTAATGTAAAGGTTATTGGCAGCCAAGTCGACAGCGATCTGCCTACATTACCTGCACCTTGAGTAATGAGCATGTCATTGGCTTTTAATAAACGCTGCATGACAGGAGCTAAATTGTCCTTGTCAATAATCGTCGGTTCAACTTCACCGCGCAACCGAATACTACGCGCCAATGACTTGGTATCAGCACCAGTAATTGGGCTTTCACCTGCTGAATAGACGTCTAATAATAATAATTCATCAACGCTGGAGAGTACTTCGACAAAATCATCGAAGCAATCGCGGGTACGACTATAACGGTGCGGCTGAAACATCATTACCAAACGACGTTCAGGGAAGCTTTGACGTGCCGCTTTAATGGTGGCATCGACTTCTTTTGGGTGATGACCATAATCGTCAATCAATAAAACATTACCATCATCAAGACTGACAGAAGCATGCTGCTCAAAACGGCGACCAACGCCTTCAAATTTTTGCAGAGCGCGTTTGATCGCTTCGTCATCCACCCCTTCATCAGTCGCCATGGCAATAGCAGCAAGTGCATTGTAAACGTTGTGAGTACCAGGAATATTGAGAGTCAAACGTAAAGGTTCACGGTCACGGCGCAGTACCGTGAAGTGAGTTTTAGTACCTTCCGTTACCAAGTCGATGGCTTGAACGTCGTTAAAAGGCTCAAGTCCAAAGGTCAGTACGGGACGACCAATATCATCAATCATGGCATACAATTCTGGGTCGTCACCGCAGACCACCGCCAAACCATAGAATGGCATGTTTTGTAAAAACTGAATATAAGCGGCTTTTAATTTATCAAAACTATTCTCATACGTTTCCATATGGTCTTGATCGATATTGGTGACAATCGCGGCCATCGGATGTAACGATAAAAACGATGCATCAGACTCATCGGCTTCTGCCACTAAGAAACGACTGCTACCCAGTGCAGCATTTTTACCAGATGCATTCAGCTTACCGCCGATCACGTAGGTAGGATCGAGTTGCCCTTCTGCCATCATGGTAGTCAACAAACTGGTCGTCGTGGTTTTGCCGTGAGCACCAGCAACAGCGATACCGTGACGATAACGCATCAACTCGCCCAGCATATCGGCACGGCGTACCACTGGCAAACGCGCTTCTAGTGCCGCTTTTACTTCAGGGTTGCTGCGATCAATCGCTGACGATACAACGATGACATCAGCATTGGCGATGTTCTTAGAATCATGACCGATCGCAATATCAATACCAATCTGTGCCAAACGTTTGTCACTAAGCTCTCAGCAATATCAGAACCACTGACTTGATAGCCTTGATTGTTCATCACCTCCGCGATACCGCACATCCCCGAGCCACCAATACCGACAAAATGCAAATGCTGAATACGACGCATTTCTGGTATTTCAATCAAACGCTTAGGTAGAGCTTTCGCAGGGTTAGACATAGGGATTCTCTTTATTAAAGGCTAATACAATTTAGTGTATCAAAATAATTGGTAATAAAAACAGTCAGCTATAAGAATGTAGGCTACAGCGTTTGCCAGATAATATCAGCAACTTGCTTGCTCGCACTTCGATTGGCAAGGGCATGGCCTTTTTTGGCCATCGCTAGGCACTTCTCTCGATTAAGGGCAGCAAGCTCATTGCTCAAACGCTGTGCTGTCAGTTCAGACTGCGGTAACAAAATCGCCGCATCGTGTGAGGTTAACGTGCGGGCATTAGCAGTCTGATGGTCATCTACCGCATGCGGCAGCGGTACAAAAATTGCGGCAATACCAACGTTCTGGATTTCCGTAACCGTCAATGCGCCTGCTCGGCAAACAATAACATCTGCCCAATTATAAGCGGCGGCCATATCGTCGATAAAAGGCTGTACCACAAACTTGTGCATACTCAAGTCTTGCTCATCGTAAGCCGCTTGTGTGGCAGCCTCATTGTTACGCCCGCATTGGTGACGCACTTCAAAAGGCTGATTGAGCAATACCAGCGCTTTTGGCACAGTGTCGTTTAAGGCTTGTGCACCAAGTGAGCCACCCACCACCAACAATTTGAGCGGTGAGTTGTCATTAACATCATAACGCACCGTTGGTTCAGAGACACCAGTGATAGCATTGCGTACTGGGTTACCCACCGTTTCAAGCTTAGCATCCTGTGCACTATTGGCAAAGGTATCCTCAAATGCTTGCAGCACCTTGGTTGCAATCTTGGATAGGTAGCGATTACTCATGCCTGCAATGGCATTTTGTTCATGGATAATCAGAGGCGTATTGGTCAGACGTGCAGCGATACCGCCAGGCGCTGTCACATAACCACCAAAACCGACAACTATGTCAATTTGATTACTACGAATCACCTTTATAACTGCCATCGTCGCTGACAATAAAGTCACTGGCAACTTCAATAAACGCCCGATTCCTTTACCGCGTAAACCCTGCATCTCAATCGCATGAAAAGGATAACCAGTCGGTGCAACCAAGCCATTTTCCATACCATTTGGCGTTCCTAGCCAATGAATAACCGCACCACGCTGAGTCAATTCCTCAGCCACTGCCAGTGCTGGGAACACATGCCCGCCAGTACCCGCGGCCATCATTAATATATGCGGTGCTTTCATGAACGCCTGCCTATCTTTTCTTTATTTATATGAAGGACTTATTATCCTATGATCATCTTAGTCATCAGCCAATAATGACCCTATAAAATCTCGCATAGTATAGTGTAAATCGTTGGCTGATATATAGCACTTTATGCACTGTCAATAACAAAAATCCAAGCCGCGAGCAATCACGACTTGGCTTTTATAAATACTATCGAAAAATCATAAAAGCATCGTTTATAAATGACGTTTTATCGCCTTTTCATGCGCTATGAAAGATGCTGTTTATCAATCTATCTTAGCACACTGTTTTTTAAGTATTGTGCGCATAGCTTAGTGATAAATCACTCGATCCTTACAGCGTTGCGCAAACTGCTACTTTATTCTCAATGGCGATGATAAAATCGGTCGCAATATCTGTACCGCATTGATCATCAATCTCACGTACACACGTTGGGCTGGTGACATTAATCTCGGTAATACGACCGCCGATTAAATCGAGCCCGACGAACATGAGACCTTTTTCTTTAACAATAGGTGCCACGACTTCTGCCACTTGACGTTCGACATCGGTGAGCGGCATCGCAACACCGCTACCACCCGCCGCAAGATTACCACGGGTCTCGCCTTTGGTAGGAATACGCGCCAAGCTATAATCGACCACTTCACCATCAACGATCAACACGCGCTTATCGCCTTCTTTGATCTCTGGTAAATAACGCTGTGCCATAATCGGCAAGGTTTCAAGCTCGGTTAAAACCTCAAGCGTGACGCCGATATTTGGACTATCAGCGGTCAAGCGGAAAATACCCGTGCCGCCCATACCATCTAACGGCTTAACAATGACGTCTTGCTGCTCAGCGATAAACTTGCGAATATGCGCCTGTTTACTGGTCACAATCGTTGGGCTCATATAATCGCTAAACCACGTGGCAAAGAGCTTTTCATTACAATCACGTATCGCTTGTGGATCATTGACCACTAGCACGCCTGCCGCTTTGGCATGATCAAGCATATAAGTGGCATAAATAAAACGCATGTCAAACGGCGGATCTTTACGCATCAACACCACGTCATAGTCGCTGATTGGCGCTGTCGCTTTATCCCCTAGTGTATAAAAATCTTTAGGATCACGCTTGACGGTCACTGACTGCGTATCAACCATCAGTTGCCCACGATCCAACCACAAATCATGGATCTGACAATAGCCAAGGCTGTGCCCACGGTCTTGTGCCGACCACATCATCGCAAGGGTCGTGTCTTTTTTATAATTAACTTGCTCGATAGGATCTATAATAACGAGTATGTTTAACGATTTTTTTTGATTTTCTTGGCTCATAATAAAGCTCACTTACGTTATATTATTAATGTAGAACAGCTTCGAACTCAGTGCCCAACTATACGCCGTACTGCGCGCGATAATGTTGCATCTTGGCAAGTTGGGTCGCATCTTTATGCTGACCGCTTTGTACGCCATGGTCATCTGCCAAATAACTGATTAAATCATCGATATCGACGAGCGCGCGCACTGGTACCTCTAATGTCGACGCCAACTCTTGAATGGCAGAATGCTCAGCCTGACCTTTTTCTTTACGGTCAAGGGCAACGATAATACCAGCAACGCTAGCGCCCGCTTGCTCTAAAATCTCAACCACTTCACGCATCGCCGTACCAGCGGTAATGACATCATCTAGTACCCAGACTGCTTTACCACTAACGTCAGCGCCTACTAAGTTGCCACCTTCGCCATGAGTTTTGGCTTCTTTACGATTATAGCCCCACTTAGCATTGATACCATGATGAATCCATAAGGCTTGCGCGGTTGCTGCCACAAAAGGAATACCTTTATACGCTGCCCCAAAGATCACCAGCTCCTGCTCATCTGTACCGTTATGACTAGCAGCCATTTGCTCAGCCAAGGCATCAGCATAACCACACGCGAGCAACGACAACATCTCACCCGATGCCAGCAAGCCTGCATTAAAAAAATACGGACTGATGCGACCAGACTTGAGGACAAACTCGCCAAATTTGAGAACTTGATTGTCTAAAGCCAGTTGGATAAATTGATGTGAGGAAAAAGAAGGGTGTTGCGCATTAGGCATTGAGGCATTAAGCATGGAAGCGTTCCTATTGACAAAAAGAAGAGCAAAAAATTGGCGTTATTGTACGCATTATTGATCAGCTTGACCAACCATTGATGTCGTAATCCTGCATGTTAGGATAACGAGTCAATAGGCCACTGCGCGATGAGAGATTAAAACAACACTGACCGTCACCACTCACTTGTATCTCCCAACCTAAATGATACGCGGCAACAATAACATGTCCTGTAAAAATGCGTATTTGACGGTAGGCATGACGCTGCGATGGCTCACAAATGATTTGACTCAGCAGATAACTGCGTATGTGCTGACAGATTTGCGCGGCGCTATAGCGGTGATTGATACTTTTGCGTGTCTCGCACTGCCTCAATGCATGGACAGCGACGCTACATGCCATAATGTCAGTAGCCAAACTGCCCTCGCCTGTCTCAAATTGCTGCGGCTGCAACACCACCTGCCAATCTTCGGCGTAAACACTGTTGAGCAACTCATCTGGATTATACCGTTTGGTCAATACACGGAAAGAAGACTGTGTGTTTTTAGCATTACTACTAACGCTCGTATCGGTACTTACAGAAGAGCCATTCAGTGCAAAACCGTAACGATGCAGTTCTGGATAAGCACGAAGCGCCTGCTGAATATCAGCCATGTCGAGCAAAGTCATACCATGTAA
Organism: Psychrobacter sp. JCM 18903; assembly: GCF_000586475.1. GTDB lineage: Bacteria > Pseudomonadota > Gammaproteobacteria > Pseudomonadales > Moraxellaceae > Psychrobacter. The sequence continues at coordinate 31,787 of NZ_BAWJ01000011.1, read as the reverse complement.
TGATGATAATAATGGTTGCGCGCTGTGATTGTGATAAAAGCTGTCTGGAAACTCGACAAGCTCTGCTGCCCGCAGTAATGACAGATGCTCGCCCAATACTTCCGAAGCAATCAGCGACCATTTTGACAAGCTGTGTTCTTTAGGCTGATAAAAACGCGCAGAGCGACCATAAAGTCGTTGCAACTGACCATTTAGGCGCCTAGCAGGCTCTGGAATATCGCTCAAGGGTCTGGCAGGATCAAGTGCCAAGCGACTCGGGTCAAAATTAGGATGTACAATCGCAGGTTGGGTACTATCTGGCAAAATAGACGACTGCTCAGCATTGCCTTCTGAAATTGTACCGCCTGCTGCTGTAAGATCAGCACTGGGTAAATGAGTGTCAGAAGTAGAAGGCTGGGTCATGAAATCTCCATAGGCTATAAAATATAAAAATAATTCTAATTAAATCAAACTGGCATATTACTCTTAATGTTGTTCTTGATATTGTTCTTGATGACGCAAAATATCACGGTAACCGACTTGCCAATCAGGATATGCCAACCAAGCTAATGGAATATTACTGTGCAAGCGTTTTCCCGTAACCGCTACTTTTTTATCGTCAAGAGCAGGAGCGTTTCATTGATCTGCCGACTTAACCAGACGCCCAACTCAAAAGTCGTGACTGGCGCATAATCAGTAGCAATATACAGGGGCTTGGGCGCATCGATAGTCAGTACGTTAGCGATGATAGCGACCAAATCGCGATCCATAATCCGATTGCTCCAATGCGCGGCTGCCACTGCTTCCTTTTGTGGCTCGCGGGCTTTACGCAGACGCATGAGACGCGCGCGTCCATAAATACCGCTTGGACGAATGATAATAGCTTTATCACCAAAGCCTTGTTGCAAGACTTGTTCTGCTTGCAATATTACCTGCGATGCTTCACGCTCTGGCGGCACAGGCGCGGTATTGTCATCAATCCATTCGCCATTATCTTGCCCATAAACACCCGTTGATGAAATAAAAACAATGCGTGAAAGGTTGGTGAGTTTGTCCGCAAGCGTTGCCAAATGCTGGCTAATTGCTAAGTAGCTATTATGATAGCCACTGGTCGAATAATCATCGGGCGTAACGATAATTGCTATCGCCGTAAAATCTTGCAGCTGCTCAGCCGTCAGAGTCAATGCATCGGCTTGCATAAATTCAGCGTTAGCATCCAAAGAGTAATGATGGCGCTCACCACGAGCCAAACCTGTGACATTCAAGCCGTCCTGTGCCAGCTGATTGCTGACTGGCAAACCAATATCACCTTGACCAATAATCAATAAATTTTGCGTACTCATCATTTATCCTCTATTTGAACGCCATTTCTAATGACTGCCTATACATCTTTTTAGTAATAAGTGTTAAAAATAGCGTCTGTACGACAGCTGGATGTCTTCATTGGCATCAACACGATCTTGCCAATCATAATTAGCATTAATGCGTAATGCTTGTTTTTTATCGATATCGTACTGCAGCCCTAATGTCGATATCGGCTGCCAATAATGACCACGGGCATTAGACTCATCGCTGCTGCCATGATACCAATATGGCAGTTGCAATTCAGCCTGCGCACGTAACTGATTGTTAATCTGATAACGACAGCCTGCATTCACGCCAGCACCAACGCGAAAGCCTTTATTGATACTGCGCCCTGCTTGCGCTGTGCTGGACAAAAAGGTATAACATAGCTGCGGCGGCATCTCGCCTGTACCTGTGCGAGGCGTACCAAATGCCCATGACCAACCTGATTCATAGCCCAAGCTCCCAACTAAATGATCGCGACCGTCTTGCTGGGAGCCATCATTCACACGCGTCGCCTCGATGCTAGCGCCCCACGTTTTGCCTTTTTTGGCAGAATTGACTGGATTAAATGAGCGCCCACGAATCAATGTCACATTTTGCAAAACCACACTGTTTGGCTGATTGGCTGTGTCATTATCGGTGTCGTACAGGCGCAAAGTCGCAGATGCGCCTTCTAAGTCAAAAAACTGTGGGAATCCTGAGGGACGATCGAGAATATCATGATAGCCCGCTCGTAAGCCCAAATCGATATAGTTATTATCACCGCGCTGCCCTAGTCCCATATGAGCCAGTTGCAGCGGATGTCTGTCTATTGGATTGTTATCTGATACTGCTATATTAGGCTGCAATAACGTCTGTCCATCAGCTGACATGCTCGAAACCGTATTGAGTTGGGCAGATTTAACCTCATTAATCGTCTGTTTTGCGCTGTTGTGATAGCCGAATTGCTCGCGCTGCTCTTTGACCTTATTCAACTGCGCTTGGCGTAAAGTGCTATCAGCAGGGGTATAGTTGGTGCTGGCAAGTAAGCTTCATCATCAAGCAACTGCACGACATCTGAAGGAATAACCGCATAAGGCAGCTGACTCAATAAGTGCTGCTGCGGACGCACCACATCAATTAAGCGTAAAATCTCAGACGCACAGTTATCTGTGGTGAAGTAATACGGCAATTTTAAATCTTTGGTTTCCCAAACGTGCAACATAATCTGCTGCACTTCCGCTGGAGTCAAATCCAATTGATACGTCCATGCGTCACGCTCGTCTTCTTGCAGATACTTGGCCAGCCTTGCTGGATAAGGATCGATTTCTATTAAATTATCATAGCGACCAGTCATTGACTTGATGGCATACACCACAAAATTGTCTTTTGGATTACCACCAACCGTATAATTCAGCGCAACCGCGTGATGAATCTGGCTAGGATCAGCCGCGCTCGCTTTTGAGTCGATACGCAATAAGGTATGAGCAAAGGCTGATAAAGGGTTGTCTAAATACTCTTGGGCAAACATGATAGATAGCTGCTCGGGGGCAATCCTTTGCATCCATTCATTCAATTCGGGACAGTCAACTTGTAGCATCGCCTTATCAATGTTTAATGTATCGGTCAACCATTGTACACGCGCTGGGAAACGGCATAATACCGAATTATTGGCAGTATTTTTTTTGACAGTACGATTATTCGTTATCGCTACCGCATTAGCGAGGGCGACGAGTAACGCATCGAGCTCTGCAGCTGAATCATACTGTCCATTCTTACTTAAAAAAAGTCAGCCTCATCAACCATGCTGGTGTCTTTTTTCTTACCAATCAAATTTGATCATCAAAAAATATAATAAACGTCGCCATGTCGTATCTTGGGCTAAATTTTGTGTTGCTGCTTGCTCACGCCACTTGGCTAATAATTGCTCAACGTTGCTTTTTTCCAGCCCTTGAGTGTCTTTTTGAGCGGCATTATTTGGCGTATTATTAGCGATTGCAGCAGCTTGTGGCGTAGGCACTAATGCCCCTGTCGTTATTAATGATGCTGGGGTTGGCAAAAAAGCTTGCGTTTGTGCAGAGAGTAGCAATCCTGCAATAGCAAGTGGTAAACGCGCTCGTTGACTCATAGTAGTTAGGGTACAATCTACAGATAAAAAATTAGGCTTTAGAGACATGGGGTAAACCTCGCACGTTATTATTCATACGCCGATAGCGTGATTGATGGCTGGTTGATAATGCCGATTGGATCGTCCACTAAAGGAACCTTAAAAGCCATATCATTGAAATATCTTAGTCAAAGTGGCTGTTATCAAAGTTGTTACTATCAAAGCTACTGTTATCAAGGTAGCTATTATCAGAATGACTATTAATTGATAAAAAATGGCTAGCAACCAGCGGTCAATGCCCACTTATTAATATCATGATAAAAGAGAATATTATGTCCATAACACCAATAACGATTAACGATGGCAGATTATCTGCAGCCACATACCTTGCATCACCAAACTGCAATCTGCGACCAACAGATATGGGTATTGATACTATTGTTATTCATAATATCAGCCTACCGCCGAACGAGTTCGGGGCATCTGATGCTGACGGCATCCATTACGTTAAAGCATTATTTACCAATCAGCTAGACTGGGCGGCGCATCCCTATTTTCAAACGATTAAAGGCGCGGAGGTTTCGGCTCACTTATTCATCGAGCGTGATGGCGCGATAACTCAGTTTGTTAATTTTAATGAGCGCGCGTGGCATGCTGGACGCTCTAGCTACTTGGGTCGCCCTGAATGTAATGATTATAGCATCGGTATTGAGCTTGAAGGGTCTGATTTTGTGTCCTTCACCGCCGCACAATATGAAGTACTTGCAAAAGTGGTCTGTGCCATTTATGCCGCCTATCCCAAAACTCGTCGTCATCTAACAGGTCATAGCGATATTGCCCCTGGTCGCAAAACAGATCCCGGTGATTATTTTGAATGGGCAAAATTGCGTGAGATGGTCGCCAACATTCTTGGGGGTTAAGTCGTATGGATAATTATTTTGTCAATCCTGTTACAAGCTCTATTAACAGTTAACTGTATGCATTATATTCCACATCCAATCCATTTATCTCGATTATGAAAATGCTATAATTCGTCAGCTTTTTGATAGCAGCAACTTAGTAAACAACCTTCATTAAACAAATTAGCACAATAGGTTCTCATGGCAAAAAGTCGGTTATTTCGTTCAACCATGGTGGTCAGTAGTATGACCATGCTGTCTCGTATCTTAGGTCTGGTACGCGATGTCGTATTGTTAGGCGTCTTTGGCGCTGGTGGTCTGATGGATGCCTTTTTAGTCGCCTTCAAAATCCCAAACTTTTTGCGGCGTTTATTTGCAGAAGGTGCCTTTAGTCAAGCTTTTGTCCCTGTACTGTCCGAATACAAAGAAAAATATAGTTTGCAGCAGGTACAAATCTTAGTCAGTCGTACTTCAGGCGCTCTGTTGTTAATTTTGTCGATGCTTACCGTCGTTGTTATTTTAATGGCTCCTTGGGTCGTGACTTTATTCGCGCCTGGTTTTGCGGATCAACCAGGTAAGTTTGCTATTACCGCTGAATTACTGCGTCTGACCTTTCCTTATTTGCTATTTATTTCTATGACCGCCTTTGCCAGTGGCATTTTACAAAGCTACGGACGCTTTGCTGCGCCTGCTTTTGCACCCGTGTTATTGAACTTATGTATGATTGGTGGCGCGCTAATTTTTGCCCCTATGTTCGATGTTCCTATCATGGCGCTAGGCTATGCAGTCGCTATCGCAGGATTGTTGCAATTCTTACTACAGCTACCGCAGCTATGGCAACAAAAGCTGCTGGTCGCACCCAAGGTCGACTTTCAGCATGAAGGCGTTCGCCGTATTTTAAAACTCATGCTGCCTGCCATCTTTGGCGTCTCTGTCACTCAAATTAATCTGCTGCTCAATACCATTTTTGCGTCATTGATGATTGGCGGCTCGGTTTCTTGGCTGTATGCCGCAGAGCGTATGAGTGAGCTGCCATTAGGCTTGATTGGTGTGGCAATCGGTACAGTCATTTTGCCAAGCCTATCAAAAAGCGAGGCGCAAAAAGACGATGTTAGTTTTAAAAAGACCATCGATTGGGCGGCACGCTTAATCATTTTAGTCGGTGTTCCTGCATCAGCAGCGTTGTTTATACTTGCCGATGTACTGATGCAAGCGCTGTTTTTGCGCGGTGAATTTACCTTACGCGATGCGCAGATGAGTTCGCTCGCATTACGTAGTATGGCTGGTGGTATTTTAGGCTTTATGCTTATTAAAATCTTTGCCCCTGCTTTTTTTGCCCGTCAAGATACCAGAACACCCGTAAAAATCGGTATCATTTCTGTCTTTGCCAACATGGTTTTTAGTGTCATTTTCATCGGTATATTTTATTTCTTAGAGATTCCGCTACATGGCGGCTTGGCATTAGCAACCACGGGCGCGGCCTTTGTGAACGCAGGCTTATTATATTACTTCTTACATAAACGTGATATTTTCCGCTTTGGCAGCCATTGGAAAAAGCTATTTACCCAGTTTGCGATTGCGACCAGCGCTATGATTGGCGTACTTTATGTCATGCTGCCTTACTTCCCTAGCGATGATGCGCAGTGGCGACGTATCGCCGCTTTGCTCATTATGTGTGCCGTGGGAGCACTGGTTTATGGCGTGGTATTACTAGCCACTGGTTTCCGTCCACGCCAGCTAAAGCATGGTTAAGCAGCTTCACTTACGAAACCAAAACAAGCTTAGTAAGAGAATGGATAGTGAATGACGCGGATAGTTGCCATAATTAACCATTAACGAATAAATGAAATCTGAGGGCTAATAATGATAACCAAACGAGTAACCTTGCTACGCTTACCAACTATTCTGACTGCTGGTGTCCTTAGCACTGGACTGCTTTTAAGTGCTTGTAGCGATAACGATAAGACAGCTAATAGTGCCGAAGATACGGCAGCCATCGCTGAAGGCAGTTCTGATAAAAGCATTGATGCTGAAAATAGCGCTGCTAATCAAACGTCAACAGTGGATACGAATAGCACAGTTGGCAGCGAGCAGATAACTGACAATAGTAAAGATGAAACGGCTATTGATAGTGATGATATCAATCCAGTCACCTCTGTGACCAAGCAAAAGAGCCTCGTAACCAATCCCACCGAAACTGGTACGCCGGAAGATACTGTAAAGCAAGCACTAGATAGCTTGTATTATGGCGAGGTAAAGGAAGCTGTTAAATATTATAAAGTAGATATGGCAAACTTCGAAGAAGAGCTGGCTAAAACTCAGTATGCCTTTCAGCAAACGGTTGATGGCGTCACTATTACCGATACTCAATACAGTGATGATAAAACCCGTGCCACCATCATTGGGGAGCTGATGTTAAAAGGACAAAGCGAACCTGCACCATTGACCTATCAGCTACAGAAGATAAAAGGTCAATGGAAGATCTTGGGTTAAGCTATTTTAGCTTACTTATCTGAAGCATCATCCGATGTCACCGCTTTACCCAGCATCACAACATCAGCGATAAAGCCTTGCATATCACACACTTTTGGCATATATCCCCATTGCTCAAAACCAAGCTTACGGAACAATCCTAAGCTTGGCTGATTGTGCGCAAAAATAAGCGCGATTACATTATGAATGCCTAGGCTTGGCGCTTGTGTCAACATCCAGCATGTCAATAAGCTGCCCAACCCTTGACCGTGATAATCCTGATGCAAGTAGATACTAATCTCAGTGCTGATATGATAAGCCGGTCGTGCATATAAATCGCTAAAGCTGCCCCATGCAACGATTGTTGCTGTCCCTGCTTCTGCTGAATTTTGCGTGGTCTTATGCATCGCTTTTACGACATAAATAGGACGCGTCGGACTATTTATATGCTCATCAAACCAATCTGCACGCTCTTCACAACTCACTGGAGTAAGATTGGCAGTGGCTTGCTTACCTGCAATAGTCTGATTATAAATCGCCAAAATCTCTGACAAGTCGTCTCTACTTGCACGCTGCACGACAAACTCATCAGTGAGATAGTGTTCTAACAAAACAGCTGGCACAGCATTCAAGGCAGCAACGGGCATAAGGTCTCCGTAATTATTAATTAATAGTCTATGGGTGATAATTGTTGCAAGATGATCCATCTATACAGAGGGTCATTACAAAAGCATGTGGACAAACATCACGGTATTTTAAGATGACAGAGCGGATAGCGCCATACTTTTATTGTCAGTAGACTATAGGATGTTAGTGTGGTCATTTTACTTTATAATGGCTGATTTTAAACACATTGATTTTGGTACGGGTGTGTTTTTTATCTGGTTTTATCTATCATAGCTGAAAATTTATGAACACCTATTTTCTTGAGCAACTGATTGCCTCGCCAAGTAATTTGACTGCAAATACTAGTCCAGTAGATTTAGCGCCCTGTGTGCTCACTATCGGTAACTTCGATGGTGTCCATCTTGGTCATCAAGCGATGCTTGAACAAGTCCGTGATATTGCCCATGCACAAAATCTTGGTTCTGCTGTCATGATATTTGAGCCACAGCCTCGTGAATTTTTTGCGCCAGCCACTGCGCCTGCTCGCCTCACCAATCTCGCTGAAAAACAAGCTTTGTTAGCAGAATATGGCGTTGAGACCTTGATTGTGGCAGGATTTGATGCAGAGTTTCGCTCGCTATCCGCCCAAGCATTTGCGGATCTCTTAGCCCTGCGCTTAAATGTCAAAGCGTTGGTGTTGGGTGATGATTTCAAATTTGGTCATGACCGTACTGGCGACAGTCAGTTTTTGCGGAATTATGGCTTAGATGTAACCAACCTACATACCGTCATCGATGATAGTGGTAAAGCGGCACGTATCAGCTCTACTCGCGTTCGAGACTTACTATTGGCTGGTGATATTGACGCTGCTAATGCGCTACTTGGTCGCGATTATGCGATTACAGGAATGGTCGTTGGTGGCGATAAAATAGGTCGCACCATGGACTTTCCTACTGCGAATATTGACCTACAGCGTTTAAAACCTGCCCTGCATGGTATCTTTGCTGTTGATGTCGTCAGCCTCGACGAGGATGGGCAAGTGATTGCTGATGGCTTATCGGCACTTGCTATAGATGGCAAATCAGGTATCTCAGGATTACGTTCCAATAGCCTATTTGGGACAGCCAATATCGGCACTAGACCCTCTGTCGATAAACAACATGATTGGCGTTTGGAAGTGCATTTCCCAGAATTAAATGCCGATTTATATGGATTGACTTTACAGGTTCGATTTTTGCATTATTTACATGGTGAACGACATTATGATGGCTTAGAAGCATTAAAAACAGGCATCCATAATGATGTGAAAGCATTGATTGAGTGGCGAGAGCAGCAGCCCAGTTAGATTGCTAGTAAGCTTAAATGCGGGCATCGATATTTATAATTTATAAAAAAACCCACAGCGTTTATAACGTTTGTGGGTTTTTATTTAATAATTCGTTTTTTAATAGTTCTTTTTTCTAAGCATCTGGATGCATACGTACGTTTAAGTCATCAATGACCTCTACCCATTCCGCATCTTTTTCCCATTCTTCTTGTAGAAAAGCACGCTGATTGTCTGTCCAAATGCTCGCTTCTATCAACTTCTCTTCTTTATCCAACTGATTATTTTCAATAAAACTATCAATCGCTGCATCTGAGCTATCAAGTCCCAACTGTGCAAATAATTCATTCATATTGTATTCTGGTTCACCCAACATATTTCTCTCCTTAATGGTACGAGTGTCTTTGTGTTTATTATCTAAATTGACACATTTATTGTAGCAAGCTTTATTTTAATAGCTGTTAATCAACGTGTATCTAACGTTATCAATTGTATTTTGATGGGCAGACAAGACACAAAAAAGCCCTCTAATGTAGAGGGCTTTTTTAGATCAATTTCTATAAAACAGCTTTATGACATGATGACATGATAATATCGTGACATTGGCGGCTTATGGAAGCAGGTGTGCTACCGCATCACGTTCTTCGCTAAGCTCTTGCTCAGTCGCTGCCATTTTCTCTTTAGAGAAGTCTGATGACACATCAACGCCATCTACGATAGACCAGTCGCCGTTAGTGCATGTGCATGGGAATGAGTAGATTAAGCCTTTCGCGATACCGTATTCGCCGTTTGAATAAACGCCCATTGATACCCAATCGTTCTCATCAGTACCCAATGCCCATGTACGTACGTGTGCAATGGCCGCGTTGGCAGCAGAAGCGGCAGATGATGCACCGCGTGCTTTAATGATTGCAGCACCGCGTTGTTGTACTTCTGGGATATAAGTCGCTTCGTACCATTCGCGATCAACCAAATCCAACGCAGGCTTACCGTTGACAGTAGCAGCAGTCAGATCAGGATACTGCGTTGATGAATGGTTACCCCAGATGATCATTTTTTTCACGTCATTTACTGTGCTGTCAGTTTTGCCAGCCAACTGTGCCATGGCACGGTTGTGATCTAGACGAGTCATCGCAGTGAAGTTACGTGGATCAAGATCTGGTGCATTACGCTGAGCGATAAGGGCGTTGGTGTTGGCAGGGTTACCGACAACCAATACTTTTACGTCACGGCTTGCAACGTCATTCAGCGCTTTACCTTGTGCTGAGAAAATCGCAGCGTTGGCTTCTAGCAAATCTTTACGTTCCATACCTGGACCACGAGGACGTGAACCGACTAGCAGAGCATAGTCAACATCTTTGAATGCAACGGTCGCATCATCAGTCTGCACAACACCTGCTAATAAAGGGAATGCACAATCTTCTAATTCCATGACCACACCCTTTAGGGCGTCAAGTGCTGGAGCGATTTCAAGCAATTGCAAAATAACTGGCTGATCTTTACCTAGCATCTCGCCAGATGCAATACGAAATAACATAGCATAGCTGATATTACCAGCGGCACCAGTGACGGCAACACGTAAAGGCTGTTTCATTGACATTGAATACTCCCTAATTATAGATTAGATAATTCATGATTCTGATTGATGGTTCTAATGGATGACTATCGTTGTAAATAGCGACTTGCCTACTGAATATAGCAGTCATAAACCGAGAGCTAGTGTAGCACTTCGTTCAGCAAATCGTCTAGAGACAATAAGACGCCGACCACCGATTATATTGTTACATTTTATACGGGAGGATTTTTATACCTACTGTAAACCTATATGGATACAGTGCTAGAAAGCAATAGAAGGCAGCTGATAACAGCATTGAGAAGCGTGATACACAGTGGATACAACACTTAAAATAAGCGAATATTATTAGGGCGTGTCCTCAATTCAAACAATAAGCATTTAAATGGGCTAAAAAAACTATTTTCCACCCGAAATGACAAACTTACTGCCACAATTATCTACAACATTATGACATGTGCCAAATTCGCTCCCTTCATAACAAATATGGATATCCGTCAATGTTGATTGACGACGACTGCCCGCTTGGCAAATCAAATCAATACTGTTTGAGGACATACCACTATTAAGCTGGGTCATTTGACTGATAAATCGAGATTTAGAAACCGTATAGCTATTACCCGTATTAAGCTCATTAGGCAGCTTTAATGCGCCAGCGTAATTGGTAATCTGGCGAAAATAACTACTGGCACTAAGTGGACTACACGCCCCATAACGCTGCCAAGCTTGGCTACGTACTGTCGTATCAGGCATAATACGGTTGACGACTTTTAACTGTAATGGTGTCAGACGTGGCTCACTACCACGTCCGCAGCGCTCACCATATCCCATATCCAGACCTGATACTGTCAACGAATAACCCTCCAAGCATTGACGCATGCGGGCACGTGTCGGCTGTATGCTACACAATGCTGGCGTCATCTCAATCATCAACACCCGCTGTCCGCTCTTAACAGCGCTCGCGGCATGTACCGGCATCATCATAATGCCTTGCAACATCACTAATGCACCGATACTTAGCGTCGTATTTAGTTTATCCATAGATGTATTAGTTATCGAACTTGCATGACATTGACCTAAATGCTTGACAGTTTTAGTCGCTGAATGTTTTTCAGATGGGTTTAAATCTGGCGTCAGAGTAGATAGCGAGCGCACCTGCATCTGCTGAATAGATGACTGATGCCGAACTTTGGATAACAGAGACAGATTGAAATATTTTTTGATCATAGGGCTGAAGGCATCTAGCAATGATAAAAACATGGGCTATCGTTTAGCTCATAGTGTTCGACGTATAAACACTGATAAAACTAAGAATAGAGCTAACAAAAATGTGTGCGTTGATTGATAAGCACTTATTATAAGCACGTATAAAAGACACTAATTGATGCAATGGTAGCAAAACGTTTTTTTTAATCTATAGCAGAAACGTAAACATAAGCTAATGATAGCATCAATAGTACAAAAATATCGCAACGTTAGCATGTCATCATCAGCGAGGTTGGGCGTCGAATTAGGCATCGCGTCAAGACAAAACTAGTTTTGATTGCACGATCAAAAGTGACATAAAAAACCATTAATGATTGCTCACGAATGGTTTTTTAATTTATACATTAGCATTTTAGAACGCGGCAGGTATCGTGCCCATGCGCTGGCTAATAGGCTGACTACGACCTAATAGACTGCTATAAATGGTGGCATTTTCCATCACGTGTTTAACGTAATTACGGGTTTCAGGAAAGGCAATCGACTCGACGTACTGGTCGGCTGCGAGCGAACCATATACTGGTTGCCAACGCTTGGCATTGTTCGGACCCGCATTATAGCCAGCCGTTGCCAACACAGGTTGACGGTTTAGCTTACCGAAAATATCACCCATATACCACGTGCCATAACGAATATTGGTATCGCCACTATTGGCACGGCTGGCACTATAGGTCTCACCTAAGTTACGAGCAATATATTTTGCTGTGTCAGGCATCACCTGCATCAAACCACTGGCACCAACATTTGAGCGTGCTGATGCAACAAAGCGACTTTCTTGACGCATGATGCCATAAGCCCAAGCAGGATCGATACCAGCAGACTGACTATAACGTACGACTGCATCTTGATGCGGCATCGGATGTGATAACGCTAAGCTGTCTACTCTATCAGTATTATCAACGGCATAAATTGCTCGGTCGAGCCAGCCATATCATAGGCTTGACGAGCAGCGGCAATAATCAAGTTATCATCACGCTTGTCGCGCGCCTGCTTTACCGCCCAGTTCCATTCACGATTGGCATAGGCACGGCTGGCGTCAGCATTATATAGAGCAAAAGCACGCGCAAAGTTGGCATCTTGCATAACCCGTGCGCGATCAGCGGTACTGACATTTGGTAAGTTATTACCACCCAAACGACTGGCATCAAAACGCTGACCCACTTTATCCTTTGCCATTAAGCCATAATAGTCATTATTTTTTGCCAAGTTTTGATACATTTTTTTAGCAGTATTACGCTTGTTAGCATCGCTTGATTGCTCGTAAGCGCGAGCCAGCCAATATTGCCACTGGTCACTTTTTTGGGTTTCAGCTCCATTTTTGAGATGGCTTCGACCACATCGTCCCAGCGGCTAAAACGAATCGCTGCCATGGCATAATCTTCGGCTTCTTCAAAATTAAAATCTTCGTCTAAGCTATTGCGAAACCAGTCAACCGCCTCAGCATTAAAACCATCATCCGTATTATGATTCATACGTTGCACCCCAAGGATGCGATACGCATAGCGACGAGTCTCCGCATTCAATAATTTAACTGAACGCTGATTGTCTTGCTTAACATCAAAATCTAACTGTAATGCAGCTTCACGGTAAGACTTATCAGCAACGCGTCCCATGGCATATAGATATAAGTATTGATTGTTTTGACTTGCAGGTTCTCGACTAAAACGGCTAAAAAAAGCAGACGGATTCAGTTGAATCTCACTCAATGCTGAATAAGCAATGGGCGTTCCTAAACGTGATGACAATGCCATAATGTCACCCGTTTTGCCTTTGCGTAGCATACGCTTGAGCCGCGCCGCGCGATCCTGATTGCTAATCAGCGCGTTATTATTCATCTCCATCGCGAGCTGGTCACACAAAGCTGGCTGCTTTTTGGTCGTCAACCAAACTTCAGACTTGGCTGCCATAGCCCGCATAGTATCGCCGCCATTATTGAACCCAAGCGCAACCGCACAGCGCTCACTGGCATCCGCATTGGTAATTAAATTCGCAACTTGGCGTACTGAGGCGTAATCATTGGAGCCTGCTTTGGTCTCAGCAAAATCCGCCACCAACTTTTCTGCCATCACCGTATTTGGATATTGACGCACAAACTGTGATACTGCCGCCGAACTTTGCGAATTAAGATCTAAATTCATCCGCCAATAAGTGGGATACATAGCAAACAAACCGCCACTCATCGCTTGCTCATAATTGTATAAGGCACTGACATCACCGCGTTCTGCCGCAATTGCCGCTGCTGTAAATGAGCTCACACCATTGTCTGACTGATAGCCACTGTTTTGTTGATAGCTGCCTTCTTGCTGATAACTGTCCTCTTCGCCCCACGTCAGCTCAGCACAAGCCACCTGTGACAATCCTAGCGCACTCACTGCTGTCGCCAAACTTAACGCACTGACTCGTAGCGTCCTTGCTTTCATTCGTTTTACATCTTCATTTTGCTTAATAGATTCTCTATCCTTGATGCTATGAGCAACCTGCGGCTTTGTCATACTGACTCTCTTTGTAATGTGTCCAAATGATTTGGCTAAATAATATATTTAGCATAACAATGCCAAAACGGCGTAAATCGCGATTTAATTAATCGCGCTAATATGGTCGCATTCATCATACTATACTCGTTGCACTTTCAACCATCACCTTTACCTTTTGTTAATAAATACGATAGCACGGTGTAACATAGAAGTGATAGCAAGCCATAATTTTTGCCAAACGCGTTACTAGCAGCAGTAAATAATTGATACTGTTATAAATAATTGATCATAACGACCAACAATTGACTCTGCTAATTTTTCACATTGTCATAGGGTTGTGATAAAATACGCCACCTGTTAATCACCTATCACGCTATATTTTTAGTCAATCATGGACTTATCCTTATGAGTGTTACTGTATTTAATCCCCGCATCGATGACACTGCTGTCGCTGAAACAGCCGCTACTGCACCTGCTGTCACTGCACTCAAAGAATCAAGTTCAGCCCAAGCACCTGTCAAAACAGCGACTAAGAAAGTCTTCGTCACCACGCAGGCTGTCAGATGAACGTCTATGATTCTGGCAAAATGCTGGACGTGCTCGGTGATTCACACGGTATGGAAGTCACACACGATATCGATGAAGCCGATGTGCTGCTGATGAATACCTGCTCTATCCGCGAAAAAGCGCAAGAGAAAGTATTTTCAGAATTGGGCCGCTGGCGCAAACTAAAAGAAAAACGCCCTGACCTCGTCATCGGCGTCGGTGGTTGCGTGGCCTCACAAGAAGGCGATAATATCCAAAAACGTGCGCCTTACGTCGACATGGTGTTTGGCCCGCAAACCTTGCACCGTCTGCCAGAGCTGTATGATCAATCACATGAGCAGCGTGAAATCGCGCCTAAAAACCGTATCGGTACGATTGATGTGTCATTCCCGAGTATCGAAAAGTTTGACTTTTTGCCTGAGCCAAGAGTGGAAGGGTTTAAAGCCTTTGTCTCCATCATGGAAGGTTGCTCAAAATATTGCTCATTTTGCGTCGTTCCTTATACCCGCGGTGAAGAGTTATCACGTCCACTCGATGACGTATTGGCTGAGATTGATAGCTTAGCGGCGCAAGGCGTGCGTGAAATCAACCTATTGGGTCAAAACGTCAACGGCTATCGCGGTGAAAAAGACGATGGCAGTATTTGCCGTTTCGCTGAGCTGTTACATTATGTCTCGCATGTCGATGGTGTTGAGCGTATTCGCTATACGACCAGCCATCCGCTAGAGTTCACTGATGACATTATTGATGCCTATGCACAATTGCCAGAGCTGGTTTCTCACTTGCATCTGCCTGTTCAAAGTGGCTCAAATGCTATCTTGCAGCGATGAAGCGCAATCACACGATTGATGTCTATATCAATCAGATTAATAAGCTCAAAGCCATTCGTCCTGATATTCACTTATCAAGCGACTTTATCATTGGCTTCCCTGGTGAGACCGATCAAGACTTCCAAGATACATTGAACTTGGCAAAAGAACTGAATTTCGATCACTCTTACAGCTTTATCTACTCTAAACGTCCGGGCACGCCAGCCGCTGAGTTGCCAGATGACGTGAGTTTCAAAACTAAAAAAGAACGCTTGGCTGAATTCCAAAAAGTCATCATTGATTCGACACTTGCGAAAACGCATGAGATGGTCGGCACCACGACACGTGTCTTGGTGGAACAAGTTGCCAACCGTCATCCTGACTGCTTAATCGGCACGGCAGATAACACTCGTACAGTTATGTTCCCTCATGATGTCGAGAAAATGGATGAGATGTTGGGTAAACTCGTGAGCGTACGTATTACTGATTTCGTCAGTCCACATATGGTCAAGGGTGAGCTAATAGAAGTATTGGCGTAACCGTTAAATTATAAGTTTGAGTAAAAATAAAAAAGCCGTTCACTATTTATAGTGAGCGGCTTTTTTATTCATAAAGTGGGTTAGTTTTATCAAGCTCTCAAAGAGAGTGCAAACGATACTTAACTTTCGAAATGATTGCTATAAGGGCATATTAAGATATTGACTTATGAACACAATAAAAGTGCTATAACACAAAACACTTCATTAAGATCTCATCAATATATTCCTCATTATCTTTCAATGCCATTGGTTCTATTCCATAAGTTTGAAAACCAAAATTTTTATAGAAATTAATAGCAGGCTTATTATCATCAGCTACAGTAAGTAAAATTTGTTCCACATATTTTTTACTATACTCCACAACTTCCCTAAGCAATTGACTTGCTATGCCTTTTTCTCGGAATTCAGGTTCAATGAATACACTGGATAGATACGCTTTATGCGAAAACTTTATTCCCGTCTCTTGTGTGAAGGTGGCTAAACCTATGATTTTATTTTTATGATAGGCGCCAAATACAGTTGAACTTGATAAGCAATTTTCAAAAAAAATTGGTGGTTTTGCTACTTCTGCTACATATGTAGACCCAAACATTCTTGGAGATTTTTCTAGAGCTGAAAGTCTGATAGTTCTGAAATCGTTAAGCTCATTAACACTTAAAATTTTTATCTCAATATTTAACATACGATCATCTGCCCAATCATAAAATACCTAATAGATCAAACTAAGCTACCTGTCTCAGTGTGCAGGGTGAATTACTTTTGTCAAACTCACGTAGAAAGCGCCGATAAAACGTAACCTGCTAGATTCGTTCTTTAAACCATAAAACTATTTATAACTTCAGCCAATAAAGCGGCTGCAATGATGATAAATATGACGCCGCAACCACGATTTAGCCACGCTAAACGATTGCCAACATCGAGCCAACTTGCCAGTTTTGTACCACCCAAGGTATAAACGATTTGCCAAATTGTTTCACTTAAGAACAACCCTACCGTTAATAGAATATATTGCGGCCATAACGGCGCACTAAAATTGATAAATTTGGGGAAGAAAGCGGCAAAAAATAAGATGGCTTTGGGGTTAGATAGCGATACCCAAATACCTGTACGAAACAAGGTCACATTGCTTGGCGAGATTCTCACCGCTGCGCTTGAGAGCGAACGAGGCTGCGGTGTACCAGCTGTATCTTCACTGCCAGAAAGAGAATATTCAGCCGCGACTTCTTCGCTCATTTCACGAGCATCACTCATCAAGCTGCCATTGCCTGCATCACGCCAAGAGCTAATACCCAGATAGATTAAATAAGCCGCACCCACTGCTTTAATGACTGTCAACAACCAAGGCGACTGGCGACTAATCACATCGAGTCCAAGTAGGGTCGATAGCAGCAAAATAAACAACCCAAGGCTCAGTCCTGCCAGCGTCCACAATGTGCGCTTTACGCCATAGTTCATGCCATACTGAAACGCGAGCAGCATATTGGGACCTGGGGTCGCTGAAATAAAAAACGTACTTGCAAAGAATACTGCAAACAGATGCCAAGACATCGACCAACCCCTACTTTATTATTTATAAAAATTTATCACAGTAATGCCAAACTGCTAAAAAATAAACACCGCCATAACGACGGTGTCTCTTCTGCTAACTCGTCACTTGCTGATAACAGAAAGGAACACTTGCTGATTTAATCCATCAATTGATCGTACAGCTGTCTAATAACTTCTGTAAAAAACCATCACAGCGCTCAATTTCACTCAGCTTAACGTATTCATCGGCTTTATGTGCTTGCTCAATACTACCGGGACCGCAGATAATCGTTGGGATGCCAGCATTGGTAAATTGCCCGCCCTCAGTTGCATAAGCCACTTTATGACGCTCTTTATCTCCAGTCAGAGCGGCTATTAACGATTGCAATTCAGCACTGTCGTTATCAGTCATTGCCGGTACGCTTTCTTCTTGCATCAGCTCAATGCCGGTATCGGCAGCACGTGCTTGCATCTGGGCATTTAATTCTGCCACTTTCGCTTGAATCGGTGCAAGAATATCCTCTTGTGTCATATGCGGCAGATTACGATAGTCAAAGGTAAACTCGCACAAATTAGGCACAATATTGGTCGCGGTACCACCTCGAATCGTGCCTACAGACAATGTGGAATAAGGCACATCGAACAGCGCATCATTATCACTGCGATGACTAATCTCTTCCGCCAATCCATCGACATAACCAATCAAACGACTGGCATAGCTGATAGCATTGACACCTTGGGCGGTCAATGACGAATGCGCAGACTTACCATGGACGCGGCAACGATAAACGGCAATGCTTTATGTGCCACAACCATCGTCATATTGGTTGGCTCACCGACGATACAATAATCAGGGGTGATACCACGCGCTTTCAAATCTGCCAGTATCAATGGCGCACCCAAACAGCCTACTTCTTCATCGAATGACAATGCTAAATGCAGTGGACGACGTAACTGACCGCTATTTGATAATTGCACAGCGCGTGGTAATAACGTCAATGCACAAGCGATAAAGCCTTTCATGTCACACGCACCGCGTCCATATAGCTTATCGCCACGTATCGTCGCGGTAAAAGGCTCTGATGTCCATGCTTGCCCGTCGACTGGCACTACATCGGTATGACCAGATAGCACCAGACCGTGATTGACTTCGTCAGCGTTTGCCCCTGCTGGCACAGTAACGAATAGATTGGCTTTGTTTTTGGCTTCATTAAAAGTCAAATCTACTATCAAACCTAATTGTTCACAGTACGCTTGCACATCTTCAATCAAGGCTAAATTTGAATGGCGACTGACCGTATCAAAAGCAATCAAACGCGTTAGCCAATCGATACTATGCGCAGGGTAAGATGTATTTTTGAGCTGATTATTATTGTTCGAAGTCATGAAATATCCTTATCACGATATAATACCGATTTTAGAAATACGGTTAGCGATGTTAAATTTTCCAAGCCCACTAGATGTAGTATTCGCACTCGTTTTTCGCTACTGCAATTTCTGGAATGGTAAACATAGAAAGCGTTAGCGTCTGTGAAATGCGCGCTGTTGCAGCGCCTTTACTTCTGCATCTAATCCAGCAATCGGACCTTGTACTGATACATTTGGTGCTACTTCTTGAATACTTAATGAGTTAATTGGTGATGTTGATGTCACGCCCATCTCCTCCATCCATTCGCCAAGCTGTTTTGATGAGCTGACATAAACAATATGACCAAGCCCTGCCCACGCATGAGCAGCGGAGCACATGGCACAATGCTCGCCTGAGGTATAAACCACAGCGTTAGCGCGCGCCTCCGCTGTCATATTTGCTGCTGCCCATTTGGCAACGGCAATCTCAGGATGATAAGTAGCATCGACAGAATTGGCTCGGTTACGATCTTCATGCAGCACATGACCATCGCCGTCGACCAATACGCTACCAAATGGCTGATCGCCCGCCTCTAAAGCTTCAGTAGCAAGCTCTACGCAGCGGCGCAAATACATCATATCATTAGCGGTAATCATCATAATCTCTCTTCTATTACCTAAGCGCCAGTAATGACCCTTAAAATCTCTCATATCTTTTTAGAAAATACTCGGGCGTGTCCTCATTTTGAAAATGGTGATAAAAATGAGATAAATGATAGCCAAATCAGAAAAATAGCGCAGATAATATCGGGACATTAACCAGCTATTTGACGTAGTTTTGCAAGATTTGACTATTTTTAGCCCATTTAGTCGCTTTCTCTTAGATTGAGGACACGCCCTAGCATGGATGATAAGTTGGCTTTTATGACAGATTGCTTCTTACGATGGCGTCTTTATTATGAAGGACGGTTTTGATTCATCGCATCAACGACTGGCGGCATTGGCTTTGGTAACTTGCCTTCTGCCTGCAGCTCTTTGGTGGTTTTGGCATCGATAGCCAGTCCAGCAATCAGGGCAATATCTTTAACAGGTTTACGCTTGCGGGTGGCAAAGCTCACTGGTACCATGCGCGCAAACTCATAAATATGCAGATAAGACTCTTCGCCACCTTCAAAGTTTTCATCATCCTCTAGTCGAATACCACCGATTTTAGCCAAATCAGACAGCATCTCATTTTCGTCACCACTGAGACCACAGTCGGTAATCCCAAAACCCGTCATAAAACCATTTGCCCACTGTTTCAATGCCATCACGCGCTCGTACAAATCATGTTCATCATCTGGCACTAATGGCGTATAAGAATAAGCATCGTCTTTGTCTTTAAGCTGAAAAACCGTGTCTTCCGCTTCTTCTGTTAATAGTGTCAATGCCTCGTCAGGTAAAGGCGCAAAACTGAGCTCCTCAAAGACCTTAGCCCATACTTGCTCATCAGGCGCATTACAGGCAGTCATCAGCCCTGTCATCAAGCCATGCACTTCGCTGATAGAGACGTCAGTCCAGTCATCAAAAGCAGTCAGCCATGTATTCCAGCCAGATATATTGTCATTCATAATAGAGGTCCTAGTGATTGATTATTGCTTAAAAAATATTGCTTAAAAAATAAAAACAGACGGATAAAATAGGTGTGAGACATCGCTTGATATTATCAATCAAACCATGGCTAATAAAAATAAACAAACAACGTCTAATATAGGTAATTACTTTGTTGATATAGATATTATGCGGTCACCTATGGCATTATTAAACGCAGAGAACAAAATTCATTCACGCTTACTTGTTAAGGATAAAAACTGACTATGTATGATCAACTTAGAATATTAGAAAAAATGATACTCGACATAAAAAAACAGTATCAGCTTGTCAGTGCTGAACTTAGCAGCCTCAAACAGCATCCTGTTAGCGACCCTAAAGAGCTTGCAGCATTAACGACCAAGCTCAACACTAGCCATAGCGAACGCGACAGTGCCAAAAAACAATTGCACGATCTCGACAAGCGCTACCAAAGCTTGGCTGAAGCGCATCATATGATAGGCGAAGAGCAAGACAAACTGCAAAAACAGGTCAGCCAATTGCAACAACAAAACAGCCAGTTACAGCAACAAAACAATGAATTAAAGCAGCAATATAGCGATATTAAACAGCAAAACAGTGAGCTGCAGAAAAAGAATCAATTGGCAGCTGAGCGTACACAAGTTGTATTAAAACGCTTAACCCACATCGATCAAGTAGAAGGCTGATCAGGAATAGCAATAAACGATGACCGATCATTACTACTTGCTAATGAAACCGACAAAATCAAAACGGTAATATTTTATATTACTCATTTTACTGACCAGACATTGTAGGATTTATCATGACCGATGACCACAAAAACTCTATAGAAAAACAGCCGAAAAATGGCCAACAGCAGAATATTTCTTCTAAACCACAACCAGTCGCTGCAACTGGTTCAAATACGTCGAGTGCTACTGTGAAAACCACTATCCCTGAACCACAAATCAAAAAGGTTGATATTGCAATTGCGGGTGTCACTTATCCTATTTATTGCCCAGTACACGAACAAGAAGAGCTGCTCTCAGCTGTCTCGTATATCAATAACCATGCACTAGATCTCAAACGAGATGCGCCAAGCCTCAGTCAAGAAAGTATCTTAGTACTGTGCTGCTTGAATTTGTATGAAAAAATACACACCAATCAAAGAAGCGATGAAGATCGACTACAGCAAGACAAACAATCTGAAGCGCTATTAAATAAAATTATGAAAGACGCACAGTCTGTTTTATAAGCGCATATTACGCGACGAAACAATAAGCGCTTCGCTCTGATGAGCCAAGCGCTTTTTTATGCCCAAGCCATAATCTAATTGTTTATACGTTAGGGTTATAAACCTTACCTGCATGAAAATCTGCTTGATGCTCATAATTGCAAAAAAACAATGCTTGGTTTTCGCCAATAGCACTCTCACTATTTGCAGCCAAGTTGGGCTTGGTTTCAAGGACGCCGCGGTATTCAGCTAAGCTGTTGCCACAAAAATTGCACTGACGCGGTGTGATCACATCCCCTTTTTTTGGCATCATGCTTTTGGGCGCACGCGGGTACATAAATTTATAAAACCCCCACATTACTATCCAAATAACGATGATGATAATGATAACAGCAAACACGGCAGTGCTCCTTTGAATATGAGTAAGCGCTATGAATGATAAAAGCCGCTTGGCGGATTATTCAATACGTCTGAACAGTATAACTTAACCAGCAATACTGACAATAGTGCTATGTTTTAGCGAGTTAATTGCCTAGCTATTTATCATGGTAATTTATCAATAAATGCCATGATACGGTGTAAAAAACTGGCCATAGCGGGCCAGTTTTTATATTAAACAGAAAATAAAGTGAGCGATTTATATTAGTGAAACTATAGCTGCAGCTCACTGATATCAGCGACGGTTAAAAACAATGCGCGTACTTGCTTAAGCAGCGCTAAGCGGTTGTTTTTCAGGGCAGCGTCTTCACTATTGACCATCACATTATCAAAGAACTGGGTCAACGGCTCATCTAAGCTGGCCAGCGTTTGCAATACTTGTGTATAGTCAGCCTGCTCAAGCAATGGTTGCACCGCTGTCTGTGCTTGACGTACGCTGCCGTATAAACTTTGCTCGGCAGATTCAGACAATAGCGCTTCATCGACATTATCAGCGACACTCACTTCTGACTTGGCTAATATATTGGCAACACGCTTGTTTGAATCAGCCAACATCGAGGCTTGTGGTAATTCGCTAAACGTTTGAACGGCGCGAATACGCTGATCAAAATCAAGCGGCATATGCGGATTAATCGCCTGTACTGCCTGAATGGTGTCGACGCTAACGCCTTGCTCAGTATACATCGCCCGATAGCGCGAGTTTAAGAACGCCATGACTTGAGTAAAGGTATCACCCATCTTGCAATTTTACTACCATCGCCAGAGCTATAGCCTTTAATCGCTTGCTCGACCAACGCTACTAGATTAATGGGCAACTGCTTTTCAATCAAAATACGCAAGATACCGATTGCTGAACGACGTAAGCTAAACGGATCTTTTGAGCCAGTCGGCGCTTGACCAATGGCAAAAATACCCACTAGCGTATCTAAGCGATCTGCTAATGCTAAGCAAATGCCAATTGGCGTCTGTGGTAGTACATCACCGCTGAACTTTGGCAAATACTGCTCTTCTAAACTGGCAGCCACTGCTTCAGGCTCATTATTCAAACGTGCATAATAAGTGCCTGCAATACCTTGTAATTCAGGATATTCACCGACCAACGAGCTTGCCAAATCGGCTTTTGACAAAATACCCGCACGCACCGTTTCATCGATATCAATCTGCTGACCTTGCTGTTGCATCAAGGCGGCAATAAAGGCGGCAAGCTTGGCAATACGCTCAGATTTTTCCCAAATCGTACCCAGCTTGTCTTGGAAGACACGAGTTTTGAGGCTTTCTGTCAACGCAAATAATGGCTGCTTCTGGTCTTGTAAGAAGAAAAACTCGGCATCGGCCAAACGCGGACGCACGACTTTCTCATTACCTTCGATAATCTGGTTAGGATCTTTTGACTCAATGTTGGTAATAAAAATAAAGTAAGGCTGCAACTTGCCTGCTTTATCAGTTAAGCAAAAATACTTTTGATCCGCTTGCATGGTCGAGATAAGCGCTTCTTGCGGCACTTGTAAAAAACGCGGCTCAAAGCTTGCTCGTAGCGCAATCGGGAAATCAACCAATGCGGTGACTTCATCCAACAAATCTTGCGGCACAATAGCATCAGCATTGACTTCATCTGCTAGCGCTTTGACTTGGTTTTTGATCAGCATTTGACGCTTATCAAAATCAGCCACGACTTTTAAACTGCCTAGTAATTCTTCGTAGTCATTGGCGTGCGCAATCTCATGATAGTTAGGACTATGGAAGCGGTGGCCACGAGTTTGCGTGCCTGTCTGATGGCCTTGGATAGTCGCATCAATGACAGTACTATCTTGCATCAGCACTGCCCACTGGACTGGACGCACAAATTCATTGCGGCTGGCACCTGAACGCATACGCTTAGCAATCGGTAAATTGTCTAGTGCTGTCTGGAAAATGGCAGCTAACAGTTCAGTAGTTGCTTGACCATGAATGACTTGCTCATAACCGACATAATCACCTTTGTCGGTGTTAATCGTTATCAACTCGCTGGCTTCAATACCTAAGCCTTTTGCAAAACCCATCGCTGCACGTGTTGGATTACCTTCCGCATCAAAGGCAGCTTTAATCGCAGGGCCGCGTTTTTTGCTCGCTACGATCAGGTTGCTTGTCGCTAATACCTTGAATTTGAAGCGCCAAACGACGCGGTGCAGAAAAGGCTTTGATACTATCGAAGCTGATTTCTGCTTCATTTAATTGTTCGGTGACACTCGCTTGTAGCGCATCACGTAGTGGCTTTAGGCTTTTTGGAGGTAGCTCTTCACACCCCAGTTCAAATAGAATAGTACTCATGGGATGCTCCTATTTATTGTTATTAGTAGATTGGTTGTTATCAATAGCTTGATTGCTTTCTGTATTCTCAGCGGCTTGTTCTTTTGGCAAATACTTATCAAGCGCCGCCTGACGATGTGCTTCGTCTGCCAATGGAAAACCCAATTTTGCGCGTGCTTCAACGTAACCAATGGCAACCTTACGGGCAAGCGTACGCACACGTAGGATAAAACGCTGACGTTCGGTCACTGAAATCGCACCGCGCGCATCGAGCAAGTTAAAGGCATGCGAAGCTTTTAGTACCATCTCATAAGCAGGTAATGGCAAACCTTCGGCAACCAATTTATCTGCTTGCTGCTCATAAAAATCAAACATCTGACCCATCATTGGCACATCGGCGTGCTCAAAGTTATAAGTCGACTGCTCAACTTCGTTTTGATGGAAAACATCGCCATAAGTGACGCGACCAAACTCACCATCTGCCCAGACCAAATCGTAAACGCTGTCAACACCCTGCACGTACATTGCCAAGCGCTCAAGACCGTAGGTAATCTCGCCGGTCACTGGAAAACACTCAAGGCCGCCTACTTGCTGGAAGTACGTAACTGCGTCACTTCCATACCGTTGAGCCAAATCTCCCAGCCTAGTCCCCACGCACCCAGCGTTGGCGACTCCCAGTTGTCTTCAACAAAACGCACATCGTGCACCAGTGGATCGATACCAATGGCTCTTAGCGAGTCCAAATACAACTCTTGGATATTGGGTGGATTTGGCTTAAGTACCACTTGGAATTGATAATAATGTTGCAAACGGTTTGGGTTATCACCGTAGCGACCATCGGTTGGACGACGCGATGGCTGCACATAGGCAGCATTCCAACGCTCAGGACCTAACGAGCGTAAAAATGTCGCGGTGTGAAAAGTACCCGCGCCGACTTCCATATCATAAGGCTGCAAGATAACACAGCCCTTATCTGCCCAATAATTCTGTAGGGTTAGAATTAAATCCTGAAACGTCATCGGTTGAGGGTCTGTATTTTCTATCATCGGAGTTGTCGCTTGGGATGTCATAGTTTGGGTTTTCATAGTAAAGCCACTGTGGAATGGATATTTATAAATAAAGTTTTGATAGCACTCGTATAGCCTATTCGGCAACGACTCTATTTGCCTGCTCACCTTACTAAAAATTGACTATTTTATCTATATTTACATCAATTAAATTTATGCTGCAGACCTAAACGAGTCGTTATAAGGCTCATTTATAATCAAACTGCTGCAATATAGGAGGCACAAAAGTAGCAGATAAAAAAATACCCAAATGCGCGAGCATCTGGGCAGGAGGAAAAGTATGTCTTTGGTATCCTGATAAGTCAGGCTTTTTGTTTTTTAGTCGAACTGCTATTCTTTTTTTTGCTAAAAATCTATCTGAGCTAATCTCGATAGTGATGCTATCAAAATGATAATATTAAAATGGTACTGCTACTAAGCTATTAAAAAGATACGAGCAAATATAAAAAAATCTTATTGGTAAGACGCACTAGTCGCTTTTGGCATGATTATCCATAAAATTATATAAATTAAGATGCCAGGTACTGCTGCACTCAAGGATGAGATAATCACGAATAATACTCTCACCCAAGTCGGTGACCAGCCAACGTATTCGGCAATGCCGCCCATCACACCTGCTATCATGCGATTGTTCTGTGAGCGATGTAGTTTTGCTAGTTTAGCCAAATCAAATACCTCTCTATCATTTCTATTGTTATTTGAAATTCTGCTTTTTTTCTTCTGTTTTTATTCCGATTGTAGTCAGGAAGCTGCTTAGCCTTCTTAACTTATGAATAAGTATAGCAACTATTTAATATTTATCTGTTGAACGTATAGACGTACTTTGTGAGTTTATGCTAACCAAGCTTGCCCTAATCTGTCATAAAACCTCATAAACTGCTGATTTTAAATAGTTATTTCAAAATGTTTCACAATTAGCTTTGTTGCTGCCATATTACACATCTTGTTACAAATTCAATACTTAGCCATTTTCAGCACATAGATATTGTGTAAATGGAATCTCAGAAATGGTGAGATACTCAAACAATCACAGTTAAATTAATAACTTGGTCATATTTTTATCAGAAAAAAGTCGTATAAAAAAACACCCCTTTACAATAACCTACCTGTAAATCGCCTTAAACCTTTATAACATGCTGGTAAATAGCAGATATCCTAGAAGTCTATCGATAAAATTAGTGCGATGAAGCATGACTAAAAATTAAGGAAAGCTATGTACGAGTCAGGATTGATGATTGGACATTTTGAGCCACTACATTTAGGTCAAATGCGCAGTATATTGGCTGCAGCAGGACAAGCGAAAACCTTGCATATTATCATTATGGCGCATCCAGCACCGCATCTAGACTTTGACATTACTTTGCAAGACAAAGCACGTTGGCTACAGATGGCGTGTGCTGATTTGCCATTTATCCAGATTCATACCACTCATGAGATTGAGCTGCCGCTACATGATAGCTTCGTTGATGTGACAATCAACATTCCAGCCAGCAATGCCAAACTACAACGTTTAGCGACAGCGCTCGACTTACCAGCAGATACAGTCTTGTTTGTCGCAGAAAACCACCCATTGGCGCAGAGTGATGTCTATGAGCGATTATCGATACCAGTCGTCACGACCCCGTTACAGCCTGAGTTTGATTCTTATGCCATCGCTCGTAATCCAGTCGCGCATTGGTCAGCTATTCATCCCCAAGCGCGCGGCGACTATACCAAAACGGTGGCAATTGTCGGCGGTGAAAGCTCAGGCAAGACCACATTGGTGCATAAACTGGCCAATTATTATGGCGCCAGCTTTGCTTTAGAGATGGGACGCTTATATGTCGGTACAGATTTGGGCGGTAGTGAAGTCGGTCTACAATACAATGACTATGGTCCGATTGCCCTTCAGCATGCTCAAGCTATAAGAGATGCGGCGGCTAATGCGACCGCTCCTGTCACCATCGTTGATACCGATTTTGTGACCACTCAAGCATTTTGTGAAGAATATGAAGGTCGCAGCCATCCTTTTGTGGCGGCTTGTATCGATGAGTTTCGCTTGGATCATACCATTATGCTAGATAACAATACGCCATGGATTGATGATGGCATGCGCTCATTGGGCACGCCTGAGGCGCGTGGACGCTTTGAGCGACGTCTTGTCGATATTTTTGCTCGTCATGATATCAAACCACACATGTTGATCAGCCAGATTACGATGCGCGTTATCAGCAAGCGCTGCTGCTTATCGATCAGTATGTTTATGGTAGATAGACGACAGGGTAAAAATAGCGATGGCAAGAATAGCGATAATACAAAAATAATATGATACTAAAAAATAAAATAAGAACTCATTGTAGTTTTAATACTTTAAGGAAAAAGGCTTTATGCGTATTCAGCTATTAGATAATATTACTGGAAAGTGGGCGATGCAATGGATTGTCACTTGGTTCATTTGCGGGGTAATAGCATTATCCACAGGTTTTTGGCTCACGACAGAACACACCACACTTGATATGTTTTATTTGGGCGTGTCTTTCGTTGGTTTGGTCTGTGTGGTTTCGCTATCATTTCGCAAAAACGTTATGGGCAACGGGCTGGGAATGGCAGCGACTGCGGGAGAAGTCGTCGTGCAGGCGACGTCTGGTGCAGTCGGTTTGATGCTCGCGCCACTTTTCAACTTTTTCACCCATGTCTACGGTATTTTTTATTGGTCAAAACATACCGATCCTGATGGCGACATGATACCAAAGGCGGCGAGCAAAGCGGTTTGGTTGATTACCGCCGCCTTTATTATTATTGGTCTCGCACTTTTCCCCACGGTAAATAATTTACTCGCCAGCTATGGCTATGCAGTGGTTGAAGATGATAATAGTAAATTCCTAGGATTTATCTCCTTCTTTTGGATCAACGTCATTGCTTTTGTCCTCTCCATTACTGCACAAGCCGCGATGATTTTGCGCTATTCATTTAACTGGTGGTTATGGATTATCGTTAACTTTGTCTGGCTCATCGTCAATCTAATGTCAGGCAATTACATTTTTGCCATTCAAACCATGATATATCAAATAAACGCCTTTATTGGTTTGTATGAATGGCAGCGCAGTGAACAAGGTTAACGGTTATCTTGTATGACACATAAGCGCTGATATCTTAAAAGAATAAAACCAAAGAGCTCGCAGATATTGGTAAATATGTTGATAGCGCTATAGGTTTTGACTGTGCCGTCTATCAGATAATGTGGTGGACTGGCTCAATTAGTGCTACAACTGATAGGAGAGATTTTTCAATTTATCTACTAACATGGAGGTTAGTATGTCTCGTACTCAGCAAAAACGCCTGTCTAAACTCACACTTGAGCAATGGCTTAGTGAATATTCTGTCAGTCATCAAAACCTAGTCAATAAGAAGATCCATTGGCTATGCGTTCCCACGATATTTGTCAGCCTGTTAGGCATGGGCATGTCGCTATCAGTCTGGTTTACCTTGGTACTTAGCGCGTTGGTATTGTTATTTTATATGCGTCTATCCACGCCGTTATTCTTGGCGATGGGAATGTTTATTCTTATTTGTTTGTCAGTAATGGCATTATTACCATGGGGCTTTAAGGTTTGGGCAGCTGTTTTTGTGGTTGCTTGGATTGGACAGTTCATTGGTCATAAAATTGAAGGCAAAAAACCCTCATTTTTTGAAGACTTACAATTTTTATTAATTGGTCCAGCATGGGTAGCTAATAGCTTGATGGGTCGTAAAAAAAGCCAAGCCTAACTATTTATCCTTGATAGTATCTTTAAGCTCAGTACCGTTAGAATTAGTACCTAAAAAACCACTATCTAAAACTGATATTTTGACTCAAAAAAGCACCGCTCAACAATCCGTTAAGTGGTGCTTTGTATATTACGCTATCAAAGAACAAATTATGAAAAATAAGCTATCAAAAAAATTATTGACTGTAATTAATTACTCTAACTTTCAGAACAATAACACTGTAAATATAGCGTCAAATAGCCACAGCAGAACCGTTTACTTCAGAATAGAACCATTCATTTTAGAATAGAGCCAACAGCATAAATTCAATCTATTCGCCCGATAGTTAATACGCGACAAGCCTCTAGCCTCTACGCAATGTATTATAGAAATTCTTCATTACGCGCCATCACCGATAGATACAGCACTGGCTGTCCCGTCCTAAACGTTGAGTTGGATTTTTCTGATCGACACATTGACTTAATCGAAGAAGGATATGAGCTCGCCGTTCGCATTAAGAGCTGCAAGATTCCAGCGACCAAGCAAAACGGCTGGCGCTGACTCGTTATTCGCTCTGTGCCAGTCCCGATTATCTGAGCAGGATGGGATTACTTGAGACGCTAGCAGATTTGGAGAATCATGAATTTTTACAATATGGTCTTGGCAAAAGAAGCAACCTAGAGCTGACTGACGAAGAAGGCACAATCACACGATTCATGGCAAAATTAATGCCGCTAATGGTGCGTTTTTGGTAGATATGGCCGTCAAAGGTCAATGCATTACCTTTATACAAGGTCGATATCTGAATACAGTGTCGATATTTGATCACGCAAATAATATCACATGTCTATCACAGTTGAATTATCGCTTATAGCCTACCGAATCCAGCAATCTTAGTTACTTATGCGCCTTACTCAGTGATAGCAGAAATGACACCAATCAATTTTTTGGTCTTATATCTTGCTTCTGCTAGTGCCATCTTATTCTGCGCTACCACGGTCAATACACACGGCTTACCGATATAGTCAGTTTTGACAAATAGCATATTCCCAGCAGTGGCTTCAACAATAGTGATGTCGCACTTACCCTGCTTCATTTGACTCGCGGATGAATCGCTCAGCGCTGATAGCGTGCTACTCATCGCCGCAAACTTGTCCGTTTGATTGCTCAATTCACTGATCGAAAAGCAACTAATGGGAAAGCCATCTGTGGTGCATAAGCTAACCAATATGACTTCTCTATTGGCATCACACAATGCTTTCATGTGGCTTAATAACGCTATTTTTGCTGGTGATTTTTCGTCTAATTTTTCTTTTAACATAGTCATATCTGGCATTAGTCTTGATTATTAAGGGTATTAAATAATGACAACAGAGACACGGCGGACTCTCTATTTCTAGGATCTGTATGGAGCACGGGTGCCACCACATTATGCTGCATCAACATCACTCTTATTTCTTGTCCCAGTGCTGAAAGACTATCTTTGTCAGCATCCTCGCAATGAGTGATACCAATGATACACGTGGTCTGATTTTTTTCTGGTGCAAAAAAGTGTAATAGCTTATCCAAATTGGCATAATCGGGTGTCTCGCCATATCTAATCAAAATGAGCAATCCCCATAGCGACTGATTGACGAATTCCCATAAAAAAGAAAAACGCTCTTGACCTGGCACACCGTAAATACCTAGCGCCATATCGTCAGACAGAGTGATGCGCCCATAATCGATGCCGACCGTCGTGTACTCTTTACCGATATCAATACTAGATTTTGCTTCTGTTTCGATGGGGCTTATCTCGCTTAGGGTTTTGACCAACCGAGTTTTTCCAGCACCTACTTCCCCAATGATTGCTAGCTTCTGATAATTCAATTTTTTACCTCATTCCTAAGAATTTTTTGATCGCACCATAAAATTTATTAGGTTTTTTCTCATTTACGGTTTGCTCATGTATCGGTGCTGGCTCTGTGACACTCAATAAACCTAAACGATCAAACTCTCTGATAATCTGTGTGACTTGGTGATGGCTGCCAAACTCACCACTGTCCGCTAGTGCATTAAACGAATAAGGCTTTTTAGTCAATTTGATACACAGGTTCATAATCATCTGCGGCTGGCTTTCATTGTTGAGATCAGGCCATGCCAGCAATCTTAAATCCTTACCTTCATAATACTTTTCAGGCACCGTATCAGATTTTTTTATATCAATAAACGGTTGAATACGTCTTTGTTGAGACTCATCAAAGCTGTTTAACACAGCGCTATTGTTCTCAATGAACGCATTAAAAAAGTTGCCTTGATCCACAAAATCAAACACGCTCACAGCCCAATTATGAAAGCTGCGTTTGATCACGCGCACATCCAAAAACACCCAAAGATCTTCATGTCTAGGATCAGAAGCTATCTTACTCATTAACTTGTCTACTTCCAGATAAGGGCCTTCTAGCACTTGCAGATACTGACCTTCACGGTAAGAGATGATACCCGTAATTTGCGATTTTGGATTGTGCTTACGAGAGACGCTAACGATGTCTGATAACCCAGTAGGCATTCGAATAGTGCGATCACTGATAGGCACTCTACTGACGTATGCAATACACTTCATTTTGCCACCACTTGATAAAACGGCTCACGCTCGTTAAGTTGTTACCACTGCCT
>NZ_BAWJ01000012.1 GCF_000586475.1 Psychrobacter sp. JCM 18903 | reverse complement strand
ATTGGCAACCTGTCAGGGCGGAGACAGATTTACAGGAATGGCTAATCGCTCTTAAAAATCGGGTCTATGATTCAGAGGGCGATGCTTATGATAACGGTACCGCGATTTTGGTTCGTTTTGATTGAATATTTATTTTAATAATGAAGCTATAAACTTACCATTGAACGATTTAACTGAGAAACCCATATGCCCACACACCCAATCGCTAATTATAAAAAATCAGAACGCCTATTTGCTTTATATCAATGTTTGCCTCGGAGTGAGGCTGATGCTATGTCATTAACAGAGCTTATGGTTGGTTATGGTGACGATTCAGATAATTTTGCTAATGAACGTAAAAACTTAGAGAATGATCTGATTGCCTTAAACCAAATATTTAACGATATTTTTTATAGTGACGCATTAGTGAGAGTGCCAGCATGGAGGCAGAATATTAGCGGACAGACCGCACGCTTTTATATTGAGCCGAGCTTCAATATCGATATTATCAATGAGCAAACGGTGTTCTTTTGGGAGATGCTAGATAAATACACTGCAAACTATTTACCAACCTCTTTTAAGCAAAGTATTGCAGATAAGCTCACCCAGTTAGGTCGGCACAACAAGGATGGTTTCCATCAAAGTAAGCTAGGACAATGGCAAGATTATCTCATTACCTTACCAAGCATAGTACAGGCACCGACGCTCAATAATGATGTGATGGCCAGTATTCATCAAGCTCTGCTAAATAGACTGCAACTTAAAATAAGTTATCAAAATAAATGGCATGGCAGTTCTGCTGAAAGAGTCATCTATCCCAAAGGACTTATCTTTATTGACAATATGATCTACCTCACAGGCTTTAATCCTACTGATGATCATATCGATGATGAGGTACTGCTAAAAGCGCATCGTAATTTTGCAGTCAATCGTATTACTGAAGCAGTAGTTATAGATAAGGTGGTACCTGATTGGGTAGGGAGAAATGCTTTTTCATTAGAGCGTTTGAATAAATTGGGTAAGTTAGAACCTACTGATAATGTTCAGATCAAACTGGTTTTAAGGGTACAGAAATATGCCTGTCAGCACTTATTCGAGCGTCCATTATCGCAAGGTCAGCAGATTACGGTTATCGATAGTACTTGGAATCAAGTCAGCGCTACTGTGGCTAATACGCTTCGTCTGCAAGATTGGTTGGTGAGTATGTCGCAGCTGGCAGTGGTGGTAGAACCAAATGAGCTTAAAACAGTGATTCTTGAGCGTTTAAAGAGTGGACTGGAGCTTTATGAGCATTAGTAAAATACTATGTACTAAATAGCTATTAATAAATTATAAGGAAGCGTAATTGTGAGCGAAGTCCAAACTTTAATAAATGAAGTCAGCCAAAAAGTCCAAGCTTTAGAAACGGCGCAAGCACTTTATAGTCGCCAGCTTTCACCAGATTTTAATACTTTTGATTATATCAATACCGATGAATTAGGACTTAGTCGTATCTTAGCGGCTTTGCTTGATCCAAAAGGCAGTCATGCCCAGCAAGAAACCTTTTTAAGATTATTTATTGAGCATTGCCTACCTGATATGTACAAAGCTCCAGAATGGCAGGTTTTTCTTGATAGTATTGATAAAACAAAGGTTTTTGTTGAGCAAGTTACATCAAGAAATAATAGCCTACGCCGTATGGATATTTATCTACAATGTCAGGTGGGTGATAACAGTTACGGTGTTTGTATTGAAAACAAACCTTATGCGGCAGACCAGTTTGAACAGTTAAAGGATTATGCCGAGGAGCTTGAAAAAAGACATCCTAAAGCTTGGCATTTAGCATATCTGAATGAATCTGTTAACGGACCAAGTGAATATAGTATCAAAGCTGATGATTTGAAAGCTTTAACAGATAAGAAAAGATTTACGCATCTTCGTTTTAGCGAATTATTAGGTTGGCTAAAAGCATGCCAAGTCGAATGTCAGAATCATAGCGTTTGCGAGTTTCTTGCACAGCTAATTAAATTTATTCAAAAGCAGTTTATGGGGATAGAGGATATGAATGAGTCAAAGTCGATATTAGAGGTTATGTCGTTTAGCGAAGAGAGTATTGCTAGCTCTATCAAAATAGCTTTAAGTACTCATGAAATGAAAAAGCAACTCGTTGAGAAGTTACAGCGTGATCTAATCACGATTATTGAAGAAAAAAGCAAACCTTATTCAATGATTAAAACCGACCTAAAGGGTGTTAACCGAGAAGAGCAAATTATATTTAATATCAAAGAAAGTGTTCTGGAATTTTGTTTAGGTTTTGGGGGAACGGTTTTTAATTGCCCTTACCTAGGTATTTTTATAGCTAATGAGGATGTAAGCCAAGACCATGAATATTATGAGAAAATTCTGGCTGAGTGTAAGGCTAGCAATGGCATTGCTAGTGAAAATATAAAGGCAGAAGAAGATAAATCAAAGGGCGGTTATTGGTGCGCTTGGTATAATTTTGAACCACATGATTGGTGGTCCAAAACTGAACCATGGGAACAAATTCATAACGGTAAGATGGCACATAAAATCATTAAAGAGCTCGATGGGTACTATAAAGTTTTAAACGATAATAAATTACTAAGTAAATAGTTTTTTTAACTAAATAAGGAAGCTTATTATATGTCAGAACTGAATAGTAAAGTCGGAAACAACGATATAAAGCCATGGATGACAGAGCTTTGGGCATGGGCTGACAAGTTTAAGATTCCTGAGGAAGTATTGCCACGTGATCACGCTAATTTATTGGCGTTAACAGACTTGAGTATAGATTGTAGCCAATTAACCAATTTACCTGAAAGTATTGGCTACTTATATAGCTTAACCAATCTTACGCTAAATTGTGAAGCGCTTGAGCATTTACCAGAGTCAGTAGGGCAGTTCAGCCAGTTAGAGGAGCTTATTGTCATTAGTGAAAAAATAGAACAGCTTCCTGATAGCTTGGCTAACCTAACCCAGCTACGTGGGTTAGATATCCCTGCTCATTTAGTTGATCAGTTACCGATAGGCATTATTGAAAGGTATCGCAATAATGAGTTGTGGATTAAAAATATTGCTTTTACAAAGTTGTACGCGCCACAAATAAGCGAATATGACTTATCTCGTTATGGATTTTTTCTTATTAGTGATAATTGGGATGAAAAATCACTAATTGATCTGAGGTTCAAAACAGCGCCAGAGTTCTTACTCGGTTTGCAAACGACTGAAAAAACTATTAAGCAATTTGATGTGGTGGATGGCATTATTATTTGCCAGCTTGATGAAGTGCAAAACGTCATGAATTTGTTTGAAACTACTTTCAACGAATTTATGGGTAACGACCCTACAGATATTAAAAAGGCGCTAAGTTTTTCGAAACCTGCTAAGTTTATACAAGCTAGCACATTAGAAATGTCTAAATCAGACCAAGTACTCAGTCAGATTATTGATCAGATTCCTAAAGATATTACTATAAAAGATATGATGTTTAAAACTGAAAGTAACCGCCATTTTACGTTTGATGAGTTCAAAGTTATATCAGATACTATTGATAATAAGGGTGTAGAGGATGAACATATTTTCTATAGTACAGAAGTTGTCGATAAGCCTAAGTACTGTTGGATGGGTATGATATATATGGTTTTGTAGTTGTATTAAGTATAAATATAGCTTGAATGAGTTCGTCAGCATCGTTGCCAGGTAATCACTTAAAAAGCAAAGAATATAGAAGGTGAGAGGTATGAGTACAGCTTTATTCAACGATTTTATCCAAGCGCAAAATACTGTTTATCCATCGGTTATTAAAGAGTTAACTGAAGGGCGTAAGCGTACACATTGGATGTGGTTTATTTTTCCACAGGTGAAAGGCTTGGGGCGCAGTACAATGGCTCGGCGCTTTGCGATAGAGAGTCTAGAACAGGCAAAAGAGTATTTGCAGCACGATGTGCTTGGAGCACGGTTGAGAGAGTGTGCTGAATTACTATTGTTGCATCCTAATAAAAGCGCTTTAGAAATATTCGGATCAATCGATACGCTGAAATTACACTCTTCGCTTACGTTGTTTACTTTGGCGTCCTCTAATAAAAAATGTGTTTTTAACGAGCTTTTGGATCAGTATTTTGAATGCAGTTACGATATAAACACTATAAAAATGCTAAAGCAACTGAGTGATCAACAATAGCGCCAAATAGGACTGAATGAGATTTCAAAAAGGATGTATGAGCATGAGTGTAGTTCAAACCTTAATAAAAGAATGATGCTAGATGATGAATGCCTTTGAGACTGTGCAAGCGCTTTATAGTCGTTAACTCTCGTCAGAACTTGATATTTTTGACTACCTTAAAAAACCGTTAATTATCAGTGAATATAACTATGAAATACCATATAGATGACTCATATATAGATGACACACCTAGTGCTGTTCTATATCGACAAACCATGGACTATTACCCGAAGTCTGCTATTGGTTGCTTTATCATCAGTGGTGATTGGGATGAGGAGGCGCTAGTAGGGTTAAAAGAGAAGTCAGGGGCTTGGTTTTTAGTAGGCTTGCAAATAGGTGATTATGATTTTGAGCGCTTAGATATTATGGAAGGCGTTGTTAAATGTCAGCCAGATGAAGTAAACGAGGTCATTAGAATGCTTGATGTAAAATCTGCAAGTACTTTTATTGGTATAGATGTGGTAGATATCAAAAGTCTGTTTGAGTGTGGCAGTTTATTTCAATTCATCCAAGTAAGTGCCAAAGGTGAATCTGAAACAGATTTAATAAAAGTAACAACGCATAATCTTGTGGATCAACTTTCGACAGCACGCAATACTAAAGCATTGTTTATTGGAATGGAGAGCGTCCAAAGTTTACCATTGGAAGCTTTTGCTTATATATCAGAAGCTGTTGAATCGTTGTTATCTAATGATGATGCGTCTATCTATTACCGTTCAAGTATGACTGATGAGCCACACTGTTTTCGTTTAAAGGCGTTATATGCTGAAGAGTAGGTAGAGGTCCTGAGCTAAGTGTTCGTCTTTAGTTGAAGCACTATTTTTGATGTTTCCAGTTTTCCTGGTTTAATGGCATTTGGTTGAGTAAATCTCGTCTAGATCGCCAGTCTGGCATGTAAATGTCGAGTAGAGCTTTAAATCTATCGTTGTGCTGCCTTTCTTTGAAATGTAGCAGTTCATGCAAAATGATATATTCCAAACAGGGCAGTGGTTTTTTGGCCAATCTAGGTTAAGCCTTATATTGCCTGACTCTATATTACAGCTGCCCCATTTGGTTTTCATTTTTTGGATCTGCCAGCTATTTATAGTGACGTCAGTTTTCTTTGACCACTTATCGATAAGATCGGGTGCTCTAGCTTTTAGTCGGCCACGATAGTATTCAGTCAATACCTTAAGTTTTACTTCCTCTGAGGCATCAGTGTTTACGGTTAGGACAAGCTTACCGCCCTTTAGTTTGATCGTCTGAGATTTGAGGGTATCGCTCTCAATCACTTGAAGTCGGTAACGCTTGCCCCAAAGATAATGCGTCTCTCCATTTACCATCTCCCTTGTAGATTGACGCTCTTGCTTGGCAAAGGCAGCCTGCTGACGCCGAATCCAGGGTATACGGTGGATGACAGCCATCCGAATGGCCGTATCGGTCATAGCATCAGGTGCAGATACTCTGACCTGTCCATCAGGTGGCATCACGCTGATATGTAGGTTTTTAATATCCTTGCGAGTTAGATGTATATCTAGCTCACCAATTTTAATAAAGGCTGACTTAATAATCACTGATATTCCTGTTGTGCTTTCACCAAACTAATCAGCTCTTCTAAGTCAGTATCAACTTCATATTCTTTGATGACCTGATGCACCGCATTTGTAATCTTGCGCTCTTTAATTAGATGACCTTGCCAATCAGCCTGTTTATGGAGGCGAATAGCTGCATCAACTTTATCTGCCAAGTCTTCATTCTGATCCAAATTATCATATAGTGCGCGTTTAGCAGGGGTGTTAATGGTCTCAGGGTATGCGTCACCACCTGCACTGCCAGTCGGGTTAATTACTTTAGAGGCTAGCTGGCGTATTTTTTGTAAGTACTCAGCGTAAGCAATGGCTTTTTGTCGGCGTAGCTCAATGAGCTCATCGAGTAGGGCAGACATATGCTCGTAGTACTTTGGGTTGACGGGGTTTTCATCGACAATCGTTTTGCGCACGTTGTTTTCGATGGTCTCTGCGACGTTTTCAGGGTTGCTCGCTATATCCTCAGGTATGGCTTTGATTAAAGCTTCAGGCCCTTGATTGACAATTAACTCAATAAGTCCTAAATCTTCAAAGTCGATAACCGTCTCACTAGGGGTGGCATGAATATAAGTGTCTAACATCCTACGCATGGTCGGCTCGTAGCTTTTCATATCGATATGGTCGCCACTCATAAGCTTGATGTTATTACGAACCGACTCAAAGTGCTTTACATCATCTTTGATGCGTTTGATCTCCTGATCGTTATATCCCGCTTCCGCCATTTCATTGGCAATATTGCCATAAGCACGTATCAGTTGGAGACGCTTTTGTACAGGGTGAGTCTAAGCTGTTCTTGTTCTATTTTTTCAGCCTCAGTCGTGCCCTCGCTAGGACAAAAGTAAGCACCATAATCTTGTGTATTTCTAGGGTGTTTAACAGGTTCACACAGTCCTCTGGCCATCTCTAAGGCATCATCTAGGTTTTGTTTTGCCGCAGTTAAGCGGTTCTTTAACAGCCCATCAATATCTTCATCTTCGTATTCCGAAAACGCGCCTTGCGTATAGTCAGAGATAGTACTGTTTAAAGACTGAAATAGATCCTGATAATCAATGATATAGCCATAGTCTTTTTCTGCACCATCGAGTCTATTAACCCGGCAAATAGCCTGAAAAAGGTTATGATCAGCCATCTTTTTATCAATATATAGATAAGTAGCAGAAGGGGCATCAAATCCTGTTAGCAGTTTATCGACGACTATTAGTAGGCGCATTTGACCTGGTTCTTCGATGAAGCGTTTTTTAACTGACTTTTCAAAGTCCTCGGCCTTAGAACCTGCTTCTTGTTCGCTGATATCATAATAATCAGCAATCATTCTGCGATAGATTCGATATTTAAAAAGCTTCTCTGTCATGCCTTCGCCAGTTTCTTCACCTTTGATGCTATCTGCAGTCGGTAAGTAACTGGTCACAATTGCCACTTTGCCTTTCAAGAAAGAGTTCTCAAAGGCTCATAAGATTTACAGGCTTGATAAATACTATTGCACACAAGCATGGCATTGCCATGACCATCCATAAGCCTTGGCTTTTTCTGCATATCGAGCAAGATGTCATTGACGATGCACTCTATGCGCGACTGGCTAGACAGAACCCGCTGCATGGTTCCCCATTTTTGCTTAAGCTGGCTTTTGGCAATATTGGTTAAGCCACGGGTATGAGCATCGAACCATTCATCGACTTTCTTAGAGGAGGTAAGCTGTTGATCGATATCACGTGCTTCATACAGGAGGTCCAATACCACACCGTCAGCAACTGCTTCATCAAACTTATAGGTATGAATAAAAGGACCAAACACTTCGATAGATTTCTTCTTATCTTTTTTGAGTAGTGGCGTCCCGGTAAAACCGACAAACATCGCTTCTGGCAATAATGCCTTCATAGCGCCGTGCAGCTTGCCAGACTGAGTGCGGTGACACTCATCAACAAAGACAAATAAATCGCCCTTAGGCTAAAGTCTGACGGTAGGCTGGCTTGAATGTCCTTTATAAAGTCGTCTGTGTCTTTACTGTCAAGGCTATCATCATCACCGCCGCGCCCAAATTTATGAACTAGGGAGCAGAGCAACCAAGGGTTAGGCTGATTTAGCTGGGTAATAAGATCAGCACCGCTCTTGGTGCGATATATTGATTCATCGACACCAAAAAAGACTTTTTCAATCTGTTCATCAAGCTCGGTACGGTCAGTAATAATTAGTACGCGACTATTGGTGACATTCTCCCGTATCCATTTAGCCAGCCAAACCATGGTCAAGCTTTTGCCTGAGCCTTGGGTATGCCAAACAATCCCATCCTTGCGCTGTGCAATGTGTTTTTTTGCCGCCTGTATCCCGAAATACTGATTGTGTCGGCAAGTCTTTTTGACACCCGAATCAAAAACAATGAAGTTATTGATGATGTCTAAGAATCGGTGCTTATTGCACATATGATACAGATGGAAGTCTAAGGCTGATCGGTGAAGTTAGCGTTTGCTAAAGTAAGATGCGTCGGTACGCTAATATCAGACTGGGGTGTATGATTGGGGTTGGCTTCTTTCCATGCTAAATAATACTTCTCAGGCGTTTCGATCGTGCCATAGCGCAGGCCTTGGGTATCATTACCTGCCATAACCAATTGTATGGTGCTAAAAAATTGTCGAATAAATTCTTTCTTTTGGTTGTCTAGGTTCTGATGAATGCCTTCGGTGACGTTGATGGTTGAGCGTTTAAGCTCGATCACGCCAAGGGCAATGCCGTTGACATAAAGGACGATGTCGGGGCGTTTTTTATTCTCGCCCATGATGGAGACTTCTTCGGCAATAGCAAAGTCATTAGCCTCAATATTATTCCAATCAATCAGCCAAATGGTCTCTTTGTGATCCCCTGTACCTTCTTTTTCTTTGATGCCATAACGCAGTAGTCTATAAACCTCTTTGTTGGCATCGTATAATTTAACGCCACTGCCTATAGCGGCTGCTTTTTCTAGAGCGTTTATGGCTCTATTTTGCAGCGTACGGCTGACGTTACGGGAGCTTAGCCAGTTGGCTAAAATCTCAGGCTCAATATTCTTGTTATTAGGTCTATCTTTAAAGTCGCCGAGATAGCGGTAGCCGAGTGTATCAGTAAAAAAGCGTACGACACGGTTTTGCGTGAGTCTTTCTATGTCGGTGACATTACTCATAACATAAGTCCTTCGGTTCTAAGCTAAGTCCTTCCATCAAAACCTTTAACATTTCATGTTCATGGTTTTCGATCATTGTTTTATCCCATATACCTTTTTCGTTTTTAGTGCATTCAATCATTCTGAGTAGTTTTAAGCTATCGATTTGTCCATTTCCAATATCTTTACCATCTGAAAAATATTTCACCTTTACTTCAGGCATATCATTGCTTACTCGTGAGTTAAGGCTATGACTAATCAAACACAAATTGCCAAACGAATGAAGTAGCGTATCTTCTGTATTTTTATCATCTATAAAAAGTTTATCATCTCGTTTATTTTGAGGGTAAAAGTGTTCTATAGAGCTTCGAGCAGTAAATATAAATTTAGGCCCGTTACCCTTTTTCCAAAGCAAATAATCTAAATAATTAAATACGAAGATATTACGAATATTGCCATACCTAAGATAATGCCTAATATGTGTACGTAAACTATCAGGATTCAAATTATCGTCAGTATCTTTAGATAGGACTTGATTAAAGTCTGAGGTTTG
This sequence comes from Psychrobacter sp. JCM 18903, assembly GCF_000586475.1. Classification (GTDB taxonomy): domain Bacteria; phylum Pseudomonadota; class Gammaproteobacteria; order Pseudomonadales; family Moraxellaceae; genus Psychrobacter. Next base: position 105,729 of record NZ_BAWJ01000012.1, on the reverse strand, counting down.
ATAAATGATTTGGTGATAATTATCTCGTTCATTAGTTAAATAGAGTCTTAACATAAATGCACGAGCAAGTCCTTCTAGATATTGGATATACTTGTCACCGTTAATAACTTGTTTACCATTCAAATCATAACTTTCTTTAAAGCTGTTATGTAGATAGTACAGGCTAGCATTCAACCAATGCTTATAGTTCATGGTTGGCGCTGACACGTGAAAAACGCTCTGCAACATTATCAGTTTTTTATTAGTTTTCTCATCTTCAAAACTGTTATAAAAATCTAGAGGGCGGTCTTTGCCTCTTTTTTCTAATTTTTCTAATGACCAATGCTTATCATCAAGTGGTTTACGCTTGATCACGTATTTATCAAATAAGAACTTAGTTTTAAGTAAAGCATAAATAAATTTTGTGGTCTGCTCATAGGGTTCTGCTACATCCCTACCTATAATATATTTTTCAAACTGTGGTAACAACTGCTTATCATCTAGTGAGATATCTACTAATTCACCATCTGTATTTAGCATAATCTTTAGAACATGCAATAAGAAGTTTGGAAAATTGACTAAGCTGTAATAAATCTCACTGTCATCATCTTTGTTCTTATTTTTGTCTTTAGGGTTAGGAGGAATAACCGTGTCTTTATCAAATAAAATTTTGTGTAATGATAAACTTGAGTTAGCCGTTTCACCTTTAATAGGGTTAGCAACTTTCTGATTTAGGTTGCTTTGCTTAAGTGCTTCATCTTCTGCATTATTTTTATAATGCGCTAATAGATCTTGGAATTTCATCGCTGTAAGATTATTCCATCCCCCTGAAAATATAGCTGTGCGTAGGCTAGTATTAAAACCATACTGCACATACTTATTCATGTTGGCGCAGGCTTCCCAAACATCATGAATTAGGGCTTTAGCTAATTTTTTATCCGCAGCCTTTATATCATTTTCCTTCGCTTCTTCAATAATTGATAACAACCGCGCCTTTATAATTTCATGCTTTTCTAACTGCTCACCTCGGTTATTCATCACTTCAAAATAATGGTTTAGGTCTGTTTCCTCAGGTACAGGTACTTGGGCTATTAGTACTTTTTCAAATAGATATGTACAGAATTGATTCAGAGTTATTTTAGAGCTTTTAGTCTTATCATCTATTTTGAAAGACTGTTGTAAGACCTCTTTTATTATTTTAAAACCATCTAAAATAGCTCCATTTAGGCTCTCATACTTTAAATCTGTTTCTTGCGTACCATCAAAAAGTAGCTGAAGAGTTTCGTGTGATTGAGGACGACTTTCAAAATATATATTAGGTTTTTTAAAGTCTAGTAAATATTGGGCACAATTAGAGTTCTCATTGTTATCTAAACATATGTAGTAGCACACTAAATTTGGACTGCATTTAAGAGAAGATATATTGCATACGAAAAAGCCAGACAACCTAAGTTGTCTGGCTTTAATATTTTGAACGACTTATCTATGATTATGTTCCCGCCACACAGCATGCTCACATACCTCACAGCACCAACTGTCTTTTGAGCGCATATAAGGAATGTCTGCTGGTATCTGTAAAGGCACACATAACCACAGTATTCGCATCGCACATCATCTAAATAAGCAAAACACTCACCGATTATCTCGAACAGCACTTGTGGGCTAATCTTATACTTCTCACAGATGGTTTCGATATGAGCGATATAATCACTTGCGTTATCATATGACCAGTAATCCTCACAGATTCTTAAATCGCGTGCGTTCTGCGTCATATTCGGCTGAAGCTTTACACTCATCACATTCTCCTTAGTAGCCGACATAGTGAGAGTGCGGTAGTAGCTCATAAAGCTCGCTCTGAAGCTGACAACGCATATCCTCAATCACATAGTCAAAACTCACATCCAAGCGCTTCTGTACCCATACACGCATCGCCATATCGTTATCAAAGCAGCATTTCACTCCTAAGAAACGTGCGAGTTGATGACCAGATGAAATATACAACTCACGCATCAATGCATTAGCAATAAGGTTTGCATCTGTACTGATTGCACCATCAGGTTTAAACTCACCAAACAGCTCCTCATAATTGATAATTGTCATATTGACGCCTCCTTGTCAGTTTGTGCATTAGAGCTATTTGCTGCGCTTGTCAGTTTCTCCTTACTCGCTAGTAGCAAATTATCCATCGCTGAGCCATCTTGACGGGTGATATCAGGTACGTAGCGGCTATACACCCGAAACAGCATCTCCGTACTACTGTGACCCATCTGGCGAGCTATCCATTCAGGATTCTCACCAGCAGCCAGCCAAAGCGTCGCTGCTGTATGGCGAGTCTGATAAGCCCGCCGATGTTTAAGACCGAGCAGGGCAAGGGTGGGTTTCCATACCCTTCTATTAACATTACGGTATTCCATCGGATTGCCTTGTGAGTTGCAAAACACAAACTCTGACTTACCAAAGGTGCGCGTCTTCTGCTCTAGCAAGGCATCATAGACCAACTGTGACATCGAAATATCACGTTGTGAACCTAACGTCTTAGTCGGGCCCATCTCACCATTTACTAATGCACCACGGATACTGATCTCACGCCGATCAAAGTTAATACAGTCCCACTTCAGTCCATCAATCTCACTGGTACGCATTCCTGTAAAAAAGCGAATGGTGTAGTAGGCCTATAATCAGCTCGGACATGCTTTAAAATCAGCCATACTTCACTCAGTGTGAACGGGTTTACATCTGGACGAGCTTGCTTGAGATTCTTAATATTTTTATAAGGCATCTCAAACTCATGGCGATCTGACGCTTCTTCTAGTATCATACGAAGAAGTATCATGATCTGATTGATTCGTGCTACTGACAGACTTGACTGACCCTCTTTACCGTAACGAACTTTGGCGAGAGAGCTACGGAAGGTCAGCAAGTCTGGTTTTTTTATGGCATGTACCGCTTTGCCACCAAACTCAGGTAGCAAGTACTTGTTCAAAATAATCTGCGTCTTTTGCCGATAACTCGGCCGCCATTCAATCTTCTTCTCCTCATACCAAATATCGACAAACTGCCTAAAGGTAGGGTTGCGACTGATACAAGCTTCCGCTCTATCAGCCAGTGCGGTCATCTCTTTTAAACGTGTACTCTTTGGAAAGTAAGCGCCATAGTCAAAAATGCCTAGGGTTATTTCTGCTTCCATTTTTTTCAAAACAGTCGCTAATTTTTTTCTGTTAGCTGGGTTATCTTCCAAACTAGTCTTTTCTCGACAACGTATACCTAGATAGTAGAAGTCGGCGATTAGTTTGCCAAACCGTCCTTGTATAGTAGCCATAGTAATTCTCCTTTTATTACTGAAGTGCCATACCGTTGATGGCGCTCATAACCGGCTTACACATATCTTCTTCAATACGCTCCCAGACATATAAAATCTTGCGACCGCCGAAAGGGCGGATGTAATGAATGTTCTCAATCAAAACAGTGTCTTTCATTTGATTGCGGATAGTACGTGGGTCGTACTTGATACGTTCGGCTAGCTCATCAGTTGTTAAATAAGTATTGCTCATGATATTTACCTCTTTTCAGTTATTAAGTCATCGCATTAAGTGATAGAATAAAAATTATTTTATTAACCTGTAAAAATGCATCTTGAAGGAATCAGTTAATATTTACCCGCTTAGAGGTAATTAATAACCGATTTGTGTACTATATTATCTTTTTACCTCAATGTAAAGCATTTTTACCCGAAAAGAGGTATTAATTATGATTGTGTCTAAACTTCCTGTGATTCTGGCAGAGAAAAAACTGCGCGTAGCAGATGTTGTAAGAGCAACAGGCATGAGCAAATCAACGCTTCATAAACTATATAATGAAGAGTCCTCAAGAATTGATTTCAATACTATTGACCAGTTATGTGAGTTTTTAGATGTGCAGGTGGGTGACTTATTTATTTACAAGCCAAATGTTAAAGATGATGATGAAGAATCTTGAAAACTATCAAACAGAAAATATATATGCAGAGAAATAAGTGGCAAAGCCATATATACAAGGCACTTCAAAGCATAGAATTAAGGTTGGGGTTATTTTTTATATTTACTTTTCCATGATTTGGTCACGTTTTGGTCACGCTATGAGCTCAATTTATAAAAGCAGTGGAAAAGCAAAAACGATGCTAATAAAATATTTCTTAGCATCGTTTTTTATAAAGGTAAGAATAATAAGTTGGGGTCGATTACAAAATCAGTGTTTATAGCGTGGACACGAAATGGTCACGTTTTGGTCACGGTGCTGATTTTTGAGCTTTTAATATGTTAGTTAAACTTAGCAATTAGACTGAGTCACTCATACTGAAAAACACTACAACCCCCGAAAATTGGATAAAAAAAAGCCTCACTGTTAAGTGAGGCTTTTTAAGTATTTGGAGCGGGAAAAGAGATTCGAACTCTCGACCCCAACCTTGGCAAGGTTATGCTCTACCACTGAGCTATTCCCGCTAATTATCAATTAACTATCGTCAGTTGATGAAGGCGTATTATACGCAGTTTTTTGAACGTGTCAACAGTTAGTATGAAAAAAAGTAAAAGATAGTAAATTGGCATATTATCCTAGCCTTCATCTATGATATAACAGATTGTTGTAATCTATATTCCAAAAGCTTTGCTTTCTATAAATAGGCTGGAATACAGTTTTATAATGACTTTAACCATATTAATCATTTTCATGATTTATAAAGATAACACTTAAGGATAAGTACTATGAGTCAAAAATATACCATCGCTGATTATTTGTTTGATCGTGTCGCAGAAGCAGGCGCGTCAGAGATATTTGGCGTACCTGGTGATTTCAACTTAACTTTTTTAGACAATATTATCGCCTCTGATAAGTTGCGCTGGGTGGGTAACACCAATGAGTTAAATGCAGGTTACGCAGCGGACGGCTATGCACGTGAGCGCGGCTTTGCGGCGATGGTGACGACCTTTGGGGTGGGAGAATTGTCAGCGATTAACGCGACCGCAGGCTCTTTTGCTGAGTATGCACCAGTGCTACATATCGTGGGCGCGCCAAGTACGGCTCTACAAGATTCAAAGCGCCGCATCCATCACTCACTTGGTGATGGCGTGTTCAATCATTTTATTAAATGGTAGAGCCGGTCACGGTAGCACGAGCGCAGCTTACCCCTGAAAATGCTGCCTCAGAAATCGACCGTGTGATTCGCTTAATTCTTAAAAAACATCGCCCAGGCTATCTGTTACTATCGCCTGACGTTGCTCGTCAACCTATTTATCCGCCGACTACAAAGCTTGTTGATAGCCAAGAAGACATCACCAGTCAAGCAGCATTGGCAGATTTTAAACAAGCGCTCATAGAGTTTCTGCCAAACAAAACCACGACGCTGATGGCAGATTTGATGGTGCATCGTTTAGGGCTGCAAAATCAGCTTAAGGCATTGATTGCCGATACGGATATTCCTTATACGACGTTGTCATGGGGCAAAACTTTGCTTGACGAAAATAGTGAGCGCTGGGCAGGGACTTATGCTGGCGTGGCATCACGTCCCGTGGTCAAGGATGCAGTCGAAAACTGTGAGTGCTTAATAAAAATAGGTGTGCAATATACCGATACTACGACGCAGGTTTTAGCCAAGATATTGATGAAAATACAGTGGTTGATTTGCATTATGAGCGCGCGAGCATTGCTGGCAAAAATTTTGCGCCCATTGCTCTAAAAGACGCCCTAAAAACGCTACATGAAGTCTTGATCTCAGATATTAATATTGTGCCAAAGCCGTTCTGTAAAGAAGTCAAGCCGCATGAGCAGCAGGGTAAAGATGATGAGGCTATTCTTCAAGAGGATCTATGGCATATCATTGCCGATCATCTAGACCATAATAATTTGGTGTTTGCAGAACAGGGAACGGCGTATTTTGGCATCAGTGATGTGCGTTTACCAGAAGGCGTGACTTGTTATGGACAACCAATGTGGGGTTCGATTGGCTATACGTTGCCGGCAAGTTTGGGTGCGGCTATTGCATCGCCAAACAAGCGCAGTGTTTTATTGATTGGTGATGGCTCAGCATTATTGACCATTCAAGAAATCGCGGTGATGATTCAAGAGAATATCAATCCAGTGATTGTACTGATTAATAATGATGGCTATACCGTGGAGCGGGCGATTCATGGTGAAAACCAGCGCTATAATGACATTCCTAAGTGTAACTGGCAGATGATGCCAAAAGCTTTTGGTGCTACCGATGATAATAGTCTGCTGCTAAAAGCAGAAACAGCAGGCGAGTTAAAAGCGGCTCTTACGCAAGCAGCGGCTGTAAAAGACAAGTTGGTTATGTTGGAGGTCATCGCTGATAAGCATGATATCCCGCCACTACTCGCCGATATCAGTGCCGCACTTAAGCCAAAAAACGATTGAGTGAGTAATAAAAAACTCGCTTCATAGAAATGAACAGCCCCATTTAGCATTATTGCTAGATGGGGCTTTTTGCACTTTTTTATCATATAGATTAATTAGTCAGCTATTGCTCTTATGTCGGTTTGCAGACTTTAGTATCATGGTGGATTGGGCTATTTCCAGCCTTATCATTCCATAGGAGATAACCCCGTCGTGATTTGGTTAAAAATGCTTATCGGTGCTCTAATGGTATTGGCGATTCAATTATTCGCGCAAACCAGATTTTTTTATTTGGCAGCACTCGCGCCACTGTTCCCCACATTTACGTTAATCAGTCACTTTATTGTTGGTACTGAGCGTAGCCCCGCTGATTTAAAAGTCGCATTAATATTTAGTATGCTCGGTGTCATACCGCACCTTATTTATACCTTTGTGGTGTTTTTTAGCATCGGTTACGTCAGCTTATATAAGGCATTACTGTTCGGCGTTGTCGCTTGGACAATAGCCGCAGCGATTCTGGTCCTTACATGGCAGTACATTCAGGCTTAGTTGTGGTTAGAAAAAAACGTAAACTCTGTCAAAGGGCAATATATCAACGGCATATATAAAATTCGGTACATATTTCTACAGATAATTTTTATAGATTCGGTCGTAGATGTTATTCTTAAGAGCGATTTTATGGTGTGACCTGTAGCAAACTAAAACTAAAATTATCGCGATAACTCCATTCATTACAATTTATAAAAATAGGGCTTAAAAAAGATGGATACCTTAAATATCATCTATCTCGTAGGGGCATTGTTAATTTTCGCCAGTATTATGGCAAGTACGTTATCGGCGCGCTTGGGCGTTCCTTTATTGTTGTTGTTTTTGATCGTAGGGATGTTGGCTGGCGAAGATGGTATTTTAGGTATCGAGTTCGCCCAATACGGGCTTGCTAATTTCGTTGGGCAGGCGGCTCTTGCTTGTATCTTGTTAGATGGTGGGCTACGCACGTCTTTTAAGTCATTTCGAGTGGGTCTCAAGCCTGCTATTACCTTAGCCACTTGGGGCGTACTTGCGACGGTAATGATACTGGGTATATTCGTCACTTGGCTACTCGATGTCGATTGGCGTCTTGGTTTATTGATGGCGGCCATTGTTGGTTCAACCGATGCAGCAGCGGTGTTTTCGCTATTGCGTAATGGCGGCGTCAAACTTAACGATCGTGTACAGGCTACATTGGAGCTAGAATCGGGCGCGAACGATCCTTTGGCTATTTTGCTGGTGACAGGATTAATCGCTTTAAATGTTGATCCCGCTGGACAGACAATACTGGGCTTTTTAGGGTTGTTATTACAGCAGCTTGGCTTTGGTTTGGGCATGGGCTTACTGTTTGGTTATTTATTGGCAAGGCTGTTACCAAAAATACACTTGGCAGAAGGTATGTATGCCATTTTGATTATGTCTGCTGGCTTGGCAGTTTTTGCCGCGACTAATCTCATCGGTGGCAGTGGATTTCTGGCAATTTATCTCACTGGTGTGCTAATTGGCAACCATAAAGTGCGCTCAACTGAGCATGTGATGCGGGTGATGGATAGCTTTGCGTGGTTGTCACAAGCGGTATTATTTGTGGTACTAGGGTTATTGGTGACGCCATCGCATGTGATTGATGTTTGGTATTACTCCGTCGCGATTGCTGCTTTTATGATTTTTATTGCTCGCCCTATTGCGGTCTATACCAGTGTGAAACCCTTTAAATTTAAAGACAGAGAAATCGGCTTTATTTCTTGGGTAGGTCTGCGCGGCGCGGTTCCTATTACACTTGCCATATTACCGGTGATGGCGGGAATAGATGGCGCTTTTATGTTGTTTGATATTGCTTTTGGCGTGGTGGTTTTGTCTTTGATTTTACAGGGAACGACCATTCCTTTTATGGCAAATTTATTCAAAGTGCGTATTCCTAGTAATAAAGACCCAGAAGAAGAGCATGAGGTTTGGGTATCTGACAAAGCAAGCATTACTTTATATGAGTTTGAAGTAAAGTCAGGGCATTTGCGATTGATCGTCATCCAATGGCCATCTCTAAGCGCATAAGCTAATGAAATCAGTGTCTTTGCCTTGGTACGCAGGCAGCATATTATCGTTGTTGATGAAAACACCAAGCTCAAATGCGGTGATAGGGTGTGGTATGCGATGACAGGGAACCACGCCACCCAAATTGCTAAGATTTTCAATGATACGACCCTTGACCATAAAGCCATGGATGATTTTTATGGCGATTGGCTGCTATCCCCAAGTGTGAAGCTTGGAGATTTGCCGTTTTTTACCAGTATTATGGCGTCTGAGTCGCTTGTCGATAAACTCAAATCCAAATCTGAGGACAGCGCCAAAAGCATGTGGGATCAAACGGTCGCTGAATATATCAATGATAGCTTAGAGATAAAGCCAGTATCGGGTGATACGGTCGATATCAATGACGAATGGTCGTTGGTCATAAAAGAAGTGGATGATAAAGGAAAGCTTAGAACGATTGGTTTAAAGCATCTAGAGCGATTAAAAGCAGGGTAGCTATGTAGCTATGTAGCTATTTGCCGCCATTATTCACAAAAGACGCGTCATTTGACTTAAAAACTCGGCGACTTGTTTGTGTAAGTTTTCTCGATAAGCCCAATGATGCTTGACCTCGTAACTGGCCTCATTGGGCAATAGTATTTTCATCAGCCCCATTTCTTCATAACGCTTGGCTAAATCATTAGGCAAGTAACCAACATGATGACCCGCCAAAATGAGCTGCGCAGTTGCCTCCATATGATAAGTGGTGGCACTCAAGGTTTTTGGACGGACATGATTGATACTCAAATCGGTAATATAGCCTCGTTTTATCCATGGATAGTTTTGTTCCAAATCTTCAAAAGTTAACCCTTCTGACCCATAAAACAATCGATGCTCGCGTCCACAGCAGACCACCTGCTTTTCAATAAATGCTGGCTGAAAAGTGAGTAGTGGTGGAAAACTGCCAAAATATCCCACACCAATATCACTCTCGTTGCTTAGCAGCTTCTCTAGCATGCTTTCAGGGCTTTGCACATCGATAGAAAAGTGAATAAGGGGATTGTCACGATAGCTAGCAGCCAAGCATTGGCGCAAGGCGTCATAAAAGAACGTCGGCATCTGATCAATGAGACACAGTCGGATATGACCGCCACGCACCGAATCCAATTGGCGAATATAGTGCAGTTGATGTTGAAAACTGGCAACCGCTTCAGTAAAACTCAAACAGGCTTCATAAACCGCTGCGCCATCTTCTGTCAGCTTAAAACCCGCGCGTCCGCGATGACAAAGCGTCATGCCTAAGCGATCTTCTAAATGGGTCAAATGACCACTAATGACAGAGGTCGTCACATTTAATCGAGACTGTGCGGCTGTCACGCCCTGACACTCTACAATCGCCATAAGCTACGCAAGGTTTTGATGTCTATTTTTATCAATTCATCTAGCATCGGTCATTATTCCTCAGTACCTATGATGTCTATCAAATAAATCTTCTATTTATCACTTTTCTAACATCAAATTTATATCAAACTTCTGATAATAACGGTTAAATCTAAATTACTACGAAAAACCAGAAGTTTACTTCTAAATTTTACCATGGTCTGACTTCAAATATTTAGGTATTGTCAAAGCATATAAAAAATTGCCTATTTTAAACAAACTGAAACAAGGATGTGATTTTATGAAATTCAATCAACCATTAAGCGGCAACGATATGCCAAGATTTGGCGGCTTTGCTTCTATGATGCGCTTGCCAACTCAAGCTGATGCAGAAGGGTTAGATGTGGCGTTTGTGGGTGTGCCTTTAGATATCGGTGCGTCAAACCGTAGTGGTGCGCGATTGGGTCCACGACAAATTCGTGATGAATCACGCATGATTCGTCCCTATAATGTCGCCACTCGTGCAGCGCCTTTTGAGTCTTTACAAGTTGCTGATATCGGCGACGTGCCTATCAATACTTTCAACTTGCTAAAAAGCATTGATATCATCGAAAAATTCTATACTGATAAAATCGTGAATTATGGGGCTATCCCATTGACTTTGGGCGGCGATCATACCATTGCCTTGCCTATCTTGCGTGCGCTTGCTAAAAAACACGGCCCTGTCGGCATGGTGCATATCGATGCGCATGCAGATATCAACGATGAGATGTTTGGCGAAAAAATCGCTCATGGTACACCGTTCCGCCGTGCTGTCGAAGAGAACTTAATCGATGGCAACCGTGTGGTACAGATTGGCTTACGTGGTACAGGCTATAGCGCCGAAGAGTTTGATTGGTCAACCCAGCAAGGCTTTCGTGTGGTGCCTGCCGAGGAATGCTGGTACAAGTCGCTGACACCATTGATGGCAGAAGTACGCGAAAAGCTCGGTGATGGCCCCGTCTATTTAAGTTTCGATATCGATGGTATTGATCCTGCGTTTGCACCGGGTACGGGCACTGCTGAAATCGGTGGCTTGACCTCAACGCAAGCAATAGAAATCATTCGCGGTATGCGCGGACTTGATGTGGTGGGTGGCGATTTAGTAGAAGTGTCTCCTCCTTACGACCCCTTTGGTAACACTTCAGTATTGGCGGCAAACTTGCTGTTTGAGATGTTATGTATCTTACCGGGTGTGCGCTATGACGATAAGGTAAAGGCGGTATATTAAGAATGATTTATAATCGCAAACTGCTTTTACCAAGCTGCTTTTTATAAGGGATTAAAGGGCAGCTTGGGTTTTGACACTGAACAACTTATTTAAACGCGATTGAACTTTTTAGGATGATTAACTCATGACGCAAACGCTTCAAACATCTTCTTCAGCGCCCGCCACGCCGTCTCTGACATGTGGTGAGTTGCTCGTACAGTGGCTAGAGTATTATGGGGTAGAGACCGTATTTGGTATTCCGGGTGTGCATACGGTCGAGCTATATCGTGGTCTGCCAAACACCAACATCCGCCACGTGACGCCGCGTCATGAACAAGGTGCGGGGTTTATGCTGATGGCTATTATCGCGCTTCTGCCAAAGTTGGCGTGTGTTTTATCATCACAGGTCCCGGTATGACCAACATCATGACGGCTATGGCACAAGCATTGGCTGACTCCATCCCGATGCTAGTGATTTCTAGTGTTAATAAAGTGGCAGATACGGGCAGCGGTGAAGGGCACTTGCATGAATTGCACGATCAGCAAGGCATGGTCAGCAAGGTAGCGCTCATGAGCAAAACCATCTGGCAGCCTGAATCGCTACCCAAGGTCATCGCTGAAGCGTTTGCATTATTTAATGGCGCACGTCCAGGGCCAGTGCATATCCAGCTGCCCATTGATGTGATTACCGCCGATGCCAGCCATGTCGCTAAGCCCTCTGATTATTTAAATAACTTTGCAAAAAATTCGACTGATGCACATGGTTTAACGTTACCTCAAGTAATGAGCCGCTGCCCAATCCTGCGCAATTAGATTTGATCGTTGAATCTCTAAAAGCGGCAAAAAATCCAGTGATACTTTATGGTGGTGGCTGCGTCGATGTTGATCATGACGCGCAAACCCTAGCAGAGCTTATCGATGCACCGACGTTTTTGACCATCAATGCCAAAGGTTTGCTGCCACCTAGCCACCCATTAAGTTTGGGTAGCAATCAGTCATTAGAGGCAGGTCGCGCCGTTATTGCTGAGGCTGATTGGGTATTGGCGATTGGTACTGAGCTGGGTGAGACTGATTATGATGTGTTCTTTAATGGCGAGTTTAAAATCAACGGTATGTTGATTCGTATTGACTGCGATGCCCAGCAATTACAGCGTCCTTTTAGAGCCGATATTGCCGTATTGTCCGATGCGCAAATGGCGGTAAGTGGTCTATGTAATCGTTTAAAGGGTCAGTCGTTAAATCATCAAGCGGTATCACGAGTAAATGAGGCAAAACAAGCACTATTAGCAGGAATGACACCAGACTTTGCTGGGCAAAATGCGCTACTTCAATTGATTCGAGATGAAGTGAAAGACGTCATCTTCGTCGGTGATTCAACGCAGCCTGTCTATAGCGGTAATCTTGGTTTTGAGGCATTGGCGACGCGTCGATGGTTTAATTCATCGACTGGATTTGGCACGTTAGGTTATGGTTTGCCTGCTGCCATTGGCGCTATGATTGGTTCAAACAGTCCGGTGGTCAGCTTGATTGGCGACGGAGGTATTCAGTTTACGATTGCAGAACTCATCTGCGCCGCCGAGCTTGAGCTGCCATTGATTGTGCTGCTGTGGAACAACCAAGGCTATGGCGAAATTCGTCGTTATATGGAAGAGGGTGGATTGCCACTAATCGGGGTTAATATTAAGACGCCGAACTTTGAGCCGCTGGCAGCAGGATTTGGTGCAGGTTATCGCAGAATCACAGCCAAACAGCAATTGCTCGACGCTTTAAAAGAAGATATCAAGGGCAAGCAACCCATCATCTATGAAGTTGATGAAGCCGATGACTTTTTGATTGAAATGGGTAAAACGTTTACCTGCTTTAGCTAATGTTAATACGTCAAATATAATAAAGGCTGGTCGCTCAAGGAAGAACGTCTATGATGCCACATTCTAACCGCTCGTCTGGTCGCTTGAGTACCTCGCTGGCAAGCTTATTAACGGATTTATCCGCCGTTGTTGGCGCGACCAATGTATTAACCAAACCCAGCCAGCAGCAGTCGTATACACAAGGGGCGATTGCTTCTATCACGGATGCTGTCGCGGCAGTTGTGATACCAGACTCTCTTGTGGCACTATGGCGCGTCATTAATCTCTGTGCGGCGGCTGATGCGATTATTATTGCACAGGCTGCTAACACAGGGTTGACCGGAGGCTCGACACCGTACGGAGAGTACGATCGAGCAGTCGTTGTGATTTCTATGCAACGATTGGGCGGTGTTCATCTGCTCAATGATGCAGCAGAGCTGGTTGCTTTGCCAGCGGCTAGCCTCCAGCAGTTGGAGTCTCAGCTTGCGCCGTTAGGGCGTGAGCCGCATTCAGTGCTGGGCTCTAGTTGTGTTGGTGCTTCGGTGATTGGCGGTATTTGCAACAGCTCTGGCGGTATGTTGGTGCAGCGTGGTCCGGCGTATACCGAGATGTCGCTATTTGCCAAACGTAATGCCATGGGAGAGTTTGAATTAATCAATCACTTGGGCATTGATTTAGGTGTCGATCCAGAAGAGATGCTTGGAAACCTACAAGCTGGCACGTTCAATAAAAATCCAGAGAGTGCCAACAGCAAGTCCTGTACAAACCATCATTATCAACACAAAGTGCGCGATTGCGAGGCAGACACGCCTGCTAGATTTAATAATGACCCTAACGGATTATATGAAGCCTCTGGTTCAGCAGGCAAAGTCATCGTCTTCGCAGTTCGAGTCGCGACATTTGCCAAACCGACGCAAGAGCAAACGTTTTATATCTCGACCAATGACGCCAATACTTTGACCACACTCAGGCAACAGTGGTTAAAAAGCGAGCTAAACCTGCCTATTTTGGCAGAATATATGCACAAAAATTACAACGATATTACCATGCGCTATGGTCGCGATACTTGTTTGATTATGCGAAAACTGCCAGCCAGTAAGATAGGAGCGTTGTATCGGTTACAAGCCAAGATTGGCTACTATTTGGATAAATGGCGACTGCCTCAGACTTTACCAGATCGGCTGCTACAAATGACTGGTGTTTTCATGCCGCCGTCATTACCCAATTCTTTGGCTGAGCAGGCGTGCTCCTATCGTTATCATTTAATCATTAAAGTCGCGGATGGCAATAATACGGACGATGATAATAGCGATGATAACGACAGTCATGGTCATATTGCCGCCGCCCAAGCATTTCTACAGTCCCATGTACAGCAGCATCAAGGCGTCATGCATCTCTGTACAGCAGCAGAATCCCAAGCATTATTGGTGTTTCGTAGTGCAGCAACCGCTGCCATGTTTCGTTATCACAATCTTAACCACACAAGGTTTGGCGAGCTATTATCTACCGACATTGCCTTACCAAGGAATGCCGTAGATTGGGATGAAGTGCTACCTATTAACTTACAAAAGCGGGTCAGTAAAACCTTTTATTTAGGGCATTTTTTCTGTCATGTCATGCATCAAGATTATCTGCTACACCCCGAGGTGGATGCAAAAAAATTCAAGGATGAGCTATTGGCGTTTTATGATCGACGTCGTATAGAGTACCCTGCTGAACACAACGTGGGTCATGTCTATACCGCAAAACCTGCACTACAAACTTTTTATAAAAAACTAGATCCGACCAATTCGCTAAACCCAGGCATTGGTCAGACAGCAAAATGGAAAAATTGGCGATCGTCGCCCATCAAGGAGGAATTAAATGACGAATTATCTCGATAAGTCGCAGCAACCGATATTAGGAAACGATGTTGTCGATTCAGAAACGCCGCAAGGAGAGCAGTGGCGTGCGTCAATGTGGAAGTTTTTATTGTTTTCAGCATTGGGCATTGCACTATTTATTATTCCGTTTCAATGGGACGGAAAGGTTACGATTTTATTGGGTGTGTTAACGGACGCTTTGCAAGCTTTGTTGGGTGGTTCTGTCGTTTATGTAGCAATGGCAATCGTGACGACATCCTTTCTTGGGGCATTGGCTGTGAAGGTGTTAAAGCCCAACCTACATGAAGACGCTATAGTCAAAAAACTCTTCGATGTTGATTGGTTTTGGCTCACTGCCCGATTGTTAGGGATGGTGTTTGTCTGGATGATTTATCTGCAAGTCGGTCCTGAGTTTATTATTAATCGTAATACAGGCGGCGTCATTTTCGAAGATTTGATTCCGATTTTGATTCCTTTATTTTTCTTCGCCATTTTATCGTTACCGTTTTTGACAGATTTTGGTTTGATGGAGTTTTTGGGCACACTGGCGAGCAAAATATTTGTCAAGCTGTTTAAGTTGCCAGGACGCTCAGCGGTAGATGCGATGTCCTCTTGGTTTGGCGCGGCTTCTATCGGTCTACTGGTGACCATGCAGGAGTATGATAAAAGCTACTATAGCCAGCGTGAAGCGGCGATTATCGCGACGACTTTTTCGGTGACTTCGATCGCTTTTACTTATGTCGTCGCCAAAACCATCGGCGTGGACGATAACTTTGTTTATTTTTATCTGACCATTGCTTTAACAGGCTTTATCGCTGCGATTATTATGCCGCGTATACCGCCACTTTCCTTAAAGCCTGATACCTATCATTCTGGCAAAAGTATGCTTGATGAAGGGATTCCTGCTCAGTACACGACCTACCAATGGGCAGTCAATCGTGCTGTGACGCGCGCGCACTCAATGCCAAGTCTGGGTCAAGTGTTCAAACGTAGTGTAAAAAATCTATTCGATATCTATTTTGGGCTAATCCCCGTGATTTTCGCAATTGGTACGATTGGTCTGGGCTTAGCCGAATATACGCCTGTGTTTAAATGGTTGTCTACACCGTTGGTACCGCTGCTTGATTTGTTACAGATTCCAGAGGCAGCAGAGGCGGCTCCAGCGATGATTATGGGCTTTGCGGATATGTATTTGCCAGCCTTGGTCGGTAAAAGTATTGAGAGTGAGATGACAAGATTCATCGTTGGTGCATGTTCTATTACTCAGATTATTTATATGTCTGAAGTGGGCGCGCTGATTTTGAAATCAAACATCAAGCTTAATGTGTTAGAGCTATTTATGATTTTTATTCTTCGTACTCTGATCAGTTTGGTGGTGATTACCTCAGTGGCGCATTTACTTTATTAGCCATGTAGCCAATATCAACCCAGCCTCTAGCATAACGATAATGTGCCAAATAATTGGTTTATTCTTTAGTTAGATAAACCGATTATTTAGCCAATGATTGACAGAGACACTTATAAATACAATTAAAGACAATAGGTATAACAACAATTATATCAAACCATATAAGGTAATTGACCATCATGGAAATGACGAATGCTAACATTTTAACGAGAGAAAGCGCCATACAAACGGTTCAAGATGAAGTGATGTTAAATGCAGCCTATATAGATGGCAAATGGATGACTATTGAAGCACCTGCTACCGATACTGCTGATTCTGATAGCTATGATTCGAATCATGATTCAAGTTATGATTTATATGATTCAAATTCGGGAACAATCATCGCTACCACTCGATTGTGTACCAAGACACAGGTAGAAATGGCAGTCAATGCGGCTTCTGCGGCGTACCCATCTTGGTCGCAAACCGACGTAAGCGCGCGTGCATCGTATCTCAATGCCATTGCCGAGACGATGGAGCAGCAGTTTGACAAATTGGTGGGATTGTCTGTGTTAAATAACGGTAAGCCCATTGAAGAGGCAAAAATAGACGTGAGTGATGCCATTGCCTGCTATCGCTATTATGCCAATCTCATCACAGAACAAGCGACTTGGTCGGAGGTATCCACCAGCGAGTCAGGCATACGCTTGCTAAAAACGTATGCGCCTGTTGGTATTTGCGCCCTTATTGTCCCATGGAATTTCCCAATGGTGACCACTGCTTGGAAGTTAGCCCCTGCATTGGCTGCAGGCTGTACGGTACTATTAAAGCCCTCCGAGGTGACATTATTGCCAGAGTTGATGCTGGGCAATATATTGTCTGCTATTAAACTACCGAAAGGCGTCGTTAATATTTTACCGGGTGCAGCTGAAGTGGGCGCTGCCATGACCTGCCATCCATTAATTGACAAAATTTCTTTTACTGGTAGCAACGCCGTTGGTGAAAAGGTAATGAGCCAAGCGGCAAAAGGTATCAAGGATATCAGCCTAGAGCTGGGCGGTAAGTCAGCCATCGTCGTATGTGCAGATGCTGATATCGACCACGCTTGTGATTTAATCATCGGTGGCATATTTACCAATGCCGGTCAGATCTGTTCAGCCACCTCAAGACTGCTTGTTCATGAAAGCATTGCTCAGTCGTTGTTCGACACATTAAAAGTTAAGACAGAAAGTCTGAAAATCGGTGATGGCTTTGACACTGATACGCAAATGGGTTCACTGGTTAGTGAGCAGCAACTAAATCAAGTAAAAAAATATTTCGACCTTGCTGCTGCCGAAAACCTGACTTGTCTCACAGGTGGTGAGGTCTTAAATCGGCAAGGGTATTTTGTGATGCCGACGATTTATACCAATGTTCCAGTGACCAGTCAGTTATGGACAGAAGAGGTTTTTGGGCCGGTACTAGTGAGTCAAACGTTTACCGACCATGCAGAGGCGATTTCTTTAGCCAATGATAGCCAGTTTGCTTTGGCCGCGAGCATTGTCAGCGCTGATGAAACGGCGGCCGTAGAGATGGCGCTACAGATTCAAGCAGGTCATATCTGGATCAATGAGCAACAAATTGTACTGCCAGAGTCAGGATGGGGCGGCTTTAAGCAAAGCGGTATCGGTCGTGAGCTGGGCGTAGATGGCTTGTCTGCGTATCAAAAAAGTAAGCATGTGCTGTTGAGTCATTAAACGTTGGGTGCTTTCATATCTTATTTAGCCAGTGACATTGTTACCAATGGCTAAATAAGATATTTGCTTTGTAAATTAACTTTACTGGACTAAGAATGCCATTCGATATAAAATTGAGCAATCATTCAAATTTTATCGCTGTGCTTATTTTTATATGAGATTACAGCTTTTGAGATGGAAAAACTATGTCACGTACCGCACTTTATAACCGTCAGGATGCCTTAGAACGCGCGTTACAGCTTTTTTGGCAAAAAGGCTTTCATGCTACTTCGTTAAAAGACATAGAAGAGGCGCTCGATATGCGTCCAGGAAGCATTTACGCTGCGTTTGGCAGTAAAGATGGATTATTTCAAGAAGCGTTAGACTACTATGCTCGCCTAGGTTTGAGTGAGCTTGAGCGGGTAATGGGCGCTTATCAATCGCCGCTGTTGGGGTTAGCCGCTTTCGTGCGTCAGCTGGGCGGTATTCGTGATAAAGGGCTGCCGAGTCAGGCTTGCATGTTGGTCAAAAGCTTACTGGAGCTTGGTGCTCGTGAGCAGACAGCGCTACAAAAAGTTGAAATGCTGCTGGCAGGTATGGAGCTGCGTTTTATAAATTACTTTAACGAAGCACAGCGGCTGGGTGAATTGGATAGTAAGTTGGATCCGACTAGGCTTGGACGACGACTACAGGCGGAAATCATGGGGCTGCGTGCTTTTGCGCAGCGTGATGTCGAGAGTGCAGCGGTGCAAGCGTTGGCTGAAGATATGGCGCTCTCTATAGAAGCGCTGCGTATTGATGAGCCTGTTGGCGAGTAGTGCATGTTGACTATTTGCAAATAAGCACTGCTAAAGGGTTATTGCCGATTAAGTAAGGCTGATTGCTAAGATGTTTTTGGTATGAAAAAAGGGTTTTAGAGTTACTGTATAGTCTCGGGCTATACAGTAACTCTAACCCTTAGCTTTTCTAAAACTCTCAGCTTTAAAGACTAAACCATGACTTCATGGTTTAGTCTGGCATGTCAGCTAACTGCTGCAAAATGCTTTTATAATTTTCAATACCTTGTGCGCCGCTAATTAAATGACGCTCATTGAAAACCATAGATGGCACACTTTGAATGCCTTGTTGCTGCCAATGCTGCTTTTCTTTTTCTACCGCTGCAGCAAATCGCTGCTCTTCTAAGACCGCTAATGCTTCGCTACGATCCAGTCCAACATCGGCCGCAACATCGGCAAGCACACTATAATCTGATATATTTTGATTATCGACGAAGTGTGCGACGAACAATGCTTGCTTTAGCTCGTGCATACGCCCTTGTTGATCAGCCCAATGCAGCAACTGATGCGCATTAAAAGTATTGTAAGTACGAAAGTCATCGGTAAACTGAAAATTAAATCTAGCTTCAGCACCTACTTCTGTCATTCTAGCTCGGTTCTCTTGAATGTCCTCAGCAGTCGTACCGTACTTCTCCATGATATGCTCACGATAGTTTCGTCCTTCGTGCGGTGTATTAGGATTTAACTCAAATGGATGCCAGTGAATCTCGTGTGGAGTGTTGGTTTGTTTTAATGCCTCGGCTAGTTGACTATAGCCGATAGCGCACCAAGGGCAGACCACGTCTGACACGATATCTATTCGTAATGGTTCTTTTAAATTACTCATAGTGGCTCCTTATTTGGTTCTTATATAATTAGACAGCTTTATGCCATTCAAACTTTTGGAAAGGCTTGTCGATTGGCGTGTTGGCCAAATGGTTGGTGTAGTTACTCATCACTTTTTGAGCCGCTGCAAGAACCACTTCCAAAATCTGACGTTTAGTAAAGCCTGCATCTAAGAACGCTTGCACTGCGTCATCATTTACATTACCACGATCACGAACGACCGATAGCGTAAAGTCGCGTAATGCTTCTAGTTTTGCAGTTGGTAGAGGTGTCTCATTACGTAATGCTTCAGTAATGGCGTCGTCTACTTTCATGCTTTTTGCGATACCAGTATGAGCGGGTACACAGTAATGACACTCATGTTCGACGTTGATGGTTTGCCATACGACCGTGACTTCCTCATCATCAAAACTGCTGTCTAAAAACAACTGATGCAGACGTTGATAGCCTTCGAGCAAGCCAGGCGCTTCAGCCATGACGGCATGTAGATTAGGTACCATACCAAACGCTTTGATAGAAACGTCAAGTAAGTCTTTGCTTGCTGCTGGGGCTGTGTCTTTGTCGTGTAGGGTAAATTCAGTCATATTAAAACCTTTTAATCATTATTAGTGAATTTTTATAAAAGTAAGTGTATAAGCGACTTGAGAACCTATTATATAGTTGAGTGAGTACTCAATTATATAAGTGAGATTTTCGTGAGTCGCTCAACAACTGCAGCCACTATAATCCATTTTGAGCAATCGTTCAAATAATATTTGAGAGAATGCTCAAGTTGTTTGTAAATTTCGTTTACATTCAAAGCTAGGCGGCATCACGACAGTTATTTGTTTTTCTTAACCAAATTATTGCTAAATGGCATGGTTAACAATCCCCATAGCGAGGCATTTTGTTTGGCTGCTGGGTATTCTTTTAGCCCAATATCTAGCTCATTATCAGACTGCTTTGCTTTACCCTTATAACTACCAAAAATCCAATCCCACCAAATGACACTAAAACCATAGTTTGAGTTGGTCTCACTAACGCGTTGGCTATGGTGAATACGGTGCAAAATCTGCGTCATTAATATTAAGCGCAGCGGTTTTTCAAGCGCAGGTGGCAGGCGAATATTGGCATGGTTAAATATCGCTAAGCCATTTAACGCAATCTCAAATATCAATACGGCGATGGCAGGAACGCCCAACAAGCTGACGGCAACGAGCTTTACTAGAATGCTTAAAATGATTTCAATGGGATGAAACCTAAGCCCTGTGCTGGCATCAACATGCGCATCAGCGTGATGGACTTTATGTAAACGCCATAGCATAGGCACGCGGTGAAATAATCGATGCTGCCAGTAAATGATGATGTCGAGCAATATCAAGCTTAGTATGACGACGACAATGCTTGGCAAATTGATGATATTAAATAGACCAATGCCATGCTGCTGATTATACAGCGCCACAGCCGTTAGACCGACAGGCACCGCTAGACGAGCAATAACTGACGAGATAAAAACCAAGCCAAAGTTAGCGAACCAGCGTTTGCTGCTTTTGATCGGTGCTTGACGTGCAGGCATGCGCCATTCTATCAGCATCATAATCACTAAAATGCTTAAAAAGAACCCAAGCCGCCACCATACTTCGTTAGTCATTAGCTGCCTCTTAACTTATTCTATTTTTATCTATTTCTAGCTGTTTAAGGGTATGGTAGCCGCCATGGATACGGGTAAAAATCGTAATCGCGCAAGCAGTGGCAAAGATGCTGGCGAGTAATACAAAGTGCTGTGGCCACAGGCAAAAAGCGACAAACAGTGCGATGGTTTCGGTGCCCTCAGTCAAACCGTTTAAATAATAAAAGCTTTTATATTTAAACTGTGGTTTATCCAGTGTAAACTTTTCCGCAGCAATGGCAAACGCTAAAAAGCTAGAGCCTGTGCCAATAAAGGTCGCGAGTAATAAAGCGCCAGCAATGGCATTCTGTTCAGGATTTGCCAAGATAAAACCCAGCGGGATGGCGGCATAAAAGAGAAAGTCGAGCGTAATATCTAAATAGCCGCCTGCGCTAGAGCTTTGCTTTGCATAACGGGCTAAAGCGCCATCAAGACCATCAAAAATACGATTCAATGCAATGGCTGCCAGTGCGCCATACCAAAGCTCAAATGCGAGTAACGGCACCGCTAACATACCGATTAAAAAGCCTGCCACCGTGAGTTGATCAGCCGTAATACCGCGTTTGTGCAAGACAACGACGACAGGGCTTAGTATCGGCTTAATCATGGGCGTAAGAAATTTATCTAGCATGCGCTTGCCTTTTGTATTTCGCTTTGACGTTTAAGACTTTATGTATAAAACGATAACTCTAAAACTACAGTTCTAAATGAATGACTTTACCGTTTGCGGCTTCGGCATCGCTATAATCGTGGGTGACCATGATGGCGGGAAGTTTATGAGTGCGAATTTGCTCAAATACCAGTTGCCGCGTATCTACTCGAAGTTGGGTATCAAGCTTGCTAAAAGGCTCATCGAGTAGTATCGCTTTTGGTGCGCTGAGCAAGGTGCGCAGTAGCGCCACTCGTGCTTGTTGTCCGCCCGATAAATTATCGGGATGGCGATTTCCCATGCCTGCTAAACTAACTTGTTCAAGTGCCTGCTCTATTTTTTTACGGCGCTGTTTTCTATCACTTTTAGGCATCGCAAAAGCAATATTACCTGCGACCGATAAATGCGAAAACAGTAGGGCATCTTGATACAGTACCCCAATATGACGCAGGTGCGTCGGCAGATGGCTTACCTTTTCATCATTTAACCAAACCTCACCAGTAGCGTTAAAACCGTTTGGTAAAGTACCTGTTAGCCAGTTCAATAAGCTTGATTTACCACTGCCAGATGGACCCATGATGGTTAGTATTTCACCACCAGCAATCTGCTCATCTACTGAGTAGTAGCTCGCCTTGTCGATATAACTGCAAGTTTTTTATCTGTAAAGAGGATTGCATCAAGAGCCCTTTATCTGCGTTTTTATAATGAGTTGTTTTTCAAAATCAGTGCTATTTAGAATCAGTGCTCTTCAAAACGAATGTATTTTAAAAAACAGTTTTAACGGCTGCTATTTTTACCACTTTTAAAGAAGTACTTTGGCAATACCCACGCCAATATAAAGCCAATTAACGGTAGCGCCATTTGGATGATGGCATACACCGCACTGGTGCGTCTACTGGCACCATTAGCGAGGGTTACGGCTTCTGTGGTGATGGTGGCGATACGTCCGCCACCTGCTAATAATGTCGGTAAATATTGACCGAAGCTAATCGCTAGACCAAGAGCAATGGCAATCAAAATCGGCGCAAACAGTTGTGGTAATTTCACCTGCAAAAATACTCTAGCAGGAGTTGCACCAAGGCTCGCGGCTACATGAGCAAAACGAGGGTCTAGACGCCTGTAACTACTGGCAAGCGATAAAAACACATAGGGCAGCACAAAGAGCAGATGGGTAAATGCCACATTAAAAAACGCTGTTTGATTATTCAGCAGTTGCTGTAGCCAAACTAACCCAAATAAAAAGGCAATGCTGGGCACTAACAGCGGAAAATAGATAATGAAACTGGTAAATGTTGAGAGTGGTTTTTTACTTAATTGCTCCGCTTCTAAACACAATAAAGTCAGCATAATGGCAAATACCGTACTCACGATACCGATTGTAATGGTATTAAATAACGGCGTACCCATTTGCGTAAAGGCACTTTGGAAGTGCAATAACACCAACTGCTCTGGCAATACGGCGGGAAAGCGCCAAAAACCAGCCACTGACCACATTGCTAGACCAATGAGCGCTAGCAAGATAAAGCCAATTACCACAGTGGTCAACGCTGCGGTGATTTTTTGCCATATGACATCGGCATAGTGGCGCTTACCATTTATCAACGTGCCATTAAAGCAAGTTTTTATCGCTTTCTCAGCACCCAGCCACAAAGCGATTAAACCACCCGTCAACGCCAGCTGTAATAACGCGCCCGCCGAGGCTTTTATACGTAAGTTTAAATCAACATCGTTAAACCATTGCATGATAGTGACCGCCAGTGTTGGCGGCGTGTTTGGACCGAGTATCAATGGCATCTCGACACTGGCACTGGCATAGGCAAGCACGGCTAAGATAGGCAAACGTAAAAAAGGATAGAGGACAGGAAGTACCGCTTTAAAAAAGGCAGTAATGGGGTAATAGCCGAGATTTAGCGCGACTTTATACTGCCGCCGTAGCTTTTTACCAAGCTCTGGTTGTGCCAAAGCGCCTAGTGCCATGAGTAATAAAAATGGCAGCTCTTTTAAGGTTAAACCTAAGATAATACTGATGCCGTAGGGGTCATGTGGAAATATACCGTCTGGAGCCAATTCCCAGCCACTTAGCCATGGTGATATAAGGCGTGAAAACATACCAGAAGGCGCAATTAAAAAACCAACGGCGATGGCTGCTGCTGCATGAGGAATGACCAAGATTGGACTAAGTAAATGCTCAATACGGTTCAGCCAAACGCTATTAAAAAATGCCGCCAATATCATTAAGGTCATGACAAAAGCGAGTAGCGTGCTGATTAATCCAGTAGCGATGCTTAAAGCAACCATTTGAGTAAGACCAGGCGTCTGCCAAAGATCATGAAAGCCTTGTAGACTAACAGTCGTTTGCTCAAGTGCAAGCACCCAGCTAAAGGCAGGCAACAGCACGCAAACCAAACCACCGAGTACCGGTAATATCAGTAGCAGCAGTAAAAATGTCGGACTCAAGGAGACGATACGCGTAAATAGATCAGTTTTATAAGGCGCGGTTATGCCAGTAATTATTGCAGAATGGACTTTTTCCTTTGCCGTTTTATTATTGTAATCTGTACTCATGGGCTAACCCCATAACGCGCTTGCCAGCCTTGCTTGATGGCATCGACCCAGCTTGGATGTGGTTCACTCACAGTACGTTTGATGCTATCAAAGGGCAGGGCGCTAGGGTGTGGTTTATTGTCTTTGAATAGCGCTTGTTGCTCAGGGCTGAGCGTAGAGGGAACGAGTACCATTTTATCACCCCATATAGTAGGAGTTTGCTTTTTGGCCTGTGCTTCTGGGCTCAGCAAAAAGTTGGCGACCAGCTGCGCGGCTTGCGGATGGCTAGCGTTATAAGGAATGGCCACAAAATGGGTGTTACTTAAGCTGCCATCACTCATTGCATAGCTACGAATGCTCTCGGGTAAATCGTAACGCTGCACGGCCGCGGGCACTTCAGGTGCAGAAAAAGTAAAGGCCAAGCTCAGCTCGGTATCATCGACCAAACGCCGCATGTGCGCGCCCGTTTGCACAAATTGCTCACCCTTACGCCATAGGGCAGGATGTAAGTCATCTAAAAATGCCCATAAGGGAGCCAATACCAAATCTGTATTTTGCTCAGTGCTGGCAGGTTGAGCTGTGCCTTGATATTTTCGCCTGTCTTAGCATCATGTTGCTCGTGTAGCATGACTAAGGCATACTTTAAAAAGCTCATTCCTAAAAAGTCAGGCGGCTTTGGATAGCTAAAGCGTCCAGGATTTTGCGCGGTCCAATTAATCAGCTGATTTAAAGTGGTTGGTGGCTTATTCGTTGATAAACTGTCGTAATAAAAAGTCAACGAAGCTTGTCCCCATGGCGCTTCCATGCCATTGGTCGGCACACCAAAATCAAAGTTAACGGCAGGATTATTCTCTGGATCGGTCAAGGCAAAGTTAGGGAGCTTATTTGCCCACTGTTTCAGTAATAATGAATTCTCACTCATGGTGGCAAAGTTGGCACCATTTATCCAGATGAGATCTACGCTGCCTTTATCGTTGTTATTGGCAGACTTTTCCGCGAGTACGCGACTGACGGCTTCACTGGTGTCGCTCAATTTGACATGGACTAAATTAATATTGTATTTATCATCGACTTGCTTGGCGGCCCATTGTAGATAGGCATTTATCTGTGGATCACCGCCCCATGCATAAAAGTAGACATCTTGGTTTTTACCTTGCGCCTCTATCTGCTGCCAATGCGAGGGCTCTTTAGTGCTGGTAACGGTAATGGATGAAGCGGTGCTGGCAGAGATGCTGGAAGAAATAACCGTACAAATGCTAAGCGCTACAGCATAGGCGCTATAGCGGCTTAGGTTTTTTAACATGGTCAAAGCGGGCAGAGATTTGATAACGTACATTTAAGTTTCCGTTATGATGATATGTTTTCAGCGCAGTTAACAAAAACTCACCTAACCTCGACGCCATGTATGGTATTTCTCAAGCCAGTTTAATAGAGTTTCAGGCGCATGATTGCGTTTCCATTCACCAGCCGCGTATTTATTAGCCTCAGCCCACGTTGGATACATATGGATAGTGCCGAGTATTTTATTTAGTCCTAAGCCGTGCTTCATCGCCAGTATGAATTCTGGCATTAAGTCCCCAGCATGCTCAGCGACGATGGTCACGCCAAGTATTTTATCTTTGCCTTTAGGAGTAATGACTTTGATAAAACCATGATTGGCACTTTCCGTCACCGCGCGATCTAAACCTTTAAAGTCGTAGCGGGTAATCTCAAAGTCGATGCCTTTTTCAATAGCTTCTTGCTCATTTAAGCCCACGCGTGCGACTTCTGGATCGATAAAGGTTGTCCACGGAATCACACGGTAATCTACTTTAAACTTCTTTAAATGTCCAAATAAACCGTTTACGGCAGCGTACCATGCCTGATGGGAAGCCACATGAGTAAATTGATAAGGGCCGACGACATCACCTGCGGCGTATATATTGGGGTAGAGGGTTTCTAAATAGTCATCCGTCTCGATGGTACGCTCCGTTTCGATGCCCAAATCTTCAAGACCATAACCTTCTAAGCGAGCACTACGTCCAACGGCACAAAGCAATTCGTCATATTCAATAGCGATTTCTTGCTTGTTTTGACGGTCTTGCTTAACGGTACTGTCGTCTTGCGACTCAACGATAATGAACTTTTTACCATCGCGCGCTTCACAACGAATCGCTTGATGCGAGGTTAAAACGTTTACGCCGCTCTCAACGAGGACTTTCTGCGCAAATTCAGAGACTTCCACGTCTTCTTTTTTCATAAGACGCGCGCCTCTTTCGATCTGGGTCACATCGGAGCCTAAGCGGGCAAAGGCTTGCGCCAGCTCAGAGCCAATTGGTCCGCCGCCAAGTACCACCAGCTTTTTCGGCGCTTCTTCTAATTCGGTAAACTTGTTCCATATGGTATCGCTGGTCACGTAGCCGGTTTCTTCCAAACCCGGCAAATCTGGGACAAATGGGCGCGCGCCAGTAGCGATAACAATGGAACGTGCGGTGAGTGTTTGCGTGACGCCATCGTTTAGCGCAATCTCTACTGTCCACGGATCGATGAATTTGGCATAGCCTTTTAGCACTTCGACACCCAATTCCGTATAACGCTCGACGCTATCATTTGGGGCGATGTCAGCGATGACTTTATGGATGCGGGTCATGACGTTTTTAAATGAAAACTCTGGTGGCGTATTTTCTAAGCCATAACGCTCAGCATGGCGCATTTGTTCTGCCACTTTTGCGCTTTTAATGAGGCTTTACTGGGTACACAGCCATAGTTTAAGCAGTCACCGCCCATCTCGCCCGCTTCGATTAAGGTTACTTTTGCTCGGACGGTCGCCGCGATATAGCTGGTGACTAGCCCGCCAGCACCTGCGCCAATCACGATCATGTTCCGGTCGAATTTTTTAGGTTTGCTATAGTTTTTATAGACGCGGCGTTTTTTTAGCATATTTAATATGCCTTTTGCGATTAATGGGAAAAAACCTAACAACGCAAATGAGACAATTAAATTAAACGATAAAATTCCTGACAAACTGTCAATTTGCGCCAATTGCGTACCAGCATTAACGAATACAAAAGTGCCCGCGAGCATACCAATTTGGCTAACCCAGTAGAATGTCCTCGCTTTAATCGCGGTGACACCCATCAATAGGTTAATCAAAAAGAAAGGAAATATCGGCACTAAGCGTAGGGTAAATAAGTAAAACCCGCCTTCTTTTTCAACGCCAGCGTCAATGGCTGCTAAGCGCTCAGGAAAGCGCTGTTTAATCGTATCACGCAGTAAGTAACGTGAGGTTAAAAAGGCGAGTGTCGCACCAATACTGGAGGCAAATGAGGCGACCAATAAGCCTTGCCATAAACCAAATAATGCGCCAGCTGCCAAGGTTAAAATAGCGGCACCCGGTAAGGATAGGGCGGTGACGACGATATAAAGTAAAAAGAATCCACCGATAATCAATAATGGTGATTGCATTTTATAGTCGTTAAATTGCGCCATTGAGCCTTTTAAGCCGTCAAGCGTCAGTAATTGATTGAGGTCAAAGTAGAAAAAGCTTGCTGCCAATATTAATATTAACAGTATTAACAATATTCTTTTAATCATAAAATATCCGGCTAATTAGTAGAGCGAAGGCTAAAGTCATCGTCATTCTTTTATGATTAAGAACCTTGACCATGTTAGTGGTAACAATAATTGCGTTAAGTTTTTTGCATGGTTTGTGCATTTCTATACAATAAAACAGCTAACTCAGTAGTCTTCATAGTATAGAGCTTGAGTTTCAGAGACTAGTATTTATATTTTTGCATGTTCAACCAAGCCCAATCTAACGATAAATATGACTGATGTTTAGGCTAAAGAAACTTTTTTGCCCAAGGTTAAGGTATCCCAATCTCTCATTAAGAAAAGCGCCAAACACGCAGCCAACATCGGCCATGCTGCAAAGAACAACAAGTTATCAAAAGGCTTGAGATATAAGCCAAAGGTTGAGAACGTCGAAATCGCATGAAGTAGCAAGATGATGCCGTAAGTCCAAGTTTTGAATAATCCTGTGACAAACAGCAGAATGAGGATGAATTGAGCCGCGCCAATGATATAAAACACGGTGTCGCCTATACTTTCAAAACCATAAAAACTAGAAAAGACGCCTGCGGCATGATCAGGATTAATCAGCTTATCTAAAGTCCAAACTAAAAAAACAATGAAAATACCCAGTCGAAGCAATAACAGTGAAAGAGGGAGATGTTTTGGCATAAGTTATTTATTCTTAATAAGCGTTAAAAGTGAGTGCAAAAGAGCTTGGCAAGTCTAATCAATGAAATATCTGGCAATGACTACTATTGTCAGGCAGTAAGCATGAATAAAGTGTTTATTTTGAGTGATTACTCAAAATTAGACAAAATATTACCGCTCAGTAGGTTAATAAACCGCATTGTAGTTGTTATTGAATGGTTGTTCAAGTTCGTAGCCTCAAGCATGCTACCGTTCCAGAGTATCGTTACGTTTTTCAACCAAAGCAGCAATGCTAGGTTAAAGGTGGTCGCTTTTCGTACAATAAAAAGCCCTTCATGGACTATCTCAGTCTATGAAAGGCTTTTGGCTGACATCATAAGTATGATGAAATTGAACGGTTACCACATTAAGTCATCTGGAATCACATAGGCGGCATAAGGATCATCTTCTGCCAGCACTTCTTCTGATGTATTGTTAGACACGACCATGAAGCCCTCCATTTTTGCATCGATGCGATCTGCCAACGGGCGAGGAAGGAGTGCATAGCCTTCTTCTAAGCGTGCAATCACCACATGACCGGCGACGATTTGGTCATATAGTTTTTGAGTGACAAAGATTTTTTTAACCTTAGCATTATCGACAAATTGATAATTAACATCGCCATTGGTATCGGCAATCTGATGCTGCTTAATCATCTGTACGATATTAGCCTTGAGCATCTTCTCTTCTAAAATACGTTGCTTTTCTTGATTGAGCTTTTGATCTTTCTCTAGTTTTTTCGCTTGGGCTTCTGCCAACGCTTTTTTCGCTTCCATGCTTTCTGAGTCACCAGTACGCTTGGCATGCTGAGTCTGCTTGCTGATTTTCTTGGCTTTTTTGCTATCCACCAATCCCGCTTTTAATAACTGAGCCTGTAGGGCATTTTTTGCCATAATTCCATCACCTAGATAAGGATACTTAAATCATAAATGCTAAAAAACCATTGTAGCAAAATTCGCTACGGCATGTTGTTAGACGATGACAAGACTTTTTTAATTATGGTAGAAGTGGGCACACATCGCTGGCTGAAGCCGTTTAAATTGGTTATTATCAAGGCAGTGGATATGCTTTTTTTGCCGTTATATTTTTTGGTAACTATGTTTTTCGGTGATCATATTTATAGTGGTTATAGAAAGCTGTATAGGATTAAATCGTTAAATTTAAGGACGGAATATGACAACATCACAGCACATTTTAGCCTGTATAGACGGCTCGGCAGTGACTGAATCGGTTTGTGACTATGCAGCATGGTATGCCAGTAAGTTAAATTTACCTGTAGCGTTGTTGCATGTGAGTGAGGTTCCAGCCTCGACCAGACGCGATTTGTCAGGCGCAATAGGAGTCAATAGCCGCCAGTTTTTATTGGATGAATTGACACAGTTAGACGAGCAAAGAGCGAAGGTGGTGAACAGTTATAGCAATGCTTTGGTACAAGATGCAAAAAGCCATATCCAAGGTAACTTTACTCAGGTCGATATTCGTATCTATCAACGTCGCGGCAAGCTGTTACCTGCGATTGAGCATTTTAAAGCAGCAAATCGTGCCATCGTCATGGGACGCCGAGGTGAAGATCACAAAAGCAGCCGTATTAATATCGGTAGCCAAATCGAAACCGTTGCCCGCGCATCTGACGTTCCTATATTGATTTGCTCAGAGACGTTCAAAGAACCCAGCTCATATATGATAGCTTTTGATGGTAGCAAAACGGCTATTAAAGCAGCATGGATGGTTGCGAGGAGTCCTGTATTAAAAGGGTTGCAAGGTCATATCGTCATGATAGGCAATCATAACGACGCGTCAAAACAAAGCTTAAGCGCCGCAGCGGCACAATTGGAGGACGCAGGTTTTAGCGTCGCGGCACATCATTTATCTGCCTCCGATGCCGTCGACGGCTTGTTAAGGTTTCAGGTAGAAAACAACATTGATATGATGGTGGTGGGTGCTTATGGACATTCGAAATTGCAACAATTATTTCTTGGTAGTACCACGACAGAAATTATCGCCAGCACGCTATCTCCTGTGATTTTAGTACGTTGAAAACTCGGTAAGGTTTATAATAGCGAGGTGCAATCATTGCGCCTTCAGCTGTCGATAACGTTCAATGATCATATCTGACGTTTGCTAAAGGATCATCTCATCATACTATTTTTGGACATGGTTTATGCTTATTCATGCAGACTTTACTCGCCGCGCTGCCCTTACACCTGAGCAACACCAGTGGATTAAGTCACCACAAAATGGGGTAGAGCGCGTGATGCTTGACCGTGTGGGTGCAGAAAAAGCACGTGCCACTAGCCTTGTACGCTATGCGCCCAATTCTTATTTTCCGCATCATCTACATCCGGGTGGTGAAGAGATTTTAGTATTGTCAGGTACTTTTTCTGCAGATGACAAACATTACCCAGCAGGTTGGTATTTGCGCAATCCACCGACTTCAGGACACAAGCCCTATAGTGATGAAGGCGCAGTGATTTTCGTCAAGCTACGTCAAATGCCAGCTGATGAACCTCATTATGTGGCTATCGATACTAAAGATAAGGCTCATTGGCAACAGCAGGGCAGTCGTGATGTTTGTCCTCTATTCTCAGGTGATAATGAGCAAGTGAGTTTGCAGCGTATCAAGGCAGGCAAGTTACTGTTTAATGAGGCAGTCTGTGGCGGTGCAGAAATACTGGTGTTAGCAGGCGAGTTGATAGATGAGGGTCAAGTTTATCAGTGCGGCGGCTGGATACGTCTGCCAGCAGGTGAGCATGCGCAAATACAGGCAGGATCTGAAGGAGCTACAGTGTATCTCAAGACAGGTCATTTAATGCAAGTGATAGGGTTGTAAGGGTAGTGATCACATTTTATGAGCAGCTCACCAGCTGCTCATATTCTACAATGTCACTATATTTTGTCACTATACTTTTATTTAGCCAACAAAAGTAGATAATAAGTGGAGTAATGATTAGTAACACGAAATTTATCAATCATTACTCAAACCGCTTTTAAAACAGTTCAAAAATACAAACCATAATTGCTCATCATTCTATACTTTGGGCATCCTCTCGTTTGACAATTTTATGCTGGTCTTCTGTGCTATCGACTTTCCAATAGCTAGATATGTACAAATGCGTTTTGAGTATTGGGCGATCTACCTTAAAATAATGGCGTAGAGCGCGCATACTATGGAATTCGCAAGCTGCCCAAACAGCAGGTTGTCCTGTTAGCCACGTAAGCGTTTTAACGCGATCAAGTAATGGGCTAGTTTCTGCATTTGGATGCGCGTTTATCACCCAATTAATGTCAACGTTGTCTGGCTTCTTGAGTAGTTGCTTATCTGCTTCAGTGGTAATCTCAAGGATTGCATAGCCGTGTGCGTCAGCAGGTAGCTGGGCAAGATTGACGGTAATCGCCGGCAGCGCTGTCATATCACCGATCAATAAAAACCAATCAGCCTCATTGTTAATCAGCTTCTTTGGTCCAGGGCCGCCTACTAATATTTGCTCGCCCACTTGGGCGTTACGTGCCCATGCTGAAGCAGGGCCTTCTGTCTCATGCAACGCAAAATCGACATCTATTTCGTCATCTCGTTGAACGCTGACGGTATAGGTGCGCATCAATGGTCGAGCCTCATCGCCTTGAGGGAATATCAGCTTAATGTACGCGCTTTCTTGATCTGCCGGAAAATCAGTCAGTCCAGCACCGCCAAGCGTGACGCGGCACATATGTGGCGTGAGGTACTTACTACCAATCACATCTAGCATTCTTGGGGTAGGTTTTCCCATATTAATACTTCCCTTCATTTAACTATTTGATAGTTTAGGTCATCATTTGAGATGAGGCCACTCTATAAGATTGATATTCTCTAGTAATGGTAAGTTCTACATTGCCTAAAAATTGGCTTTTAGGCTGACGGACATTTGGCGCTCAGGTCCCATCCAGCAATTGTTAATATCGTAACAAGCGCCAACGTAGGTTTTATCAAAGAGATTGTTGACACTCGCGCCGACAGTGAGCATCGGATTGATTTGATAATTGCCGCCAATGTCTACCAAAGTCACGCTTGGTAATTCGTCTGAGTTTTGCTTATCAAGTTGCATACCGCCTTCATAGCGCACGCCAGCGTTGAGACTGAGCTTGTCAGTAGCGTAATAATCTGCCACAATGTTGCCTTGTGCTTAGCCGTTTGCGCAGGGGTATTGCCAACCACGTCAGGGTTGAATTCATCCTCTGTAATTTCAGCATCGGTATAGCTGTAGCTTGCCGCGACATCTACCCAGTCGTTAAGCATATGACTGCCTGATATCTCAAAGCCTTTTGATTCAATTTCACCAGTTTGAACTTTTTGTTGATAATTAGATGGGTTCGTCACTATGACATTTTTTTGAGTGATATCAAATACCGCAAGCGTGCCTTGTGTGGCGCGATTGGCAGAGAGATATTTGACACCAGCCTCTAGCTGATCGGCAGTCGTTGGCTTAAATGGCGCATTGGTAATAAAGTTACTACCGACCACTGGCTGAAACGACTGCGAGTAGCTTGCATAAGGCGATAGTCCATTATCAAAGTCATAAATGGCTGCGAGACGACCACTGGTTTCTGACGCATCATTGTTAATTGTTTTTTTATTATAAATGACGCCTTTAGTGGCTTCGGTTTGCTCAGTACTACTATCAAAATTATCGTGACGTAAGCCTGCTACTACTGTCAAATCTTGCCATTTCATCTCATCTTGTACATAAAAACCAAGCTGGCTTTGTTCAATGTCTTCATTTTGACGATAAGCCTCTAAAGGCAACGTATCAGCATGGATTTGTGAGTAATCTGGATTGGATAAGTCAAGATTTGGCGTGCCATCTGCGCCAGCATCATAATAAGTGGCGCTACTGTCTGTCTCTTGATATTCAACACCAAACAGTAGGTTATGTGAAGTATTAGCAGTATCAAATTTATAGGCCAGCTGGTTGTCCGTGGTCCAGTTGCTCATGCTCTCATCGGTGGTGTAGGCCACCCGATTTAGTATTTTGTCACTGCCGCTTACAAACCCGCTGTTGTACATATTACGCTGCTGCGCGTCGCGTCGGTATAGCGCAGAATGTGCTTGAACGTCAACTTATCATTGATGTTCCAGTTTATGGTAACACTTGGCATAAATACTTCTTTGCTGAAATGATTCCACTCATCACCGGCATAGGCGTCACTGCCCAGTTTGCCATAGCTGGCATGGTAGACAGTGCCAACGGCAGGCAGTGGGGTGGAAGGCACCATTCTGGATCATCTTGATAAAACAGATTGGCAAGAACGGACACATCTTTTGTCGGTTGCCATTCCAGTGACGGATTGATCAGTGTGCGCTCTTCTTCTGTGGTTTGCATCTGCCCGTCTTTTTGTCGTTTTAACGCCACCAGTCGATAATTGAGCGTGTCTGAGATAGGTCCTGTCGTATCGACCGCCACTTCTTTTAGGTTTTGATTGCCAACTCGCAACTGTACCTCAGATGCTTGAGTGCTTTTTGGGGTTTTGGCGACTTGATTGACCATGCCACCTGGAGATGCATAGCCATAGAGTGAGGATGCGGGCCCTTTGACTATTTCGACTGCTTCTGTTGCGTAGATATCGACTTGCGGCATCAGATTCCAAGCTCCATCGTAGGGCAGTCTTAATCCATCGTAAAAATTGGAGTAAGTTTTAAAACCGCGAATATTGTATTCATCAAAGATGGACACGGTACCGCGACTCTCAGTACTCACCCCTGGTTCATAACGTAACGCTGCATTGACACTGTCTGCTTGACGCTTTTGTAACAGCGCTTGATCGATTCTCGTATAGCTCATGGGCGCGTCATTGGGATCTAATGCTGTTTGGTGCCCGTACTACGGTAGTTGTCGGCATAGACAGTAATGGTATCCAAGGTGGTCGATGGTGTCACGGTCTCATTATTATTAACATCATTACCAATATCATTATCGACGTCGTTCTCAACACTATTTTCGATGTTATTCGGCATTGTCTCAGCATAAGCTGCATGGCTCAAACCCATTGCCAATCCCAGTTGCACGGCGAGAGTTAAACGTTTTTGACGAATGGATGTAGACGTTGAGATAAAACGCATCATATTTCCTTGTAAGTTATCAAATGCCGAAAGCGAAAGAAAAGGAATAATAACATTAATGATTATCATTATCATTAAAAATTTACAAACAAAGCGTTCTTAGTAAGATGTCGAGTGAAGTAGCCTCATTTTTAGCCCATCAAGATGACTATGATGCAAACATGAAGATTGAGGAAACGCCCCAATATGACGATAATTTTTGACTATAAGCAATGGTGTTTACAAGGCTTTTCTCGTATGATGCAGCCGTCTATTTGAAATCAACTTTTAGATCAACAGGCAGACAGGATTTATTACTACTATTAATAGGTCTAGGTCGTTCATTGAGCAACCAAAGATTGTTAAAGGTCATATTTATGAACAGACATACAAGTCAATCAACCAATACTCAACGCTATTTTACGGTATGGCGTTGGCATTTTTATGCGGGAATGTTTATAGCACCTTTCTTAATTATCCTAGCTTGCAGCGCACTTGGCATGCTGTTGATGTCTAACATTACAGGTCGTGATGATGACCGCCTCACCATTACCACCCCAGATTCAGCGGTGACGGCACCTATTTCTACGCAAGCTAAAAACGCGTTGAACACTTTACCTAACAGCACGCTGGTGAAATATATCGCGCCTCGTGATACGGACACTGTTGCCTTGTTTCAAGTTAAGTCAGCCAGTCATGAGAATATGGTGGCGGTGAATCCTTATACGGCTGATATCGTCAAAAGCACGCCGACTAATAGTGGTCTGTACTATACCTTTAATGATATTCATGCTGATTTACTATTGGGCAAAGTCGGTGATTATATCCAAGAAACCACTGCCTCATTGACGATTTTAATGATTCTAACGGGTTGGTATCTGTGGTGGCAAAAACGCAAATCACTCAAAGCCATGCTTATACCCAATGATGCTGTAAATAATAAGAAAAAACGCTCATTCATACGTACCATTCATGCGACATTGGGCAGTTGGATATCTGTGTTGCTACTGTTTTTCTGTATTTCAGGAATGGCATGGGCAGGCATCTGGGGCGAGCGTATGGTACAGGCATGGAGTCAGTTTCCTGCGGGCAAATGGGGCGTTGCGCCAATGCCGCTTTCTATTGATCACAGTCAACATCATGCTGGTATGGATATGAATAACGCTGAATCCACGCCGCACGTTCATGGAGCAACACCAGCCACAGCACCCACGCATGGTGATGCACTAAATACGGGTAGTACCAAAGATGTGCCTTGGGTGCTTGAGTTGACACCAATGCCAGCATCTGGCACTGTCGCTGGCAAGGATGGTATCGCGTCCAATATACCGATTATGATCGATACTGTAGATCGATTTGCCCGTGAGATTGGTGTTGTCGGACGTTACCAATTAAATCTGCCACAGGGTAGTACGGGTGTCTGGACGATTAGCCAAGACTCAATGAGCTATGATATGAAAAATCCAATGGCTGATCGTACGGTACATATCGATCGTTATTCGGGCAATATTTTGGCAGATATCCGCTTTGATGATTACAATGCTTTTGGCAAATTTATGGCGGCAGGCATTGCGATTCATATGGGGACGCTTGGATGGTGGAGCGTATTGGTCAACGCCCTATTTTGCTTATCGGTTATTGCTATTTGTGTGAGCGGTTACATGATGTGGTGGCAGCGCCGTCCACGTCATGCCAGTGAAAAGCTTGGACTGAATCCACCAGCGCGTGGTCTCAGTTTTTCTATATGGTGGCCGTTTGCCATTCCTTTGTTAGCAGTGGCAATCATATTCCCAACCGCCATCATCGCGATTATTGCTATCGGATTACTAGATTTCTTAGTCATTTCACGGGTTGGGTTTTTACAGAAACTATTATTTTAAAATTAAATAAAATAAGAGAGCCATTCAAAAATTCATTCTTATTTACACAAAATCGGGGCAACTTTCTAAAAGATGCCCCGATTTTTTATTGCTCGCCATTAACTTTTTACTAAGCCAGTATTTACGCCAACATAGCAATGGCATCGGCACTGGCACGTTGCCGTTCTTCAGCATTTAACTCAAGGAGTCTGCCTTCTTTCATCAGTAATAATCGATCTGCATGCTCAAAGTAACCATCATCATGACTGATGATAAACAGCGTTTTACCCAGTGCTTTTAATTCAGGTATCAGTGTTTGGTAAAACACTCGGCGAAAGGCAGGATCTTGGTCAGCCGCCCATTCATCAAGTAGCAGTAGGTCTTTTTGTTCAGCCACGGCAATGAGCATGGCCAAGCGCTTGCGTTGTCCTTGTGAGAGCTTGTCTGTCGATAATTGGTTATCAGTTACGCTGACTTTATCTTGTAGATTCAATTTATGCAGCCATGTATTTACGAGCGCTTCATCGGGTTGCTGTCCCTCTCTACCAATCAGCTGTTTAAAAAGATGCTGATCGCTAAAAATGGCAGAAAAAAGCTGTCGATAATCGGCGTTGTTTTCTGAGTCAACGAGCTGGCTGTCTATTTTTACAGCACCGATGCTAGGGGTGAAAATCCCCGTGATAATCTTTGCAAGCGTAGATTTACCGCTACCATTCGCCCCGATTAAAAACACCACATCGCCACGTTTCAAAGTCAGATTAACCGATTTTAGGATATCGCTAGCATGCTCATTTTCTTTGACCGCTACCTCATTTGCAGTGGTATCGTTACTTGCATAACGATAGCCAATATCATTGAATGATATGACTGCCAGTTGTTTACCACAATATCCGTCGTAAAGGTTGGTTGGTACTCCGCCAATTCCAACGATTGTATTTTATCCAGCGCCACTTGTGCCGTTTGTAAGGTCGGGTATGCGCCGACGGCATGGAGGATGGGTGATTGCATGAATAGAATGGTTAAAGAGAAAGTGGTGGCAATACCCATTGGAATAGCAAGATAATTTGACACGGCAAACACCACACCAATGGCTGCGAACATCATAATATTCGACCAATTCACGGCGGATAAATGATAGGTATCCGATTTAATCACTCGATTTTGATAAGACTTGGCATGATTTAAGAAATCATCTTTATAGAGTTTTTCAGCGCGGTGTTGATTAAGCGCCAGCTCTTTTCGACCATCTATAATGGATTGATAGTCCTCATATAAAAGATCATTGATCTCTCTGAGCTCTCTTAAATGAGTATAGACATGCTTCACTAAAATGGTGCTTATCCAAATCGTCATCGCAATCCAAAACATGACAATCAATAATAATGGCAGCGACAACCAGCCTAAATAAAGGGCGACACCAACCGATAAAATAACGCCTTGCACCAGCTCTGGCATACGCACAAAGGCGACGGTAATCGATTGAATATCTGAGGACAGGCTGGCGAGTAACCGTGCGCTACCCAAATGATCTATTTGCGGAACTTTAGTGTCTATGATTTGTTTGACCAGCTTGGTTCTGAGCTCGTAGACGAACTGATGCCCCAAACGAGTCAGTGCATATTGTGATACGAAGGTCGTGACTAACAGCAGCACCACCAAAGCTGAAAATTGACCCAAGCTTGCCCACGATAAGGTATTAAAAACAGGCTGACTGATAAAGGTGTGATTGATATAGGCAATGATGCCCACACTGACAGCCGCATTAACCAAATTAAGGAAAATAACTTTAAGAAAGGGCAGGCGATAGTGTGCCCAAATCATCTGATATAAAGAAACGGTGGCGTGAGAGGACATAGTGGCTCAATAATAGAATGGTTTTTTACGTATTTTTAATGGCATAAAAGGGAGTAGGTTGTGCCTAATCCCTTTTATCTAAGTCTTATAAACGTGGTTTAATCTGCATGTCTTAAAAGTCGAAAGTCGCTGATACTTTTAGGGCAGTAGGCTCACCGGCATTTAAATACCCAGCACCCGCATAACCACCCACTGATTGCCAATAGTCTTCACCAGTAATATTAGTAACTACTCCTTTTAGCGTCACGTCTTGTCCAGCGAGCATGGTTTTATAGCGAGCACCTAGATCTAATGTGGTATAACCGTCAACTTTTAAGCTGTTGGCGGCATCGGCATAACGTGCGCCTGTGTGAATGATATCGCCGGTCACCGTCAATCCTTCAACTGCTGCTAAATCATATTCTAGGTTGACGTTGCTTTGTAGCGTGGGCAGTCCGATGACTCGGTTGCCGTCGAACGTCACATCACCCGTGTCTTTTTGCTCAGCATTTAAGTAAGTAACACCAGCATTGAAGCGCATGTTTTCGCTTGGGCTACCAAATACAGTCAATTCCACCCCTTGATGTCGATTTTCTCCAGCAGCGGTAAACGTA
This sequence comes from Psychrobacter sp. JCM 18903, assembly GCF_000586475.1. Taxonomy (GTDB): domain Bacteria; phylum Pseudomonadota; class Gammaproteobacteria; order Pseudomonadales; family Moraxellaceae; genus Psychrobacter. Next base: position 66,769 of record NZ_BAWJ01000012.1, on the reverse strand, counting down.
TTTGAGTCATTGACATAAGCACGCGGCTCATCAGTGCGGAATATCGCCAAACTACTGCCAATCAAACCATTGTCATACTTAACGCCAACCTCAGTTTGCTCACTCACATAAGGGTCTAAATTTTGACCACCATTGGTGACAGCACCACCATTATTAGTCAGAGGTGCTCTTGCGCCTGGCGCTAGGCTTTCGATATAGTTACCATAAACAGACCAGTCCATGCTTGGTTGATAGACAATTCCAACGCTTGGTGTCCACTCGCTTTTATCGTAATCAGCCGTTTTAGCCTGAGTGTTAGGATCATAGCTGGTGGTTTTTAAATTCTGATGACGCACACCTAAAGTAGTTTTTAACTTGTCATCGAACATAGAAATAGTGTCGGCTAGCGCAAAGCTTTGGAATTGCTTCTCGTTGGTTAGTTTTGGATCATCTAAGTTACCACCGAAGATTGCTGTGCTTGTAAAAGGTACCTCAGCGTAGTCAATAGGGCGATATAAATTGGTTGCGGGTTGATTACCAAAATCATAGGCGAACGCCCCTTTTTCTTCTTGGTCATAGCGATCCGCTGCTAGTACCCAATTATGAGCACTTCACCTGTTTGCCATTGACCACGCAGACCGAGCTCAGCACTTTGTACCAAATCTTTTCTAGAATTATCAAAGCGATAAAACGTACCTGCACCATCAACATTGTTGACGGTTAGATTGGCCAGTGAGTTTTCTTCCTCACCACTTCGCACACCGTAAGCACCATAAGCGGTAATATTATCAGTAAAATCATATTCTCCTCGAATGGTACCAAAGACATCTTCTTCATCTGAATACGTCCAAGCTGCGCCCAATTCTTTGAGCCGTCTGGTGCTTTTGGTACTCTAGAAACACCAGCAAGTGTGACACTAGGACGGGTCTCTTTGAGTTTGTTGTCTTGCCAGCCCAAATCAGCTGATAGTCGATACTGATCGCCTCTGTAGTCTAATCCTAACGCTGCCAGACCCAGTGTTGAAGATTCATCATCAATCGCGCTGTCGCCATCTTGATAAGCGGCATTAAAGCGAACGCCAAACGCATCATCAGTACCAAAGCGATCACTGACGTCTACGGCAACTTTGCCTTGATCGCCCTGACCATAACCGAGTGTCACCTTACGTAGCGGGTCATTGGCAGCTCGTTTGGGCAGCAGGTTAATCGTACCACCGGCGTTACCACCACTGGGTGCTGCGCCATTGAGCATGGCGGATGCCCCGCGCTGAACCTCAACACGCTCGAACAATTCCGTTGCGATATACTGCCTTGGCAGTATGCCGTATAGACCGTTATACATGGTGTCATCAGAGGTTGTGACAAAGCCACGCATAAAGTACGCTTCTTGAAAGTTGCCAAAGCCTCTAGCGACACGAACAGTCGGGTCTTTTTTGAGCAGGTCGCCCACACTTTGGGCTTGTTGATTGCCGATATACTCATTGGTATATGAGGTGGTAGAAAATGGCGTATCCATGATGTCTTGATTGCCCAAAATACCCACGCGGCTTCCGGTCGCTACTTGACCGCCTGCATAGGCATCTGGCAACCCATCGGCTGATGCATCAGCGCTACTGGTCACGACAATCTCATCGAGTACCACACTTGGGTATCTGCTTGAGTGTCAGCACTTAAATCTGTTTGTGCCCACGCGGCTTGGCTTGCACCCAGTAGTATTACCGATGTGGACAGACAAGATGAGCACAGTGATTTCAATGACAAGGATGGCGCGACATATTCAATAGAGTAGGGCGAAATAAAGCAGAGTATAAGCGAGACAGTTGCATGAATATTTCCAGCACATAAGATTAAATGCTTATTATAATGATAATCATTTTCATTACAATATATTACTGGATTAAATCTCAATATATTTTTATCGTGTTAAGTGTACGTTTTTGTTAGGCAAAGTAGTAAGTCGTCTAAAGTTGATAAGTCGCGCTATACCAGCAGCAACGATTGTTATTAGCTCAATTTAGCAGTCAGCACAAGTGGTTGGTAAGTGTCTAAATACCTATTATTTACTAAATGCTTACTATTTATTAAATGTCTGCTGTTTACAGAGATATGCCACTTATAAAAAACATAATGCTTATTGCGCACGCCAATAGACTTTAATGACCATATCCTGACGTGATAGCCCAAGGTTTGTTTTTAGTTGCTGTCGTAATGATTTGATATCCGCTGCTTCCAGCGCGCCCCATACTTTGTCAATTTTGACAGGCAGTCGCGCAAATTGTGTATTTAATAATGCCATTATTTGTTCAGTAATATCAGTTGTTGGGGTATTCATCAGCTGGCACACATTATCTTGCAAAAAATTCGCATTATGGCGTAGTTGATTACTGAGCGTTAGGGTATGTAGATAACGGATATCGTCTGAATCCTTAGTGATGGCAATGACAAGAGGCGGTAAAGGATTCTGCCAGTTTTCCAATAGATTGGCCACCGTAGGCAAAGAGGTTTCATCACAGATGAGTAAGCACTGACCAGTGCTGAGATGTTCTATTTTCTCTGGATATTCACGTACCGTTTTGATTTGACTGCCACAGTCAAGTGCACGCGCCCAATTGCCTCCTGCCGTGTCGCCATGAGTATAAACGTCTATCCACGCTTGGACAGACGAGCTGCTCGAATCTCGCCATGCTTTTCGCAAGGTATAGTAGCGCTGCAAAGGTTTGTCGCTATCTTTGGGCTGGTGCTTTGTAGCAGATAGACCGTTCGCATCTAGCTCAAACAAATACGCGTAGCCCGGATGAGTGAGTGGCGTACTATCGGGTGCGGTTACCAGCAGTCGATACATATTGGGGCTGGCATAATAGCCATTAATGACCGTAAAACGCTGTTCTTGAAGCTTAATCGTGCGCTTGCCAAGCTTATTGGCAGATGTTTGCAATAGCGTTATATATTGCTCTTGTAGCGTCATAGAGTCACTAATAGGAACTGTAAAATCGATAAAATATTGACGGCTGAGCTTGGTGCTGTTTGTCAAGGTATCGTTGTCATGATTGGTGGTTGTGACATCCATTAATATCCCATCAGTATACAGCTCTGTTATCGAGGCGATCTCGTGCTCACTCACTGCCGTGGTAGTAAAGGCATTGATAAACATCGCGAGTTCATCTTGATGCTCTTCATTGACATGACTCATAAACTGGGCTTTGTCAGCCATGTCGAGCGGTGTTTTATCGAAATCGTACTGAGTAAGTGGTTGAGCCATAAGATGTCATCCAAGCCAGAATTCAAATAGTTATTCAGCAGAATTTTTTTTAAAATGATTGACTGCTGATTAAAGGTAAGATGGAACTATAATAGTTAATAAGCATAAAACATTCAAATGTTAATGATTATTAATATCACCTAGATTTTTATTACGATAATATACCATAGGTTAATTTATTTACAATCATAAACGGTCTAGTATCAGCGAATGACTAATATTTTTCTTGTAATAATTGGCAGTGGTGACTCTTAGACTGTGTATAAACGTGATCGCCCAACCGTTTTGCAAGGTTTGATAGCTTACAAAAAAGGGTTGGGCGAGCTAAAGTCGAACAGTAGAGTGTTAAGGAGCAGGTTGAATGTCTATTTTAAATTCCCATGAGGTCGCAGTCGTCGCTGAGCTATCAGGGTAATTGATTTTATCCAAACGCACGCGGGCATAGCTATTGCCTTCAGCGGATCTAATGAGCGCGCCTTGAGCGCTGTCAACCGCTTTGGCATTTAGTTGATGTGTCATGCCATTGTAGGTATACCAGCCAAAGTCTAGGTTCGGAAAATTACCCGTATAAGCAGGATTGAGATCCGAGCCTTTACTATCAATGACCCAGCTTCTGGCACTCATCGGTTTATCGTACACAGCGGTGTTGGTAAGGTCGGTTAAAGTCGCCGCACTACCATCGGTCATAAACTTGCTGACAATGGGTTCACCTTTATCATCATAATACCCTATTGGTGTTTTTGATAAGAAGCCACCAACTTTGCCTTTATCAGTGCCAATCGCAGAATCGCCACCATTTAAAATGACGCTATTACGCTTAAAGCCAATCTGCCAAGTGCTGTTTTTATCGGTGCTACTTTGTCCTGTGGTTAGATCAAAATAGACCCAGTTATCATTGTTTGAGGCATCGATAGTTTTCGTCTGTACCTTGTTCGGTAGCGCCGTATCAATCCAGCGCAGAGTAGGGTAGCCCGAGGTTCCAGCATTATTATAATAGTTGGTAATCTGCATGGCATAAATAGGCTGCTGGACGCTGCTGTCTGTCATGGCACTGCTATTATCTGTGGTGACAAGGTAGACACGATTGTTCGGGTAGAGCTGATGGTTGTCTTTTAAATTGTATTCAAACCAAGGCTGTGCATCAAAAATACCACCACTACGGTCTTCATTGTAGTGCATGGTAATATCACGACTGGTATCAGGATCTTGAGTTGCATTGCTATAACGACTCAGATCTGACCAATCGATTAAACCAAAAACGCCGCCCAAACCCGCGCCAGAATCACCGCTATTTGACCAAAGCTTGACCGAACGCGCTTGGTTATCAAACTTGATATCCCACTTATCCTCAGCACACGAGCTTTCAGCTTTGGCATCAAAGTCATAACAGGTTGCAGTATCAGGCGCTAGATTGGTGATTTGCCAAGTAGCCGTTTCGTTAAAGCTGGCAGTGCTAACAGGCGGCGTGTTACCGCCATTACCGTTACTATCACTACTTGTACCATCACCGCCGCCACCGCAGCCAGTCATGCTGAGTGCTAACAGGCTGCCGCTAAAAAGTAATGCCAATCTGGTCGGCTTGGTGTGAACTGCTGGGAGAATTGGGGTCATATCAGCTTCCTTGATGGTTGTGGTTTCAGATAGAGGGTACAAAATAAGGGTAAAAATAGCGGTACAAATACACTTGCTTTAGAATGATTGTGAATTAAAGGCTTACCAATGGTAGCTGGCGCCAAGTAACCACTCACGATTATCAATGGGACGGTAGTCACTGGTATCGGTGACATCACGCTGCACATCAAAGATATTATTAATCGCTGCATACAAGCTCAAGTTTGCAGTTGCGTCATAATTGAGCTTGCTATCGAGTGTCCACCAAGACGGTGAATACGCTTGCTCGCTGGTACTAATCAGCTGTTTGGATTCATAATTGAGGCGCGGGATTAGCTGTAATTTGTCATTAAGCTGATAATCTAGTGCTAGCATCGCTTTGTGATTGGGCTTATAGGTCAGTTCGGTATCCGTCACATTGTTATGCGTTTTTAAATAAGCATAGCTAGCTTGCAGTTTGGCGCGCTCGTCCACTTGCCAGTCAAGGCCAATATCGCCGCCATAAGTTTTGGCGCTATCAACGTTCATATATTTATAAATGGCGATGTTACCGTCGAAGGTAGCGTTGTCTTCATCGGTTTGGATCAGGTCATCTATCTCGTTATAAAAACCATTGACCGTCAAATTCACGGTGTCGCTCAGTTGACCTTGATAGCCGATCTGGTAACTGGTTGAGGTTTCAGGCTGCAAGTCAGGATTGCCCATGACTTTATAACCTAAATTGCTATGGTCAAAGACGTAGTAGCGTTCTTTTAGATTGGGCACGCGATAACCACCGCCAATACTGCTACGAAAGACATGGTCACGACCGCTGGCATCCAAATGGTTGTATTTAAGTGATATTTTTGGCGCCGTATGACCACCAAAGTCTTCATCGTTTTGATAGCGAATACCGCTCAATACTTCCCAGTTATCGCCGATCAGCCAATCATCTTGTAGATACAGCTCACCGACATCACGGCTGACGTCATCGCTGATAAGCTCGCTGACTTGGTTTTTCGTTTGGCTTAACTTGTCTTGCTGAACCTGACCGCCGACTTGGATAAGATGAAGGTGCTTATCGGATAGCAATAGCTCAGGTAAGTCGAGCTGGGCTTGCGCCAACGTCGTACTAATCTCTGTATCACGGGCACTAGTGATGGCTTGCTGTGTTTTAGTATTGGATTCGCTTTGATATTCCTCATGCAGCGCTTGAGCGGACAATCGATAAGTCCTGCTGCGATCATCGACATGCGGCGCGATATCAGCGCGCGCCCCGATACTAAAGCGCTGCTTGGTGATTTGCTCATCTCTTTGCTGTGCCAAATAGCGCGGCGCGACATAGTAATTAAAACGGCTGATATCGTCTTCTTTATAGTGGCTGGCCTCTAGCCAATACTGAGCATTTTTGACCATTCGGCTATCGTTGCTACTATCGTCATTGTCTGATATGCCTTTACCGTCCGGGCGGTAGCTAAATCGGGCACTGATTTGTGATTGCTCACTGGCATCTTTTAATCTGGGCCATGCTTCATGGTCTAAGCTTAGCCCATTATTATCCAGATACGAGCCTGATAGACGCGCATGAAAGCGCTGGTTTTTATCTAATGCCCCTTCCACGCTGGCTTCTACATAGCGTTTGTTAGAATCTAACTTTTTACCAGATGGATTTTGCCGACCATTGCTGGCAATCTCGGTGGTGATATGTCCTGTTGCCGCGCCAATGGGTTTGGTGATGATATTAATGACGCCACCCATCGCCGCGCTACCAAACTGCGCTGACGCCGCTCCTTGCACCACTTCTATTTGTTCGATATCCATATTCATATATTGATTCAAGTTTACTGTCGAGCCAGTGCTGGCTGTGATCGGTAAACCATCAATCAACACCAATACTTGATCACCTGTGAAGCCTTGCATGCTGACTTCGTAACCTGTCTTGCCGTGGACTTCACGTAAGTAAACATTGGGCAACAAGGCTAGCGCTTCTTTTAAAGTATGCGCATGGTTGTCATCGAGCTGCTGGCGACTGAGTACTTGCAGGGCAACTGGCGCATCACTTAAAGCGCGCTCAGAGCGAGTCGCCGTTACCACTATAGGGTCTAAACGTGTGCTCGGCATGGCTGCATCGTCGGGCATATCACCATTCGTCTCTGCAAAATTGGCGCTGCTTGGGCTGAAACTGACGTGAATGCAAACAATGCTAATGCCACACTTATGGCTAGTGGGCTACGACGCAGCGGTGAAGGATGGGTGTTTAGTCCCGTATGAGTCAACGATAAATTAAACGCTAAAATTGACATAAATAAAACAGCCATCGTAAAAAGAGAGAGTAAGAAAGTCGTGTTACTTAAAGACCTTTTGCTACAAAAAGAGTGATCTAAAGCGACCTTTTCATAGTATTAATTATTAAAGGTTTGGTTACTTGATTCACTAGATTAAGTAACAAAGCCCAGATATAGTATTTCAAACGATAATAATTATCAAGATGTAAATGATAATTATTATTATTTACAAAGTGAGAAAATGTTGCCATAATGATTTCGTCCGAAGCCTAGAGACAAAATTATAAATGATGAATTAAAAGCGATAATTGCTAAAAGTCTGTTTGATAAATACATCCTTGCTGCATCATTGCAAGCATTGTAGTACAGCAGGCATTATTTTTATCAAATATCAATCATAGTCATCGTCGCTGCTATTTTCTGAAGATATTCATATCTCAATACTACATAGCCAAGATCATTGGCTTTTTTACTGCTATTCATTTTATGGAGACCATCATGAGTCAACCGCTATCGTTAACCAAAAAAAATACTGAGCTGTGGCAACAGTACCAAGCATTAAAAGCAAAAACACCGATGCTATTTCCCACAGAAGGAGCGGCTGCGCTAGGTGTCAGCGAATTTGAGCTGATGTTAGCATCCCCTTATAGTCAGTATATGGGTGATCAGTGCAAAGCTGTATTACAGCAATTTGAGAACTTTGGTGACATGGAAAGCATCGTCAGAAACGAGTTGGCCGTGCATGAAAAAACCGCGCCATATCACAATCTTAAGCTTGGCGAAAAGATGGGATTGGCACTCAATGTGGGTGGTCTAGATTTGCGATTCTTTATGTGGCAATGGCAGCATATGCTGGCGGTAACGGATACCAGCCGCGCGGATAAACCCTCTTATAGTATTCAGTTTTATAACGCCCAAGGTGCTGCTATCGATAAAGTGTATCTACGAGAGTTAAGCGCTGAAACTATTGCGCGTTGGCAAGCGATGATACAGGAGCAGCAGCAAACGGTGAATAATGAGACGCTGACGTTAGAGGCACAAGAACCACTGAATGACTGGCGTTACAAGGCATTAAGTGAAGAGGAGCGTACGCAGTTACAACAAGGCTGGCAGGCGATGACAGACGTGCATCAATTCCACTCATTATTAAAAAATCTCGATATCGATCGTGCTAGTAGCTACCATCAAGCACCAGAGCAGATGACGCAGCAGCTTGATATTAGCGCGGTCGAAGCGGTATTTGAGCAAGCGCGGGATGCCAAATGCCCGATTATGATATTTGTTGGTAATAGCGGACTCGTGCAGATTCAGACTGGCACCGTGCAGACGCTCAAGCGCATGGGCGATTGGTTCAATATTTTAGATAAAGACCATAATGACTTTACGCTGCATTTAAAAGACAAAGCATTGGCGCAACTGTGGAGCGTTAAGCGTCCAACCAAAGACGGTATCGTGACTTGTATCGAAGGTTTGATGATCACGGCGTCAGTATCTTTAGTGTGTTCGGTCAGCGTATTGAAGGCACGCCTGAGCTTGAAGCATGGCAGCAAATTGTATCAAAGGTCATCGAAGCGCATCCATATGCAGAAGCCTTAGCAGCAGTTGCAATGGCTGAAGAAGAGAGCGTGTAAACCCGTCATAAAAAATCAGCAAATTTTGCAATATTGACACTCACATAACGGATAAGTCATAGCTGTTGTGTGAGTTATTTGGGATGCTTCATACACGTTAATGGTTCTGTTAATAGTGTCATTTTTTACGTTAGCAAATTAGGAATGCTTATGTCTTCTGCATTATCAAAAACAGTAATCACTCATTCAGTGATAAATAAAAAATTGATGAGTCGGGCTATCAGTACTGCTGCCATTATTGGCGCATTTGCCGTGCCCTCACTTTCTGCCCAAGCTTATGAGCGTATTGTCGCGATGAGTCCCGATGTTGCAGACGTCGTGGTGGCACTAGGAGCGACCGATAAATTGGTTGGTAAAGATGCAACCAATCATAATCCAGCGTTAAAGAGCGTGCCAGCCGTGGGTATGCACCGTAATATCACCGCCGAGTCAGTGTTGTCGGTCAAGCCTGATTTGGTGCTCGGCAGTTATATGGTGCAGCCTGCGAGTATTTATCAGCGCTTAAACGGCTTAAAAGTTAAAGCCATCAATGTCGCGCCTAAAGAAGAAGTAAATACCTTTGCCAATAGTATTAAAACAATTGGCAGTTACGTGGATAAAAAATCTGAAGGGTCGCAGCTTGCGAAGCGTTGGAATACAGGGATGAGTCCAATGGCAAAGACGGGTAAGCGTTATTTATTAAGTTACGATGGTCGTATCGTTGCAGGTAAGGGTACGGTAGGGGATGAGTTGATTCGCCGTGCGGGTGGGATAAATGCTGCCAATGTATCTGGGTTAAAACCCATGTCACGTGAAGGCTGGCTGGCAGCCAAGCCCGATGTGATTATTATTGCCGATCATAATCAGGCAGTGGTTGGCGGGGTCAGTAAATTTAGTAAACGTCCAGAGATTGCAGCAAGTGTCGCAGGCAAGAAGGGCGGCGTACACTTTTGGCCAGCTGATGATTTTCTGCGTTACGGCTTGCATTCGCCTGACGTCTTAAAAAAGCTGAACGCTGTAGCAAAATAGCCTAAGTAAAAATAATTTATCTTATATTCAACAAAATGACATCTCACATGGCAAATATGATTTCTGCTTCTATCCCTATACAAACTGGAAAACACAAACTTAGCATCTACTATATTACAGCCGCAGTCATATCTTTGTTGCTAATTTGGTTGGCGCTTGGTATTGGCTTTGGCGAATGGTCAATTCCCAATCATCTTGATGACACCATCTGGCAGCTGCGTTATCCGCGTGTGGTGACGGCATTACTGGTTGGTATGGCGTTGTCAGTTAGTGGTGCAGCATTACAGGCTTTATTTGAGAATCCTTTAGCGGACCCTAGCTTAATCGGTACGTCAGGTGGCGCAGCGCTTGGTGTTGTTTTGGTTCTGGCATTGGGGTTTGGGGGCATTGGGATACCGCTTGCTGCGTTTACCGGAAGCGTATTGGTCTGTTTATTTATTCTCGCTTGTCATCGATTTTTGGGCGGTGGGCAGATGGGCTTGCTGATATTGGGGTTTGTCATCAGTGCTTTTTGTGCCGCGGTGGTCAGCCTGATTTTATTCATGTCTGATGACATGGTGCTGCGTTCCGCGACCAATTGGCTGTCAGGCAGTATGGCAGAAGCGGGCTTTGTACCGCTGCGATATTCAATTATTTCTATGGTTTTAGGCTTAGCGATTTTATTGCCATTAGGTCGCCAGTTGGACGGCTGATGCTTGGTGAGGCAGCCGCTAAGTCCTTGGGTATCAAAGTGGGTATGGTTCGTTGTTTGGTCGTGATTGCCTCGGCATTACTGACAGGGGCAGCGGTGTCTCTGGCAGGCGTCATTGGTTTTATTGGCATGATGGTGCCAAACCTGCTGGCTATTCTGTTTGGCGGCGGACGTATGCGTCTCATGATTTGGTCTGGCTGGCTTGGGGCGATATTATTACTCGTCATTGATGGCGCTGCGCGGCATGTTGCTTATCCAGTGGATGTGCCCGTTGGCATCGTTTTAGCGTTGCTTGGCGGTCCATTCTTTATTTGGCTGTTTGTGCGTAGTAGCCGCCGCTAATTGGAGAGAGTATTTATGTTTCATTCATTTTTTACGGCTATATCAAAGACATCACCAGCGAGTCTAGACAGTCGTATAAATAGTAGTGATATCAAGAGTAGTGATGCAGGCGAGCTGTTGTCGATGCAAGATATTCATATCTCGCATGGTCATAAAACATTGTTAAAGATAGACAAACTAACCGTACCAAGTCAAAAGTTGGTCGCATTTATCGGACCAAATGGCGCGGGTAAAAGTACGTTGCTGCATACGGTTTTAGGTCAACACACAGGAACCGCGCTTAAAACGGATGGTCACATTTCGCTTGGGTTGGACAACATGAGCGTTTTGAGCTGCCGTTAACGGTACTGGATTATGCGCTGTTAGGAGTCTCGCCAAATCTTGCATGGTATCAGCGCCCAAATAGCCATCATGTTGAGCGCGCGCAACGTTTACTACAAGACTTTGAGTTATCAAGTTTGGTCAGTGCCCGCGTGCAAACCTTATCAGGCGGTGAAAAGCAGCGCTTGGCTATCGTAAGGGCGCTAATGCAAGATACTAAAATCATGATGTTTGATGAACCGACCAATCATCTCGATATCCGCCATCAGCGTTTTTTACTGCATTATTTGCATAATTTGGTACGACAGCAGCGCAAAAGTATCTTGGTTGTGTTGCATGATTTGACCCATGCGCATCGCTATACTGATGAAGTGGTGCTATTAAGCGGTGGACAAATTGTTGCACAAGGAACGCCCAGTGAAGTGATGACACGCCCGCAATTAAGCGATGTTTATGATGTTGATATTAAGGTGCATCAAACTGAAGATGGTTTGGTGTTTGTATGATTCTGAGCACTTGAGTTATTATTTTGACTTTACGATAGGTATTTGATGATTAACTTGGCTTTTTAATCTGTATCTATCGCACTGATTTATTCGGTAATAAAAAACCCTTCATGCTATATAAATAATAGCATGAAGGTTTTTTACATCTTAACTATTGTAGAGAAGCAAATGCTCTTAATATAACCATGCAAAATATAACCATACTAACAGGATGATTTTCAGTTAATAAATGATTTTAAACCTAAAAAATGTTGCAGTAAACTCGCATAACGATTGGATTTAGTAGAAACTGTAAACCACTAGGTATTTGTTCTGAACGGGAGAAACTCATTGCGCGCTATTCCTTATAAACTGATTGTTAGCGCACTACTGCTCATCATTATTGCGGGATTTTTTGCCTTTCGCTGGTGGCAAGGACCACTATTACCAAGCTATAGAATATCTTCGATGCCTTTGGTGCAGACGGTCGTAGCGACTGGACGGGTCGTTGCCGTATCAAATACTGACATTGGTAGCGAGATATCAGGTGTCGTATTAGAACGACGGGTAGCAGAAGGCGAACAAGTCGCTGCAGGAGATTTGTTGTTGGTACTAAGCTCCGATGACGTTGCAGCCCAAGTGCGGCAAGCAGAAGCCGAGTTGGCGGAATTGATTAGTAGCACTCGTCCACAAGCAGTGGTGGACTTGACCAATGCCGAAGTAGCGTTGGCGCAAGCTGACCGTAATGTCGAGCGTAGGCGCGAATTGGCTGCTATCTCGGCCATCTCTGATGAGGAAATGGAGCAGGCGATTCAAGCCCAAGCCCAAGCACGCAATAACCTTGAAAATGCACGCCTGAGAGCGAATGCACTCTCCTCTGGTGGTGTTGAAGAAGATTTATTACGTGCTCGTATCGCAGCATTGCAGGCTCAGCTCAACAAAGCGCAAGTACGTAGCAAAGTATCAGGTACTATTCTGACCCGTAATATCGAGGTAGGCGATTTGGTACAGCCAGGTCAAAGCTTGTTTACTATTGCCCTCGATGGTAAAACTGAAATAAGAGTACCGCTTGATGAACGTAATTTATCTCGATTGGCTTTGCAGCAACCAGCTGTCGCTATTGCTGATGCCTATCCGGATAAACCGTTCCCCGTACGTATTAGTTTCATTGCACCAAGTATAGATCCGCAACGCGGTACGGTAGAGGTGAGATTGTCCGTCGATCCTGTACCTGATTTTTTGCGTCAAGATATGACGGTATCAGTGAATATCGAAACGGATCAACGCGCAAAAGCCTTAGTCATTCCTAATGATGCACTAGCCAATGTTAAAGAAGACAGCGCCGAAGTATTATTATTGCGTGATGGTAAAACACAACGTCAAGTAGTGAAATTAGGGTTACGCGGGCTATCAGCATCAGAGGTGCTCTCAGGACTGAGCGCAGGTGATGAGATATTGGTTGATGCGACAGTCTCACTGGCTGATGGAAAAAGAGTGAGAACTGCGCTTCAAGCAGCACCTTTTGCCGCTCTTGATGCTGACAAGATAACAACGGCAAGTGATAAGAGCCAAGCAGCGGAGACAGTCAATTGACGGCTTTTTTCGGTAGACTATGGATTGATGCCAATATCGCCATTAGTTTTTTGCGTGAGGGACGAGTACAGTCGTTGATGATTACTCTGGGAGTGGCGATAGGTGTTGCCGTTATTATATTTATCACCGCACTCATTCAAGGATTGCAGACCAACCTTATTGAAAGCACCCTCGGCAGTCAGGCACATATTCGCTTAGTAGCGCCAGACGAAGTCAACCTAATAGCGCCGTCTGCTGAGGATACGCTGCAACTGATACAAGAAGACAAGCGTCCACAGCGGCTACGTTCTATTAATAATTGGCAGCAAATCACTGATACGCTGGATCAACTGCCCTTGTTAACTGCTGTATCGCCAAACGTGTCTGGGCCTGGGTTTGTCCGGCGTGGTGAGGCATTAGAGTCGGTGATACTAGTAGGTACTGACTTGGCGCGCTATCAGAATATAATCCCACTTGATGAGTACTTAATCAGTGGTGAGCTGCGAGTGGGCGCAGATAATGTATTGATTGGTAGTGAACTGGCTAAAGATTTGGGTGTAGAGGTCGGCAGCAAATTACGTTTGGATACGGGTCAAGATAGTAGTCCCAGTAATAATCTGAGTAACAACCTTGGTAGCAACCTTAATAACAACAGTGCTGTAGTCAATATCGCTGGTATATTTGAGCTCGGCGTACGAGAGCTTGATGCGCGCTACGTGTATCTAGACCTAAAACAAGCGCAGTCATTACTCAACCTACCGGGCGGTATCACAGTCATTGATTTGACGGTTGAAGATATCTTTGAGGCGGAGGAAATCGCTGCACAAGTGGGTCGTTTGACCTCACTGCAAGCAGAAAGCTGGATTCAAACCAACGCCCAGCTGCTGAGTGGTCTCACGGCTCAAAGTTTATCTAGCAATATGATTGTTGTTTTTGTGGCGATCTCGGTGGCTTTTGGTATTGCCAGTGTGCTGTCGGTCAGTGTGGTTCAGCGTACGCGCGAGATTGGTATCTTACGAGCCATGGGTGCAACTCGTCAGCAAATCCTACGAATATTCTTAATTCAAGGGGCTATATTTGGCTTGCTAGGCTCGATTGTCGGTAGTGGTGTCAGTTATATATTGGTCTGGTCTTTTAATACTTTTGGGCCCGACATATTTACAATTCCCATATCGATAAACCTGATCTTAGTGACTATGTCGTTAGCAACGCTAACTGGTGTGATAGCAGCTGCTATTCCAGCGCGGCGCGCAGCAGCACTTGATCCAGTGGTGGCTATTCGTTATGTCTAATCATGATTCTAGCGACACTTTTAATAATGACTTTAACAGTGACTTTAAAGATGTTTCTGCCAATCCTTTTAATAAGACGTCAACTCCTATGTCCAGTCAATCTCACGAAGTTCTGCGTTTAGAGGCACTAAAAAAGTCTTATAACATCGGTCAACCTAATGAGATTGAGGTGCTGCACGGTATTGACTTAACCATCAGCAATAACGACTTTGCTGCCCTGATTGGTCCTTCTGGTTCAGGTAAAAGCACTTTACTAAATGTACTAGGGTTACTAGATCAGCCAACCAGCGGTGAGCTATATCTGTTGGGTCAAGCGACCAGTGCTATGAATGATGCCGGTCGCACCGCTTTGCGTGGTAGTAGTATTGGCTTTGTCTTTCAATTTCATCATCTGATTCAAGCGTTTAGCGCATTAGACAATATCTTAATGCCGCTAACATTGACAAGGGGTCGTCCAAATAAGCGTGCTATCCAAAAAGCGCGCGAGCTACTGGCAGCGGTTGGGTTAGAGCGCTTTGCTGACAGTAAGCCTAACGAGCTATCAGGTGGTCAGCAACAGCGTGTCGCTATTGCACGCGCCTTGATAACCGAACCGGCATTGCTATTGGCTGATGAACCTACAGGTAATCTGGATACCGTGACGGCAGGGGAGGTGTTTGAGCTGTTCCGCAAAGTGAATCAGGAACGTGATTGCGCAGTATTGCTGGTCACTCATGATCCACGCTTATCAGCATCTTGCGATCGAACGATTAATTTGGTTGATGGTCGTATTGATAGTGATACGTTGAATAATTGAAAAATATCGTAGTGATAATAAAAGTCATATTGGCAGATTACTTATCTGCTTAACAAGAATTCCTATAAATACCGCCGTCAATATAGTCATTCCACTATAAAAGCATTACAGCGTTAGCCTCGCTTGAAGTATTTAATATACATCTACACTCGGTTGCCTTGTACTACTTTTAAATTGAATCGACTATAGTGACATCAATAAAGGTAGCGGCTTTGATTGTATGAAATCTCATAGAAAACACCCAATAATAAAAAACCCTTTTTTATAAAAATTTGGGGTGAAAGCTAAATACATCTATATTTCTAGGTCAATGTATTCGTGTCATCACCTTTAGAGCCATGTTCATTCAAAATGATTTTGTTATCTATTGTTAAATACCAGTAGATGCTATGTATAATGCAGCACTAGCATAGCTTTCACTCAGTATGGCTTTCACTCATATGCCTTTAATAAGAAGATTACATTATGTCAAACAAGCGTCCTTTATATATTCCCGTTGCAGGCCCCGCTCTTTTAGAGACTCCTTTACTAAATAAAGGCAGTGCTTTTTCATCAGAAGAGCGTGATAGCTTTAATTTAACTGGGCTATTACCTCATAATATTGAGACAATTGAAGAGCAATCACTACGCGCTTATCATCAACTGCGCTCATTCACTAATGATATGGATAAGCATATTTACTTGCGTAACATCCAAGATACCAATGAAACCTTATTTCACCATCTGATTGAGCAGCATATTGAAGAAGTCATGCCGCTCATTTATACCCCAACCGTGGGTCAAGCATGTGAAAAATTCTCGCAGATTTATCGCCGTAAACGCGGTTTGTTTATCTCATATCCTGAGCGCCATAAAATCGATGACATGCTGCAAAATGCCACCAAGCAAAACGTGAAGGTAATCGTTGTCACTGACGGCGAACGTATATTAGGCTTAGGGGATCAAGGCATTGGTGGTATGGGTATTCCCATTGGTAAATTGGCTTTGTATACCGCTTGTGGTGGTATTAGCCCAGCTTATTGCCTACCAATTTTGTTGGATGTTGGTACCAATAACCAACAGCTACTTGACGATCCTATGTACATGGGTTGGAGAAACCCACGCATTTCTGGTGATGAGTATAATGAGTTTGTCGACTTATTCATTCAAGCCGTTAAACGTCGTTGGCCAGAAGCATTATTACAATTTGAAGATTTTGCCCAAGAAAATGCGACACCATTATTGAATAAATATCGTGACCAATTATGCTGCTTCAATGATGACATTCAGGGTACTGCTGCGGTTTCAGTCGGTACCTTGATTGCCGCGTGCTTAAATAAGGCCAAAAGCTTAGCCAACAAAAAATAGCATTTTTAGGCGCAGGGTCTGCTGGTTGCGGTATTGCTGAACATATCATTCGCCAAATGCAGCGTGAAGGGTTAACGGAGGCGCAGGCTCGCAGCCAAGTATTTATGGTTGACCGCTATGGCCTACTTACTGATAACATGACGGAGCTACAAAAATTCCAAGAACCGTTAGTACAAAAAGAATCCGCTATTGAAAGCTGGGATAAAAGTAAGAAACTCGGTTTAGCGCAAGTGGTTAAACAAGCAAAAATAACCGTATTGTTTGGTGTCAGTGGGCAAAAAGGTCTGTTCACCCAAGAGGTGATCGAATCCTTGTGTGTTAATACTGAACATCCTATTGTATTACCACTTTCAAACCCCACGTCTCGTGTGGAAGCAACACCGCAAGAAGTGACTAATTGGAGCAAGGGTAAGGCAATTGTTGCAACAGGTAGCCCTTTCCCTCATACCACTTTTGAAGGTCAGTCTTTCGAGGTTTCTCAGTGTAATAACAGCTATATTTTTCCCGGGATTGGTCTGGGTGTTTTAGCAGCAAGGGCGACGGGTATTAGCGATAATATGCTCATGGCGGCAAGCCAAGCCCTTGCAGATATATCAATGGAATACGAAAAAGCACCTGGTGCCATACTACCGCCGATTAAAGTTATCAGAGAGATTAGTGAAAAAATAGCGTATGCAGTGGCATTGCAAGCGGCTCAAGATAAGCTAGCACTACCTATCACAGCGGAGAATTTACAACGTCGATTAAAAGCGAATTTTTGGTTACCTGAATATCGTAATTATCGCCGTACTTCTTTCTAATGTTAGAAATTAGATATAACAAATTCTAATATTAAGCACATTATCTAAGTAAAACACTAAATGAAAAAAGGTTGCTAACGCTATATTGCATATAGTGTTGGCAACCTTTTTTTACTGCTATTCAATCCATTAGTTTACCAAGTTTACTTTTACCGATTCTTCAGCACAGTTCAATGATTGTTTTCTATTAAATTCTAGACAATAAAAAACCCTTACAAGTTAATGACTGTAAGGGTTTGAATTTGGTGGGCCCAGTAGGACTTGAACCTACGACCAAAGGATTATGAGTCCTCTGCTCTAACCAACTGAGCTATGGGCCTAACGCTAGACGGACAATGATACCTGAATTTTTTAATTTTTCAAGTAAAAGATAGGTAGTAATCAAGATATTTTTTATGATGCTCTACTTTTCTATCAAATATGACCACCAGCCAGTATCAGGCTGCGACCACCATCAACAGTAATAATCTCAGCAGTAATATAATTGGCCTGTATTAGGTACAACACATGATGGGCAATCTCGTCAGGTCGACCTATACGCTGCATAGGAATTGAGTCAATGATATCGCGCTGCTGCACCTTTTTAAATTTTCTTAACATTGGTTTCGTACTTGCAAGTGCTCAATTCTGGCTTGTCGTAATGCCGTACCAATCGCAGAGCCTGTTAGCGCTGAGTCAATATCCTGCATACGAATGGCATGAAAGCTATTCAGCGCTAGCATCATCTGACGGTGCTGTGTTGCCAATTGCAACACGTGGCTGGTCACTAATAGCTGCGATAACTTATCAGGCTCTTTATGAGCGCCGCAAGTTTGTATGAGGTCAATTTTTTCAGCCGCGCTTAAATGGTTTATTGTGCTTAGCTTTATGGCTTGCTGAGCGAAGAGAGTCGAAAATTGAGTGTGTGCCTTTGGTACCTTAGCGGCGTTGCCTATATCATTGATACCTTTTATATTGGCTGCTTTATTCACGTTTTCATATTTATTTTCTGAGGCAAATAAAAGTGAATTAAGACTTGCCATTAATAGTGCCCAGCGCTGTGATAGATTCAATCGCATTTGCCCTGCGAAATATAGCGCCGTCTGTACCGTTTCACGTATCTGAGTATTAGTCCAAGCTTCATGTAGTGGGGCAAAATATTCTATGAGCGCACCAATCTTAAACAGTTGTTGCCAGTATACCTGCGGCGATAGCTGCATGGTTGCACGGCTAGATTCTTGCCAAATACGCTCTGCACTTAAATGTGCAAGCTCTCCAGAGTCAACCAATTGGCGCATCAACGTCAAAGTTTCATCAGCAATGACAAAACCTAGGTCATAATAACGGCTATAGAAGCGAGCGGTTCGAAGCACTCGTAGAGGGTCTTCGCTAAATGCATCGGAGACATGACGCAAGGTTTTGCTTTCTATATCAGCCATGCCACCATAATAGTCAATGACGTCACCGTTGATAGGCGTATCATCAGTTAAGCTGGTGACTTCTATCGCCATGGCATTAATCGTCAAGTCTCGACGTTGTAGATCCTCTTTTAAGCTGACGTCAGGACTGGCATGTACGCTAAAGCCTTTATACCCCAAGCCTTCTTTGCGTTCAGTGCGTGCCAGTGCGTATTCTTCATGGCTACTAGGATGCAAAAATACAGGGAAATCTGCACCCACTTGCTGGAACCCTGCATCAAGCATTTCTGCAACAGTTGCACCAACGACGACAAAATCTTTATCTTTAATAGGACGTGCTATCAGTTGATCGCGTACCGCGCCGCCGACAAGGTAAATTTGCATAAATGCCTCTATCTTTTATTTTTATTGAGCCAGTGATGACTGTTACTGAATAAGGCTACGTTGCGTCTTAGCCAATGTATAACAAGCAAAAAAACCAGCCAACGCTATTTAATAGCATTGACTGGTTTTAGTATAGCAGACGGTCTCTATAAATGAATAATAGAGACCATCTTGATAACACATACTACTAGGTAGCGCAGGATGAATTACTGATTTTCGCTCGCCAAATCTTGAGCTTCAGTAACGGAAAGAGCCGTCATATTGACGATACCACGTGCAGTTGCTGATGGTGTGAGAATATGTACCGGTTTGCTAGTACCTAATAAAATAGGACCAATAGAGGCGCTACCAGTTGCTGTCTTGAGTAAGTTAAAGGCAATATTTGAGGCGTCAAGTGTTGGTAAGATGAGCAGATTTGCAGCACCTTTCAACGGACTTGATGGCATGTTGTTTAAACGAATATGTTCATTCAACGCGGCGTCACCTTGCATCTCGCCGTCGAATTCAAAGTCTACATTCATATCTGTCAGCAGTTCATAGACCTTGCGCATTTTTACAGCACTGGTGCGATTTGAGGCGCCAAAGTTAGAGTGAGAAACTAGCGCGACACGTGGTGTAATACCAAAGCGACGTAATTGATCAACCGCCAAGACAGTCATTTCAGCCAATTGTTCAGCCGTTGGATCTTCGTGGATATAAGTATCGGCGATGAAAATATTACGATCTTGCATGAGTACCGCATTCATAGCATAGAAGTCGTTCACACCTTCTTTTTTGCCAATAACGCTTTGTACATATTTTAAGTGCAACTGATAATGGCTAAACGTACCACATACCATGCCATCTGCAGCGCCATTTTCGACCAATAGTGAGCCGATCAATGTGGTCTTACGACGAACATCACGACGAGCAAGTTCAATACTCACACCAAGACGTTTGTTCTTCTCGTAGTAACCCTGCCAGTAGTCTTTATAACGAGGATCGTCATCGATATTGACGATAGAGATGTTCACACCATCTTTTAGACGTAACCCTAGTTTTTCGATATTGGCTTCGATGACTGAAGGACGACCAATTAAAATAGGTTGGGCTAGCTTTTCATCAACGACCACTTGCACAGCAAGTAAGATATTATTGTCTTCACCTTCACAGTAAACGATACGCTTTGGATCGGCTTTAGCGCGAGCAAAGATTGGTTTCATCACGAATGCAGAGTTATAGACAAACTCAGACAGACGCTGACGATAAGCTTGCATATCAGCGATAGGTAAGGTTGCAACGCCTGAGTCCATTGCAGCTTGAGCGACCGCAGACGCGATCTCGATGATTAGGTTTGGCTCTAAAGGTCCTGGAATCAGGTAATCACGACCGAAACTTTGCATTTTTTCAATGTTTCTAGCGCTGGTGGTCGGTGTTGCTTCAACGTGTGCCATCGCAGCGATAGCTCTGACACAAGCGACTTTCATCTCTTCGTTAACAGTCGTGGCACCAACATCTAATGCGCCGCGGAAGATATAAGGGAAGCATAAAGCGTTGTTTACTTGGTTTGGATAGTCTGAGCGACCCGTTGCCATGATGACATCTGGACGTACGGCGTGCGCCAATTCTGGCATGATCTCAGGCGTTGGGTTAGCAAGTGCAAAGACGATAGGGTCTTTTGCCATACGGCGAACCATATCTTCAGATAACGTACCAGGCATCGATAGACCAAGGAACATATCGACATCATCCATCACTTCGTCGATAGTGGTCGCAGTCGTCTCACGGGCATAGCGCTGTTTGGTTTCGTCAAGATTTTCACGGATGGTGGTGATGATACCGCGTGAATCTGAAACAAAGATATTATTTTTGTTCACCCAAGTGCGCAAATAATATCTAAACAAGAAATGGCGGCGGCACCAGCACCTGAACAGACGATTTTAATCTCTTCGATTTTTTTGCCAGTAATCAATAGCGCGTTGAGCATCGCTGCTGCAACAATGATTGACGTACCATGTTGGTCATCGTGAAATACTGGAATGTTCATGCGCTTACGTAATTCACGCTCAATTTTGAAACATTCTGGTGCTTTGATGTCTTCTAGATTGATGCCACCGAAAGTAGGCTCAAGAGAAGCAACTGCCTCGATGAATTTGTCTGGATCATTTTGTGCAATTTCAATATCAAAAACGTCGATACCTGCGAATTTTTTGAATAGAACTCCTTTACCTTCCATCACAGGCTTCGATGCCAATGGCCCGATATTACCTAGACCCAGTACCGCTGTACCGTTGGTGATAACACCAACCAAGTTGCTACGGGCGGTATATTTAGCCGCTAACGTCGGATCTCTTTGAATCTCAAGACAAGGAACTGCCACACCTGGTGAATAGGCAAGTGCTAAGTCACGTTGGTTTGCCAACTGCTTAATAGGGGTGACAGAGATTTTGCCTGGACGTGGGAACTCATGATAATGTAAGGCAGCTTGTTCAAACTGCTCTTTTTCTGTACTAAGGTTATCCGTATTCAAAGTGGTATCGTCATTCATAATAATTGCCATGGTTAGAATAAATTGGAATAAAGTAAATGGAGATAAAAATAACGTTTTACCCTCAAAAAATCATGGAATAATAATCCTCTAAGGGTAACGTGACGCTAAACAGTTAATAATTCAAAGTGTCAGGATTAGCGATTAAGCATTGAGCCAAAAAAGTAATCTAGTGGAATAGTTATTCTAGCACTATTGCCAATTCACTGCCTAGTCAGCTGCCGTGAACGGCGAGAATAATATAGTAAAATGATATTCATTATTTAGCCAATTAATAATGCCAAAAAATAGGGTTAAATATCAACTTTAATCTCATAATGTTTCAAAATATTACAGAATAGCATTTTAATAACATATCATTAAGACGAGCAACTAATCGGCATTTGCGGCGCATGTGGGGTAGGCGGCATCGTATCGAGAAGGGTAGCGATTGCTTGTACCTGATAAGGATTAGCCAGTAAATCGAATATTCGACTCACTTCTTCGAACTGTCCTTGTTCTGCTGCCGTAATGGCACGCTGCGCCATACTATTGCGCAGTACATAAACAGGATTGTTGTGCTGCATATCATCGATAACTTGCTCAAGTGGCTGCTGCTGTATTTGCGCCATATAACGAGTCGACCAATCTTGCCAGACTTGTTTGGCATCATCGCTAAGCTCATTCGTCATGGTTGACAATAGCTGCTCTTCATAATGGTGCTCATTCGGCGCGACCAAACCGAGTAACGCACGGAAGCTATTGGTATAGTCCAGCAAGTTGTCTTCTAACAAGGTTAGCCATTCGAAAGCCAAGGTTAGACTCTCTTTTGCATGCGGCAGCCCAAGTCTACGACAAAGCCCTTGCTGATAGTGCTGCATAAATGTGGCTTCATAAGGCGCTAGACAATCTGCTAACGCCTCACGTGTTACGCCCTCTAAGCGCATAAAATGTGGCAGCCAAGCATTGAGATTCCAGTGACCAATAGCAGGTTGATTCTGATAAGCGTAGCGACCAGTATGATCAGAGTGGTTGTTGATCCAAGCAGGATTAAAACGCTCCATAAAACCAAATGGACCAAAGTCTAAGGTGCTACCAGTGATAGAGAGGTTATCGGTATTCATTACCCCATGAGCAAAGCCAATCAGTTGCCAGTCAGCGATCATTCGTGCAGTTCGTTCGACACCGTGGTTAAAAATGTCAGTATCGGAGCGTCACTATCACGGCACTCTGGATAATAAGTGTCGATCATATAATCGGTGAACTCAGCGAGCAAATCGGGCGCAAAGCTGGCAATCCACTCGATATGACCTAAGCGAATATGGCTGTCAGCCACGCGCATCAATGCTGCGCCAGCCTCTATACGCTCACGGCGCACCCTCGTATCGGAGACAACAAACCCCAAAGCATTAGAGGAAGAAACACCTAATTGTGTAAGGGCATGACCACATAAATACTCGCGAATAGTGCTGCGCAAGACAGCACGCCCATCACCCATCCGCGAATAAGGCGTCAGACCAATACCCTTAAGGTGCAAGTCTTGCAATTGATTATTGTTATCGAGCACTTGTGCCATCAGCAAGCCGCGCCCATCACCCAATTGACCTGCCCATTGTCCAAACTGGTGACCCGCATAAACCATGGCCAATGGCTTAAAATCCGCTGGCACGTATTGACCACCAAGTATCTCTACCCAATGTATCATCAGATCTTTATCATCTGTCCAGCCTAACTGCTGTGCAACGTGCATGTTGAAGTGTCCAGCACGTGGATTGTCCAGCGGCGTCGGCGGTTGCTCATGATAAAGGCGAGTGTCTAGATTGACATAGGTATTTTGATAGCGCATACAAGCCGTTCCTGCTTTTGAAGTATAAGTAAAGTGTAGGGGCAATAAAAGCACTATAGCATAGCCTTGATATTACATCATTTCACTCTGTCCATCTCTTGTAATAGCACACCCAAAAACCATGAGTAATATTGAATGCATTTAGCCTATCAAACAAAGATATTGCTTCCACTTGTCCTTTTGATTTCTATAAATCAATGTTCGACACGATCTATAAAAGATGAGCAAAAAATCCCTCTATCTGTAGCAGATAGAGGGAAGGAGAAGCTTTACAATTATCGTTCATCACAAAGGTAATAAAATACAGTTTAATAATCAGCGATTATGCCGCTTTTTTACTGATTCCGATAGAGCGAAACGCGGTTTTTAAGTTGCTGTTATGCTCAAGGATTTTCTGTTCAATTTTGGCATAGTCATGCTTTAGCTCATCTTCCACTTCATGCAAGCGATCGGCATATTCTGTCTTTTTCAGCTCAATCGTTTTGGCTTTGAGTGCTTGCCATTCTTCAACAGTCTGCATAAAGGCATCATATTCAAACTTAATACGGTCTTGGAAGCTCTTCATCGCATGAGGAAGATCAATGCCGCTTACTGCTGCTGTATCGATTTGCTGCTGAGCCGCTTTAAATTGCATTTGTACTTCTGCATGCTTGATAGTGGTGTCATCAACGGTACGTAGCTCACTGGTTAAGCCCAGCTTTGATAGGCCAGCAATCAACCATTTAGTAGGATCATACTGCCACCATTTTACACCGTTACGATAATCGTATTGGAAGAAGTGATGGTAGTTATGATAACCCTCACCCCACGTAAAGATAGCTAAGAAGAAGTTATCGCGAGCAGTATTGGTATCCGTATAAGGACGCGTGCCAAACATATGACATAGCGAGTTAATAAAGAAGGTAAAGTGGTGCGTCAGTACCAGACGTAGTAAGCCTACGATGACCAAAGTACCCCAAACATCACCCAATAACCAACCAATCGCAGCGACCACACCGATGTTCAATGCCGCAACCCATAAACCGTAATATTTATGCTGAATTTGCAGCGTTCTATCTTTGGTTAGGTCAGGGATATTTTTATAGTCAAATTTACCACTAGGATAATTGCGTAGCATCCAGCCCATATGACTAAAGAAAAAGCCACGCTTTGCTGAGTACGGGTCTTCTAAGCGGTCATCGACATGACGATGATGCGTACGGTGACCAGAAACCCAATCAAACGCTGAACCTTGTACGGCAAAGGTAGAACCTAGCAATAAAAAGTTTTTGACGATTGGATGCGCTTTATAAGCACGATGCGATAGCAGGCGATGGTAACCAGCGGTAATACTAATGCCTGTCCATACCATAAAGGCACCAAATACGCCCCAAACTGGCGCGCTAACATCATGAGTAAACAAATACCATGGTGTAATGATCGCAGCAGCAATAGGTGTGGCTACTAGAATAGTCGCTGGAATCCAGTTGATCGGCGCTTTTGTAAACTCAAACTCGCGCATATCAATGCTGTCTTCTTTAGTAGAGACATCTTGCTCTCCCGCAACATGAGCGTAGTTGCGTTTGGCAACAGGCTGCTCATTAAGCGAGCTTGCAGTTTTACTCTCGTCAAAACGTGTCTTAAAACGTGTGGCTTGAGTGCTGGCGGCTTTGATAAGCGTATCACCAGATTTGATAGCGAAACGTAAGCCTTTAAGCGGTAAGCCAAGTGCTTTTTTTGCAATCATATAATATCCCTAGCGGTATTAATTTAAGCCTATATGATACCTTAAAAAATCAATAAAGTGAACAGTTATACACTGTAAAAATATTGCTAAATAACAATAACTTGTATCGATTATGGAATGTATTAACGAAAATAATGGATGACTTATCAGGCATTGAGGAGAAGTGTAAGTAACACCGTAGATATGTAGATGATTTTAAATAAATCAAATAAAGGCGATGCTTATTAACCCAGCAGTAAATGACTTGGATAATCAGTGATGATAACGTCAGCTTGCCATGCGATCAGCTGTTTAATCGTGTCAATATCATTGACCGTCCACGCACTCACTGGCAAGCCATGACAGTGGCTATGTTTAATGACTGCTCGACTAATCAGCGGATAGTGGATACCTAGCTGAATACAGCCAAGTTGCAAGGCGGTATTCGGTGCAGTCATTAAGACTTCAGGTGTGCGAATGAGCAAGCCGCGAGAGATAGGCTTTAGTAATGGATGACGTTGTAAGCGAACATGTAGCTCTACATCGAAACTGGTCAGCACAATGGGTAGTTTGGCAAGTGGGCTATCGATGAGGTTGTGTGTCAATGCTTTTACCAATTTAGCATAATCAGTACGGTCATGCGTTTTAATCTCCAGTTCAATATCAGTAAAGCCCTTTAGCAACGGCACTACCTGCCTAATGTCATAATCTGATGACCAAACTGCGAATGGCGTTGAATCTCAGCAAGATTTAACTGATCAACACGTGCTTGCTGACCACACATGCGTTGCAGCGTGTCATCATGGAACACGATTAAATGACCATCCGCACTCAGTTGTACATCAAACTCAACCCCTGCTAAACCCTGAGTGTTGAGACGTTGAGCGTACTCAAAGCCTGAAAAGGTATTTTCTAATGCTTCGCCGCGCGCACCGCGATGACC
Organism: Psychrobacter sp. JCM 18903; assembly: GCF_000586475.1. Classification (GTDB taxonomy): domain Bacteria; phylum Pseudomonadota; class Gammaproteobacteria; order Pseudomonadales; family Moraxellaceae; genus Psychrobacter. The sequence goes on along the minus strand of NZ_BAWJ01000012.1, from coordinate 40,591 downwards.
CAATAAAAGCGTGTTTTCAAAATTTATCATAATTTATATGGTTGGTTAGTGATACGCGCAATCATATAGTGCTAAAACAACAGCGTCTAATAAAATTTGCTCGATAGAGCAATATTACTATGTGGTTCCTTTTATCCAAAAACCTTATAGATATGAGCTGAGCGAAATCTTAGAATATGTTTACTGTCTGTCAAACATTCAACAGACCCTAGTTGATCGCGGTAGTCTAAAAGCGTATTTACAGCGAATTCATAAGTATGTATTTGTTATGTTTTTGCAACTAAATACAGGTTTTACCTATAATGAGGGACGTTATTTGTATATCCATGGGCTACACTAATGAACATTTTATTTAAACACCGTATAATAATCTGGTTTTCAAACCTAGGGCAGCTAGGGTTGCGGTTTGAACATCAATCACTGTCCATCAGTGGCGGTACGTATTAGTAAATTGGGAGCAAAAGAAATATGAGCGTAGCAAATAAAAACGTGAGCAAGTGGTATAAAGTGGCTGGTATTGGCATGGTATGTGGTTTAGCGCTTGCTGGCTGTGATCGCTCAGAGAAGGAAGATACCACCGAGACGGCAGAGCTCACAGAGCAAGAGTCTGCGTCTACTGAAAACACCGCAGCTACTGCGGTGAGCTGTGATGACCCAATGGTACAAGATCGTCTCAAAACGGCTCTAAAAAACACGCTCAATCAACAAGCACAAACGCTGGCTGCCAACTACGCAAATGATGCAGAGATCAGTCTCGCTAGCGGCGCTATCACTAATAAAACCAACGGCATTGTGATTGATGTACAAAATGCTGCAGTCTTACAAGCAGCCAATGACAATGGTATGACGACTTGTCAGGCAAGCGTGAGCATGACGTTACCAAGCGAAGATTTGTATCAAGCCAGTCAAGTACAAGCAGCCAACAATCTACCGAGCTACAATCACGTTTAGCGCAAAATAACATTCGTATCAACAATAACATGTTGGTTGATGATGCCTTTACTTATGTCGTTGGTACTCAAGGCGGTCAAGTACGCACACGTATTGCTGGGCAGCCAGCATTGATTACTGTGGTCGCCGATGTGATGGCAGGTTCTGTATTTAAATCAGCGATGGATGAGCAGCGCGCCCAACGTAGCAATGAGCGCCGTGCAGCACAAAACGATGACAGTCAGTCAGCACCCGTTCGTCAGCCTCAAGTAGTCAAGCCAGTTGAGCCGATTCGTCCTACTCAGCCTGCCACGCCGCCGACTATTAACAATCCAAGCAGTAGTAATACGGATAGCAGCGCGTCAGCCACCCCTGAGGTTAAAACCCCAGCCACACCAGCCGTACCGAAATCAGTACCTAAAGATGAAAGTATCGATATGGTCATTATTGAAGATGACAGCGCTACTTACTAATTAGTAAGATTTAAGCTGTTTTCGAATAATATTGTCGTGATTGAATAGTATCGATTAGTCAATAAAAAGCCCGCAGTGTTAAGGTTGCGGGCTTTTTCATATTTTATTCTAGGGCTTAATTCTAGGGCTTGATTCTAGGGTGTTATTTTAGCGTTTTAGTCCACTGAAGTAGTCCTGCGCAATTATTTTTTATCAGCGAATTTTTGTAATACCTGACTGTCCCATAAGACTTCAGAGACTTTGTTGGGATCTGTACAAAAGCGAGCAGCGACAAACAACCAATCCGATAAGCGATTGATAAAGCTCACGGCCGTACTGCGAATCGCTTGTGGTCGCTCTTGTTGTAATAGCACTGCTTGGCGCTCAGCACGGCGACAGACTGTACGCGCAACGTGCAGTTGGCTGACCAATACCGAACCTGTGGGCAAGATAAAATCTTTCAGCGGCGGCAAGGTCGTATTCATCGCATCAATTTGCTGTTCTAGCCATGTAATGTGAGTGGCATTGACGCTTCATATTCTGGCATAGCCAGCTCACCACCGATATTAAACAATAAATGCTGAATGATGACTAACGCTTGAGAAAACTCTTTCTCTATAGATTGCCCTTTATTATGCTGTAATTGAGCGCGTACCAGACCAATGTGTGAGTTAAGCTCGTCGATATCACCCATTACGCTAAATAGATTGTCTGCTTTGCTGACGCGGCTGCCGTCTGCCATGCCAGTGCTACCGTCATCTCCAGTACGCGTATATATTTTGCTTAAACGATTGCCCATATCTAAATCCTTAACAGTTTTTTATGATTGAATGATGTTAGTTGCGGGCTCATTGTAGTATTTTATGGCTGTTTTCGCTAAGATAATGGGTTAGGTTTTATGTTGCCGCTACTTTTACAGTTATAACGACTATAGTCAGTACTGTTTAATATCCAAACATTGATTATATCTTTGTTTTTATTTTATCTATTCCATTTATATTAAAAGGCTTTTTAACCATGACCACACCACTTGCCGATGCGATGTCTCAGCTTGCTATTTATGACTCACTGACTGGCGGAAAACGTCAGTTTGTACCACTCAAATCAGGGCAAGTAGGCATGTATGTGTGCGGTATGACCGTTTATGATTATTGTCATATTGGGCATGCTCGAATGATGATTGGGTTTGATATGGTGGTACGTTGGCTTACGCAATTGGGTTATGACGTTAATTATGTGCGCAATATCACCGATATTGATGACAAAATCATCGCGCGCGCCGCCGAGAATGGCGAAGAGATTGGTACGTTAACGCAGCGTTTTATTGAAGCCATGCACGAAGATTTCGCAGCACTTGGTTGCTTGGCACCTGATGCTGAGCCGCGGGCGACTGACCATATTGATGACATGCAACACATGATTGAGACGCTGGTTACAGGTAATTATGCGTACACAGGCGACAATGGTGATGTCTACTATGCCGTCGATAATTTTGCAGATTATGGTAAATTATCTAAGCGTAATCTCGATGAGATGCAAGCAGGTTCACGTGTCGATGTCGAAAATGACAAACGCAATCCGTTTGATTTTGTCTTATGGAAGGCAGCAAAACCTAATGAGCCACAATGGGCGTCACCATGGGGTCAAGGGCGTCCAGGTTGGCATATCGAATGCTCAGCGATGTCGACCAAGTGCTTGGGTAGTACCTTTGATATTCATGGCGGTGGTCACGACTTACAGTTTCCGCATCACGAAAACGAGATAGCGCAGTCTGAAGCCGCGACTGGCTGTGAATACGCGCGTAACTGGATGCATGTCGGTTTCATTAATGTCGATGGCGAAAAAATGTCTAAGTCATTAGCGAACTTTTCAACCATTCGCGATGTGATAGCAAAATACCTACCTGAAACGGTGCGCTTTTTCTTACTATCAAGCCATTATCGCAGCCAAGTCAATTTTTCTGATAACGCATTGGATGAAGCACATAATAGCCTAAGCAGATTATATAATGTGTTAAAATTGGCCGAACAACAAAAAGGGCAGACGCTCGTAGTCAGTGATACGCTGATAAATGATGCTTATAGCAGCAGTGCTGGGCAAGATTTCATCAAAGCATGAACGATGACTTTAATAGTTCAACGGCGATTAGCGTATTGTTTGGGCTGGCGCGTGATATTAATAAAGCTATTAAAGCCGAAGACGTAGACACCGCATGGCAATTAGCAGAGCAGCTCAAAACGTTGGCACAGGTACTCAATATTTTACAGCAGCCAGTTCAACAGTTTTTGCAAGCAGTGATTGGTGACAAGGCGGATGATGGTTTAACCGATGACACTATCGATGGTTTAATTATTGAGCGTGCGGACGCCAAAACCAACAAAAACTTTGCGCGTGCTGATGAGATACGTGAGCAACTAAAAGATGCTGGTATTGAGCTTGAAGACAGCCGTGCTGGCACAACATGGCGCCGCGCTTAAGGCAATCATGTTACAGAACACTCATATAGATAGTCATAAACTAAGTCAGCTTTGAGCTGGCTTTTTTATAGGCTAAACTAGGGTATATCATCATTCTAAAAATGGTGCTAAAAACAAGATAAATTGCAGTCAAACAAGAAAGATGAAGCTAAATTGGCTATGCAATATATGTAAGAATAAGCTTTGTAGGCAAACTTCAAGAGATGCAAACATCAAGTGAATTAATGGCTTTTAAAATATGAATATTCTCAAAAAAAGCATTGTTGGCTGTCATCGTATAGCAATTGATACCGACAGTGACCACTATCCTAACCCCCAGCGTTGGAATGTGCGCGCCAGTACTTTGTCATTACTATTGTTTTTTTTATAGTCAGCATGAGTGCTGTGTTTGCATCCGCTAATGCCGCAAGCACTAGTGATATGCAAAGCGACAGCGAACAAGCTGCGGATGAGCAGTCTAGCTCATCATCAACTTCAATCAGCAAGCCCGATAATCTGGCTGAATATGCCACTCAGAAAATCAATACAATTAAAGCGAAAGCCTCAGCATCTCTGGTGTTGCAGAAGAAATATTTGATCCTACCGAGCGCAATGCAGTAGAGCAAGCGGGTAATTTGCAGGGAGATTCTGGACTGACGGGTGAATACAATGAAGGTTATTATTTGCTAGACAAGCTCAATGTAGGCTTGCCGCCATTATCGGAGCCGCCAAATTTAACCACGCCACTAGCGACTTTAGAATTTTTTCAATCGGCGGTCATGAAGCAACAATACGACTTGGCTGCTTATGCACTCAACATGAATTTAATCGATCAGAAAATTCAGCGTAACCACGCGCTTGAGTTATCAAAACGGTTGGATTTTTTGTTAACGGAAAAAGAGCTTTACGTTTTTGATGACCTGCCAGATCGCCCAGATGGTTTAATCGAGCCGCCACTTGGCAATACCAGTAGTATCATGGGTATCCCTAGACGTTCGATTCAGCTAGCTATATCGACTATCGTGAGCGCCGTGTTCCCATCTATTTGCAACGAGTACGGGTTGGTGAAGCTGCGCCTATTTGGGTGTTTTCTGCACAGACAGTTGATAATATCGACAATCTCTATGAGCAATATCATCCAGCGGAATTTGAGCGTTATTTACCTGGGTGGTTAAAACTTAAGATTTTTAGTATCGCACTATGGGAGTTTTTGGCATTAGCACTGTTTTTCTTAGTGACCATGGGAGTAGGGTGGTTACTCAGTAAAGGCACGGAAAAAATCATCAGCCGTTATATCGACGATGAAAAATACAGCAATTATGTTGGTAGTACGAATGGCGTGGCAGATTTGGTTAATAAGCTGACCGTGCCGTTGACTTTTACCATCAGTTTTTTGCTCGTCTTTACTTTGGTGTCAGGGGGCTTTCCTTATTTGGATGCGGTAGCTTCATCGACTCGTCCGCTTATCTGGATTGGGCTAGTGTTTAGTACCTTATGGCTTGGCATTCGAGTTATTAACTTTTTTGCTAATCGCTATCAAAGCCTACAAATTGAAAATCTGGCTGAAGAGCACTTTGATAAAGAGCGCCGTCGCCGTACTTATGTATCGATATTTCGCCGCGTCTTTATTTTTGTCATGATTTTGGGCAGTATTTGGATTGGTCTCAGTGAATTTGCCAACATGGAAGGCCTTGGTAAGACGCTATTGACCTCGGCTGGTATCGCAGGCGTGGTCATCGGAATTGCCGCGCAGCCGATACTGGGTAACATCATTGCTGGGGTACAGGTGGCCGTGACCCAGCCAGTACGGATTGGTGATAGTGTGATAATGGATGGCAACTTTAGTACCGTTGAAGACCTGCGTTATACGTATGCGGTACTCAAAACATGGGATGAACGTCGATTGATCGTGCCGATGCGTGAACTGATCACCGAAACGGTAGAAAACTGGTCACATACCGAAGTACATCAGACCTGTCCTGTGTTTTTATATGTCGATTATGGTGCAGATATTGATGCCATTCGCCAGCAATTTATATCGGCGGTTAAAGACAATAAGCTTTGGGATAACAAAACTGAGCCTGAAATGTTTGTCGTTGAGGTGACTGCCAACATTATTCACTTGCGCGGCGCTGTTTCAGCGGTAGGTCCCATAGAAGCATGGACACTGGCCTGTGAGATACGTGAGCAGATGCTAAATTATTTATATAGCAAACAAAAAGCTTATCTGCCTGCTGAACGTTTGATATTGAAGGGTAAAGACCAGTAACCGACGATTGAGTATACTTTCTATGCTTTTAAATAGCTGAGCTTTACAGACGTCGATATCGATAGACAAGCGCTAGCAAAATAAGCTGACAAATATAGCATGCGATTTGTCTGATTATTTGTTATAATATGGCGTTATTTTTAAGGGATAAATGAGCGATTAAGAGTAGGGGCGTGCTATATTTGTGCAAACTTATTAGCATCAATCAATTGCAATTTTCGAGTGTCTCTGTTTGTTTAATCACAAACACCGGCTGGCTCATTGCTGATTATCTAAAACTTTGTGATACGAGGTCTTTAATTTTAAGACTTTAGCTTCATAAAGTCATATCGGTGATTTTGGTTGATTGTCTTAATGCCAAAAATATCCCACCCATCAAAATAACCACCACTAGGGGTCTGTATGTTGCGAATTGTCGATGAAGCCTTAACCTTTGATGACGTTTTATTGTTGCCAGCTTATTCTGAAGTCTTGCCAAAAACTGCCGATCTGACTACCCGTTTGACCAAAAATATCACGCTGAATCTACCGCTGATTTCTGCCGCGATGGATACCGTGACCGAATCTGAAATGGCCATTACGATGGCACAACTAGGTGGTATGGGTATCTTGCACAAGAGCATGGATATCGCCAAGCAAGCGACACAAGTACGCCGCGTCAAAAAATTTGAAGCAGGTACGGTTGTAGATCCGATTACTGTGCATCCAGAGATGACGATTGGTGATCTGCTACAGCTGACGCAAGACAATAATATCTCAGGCGTACCTGTGGTAGAAAGAGGCACTGATAATGTCGTGGGTATTGTGACTCACAGAGATTGGCGCTTTGAAACCAATCTGTCTTTGCCAGTTAGTAAAATCATGACGCCAAAAGATCAGTTGGTGACAGTACATGAAGGTGAAAGCAACGAAAACATCAAGCGTCTGCTACATGAACACCGCATTGAAAAAGTCATCGTTATCGACGATCATTTCCGCTTACGTGGTTTGATTACGGTTAATGATTTTGCAAAAGCTGAAAACAATCCAAATGCTTGTAAAGATGAGCAAGGTCGTCTGCGTGTTGGTGCTGCTGTTGGTACTGGTGCAGATACCCAAGCGCGCGTTGAAGCGTTAATCGCTGCTGACGTCGATATCATCGTGGTTGATACCGCACATGGTCATTCAAAAGGCGTGATTGATAAGGTGTCTTGGATTAAAAAGCACTATCCACACGTACAAGTCATCGGTGGCAATATCGCAACAGGGGATGCTGCACTTGCACTACGTGATGCAGGCGCTGATGCGGTGAAAGTCGGTATTGGCCCTGGTTCTATCTGTACTACGCGTATCATCGCTGGTATCGGTGTGCCGCAAATCTCAGCCATCGATAACGTCGCTAGCGCATTAAAAGACAGTATTCCACTAATTGCTGATGGTGGTATTCGCTATTCAGGTGATATGGCAAAAGCTATTGCCGCTGGTGCTTCGTGCATCATGGTAGGCTCATTGATGGCTGGCACTGAAGAAGCGCCGGGTGAAGTTGAGCTGTTCCAAGGTCGTTACTACAAAGCTTACCGCGGTATGGGTAGCCTTGGTGCGATGTCAGGCTCAAATGGTTCATCAGACCGTTACTTCCAAGATGCCAAAGATGGTGTAGAAAAATTAGTACCAGAAGGTATCGAAGGCCGAGTTCCTTATAAAGGTCCAGTTGCTGGTATTGTTAATCAGTTGGTTGGCGGTTTGCGCTCATCAATGGGTTATACTGGCTCTGCGACCATCGAAGATATGCGTACCAATCCACAGTTCATTAAAGTGACATCGGCGGGTATGAAAGAGTCGCATGTCCATGATGTTCAAATCACTAAAGAAGCACCGAACTATCGTGTGAACTAAAAGGTGTTTTATAATCCTGCATTATGTCAACGATAGCTATTTTGCAGGGCTGCAGTGACTTTAAGATACAAACAGCCAACAATGCCTTGTTATTGTTGGCTGTTTTTTTTGTAAAATACACAAGCGGATTATAATAATAACTACTTAGACTGTTTATACGTTATTGTTTGCGTATTCGTCTGGTTTTCACTCTTAGATTTGGGAGCATACATAATGAGCTACTTTGGCACCGATGGTATTCGCGGAAAATTCGGTGAGTCGCCGATCACACCAGACTTTATTTTAAAATTGGGCTATGTGACGGGACGTGTGCTGATAGAGAATAATGACAATCCTGCGCGCAAGCCAAGCGTGGTCATCGGTAAGGATACGCGGCTGTCAGGTTATGTGATTGAAGGCGCATTGCAAGCGGGGTTTAATGCCGCTGGTGTTGATGTGCATATGCTTGGACCATTACCCACACCAGCGATTGCGCATTTGACCCGTAGTTTCAATGCAGATGCTGGGGTAGTTATTTCAGCGTCGCACAATCCTTACTATGATAACGGTATCAAGCTGTTTTCAGGAGATGGCAAAAAGCTGACTGATGAGATGCAAAACTCTATTAATGACAAGCTAAAAGCGATTATGAGTGCCTCTGAGGCGGACAATAACGTGATCATGCCTATTCTTGATCCAGCACAATTGGGGAAAAATAATCGAATCAATGATGCCAAAGGTCGCTATATCGAATTCTGTAAAGGTAGTTTTCCTTATCAGTACGACTTGAGTCATCTGACTGTCGTCGTAGATTGTGCCAATGGTGCAGGCTATAGCGTGGCACCAAGAGTCATGCGTGAGTTGGGTGCCAATGTGATTGCTATTAACAATACGCCTGATGGCATCAATATCAATGCCGACTGCGGCTCTACCCATCCTGAAGGCTTACAGAAAGCAGTGATTGAGCACGAGGCAGATGTTGGTATCGCACTAGACGGTGATGGCGATCGTATTGTGATGGTTGATGAGGCTGGTAATCTGGTCGACGGCGATGGCATTTTATACGTACTTGCTACCCAAGGTCAGACTAAGGCGAAAGGTGTGTTGGTACGCTCATGAGTAACATGGGCTTAGAGTTGGCACTCAAAGCGGCAGATATTAAATTTACACGTGCAAAAGTAGGCGATCGTTATGTGATGCATGAGCTTGAAGCAAATGGCTGGATACTGGGCGGCGAACCATCGGGTCATATTCTATGTTTAGATAAGAGTCGTACGGGTGATGCCATTATCGCCGGCTTGCAAGTGCTTGCGGTGATGGAAGCACGTGGTAAAGCGCTCAGTGATTTGACCGAAGGCTTTGAAAAATTGCCACAAAAACTGGTCAATGTGCGCTTAAGTAAAATGCAAGATCCGTTTGAGCATGAAGAGCTGGTTGCTGCTTTTGCAAAAGCACAGGCCACTTTAGAGGGTCGCGGTCGTCTGCTCATTCGCCAATCAGGTACAGAACCTATGATACGTGTGATGGTTGAGTCGGATGATGAAATAGAATGTGACGTGTTGGCAAATGATTTGGCTGACCATATCAAAGCAGTATTGGGCTAACGTCATAATATAGTTATATTAAAATAAGGAAGATTTTATGAGCATGGATTTTACCGATCAGCGTTTGTCATACGAAAAAGGTGAGCTTGATCAACAGTCCGTCCCAGACTCTCCATTTGAGCTACTAAAAGAATGGATGAATGAGGCGATAGCGCAAAAAGTCCAAGAGCCTTATGCCATGAGTCTTGCAACGTGCGGTGCTGATAATAAACCAAGTGTACGTATTGTTCTCATGCGTGAGATTACCGAGAATGGTGTGATTTTTTACACGAATTATGAAAGTGCTAAAGGTCAAGACATTGCCGAAAACCCGAATGCTGAAGTGCTGTTTTTTTGGCATGAGTTGGAGCGCCAAGTACGTATTAGTGGCAGTATTGCTAAAATCGATGCTAATAAGTCAGCTGCTTACTTTCAAAAGCGTCCCCACGACAGTCAGGTGGGTGCGTGGGTCAGCCAACCTCAAAGTGGTGAAGTTGCTAATCGTGAGGTAATGCAAGCCAAGTTTGATGAGCTACAAAACCAATATCCAAAAGATAGCCAAGTGCCAACACCAGAATTTTGGGGTGGTTACGAGATTACCATTCATGAGATTGAGTTTTGGCAAGGTCGTGCCAATCGCATGCATGACCGGATTATCTATACCAAAGACAATAACGAAGCTGGATTACCAAACGCCTTCTACCTTAACCCAAGCGCTCTACTTATATTATTATATAAGTAGAAAAGCCAGTCTAGGCGTCATAGTGTTTATGACATCTGGACTGGCTTTTTATTTTGTGTCTTCTCGGGGCAGGGTTAGCGCCCAGCAGTGCCTATAGGTGAATGTTCAACAAGCCTAATTCGTTTTAGTATCGACATCTACTGAAACAGACATACCGGGGCGCAATTTAGCAAGCTCAGGTTGCCCTTGGTCTAAGTCTATCCGTACCGGAATACGCTGAGCGATTTTAATATAATTGCCAGTTGCAGGATTTGATGCGCCAGCGCTAAATTCACTGCCAGTCGCTGGTGAAATATTACTGACATGACCACGAAATTTAATGCCGCTCAGCGCATCGACGTGAATAGTCGCAGGCTCACCGACAGTCATATTTGCTACTTGAGTCTCTTTAAAGTTGGCAATAATCCATACACCATCTGGAACCACATACATGAGCTGTGTGCCCGCGCTGACATATTGCCCAGCTTTGACGCTGACTTGACTCAGTTGTCCTGATTCAGGGGCAGTAATAATCGTATTGTCTAAATTAATCTGGGCTTGTTTGGCAACTGCTTCTGCATTTTTAATATTGGCATCGAGTGATGAGCGACTGCCACTGGTTTTTTGCTGGCCTCAAGGGCAACTTGTAAATTGGCTTCTGCCTGCTGAACGCCAGCTTGTGCTTGTGCGAGCTGAGCTTGGGCATGAGCAACTTCTGCTTTCGACACAGCACCAATAGCATCAAGTCCTTGATAGCGCTTGACATCCTCGCGTGCACTATCGACGCTGACTTTGGCGCTATATAAGTCCGCTTTACGTGCTTCGATTTGTGCTTGACTAGTGCCAGTATCTTGCGCATTGCTTGAGCGGTCGGTCATAGCGACTTCGATATTGGCTTGTGCTTGTTCGAGCTGCTGCTGAAAGGCGCGGTCGTCTATCTTAACCAACAAATCACCGGCTTGTACATTTTTAAAATCTTGTACTGCTACTTCGGTAACATAACCAGAAACTTGCGGGCTGATAATCGTCGTTCGACCCTTAATAAAAGCATTGTTAGTCTGCTGAACCGTAGGCGTAAAGGGCGGTAGCTTCCACGCATAAAGAATCAAAAGCACACCAATAATAATTAAGACAATCAATAAACCTAGGTTGAAGTAGGATTTCTTTTTAGGCGACCAACCTGTAGCGTCAGGAATAGGTTCTTTTGGCGGCATTGGCGTTTCATCAGCATCAGCAACTGACGTCACTACCGGGTCTTCTTTTTTCGGTACGGTTACAGTATCATCATTTTTCGATTGCTTTAGAGGCCCCTCTATGGTGGTTGCATCGGATGGTATCTGATTGTTTCCAGCAGCGTTTTGGGTGGCATCTTGAGCGGTGTCTTGATTATGGTCATCAAGATCATTTAATTTGTCTTCGCTCATGACGCGCTCCTAATGAGATTAGTAAACATAGTGGATAACTTTTTAAAATATAGTAATTAGCATAAGAAGAAAAGGTAACAGCAACAAATCGATATAATTATCACCTGTTATTTTTTGCCCATCATTTCTGCCAATGCGGCAAGTTCTTTACCAAGTGGATTGCGTTTATGATAAAGGTAGTAAAAATAAACCATCAATAAATATAACGCAGTGATAGTGGCGCTCACCGCCATCAAAAAGAATAAATCGTCATAAGCGGCGACCGTTGCTTGACGTTGCACACTCTGTAGCATTTGGGTCATCGTAGCAGGATCAGTGGTATTCATTGAACTGACCATATCGGTATAATGCATCTGAGTACGAATGGTAGTAAATGCTTGAATACCTGCCGCGCCTGCCAAACCGCCGATCGTTTGTGAGATACCAAAAATCACCGAAAAGCTAATAATGTAGGCAGGTCCGTTAGCAATGGCGCGAAACATACCTTCAAATACCATTGGTCCCATGAAATAAACGGCAGCAAAAGCGATTATAAACTGACTGAAATAGAACATATAAGGGGCAGAGTTTAGCGACACACCCGTATCTACCCATGCACCAATCGCAATCAAGGCAACCGCAAAAATCACGGGTCGGCGCAGATCCGTCGCCTTGGTGGTAAAAATGCTAATCACTAATGCCAGTATGCTAGCCACCAAGATGATCGCATAAAAAACAATCAGCTGGTCATTACCATAACCAAGGTTTGCTAATAATCCTGCGGCGCCCACACTTTGCTCAGACAGCAAAATACGCATGACGGCACCAGTAATCATAAAGGCAATAATGGTGCGACTACGCATCCAGCGCACTTGTAGCATTGGGTTTTTGCGGTGCGTCTCAATCCATAAAGCAATCGAGATAGTCACGACGGCAATGATCAATGGATAGCTAAGCCAAGGCATTGTCCACCATTGAATTCTACCTTGTACTAAAAATACCGATAGGGCGGCAAGACCACTGGCAAAAAAGCCAAAACTCACCAAATCAAGTTTTTCAAAGACCTTTTCCGTGTTGCCCGGTGGTAGCTCAAGAATATTAATAAGCCCAAAGCAAATCAGCGATAGTCCCACTTGAAATAAAAATAAACCTTCAAGCTGACCATCAACGGCTAAATAAGGCGAGATAATCCGTGACAGTGGAATGCCAAACTGCACCAAGCCAAAGCCCAAAATAAGTCCGCTGATACGCCGAGCAGTTGGCATGCCTTGTAGACAATAAAAAATAGACAATACCGTCATCGCACTAGCCACCACACCACTAAAGCCACGGGCGAGCAGTTCTAAATAATAAGGCTCAATGCTAACCCCAATCGTCGTACTGAGTAGATTGCTACTGACCAACCACTGCATACTGGTGGCTGCCAATAAAAAGAACAAAGTGATTTTGCTAAATAACGACATGCCAAATTGCTGGCGAATTTTGTACAGCAGCACCGTGACACAAGCATTGGTCATATTGTAGGCGACTGATATCCAGCCACCTTCTACGGGCGTTAAACCCATTTCGCCTTGGATTTGAGTGAGATTCGCGACCAATAGACCGTTCTGAAAGCTGGCAGTTAAGCCGATAAAAATACCAATCAGTAAATAAAATACTTTACGGCGCACAGGGTGATCAGGGGTGGCAGGCGAGCCAAGCATGAATGGTCGTTCATGGGGCTTAAACTGGTATTCAGTACTCATGGATGGATAATCTGCGTAGAGGGATAAAATGGTGTATAGCCGTTGTTAAACAAGCATCGCGCTCGTCGGATAGTCATGAAGCTCAAGACGTTCAAAGTCATTTAATAAAAAGTCATTTAACAGAAAGTCATTTAGTAGGCTGATAAAACCAAAAAAGTATTCTAAACCCTGTTTTGAATATTTTATCATAATTTTTGTTGAGCATTTATCACGCATAACTAACACATTGAAAATCAAGTTAAAAGATAGATGCAGCTGTCTGTCAATGATAGACGATAAGAAACACAGTGCTATAGTCAGAGCACTTTTAAACTGCTACGGCTTTACCCGCCATAGATGTACTCAGTGTACTATCTGCGGTCGGTCGCCTTGTAGCGATTCTAAAATTCCTTGACTATATGTCACATAGCTACGACTCAGGTCATTTTCACCCATAAAAACAGCTCTATAAAGAGCTGTTTTTTTATACATTAAATAGTCGATAAACAGTTAGACCATGGTACTAAATAGAGTAATCATAATTCGCCTCTAAACGCATGCTGCGCTGATAGCTATCAAGACTGGCGAGTTGTAAAGCATACTGCTTGATATGCGGATAATCATCTAACGCTTCACGCTTAGCCAGCATGATTAAGTCAAAAGACAGCATAAAGTCAGCGCCGCTTAGCTTATGACCAACGATAAATGGCTTATCTGCAACTTCCTCGTTTAGATAGCTCAACAGTCTGTGTTTTTCTTGACTGATATAACCATCTAAAAACTCGTTATCGACGATACCGGCTTTTTTGGTAAATAGCTCCAGTAATAACGGCAACATGAGCGAGCTTTCAGCAAAGTTAATCCATTGCAGATAATGTCCATAGTCTACGCTATCAGTCGTAGGACGTAAGCGCTCTGGCGCAAATCGCTCAATCAATAACTCAGTGATTGCACCCGACTCGGCATAAAGTTGACCATCCATCTCGATAACCGGAGATTTACCGAGTGGATGTACCGCCTTTAAACTGTCTGGTGCCAAATGAGTATTAGGATCGCGTTGATGACTAATGATCTCATAAGGCACGCCCAGCTCTTCTAAAAGCCATAAAATACGTAATGAGCGAGACTGGTTGAGATGATGTAAGCGAATCATGATAGTGGCCTTTTTGCATGGTCTATTATATTAACGTTAAAAAAATATTAACCTTTCAGCTTAGTGATTAAGCGCTTGGCAGCTTCCTCTGATGAAGCTGGGTTTTGTCCAGTAATCAGCAAGCCATCTTCGACCACAAATGATTCCCAATCAGCGGCTTTTTCATAGTTACCACCATTGGCTTTTAGTGCATCTTCTACTAAGAATGGCACGACATCTGTTAGACCAACGGCGTCTTCTTCTGAATTAGTAAAGCCAGTCACTGTTTTGCCTTTGACTAAATACTCACCGTCAATTTTGACATTTTTAAGAGCGGCTGGAGAATGACAAACAAAGGCGACAGGTTTGTCTTGTTTGACAAACGTCTCAATCAAATTAATCGAATTTTTATCGACTGCCAAGTCCCATAGTGGACCATGACCGCCTGGATAAAAGACTGAATCAAAATCTTCAGCGTTCATATCAGCGAGTTTTTCAGTATTGGCAAGATGCTTTTGAGCGTCGCTGTCTTCTTTAAAACGCTTGGTATCTTTCGTTTGCGTGTCTTCAGTGTCACTGCTCGGATCAAGCGGTGGCTGCCCGCCAGCAGGAGAAGCAAGTGTCACATTGACGCCCGCATCGATAAAAGCGTAATAAGGCGCGGCAAATTCTTCTAGCCAAAAGCCCGTTTTTTGCCAGTATCGCCCAACTTATCATGTGAGGTTAGTACCATTAAAATATTCATAGTCGTCCTTATTTATTATTGATGTTGTTCTTAAATCATGGGTTGTTAGCAGTCATGCTTAATTAATCATCTGCAATCAATATGAGTATTTGCAATGACTGCTAGCGGTATTCATAGAACAGTATTCATGGTTGAGAGGTCATTTTCAGTGGTTGTCTTAGCAAATTATGTTGTTAAGTCGTTATTTGCGATTCAACCAACTGAGAACCATTGGTTCGGTTATTCAACCTCAGAAACTTTAACCACTGTTTTACCAAAGTTATCGCCATTTAGCATGCGCACAAAGGCATTTGGTGCATCGTCTAAGCCTTCAGCGATATATTCTTTGGTTTTAACATCGCCTGACTCGACCCATTTGCTCATGGTTTTTAAGAATTCTGGGAAGTGATCGCCATACTCTTCAAAAATAATAAACCCTTTGATGGTGAGACGACGGCTTAGAATGTTGCCCATTAATACGCCTAAACGATCTTTACCATCAGGCAGCTCGGTGGCGTTGTATTGCGAGACCAGACCACAGACTGGGATACGTGCATGCGCATTTAATAATGGCATAACGGCATCAAACACCTTGCCACCGACGTTTTCGTAATAGATATCGATGCCATCTGGGCAAGCCGCTTTTAATTGCTCGGCAAAGTCATCCGCTTTATGGTCAATACAGACATCAAAGCCTAGCTCATTGACAGCAAAGTCACATTTTTCTTTGCCACCAGCCACACCAACGGTACGTAAGCCATACTGGTTGCCAACTTGACCTACCGTTGCACCAACGGGACCCGTTGCAGCAGCGACGACCAAAGTTTCCTCTTTTTGCGGCTTACCGATGTCGGTCAAACCCATGTAACCGGTAAAGCCTGGCATACCTAGTACGCCTAAACCATAAGAGGGATTTGACATGTTTTTGTCAAGCTTTAATACGCCTTCGCCATCACTGACGCTATAGTCTTGCCAGCCTGAGTTTGAGACCACTAAGTCACCCACAGCAAATTTATCGATATTGGATTCAACGACTTGGGCAACCGTGCCACCCATCATGACGTCACCCACTTCTAGCGGATCAGCATAGCTTTTCGCATCGCTCATACGTCCACGCATGTATGGATCTAAGGATAAGTAAACGGTACGCAGCAGCATTTCATTGTTATTTGGCGATGGGATATCGCTGGTTACCATATCAAAGTTTTCAGCTTTTGGCTCACCTGTTGGACGGCTTGCCAATTTGATTTGACGGTTTGTTTTTTGATTTTGTTGTTTATCAAAGCTCATTATCAGATTCCTTTTCTATTTATTGATTTTAAGATTCTATTGATTTTAATATTTACTGGTTTTGATATTTAATAGTGAATGGAGTAGTTACTCAGTGCTGAGCAACTACTATAAATAGCATAACAATATGTGTTTCTTATTACGGTGGTGTTTTTATTAAGCAGCTTTACTACTAATAGCACGTTGTAGAATACGGCGTGACACTTCTAAATCATTGTTGCTGTGCTCGCCTAACTGAACCATGTTGTGTGCTTCAAGCTGCTTGATAATCGGATCAATAGCTGATGCATCAAGTTCTGCATCTTCTAAACTGACGGGCAAGCCAAGGTCGCGGAAGAAGTTTTCGGTATGGACAATAGCGGCTTCAATGACAGCGTCTTCGTCTTGATGGGTATCATCAAGCGTAATATTCCAGACATTATGTGCATATTGAAGTAGTTTCTCTTTTTTGCTTTCTTTTAGCTCACGCATTACTGAGGGTAATAAAATGGTTAGGGTGCGGGCATGATCGATACTGTGTAACGAGGTTAGCTCATGACCGATCATATGTGTCGTCCAGTCTTGCGGTACGCCTGCACCGATTAGACCATTGAGTGCCATGGTCGCTGTCCACATAATATTCTTACGAGTTTCTAAGTTTTCTGGATCTTGTTTAACGATACGACCTTCATCAATGAGGATTTTCAGCAAGCTCTCAGCAAAGGCATCTTGCACTTTTGCATTGACTGTATACGTTAGGTACTGTTCCATGACATGGACAAAGGCATCAGCCACACCATTCATCACTTGACGCTCAGGTAATGTCAGTGTTTTGATTGGATCTAATATTGAGAACTTAGGGAAGGCAAGTGCGTTGCCAATGGTAGCTTAGCTTGACGTTCACTATAATTGATGACGCCGCCTGAGTTCATCTCAGAGCCAGTGGCTGGAATGGTCAAAACAGCACCCAAATCGATGGCAGAATCAATGTCTCTGCAATAGCTGGTTAGTGCATTCCATGCTTGTTCGCGTGAGACAGTCGTGCCATCTTCTTCAGTGAGGGATGATACCAATGCCACAAATTTACTACCATCAATGACTGAGCCACCACCGACCGCTAGCAAAAAGTCAATATTGTGTTCATTGACCATGTCTGCTGCTTTTAAAAGAGTCGTGAATTCTGGATTGGCTTCAATACCACCAAATTCGAATACGGTACGTGTACCGCTCGCAGCCAAGGCTTCTTTTACTTCGTCTAGCGTACCTGTGCGCTGTGCCGAACCGCCACCATAAGTGATAAGCACACGGGCATCAGTCGGGACCAATTCCGATAGTTGTTTGATTTGACCCTCACCAAAGACGATACGTACTGGATTGTAATATTGGAAGTTATTCATAGTATTCCTAAAATCATTAAATATTTGTGTTGGGCGTATGGGGTGCAAAAATCTCAGTGGCAAATTAGCCTTTCGTTTTTACAACTGTGGGCATTGTACATTAAATAGACCAGTCGTCTAGTAATTTTTACAAAACTCTCTTATAACTCAATTTTTTGCTTTAGATATAGGGAAGTATAAATGGCTAAAAAGCGTTTAACGCACGAAATTAGCGTCCCAATTGAGAAGTAGTCATCTGCCATACTTCTGCAAGCGGTGTATTGGTTTGGCTAATCTTGGCGATTAAACTGGCACCAAGCCAAACAAAATACCAACGTTTTGCCATGCTCTCGGCCGCGATATTGTCAGGTTGTGGTACAGAGTCATCCGCCCAGCCTGCTTTGATTTGTTCGGCAAGCCAGCTGATGGTCTGCTGATAACCAGCATTCAGTGCGATGCGCATAGGTTCAGACAGATCTGCAACCTCAGCGCTGAGCTTCACCACCAAGCATTTTTCATGATCACAGCCATTTTGTTGGGTGTCATACCAGCTTTGAAAGTAATCATAAATCTTTTGCTGGGCATTAACTTTTTGACGACCAATGTTGTCTAAGCGTATCTTATAGTCAGTAAAATAATGACTGATGATAGCTTCACCGAACGCTTCCTTTGAGGCAAAATAATGGTAAAAAGAGCCTTTAGGAATACCGGCTGTGTCTAGTATTTGTTTGATACCGACGGCAGTAAAACCTTTTTTGGAAATCAGTTGATAGCCTGTTTCTAACAGATGCGTTTTGGTATCTGGTGGGATTGTGGTTGAGGCCGCAGACATAATGGTAATGTCCTCCTATATTTTTTATGAATGTATTTCAGAGATAAGGTATGGCGAATAATGCTACTTAGCGCGCTATTAACAATTATTCATGATACTTTCTATGGGTAGATGCAGATTTTTATTGTTGCTTATAATGAGTGCTTATTGTAAAGGTTGATATGGTCACGTTACGTTTTTTCAACAATACTTTCTGACAAAATACGCTTATTTATATGAGGTCTATGGTAGCATTAGACCAGTCGTCTAGCAAGTTTCGTTTTGATGTGCTTAATCAAATGTCGCGAGCGCAGGCTATTTAATATAAATAACTGTGTTAAAGGTTATTTTTGATCTGCCTCAATTTGCTACCCATACTGTTTTATTGACAACCAACATAACATCCATAAAATAAATGAGAAGAATTATGTCAACTGATACCGATAATACCAAAGCCAATGCCTATAATGATTTCCACCTCCAGTACATTGCAGGGGAATGGCAAAGCGGTCAAGATGATAGCGTTAATACCAATACCAACCCCTACAATGGCGATACACTTGTAAAGATTCAGCAGGCGACAGAAGCACAGCTTAATGAAGCGTATCAAGCAGCAAGTGCGGCACAAAAAGAGTGGGCACAGCAGACGCCAGCGACACGAGCAGGTGTGCTATATAAAGTGGTTGAGATTTTAGATCAGCGCCAAGATGAAATCGTCGATTGGCTCATTAAAGAGTCGGGCAGTACCGTGTTAAAGCCATGGTTGAGTTTGCTGCTACCCGCGCCATTACCCTTGAGGCTGCGACATTCCCCAGTCGTGTACATGGCGAGATTCGTCCATCTAACACCCCTGGCAAAGAAAACTTTGTTTACCGTGAGCCCATCGGTGTCGTCGCTGTCATTAGTCCGTGGAACTTTCCATTACATTTGACCCAACGTTCTATTGCACCAGCTTAGCACTTGGTAACGCTGTGGTACTCAAGCCTGCGAGTGATACCCCAGTGACTGGTGGTTTGCTGCTAGCAAAAGTATTTGAAGAAGCAGGTTTACCAAAAGGCTTGCTCAACGTGGTTGTTGGTTCAGGCAAAGAGATAGGAGATGCGATTGTTGAACACAAAACCCCAAGCTTTGTATCATTTACTGGTTCTACTTCAGTCGGTAAGCGCATTGGCGAGTTGGCCAATGGCGGCGACTACATTAAACAAGTAGCGCTTGAGTTGGGTGGTAACAGCCCATTTGTGGTACTAAAAGACGCTGATATTGAGCAAGCAGTCAAAGCAGCAGCCTTTGGCAAATTCTTACATCAAGGTCAAATCTGTATTGCTATTAATCGTATTATCGTTGAAGACGAGATTTATGATGACTTTGTTGAGCGTTTCTTGGCGCACGTTAAAACGTTAAATGTCGGCGATCCGAGCAAACAAAACACGGCGGTTGGTCCGATTATTAACAAAAAACAAGTCGAATCGTTGAAAGAGAAAATCGCTAATGCGCAGCAAGAAGGCGCAAAAATGATATTAAGTGGTGAGATTAAAGGACAAGTTGTACCGCCGCACATCTTTACTGAAGTGACGCGCGAGATGGATTTGTCACGTAATGAGGTGTTTGGACCATTGGTCGGTATCATCCGTGCCAAAGATGAAGATGATGCATTATCGATTGCCAATGACTCAATGTTTGGTCTGTCGAGTGCGGTATTTACAAAAGATATGGCAAAAGGCATGCGCTTTGCTCGCGGTATCAGAGCAGGCATGACCCATATTAATGATATTTCAGTCAATGATGAAAGTAACTTACCATTCGGTGGCGAGAAAAACTCAGGTATTGGTCGTTTTAACGGTGAGTGGGTGCTAGAAGAGTTCACTAGAACTCACTGGATATCTATGCAGCATGAGCCACGTGAGTATCCGTTTTAAGCGATGTATATTTTCAATGCTCTAAATTAAAGTTTCAATAATAAAAAAGCCTGCAAATAAGCGGGCTTTTTTATGGGAACGTTGAAAGTGTGATTATTTAAGGTGAAAGCCTAGCAAGTCTTGTATCTCCTCGACGGTCATATGTCTAACGAGCGCCTGATCTTCTACCGACAGGCGATTGGTGTGTTCTTTTATCATAGTATGGATACTACGAGCGACCTCAGAGGTGCTAGCATAATACATTTGCGGCTCCTCTTTGGTGAGTTTCATCAAAAACTTATCGATGATTTTGCGCTTTTCATGGGAAGCGTGTTCTTGAGTCATGACATTCTCCTAGTTATAAACCATCTAAGCAGTCAGCTCAGTGATAGTCAATGCTTATGGCTAGTATAACGCAGATAACAACGAGGATAGCGACTTAAGTTGAACGGGTAACACGCTCTATACTGTGTGTCACATTCTAAAATATTATAGTTTAGAATCAGCTTCAAGTGAGCGCGTTTCACTACTTGGGAATCGAGAGTATGTCAAATCACCAATCAGACAACGCATCAAATAAGTCAGTCAAAAAAGCGGTATTGGTCTTATTTCATAACGATTTGCGCATAAAGGACAATGAAACGTTAGTCAAAGCGGCGACATTGGCTAAAAGTAATCAAGGCAACCTGATGCTCATCTATGCTGATTTTTTGGCTGATTGCATTGAACCGAAAGAGAGCCGTCAAGCTTACCACTTTAATGAGATGGGCGCTGCTCGTCAGCAGTTCTTGTCTGAGAGCTTGGCTGATTTGGATCGATCGCTTCAGCGCCTTGGTAATCGATTGCTGTATCTGTCGCCAAGCTATTTATCAAAGAGTCAGTTGTCACCAGATAAGGTGGAGTCTGCCTTAAACACCTTTACTCAGTTATGCCAGCTCATTGAGCAGCAACAAGTCACCGATATCTGTGTCAGCCACACGGCAGATTATAATCAAAATAAAGGCTATGCTGCCTTGCAGAGCAAATATCCGCAGATAATATGGCACAGGCAATCAACCAATACGCTATTCGCTGATTTAACGACACAAGACCTGCCCAAAAGCTTTACCCAGTTTCGTAAAAAGGTTGAAGCAAGCCATGATTTATTGAATGCTGACGATGAGGTGGCTGTTTCTCCTACACCAAAGTCGCTGCCGCCAATGCCTGATGCGTTGATAGCTCATAGTAAATATCTTTTTAAAACAAAACCATCTGATGAGCAAGCACAGCAAGCGCTTAGCTTTAAAGGTGGTGAAACAAATGCAATGCTTCATTTAACTCACTATTTTGATTCTGCTGCGCCGCGCACTTATAAAACCACACGTAATGCATTGGATGACTGGACGCATTCCACTAAATTCTCGCCTTGGCTGGCAAATGGTTGCTTGTCTGTGAAAATACTGTTGAATCGCTTACGTCATTATGAGCGTGAGATTATCGCCAATGAGTCAACGTATTGGATATGGTTTGAGCTACTGTGGCGCGAGTATTTTTATTGGTATGCGATTGAACACGGTAGCAATCTATTTTTGTTTAAGGGCATTGGTCATCAATTACCAGCTACTCATTTTGACGATCAGCGTTTGCAGCAATGGCAGAATGGCAGCACGCCATATCCTATCGTCAATGCCTGCATGAATCAGCTAAAGCAAACAGGGTATATGTCTAATCGAGGCAGACAAATCGTTGCTAGCTGCTTTATTCATGAGCTGGGTTTAGACTGGCGTTACGGTGCAACCTATTTTGAGCAGCATCTTATCGATTATGATGTCGCGAGTAATTGGGGGAATTGGCAATATCTAGCGGGCGTAGGCGCTGATCCAAGAGGATGTCGGCAATTTAATCTTAGCAAGCAAACCCAGCAATACGATCCCAATGGTGAGTTCATTGATAAATGGCAAGGCGGTCATGTAAGTTAAAGCGGTTTATGGATTTTAGAGCACAAATACTAAATAGCACGTGCTAAACCGCTAATAGTCTTATCAGTGGTTGTTTTTTATGCTAATAGCAAACCGTTATAATGAGTTATAAAATTATCACTATTGTATAACTTATAACATTTATTTAAAATGAATCTTTATATTAAACTCTATTCACATGCTTCTAAGAAGAGTGCCATGCAATCGATCAACTTACCCAGCAAGCCACCCAGCTCTCCGCATCCCATTTTGAATTTGAGCTTTCGAATATTTTTTAGTGCTGCCGCGCTATTTGCCGTGATAACGATGCTGCTATGGTCTTTCGTATTTACTGGTCATACAGATATTGACGCACAAGCACTGAATCCGTTGTACTGGCACGGTCATGAGATGGTCTATGGTTATGCCTTGGCAGTCATTGCAGGATTTCTCCTCACGGCAGTGAAGACGTGGACAGGGGTAATGATGCCGCATGGTTATAAGCTGCTGGCTATCTTTGGCTGTTGGCTACTGGCACGTTTAAGCTGGGCAGGTTTTGGACTTGGTATGACGGTTGCGGGTAGCAGTATATCGTTGTTATATGTCGCCGCAGTATTTGACTTATTGTTTATCGCCTCGATGGCATTTGTGATATGTCGAGCGGTATTGCAGGTCAAACAGTATAAGCAAATGGGTATTTTAGCGAAATTGGCCTTATTGACCGTTGGCAATGGAATCTGCTACTGGGGTATTATCAATGCCGATATGAGTATGACTAAAATAGGTATTTATCTAGGGTTTTATTTGATTATCGGTTTGGTGCTGACCATTGGTCGCCGCGTGGTGCCATTCTTTATTGAACGTGGTCTGAGTGTTGGAACGACGGAAGTCATCAAGTTGCGCAATAGTAAAGTACAGGATATTGCGAGTTTATTGTTTTTCTTAGCGTTTTTTATCAGTGACTTGTTTTATCCTAATAAGTATCTGCTGACTATTACAGCACTTGGCGTAGCAGTGGTTAATATCGTCCGTTTGGTAGGTTGGTATCATCGCGGTATCTGGCAAAAACCATTGCTTTGGTCATTATATGTTGCATTTTTGGGCATGTGTTTGAGTTTTCTGCTGTATGTGCTGCAACCATGGTTGGGCTATACTCATAGTATTGCGATGCATGGGCTTGCCATTGCAGGCATTGGTATGATGACCGTGGCGATGATGACGCGGGTATCGCTTGGCCATACGGGACGCAGCATTCATCAGCCGCCCAAGACGGTGAATATCATGTATGGTCTGATGGTATTGGCATTTGTCAGTCGCGTGCTGTTGCCGCTTGCCGATATGAGTCACTATCTACTATGGATCATGATTGCCCAAGGGGCGTGGATTGCTTGCTTCGTGCTATTTTGTATCAGTTATTTGCCGATGCTGGCACGTCCTAGACCTGATGGTCTGTTTGGTTAGAGTCTGTAGAGCCGTTATAATACTATCGCCAAAAGAATAGGGGATTTATCCAAGTCTATCGACTGATTGTTGACGTTTTTAAGTAGGTTATTTTGCAAATGTTATAAGGTTTTGAGACCTTTGTTTTCCAGACACTGTTTGTTTAAAATACAGTTTGTTCAAAATACCGTTTATCCGAAATACCGTTTATCTGAGACACTGATTTTTCAAGACCCTCATTTTCAAACTCATATAGTTACATTACTAAAATTTAAGCTGATACATACTTGAGAGATTTATATAAAATAGGAGCGCAAATAAATGCGATTGACCAATTATAGCGATTATGCACTGCGCTCATTGATTTACTTGGCGGTGAGACCAGAGCCGCCATTACTCGCAAATATCAGTGGTATTGCCGACAGTTATGGCATTTCTAAAAGTCATTTGACCAAGATTATTCATCAGTTGGGTCAGCTTGGTTATATAGAAAGTGTGCGTGGTAAAAATGGCGGTATACGTTTGGCTCGTGCGCCAAAAGACATCAATTTGGGTGTATTAATTAAACAAATAGAGCCAGACTTTGATTTGGTCGAATGCTTTGCGACCCCCGCGAATGATAAGAGTAGTGATGGTCGCCAGACTGGTTCGACTGGTTTGCCTATTACGCTTATTGATGAAACGACAAATAACGCTAGAGGCTGTGTCATTAGCCCAGCATGCCAACTAAAAAGTGTGTTCTTTGAAGCGCTGACGGCATTTATTAACGTCCTTGAGCGCTATACCTTGGCAGATATTATCAATAACCAAGATGAGCTAGCGTCTTTATTGTTCCGTTAGTGATTTTTAATGTTGATGGAGTCATTGCAAGAAAGGGAGCGACCATCTTGGTCACTCCCTTTGTTATGCTTCTAATGTGAGATTATACGGTCAATTAAGCTTTTTCTAATTTTGGACGGGCTTTATCAATGGCTTTTAATAGCGCCACTTCAAACTCACCGTCATTAAATGTCACTAAATAAGAATGTGCGGCGCAGAAATTACGCACATCGCGCCATTCATGTGCAGATTGCTTGCCCAATCGCAATATCGCTTGCCAGCATCGGGTTCGTTTTTCAGCGCTTTTTTGGTCGTTGGGTGCAGTATGACCTCAGGTAATATCGCCTCTAATACCTTCATCGGTGGACTCATCAAGGTATCATCGACGTGCAAGCTTTGACTGGCAGGATGATAGGCTAATAGTGAGCCTGCGTGAATCATCTCATTGGGTGAGATATAGTGAATACCTTGTGACATAGAGAACTTAAGCTCAGGGTAACGCTTGGCGACCGCATCGCTTTCAACCAAGTCATCTGCCCATTGCACTTCAGGTACTTTTTTATGGTGGCGGCTACTGCCATAAAAGGTCGCCTGCGGGAAGTCTTTTGCCATTTGTGCACAGTGCACCGTATGGAATGGGTGGACGTTCAGTACTGCTTCGACATCTTGACCATTATTGGTTAATGCCATCACCTCATCGCGTACGTCACCAGTCAATGAATAACTATCCAAAAATATAAACTTTCCTGAGTTTAACTGTATAAGTGAGCACTGAGTACCAATGTTTAGAACACCGCCAATGCGAAAAGATCCGCGTATATTCCAAAATCCTGCCCCTAAATCATGAATTTTATCGGTCATTGAAATTATTCCTTAGTGTTTTTATTCGAGTTTCTTGATGTCTTAGCAATTTTAATAATGAATATTTCTCATCAATAGATGACAACTTATTATAAATGACCTCTTATTATGGTGAGTCATGTACCTAAAGTCTGTTATAAAAAAGATGTTGATTGTTAGGTTCAGTGTATAGCGTTAAAGTCTGATATAAGCCTATATTAACCGAGGGTCATTGTCATTCATAGCTTATAATTTATAGATTATTATTTAATGAATCTGTATAATATCTCTCACTATTTAATTTGTATTTGAAGGTTGAGTCATGAGATTTTTTGGAAAAATGAGCGCATCAGCGGTTATGGTAACGATGTTATTAGCAGGTTGCTCAAGCCTAAACAATGATAACAGCGTCACTAAAATTGACACTATCCAAGCTGCTCAAACCGCACCAGTCCCACAAGTGGGTTTTCGTTTCAGCACTACTGAGAATTTTGATCTTGCCAATCAAAACAAACTTTCTTGGCGTGTGTTTTATGACAAACCCTCTATAGGTGCAGATGCTACTTGGTTTGACGCCGTAAAACATGGTGATCTAGCCACGGTCAAATACATGGTTAACAATGGTCAAGACTTAGAAGTTAAGGACACAGGTAGCCTTAACCAAACGGCGTTAGGCTGGGCTGCTTTATCGGCTATGAAGATATGGTCGATTACTTAGTCAGTAAAGGCGCTGATATCTATGCTAAAGATGACGGTGATGTGTATAACGTCATGAAATCTGCTGTACTGGGAAAAAATACCAATATTGTCAAAAAAGTACATACGTTATTGAATGAAAAAGCGCCTGTGGACTTAAATGATCAGACGGTAGAAAGTGATGGTGAAACCTTGATTATGGTTGCAGCTAGTAATAATCGCCTTGAAACTGTCAAATATTTATTGGCGCAAGGTGCTAATCCAAATCTAGTGGCAACGACCAAAGACAAAAAAATGGGCTCGTATAATCAAGGTGCCTATTCATATGCGTGTTCGCGAGATTTGGTTGATATGCAAAAGCTATTAGCCGCCAATGGTGCTGTGAATCATCGCACTGGCAAAGCGAGCTGTGAATAATTGTGTTAATGACTTTACAAAAAAGGCTGCCATTTCGGTAGCCTTTTTCTATGCTAAGCGCTCCTAAGTCAGAGATTGACCAGCAGATTGTTTATCAGTACCTAGTTTATAAGTGCTTTTCTCATGAGTGCCTTGTTTATGAGCAGTTTTATAGTCGTAAGCGGATATACGAGGATTGTTGCCATAGTTGTCGTTACTACATAAAAACTGATCGAATCGGGTATCGCCATTAATATAGCGATGCATCCAAGCAATACCGGGCTTGCTCAGTAATATTTCATTAAAACGATAACTTGGACAAAAATGGCTACCGTTCTTTATCTCAATCTTCATTTTTGCGCCTGTAGCTTTATCATAAAAACGACTGCTGTATTTTTTATTTGAGGCAATACGGTCATTCTGGCAAGTAATGAATAAAGCAGGCGTGTTCATTTCGCCATAGTCTTTATCGTGATAGGGCGTTTGCGGAATAATCGCTCGAACCGTCTGACGTTTTGTCGCTAGCTGGAGAGCGCCGCCGCCGCCCATTGACCAGCCAATAGCGCCCAAGCGCGTACTATCTATCTGAGCGCCTACCGTATTGTCACGAAGCATATGATCAAGCGCCGCACTTAACTGCGCCGCACGGCTATCTGGGTCATCATAAATGGAGTTGGTATCGATGGTAATAACCACAAATCCCCAAGATGCCAAACGTGGCCCCCACCATTTAATAGAAGATTCGTAGGACACATAACCGGGTATCACTGCGATTCCGCCTAACAGACCACAGCCGCCTGCGTTGGTTGGATAATAAATGGTTCCGCCACCAAAGCCGTTGGCTAACTGACGAGGAACAGCTTTCTTAGCCACCGAAAAAGGCCCCTTATCACGCGTATCTGACAGATTAGCCGCTGTAATAATACTGTCGGCGATACAGTTTGACGGCACGGCTGGTGTTGATACAGGCGATGTTATTGCAACCGCTGACGCTATTGGGGTTGATACTATTTTGGTCGATTGCTCTTTAATTGTGAGCTTGTTCGTTGCGGCTACTTCGTCTAACGTAACTGCCGACGCATTTATAGAAAAAACCAGTGCACCTATAGCGACAATCCATTGCGAATAAAAAGGGTATTTGGGCATGATAGAGAATCTGTTATAGGTGAGTTGGATTTTGTCGCAGGTTATATTTTGTGGATATAAGTTTTTGTGAATCGCATTTATATATAATAGATCAAAATAATAGTAGACAGTAATCTGCTTGCTGTCAAAAATATACGTCACCTACGCAGTATATAAATCAGCAGTTTTTAGTGTTCAACAGACCCTAAGCATCAATAAAGCAATACCGATAACACACCGAAACCAGAGTCTGGTATTTGGTGTGCTAAAATCATACATGACACCTATCCCTAGCATTAGCCATTATTATTGTTTTTGTCATTATTTCAGCTATTATCGTCCTATTTCTATTACTCACGCCAGATCATCCGCGTCCAACATAGCCTGTATTCCTGTGAAAAATACCATCAGTAAACCCCAAAATAATATGCCAGAACCTCTATCTACACCAATCAATAATGCAACATCGTGGGTCTTAAAGCTCACCATTGGTTTGATTGGGATGTTTGCTTTTTTGCAAGTGTATTCTATTCAGGCCATTTTGCCCGTATTAATGGTAGACCTGTCTGCAACTGAGGTACAAGCTGGCATGATCGTCGGTGCAACGGTGATGGCGATTGCTATTATGTCGCCATTCTTGGGCATGCTGTCTGACGCTGTGGGGCGTAAATCCTTTATCGTTGGCGCGTTATTATTTTTAGCGATACCAACTGCTTTAATTGCCCAAAGTCCGAGTATTGGTTGGATGGGCATGTGGCGGTTTATGCAAGGGTTGTCTGTACCGGGCATTACCGTGGTGACGATTGCTTATATCGGTGAAGAGTTTGAGGGACGCGCTGTCACGGAACTGATGTCGTTCTATGTCTCAGGCTCGGTACTTGGCGGCTTCATGGGGCGATTTTTGCTTGGGCATTTGCACGAGCTTATCGGCTGGCGTGCAGGCTATTATGTGATGGCAGCGATGACCCTTATTGGTGCGCTGTGGGTCGGCAAGATGCTGCCATCATCACAGCAGTTTGTGGCCAATCCGAATTTTCGTTCCGCGATGCAGACGCTCGGTGAGCATTTAACCAATCGTTATGTGGTGACGGCTTGTCTGTTAGGGGCGTGTGTCTTATTCTCACTCGTGGGTTGTTTTACCTTTATCAATCTACATCTTGCTAAGACGCCATATGAGTTGAGTACGGGTGCGCTTGCCAATATTTTTGCCGTTTATTTAATAGGCGTTGTCATCACGCCATTGTCGACGACCTTGCTACGTCGCTTTGGTTCAGCGCGCACAGTACGCGTGGCTGTTTTCGTTTCTATGATTGGGGTGCTGTTAACGCTAGTGACGCCGTTATGGGGCATTATTATTGGTCTTGCTATTATGTCCTCAGGTGTCTTTATCACCCAAGCTGCCACCATCAGTTATATCGCCGTCAATGTTAAAAAAGGGCGCTCATTGGCGTCTGGTTTATATTACATGGGGTATTATGCTGGCGGTACGATGGGTGCGTGGTTATGCGGCATGGCTTATGCGCGCGGGCAGTGGTCGCTCACAGTATGGCTGCTCTTATTCGTACAGATTTTGGCATTACTGGTTGCCAGTTTTGGCATGATAAAAACAAAATCACGCGCGGCTTGATGGCTATTTTTGAGCAATTTTCATTAAGCTATTGCCTCTTAGGATGTTTACGTAAGGTTGCTTTACATAGCATCTATTTTTTCTTACTATCGATATAGCCTGTTCAATACACCCTAATAATTCTATTAATACTGTTAGCCACTATCAATTTTTAAACAGCCAATTTTTTATAAGTAAAAGCTAAAATAACTAGAACTGCGTGCCATCAATTATTCATGATTCACCCGCATAATAACTTATCCGCATGACCAACAAGGACGTCATATCTATGTCAAATATTTACCACAGCGCCCCTTCTGCTTACGATTATCCCTTATTAGTTAAGCAACTATTGAACCGTGCCAAAACGGTGTCGCTAGAGCAAGAAATCGTTTATGCTGATAAAAAACGCCTTACCTATAAAGATTTATTCAATCGTATCAATCGCTTGGCCAATGTCTTAGCAGGTTTAAATCTAGATGCAGGTGATATAGTGGCGGTGATGGATTGGGACAGCCATCGTTATCTGGAGTCGTATTTCGCTGTACCGATGTCAGAGTATATTTTACAAACCGTTAATATCCGCCTATCGCCAGAAAAAATTCTTTATACCATCAATCATGCTAAGCCAAAAGTGCTGCTGCTTAATTCTGAGTTTGCGCCATTGGTCAAAAGCTATCAGTTTGAAAACTCTAGTATTGAGCACATTATTTGGCTAGATGATGATGGCGTGACATCTGAAGGAGTCTTCGGTGGTAACCAAAACCGCGTAGTAGGTGAGTATGAAGAATTATTACAAGCTGCCGATAGTGAGTTTGACTTCCCAGATTTTGATGAAAACACCATTGCCACAACGTTTTATACCTCAGGCACGACGGGCGATCCAAAAGGCGTGTTCTTTAGCCACCGCCAGTTAGTATTGCATACCCTCACCGAAGCGGCGACATTAGGTATGCTGCCCGACAAGCAAGGCGTCAGTTACGGTGATGTCTATATGCCGATGACGCCGATGTTCCACGTTCATGCGTGGGGCTTTCCATTTACCGCGACCATGGCTGGTCTGAAGCAAGTGTATCCGGGACGCTATGCACCAGATGTGTTAATGGATTTGATTATTAATGAAAAAGTCAGTATTACCCATTGTGTCCCAACGATTTTGCAAATGGTGCTCAAAGAAGCACAAGATCGCGATGCCAGTTTCAATGGCTTAAAAATGATCATCGGTGGTTCAAGATTGACTGAAGGCTTGGCAAAAACAGCCATGGCACAAGGCATCGAAGTATATACTGGTTATGGTATGTCAGAGACAGCGCCCCTTATTAGCTTGACAGAATTTAGTCTCGACGAGCCTGAAATGAGTGAAGATGAAGATATCGCTCGCCGTTGTATGACTGGTAAGCCCGTACTGATGGTGGATGCTCAAATATGGAGTACCAATAATGAGTCGGTTGGTACCGGTCAAGACAATACTGGTGAGTTGGTATTACGTGCACCTTGGTTAACGCAAAGCTATCTAAAAAATGACGATGCAGGCAAAGAGCTGTGGGAAAACGGCTATATGCACACCCAAGACATTGCTTATATACGTCCTGATGGTTATATTAGAATTACTGATCGCTTAAAAGACGTCATTAAGTCAGGCGGCGAGTGGATATCGTCATTAGAGATTGAGACGATTTTGTCGTTACATCCAGCGGTCGCTGACGTATCTGTGATTGGGGTACGTGATAAGCAATGGGGTGAGCGTCCATTGGCCTTGATTGTGTTAAAACCTAATGCTCAAGACACGAGCGTTGATGATATCAAAGCCATCGCCGAGAAAGCCGTAGAGCGGGGTATTATTCCGAAATATGGTGTGCCAAGTCAATTTAAGTTCGTCAATGAGCTACCAAAGACTTCTGTTGGTAAACATGACAAAAAAGTGATGCGTGAGATGTATGCTGATCAAACTGAGGTATAGGCTTAAAGTGGCTTAACTATTGAGCAGATAACTGGCTTAGTAGTTGACCTTTATTGTTAGCTCTGCTACATTTTAAACCGATACCTACTAAATCGATACGTAGTGTATCGGTTTTTTGTTCTATTAGAGATAGCTGGCAGGGATAGCCAATCTTTACTATGACATTATTAGACAATATTACATCGTATTACCCATCATTTATGCTAAGGACAGCTATTATGAGCGAGCAAACCGCCACTTCAGTGACCAACCAATCGTCAGAGCAAGCTCAGACTTCTCAAGCGTTATCTAATACCACTCAAACTTTTGCTGAAATTTATCACTCTTCTATTGAAAATAAAGAAGAGTTCTGGGCAGAGCAAGCAAAGCGTATCTATTGGCATAAAGAGCCTGAACAAATTCTTGATGACAGCAATCTGCCATTTGCGCAGTGGTATGTCGGTGGCGAGACCAATCTTTGCTATAACTGTGTGGATCGCCATCTTGCAGAGCGCGCAGAACAGGATGCTTTTATCTGGTTATCCTCTGAGATTAACCAAGAGTTAATAGAAACCTTTCCTAAAGTCGTCGATGCGTTTAGAGATTTGGATAATAACGTTGAGCTTTATACGGACTATACCAAGCGTCGGCTGACCTATAATGACCTATATAAAGAAGTCAATTATTTTGCCGATGTGCTACAGCGTCATGGTATTGGCAAGGGCGATCGCGTTGTCATTTACATGCCGATGATTCTAGAAGCCGCTTATGCCATGTTGGCTTGCGCTCGTATCGGTGCCGTACATTCTGTGGTATTTGGTGGATTTGCGGCGCATAACTTAGCCATTCGTATGGATGATGCCGAAGCAAAAATGGTCATCACAGTAGATGCAGGTTTGCGCGGTGGTAAAGTTATTAATTATAAAAATCTTGTCAATCAAGGGGTCGAGCAAGCAACGGTTAAGCCCGAACATGTATTGGTCATCAATCGTGGCATTTTACTATTTGAGCCAAAAAATATTGATGTTGATTATGCAACCCAGCGCCGTATCAGCTGTGAAGCCAATGCGATTGTCGAGCCAGTTTGGCTTGAGTCAAATACGCCATCATATTTACTTTATACCTCAGGCACTACGGGTACGCCAAAAGGCGTGCAACGTGATACCGGTGGTCACGCGGTTGCGCTAACGACGTCGATGGATTATATCTACGATGGCAAGGCGGGTGAGACATTTTGGGCGATATCAGATATCGGCTGGGCGGTCGGGCATTCTTACACCATTTACGCACCATTGCTGGCTGGCATGACGAGTGTGATGTATGAAGGTCTGCCGCATCGCCCAAACCCCGGTATTTGGTGGCGAATTGTCGAAGCAAACAAGGTCAATATTTTATTCACGGCACCGACGGGTGTCCGTATGCTGAAAAAACAAGATGAGACATGGATGACACGCTATGATGTCTCCAGCGTAAAATCCTTCTTTTTGGCAGGTGAACCACTGGATGAATCGACAGCCAATTGGCTGACTAAGCATTTAGGTGTGCCAATTTTAGATCATTATTGGCAAACAGAATCTGGCTGGCCCATTCTAAGTAACACGCCCAAATTCAATCACAAGCCGCACAAGCAAGGCTCACCCGGTTATCCCATGTATGGTTATGATGCGCATGTTATTAATGAAGAAACAGGCGAACCTTGTAAAGCTGGCGAAAAAGGACTGCTCGCGATTCGTGCACCATTGCCGCCCGGTTGTCTGACCACGGTATGGCGAAATGATGAACGCTTTATTAGCAGTTATTTTGGTCTGTTTGATGGCAAGCAATATTCAACCTCAGACTATGCCGTGACTGATGAGGAGGGTTATTTTTATATCTTAGGGCGCACTGACGATGTGATTAACGTCGCCGGTCATCGTATTGGCACGCAAGAAATTGAAGAGGCGATTAGCACGCATCCAGAGATGGCAGAGTGTGCGGTTGTGGGTATTCATGATGAATTGAAAGGAGAGTTGCCGATAGCCTTTTGTGTGCTGAGAGATCATGAACAAGTCACGACCACCGAAAATCGTTTCCGTATTGAGCAGCAGGTCATCGGTGCTGTGGTCAAATCCCTTGGCGGTATCGCAAGGCCAGCGGCAATTTATTTTCCGCAAGCGCTACCAAAAACGCGCTCTGGCAAAATCTTACGTCGAGCCATTCGTGCTTTAGCAGAAGGCAACGAAACAGGAGATATGTCAACGCTTGATAATCCAACAGCGATTGAGGCGATTAAGCAGTCTATGAAAGACTACTAATACGATGGCGTATTAATTGAAAAAAGCCATCTAACGTTAATATTGAAAAAAAGCTCATGCACAATCATGGGCTTTTTTGTTTTTAATTTAAGGCGTCTCCTCATTTTTATCACTACTTAGTCGCTTTCGCTCAAACTGAAAATATACCTTATATAAAGTTTTTTTCGTTAACATAAACTCAGATAAAATTTTGACAAAGCGCTTGACCCTAAAAATGGTTTATTGGTATAGTCAATAACGATACGAAATAAATCATTTTATAAATTATGTTTGATCGATAAAAGCTCATCATTTTTTTTCTCTTTTTAAATATTAAGACACCGCTAAAGGGTAGTCTCGCAAACAAGATAAGGATATCTTATGCACCACGTCAAGCAGCTCATCAATGGTCAATTTGTTGATTCTAATACCAGTGAATGGATTGATATCACCGATCCTGCCACGCAAGAAGTCATCGCTAAAGTTCCGCAAACTACTGACGATGAAATAAATCAAGCGGTCGCTGCTGCTCAAGCAGCGTTTCAAACGTGGCGCAAAACGCCCATTACCACACGTGCCCGTATCTTTTTAAAGTATCAAGCATTGATACGCGACCACATGGATGAGCTGGCAGAAATACTGACGGCAGAGCAGGCAAAACCATTGCTGATGCGCGTGGCGATGTGTTCCGTGGTTTAGAAGTGGTTGAGCATGCTGCTGGTATTGCCAATTTGCAAATAGGCGACTTTGTTGAAAACGTTGCATCAGGCGTGGATACTTATAGTATTTGGCAGCATTAGGCGTCTGTGCGGGTATCACGCCATTTAACTTCCCAGCGATGATTCCTCTGTGGATGTTCCCAATGGCGATTGCCACGGGCAACACTTTTATCCTAAAACCATCTGAACAAGACCCAATGGTCACGATGCGTCTGGTAGAGCTTGCTGTTGAAGCGGGCGTACCTGAAGGCGTGCTAAATGTCGTACATGGCGGCAAAGCTACTGTCGATGCTATTTGTGATCATCCTGATATCAAAGCAGTTTCTTTTGTGGGTTCGACCAACGTCGGAAAACACGTTTATGAGCGTGCCAGTCAATCAGGCAAACGCGCACAGTGTATGATGGGCGCGAAAAACCATGGCGTTATCTTGCCGGATGCTAATAAAGAGCAGACGCTTAATCAGCTAGCAGGTGCTGCCTTTGGTGCTGCTGGTCAACGTTGTATGGCGCTGTCTGTCGTTGTCCTTGTCGGTGCTGCCGGTGAGTGGATTGATGATATCAAAGCCAAAGCTGAGGGTTTAATCGTCTCAGCTGGTAAGCATGATAAAGATTTAGGTCCGCTGATTTCTCCTGCCGCAAAAGCGCGTGTTGAGCATTTGATTGGCACAGGGGTAGAAGAAGGGGCGAGCTTGATACTTGATGGTCGTGGCATTATGGTCGAAGGTTATGAAAAGGGTAACTTCGTAGGACCGACTATCTTTGATAATGTTACTGCGGATATGCAAATCTATAAAGAAGAAATCTTTGGACCAGTCCTGTGTATCATGCGTGCCAACAGCTTAGATGAAGCGATTGAGCTACTCAATGCCAATCCGCATGGTAATGGTACGGCTATCTTTACTCAATCAGGGGCTGCGGCGCATAAATTCCAACAAGATATCCAAGTCGGTCAAATTGGTATTAACTTGCCGATTCCTGTGCCACTACCAATGTTCTCGTTTTCAGGCTCACGCGCTAGTAAGCTTGGTGATTTGGGTCCTTATGGTAAGCAGGCGGTGCAATTTTATACCCAAACCAAGACGGTTACGGCGCGCTGGTTTGATGATGAAGCAAGTCGCGGCGTCAATACGACTATTTCAATTTAACGCCGAATCACCTATATTTGCATTGACGCTTTAATACACCCTATTCAGCACAAGGATGACCCCATGGATTTTTCATTGACCGATGACCAAATTGCCTTTCGCCAAACTGCCAGACAGTTTGCCCAAAAAGAGCTAAAGCCTAATGCCGCTGAATGGGATCGCACCTCGCACTTCCCAGTCGATGTGATTAAAAAATCAGGCGAGCTTGGGTTTTTAGGGTTATATACTAATCCAGAATATGATGCTTAGGCCTACCGCGTTTAGATTCTGCCATGGTTTTTGAAGAGCTAGCATGGGGTGATACCTCTGTGGCGGCTTATATGAGTATTCATAATATGGCAGGCTGGATGATTGGCGAATTTGGTAGCGATGCGCTGTGCAAAAAATATTTGCCAAATATGGTTAGTGGTGAATGGCTGGGCAGCTATTGTCTAACGGAACCTAATGCCGGTTCTGATGCCGCATCACTGCGTACCAAAGCCGATAAGCAAGGTGAGTATTATATACTGACCGGCGAAAAAACCTTTATTTCAGGCGCAGGTTCAACTGATGTATTGGTGGTGATGGCGCGTACGGGTGCTGCAGGCCCAAAGGGGATTTCAGCATTCGTTGTCGATGCCGATAGTGCTGGTATTGAATACGGCAAAAACGAGCATAAAATGGGCTGGAAAGCACAGCCAACACGGACGATTAGCTTTAAAGATGTCAAAGTTCCAGTAGAGAATCTCATTGGCGAGGAAGGTCAAGGCTTTCGTATCGCGATGAAGGGGCTTGATGGTGGCCGGATTAATATTGGTATCTGTGCAGTAGGGACAGCGCAAGCGGCGCTTGAGACAGCGACCAATTACGTGCAAGAGCGTAGTCAGTTTGGTAGCCCGATTGCCAGCTTACAGTCAGTACAGTTTAAGCTTGCTGATATGTTGACTCAAACCATTACCGCACGGCAAATGCTCTATTTAGCGGCGAATAAAGTCGATAATAACGATGCGCAGGCCTCTACTTATTGCGCAATGGCAAAGCGTTTATCGACTGATCTTTGTTTTGATGTCGCCAACGAAGCTCTACAATTACATGGTGGCTATGGCTATCTCAATGAGTATCCGCTTGAGCGTCATGTGCGAGATTTGCGCGTACATCAGATTTTGGAAGGCACCAATGAGATTATGCGCGTGATTGTCTCGCGTCAGCTCTTACAAGACGATGCATTGAGCCAACTGCGCTAACCTATTTATATGAATAAAATGATTTTATGATAAGGATGTTTGATCATGACGGATTATACCAACTTAAAACTATCGATTGATGGTCATACTGCAACGCTAACCTTAAATAACCCACCTGCTCATACGTGGACGATGGACAGTCTCAATGCGCTTAAGCAATTGGTCTCTGATCTCAATACCAATGATGAGGTGTATGCGTTAATCGTTCATGGTGATGGCGAGAAGTTCTTTTCAGCAGGCGCCGATTTAAATAATTTTGCAGATGGCGATAAAGGTCGTGCGATTAGTATGGCGATAGCTTTGGTGAAGCATTTGAAGCGTTGTCAGCCTATCGCGGCGTGAGCATCGCGGTTATCAATGGCTATGCGATGGGCGGTGGTCTTGAGTGCGCACTTGCTTGTGATATCCGTATCGCAGAAGCACATGCGCAGATGGCATTACCCGAGACGGGTGTGGGATTGTTGCCGTGTGCCGGTGGTACGCAAAATCTAACGGCTTTGGTAGGCGAGGTTGGGCAAAGCGCATGATATTGTGCGGCGAGCGCGTCGATTCCCAGACTGCACTACGCATTGGCTTAGTCGAAGAAGTCACTGCAAAAGGTGACGGTTTATTAGCAGCACAAGCACTAGCGCAAAAAGTTGCTAAACAATCACCGGTTGCGGTCAGTTACTCTAAAACGCTTATTCAAGCGGCAAGAGAGACGCCACCTGCGCAAAACCTTATCCATGAGCGTGAAGCCTTTGTTAAATTGTTCGATACTGAAGATCAGCGCGAAGGTGTACAAGCATTTTTAGAGAAGCGTAAGCCCGTTTGGCAAAATAAATAACCTTAGCGTAAATATTATTTCACTTTTTCATTTTGTAGGTCACTTTTATGACAACAGCTATAGAAGGCGCAGTAGAAAAAAGCACAGCAGACGCATCGGTATTATTCCGCACTGAACCGACAGATTGTGGTCACCTTATTGGGATAATGACGTTAAATATGCCAAAGTCTCTTAATGCCTTGAGCGTTGAGATGTGTCAGTTGTTATCGCAACAACTAGAGCAGTGGGAAGGTGATGAGCAAGTGGTGGCATTGCTATTAAAAGGCGCAGGCGACAAAGCGTTTTGTGCAGGCGGTGATATTCGTAGGTTATATGACAGTATGTCAGCAACAGCGCCTATGCCAAATCCTTATGCGACAGATTTTTTTGGTCATGAATATAGTCTTTATCGCCAAATGCATTTTTACCCTAAGCCATTAATCTTATGGGGTGACGGCATCATTATGGGCGGCGGTATGGGTTTGATGGCAGGCTGTAGCCATCGTCTAGTCACTGAGCGTACCCGTTTTGCCATGCCTGAAATTACCATTGGCTTATTCCCCGATGCTTCCGGCAGTTGGTTCTTGCAGCGTATGCCGGCCAAAACTGGTTTATTCTTAGGATTAACGGGTGCGATGTGTAATGGCAGTGATGCATTATTAGCCAACTTAGCAGAATATGCAGTTGCCAGCTCTGATTATGATGCCATCATGCAACGTCTGAAGCAAAGTGACTGGCAACCGGCAGCTAATGCAGACAATAAAGAAAGCTATAAAGAAAATAATAACAGCGCCCATAGTATCGTGAGCCGAGCATTAGCGGCGCAGCCTGTTGCTGAGATACCTGCTAGTAAGTTGGCGCAGCATTGGCGTGCTATCCAGCAGCTGATGAACAGTGGCGGTTTGGGTGATATTGATGCGCTATTACAAAGCGATGAGGCGCTTGCACAACTTGATGCAGATTTTGCTGCCGACAGCTGGTCACAGAGGCTGTAGCAACTTATCGACATGGCTGTCCAGTTACTACTGCTTTAACTTATGCGCTTTATTATAAAGTCACTGACTTATCGCTAGAGCAAGTTCTGTATTTAGAAGCCAATGTCGCTGTACATTGTGCCGCCAATCCTGACTTTAAAGAAGGCGTACGTGCGCTACTGATTGATAAAGATCGTAATCCACAGTGGTCACGCTCACTAGCAGACTGCTTGAGTAGCGAAGGGCAGGCGTACATACAGCAGCACTTTGTGAATCCTTATGCTAAAGATGAGCATCCGTTAGGCGATTGGTTGGGTGATGAGGCTTTAGGCAGTCAGTCTGTGCGTTAAAAATTGAATTTATCAATTCAATATAGACATCAAATTAAAATTACGCTCAATTAAATAGTTTACAGCTATATGTGTAGCAACGCCTGCGCGCATGATTAATACTAACCATCAAGGAATGATGAGATGAATACAAAGGATATAAATGCCACCGATAACGATACTACTAAGCCAAATATTGCCTTTATTGGGCTAGGTAACATGGGCGGTCCAATGGCAGAAAACTTGTTAAAGGCAGGTTATACGCTATCGGTTTATGATTTATCTGCAGAGGCAACGGCGCGTTTGCAAAAAGCGGGCGCCAATGTAGCTGATAGCCCTAAAGATGCTGTCCAAAACGCCCAAGTGATTATCAGTATGTTGCCTGCTGGCAAGCATGTGCATTCTGTCTATCTAGGAGAAGGTGGCTCTGACGGTCTACTTTCGGACTTACCAAAAGGTACTTTGGTGATTGATAGCAGTACCATAGCAGCAGCTGATGCAAGGAAGGTCGCAGAGGCGGCAAGTAAGCTTGGCATAGACTTCTTAGATGCCCCAGTCTCTGGTGGTACGGGTGGTGCTATCGCTGGTACGTTAACCTTTATCGTCGGTGGCAGCACTGATGCCTTTGTCAAAGCTGAGCCGATACTGGCTGTAATGGGCAAAAATATCTTTCATGCAGGCGAGCATGGTGCCGGACAAGTCGCAAAAATCTGTAATAACATGCTGTTAGGCATTCTCATGGCAGGAACGGCAGAAGCAATTAATCTGGGCGTCAAAAACGGTCTGGACCCTAAAGTGCTATCAGATATTATGCTGCAAAGCTCAGGTCGTAACTGGACGTTAGAGGTATACAACCCTTATCCGCAAGTGATGGAAAATGTCCCTTCTAGTAATGGCTATCAAGGCGGATTTATGAGTAAGCTCATGCAAAAGGATCTTAACCTTGCCATGCAGACCGCTGAAGATACTCAGGTAGAGACACCGATGGGCGCTAAAGCGACAGAGCTATATGAAGCGCATGCAATCGAGAACGGCGATAGAGATTTTTCGAGCATTATGGCGCGACATGACAGCTCAGTATTGACTTAAGATATTAAAAAAAGCATAACTAAAAAAAGGTCTGCATTATTATCTTAATGCAGACCTTTTTTTAATTATATTGCATCATCTAGCTGGGTAGGTCATAGACGAGAGACTGAATATCTTTCGCTGCTTTTTGCAGTCGTGGGACATGGGTTAAGAGATCATCTAAAGACACTCGTATGGTCGGTGCATGCAGATATAGCGAAGCAAGGTAGCGCGACTTTCTATCCCGTATCGGTACGGCGATTGCCACCATCTCAGAGATAAACTCTTCATTATCGATACCGATACCTGTTTCAGCGATACGATCAAGCTCAGCGTTTAGCGCATCGATATCGGTGATCGTATTTTGGTAAACTTATCCAATGACAGGTTTTGTAGTATTTTTTCGCGGCTTGTGCGCGGCAACTGGCTTAAATACAGCTTGCCAGTCGCAGTACACCACATTGGTGATTTTGCGCCCACTGGCAAATAAATCTGTATCGGCAATGTCGTATTTGCACGGTTGGTATAGATCATGTTCATCTGATAAGGCACACCGATCCCGCAGGTCTCTTTTAGCTCATCAACCAGCTTTTGCAAAATCATTTGTCGCTCATTAAAGAACAATCGCTGTTGCCAAAGTTCAACACCCAAGTTGCGT